>JAMOLT010000026.1 GCA_027068915.1 Sedimenticola sp. | reverse complement strand
GTGTGTTAGGTTTTTAGTGCCCCACAGATATGACTACGCTACCCTTTTTATGTCCTTTATCAACATACCTGTGAGCCTCAGCGGTTTGCTCTAAGGGATAAACTCTGTCGATGACTGCCTCAATATCTCCAGCTTCAACACGCGCTCTCAGGAAATCAAGTCCCTCTTTACTCTCACCGGCCACGCCACAAATTATATTCTCTCTGGCAATCGACAATAAGTTAGTTAGCAAGCCCGTATTAATTAAAACTAGTTTCCCGTGCTCTGTCAGTGATTTATTACACTGGGGATGCGATAGATTGCCTACCGCATCAAGAATTACATCATATGTTTCTTTGTTCTTTGTGAAATTCTCTTTAGTGTAATCAATAACTTTTGTTGCACCGAGAGATTTAACCAACTCAACATTGGATGTACTGCAAATGCCTGTTACCTCTGCGCAAAAATACTTTGCCAGCTGTATTGACGCAGTTCCTACAGCCCCTGATGCTCCATTGACAAGAACCTTTTGGCCTCTTTGAATATTTGCTTTATCTCTAAGGAAATGTATTGCTGTTAATCCCCCAAAAATAATAGCGGCGGCCTGCTCATGGGTAATATTGTTTGGCTTTTTCACCAATGCCGAATTTTCAGATAGACAGATATATTCAGCATTGGCTCCCAACTGCATACCTGTTGTTCCGTATACCTCATCACCTTTTTTAAACAGCTTTACATCTTCTCCTGCCGATTCTATTTCCCCTGATATATCCATCCCTATTATCGGAACCCTTGGCTTTGTCATACCAAATGCCAGTCGTGTAGGTAGCCAGAAACCCATAGGCACTTTAGATGCACGAAGCCGACAATCACCAGCTGTCACAGAGGATGCACGAATTTTAATTAGGACTTCTTTGTTTTTTGGAAAGGGCTTCTTGAAGTCTCTAAGTTGAAGAACTTCAGGTGCTCCATATTTTGCCCATGCTATGGCTTTCATGAATTTTCCTTTCGCTTACTCCGCTGTCTACATACAAAATCTAACGATTAAGCTGTATGGTGCAAACAGAACACAGTGGGGTTTAACCACCCGGGTGAATGATATTACTAGACCTTTTCACCTATATGCTTCTTGCTTGGCATTAAAGTGACGCTTTATTGTTGCCGCCATATTTGCAAAATGAATAACGACTTACTCCCCATTTTCATACAGCCGGTCTGGTTGATTTGTTTGGGCAAAGGCTGCCAATAATGGAGTTATGACGTCACACCAAATCATTGAGGTCGGAGTCGATGGGTAAGATCACAACGCTTCCAGCCATTCAGCATGCTCTTGCAATCCATTTAACTCTTCAGGTGGAACAAGATGAAATCTGTTTTTCTTACGAAGTATTAACTTAGGAATGTCCACAATACTTCTTTTGCAGCTGACAGCTATTATGCAACACATCGTCCCATATGATGCGGCTGGCGCAAGCTTTACTTCGTGCTCCCGTGCAGCTGGTTCATCAACTGCTGGTAGTTTCCCAGGATTAGCTCTTCTGTTTGATCTACGGCCAGTTCTATTGCTTTTTCTATTTTGTGCTGATCCTCCCGGGAGGGCCGGGAGAGTACATAGTCGGTTACCTGGTTCCGGTCCCCGGGGTGGCCTATTCCCAGGCGCAGGCGGTAGAAGTCCTTGCTTCCCAGGGCGGAAATGATGTCCCGCAGTCCGTTGTGGCCCCCGTGTCCGCCGCCTTTTTTCAAGCGCACGGATCCGGCTGGCAGATCCAGTTCGTCATGTGCCACCAGAATCTGTTCGGGGGCGAGGCGGTAAAAATGTGCGAGGGCGCTGGTTGCCTGGCCGCTGCGATTCATAAAGGTGGCGGGCTGGAACAGCCAGCAATCCCCGGCGGGGAGGGACAGCTTGGCCAGCTGCCCGAAGAACTTGTTTTCCGGGCGCAATTGCACCCCATGTTGGCGGGCAAGTTCATCTACAAACCAGAAGCCGGCATTGTGCCGGGTGTTCCGGTATTTTTCACCGGGGTTGCCAAGCCCGATAATGCAGCGGATTCCTTGTTCCATGTTCTTGACCTGAAGCCTGAATCTGTAGATTTACATAGAAAGTAAAAACGGCGGCCCGAGGGCCGCCGTTGGTGGATAGCCAGAATAGAAGCTTACTCCTCTTCTGAGGAAGGCTCTTCTTCTGTTTCTGCTTCGGCCTCGGGTGCCTCTTCTTCATCGACAGCCTTGGCTTTGGCCTGCATGGCCACAACCAGCTCATCGTGCTCGTGTTCATCGCCATGGGTCATGGCGACAATCTCGACATCTTCAGGCAGCTTGATGTCGCTCAGGTGCAGCATGTCTCCAACCTCCATGGCAGATACATCCACTTCGATGTATTCAGGCAGATCCTGTGCTTCACAGATGATCTCCAGATCAACCAGTGTACGGGAAACAGTGCCGCCGGCCTTGATGCCAGGGGCGCTTTCTTCACCGATAAAGTGCAAAGGAACATTCATTTTGATGCGGTCGGTGGCAGCCACGCGCAGCAGATCGAAATGCAGAACAAAGGGCTTGGCCGGATGGCGTTGAAGATCCTTGAGGACCACGCGCTGCTTCTTTCCATCTACTTCCACTTCAACAATGGATGAGTAAAAGGCTTCGTGTTCCAGATGCTGCGCCAGCTTGTTATGTGCGGCAGCGATCATTTCGGGGTTTTTCCCGCCACCATAGATGATGCCTGGTACCAGGCCTTCACGACGCAGGCGGCGGCTCGCACCCTTCCCCCCGTCGTTGCGGACAACAGCTTGAATAGTAAATATATCTGACATTATTCTCTCCTGAGAGTAAAACCTGAATCCGTCGGATCAGGTAAAAACAAGCCCTGGCGTATCCGCGACCAGATATGCCAGGGCAGGGTTGCGTGCCAAATGTGCACGAATTTCTAGTCCATAAACAGCGAGCTTACAGATTCCTCGTTGTTTATGCGACGCATGGATTCCGCCAGGATTCCCGCAATGGAAAGCTGGCGAATCTTGCTGGATTTTCTTGCCGCAGGCTGCAAGGGGATGGTATTGGTCACCACCAGCTCATCCAGACTGGAGCCATTGATGTTCTCTACGGCCGGCCCGGAAAGTACGGCATGGGTGCAATAGGCGGCTACCCGCGCTGCGCCATGCTCTTTCAGGGCATCGGCCGCCTTGCACAAGGTGCCGGCGGTATCTACCAGGTCATCCACGATGACGCAGGATCTGCCGGCCACGTCCCCGATGATGTTCATCACCTGTGCTTCGTTGGCTTTGGGCCGGCGTTTGTCGATAATTGCCAGGTCTGCGTCATCCAGGCGTTTTGCCAGGGCTCTGGCCCGCACTACCCCCCCTACGTCCGGGGACACCACCATCAACTCCGGATACTTCTGCCGCCAGACGTCTCCCAGCAATATGGGAGAGGAGTAGATGTTGTCCACAGGAATGTCGAAAAATCCCTGAATCTGGTCAGCATGCAGATCCATGGTCAACACCCGGTCGGCGCCTGCAGTGCCGATCATCTTGGCTGCAAGCCTGGCGGTAATGGGCACTCTGGCGGATCTTGGTCGGCGATCCTGGCGGGAATAACCAAAATAAGGGATTACCGCGGTGATGCGATTGGCAGAAGCCCAGCGCAGGGCGTCTATCATTACCAGCAGTTCCATGAGGTGATCGTTGGTTGGGGCGGATGTGGGCTGTACCACGAACACGTCCCGGCCACGAACATTGTCCTCGACTTCGACCTGAACCTCGCCGTCGCTGAACTGCCCAACAACGCATTTGCCCAGCGACAGATCCAGATAGTTTGCGATTTCAATGGTCAGTTCCGGATGGGAGTTACCGCCAAAGACCATCATGCCACTGCTAGCCACTTTGTTGGACCTCGCTTGCAGGCTAGCTGCAGCCTGTTTGAAAAATGGCTGGGGCGGCAGGATTCGAACCTGCGATGCCGGAGTCAAAGTCCGGTGCCTTAACCACTTGGCCACGCCCCAGTAAACTGTTCAAGCCTGGTGTGCAGGGGTGATCGGTTCAGCCCCGGACTCACAAAGCCTTTCATGCCTGCGGGAATCTCGTTCAGTACTGTCTCGGCCTGCTGCTGCGAAGGAAATGCCGCAAATACACAAGCTCCGGTGCCGGTCAGTCTGCCTTCGGCAAACTGGTTCAGCCAGGACAGCGCCCGCCCCACCTCTGGATGGCGACTGGCTACCAGCGTCTGACAGGTGTTTTCCCTATGCCCCGCAGAGAAGTCGCGTATTGTGATTGCCTTGGCGTCCCGTGTCAATTGTGAATCACAAAAAATTTCGGCGGTTGAGACGTGGCAAGCAGGGGAAAGTACCAGGTACCAGGGTTCGGGTGGCTCGAAAAACCGGAGCTTTTCTCCAATCCCTTCCGCCCATGCGGCTTTGCCGAGAATAAAGACCGGCACGTCGGCGCCAAGTTGTAGTCCGAGTTCCGCAAGCGCCGTCTCTTCGAGGTTCAGGTTCCAGAGCTTGTTCAGTACAACCAGGGTGGTTGCCGCATTGGAGCTGCCTCCACCAAGGCCGCCGCCCATAGGCAGCTTTTTTTTGATCTGTATGTCCACGCCGCGGTCGCTGCCACAGTGCTGCTGCAGCAGCCGTGCCGCCAGTATGGCGAGGTTGTCATTATTGCGCACACCGGAGAGTGCGTTGCAGCGGATTTGCGTGTCCGGGCGGAGCTGAAAACGGATCAGATCTGCCTGGGAGAGAAACTGAAACACGGTTTGCAGCAGGTGATAGCCATCGGAGCGCCGCCCGATAACCCTCAGCATCAGGTTTAGCTTGGCTGGTGCCGGCCAGAAGATATCAGACGCCTTCATTGCAGCCGCTGCTTCACGTCCTTGAGTTTGTGGTTGTCCGGGTAGGTGGTGTCAGCCTTGTCGAGAAGTTCCTGTGCTTCCTGCCGGGAACCGGTCACCCAAAGTACTTCGATCAAGTGGGCGGTAATCTCCGGATCGTCCATCTTTTCCGCAGCTTTGCGTAGATACTCCAGTGCCTGTGTGTATTCTTTCATGCGGAACAGCACCCAGCCCATGCTGTCGAGAATGGCGGCACTGTCCGGATTCAGCTCCAGTGCTTTTTTGATGTAGGCATAGGCCTCTGAATAGCGGTCGGTCTGATCCGCCAGGGTGTAGCCCAGCGCATTCAGGGTATCGGCATCATCAGGCTTGATTGCCAGGGCGGCCTTGAAATCTTGTTCAGCGAGATCGATTTTGCCAAGATCGGCTGCCAACAGACCCCGGGCATATAACAGATCCGCCTCTTGCGGGTAGGTGTTGATCGCCTCGTCGTATAATTCCAGTGCCGAATCAGGCTTGTGTAGCTCCTTCAGGAGCTGGGCTTCGGTGATGTAAATCTGAACCGCCTGGTCTGGGTCTGTGAGCCGCAGGGCGTTGAACAGCTCATGTGCCTCGTCCAGGTTGCCCAGCTTGCCGGTTAGTATGGCGGTGCGTATTTGTGCATCGCTAAGCAGGCGCCCGTTTTTGACGCGGCTGTAGTTTTCGGTGGCCTGTTTCAGGTTGCCTTGGAGCTCTTCCATCTGGCCGAGAAAATACCAGGCTTCCTGTACCTTGTGGTAGCGTGGGCTGTCACGCAATTGTTCCCATGTGGCTTTTGCAAGATCCCAATCCTTCGTTTGCAGCGCCAGAATGCCGATCATATATAACAGCTCCTGATCATCGGGGGTGA
The DNA here is from genome assembly GCA_027068915.1 of Sedimenticola sp. Classification (GTDB taxonomy): domain Bacteria; phylum Pseudomonadota; class Gammaproteobacteria; order Chromatiales; family Chromatiaceae; genus Thiolapillus. The sequence continues at coordinate 1,653 of JAMOLT010000026.1, read as the reverse complement.
GATCCAGCGCCTTCTGGAAATTTTCCAGGGCCTGCTGGTATTTTTTCTCCTGCATCAGCAGGCGGCCATAGGCTTCCAGCAGAGCCGGGCTGGGGTGGGTGTCTGCTGCCTCGCGCAGCAATTTTTCGGCGCCGGGCTCATCGCCTTGCATGGCGTATATCTGCACACGTAGCAAATAGGGCTTGTCCCAGTCAGGGTCAAGTTGCTGGCTTCTCTCAATGGCCTGGAGGGCCAAGTCAAATTGCTTTTCCTGGGTGGAAACCAATGCCATTGCATATTGCGCATGGGCGTCTTCCGGATACTGCTCGGCCAGCCGTTGAATCATGGTGAGCTTGTTTTTCTCCTTGCTGGTTGCTAAAGCAGAGCTCAGGAGCAGAAATCCGTCCTTGCTTTTTGCGGAGGCAATCTGGAGTATGGCTCTGGCCTGCTCCAGTGCCTGATCGATGTTCTCGTTTCGCAGGGCAGTGAGCATGGCCAGTTGGCGTGCGGAAAGATCATTGGGATCGTATTCAACCCAAAGCAGGATGGCGCGGGTTGCGCGAATCATGTCATTCTGCCGCCAGGCCAGGCGGGCTGCCTTGCTGGCTGCAACCGCATCTTTTGCTTCTGTTGCGGCCAGAAGCAGGTGCTCGTATGCTTCTTCCCATGCGCCCCGCTGCACACTGATTTCCCCGGCAAGGTAGTTGTAGAGAAGCTCCTTGTCGAGGTGCTTTTTTGGTGGCACTGCCGTGGATTTGAATGGCAGAACTATCTCTTTTTCTTGTGTTTTCGCACTCGCCGGTGGTTTCTGGCTGCCTGGCTGGGTGGCGCAGCCAATAAGCGCAAGAGTAAGCAGAGAGGGGATGAAAAGGTGCTTCACGGGTTTAGGCATAGGGGACTGCAAATACAATTTGTATATAAATAAAGAATGCTAGTGTACTGTGCAAGCTGGAGCTTGACCATAGGCATGGCTCCAGACTGTTTTCCCAGCCTTGCCGGGCCGATAAAAAATATTCCTGATATGCTATTGACATTCGACGTGATTTTCTGGAAAATGCGTCCTCTTTTTTGGAGGGGTTCCCGAGTGGCCAAAGGGGGCAGACTGTAAATCTGCTGGCTCAGCCTTCGGAGGTTCGAATCCTCCCCCCTCCACCATTGTGCTGTCCGGGATCGGTCTGGAATGGTTGCGGGCAAAAGCGACAGGCATGGAGGCAGGTTGATCGGCGAATGCTTGGGTTGCCGGTTGCATATAGAGCGGTTTTGGCCGCGTGTTCAGTGCGGGTGTAGTTTAATGGTAGAACTTCAGCCTTCCAAGCTGACTACGTGGGTTCGATTCCCATCACCCGCTCCATTGTTGTTAAGGAATTGTCTGGTGGAAGGCCAGAAAAAGCAAGCTTTGCCCAGATAGCTCAGTTGGTAGAGCACACCCTTGGTAAGGGTGAGGTCGGCAGTTCAAATCTGCTTCTGGGCTCCAGATTCCAGTATGCTTTGGCATGCGGTTTTACTGAAGCGTTGACCATTACTATTTTTTGGAGATTGTGCGGCGATGTCTAAGGAAAAATTTGAAAGAACCAAACCCCATGTAAACGTGGGCACCATCGGTCACGTAGACCACGGTAAAACCACGCTGACGGCGGCGATCACGACCGTGCAGGCGGCGAAGTTTGGTGGTGA
>JAMOLT010000025.1 GCA_027068915.1 Sedimenticola sp. | reverse complement strand
TTTCTAAAGCTCTTTTTGGCGGCTCGTTGGTGGGCTGTTGTCCTGCCTGTCATGGAGTTGGATACTTGATGCATGGAGCAAGTGATGAAAGCCCTGTACCGATACTGGGGAAAGGCGCAACAGCCAGATAATCAGGAAGCAGATGACATTTGTCACCTGCTGGTTTATCACTCACTGGATGTGGCGGCGGTGGGCAAGGTTTTGCTAGAGCGTCAACCATGGTTGTTGACGCGGCTTGCGAAACTGATGGGGCTGCCTCCAGACGCGGCAATGCAATGGTGTATCTTCTTGCTGGGGTTGCATGACCTGGGCAAGTTCGCCGAGAACTTCCAGCAATTGCGCGGGGATCTGCGCCAGCACTTCTGGCCGAAGAGCAAGATTCGCAAGCGTGGGTATACGGTTCGTCACGATAGCCTGGGCTGGATGTTCTGGCAGCAGTTTTTGAAGCAGAAAGTCTTTCCTGAGATGAATGACTCGTTGGGGAATTTCGTCGAGGACGCTTTTCCCTATTGGCTGGCAGCGGTATTTGGCCACCATGGTTGGCCACCGGAAGGACAAGAGCGGCTCAAGTCCCATTGTCGCGATTTTGACCAGCGGTCGGTGCTTGACTTTTTTGGGTATTGGCAGGCTTTTAATCGCATCGACTTCAATGGGCTGGCTAGCCTGTCCGAAGACAATAGCTTCATCCAACGGCAACGCCGGGCGAGCTGGCTGCTGGCGGGAATTACAGTACTGTCCGACTGGCTGGGCTCAAACCAGGAAATCTTCGAGTTTCGTGCCGGGCCGCTGTCCCTCGACGAATATTGGTGCAATTATGCGCTTATCGCAGCGGAAAAAGCCGTGGCTGCAGCGGGTATCGAAACGCCTATGCCCCGCCATGGGCAAAAGCTGGGTGACCTTTTCGACTATATTGCTGAGCCAACCCCGCTGCAGCAAACCTGCGCAGAGCTACCGATTGCCGATGAGCCGCAACTGTTTATCCTAGAAGATGTCACTGGTGCGGGTAAGACCGAGGCGGCGCTGATGCTTGCCCATCGCCTGATTGATGCTGGGTTGGGTGGGGGTATCTATATCGGCTTGCCGACCATGGCTACTGCCAACGCCATGTATGAACGCATGGCCGAGGTCTACCGGCGGTTCTATTCCGAAAAAGACAATCCCAGTCTGATTCTGAGCCACAGCGCCCGGCACCTTTCTGGAGCGTTTCAGCAATCCCTGCTTGAATTGCAGGCTGATGATCCACGCTATGGTGAGGAGGAGAGTGTCAGTGCCCAGTGCAATCGCTGGCTCGCGGACAACCGCAAGAAGGCGCTTCTGGCGGATGTGGGTGTTGGCACCATCGATCAGGTGCTGTTGGCAGTGATGCCGGCCCGGCATCAGTCTTTGCGCCTGCTAGGGCTGGCCAACAAGGTGCTGATCCTTGATGAAGTTCATGCCTATGATGCCTACACCTTGGAAACCCTGAAGCGGTTGATCAGATTTCATGGTGCGTTGGGTGGCAGTGTTGTGCTGTTGTCTGCGACGCTGACACGCAGGCAACGCCAATTTCTGGTTGATGCATACCATGGAAAGAACGTGGCTGATCTGGCTGAAAAAACGTATCCCCTGCTCACACAGGTAGCTGCCTCGGGAGATAGCAAGGAGATGCCGTTGCAGACCCGTGCCTCGGTCGAAAGACATGTGGCAGTTTCTTTCTGCCATGCCGAGGAAGTGGTGCTTGGGATTATTCGTCGGGAGGTGGAGCAGGGCCGCTGCGTCTGTTGGATGCGCAATACTGTGGCTGATGCTCGTGATGTCTGGCGACTGCTGGTTGAAGCTGACTGGTTGACCGAAGACCGCCTGCATCTATTCCATAGTCGTTATGCATTGGTGGATCGTATTGCCATTGAAGGCCGTATGCTGAGTCTCTTTGGCAAGCAATCATTGAATGAGCAAAGACATGGGCAGGTGCTGATCGCTACACAGGTGGTGGAGCAGTCCCTTGATCTCGACTTTGATGTGATGATCTCTGATCTAGCGCCCATCGATCTGCTGATCCAGCGTGCCGGACGGTTGCAACGGCACCAACGAGGTGAGCGCGGTGCCCCTGTGCTGCATATTCATGCGCCGGAATTCAATCCGGAACCTGCACAAGACTGGTTCAAGGCATGTTTTCCCAAGGCGCACTTTGTCTACCCTGATACCCTTGTGCTCTGGCGCACGCAAAAGACTTTGCAGGAAAAAGGTGGTTGGTGGATGCCAGAAAATGCGCGCGAACTGCTGGAATTTGTGTATGACGAGGAAGGTGGTATTCCTGCTGGTCTGCTGGATGCCCGAATTGAGATGGAAGGGGAGACCATGAGCAAGCGCGATGCTGCCACTTTTGCTACCTTGAACGTGGAATCGGGCTATACACGTACTGAACACTGGGATGAGGAAGCCCGTATTGCTACCCGCCTTGGCGATGAGAGCCAAACCCTGTATCTCGCCCGTTGGCAGAATGGTGTATTGCAGCCCTGGTGCAATGAAGGGCGCTACCCATGGGATCTGAGCAGTCTGCGAGTCAACGCTTGGCAGCTGCAAAAACTGGCGCCTGTGGACGATGTTGGCCTTCAGCAGGTGCTGGGTGAACTGCGGGAAAAGGATCGGCTGTTTGATGAAAACAGTTTTATTGTTCCACTGATACAGGTTGGTGGGCGATGGGAGGCGCGGGGAGTGAATGAGAAAGGTATGGCTGTGCAAATTGTTTATGACGAAAAAACAGGACTGGAGCTGAACCATGATAGATAAAGAAAGCCGGAATCTGCTGGTTGACCCTTGGTTGCCGGTACGGCTGGCTGGCAGAAGCGTTATCAAAATTTCTGTAAACGAAATTGGTCGGCGGGATGTGGTGGATTTTGAGGTGCCCCGCGCTGATTTTCGCGGTGCCCTGTATCAACTGCTGATTGGCCTGCTGCAAACCGCCTTTGCACCTGCGGGGCGCAGGGAGTGGAAACAATACTGGAAGGCATCGCCTGCCCCAGATGAGCTGGCTGCCGCCTTTGAACCCTATGTTCAGGCCTTCAATATTAACTCGGAGGTAGGTGAGCCGGCGTTCATGCAGGATTTAACATTGAGCGTAGGCGAAGAGAAGGAGATAGCGGCTATGTTCGTCGAAGCGCCTGGTGGAAAGACTATTCGTGACAATCTGGATCATTTCATCAAGCGCGACGGAATCGAGCAGCTTTCTCCGTGGAATGCAGCACTGGCACTTTTCACCTTGCAGATCAACGCGCCCTCTGGTGGCGTTGGACACCGGGTTTCATTGCGTGGAGGTGGACCGCTGACCACCTTGGCCATGCCGCCAGAGAATGGTTGTTATGACACGCTATGGCATCGTTTATGGCTGAATGTGTTGACTGAAGAGGAACTTACCCGCTTGCCGGGAAACAGGGAAAACAATGCCATCGATGCCGTTTTCCCTTGGATGGCTACAACTCGCACCAGCGAAAAGAAGGGCATGGAGACATTCCCTGATCACGCCCATCCGTTGCAAGCTTACTGGTCCATGCCGCGTCGAATGCGTCTGGCTATTTCCGGTGAGGCGGGGATTTGTGGTCTGACTGGAGAGGCCAGTGACCATCTGGTTCGGACGTTCACAACCAAGAATTATGGTATTAACTACGCGGGGAGCTGGATACACCCATTGACGCCTTATGCCATTGAGGATGGAAAGGAACCGCTTTCCATAAAGGCCCAGCCCGGCGGACTCGGATATCGCCATTGGCTGGGCCTGGTGGTTGCGGGCAGACAGGGAAAAATCGTCCGTACCCCAGCAACTATTGTGCAATGCTATGAAAGTCGCCGGGAGTGGATTGGCGATGCTGATTTTCAGCCCAGGCTGTGGGCTTTTGGCTTCGATATGGACAATATGAAGGCCCGCTGCTGGTATGAGGCAGAAATGCCAGTGTTCAACCTTGAGTTGGAACAGCGTGATGATGTTGCGGAATATGTGCAAAAAATGATTGAAGCAGCGACAGATGTACTGAAAACGCTTAAGGCTGCGCTGAAGAAAGCTTGGTTCAAGCGGCCTGCCGATATCAAGGGAGATATGTCCTTTGTAGACAATAACTTCTGGTTAGGCACAGAAATTGAATTCTATTTTTTGCTGGGAACAATGGTGAAATCGCTGGATGACGAAGGCGCCATAGACAAGCTGCTTGATCGATGGCAGTGGGTTTTGAAGGACAGAGCACGAACATTGTTCGATCAGTATGTTCTTTCTAACTTCAATGAAGATGGTGATCTCAAGCGTGTCGTAGATGCGCGTGACGGCAAGCGCGGCTTGCAGCATTACCTGAATGGCAGCAAGGCGTTGAAGGCGTTGAAGGCGTTGATTGCATAAGGAGGAAAAATGAATTTCATGATACTGAAAGATGAACAAAAAGAACTCGATGCCATCCGTAAATGGCATGACTGGATTCATGCTGAAAAACAGCGAGGTGATCGTGCCCGGTTGCGGCGCTGTGATTCTTTGCAACAGGTGATGATGCAGCCAGCATTCTATCGGCTCGCCCGCTCGTTGCCGCGGCTGGAAACATATGCCTTGAGCGGGATCGTTCTCCTTGCGGGTTTACTCGTATGGGTGGAAAGTACGTCAAGTCAGGATTTGCCGCTGATTCTGGGCAATCCAAAACCTGGTAGTGGCACGCCCCTGTTCAGCGAGCTGCGCTTTCAGCGTCTGCTGGCGTCAAGAGAACCGGAGGATTTCTTTCAGTCTATGCGCCGTGCCATCGTCCAGGCCGGAAAGACGGCGGATCCAATTCTGCTGGCCGATGAAATCCTGCATTGGGAAGCCCAGCAACGGCAACCGAATTGGTATACCGGTGCACGTCAGTGGCAATACCGCTTCGCCAAGCCTTACTACACCCATACGAAGTAACCTTTTCAAAGGAGATGAACATGACCCAATTTATTCAGCTGCATCTGCTCACGGCCTATCCACCATCCAACCTCAACCGGGACGATTTAGGGCGGCCTAAGACTGCCATCATAGGAGGAACGGAACGCCTGCGGATTTCATCACAAAGCCTCAAGCGAGCGTGGCGCACGTCAGAACATTTCGAATCAGTGCTTGGCAATTTCAGAGGAACACGCACCAAGCGGCTTGGGCAGGAGGTTTATGCGCAACTGACTGACAAGGGTGTAAAGGAGAAGGATGCGCAGAAATGGGCATCCACCATTGCTGCAGTGTTCGGTAAAGTGAAAAAGGAACACCCGTTGGAAATCGAACAACTGGCCCATGTTTCTCCTGAAGAGTGGCAGGCTGTAGTGACATTGGCAGACAAGCTGGCTGATGAAGGTCGTGAGCCGGACAATGATGAACTAGATCTGCTCAGGTCAAAGCCAAAAGCTGTGGATATTGCCCTTTTCGGCCGTATGCTTGCTTCTAAGCCAACCTACAATGTAGAAGCTGCTTGTCAGGTGGCCCATGCTATCACCGTTAATCCGGTAAAGATTGAAGACGATTTTTTCACTGCGGTGGATGATTTGAACACCCATGAAGAGGATGCTGGAGCGGGGCATATAGGTGATGCTGGTTTTGCTTCCGGGGTCTTTTACCAGTACATCTGCATCAACCGTGATCTGTTGGTAGAGAATCTGCAAGGCGATGATAGTCTTGCGAACCAGGCCATTGCTGCATTGACCGAAGTGGCGGCCAAGGTGGCGCCCACCGGTAAGCAGAATAGCTTCGCCTCGCGCGCCTACACCTCCTATTTGTTGGCGGAAAAGGGGTCACAGCAGCCACGAAGCCTTTCCGTGGCCTTCCTCAAGGCAGTTCGTGCTGGCGACCCACTGACCGTGGCCATCGAGCATCTGGAATCCCAACGGGACAAGTTCAACAAAGTCTATGGTGAATGCGTGGATACCAGTGAAACCCTGAATGCACAGCTTGGTGAAGGTTCATTGGACAAGATCATCAAATTTGTGGTGTCGTGATCATGAAAGACTATCTTGTTTTTCAGCTTTATGCGCCGTTGATATCCTGGGGAACACAGGCGGTGGGGCAGGAACGGCCTATCGAGGATCACCCCAGCCGCTCCGCGTTACTGGGTTTGCTTGCGGCGGGTTTAGGTATCGACCGTGCCGACCAAGAAGGCCACACTGCCTTGGCCAGTGCCTGCCGTTTTGGTGTCAAACTACTGGCTCCGGGGCTTGCATTGCGTGACTTTCATACCACTCAGGTTCCCCCCGCAAATAAAAAAACACGGCATTATTATACTCGGCGTGATGAACTTAGAGGGTCAAAGTTAGGTACCATGCTTTCGTTTCGCAGCTACCGTCAGGATGCTCTTGCAGTGGTGGCTGTGATGTCTGATCATCCCAACTGGCCGTTGACGCGCTTCCAACGGGCGTTAACGGCACCGCATTTCCACCTCTACCTGGGTCGCAAATCTTGCCCGCCAGCCTTGCCGCTAAATCCGGAGATTCGTGTGGCGGACAGCCTCAAGACGGCGTTGGACAGCTATGCCATTTTATCGGACCTGGAAGCGTTGTTTGTCAACAAAGCTCGTTATTATTGGGAGGCAGGCATGGATGCCGGGATGGAGCATGACTACCATGTGCCGTGTTACGATCAGCCCATCAACCGGCAGCGATGGCAGTTCGTGCCCAGAGACAAGTTCGTATCATTGGGAGGTGAATGATGTACTTGAGCCGACTCCGACTGAATCGTGACAGTATCGAAGCCATCTATAAGTACAAACGTAAATCCGGCAACAACCTGTTCTGGGAGCACCAAATGATCTGGGATCTGTTTGATAATGCTCCCGAGCAGAAACGGGACTTTCTCTACCGGCATGAAGACCCCAAGAGTGGACTGCCTTTTTACTATCTGCTGTCAGCACGTCTGCCGAAAAACAATCCCATAGCAGCGGACATACAAACCCGGGAGTATCGGCCCACGCTGCGTGCCAATGACAGACTGCAGTTTAGTCTGCGTGCCAATGCGGTTGTCACGCGCAAGGCCGGTGATACCGGAAAGCGGCGCATCCGCCGTGACATCATCGAGGCCAAGGTGGATGAATACAAACAGCGTTTTGATAATCCAAGCGACCGCCCGTCGCCTGCCGTGATTCATCAGGAGGCCGCACAGGTATGGCTGGAGCGGCGGGGGAAACAACTGGGTTTTTCTCTGGAGAGCTTGATGGTCGACAATCATCGGTTTTACGAGGTGAAAAAGCCGAGTGATGACAATGTTCGGCGTTTCACCAGCATTGACTTGTATGGGCGGTTGCTTGTGGAAGACCCAAAGTTTTTAGTGGCTGCCCTGATGACTGGGCTGGGGCGAGCCAAAGCTTTCGGTTGTGGCCTGCTGTTGGTGCGCCGTATCTGAGTAGCAAATTATATCAAACTTGATATAAGCAAGGATTGCAACTATGATCAAGAAAGTGGTATTTGAAGGAGATTCCCTGGAAGTGATTCGCGCATTTCCAGATCGTGCCCGCCAACGGGTGGGGTACGAAATAGACCGTATTCAAAATGGTTTGGAGCCTCTAAACTGGAAGCCGTTTTCATCGATTGGTGCCGGCGTCCGTGAAATTCGGATGCAAACGGGTATGCAGTATCGCGTGATTTACATTGCCAGGTACGGTAATACCGTTCATGTCCTTCACGCCTTTCAAAAGAAGGCACAGAAAACGCCAAAGCCAGATATTGATGTGACCCGGCAGCGCTTACGGCAAGTGGCACGGAGGTATACAGAACAATGACGAAGCAGTACGACAATGTATGGGAAGCGCTGGAAAACGATGTTTCTCTGGCGGAAAATCTCAAGCTGCGCTCATCCCTAATGATGAAGATTGCAGAATATGTGGAAGAGTCGAGCCTGACCCAGGCGGAAGCCGCCCGTCGCCTGGGCACTACCCAGCCCCGGTTAAATGATGTGATCAAGGGCCGTATTGATAAATGCACGGTAGATCGCCTGGTTAATATGCTTTCTCAGGCGGGCTTTCGCGTAGATATGAAGGTCCACCGCGCCGCATGAGGAAAACCAATCCATGCCTTTTTTGCCTCTCAAGCCTATCCCCATGAAAAACCGCGTCTCCATGATTTTTCTCGAATACGGCCAGATTGATGTCAAGGATGGTGCTTTTGTTCTTATCGATAAAAATGGTGTGCGCACCCACATTCCTGTGGGCTCAATTGCCTGTATCATGCTCGAACCGGGCACCCGTATCTCGCATGCCGCCGCCAAACTGGCTGCCCATGTTGGTACTTTGCTGGTGTGGGTGGGAGAGGCCGGGGTGCGCCTCTATGCTTCAGGGCAGCCTGGTGGTGCGCGCTCGGATCGTTTGCTGTATCAGGCAAAACTTGCGTTGGATGATCAACTTCGCCTGAAAGTTGTACGCAAGATGTACGAAGTTCGTTTTGGGGAGAAGCCGCCAGAGCGGCGTAGTATCGAGCAACTGCGGGGGATTGAGGGCGCACGTGTCCGTAAGACCTATGAGCTGCTGGCCAAACGCTATGGTGTCAAATGGAAAGGGCGGCGCTACAACCCGGATCAATGGGATGCCAGTGATGTGCCCAGCCGTTGTGTCAGCGCTGCAACTGCCTGCTTGTACGGAATCACTGAGGCCGCCGTACTTGCTGCCGGATATGCGCCAGCTGTTGGTTTTATTCACTCTGGTAAGCCACTATCCTTTGTTTACGATATTGCAGATATTTTCAAGTTTGACACGGTGGTGCCCATTGCCTTCAAGATCGCCGCCACCCATCCATCCCAGCCAGACAGGCAAGTGCGCCTGGCTTGCAGAGATGTCTTTCGGGATAAAAGAATTTTGGGAAAAATTATTCCCACTATTGAAGAAGTGTTGGCAGCGGGTGAAATTAACCCGCCAGACCCGGCTCCCGAATCTATCCCACCCGCCATTCCTTCTGCTGACGCCATTGGTGATGCAGGCCACCGGAGTGGCTGATCATGAGTATGGTTATGGTAGTGACGGAAAATGTGCCAGATCGCCTGCGTGGGCGGTTGGCGGTTTGGCTGTTGCAAGTTCGGGCTGGAGTGTATGTTGGTAATACATCCAGGCGTATTCGGGAAATGATTTGGGAGCAATGTGAAACCTTCGTGGAAGATGGCAACATCGTTATGGCATGGGCGACCAACACCGAATCGGGATTTGACTTCCAGACCTTGGGTGAAAACCGGCGGATCCCCGTGGAACTGGATGGCCTGAGATTGGTTTTTTTTCTTCCAGCGGAAGAGAAAAATGGGGTTCTTTAACAATCAGGAAAATAGGGCATATTTATTGGTAGATATTTGCCTGGTGATTTTTCTTCGTTGATCCAATGGGTTAGAATTAGTGTGTTCCCCACGCCCGTGGGGATGAACCGAAGTGGGAGAGATTGACCAGCCCGGTGGGTTAGTGTTCCCCACGCCCGTGGGGATGAACCGGCTCCGCAGGTAAAATACACTCAAACCACCACGTGTTCCCCACGCCCGTGGGGATGAACCGGATATGCAGCCGGTCGGTGGCAGCGGGATGGCGTGTTCCCCACGCCCGTGGGGATGAACCGAGTTAACAGCTGGAGTTATGCTTGTTCCTGTTGTGTTCCCCACGCCCGTGGGGATGAACCGCCAGATGAGATCATCTGATTATCAAGCTGCACGTGTTCCCCACGCCCGTGGGGATGAACCGTATATGGGGTGAAATTGGGAATGTCAAGGGAAGTGTTCCCCACGCCCGTGGGGATGAACCGGCTACAGTAGCTACGCTGAATCTTGCTGATGCGTGTTCCCCACGCCCGTGGGGATGAACCGTGGCCGAAGATGATCAGGATGACGCTCAGCGCGTGTTCCCCACGCCCGTGGGGATGAACCGTCGGAATAGAGTTTGGTCAGTGACCATTCAAGGTGTTCCCCACGCCCGTGGGGATGAACCCGGCGATTCCGCCGATGATTCCGACTGCAATCAGTGTTCCCCACGCCCGTGGGGATGAACCGCTGAATGCCATGAAGGCATGCACAGAGGCTCACGTTTCCCGGCGAAGCTTGATCCATTCCTTCGTTTGTTCCAGCAGTGACAATAGCTTCACATCCGGCAAGCAGTA
>JAMOLT010000024.1 GCA_027068915.1 Sedimenticola sp. | reverse complement strand
CAACCCATTCGGGATCATTTACATCTACCGGCTTGAGCCAGACTGGATCTTCCACCTCCAACCCATCGAGTCCAAGATTTTCCATGAACGCTGGTTGCGCCAGTATGGAACAGGCGGCTGCCTTCTGTGACATACGGGCATGGGTCTCTACTTCGTAGGCAAATACCGGGTACATTGCCAACAGCAGCATCGCAACAAAGGTTGTTCTCGCCAACTTTCCCATGTTTTCGTTACTCCTTTTTTGAGTATCCTTGGTTTACTGGTGGGGCAACCATCATCTCGTTCTTCTCCTCTTGTGTTTCCTGAGGAGCGACGTACCTTCCCGGTAACTTCATCGCTGGCTTGCCCGGCATGACCTTGAACAAGAGGGCCACCTCTACTATATTCTGGACAGCTATTACCTACTTCTTTGCACAACAAACTTCCCATTCTTCATGGGTCAAGCCATACTTTTGAAGATACTTAAATACATCAATGCCGCATTTTTTTTCCTGTGCCTGAAAAAAATCATCCCATCCCAGCGATTTTTTTTCATTTTGCCCAAACAGCTCGATTTTTCGGATTGCCATGCGCAGTTTACCCACAACATATTCGGGATATTCCATCCATTTACAGCCTTCAAAGCTGGGGCCGCCAGCCATCCGGCCTTTTTTCTTACTCTCCCATTCTTCTCTGCTCCACTCCTGCCAGTGCATGGGTTCCAGCTCGATATCCTCGCCATCCCATTCCGCTTTCCAGGCCTCGCCCCAGCCCAGCCGCCCTGCCTTCTTGTTGCGCAGCGTCCGGGGCCAGCACCCTGCCGCATAAATGTGCATTTCCGGCCGATCCTTGCCAAAGCCACCTTCACCGATCTCCCATTTCGAGCGTTTCCAGCCGAGCACCAGATAGTTGCCTTGTTCGTCAGAAACCACCTCAATTCGCTTGATGGTGCCGCTACCCACGTGAATCGTCCCACCCATCGTGCCGATCAGCTGTGGCCATCTGATAGAAATCACCGCATGGGAAATCGGCTGGCCCGTCTCCTGGTCAATGATGGTGCCACTGATAGGCGCAGAACGGACGTAGCCCCAGGGGATCAGCCCGGAGTCGAGAAGGATATACACCGCAATCACCAGCACCACCCACCCGGTGATGTGCCAGCCACGGCGTTTGGTCTTTTCCGTGCCCTCATCTTCCTTCACATGCCCTCCACTTTCCACACGCCCCGGGCATCCTTGTCAGCCAGGCCCAATGCATACCGGAGGCGCTTGTTTGCATCAAAGAATGATTGCTCTTGCTCATCCAAATCCGGATGGGGACTACCGTCTTCCAATGCCCAGGCAGGGGATGTGTTGCAGTCAGCGCCATGCGGGCATGAATGAAAAGGAAGCCCGTTCAGCGGATCAAAAAAATGATTCAGCGGGCGGGTGAGAAACTTCTCGTCCTCGAACTTCGCACCCCAGCCGATGAGGGTTTTGATGGTGGATTTATAGCCCGGATCATTTGGATCTCCATATTCCACTATCCATTTTAGTATCCACTCTTCAGGTTTCTCATCCTGGTCATCGATAGGCTTGCGCCAAACAGGATTTTCATCATTGAGACTCTTCAGGCCCAAGCCCGATACAAATTCCTGATTTGACAGCACTGAGCAGGTCGCAGCTTTTTGGGATATTCGCACATGGGTTTCCACCTCATAGGCATGAACCAATTGCATAAACCCAAAAAGGCTTATAAAACAGCTCGCCACTTTCAATTTCGCGAGGTTCATTCTTCCTTTTTCTCCTTGTCCATTGGCCTTACGTTGCTTCTTGGTATGGTCAGTTTCTTCTCTATTGCCGGTTGGAAAGTATTCTGGCTATCACAACAGGCCTTCCATTCCTCCTTGGATAGCCCATGCTTACGCAATACTTCAAAAGGAGAAACACCACATTTTTCGCTCAGCCTTCTATAAAACCGGGTCAGCCCCGGGATTCGGTAATCCTTCCTGCCGAATATTTCATTCTCTCGATTTGCCATTCGTATGTTTTCTATCAATATATCCGGATGCTCCAACCATTCACAATTTTGCAGCCCCGGACCACCAAGTCTGCGCTTCTTATTTTCCTCCCACTCCTCCTTCGTCCACTCCCGCCAGTGCAT
>JAMOLT010000023.1 GCA_027068915.1 Sedimenticola sp. | reverse complement strand
AACCTGGGTTTTCTTGTTATCCTTCTTCATGGTTCACCTCGCTTCTGTTTTGATGTCTGGGTTGTATCAGCATCATGGCCCATTTGAGGCCGTTTAGGGAGCGGGGCGAACCATTCCATTAAGTCTTACTTAAGCACCAGCTTCTAATAACCCGTCTTATCGAAGTAAGTCCATCATTATCGGAGCAATAAACGTCTAAAGCACATTTATAGTGAATAGAAGCATTAACTGGTATAAATTCCACGATCTCTCCTTTGACGTCTAACATTTTAGTAGATGGAAAATTTCCACCTAGATGGCCAGTACTGTTTACTAGGTGGAAAACTTCCATCTAGAGTGCTTATTTGCTCGCTAGATGGAAAACCGCAGCCTAGTAAGAGGGGATGGATAAATTTACGCTTCCCTGCTAAGACAGATGCCATCACAACTTATTGATATAATTACCATATCAGAGATATTTATAAATTTCCATTGTATTGCTGCTGTTTTTCCGGCTAAGGCGACTAGCCAGATATTTTTTTCGCTTGGCACTGCTTCCCAAGCTGGCTTATGCTTTTGGATAAGAACCAATGGAGAGCGCCTGATTAAAATAACAGTAAAATAACAGGGTCATATGTGGTTCGCCCCGTGATGTGAGGAAAAGTTCGTTTGTGACAAGAAGAATATTGCATCCATATATCCGGCCTTTGGGATGAGGTGATTTTCATGCCTCTGGCCCTGATGGAATCCGCGCACCCTCTGCCTCATTCTGTCTTCGGCCTCTCAACGGGTTCGAGGCCCCAGCAGGCGTTCGTATTTTTGAAGTCAGAGTAATAACTCTTGAATAAGAATTTCTGACTATTCAGCGGGCAGTACAACGATTTCCTGAAAAACGCGGGCCGTAAACCAAGTGTCAGTATATTAGACATACTGTCCCCTGCATTCTCCGGGCACTACTTGCCGACCCGGGTAATGGGATGATCGGTGGTGCGCTTTTTTCGGGGGATCGGCAGATCCAGCAAGCCCGCAGGATTTGACACGCTGATTACTTGCATCTGCCGCCAAGCAGATCCAGGTCTTTCCGGTATAGCGATGTATTCGCATCGAACATCCCGAGCAGGGTGTGCGCCAGGTTGTCATGAGACACTTTGCTGTCGGCACAGGCTTTTGTTGCGCGCTCTGGCAGGTTTCTGGCTGTTTTCAGGCCGTCGGACAGCCAGATGATGATGGGGACATGGGTTTGTGCATCCGGCGCCAGGCTGTAAGGAAGGCCGTGCAGATACACGCCGTGCTCTCCCAGGGATTCTCCATGGTCGGAAGCATAGAGCATGAAACTGTCATACTGGCCTTCCCGTTCTTTCAGAAACTCGATGAGCTTGTTGAGTACATGATCCGTATACAGGATGGTGTTGTCATAAGCGTGTAAAACGGCTTCATCGCTGCATTCATGGGGTGAAGCAGATTCACAGGCGGGTTGAAAACGGGCAAACTCCCTGGGGTAGCGCTTGTAGTAAGCGGGGCCATGGCTGCCCATGGTGTGCAGCACGATGAGTACGTCACCATGGCGTTGCTCGATCAAACTGTCCAGTCCTTCCAGCAGAACCTCATCGGAATATTCGCCCGCATTGAAGAAAGGGGATTTTGGATCAGGATCGCGGTGCAGTTTCTCCGACTCGGTACGCTCGCACACGCCCTTGCAGCTGGAATTGTTATCGCGCCAGAAAGTCTTGACGCCCGCGGTTTCCAGTACATCCAGTAGGTTGGATTGATGCTGTGCCTTGCCTGGTGAGTATTGCTTTTTTTCCAGGAAGGAAAACATGCAGGGAACCGAGTAAGCTGTCGAGGTGCCGCAGGACCAGGCATTGCTGTAACTGACTACATCCTGCTTTTCCAGCAGCGGATTGGTGGGTAGTGGATAGCCATTGAGTGAAAAATGATCGGCTCGTGCGGTTTCGCCTACCACCATGATGCCTACCCGCTTTTTACCTGAATGCTGTTCGCTGGCATCCTGACCGATGACGTGAAACGGAATCTCATCATCGGCATGGCTTTTCTTGATGAGCTTGATCATGGAATATACAGGGTAGACCGGTGTGATGGCCATGCGCAGGTCACGGTTTTCCCGAGAGAAATAAGTCAGATACTTGAAGTTGAGCATCACCAGTGTGGTGATGACCACAAGTATTATCACCATGGTGCCGAGGCGGCATAACAAGTCCCGCAGTATTTTCCTGGGGCGCACCCTCACCAGAATGATGAATACGGATGGCAGCAGGCCGAACAGAAACAGGTGCCACAGCAAGGATGGTGACAGCAGTTCCATTGCTTCATTAGTGTTTTGGTCCTTGATGGTTTCCAGCATGTTTTGAACCATGAGGGTGTCGAATACCACGCCAATGTTGTTGAAATACGCGGTTGCCGCCGAGAGGAAGAGAAACAGGATCAGTAACGGCTTGAGCAGATATCTTTGCCCCAGAACCAGGAAAAAAAGCGCCGTGATGCCCGTGATCAGTGAAAAAAAGGTCAACACGAAACCAAATCCTTTTAGATTGATCAGGTCCATCCTTTGTGCCAGTGAAGACCAAAAAGCGCCATTGTCCGCCAATGTGATGAATGCGGCGGTGAGCAGGATCAGGGAAGAAGGGGACAAGCTGATCCCCTTTGCTAAAGCAGGATGGGAGGAAGACTTGCGGGTCATGTTGAAGGCCATCTGTCATGCCCCCGGTTTTTGTCAGCCAGAGGTTGTTTCCTGCATGCCTTATGAAATGATGACGCCATAGTTCCACTTTACGAACGGTTTTGTCATGAAAAGTTCCATCCCGGGTATCTGCTCATCGGCCATTTTTAATGACGTATGGTCATGAAAAATGGAGGAAAGACAACATCACATTTTTTAACATCCGATTACGGGTGATTGATTATTCTTAAGGTGGATCTTTTTTGCCTGCGCTATATTGAAACAATAGGTTCTTCACGGTAAGGAAAGGTTTGCATGCGGATTCCGGGAAACAGGGGGTTTTTTTCTGTTCTATTGGTGCTCCTGGGAGCCTTCAGCCAGGTGCCCCCGACATTTGCGGTGCCTGCTGCGAAGGATAATCCCGGTGGCGGTAAAAAACTGGAACTTGGGATTTCGGAATATACGGATATCGGTAACCGGGGCGAGGTGGACAACCCGGTCACCGAGCTGGACAAAGACAAGCAACGCAAGTTCACCACGGATCACACCAGGCTCAAGGAACTGCAAGGCCCCTTCAGCAGCGGGCCGGAAGTCACCCGCGCCTGCCTGGAATGCCACAACACCGCTGGCCATCAGTTCGTGAAGAACAAGCACTGGACCTGGAGCTATACCAACCCGGTCACGGGCCAGAAACTCGGGAAAAGCGTTCTCATCAACAACTTTTGTACCAATGCCCGTGGCAACGAGGGCATGTGCGCCCAGTGTCATGCGGGCTACAACATGAAGGACAGCAACTACGATTTTACCAATGAGGAAAATATCGACTGCCTGGTTTGTCATGAATCCACCGGTACCTATTACAAGACGCCGCCTACCAAGGGCAACAAGGCCTGTTCTGTCATGTTCGAGGGCAAGAAGCCCATCGACTGGGTGAAAGTAGCCCAGAATGTGCGCCTGCCTGCACGCAGCAACTGTGGCACCTGTCATTTCTTTGGTGGTGGCGGTGACAACGTAAAGCACGGGGATCTTTCCTCGGTGCTGTTTCATCCGCCCAGGGATGTGGATGTACACATGTCAGAGGATGGCGAGAACTTTGCCTGCATCATCTGCCACGTGGGTGAGGGTCATGAATGGGCCGGCAGCCGCTACAACATGATCGCAAAGGATGAGAAGGAACATGCCAAGCCCAAGCCCGGTATGGAAAGGGAAACGGCAACCTGCGAAAGCTGTCACGGCGACAAGCCGCATCCTTTCAGCGTCAAGGGGCTGAAGCTTGATGATCATGTGGACAGGGTGGCCTGCGAAAGCTGCCATATTCCCGCCTTTGCGCGGGGGGGCGTTGCCACCAAGATGGACTGGGACTGGCGCACTGCGGGGCGCCTGAAGAACGGAGAGGGTTACCGGGAAGAAGGTTACCAGCAGGGGAATGGCGAGTGGCGCCATACCTACAAGTCCATCAAGGGCAGTTTCAAGTATGCAGAAAATGTAGTGCCTGAGTACCGCTGGTTTGACGGGGTGATGGAATACACGACCATAGATACCCGTTTCGATTCTTCCCGGCCCGTTGAGATCAACTATTTTGGTGGTGATGCGCAGGATCCGGATTCGCGCATCTGGCCTTTCAAACGCATGCACACGGTGCAGCCCTATGACAAGGGCAACAACACCTTGGTGTATATGCACCTGTGGGGTGACGATGATGCGGCTTTCTGGGGCAACTATGATTTTTCCAAGGCCATCGAGGTGGGCATGGAGAAGAACGGTATTCCCTACAGCGGAGAGTTCGGCTTCATCGATACTTACTCCTGGTGGCCCATCAATCACATGGTCGCGCCCAAAGAGCAGGCCCTGGCCTGTGATGAATGCCATGCGAAGGAAGGGCGGCTCAAGGAAGTGAAGGGCTTCTACATGCCGGGCCGTGATGCGCCCCCTTGGCTGGATGTGCTGGGGCTGCTGATGGTGGTCGGTTCCCTGGGGGGCGTGGCGGGGCATGGCTTGCTGCGTTTCCTGCTGGCGCGGAGGAAAAACTGATGCCAAGTCGCAGTGTAAAGATATTCAGCGGTTTCGAGCGTTTCTGGCACTGGACCCAGATGCTGCTGATATTCATGCTGTTGTTTACAGGACTACGCATTCATGGCGTATATGGAATCATCAGTTTCGATCAGGCGGTCTGGCTGCACACCTGGTCGGCGCTGTTCCTTGTGGCGCTGTGGGTATTTGCGGTTTTCTGGCATTTGACCACGGGCGCATGGCGTCACTACCTGCCTACCACCAAAGGCTTGTGGCCTGTGTTGCGTTTTTACGCCTGGGATATTTTTCGCGGCAAGCCGCATCCCTACCGCAAACACTTCTGGCGCAAGCATAACCCCTTGCAGGCGCTTACCTATCTGGGGCTGAAATTGTTTCTGTTTCCTGCGATCTGGGTCTCCGGCCTGCTCTATCTCACATACAATTACTGGCAGGATGGCGTCAGCAGCCCCTGGCTGCCCTGGGTGGCGGTTGTGCATGTGCTCAGCGCCTACGCCATTGCCGCATTTGTCATCATTCATGTCTATATGCTCACCACGGGCGGCTCCTTCCGCCATCATGTCATGCCCATGATCAACGGCTATGATGAGGTAGAGCTTACCCCGGCCGAGGAAGCTTATCTGCAGCAGGATGAGCCGGGGCGCATACTGGGCGCCTCGGATCATCGCCATTCCAGCGTGGAGAGGAATTCATAAACGCTTACCTGTCCGGCGGCGGGCTTCCTTTCTTGTGCTTGGTGGAGCTGGCAATGGGGGGGAAGCAGTCAGCCGGAATGCTGGGCTTCTGTCCAAAATCCCGCAGGGAGACATCCAGGGCGCATTGATCGCTGAGCATGTGCAGCAACGGTGGTCGGGGATCGTCTTCATGGACTTTTTCACAGGCCTCCACGCATTGCATACACTGGGTGCAGGTGAACATTTTGCGCTTGATGCTGCGAGGCTTGAGGCGCATGGGGCAGGCGTGTTCGCAGGAGGCATCGCACTCCACGCATTGTGTGGAACGCGCCCGGTCGAAACCGACCACCAGGGCTTTTTTGTTGCCCATCCAGACCAGGCTTTGCAACAGGCCTGCCGCGCAGCCAAAACGGCAAAATAAATGACGCGCCACAGTGAATTCAATAACGAACAGAATGGTGGCGACACCGATGAACAGCATCTGGTTGCGGGTCAGGCTGGCGTGAAACAGGTTGCTGTAGATTTCCTTGGGGGGCAGCAGATAGGTGATCAGCACCACCGCCCATACGAAGGAAAAACCTAGGACGGCCAGGGCGGTCGCCCACCACCATTTTCTGTTCACCGGTAGATGGGTGCCGTCTGCCTGATCCGTGGGCAGAGTTTCCCTGTCCCACAGGGAAAGCTTTCCGGAAGCGCGGCGCATGCAGTAGTTGATGGTCTCCACCACTGAAAAATGCGGGCACAGCCAGCCGCAGTACAGGCGTCCCCATTTCCAGGCCACCCAGAAACCGATGCCCACCACCAGCGCCAGGGGAAGGAAGAAACGCAGGCCCATGTTCAGGGTCATTTCCAGGGCGCTGATCTGGCCGCTCTTGAAAGCGTCTATGCCCAGGGTCCAGGGATGTGTGAGCAGGATAAAGTGATTCTGGTTCAGGTCGAAGCGGAAAATATCCAGTACCGGCGCCAGAATGAACAGCAGGAAAAAACCCGTTCGCCAGGCCAGCCGCTGCTTTTGTATCTTGTTCAATCGTGTTCTCCGGTAACGGGGTCAAGAACCGTTGGATTCCCCGGTTCCTGTTGAATGGGATGTTGCGGCATTTCTATCGACGAGAATTTGTATAGCGTTGAAATAACTGTGGTTTCCATGGGTTGTTGGGGTTCAGTCTATCGGTTGTCTGTATTTTCACCACGATCTGGATCAAGTCGTCCCGCCTCTTCCGTGGTGTGGAATTTCCCTGTGTAACGGAATAGCTGCCCGAACAGGGGGTGGTGCAGCCGAAAATCCATACGAAAGCACTCGTTGCCCACGGCCTTTTCTTCAATAGTGGTATGCCCGAGTACCAGCCATTCCGGGATGGGCAGCAGCACTGACCCCAGCTTCAGGACATAATGCCTGCCTTCATAATACAGGTGGCCGTCTTTTACATGCACGGCCATTCTCAAACCAAGAAAAGCATTGATGTATTCAATCAACTCATTGCCGCCTGCGTATTTCCAGTAGCTCTTGAACAATATGGTATCGCCATCAGGGAAGAGAATGCTGCGCTCCCAATGCTGTGTGCCCTTTCTCATCTGTTTGCGTACGGTTGTGGGAATGTGTTTGCCACGCCTGTTGATCAGGGCGCCCAGTCGTCGCATGATGCTGAGATAGCGTTGCATGAATCCAGGATAGTCAATATCCAGCGTGCCCGTGTCTGTGTTGTCGCCATACTGGTAATGCTTTTGCAGGGCAGGTGGCAATTGCTCCCATTGATCGCCCAGCACTTGTTGCATCAAGGGTAAGGTAGTCATTTTCAGCCTCCCATGGCGGGTTTGAAGATCATCAGGAATACGATCAGCAGCATGGCGGTGAATGCCGGTACTCCCAGCCAGAACCAGAACCGGGCATATTGCCAGTATTGTGCCGGCAGAGGCTGGTTTTCCACCAATGCGGTTCTGGCCAGATTGCGCATGCGAATCTGCAGCCACACCACGGGCAGCCAGCAAGCGCCTGCCAGAATATACAGGGCCAGGCTGATGCTGGTCCAGGGTGTATTCAGCGGCAGCCCCAGGAGATACAGCAGCCCCAGGCCGCTCAGGGGTTGAACGATGATGGCGGGAGTGGTGAACATCCAGTCGGCCAGCACCACATGCCGGTTGGTGGTGGCGATATGCGCCAGATCGCCGCTGCGATCCGCCATCCATTTGTAGAATGCGCTGCCCAGTCCGGTGCCGAACAACAATATCATGCTCAGAATATGCAGGTATTTCAGGGCCAGATAGGTCACAGGGCTTTCTCGGCGTGCAGCGGGGGCCGCCCGAGAAACTCCACCAGAGGCTGCACGTCGGCCGTGTTGCCCTTTTGCAGCATACGCAAATTGTCCGGGTGCAGCAGGGGTATGAGATAACGCCCTACCCGGGCCATGGCCACAATCGGGCCGAAAGGAATGGGCAGGATGCGGGCGGGCGGCTTGCCTTGTTTTTGCCGTATGAGGTTCAGCCATTCGGCAAAGGTCAGTGGCTCGGGACCGACCACATCCAGGGTGATCCCCGTGGTTTGCGCCTGCAGGCATTGCAGCACCGTCGCCACCACATCGCTGACGTGTACGGGTTGAACCATTTGTTTGCCGCCATCGGCCAGGGGCAGCAGGGGGAAGGAGGCCATGCGCCGAAACATGGCCAGGCTTGCGCCGCCAGGGCCATATACCAGGGAAGGGCGCAGCACGAACCAGTCCAGGGGAAGTTTCCGTAATGCGTCATCCGCAGCTTTTTTGCTCAACTGGTAGGGGGTAAAGGCCTGTTCATCCGCCCCCAGGGCGGAAATCTGCACGACCAGGTTCACCCCGCTTTTGCTGCAGGCGGAAAAGAGGGCTTGCGGAGCCAGCCGGTGCAGTACCTCGAAAGTCTGTCCCGAAGTTTCGGCGATGATGCCCACGGCGTTGATCACGGCGTCCATGTCTTTTAGATGAGGCAGCCAGTCGTCTTCTTTGAGCATTTGCTTGAAGTCGATGCCGTGATGGCGGTCGGCGGGGATGACTTCGTGTCCGGCTGCCGCCAGCGCTTGCTGAATATGGCCGCCAATAAAACCGCTTGCGCCCGTCAATAGTATTTTCATGATTCCGCTTCTCCTCAGCATGGGTTGGTGAGGCTAGAATAGGGAAATAAGGGAAGAAAAACTTCCGGTTTGATAGATCAGGAACAGTTTATTGTTGCCGGGTGAATAATCCGGAAAGATCATTCGGCAGCCGGTTTTTCATGAAGTTTGCGGTACTTGCCCGGCGTCATGCCGGTAATTTCACGAAAGGCGTCGTAGAAATTCGATTGGGAGGAGAAACCTACGCTCATGCCTACCGAGAGCACGGAAGCGGCAGGCTCGGCGAGCAGTATCGCCTTCGCCGCCGCCACCCGGTGCTCGCGGACATACCGGGAAAACCCCTTGCCCAGCCGTGTGTTGATCAGCTCGGAAAGCTGATGGGGAGAAAGCTCCAGTTTTTCCGCCAGCGTAGCCAGATCGAGCCCGGGTTGGCGGTACAGCTGCTCGTTCGTCATCAATGCTTGCAATCTTTGCAGCGCCTGGTCACGGTCGATATTTCCCAGGGTGGTCGTGGCATAGGTTTCCCTGGCGGCTTCTGTAACATTTGCCGAAAGCCGCGGCGTGAGATTCAGGGCTATGCTGATCAGCAGGAAAGCCAGGCCAATGGCGGTGGCGTACAAGGTAAAGAAAAGAGGCTCCGGCAACAGCGGCAGGCCCAGGCCAAGGAGCATGACCGCGATAGCGATGCCAAACACCGCGCCAAGTGTGGCCAGCTCCAGCCGGAAATGGCTGCGCTGTCTGCGCAAGGCATAGATGTTCCGCGCCAGCCACAGGAGATATCCGCCTCCCAGAAAGAATGAAGCAGGCAGGGCGATTTCATGGGGCAGGAAAAGGGCAACGGCGGCGGGGACAAAGTGCAGCAGCTGCGTGGAATGGAAATCGTCACGGGCCTGCAGGATGGGTCTGGCAAACAAGTAGAAGGCAGGCGCCACCGTGAATAGCAGCGCATGGTAGCCAGGACTGCGGATCAGCCCCGAACCATATTGCAGATAAAGAAAATGAATCAGCTGCAAACCAGCCAAAGCGAGCAACAGTGCCAACCCCATGAACCGGGAAAAACCCTGCTCCCGGTAGTTTTCACCACGGAATTGTGTAATTGCGATGGAGAGGGCGCTGAACAGGGAAAACCCCGTCAGCAAAATGGCCATTGCCTGCATAGAAATCACTTGTTCCTCATGGTTCTTCCAGGATTATGCCTGAGTTCGGCAGGCTGTTATAATCCAGCCCTCAACTTTTTGGAGACCAGTCATGACTCGCAGCGCCAGCGTAGAGCGCAATACCCTGGAGACGCAGATCACGGTGAAACTGGATCTGGACGGGCAGGGCAATGGAAAATTCAACACCGGTGTGCCTTTTCTCGAACACATGCTCGACCAGGTGGCGCGCCACGGATTGATCGATATGGACATCAGTGCCAAGGGTGATCTGCACATCGATGCCCACCACACGGTAGAGGATCTGGGCATTACCCTGGGGCAGGCATTTGAGATGGCTGTGGGCGACAAGAAAGGCATCCGCCGTTACGGGCATGCCTATGTGCCTCTGGATGAAGCCTTGTCGCGGGTGGTGATCGATTTGTCCGGTCGTTCCGGTCTGGAAATGCCCGTGGATTTTAAGCGTTCCATGATCGGTGAATTCGATGTGGATCTGTTTCATGAGTTCTTCCAGGGGTTTGTCAATCATGCCCTGGTGACCCTGCACATCGACTGTATTCGCGGCAACAACGCCCACCATATCGCCGAAACCATTTTCAAGGCTTTTGGCCGCGCCCTGCGCATGGCGCTGGAAGAAGATCCGAGGCAGCAGGGTGCAATTCCCTCAACCAAGGGCAGCCTGTAGTGGTTCAGAAGATTGCTGTACTGGATTATGGCATGGGCAATCTGCGCTCGGTATCCAAAGCGATTGAGCATGTGGCACCTGATGCCCAGGTATGCGTGACGGATGATCATGAGTGGATCAAGGGCGCAGACCGCATTGTTTTTCCCGGTCAGGGCGCGGCGCGTGACTGCATGGTAGCCATTGGTGAGCACCATTTGAACCGTGAGGTGCGCGAGGCGGTGCAGCGCAAGCCATTTCTGGGGATCTGCATGGGCTTGCAGGTGCTTATGGGTTTCAGCGAGGAAAATGACGGTACGGAGCTGCTGGAGATTTTTCCGGGAAAGGTACAGCATTTTGCAGCGGACATGCCTGGCGACAACAGCCTGTCCCTGAAGATTCCCCACATGGGCTGGAACCAGGTAAATCAAAGGCAGCAGCACCCCTTGTGGGAAGGCATCGAGGATGGCGCCCGCTTTTATTTCGTGCATAGCTACCATGTGGTGCCTGAAGACA
The DNA here is from genome assembly GCA_027068915.1 of Sedimenticola sp. GTDB lineage: Bacteria > Pseudomonadota > Gammaproteobacteria > Chromatiales > Chromatiaceae > Thiolapillus. Next base: position 25,890 of record JAMOLT010000023.1, on the reverse strand, counting down.
AGCCCCTGGTTGCCGCCACGACGGAATATGGTGTGGAATTCGTCAGCGCCATCGCCAGGGGCAATTTGTTTGCCACGCAGTTTCACCCGGAGAAGAGTGCAGACGTCGGCCTGCGTCTGTTGAAAAATTTTGTAAACTGGAAGCCAGAACAATGCTGCTGATACCCGCAATTGATTTGAAAGACGGCCAGTGTGTGCGCCTGAAACAGGGGAGGATGGAAGACGATACCGTATTCTCCGGTCAGCCCGTGGAGATGGCCGGGCGCTGGGTGGATGCTGGTGCCCGCCGCCTGCATCTGGTGGATCTGAATGGCGCCTTTGCCGGTGAACCGGTGAATGGTGATGCCATCCGGGATATCGCCGCCAGATATCCGGATCTGCCCATACAGGTAGGTGGTGGGATTCGTGATGAAGCGACTATCGAAGCCTATCTGCAGGCAGGCGTCAGCTACTGCATCATTGGCACCCAGGCGGTGAAAGATCCGCAATTTGTCGCCAGTGCCTGTAAGGTTTTTCCCGGTCATATCATCGTGGGGCTGGACGCCAAAGACGGCATGGTGGCCATCAACGGCTGGGCGGAAGTGACGGATCAGGAAGTCACCGAACTGGCCAGGCGTTTTGAGGACGATGGCGTATCCGCCATTGTTTATACCGATATCGGCCGTGACGGCATGATGACAGGCTGTAATATCGAGGCGACAACCAGTCTTGCCAATGCCATTCGCATTCCTGTTATCGCTTCGGGTGGAATCACCAACCTGAGGGATGTTGAAGCCCTGTGCCAGGCGGATACCGGCAACATCGTCGGTGCTATTACCGGGCGGGCCATCTATGAAGGCAGTCTGGATTTTGCCGAAGGCCAGAAGCTGGCGGATCAACTGAGCTGCTGACATGGGGCTGGCAAAACGCATCATTCCCTGCCTGGACGTAGATAATGGCCGTGTGGTCAAGGGCGTACAGTTCGTGGATATCCGCGATGCCGGCGATCCGGTGGAAGTGGCGCGGCGCTATAATGAGGAAGGCGCAGACGAAATCACCTTCCTGGACATCACCGCCAGCTCCGATAACCGCGAGACTATCGTGCATGTGGTAGAGCAGGTGGCCTCGGAAGTGTTTATCCCTTTGACCGTGGGCGGCGGCATCCGCAAGGTGGAGGATGTCAAACGCATGCTCATGGCCGGTGCCGACAAGGTGGCCATCAATACTGCAGCCGTATTCAATCCCGAATTCGTAAAGGAAGCTGCTGACAGTATCGGCTCCCAGGCCATCGTGGTGGCGATCGACGCCAAATCCGTGGATGAGGGAAAGTGGGAGATTTTCACCCACGGCGGGCGCAAACCAACGGGTATCGACGCCATCGAATGGGCGAGAAAGATGACTGACTACGGTGCTGGAGAAATCCTGCTCACCAGCATGGACAGGGACGGCACCAAGATCGGATTCGACAACCGACTGACCCGCGCCGTGGCGGAGGCTGTCACCATTCCGGTTATTGCTTCCGGTGGTGTGGGCAACCTGCAGCACCTGGTCGATGGCGTCAAAGAAGGCGGAGCTGACGCAGTGCTGGCAGCATCCATTTTTCATTTTGCGGAATACAGCGTCGGCGAAGCCAAACGGTTTATGGCGGAACAAGGCGTGGAGGTACGATTGTAATGGCGGATACCTTGCAACAACTGGCGCAGGTGCTGGAGGAACGCAAATCGGCAGCGCCGGACAGTTCCTATGTGGCTGGTTTATATCACAAGGGACTGGATGCCATTCTCAAGAAAATCGGGGAAGAAGCCACAGAAACCGTGATGGCGGCCAAGGACGGTGACAAGGACAAGATCGTCTATGAAACCGCAGACCTGTGGTTTCACAGCATGGTGCTGCTGGCCCATGCCGGACTGGGGCCGGACGATGTGATGAAAGAACTGGAGCGACGTTTTGGTCTTTCTGGTCTGGAAGAAAAAGCCAGCCGGAAGCCTGAATAGGCTATCATGCACTATTGATGCTGTCGGGGTCGGATGCGGCCACGACGAGATTACTTTTTTTGGAGATTGAGTTATGGGTTTTGGTGGAATCAGTATCTGGCAATTGTTGATCGTACTGGTAATCGTGTTGCTGCTGTTTGGCACCAAGCGTTTGCGTAACATGGGTTCTGATCTGGGTACTGCCTTCAAAGGGTTCAAGAAAGCCGTGGGTGATGGCGAGAAGGAAAAGGACAAGGACAAGATTGCCGATGTTTCAAAGGAAGAAACCATTATTGAAGGCGAAGCTACCCGAGAAAAAGACAAGGCAGACTCCTGATAGGGAGCGTCTTCTATGTTTGACGTAGGTTTTTTTGAACTGCTGCTGATATCTGTGGTGGCGTTACTGGTGGTTGGCCCCGAGCGCCTGCCAAAAGTTGTGCGCACGGTTGGCCTGTGGGTTGGGCGTGGGCGCAAGATGCTTGGTTCAGTCAAGGCTGACATAGAGAAAGAGCTCAAGGCCGAAGAACTGAAGCGAGTGCTGAAAGAACAAACAGGGGCGGCTTCCGTGCATGAAATTCTGGACGACACCCGTGCCGCACTCAACGATATCAAGCAGGAAACCCAATCGGTTGTAGAGCAGGCTGGCGACTCGGTTAGGGTTGAAGATGAATCTGGTTCGTCGATGACGTCAGAGCACCCGACAACAGACACCAAATGATGGATAACGCCTCTTCTGGCATGGAGCAGCCGCTCATGTCCCACCTGCTGGAGTTGCGCGACCGTTTGTTGCGCGCCGTGCTGGTGGTGCTGGTGGTGTTCCTGGCGCTGTTCCCTTTCGGCAACGACATCTATCATTTTATTGCCCAACCCCTCATGGCCGTGTTGCCCGAGGGCACCAGCATGATCGCCACCCAGGTGGCATCGCCTTTTCTGACGCCTTTTAAGCTCAGCCTGGTAGCGGCCGTGTTCCTGTCTATGCCTTACCTGCTCTATCAGCTTTGGGGGTTTGTTGCCCCGGGGCTGTATCAGCATGAAAAACGCCTTGCCATGCCGCTGCTTGCTTCCAGCGTAGTGCTATTCTATGTGGGCGTTGCATTTGCCTACTTTATTGTTTTTCCTCTGGTTTTCCGGTTTCTGACCGGCATGGCGCCGGAAGGCGTGGCGGTAATGACTGACATTAGTCATTACCTGGACTTTGTCCTGACGCTGTTCTTTGCCTTTGGTTTTGCCTTTGAGATTCCCATCGCCACAATTTTGCTGGTATGGATGGGCATGACCACGCCAAAAAAGCTTTCCGGAAAGCGTCCCTATGTCATTGTCGGTGCATTCGTCATTGGCATGCTGCTGACGCCACCGGACATCATTTCCCAGACCCTGTTGGCATTACCCATGTGGATATTGTTCGAGGCAGGCATTGTTCTCTCCCGTTTCTTTGTGCGTGACAAGGATGAGCAGGACGAAGATGAGGAAGAGGAAGAGGAAAGCCACCTGACAGAGACAACTGCCGCCGCCAGCGTCGCCACGCCCCCGGTGCATGCCGAAAAGAATGATGAGGACTTCAAGCCCCTTTCCGATGCAGAGATGGAAGCCGAGCTGGATCGTCTCGAAGCCGAGCTGGATGCGGAAGAGGCGAGTTGGCACAAAGAGCCGGATGTGGAAAATGAGGTGGACAGAAAGCTGCAGCGCATCAGCCGTTTGCGTGAAGATATGGATTTTGACGCTGCCCGCAAACTGCTCTATGAAGTGCTGGTGGAAGGGAATGATGAGCAAATAGTCGTGGCGAAAAATATACTTTCCCAGCTTGATGACTAAATTCTATCGATCCGGACACTTCTCTCCCATACTGTTGTTCGGATGCAAAGAAAGCCCTGAGCAAGTCCTTTCGCGTCATTCCGGCCTGTGCCGGGATGACAAATTGAGCCAAAGGCGCCCAAAGTGTTAAAAAAAGGATTATGGGGATTGTTGCTGTGTTTTGTCAGCCTTCCGGCTCTTGCGCTGCAAAACCAGCTGGCAAACAATCCTTCCCCTTATCTGGCAATGCATGGAGACGATCCGGTGCATTGGCAGGCATGGAATGCGCAAACCCTGGCACTGGCAAAAAAAGAAGGCAAATTGCTGTTCATTTCCAGCGGCTATTTTGCCTGCCACTGGTGCCATGTCATGCAGCGGGAGAGTTACCAGAATACAGCCATAGCCGAGTTGCTGAATACCTGGTTCATCCCGGTGAAAATAGACCGGGAACTCAATCCCGCCCTGGATGAACACCTGATCGATTTTGTGCAGCGCACCCAGGGGCACGCGGGCTGGCCCCTGAATGTGTTCCTGACCCCGGAAGGTTATCCGCTGGCCGGCCTGACCTATGTGCCGGCAGAGCAGTTCCGGGTGCTGCTGGGCAGGCTGCAGAAGATGTGGCATGCAGAAAAGGTGCAGGTAACCGGGCTTGCGCGACAGGCGCTGGATGAGCTGGTACGCCAGCGCCAGTCTGCAACACCGGGCGCCCCCCTGTCCGGGAAAGAACTGCAGCAGAAATTTCTCGAAGCCGCCATGGCGATGGCAGACGAGATGGCTGGAGGATTCGGCCAGCAAAACCGTTTTCCCATGACTCCGCAATTGTCCACCATGCTGGAAATTCAGGCGCGTGAGCCGAACGAATCTCTGGCGCACTTTCTGCGCCTGACCCTGGATTACATGGCCCGGAAAGGGCTTCGGGATCACCTGGCTGGTGGCTTCTTCCGCTACACGGTTGATCCGGACTGGCAAACGCCGCACTACGAAAAGATGCTCTACACTCAGGCGTTGCTGGCGAGCTTGTATCTGCGCGCCGCCGAAGTGTTCAAGGAACCCGCTTATGCGGAGGTGGCCAGGAACACCCTGTCCTTTGCCGTTCGGGAAATGTGCAACGGAGATGCCTGCGTAGCCAGCTTTTCCGCTGTGGATGACAAGGGTGTTGAGGGAGCCTATTACCTGTGGAAGGAAGCAGAACTTCAGCAGTTGCTTCAGGGAGAGCAGTGGGAACTGGCCCGGAAATACTGGCAGTTGAAGGGGTTTGACAGCAGGCCGGAAGGTGTATTGCCCATGCAAAGCGTTTCTGTGGAAGAGCTGGCCAGATCCCGAAGTCGACCGGTGGTGGAAGTTCGCAAACAGCTGCAGCAGGCACGGCAGTTGCTGCTGGCGGCACGCAGCAAACGCAACCTGCCCGTAGATGACAAGCGTCTGGCAGGCTGGAATGGCCTTATGTTGACAGCCCTGTCACAGGGGGCCCGGCAGCTTGATGCCCCAAAATTTCTCGATGCCGGAGAAAAGCTGCGCAACTATCTGGTCAAACAGCTCTGGAATGGGAAACAACTGTATCGGGCAGTACATGAGGGCAAGCCCGTGGGGCAGGCATCTCTTGCAGATTATGCCTATGTTGCCCGGGGATTGAAGCAGTGGGCGGAAATTTCGGGGAACAGGAATGACGGGCGACTGGCAGATGAGCTGCTGATCGTGGCATGGCGGGATTTCTATACCGACAAGGGCTGGCTCAGCAGTTCCCGCGCCTTGCTGCCGGGGATGCCTTCGGTTCAGGCACAAGAAGACGGCGCCCTGCCTGCGGCTGCGGCCATCATCATGCGTCTGTCCCTGGCAGCGGAAAATGCGCAGCTGCGCAGCCAGGCACAGAAACTGGCGCCAGCCACCCGGCTGGCGGTGCAGGGCAACCCCTTCTGGTATGCCAGTTCGGTAGAGGCATTGCTTTTGTCCCGTACCGGTACGAATTCTCCCATTCCCTGATCTGATCCGGCATTCCCGGGTTCCTGCAAGCCCGTGGTTTTTGGGGCATCGTTCTGCGGGGTGTCATTTCTCCAGTTTGTGTATAATAGCGCGTTCACTGGGCGTATGGCTTGAATCGGTGCGTCTCGCACGGGCGGAAAAGCTTTTGCCAAAGACTGGCTCGTTGCGCCGGTTTTCAGTGATTTCAATGACTTGATGGTTGTTGGGCATATATTATTGTACATTATAGGAGCATTTCCGCATCTATTCGGGGTTGCTGCAAAGAAGCGAAAGTGGCGGAATTGGTAGACGCGCTGGATTTAGGTTCCAGTGGGGCAACCCGTGGGAGTTCAAGTCTCCCCTTTCGCACCAGACAAGACGGGCGTTATCCATGTGGATGCGCCCTTGACTTTTAACAGACAGACAACACTGTCGGAGATTGTTTCAATGCAAGTATCTGTTGAATCAGGTGAGGGCCTGGTAAAACGTCTATTGGTTAACCTGCCTGCAGACAAAGTAAACGAACTGGTTGACGCCAAGCTGAAGGAAGCGGCGCGTACTGTGAGAATGGACGGTTTCCGCCCCGGCAAAGTGCCCTTGCGCGTGGTCAAACAGCGTTACGGCGAGCAGGTTCGACAGGATGCTTATGGTGAACTCATTCAATCCAGCTTCTATGAGGCGGCCACTCAGGAGAGTCTGCAGCCTGTTGGCGAACCCAGCATTGAGCTGCGGGAAGACGAAGCTGATGGCGGTCTGGCCTATACCGCAACTTTTGAAGTCATGCCAGAGCTGGAAGTGGCGGAGTTGTCTGCGCTGGAAATCAAGCGCCCTGTGACGGAAGTGCAGGACGCTGATGTGGACAGCATGATCGAGAAACTGCGCCAGCAGCGTACCGAGTGGATCGATGTGGATCGTGGAGCCAAGAATGATGATCGTGTCACCATTGATTTTACTGGCATCATGGATGGTGAAGCCTTTGAGGGCGGAACTGCCAGCGATATCCCCCTGGTGCTCGGTTCCGATACCATGGTTCCTGGTTTTGAGGAAGGCCTGGTTGGTGCAAAAGCTGGCGACAAGCCAGTGCTGGAGCTGAAATTCCCGGATGATTACCGGGTAGAGCATCTGGCGGGCAAGGATGCAACCTTTAATGTAGAAGTCAAGGTTGTCTCAGAGCCAAAACTTCCAGAGGTCGATGAGGAATTTGTCAAGTCTCTGGGCGTAGAAGATGGCACCGAGGAAAGCTTGCGTAAGGAAATCCGCGATAATATGGATCGCGAGGTGCGGCAGAAGGTCAAGGGGCGCACCAAGGAGCAGGTTATGGACGCCCTGCTGGCGGCAAACGACATTAAAGCTCCTTCCGCCATGGTTTCACAGGAAGCTGCCGCGCTCAAGCAACAAACCCAACAGGAGATGTCTCAATCTGGTCAGCAAAGCACCATGGATCTGCCATTGAGCATGTTTGAACCCCAGGCGGAAAGGCGGGTAAAACTGGGCCTGCTGGTTGGTGAGATCATGCGCAAGAACGAAATGGAAGTTGATCAAAACCGCGTGGACGAGGTGATTGCCGAGCAGGCATCCACGTTTGAAGATCCACAGGAAATTCTTGACTGGTATAAGGAAAATGCCCAGGCCCGTGCCTCTGTAGAGAATGTGGTGCTGGAAGACCAGGTGGTCGATCTGATTCTGCAGCAGGCCAAGGTCGAAGATGAAAAACTGTCTTTTGATGAACTGTTGAATAGCAAGAGCTAAGAGAGCAAATCTATGTGGGATAAACACCAGGAAGGCCATTCCGACCCCATGAACCTGGGGCTGGTGCCCATGGTCGTGGAACAGACGCCGCGAGGCGAGCGCGCCTACGACATTTACTCACGCCTGCTCAAGGAGCGCGTGGTCTTTTGCGTAGGCCCGGTAGAGGATCACATGGCCAACCTGATTGTGGCTCAGCTGCTGTTTCTGGAATCGGAAAATCCCGACAAGGACATCCACCTGTATATCAATTCTCCCGGTGGTTCCGTGACGGCGGGTATGGCCATCTATGACACCATGCAGTTTGTGCGCCCTGCCATCAGCACCATGTGCATCGGTCAGGCCGCCAGCATGGGCGCTGTGCTGCTTACCGGGGGAGAAAAGGGCAAACGTTTTTGTCTGCCGAATTCCCGGGTGATGATCCACCAGCCTCTCGGTGGTTATCAGGGGCAGGCTACGGATATCGAGATCCACGCCCGGGAAATCCTGTTGATTCGGGAAAAGCTAAATAAAATCCTCGCCAATCATACCGGCCAGTCCCTGGAAACCATTGGGGAGGATACCGAGCGTGACAACTTTATGGGTGCAGAAGAGTCAAAGGAATACGGCCTCATTGATGAGGTGCTGGGTGCACGCGGCGAAGGCGTCAGTTCCCAAAAATGAGATGACCTTGCATTACCAACTGCTGCATAACTTCTTGGTCTGACGACGCTGACGCTCTTGCTATAGCGCGCAAACTACCGATGTGCTCACATTTTCTGGATCTCACGTACGGTTCATCAAGTGCGCCACGATCCAGAAAATGCTCCGCGCACCGCTATTTTACGCGCTCTAGCAAGCCTCGGTTCCAATACTTTATGCGGCTGTTGGGTTAATATTTCCTCGATGAGGTCGGCTATTTCCCCGAGATGGCCGGCTTTATTTGTTTTATTGAGAGCACACGCGCTATTTCCGGGGTTGCTATCCTATGTTGATGGGATATTATTAGATATGTATTTCCGGATGGCGAGACTGAATTTCCAAGGACATCGAGCATGAGTGAGAATAACGACGGTAAAAGCGACGACGGCAAATTGCTGTATTGTTCTTTTTGTGGCAAGAGCCAGCACGAAGTAAGGAAGCTGATTGCAGGCCCGTCCGTTTTTGTCTGTGATGAATGTGTGGAATTGTGTAACGACATCATCCGTGAGGAAATGGAGGAAAGTGCTGACAGTCCTGCTGCCAAATTGCCTACGCCCCATGAAATCAAGGACGGCCTGGACAACTATGTGATTGGCCAGGATCAGGCGAAGCGCGTACTTTCCGTTGCTGTCTATAATCATTACAAGCGTATGGACGCCTCGGCGGGCAAGGATGAAGTGGAAATCGCCAAATCCAACGTGTTGCTCATCGGTCCGACAGGTTGCGGAAAGACCCTGCTGGCGGAAACCCTGGCGCGGATGTTGAACGTGCCCTTTACCATTGCAGATGCCACCACCCTCACAGAAGCAGGTTATGTCGGAGAGGATGTAGAGAATATTATCCAGAAGCTGTTGCAGAAATGTGACTACGATGTGGAAAAGGCGCAGACCGGTATCGTCTATATCGACGAGATTGACAAGATTTCCCGCAAGTCGGACAACCCGTCCATCACCCGGGACGTGTCCGGTGAAGGTGTGCAGCAGGCGTTGTTGAAGCTGATTGAAGGAACCATTGCCTCCATTCCTCCCCAAGGTGGGCGCAAGCACCCCCAGCAGGAATTTCTCCAGGTGGATACCAGCAAGATCCTGTTTGTGGTCGGAGGCGCATTTGCCGGGCTGGACAAGGTGATTCGCAATCGCTCTGAAAAAGGCGGCATCGGCTTTTCTGCCGAAATTCGCACCAAAGATGAAACCCGTAGCGTGGGCGAACTGTTGCGGGATGTAGAACCGGAAGACCTGGTCAGCTATGGCCTGATTCCGGAATTCGTTGGTCGCCTGCCCGTGGTTGCAACCCTGGAAGAGCTGGATGAAGATGCGCTGATACAGATACTGACCTTGCCCAAGAACGCCTTGATCAAACAATATCAACGCCTGTTCGAGATGGAAGGCGCCGAGCTGGAAATCCGTGAAGACGCATTGCGTTCCATCGCCCACAAGGCCATGGAAAGAAAAACCGGAGCCCGGGGTTTGCGCACCATCCTCGAGCATGTGTTGCTGGATATCATGTACGACCTGCCTTCCATGGAAAACGTCAGCAAAGTGGTGATCGACCAGTTGGTAATCGATGGCGAGAATGATCCCTATATTATCTACACTGGTGGTGAAGACAGCAATCGACCGCGGGCGGCAGCGACCGTAGACTGAAGTTTTTGACCGGTGCGGGAATCCCGCACCGGTTTTATTTTCATGCCCCGGGAGTGGAGGGGCGCTGGAAATTTTTTCAGTATCCCCGTCATCTGCGGCAGTTACGCGAAGCGGCACCACACTTGAAATGCGAGTTCCCGACCCCATTTGGTGTAATGTCCTGTATAAAGCACACATATGGACGGGTCAGCTGCCAGGCGTGCCCTCGCCGAGGCAGTCATTCTGTCTCAAGAGCGCGCAACACCGCAGGTGGTTCGTTACGGCTCGTCCTGTGGGAAGCCATTAAATGCGCATTTAACAGGCTGTTGAAAAAAACCATTTTTCAACAGCCTGTACGCCGTACAAGGACGTCCGGGTTGAAAACAGCCACGGAAGGATTTTTTCAACATCCTGTTAAGTATGGTAGGGCAACAAAACAGCATTTGCTCTGCCCGACATTCTGTTCAATGCATCCTTCGTGAAAAGGATTGCAGTTCTTCGAGAGGAACATACCATGGATCAAGACAAAGGATCCAAGCAAGCCCCTGATGTCAGCACCCTGATACCCGTGCTGCCCTTGCGTGATGTAGTGGTCTATCCGCATATGGTCATCCCTCTGTTCGTGGGACGGGAAAAGTCCATCAAAGCGCTGGATGCCACCATGCAGGACAATAAGCAGATTCTGCTGGTCGCGCAGAAGAGTCCGGAAGTGGATGATCCCGGTGCTGGTGACATATACGAAGTAGGCACCATGGCGAGTATCCTGCAGCTGTTGAAATTGCCGGACGGCACGGTGAAGGTGCTGGTGGAAGGCAGTGCCCGCAGCCGTATCGGGAAAACCCATGAAAAAGATGGATACTATGTTGCACAGGTAAGCCCGCTGCATGATAAGGACGAACTGCCCGAGCAGGAAATGGATGTCCTCATGCGTACTGCTACGAGCTTGTTTGACCAGTATGTGAAACTGAATAAGAAAATCCCCCCTGAAGTGCTGACCTCCCTGGCCAGCATCGACGAGCCCACGCGTCTGGCCGATACCATGGCTGCACACATGACCCTGAAGCTGGATGAAAAACAGCAAGTGCTGGAAATGCAAAGCGTCCGGGAGCGTCTTGAGCACCTGATGGCGCTCATGGAAGGTGAAAACGACGTGCTGCAGATGGAAAAGCGCATTCGCGGGCGGGTCAAGAAGCAAATGGAGAAGAATCAGCGCGAGTACTATCTGAATGAGCAGATGAAGGCCATTCAGAAAGAGCTGGGTGAAATGGATGACGTGCCCAATGAATTTGAAGAACTGGCGGAAAAAATCAAAAAGGCTGGCATGAGCAAGGAAGCAAAAACCAAGGCAGAAGCAGAGCTGAACAAGCTCAAGCTTATGTCGCCCATGTCGGCAGAAGCCACAGTGGTGCGCAACTACATTGATGCGCTGGTGAGCGTGCCCTGGAAAAAGCGTAGCCGGGTGCGTAATGATATCGCCAAGGCGGAAGCAGTGCTGGAAGCGGATCACTATGGCCTGGAGAAGGTAAAGGAACGTATTCTGGAGTACCTTGCGGTGCAGCAGCGGGTGCGCAAGCTCAAGGGGCCGATCCTGTGCCTGGTCGGTCCTCCCGGCGTTGGCAAGACCTCCCTGGGGCAATCCATCGCCCGGGCCACCAACCGCAAGTTCGTGCGCATGGCCCTGGGTGGCGTGCGTGACGAGGCAGAGATTCGCGGTCACCGGCGTACCTATATCGGTGCGTTGCCGGGTAAGATCGTGCAGAATCTAACCAAAGCAGGAGTGCGTAATCCGCTGTTTTTGCTGGATGAAATTGACAAAATGGCTCAGGATTTCCGCGGCGATCCTGCTTCTGCCCTGCTGGAAGTACTGGATCCCGAGCAAAATCACACCTTCCAGGATCACTATCTGGAAGTGGATTTTGATCTGTCGGAAATCATGTTCGTGGCCACCGCCAATTCCCTGAATGTTCCACCGGCACTACTGGATCGCATGGAAGTGATTCGCCTGTCCGGTTACACCGAAGATGAAAAAGTAAACATTGCCGAGCGCTACCTTATTCCCAAGCAAATGGAGCACAACGGATTGAAGAGCAATGAGCTGGTTATCCGGGAAGCGGCTGTCAGGGATATCGTTCGCTACTATACCCGCGAAGCCGGAGTGCGCAGCCTGGAGCGGGAGATCGCCAAGATCTGCCGTAAGGTGGTGAAGGAGATTCTGCTGGGTGAAAACAAGGGCCGGAAAGTTACTGTCACGCCCAAGAAGCTGGAACATTATCTTGGTGTGCAGCGTTACCGCTATGGCAAGGCCGAAGAGCGTGATCAGGTGGGTCAGGTTACCGGGTTGGCATGGACGGAAGTTGGTGGTGAGCTTCTGACAATCGAGGCGGCGCTCATGCCCGGTAAAGGACGTTTTACCTATACCGGGCAGCTGGGTGATGTGATGAAGGAATCCATTCAGGCTGCCATGACCGTTGTACGCAGTCGCGCCGACATACTGGGGCTGGACAAGGATTTTCATCAGGAATACGACGTCCATGTGCACGTGCCTGAAGGAGCAACGCCCAAGGACGGCCCCAGCGCAGGTATCGGTATGTGTACCGCCTTGGTCTCATCACTGACTCATATCCCGGTAAAGGCAGATGTGGCCATGACCGGAGAAATCACCCTGCGTGGTGAAGTGCTGCCGATTGGCGGGTTGAAGGAAAAACTTCTTGCCGCGGCACGTGGCGGAATAAAGACCGTCATTATCCCGGAAGAAAACGAGCGGGACCTGAAAGAAATACCCGACAACATCACCGCCAGCCTTGATATACGACCAGTAAAATGGATTGACGAGGTATTGGAAATTGCCTTGCTGGAGCAACCGCAGCCGGGCGAAACAACCAAGACGGAAGAGGTGGCCACCAGCACCAAGAGTAGTGCGGGTAAGAAACCACGGCGCAAACGTCTGACAACACATTGATTGCCATATAGTATGGAGCAATCAGTTGCGCAATTGGCAGAAGCGGGCGGGTGGCTTGCGGCCAATATTTTGCCTTGGAAAGTGCTTTTTCCTTGACAGTTTTCCTCTGAACTTGGTATAAAACGCACGCTTTTATGGAGCCTGAATATCTGTTGTTGTAATGGCATATTTCGGGATATAACAGCTTCCATTCCTAAATTCCGAACTCTTGGGTTCGGGATAATTACAATAGCTACATTTATGGGGCACAAACAGGATGAACAAAAAAGAATTGATTGAAGCAATTGCCGAAGCAGCAGATATTTCCCAGTCAAAGGCTGGCAATGCACTCGATGGCATGATAGTAACGATAACCAAAGCACTTCAGGAAGGCGATACAGTCTCCATTGTCGGCTTTGGAAGTTTCCTCGTACGCGACCGCGCAGCACGTACCGGACGGAACCCAAAAACAGGTGAAGCAATCCAGATCAAGGCTTCAAAATCACCCGCATTTAAAGCTGGCAAAGCATTGAAGGATGCAGTAAACTAGCGCGCCTTAATCGGGTGCTTAGCTCAGCTGGGAGAGCATCGCCCTTACAAGGCGAGGGTCGGGGGTTCGATCCCCTCAGCACCCACCAAGCAACAAGGAGTGGTAGTTCAGTTGGTTAGAATACCGGCCTGTCACGCCGGTGGTCGCGGGTTCGAGTCCCGTCCACTCCGCCATTTTTGACACGAACGGGGTATCATTGCTGGTACCCCGTTTTTTGTTTTCGGGGTTGTTAAGGAAGTTCAGATTTAACCCTTTTAGCTTAATATATTTGGAATATTGAACAATCATGCTGCTGGCAATTAGAGAAAGAGCCCAAGGTTGGTTTGCCTGGCTCATCGTTGGATTTATTACCATTCCCTTCGCCCTGTGGGGCATACAAAGTTACCTGGGCGTAAGCGGTGACCCGGTAGCAGTTACTGTTGATGGCAGTGAAATAACCCAAAGACAGGTGGAGCGGCAGGTGCGGGAGTTCCGGGATCGTTTGCGTGAGCAGATGGGTAAAGCCTATCGCCCGGAATTGTTTGATGACCAGCTATTGCGTCAACAGGTCATTGAGCAGATGATCAATGAGCGGGTGTTGGCGGAAACTGCTGATGACTGGAATTTGCGCATCAGCGATGACTTTGTGCGGCAATACATCCAGTCCATTCCCTATTTTCAAAATAACGGGAAATTCAATGCCCAGGCATACAATACTGCGGTTCGCAATCAAGGAATGACCCAGCGCAGTTTCGAAGACAGCGTGCGCCAGGATCTGGTCATGCAGCAAATGCGCAATGGCATAGCCGTTTCTGCCATTGCAACGGATTTTGAACTGAGCGAAAGTATCCGCTTGCGTGATCAGGAGCGCGAAACATCCTATCTGACGATTTCCGGTAAAGAGCTGGCGGGCGATTTCCAGCCTTCTGACGAAGAAATAAAAAATTATTATGAAGAACATGCACAAGCCTACATGGTGCCGGAGCGGGTAAAAGTAGAGTACATTCTTCTGTCTCCCGAAGTGGTAGGCGCTGGCCTGGAAGTCACCGACGAGAAACTGCGCGCCTATTACGAACAGCACAAGGACGAGTTCCAGGCGCCTGAAGAACGCCGGGTGCGGCATATTCTGATACAGGTTGCTGAAAATGCCGATGATGCTGCAGTTGAGGCAGCAAAGGCAAAAATAGAAGATATTGCCAAACGCCTGGAAAACGGCGAGAACTTCGAAGTGCTGGCAAAGGAGTTTTCTGATGATCCCGGCTCCAGGGATCAGGGCGGCGATGTTGGTTGGGTCAGCCCCGGCCTGATGGCGAAAGCTTTTGAAGATGAAGCCTACAGTCTGGAAGTTGATACACTAGGCAAGCCGGTGCGTACGCCGTTCGGCTTCCATTTGCTGGAAGTAACCGAAATCAAATCCGGTGGAGAAGGGAGCTTTGATGCCCTGTACGATAAAATCGAAACGGCTTATCGTCGCAACGAAGCAGAGCAACTACTGTTTGACCAGGCCGAACAACTTGCTGATCTGAGCTACGAAACGCCAGACAGCCTGGTGCCTGCGGCAGAGGTGTTGCAGCTGGAGCCGCAGCAATCAGACTGGTTTGATCGTCGGGGCGGGAAAGGCATTCTTGCTTCAGCAAAAGTTGTGGCCGCAGCCTTCAGTGAGGATGTCCTGCTGGAAAATCACAACAGCGAACTCATCGAACTGGAAGATGACCAGGTTCTGGTGCTGCGAGTGGTTGAACATGAGGCGGAACACCTGCAGGCATTTGATGAGGTCAAAGAAAAAATTATCGCTACAATGAAGCGTGAAAAAGCATCCCACCTTGCAAAAGCCAGGGGGGAAGAATCCCTGCAGGCGCTACAGACCGGAGCCGTCAGCTTGGCGCAATTGGCGCGGGAGCAGGGCTGGAAACTTGGACAGGCTACCAAAATAAAGCGCAACTCCACTACGTTGCCTGCAGTGATTAGAGATGCTGCTTTTGGCCTGGCGCGGCCTGAGCCAGGCAAACCCTCTGTTGGCGGTGTTGCGCTGGGTGATGGAGATTATGTTCTGCTGGCGGTGAGCAAGATTCTGGATGGTGATCCGTCCAAACTGGATGAAGCTGTGCGCAAGGTTGCCCGGGAACAACTGGCCAGGGCCAAAGGGGATGCCCAGTTCAATCTCATGGGCAAATATCTCCGCAAACATGCAGATATAGAAATTGCCACAGATACGGAAGCCGCTACCGGGTACTGATTTTCTATACGTTGATCAGGCTTATCAGCAAAAGGCCGTCAGGTCATCAACGACAAAGCGGCGATATAAGCCAGTACTGCGAGCACAAAAGCCCCGATTTCTGCAAAAGAGCGTAATTTCTTCCATTCCCTTGATTTCTTTTTGGACAGGGCGGGTACACCGAGGCTTGGTACCAGATCCCGCACCTGATCCCGCATAAGATAGGTCATGTGGTTCATTCTGTTTTTCCTTCTGTTCTATAATGGTTCTTAGTTTAGCACAAAAAGAGAACAAATAAAGAACAAATTGTTTTGTTGGCAGAAAACCCCCCGTTACAATGGATTGCCAACACAATACAGGCATATTGCAGCTGCGCGTAAAATCGTGTATTTCACGGGAATCCCGGGTTTTCCTGTGGCATAATTCGCGCCTGCCCGGTATTGTTGATCGTTGCTTGAATGAAACCTGACCCAGTGGATTATGTGGTGGAAACTCTTTGTCTGAAAGGCTGCCAGGCCTTGCGGGCTGATATTGACTTGATAGAGCGGGGTCGGGTGTTGCCGGAGCTGCAGGCACTCGACGTCCAACAGCAGAAGCAGGTATTGGGAGAAATCAAAAGCATCATGGCTATCTACAAGGATAGCTGTAGTCTGGATCAGTGATATGAGAATTGCTCTGAAAATTGATGTGCCCACTCTCAATGCTGCGACCGTGGGAGTGCCGCGACTGCTCAAGTTGCTGGAAGAGTACCAGGTGATTGCCAGCTTCTTCTTTGCGGTGGAATACAATGCCCAGGGAAAGGGGCTGGTTGAAAAAGCCGTATCTCTTCTGGGTAAGCGGCAGAAGGCGGAAATGACCCTGCAGGAGGCCATGCTGGCGGTGGCGGATGCCGGGCATGAAATTGGCCTGATGGGATTCGATGCTGGTACCTGGCGCAAGCAGGCCGCCTTTGCCAATGCAGACTGGACCAGCCATCAGCTGGCGCTGGGCATGGAAACATTCGGGCAGCTGCTTGGCCATGCCCCCAATCGGTTTGCTGCTCCGGGATGGCAGGTGAATGCGCATTTGCTGGCAATGGAGGAGCGCCTGGAATTCCGTTACGCCAGCGATGTGCGAGGCAAGTTTCCGTTCCTGCCCTCCCTGCACAATGTGGTTTCCCAGTGCCCCCAGATCCCCACAACCCTGCCCACTCTTTCTGAAATGCTGGCGCAGGACGAAATTGAAGCGGAAAAGATGCATGAGTATCTCTATGCGGAAAGCTGCCATGTGCTGCCCTTTGGTCATGTGTATTCCGCCAATGCGGAGAGTGAGGGAATACAGCATCTCGACTTCATGGAAAAAATGCTGGTGATGTGGAAAGGGCAGGAGGGCACCTTGCGCACCCTTGGGGAGGTTCGCCGCGAGCTGGATCTCGAACGCTTGCCGGTGTATCAAATTGGCTGGGGTGCGGTTCCTGGTCGCAAGGAACATCTTGCCATGCAGAGTGTTAAAGCGGAAACATGAAGCAGGATTTGCGCCGCCACAACCGTGAACTGCGGGAATGGGTCTATGCTGCAGATTCCTCACTCCACGGCACTGGATTGTTTGCTCGCAGACCTATCTCAGCCGGGGAGTATATTGGCAGCTACCATGGCCAAAAAGCATCACGCAATGGTATGTATGTGCTGTGGATATGCGAACTGGAAGGTGAAAACGAGAAATGGGTCGGTTGCAGTGGCCGCAATCTGTTGCGCTATCTGAATCATGCCCTGGAATGCAATGCGGAATTTGACGGCCTGGATCTATATGCCATAGCCGATATTGCGGAAGACGAAGAAATCACCTTTTATTATGGTGATGAATTTCATGAGCAGCTCTGAATCCTGCGATCAGCTTTACGCCCGGCGCCAGGACAAGATTGACAGTTTCGTATTTGATGAGCGCGTGGCGGCGGTATTTTCGGACATGATTTCCCGCTCTGTGCCCGGTTATGCCAGCATTATCGGCATGATCGCCATCCTGGCCCGCAAGCATGCAGTTGCGCACAGCAATCTTTATGATCTTGGCTGTTCCCTGGGGGCGGCTACCGTATCCATGGGCAGGGAGATTGCAGAACGGGATTGTCAGCTGATTGCCGTGGACAATTCCCAGGCCATGCTGGAAAAGGCCAGTGAGCAGTTTTCCCGCCACGGCCTTCCCTCTGTAACCACCATCTGCAATGATATTCGCAACGTAAAGATCTGCAATGCCTCTGTAGTGGTATTAAACTTCACCCTGCAGTTTCTTCCTGTGGAAGAACGCCTGCCCCTGCTAAAAAGTATTCATACCGGCATGCTGGATGAGGGGGTTTTGATCTTGTCGGAAAAGATTGCCGGCAGCGATGAAGCGGAAGATCGGTCGCTGGTGGAGCTGCACCACGCCTTCAAGCGCGCCAATGGCTATTCTGACCTGGAAATCAGCCAGAAGCGCGCCGCTCTGGAAGAGGTGCTGGTGCCGGAAACCATTGCTGTACATCGGCTGCGCCTGGCCAAAGCTGGTTTCAACCGTGTGGACTTATGGTTTCAATGCTTCAACTTTGTCTCCTTCGTTGCCCGGCCATGATTCCTGTTGAAGCCATTCAGCAGCAGTTGATTGATGCACAGATGCCGGGCTGGGCCGCGATACTGCCGCAGCAGATCGAGCAGGTGCTGGCTACTGACCGGCATGGCGACCTGGGCCGCTGGCGGTATCTGTTGCAGCAGTTGCCCGGCATTCAGACCGCTGATGTCGATCTCAAGGCAGAGACCCTGCGTGTCGGGCAGGCGGGCGAGATCAATGAAGATATGCGCCGGGATATCTATCAGACCCTGCGCGCCCTGCAGCCCTGGCGCAAAGGGCCCTACGAAGTTTTTGGCATTTCCATCGACGCGGAATGGCGCTCTGACTGGAAGTGGCAAAGGCTCAAGGGCCGCATACAGCCTCTGGCAGGTCGCAAGGTGCTGGATGTGGGTTGTGGCAATGGCTACCATGCCTGGCGCATGGCCGGCGAGGGGGCGGAGCTGGTGATCGGCATTGATCCCACCCTGCTGTTTCTGAGCCAGTTCAATGCCATCAGGCACTTTATGGCGGATCCTCCCCACGTCTACTTTCTGCCCTTGGGTATAGAAGCAGTGCCGGAAGATCTGGAATGCTTTGATACGGTATTTTCCATGGGCATTCTCTACCATCGCCGCTCGCCTATGGATCATCTGCTTGAACTCAGGCGCTGCTTGCGTCCTGGTGGCGAGCTGGTACTGGAGACGCTGGTGATTGAAGGTGGCGCGAATACCGTGCTGGTGCCGGGCGGGCGTTATGCGAAGATGCGCAATGTCTGGTTCATCCCTTCCGTAGAGGCGTTGAAAAACTGGCTGAAGCGCTGTGGCTATCAGGATGTGCAACTGGTGGATGTGACACCAACCAGCACCAGGGAGCAGCGGCGCACGAACTGGATGGCATTCGAATCGCTGGAGGATTTTCTGGATCCGTCGGACGGGAAAAAGACAGTTGAAGCATACCCCGCCCCGTTACGAGCCATTGTAATCGCTCGGGCATAGCTAGTGTACTGCGTCGGAAGTAAAGGATCTTTCAGAGCCCCCCCTTCGGGTGAGCCACAATGCGGCCATCTGCGGTGTTGTACTCGCTTGAAAGGGGGGTGGCCCTTCCTGCGCGAGTACGCCTTGCATCTGGTCGCATTGTGACTCACTGAAAGGGCCTTTACTTCCGATGCAGTACACTAGCGTACAAGGGCGTGCGGCCATTTTCTATTGCTATTAAGTCATTGAAAATGGAGGAAAGACAAAATCACACTTTTGTCCTTTCGGGTTAAAAAAACCATGGTCATTGCATCTGGCCGCATTGTGACTCACTGAAAGGGTCTTTCATTCCGACGCAGTACACCAGCAACATGGCGTTTCCCTTGCCATCGTCATCAGCCACCAGATACAGCTCTCCACCAGCACCTGAAGTCATGCCCTCCAGCTTGCCATTGGTGCCGCATCGCAGGCTGTAGGTGGGCAGCAAATCCATGAGCAGGGATTTGTTGAGCAGTGGGTAGGGCGGGCCGGCCGTTGTGGCTGGTTGCCGGGGCAGCTCTATCTGGTATATGGCCTTGGTTTTTGCCTTGAAAAAGGGGTTGTTGTCTCTTTCCAGTACCGCGAATAACCCGTTGCCCAGAGGTGTGATGGCAGATAAACCTGTGCCCTTCGGCGTATCCAGAGGATAACGATAGAAGCGCCATTGGCCTGTGGCAGGCCAGTATTGACCAATTTTTACCTGGCCTTTTGGATCATCTTTCCAGGATCTCTGGAATGCCACGGTAACGCGTTCCTTTTTGCCTTTGCCGGTGACGGCAATGCCTTCCAACCCTGTCTTTACCTGATGCCTGGTGATGGAAGCGGGCAAGGGGACTTCTTCCCTGACCTGACCGTTCTCGTCCACACGCACAATCAAATTGGGCAGTTTGCGGCCGGTCTTGCCTTCTGATGTGACCCAGAAGCCACCCTCCTGACGATGGGCGATGCCTTCCAGGTCATAGACAGGTGGCCTGGCGTTTTTGCGTATTGGGATGCTGTGGGTGATGCTTGCCTGGTGACCTGAAATATCCAGCACCAGAATTTCCGGCCGGGGCAGGTTCTGGTCATGTACGGCATACAGGCGATTGTGTATGCGGATATCGGTGGTCAGGCCCGAGAGAGCACCCCAGGATAGGTCTGCATCGATGTTTCGGCAGGATAGGTTCTTGGTGGAAAAGGCCGGCAGGCTGCTGCAGGCGCTGGCCAGAAGACTCAGGGAAAATGCCAGAAACAACAGCTTCATGGAAGGCAGGAGACCAGTGCCCTGGCCGGATTGGAAGGCGTGCGCCCGGTGTGCGTAACCAGCCCCAGGGAGCGCTTCAACTTCAGCTTTACCGGTAAGATTTTCAGGTTGCTCTGTGCCAGCATGGTTTTTGGCAGCAGGCTCCATCCAAGATTGATTTCCGCAAGCATTTTTAATGTTTCCATGTAGTTGGTAGACATACTTGATGTTATCTCAAGGTTTTTGTCTTGCAAGGCCAGCTCCAGTATATTCCTGGTGTAGGTACTTGCCCCGGGCAACACTGCAGGATACCGGGTGAGCATTTTCAGCGATACCTCCGGCATGTTTGCGAGAGCATGCTCGGGTGCTGCCACAAAGCAGAGCTCATCCTGCCAGAGTTTGCGGGTTTGCAGATGCCCGGGGTTTTCATTGGGCAGGGTGACAATGGCCATTTCCAGTTCGCCCCTGTCCACGGCCTGGCAGGCGGCTTCAGAGTCCATAAACCGGATGTCCAGGTCTACCCTGGGAAAGCTGGTGCGGAAATTCTTCAGTACCGGGGGTAGGCGGTGCAGACCGATGTGGTGGCTGGTTCCCAGTACCAGCGCCCCGGATACTTCTGTCTGCAGGTTGCTGGCCAGATGTTTCATGTCCTGGGCCTGAAGCAGCATTTCACGCGCCTTTGGCAACAGGACTTCTCCCGCATGGGTCAGGCGTACCCGGCGTCCGATTCGGTCAAACAGCCGGATGTTCAGCTCTTCCTCCAGTGCCGCCAGGCGCTTGCTTATGGCCGGCTGGGTCAGGTAGAGCTGTTGCGCTGCGCCAGAAAAGGAGCCGCTGTCTGCAACCGCAAGAAATGCATGTAAATTCCCGAGCTCCATGAGCCTTCTATTCCTATATGGAATGCATATAATAAAAAATATGAATTTGTGTTATCCATTGTAGCCGTTTATTCTTCAAATCTGAATACTGGAACGGAAAAACAGCCATGACAACCAAAACACTCTATGACAAGTTATGGGATGCCCATGTTGTCCGTGTAGATGAGCATGGCACCAGTTTGCTCTATATCGACCGGCAACTGGTGCATGAAGTGACTTCTCCCCAGGCGTTTGAAGGGTTGAGGCTGGCGGGGCGCAAGCCCTGGCGGGTGTCGGCAAACCTGGCGACGCCGGATCACAATGTACCGACCACGGATCGCTCGGCGGGCATCACCGACCCCATTTCCCGCTTGCAGGTGGAAACCCTGGATCAAAATTGCAAAGAGTTCGGTATTCCCGAATTTCATATGAATGATCCCCGCCAGGGCATCGTGCATGTGGTGGGGCCGGAGCAGGGAGCCACATTGCCGGGCATGACCGTGGTCTGTGGTGATTCCCATACTGCCACCCATGGCGCCTTCGGTGCTTTGGCCTTTGGCATCGGGACTTCGGAAGTGGAGCATGTGCTGGCTACCCAATGCCTCATCCAGAAAAAGAGCAAGGCCATGCTCATTGACGTGCAGGGCAGGGTGGGCAAAGGTGTCACCGCCAAGGACATCGTGCTGGCCATCATCGGCAAGATCGGCACCGCCGGCGGCACTGGCTATGCCATTGAGTTCGCTGGTGAGGCTATCCGCGATCTTTCCGTGGAAGGGCGCATGACTGTGTGCAACATGGCGATTGAAGCGGGGGCGAGGGCAGGATTTGTGGCTGTGGATGAGAAGACCATCGACTATGTGAAGGGGCGCCCCTTTGCGCCTTCCGAGAAATTGTGGGACAAGGCGGTCGCCAACTGGATGGATCTGTACTCCGATGAGGGTGCGACTTTCGATAAGGTGGTGACCCTGGATGCGGGCAAAATCGAACCCCAGGTTACCTGGGGAACCTCACCAGAAATGGTGGTGGATGTAAATGCACGGGTGCCTGATCCTGCCAGGGAAGCAGATGAGGTGAAGGCCAATGGCATGCGCCGTGCCCTGGAATACATGGGGCTGGAAGCGGGCATGCCCATTACCGGCATTGAGGTGGACAAGGTGTTTATCGGCTCCTGTACCAACTCCCGCATCGAGGACTTGCGCGCCGCAGCTGAAATCGTCAAAGGCCGCAAGGTGGCGGACAATATCAAGCAGGCTCTGGTCGTGCCCGGCTCCGGCCTGGTGAAGCGCCAGGCGGAAGAAGAAGGGCTGGATGAGGTTTTCGTCGAGGCAGGCTTCGAGTGGCGTGAACCGGGCTGCTCCATGTGCCTGGCCATGAATGCTGACCGCCTGGCGTCGGGAGAACGCTGCGCCTCCACATCCAACCGCAATTTCGAAGGGCGTCAGGGCATCGGTGGGCGTACTCATCTGGTCAGCCCTGCCATGGCTGCTGCAGCAGCAGTTACCGGGCACTTTACCGATGTACGGGAGTTCTGAACATGGATAAATTCAAGACATTCAAGGGCAGAACCTGCCCCCTGGATCGCGCCAACGTGGATACGGATGCCATCATCCCCAAACAATTCCTGAAATCCATCAAACGCACGGGCTTCGGCCCCAACTTGTTCGACGAGTGGCGTTATCTCGATCACGGCGAACCGGGCGTGGATCCCGCCAGCCGCAAGCCCAACCCGAAATTCGTCCTCAATGATCCGCGTTATGCCGGAGCATCCATCCTGCTCACGCGCAAGAACTTCGGTTGTGGCTCCTCCCGGGAGCATGCCCCCTGGGCCTTGCTGGATTACGGTTTCAGAGTCATTATTGCCCCCAGTTTCGCGGACATTTTTTTCAACAACTGTTTCAAAAACGGCATCCTGCCCATTGTGCTGGACGAAGAGGTCGTGGAACAGCTATTCCGGAAATCCAGTGGCGACAAGGCGCTGGAAATCACTGTGGATCTTGAAAACCAGCAGTTGAAACTGGAAGATGGCAGCAGCATGAAATTTGCAGTGGACAGCTTCCGCAAGCACTGTCTGCTGGAAGGTCTGGATGACATCGGCCTGACCTTGCAGCATGTGGATGAGATACGCGCCTACGAAGAACGCCGCAAGCAGGAAGCGCCCTGGTTGTTTGCCTGAACGGAAGAAAGTGGAGAATGGGATTGGTTATTCGGCATGCAGAAAAGCAGGATGTCGCGGAAATTAAGGCTATCTATGAACAGCCTCATGTCATAGCCGGAACCTTGCAGCTGCCCTTTCCTTCAGTGGGTATGTGGGAGCAGCGTCTGGAAAAGCTAGGAGAAGGGAATTACAACCTGGTTGCCACTATTGATGATCGGGTGGTGGGGCAGTTGTTGCTTACGGCCTGCTCTAATCCCAGAAAACGCCATGTCGCCACTTTCGGTATGGCGGTATGTGCAACTGAGCTGAGAAAGGGGGTTGGTCGAGGTTTGTTGCAGGCAGCTTTGGATATGTGTGATAACTGGTTGAATGTGACCCGTGTGGAACTACAAGTGTTCAGCGACAATGAAGCTGCAATACGCCTTTATGAACAGATGGGCTTCCTTAAGGAAGGTGAGCATCCCGATTATGCCAACAAGGGTGGGATGTTGGTCAGTGCCATTACAATGGCCAGAATTAAGGACACGCGCCTAGTGTAGGAGCGCCATCCTGGTGTAATAACAATAGAGAATTTAAGACTAATGACCAAGAAAATTCTGATACTCCCCGGCGACGGCATCGGTCCGGAAATCGTCAACCAGGCGGTGAAAGTGCTGGACAATCTGGCCGGCGAAGGCCTCGACATTGAACTGGATGAGGCCCTGGTAGGTGGTGCTGCCATCGATGCCACCGGTGTGCCCCTGCCGGACGCCACCCTGGAAATTGCAGGAGAAGCCGATGCCATCCT
Source organism: Sedimenticola sp. (assembly GCA_027068915.1). Lineage (GTDB taxonomy): Bacteria > Pseudomonadota > Gammaproteobacteria > Chromatiales > Chromatiaceae > Thiolapillus. Next base: position 1,868 of record JAMOLT010000023.1, on the reverse strand, counting down.
GCTGGGTGCCGTGGGTGGGTACAAGTGGGAGTCCCTGGACATTTCCATTCGCCCGGAAAAGGGCCTGCTGGGGTTGCGAGCGGGGTTGAACCTGTTTGCCAATCTGCGCCCGGCCATTCTCTATCCCCAGCTTGCCGATGCCTCCACCCTCAAGTCCGAAGTGGTGTCCGGCCTGGATATCATGATCGTGCGCGAGCTCACCGGTGGCATCTATTTTGGCCAGCCCCGGGGTGTGCGGGAGCTGGATAGCGGCGAGAAGGAGGGATTCAATACCCTGGTGTACCGGGAGAGCGAGGTTGAACGCATCCTGCGTGTGGCCGGGGATATCGCTCGCAAGCGTGGCGGCCGGGTGTGCTCTGTGGACAAGGCCAATGTGCTGGAATGCACCGAGCTGTGGCGGGAAGTGGCTACCAGAGTCATGGAAAAGGACTACAGGGATGTGGAGCTGAGCCACATGTATGTGGACAACGCCGCCATGCAGCTGGTGCGGGAACCCAAACAGTTCGATGTCATGGTCACCACCAATATGTTCGGCGATATCCTGTCTGACTGCGCAGCCATGCTCACCGGCTCCATCGGCATGCTGCCCTCGGCCTCACTGGACGAGAATGGCAAGGGTATGTACGAACCCATCCACGGCTCCGCCCCGGATATTGCCGGGCAGAATCTGGCCAATCCCCTGGCGACTATTTTGTCTGTGGCCATGATGTTGCGCTACAGCCTGGACGAAGTGGCCATGGCGGAGCGTATCGAGGCGGCGGTGAACCAGGTGCTGGATGACGGCTTGCGTACCCGGGACATTATGGCCGAGGGCATGCGTGAAGTAGGCACCGAGGAAATGGGCGATGCCGTGGTTGCGGCCCTGTAAACAGGGTTAGAGTCTCAGTGAATCATGGTAGAAGAGTCAGATATTGATAAAGCCCTAGATGCATACGGAAAAGCATACGAACTTTTATGGGAGCAAGTTCAAGCAAATCCGGAGCAGTTTCCTGGTTGCGCGTTAACTTCAGGAACTATTGCTGAGTACTTCGCGAAAAAATATCTAGAAGAAAAATACACTGATTGTTCGGTTGTTTTCGGAAGATCAACAGAGAAAGCTTGGGATATTAAGGTCTGTGATACCAACGGAGGTGATATATTATTTCAGGTTAAATCAACAACCAGGTACAGTAAAAATAGATCGCTGTCTCAGCTTGTAAAGGGGTTCGACCAATTAATTGTCATAACATTGGATTACGATTTCTTTCCTTTACAAGTATTCCTATTTGAGGACGCATCAGTATTTTTTGGTGAGAATAAGCTAACTTCATTAACCGTGCCCTGCGTAGACTATAAGTTACGTAAAGGATCAAAAATATTCTCTCAAGCAAAAAACATACATGAAGAATTCTTTGAAAACTTGGCAAGCAAGCTCTAACAAGGTACTCGTTTGGACGCACAGTTTGGCCGTTGTGGACTTCTCCTGGTTATGCTGTGCTTCACCCGGGCTACGATTGAATAATTATTGATTCTCGTCACCCCGGCGCACGACTCCAGGGATGGAGGAGTTAGAGCAATGCAGGAGCAATTGCCGAGGCCGGGGCCCATGGATTCCGGCCTGCGCCGGAATGACGGCTTTTTGAATTTTTCGCAGAATAATGCAGGTAATGCAGGTAATGCAGGTAATGCAGGTAATGCAGGTAATGCAGGTAATGCAATGAAAAGAGTAGGTTTCGTAGGCTGGCGCGGCATGGTGGGTTCTGTCCTCATGCAGCGCATGCGCGAGGAGAACGATTTTGACGCCATCGAGGAACCGGTGTTCTTCACCACCTCCCAGGCCGGGCAGCAGGGGCCGGATATCGGCAAGGCTATCCCCTTGCTCAAGGATG
>JAMOLT010000022.1 GCA_027068915.1 Sedimenticola sp. | reverse complement strand
CTCAGGAAATGATCAACGCCAAACCTGTGTCTGCAGCCATCAAAGAGTTCTTTGGCTCCAGTCAGTTATCCCAGTTCATGGATCAGAATAACCCCTTGTCCGAGATCACGCACAAGCGCCGTGTTTCCGCACTGGGCCCCGGCGGTCTGGCGCGGGAGCGCGCTGGCTTCGAGGTGCGCGATGTGCATCCCACCCACTACGGCCGGGTGTGCCCCATCGAGACGCCGGAGGGGCCAAACATCGGCCTGATCAACTCTCTGGCTGTGTATGCCAAGACCAACCGTTACGGTTTCCTGGAAACGCCCTACCGAGTGGTGAAGAGCGGCAAGGCTACAGAAGAAATCCATTATCTGTCGGCCATCGAGGAAGGTCGTTTCGTCATCGCCCAGGCCAGCGCGGCCATGGACAAGAAAGGCAAGCTTACCGAAGAGCTGGTGTCCTGTCGCCATCAAAACGAATTTGCCCTGTTCACGCCGGACAAGGTGGAATACATGGACGTATCGCCAAAGCAGATCGTCTCTGTGGCGGCGGCCCTGATCCCTTTCCTTGAGCATGACGATGCCAATCGCGCCCTCATGGGTTCCAACATGCAACGTCAGGCTGTACCTACCTTGCGGGCGGAAAAGCCTCTGGTGGGCACCGGTATTGAGCGCAATGTTGCTGTGGATTCTGGCGTGACCGTCATTGCCAAACGTGGTGGCAAGGTGGAATCTGTAGATGCCAGCCGTATCGTGGTGCGGGTAAACGACAATGAAACCATTGCCGGCGAGCCGGGCGTGGATATCTACAACCTGACCAAATACACCCGTTCCAACCAGAACACCTGCATCAATCAGCGTCCGCTGGTGATGGTGGGCGATACGGTGGCGCGAGAAGACGTGATGGCCGATGGTCCTTCCACGGACATGGGCGAGCTGGCGCTGGGCCAGAATCTGCGAGTAGCCTTCATGCCCTGGAACGGCTACAACTTCGAGGATTCCATCCTCATCTCGGAAAATGTGGTGAAGGAAGATCGTTTCACCACCATTCATATCGAAGAGTTGACATGCCAGGCCCGGGATACCAAATTGGGCTCGGAAGAGATCACCGGCGATATTCCCAACGTGGGTGAGGCGGCGCTGGCGAAGCTGGATCAGTCCGGCATCGTTTATGTGGGTGCCGAAGTAAAAGAAGGCGACATTCTAGTGGGTAAGGTAACCCCCAAAGGGGAAACCCAGCTGACGCCGGAAGAAAAACTGCTGCGTGCCATTTTCGGTGAGAAGGCGTCCGATGTTAAGGATACTTCCCTGCGGGTAAAATCCGGCGTATCCGGTACCGTTATCGATGTGCAGGTATTTACCCGTGACGGTGTGGAGAAAGACGCCCGTGCCCTGGAAATCCAGGAAGCAGAGCTGAATCGTATCCGCAAGGATATTGCTGATCAGCAGCGCATCATGGAAGAAGACACCTTCGTCCGGGTTGAGAAAATGCTCACCAGCAAAGTGGCTGATGGCGGACCAAACAAACTCAAGGCTGGCTCCAAAATCACCAAGAGTTATCTGGCTGACCTGGACAAGAACCAGTGGTTTGAAATCCGTCTGCGCAATGAAGAGGCGCAGCAGCAGCTGGAAGCCACTGGCAAACAAGTGGAAGAGCAGCGCCAGTCCTTCCGGGATTTTTATGAAGACAAAAAGCGCAAGCTGTCTACAGGCGACGACCTGGCGCCGGGCGTACTCAAGATGGTCAAGGTGTATGTGGCGATCAAGCGCCGCATCCAGCCTGGCGACAAAATGGCTGGCCGTCATGGAAACAAGGGCGTTATTTCCCAGATTGTTCCTGTGGAGGACATGCCTTTTGACGAAAATGGCCGTCCGGTAGATATCGCCCTGAATCCTCTGGGTGTACCTTCGCGGATGAATATTGGCCAGATTCTGGAAACCCACCTGGGGTTTGCCGCCAAGGGCGTGGGTGAGCGCATTGGCGAGATGCTCGATACTCAGGCCAAAATTACGCAGTTGCGCAAATATCTGAATGATGTGTACAACTTCAGTGGCAAGCAGGAAGACCTGAAATCCTTCAGCGATGAAGAAATCGTCGAGCTGGCGGGCAATCTGCGCAATGGCGTACCTATGGCGACGCCGGTGTTCGATGGCGCCACCGAGGAAGAGATCCGCCATCTGCTGAAACTGGGTGGTTTGCCGGAAAGCGGTCAATGCACCTTGTTTGACGGACGCACCGGCGAGCAGTTCGAGCGCCCCGTCACCGTGGGCTACATGTACATGCTCAAGCTCAACCACCTGGTTGATGACAAGATGCATGCCCGCTCCACTGGCCCCTACAGCCTGGTCACCCAGCAACCCCTGGGTGGCAAGGCGCAGTTCGGCGGTCAGCGTTTCGGCGAGATGGAAGTGTGGGCGCTGGAAGCCTATGGTGCGGCTTACACCCTGCAGGAAATGCTTACCGTCAAATCCGATGATGTGAACGGACGCACCAGGATGTACAAGAATATTGTTGATGGTAACCATCAGATGGAGGCCGGTATGCCCGAGTCCTTCAATGTACTGGTGAAAGAAGTGAAATCGCTGGGCATTAATATTGAGCTGGAGCAGGATTGATGTGTACCTTTCCTGGCACACACCCTAAGGGCGCACTGCATGCGTCCCAATCCGCCCCTGGCGGATTGGTGAGGGCCGGTACCTTTGATTCGAGCAGCGATACTACGGAGATAGATTCGTGAAAGATCTTTTGAAGATTCTGAAACAACAGGGGCAGAACGAAGAGTTCGATGCCATCCGCATTGGGCTGGCCTCCCCGGACAGGATTCGGTCCTGGTCTTTTGGCGAAGTCAAAAAGCCGGAAACCATCAACTATCGTACCTTCAAACCAGAGCGCGAAGGCCTGTTCTGCGCCAAGATATTCGGCCCGGTAAATGACTACGAATGCTTGTGCGGCAAGTACAAACGCCTCAAGCACCGTGGTGTGGTGTGCGAGAAGTGCGGGGTGGAAGTCACCCTGTCCAAGGTGCGCCGCGAGCGCATGGGGCATATCGAGCTGGCCAGTCCGGTAGCTCACATCTGGTATCTCAAGTCTTTGCCTTCGCGCATCGGCCTGCTGCTGGACATGACCCTCAAGAGCATCGAGCGCATCCTGTATTTTGAATCTTATGTGGTGATCGATCCGGGCATGACCATGCTCGAACGTGGCCAGCTCATGAACGACGAGCAGTACCTCGAAGCCATCGAAGAAAACGGTGATGAGTTCGATGCCCGCATGGGTGCGGAAGCGGTCAACGAGTTGCTCATATCCTTGGATATTCCAGCCGAAATCGTCCGCCTGCGCGAGGAAATTGGCGCGACCAATTCCGAGACCAAGATCAAGAAGATTGCCAAGCGACTCAAATTGCTGGAATCCCTGGAGGAGTCCGGCAATCGCCCCGAGTGGATGATCCTCAAGGTATTGCCGGTATTGCCCCCCGAGCTGCGTCCCCTGGTGCCTCTGGACGGTGGCCGTTTTGCCACCTCCGATCTGAACGATCTGTATCGCCGGGTCATCAACCGCAACAACCGCCTCAAGCGCCTGCTGGAACTCACCGCGCCGGACATCATCGTGCGCAACGAAAAGCGCATGCTGCAGGAAGCTGTGGATGCCCTGCTGGACAACGGCCGTCGTGGCCGCGCCATCACTGGCACCAACAAGCGTCCACTCAAATCCCTGGCCGATATGATCAAAGGCAAGCAGGGGCGTTTCCGTCAGAATCTGCTGGGCAAACGGGTGGACTACTCTGGCCGTTCCGTTATCGTGGTGGGTCCAACCCTGAAGCTGCATCAGTGCGGTCTGCCCAAGCGCATGGCCCTGGAACTGTTCAAACCCTTCATCTTTGCCAAGCTGCAGTCCCGTGGGCTGGCCACTACCATCAAGGCAGCGAAGAAGCTGGTTGATCGTGGTGCGGCAGAAGTCTGGGATATTCTGGAAAACGTTATTCGTGAGCATCCCGTCATGCTCAACCGGGCGCCGACTTTGCACCGCCTCGGTATCCAGGCGTTCGAGCCCGTGCTGATCGAAGGCAAGGCCATTCAGCTGCATCCCCTGGTTTGTACTGCCTTCAACGCCGATTTCGACGGCGACCAGATGGCCGTGCATGTGCCCCTGTCCCTGGAGGCCCAGCTCGAAGCGCGCACCCTGATGATGGCCAGCAACAACATCCTGTCTGCCGCTAACGGTGAGCCTATCATCGTGCCTACCCAGGACGTGGTGTTGGGCCTGTACTACATGACCCGTGAGCGGATCAACGCAAAGGGCGAGGATATGGCGCTGGCGAGCATTGCCGAAGCCTATCGTGTATATGAAACCGGCCAGGCGGAGCTGCATGCCAAGGTAAAAGTGCGTATCGATGAGGAAATAAAACAGGAAGATGGTTCATTTGCTGTGGAGTCCCGGATTTATGACACGACAATTGGCCGTGCGATCCTCTGGGATATTATCCCCAAGCGCCTTTCTTTCGGCAAGCTGGTCAATACTGTCCTCAACAAGAAGGCGATTTCCCGTCTGGTTAATACCTGCTACCGAGAGCTTGGACTCAAGGATACGGTAGTGTTTGCTGACCAGCTCATGTACACCGGCTTCCGCTTTGCTGCGCGTTCCGGAGCCTCTGTTTGCGCAGACGACATGGTCGTACCGGCAGAAAAAGAAATTCTGTTGGCGGCTGCGGAAAAAGAAGTCAAGGAGATCGAGGATCAGTATGCGTCCGGCCTGGTAACCAATGGCGAACGCTACAACAAAGTGATCGATATCTGGTCCCATGCCAATGACCAGGTGGCCAAGGCCATGATGGATCGACTGGGCAAGGATATTGTTATCGACAAGGATGGAAACGAAGTCAAACAGGACTCTTTCAACTCTATCTTCATGATGGCTGATTCAGGTGCTCGGGGTTCCGCGGCGCAGATCCGGCAACTGGCCGGTATGCGGGGTCTGATGGCCAAGCCGGATGGTTCCATCATCGAAACACCGATTACCGCGAACTTCCGTGAGGGCCTGGACGTACTGCAGTACTTTATTTCCACGCACGGTGCTCGCAAAGGCCTGGCGGATACGGCTCTGAAGACAGCCAACTCTGGTTACCTTACCCGCCGTCTGGTGGATGTGGCCCAGGATCTGGTCATTACCTCGGAAGATTGCGGCACGGAAAAGGGTCTGCTGATGCAGCCCATCATCGAAGGTGGTGATGTGGTGGAGGCATTGCATGAGCGTATTCTGGGTCGGGTCACTTCCAAGGAAGTGTACAAGCCGGGCAGTGATGACGTGCTGATCGAGGCTGGCATATTGCTGGACGAGGCACTGGTGGATATGCTGGAAGAGAACGGCGTGGATCAGGTTACCGTGCGATCCGCAATCAGCTGTGAAGCCAAATACGGCATCTGTGGTGCTTGCTATGGCCGTGACCTCGGTCGTGGTCACGGCATCAATATCGGTGAAGCGGTTGGTGTGGTTGCAGCCCAGTCCATCGGTGAGCCGGGAACCCAGCTGACCATGCGTACCTTCCACATTGGTGGTGCGGCTTCACGGTCTGCTGCGGTAAGCAGTATCGAGGTCAAGAATACCGGCAGCGTGACCCTGAACAACATCAAGACCGTGGAGCGGGCGGATGGCAAGCTGGTGGCGGTATCCCGCTCCGGGGAAATCATCGTCCATGATACCCGCGGCAGTGAGCGGGAACGCTACAAACTGCCTTATGGTGCCGAGCTGCAAGTGAAAGATGGTGCAAAAGTGACTGCCGGCGAACTTGTGGCAACCTGGGATCCGCATACCCATCCGGTTGTTACCGAGATGGCAGGCATACTGCGGTTTGTGGACTTCGTGGATGGTGTAACCGTGCAGACCAAGACCGACGATGTCACCGGCCTGACTTCTCTTGAGGTGATGGATCCCAAACAACGTCCCACCAGTGGCAAGGACTTGCGTCCCATGATCAAGCTGATCGACGCCAAGGGCAATGATGTCAACATTGCGGGCACTAGTCTGCCGGCCAATTATGTGTTGCCGGCTGGTGCGGTGGTCAGTGTGCAGGATGGCGCCGAGGTTGGCGTTGGCGACGTACTGGCGCGGATTCCCCAGGAATCCTCCAAGACCCGTGATATTACCGGTGGTTTGCCTCGGGTGGCGGATTTGTTCGAGGCGCGCAAACCCAAGGAACCCGCGATTCTGGCGGAAGCCAGTGGCACCATCAGCTTCGGCAAGGACACCAAAGGCAAGCAGCGCCTGGTCATTACCATGGCTGATGGGGAGCAGGTGGAATCCCTGATTCCCAAATGGCGTCATGTGGACGTGTTCGAGGGAGAGCATGTCGAAAAAGGGGAGGTGATCGCCGAAGGTGAACTCAACCCCCACGACATTCTGCGCTTGCGCGGTGTGACCGCCCTGGCGGAATACCTGGTGCAGGAGATCCAGGACGTTTACCGGCTGCAGGGCGTTGGCATCAACGACAAGCATATCGAGGTTATCATCCGCCAGATGCTGCGCAAGGTGGAGATTGTCGATGGTGGAGACACCAAGTTGCTGCGGGGCGAACAGATTTCCCGCTCCAGGGTGCTGGAAGAGAATGAAAAGGTTCTCAAGAAGGATGAGATGCCTGCTACCTGGGAGCCTTTGCTGCTGGGTATCACCAAAGCTTCCCTGGCTACCGAGTCCTTCATCTCCGCAGCATCCTTCCAGGAGACTACCCGGGTGCTTACCGAAGCCTCCGTGCGTGGTGCCGAGGATCGTCTGCATGGTTTGAAGGAAAACGTCATCGTAGGACGCCTGATACCGGCAGGCACCGGCCTCGCTTACCATGAAGCCCGCAAACGTCGTCGCGCGGAGGATCTGCTGTCTGGAACAACAGAACAGGGCGCCATGGTAGAGATGGCGAGTGATGAAGTGGAGGCTGTAATTAAAGAAGCGCTGAATACTTCAGAGGCAGAATCCTGACCGGATTCCAGCGTTCTGCGTGGGTTTTTACAGAAATCACTGAAACAGGGCTTGACAGAAAGACCGCGCATATCTAAAATGCGCGGTCTTCGCATAAGGGTGGGGAGAACCCCCGGCCTTATTGTTTATTCTGCGACTTGGGTCGCATGGCGAAAATAACCGATTCGACTGCATGATGCCGTCCACCGTTACATTGGACGGAGTATCCTCTGCACGAATTTTTGGCGCTTTGGCAAGATGACCGAGGCGTCCGGAGACTGTATTTAATGACTACAATCAATCAGTTGGTGCGTAAGCCGCGCAAGCGCGCAGTGGAGAAGAGCAATGTGCCTGCGCTGGAGGCCTGCCCTCAGCGTCGTGGTGTGTGTACTCGCGTGTATACCACTACCCCAAAAAAGCCGAACTCGGCTTTGCGCAAGGTGGCGCGTGTTCGTTTGACCAATGGATATGAAGTGACTTCCTATATTGGTGGCGAAGGACACAATCTTCAGGAACACTCCGTGGTGCTGATTCGTGGCGGCCGGGTAAAAGATTTACCTGGTGTGCGTTATCACGTTGTTCGCGGTGCGCTGGATACCTCTGGTGTCGAGTCACGCCGCCAGGGTCGCTCCAAATATGGCGCCAAGCGCCCCAAGAGCTGATCAAACAGTGCTGATTGTTTTTAACCAGAGAATCGTAGAGTAGAGCGTCATGGCAAGAAGAAGAGTAGCGGCCCGCCGCGAGATATTACCAGACCCGAAATTTGGCAGTCTGACCCTGGCCAAATTCATCAATATAGTGATGGTCGATGGAAAGAAATCTGTTGCCGAGCGTGTGCTTTATGGTGCGCTGGATCAGATCGCAGAGAAGAAGGGTGGAGATCCTCTGGAATCCCTGGAGCAGGCGCTGGAAAATGTGCGTCCGGTTGTCGAGGTAAAATCCCGCCGGGTTGGTGGTGCGACCTATCAGGTTCCTGTAGAAGTGCGCCCCCTGCGCCGCAATGCCCTGGCCATGCGCTGGTTGATCGAAGCGGCGCGCAAGCGTAGCGAAAAATCCATGGCAGATCGTCTTGCAGGCGAATTGATGGATGCTTCCGATTCCCGTGGTACAGCGGTGAAAAAGAAAGAAGACACCCATCGTATGGCGGAGGCCAACAAGGCTTTCTCCCATTATCGCTGGTAGGTTTCTAACCAATACACTCAAGCTCTTTTACAGCTTTATTTTTTCAGGACGGATATAACCGTGGCACGTAGCACACCTATTGAGCGTTATCGCAATGTCGGCATCATGGCGCATATTGATGCTGGTAAAACCACCACTACCGAGCGCGTGCTGTACTACACCGGCGTGTCTCACAAGATTGGTGAAGTGCATGACGGCGCGGCTACCATGGATTGGATGGAGCAGGAGCAGGAGCGCGGAATCACCATTACCTCCGCCGCCACCACTTGTTTCTGGAAAGGTATGGCCGGGAATTTTCCCGAGCACAGAATCAACATCATCGACACCCCCGGACACGTTGACTTCACCATCGAAGTAGAGCGCTCCCTGCGCGTACTTGATGGTGCGGTATTCGTATTGTGCGCGGTGGGTGGCGTAGAGCCCCAGTCTGAAACCGTATGGCGCCAGGCCAATCGTTACGAAGTGCCGCGTATGGCTTTCGTCAACAAGATGGATCGCATGGGCGCCAACTTCTTCCGTGTGGTAGAGCAGTTGAAAGAGCGTCTGGGCGCCAATGCAGTGCCCATCCAGGTGCCCATCGGTGCGGAAGAGGGTTTCAGTGGCGTTATCGACCTGATCAAAATGAAGTCCATCGTCTGGAGTGACGAGAACATGGGCGTGGACTTCACATATGAAGAGATTCCTGAGGACATGGTGGAAGTTGCCGAGGAATGGCGCGCCAACATGATCGAGGCAGCAGCCGAAGCCAACGACGAGATGATGGAAAAATACCTCGAAGGCGAAGAGCTCAGCGAAGCGGAAATCATGGAAGGCCTGCGTATTCGCACGCTAAATCTCGAGATTACCCCGGTAACCCTGGGTTCTGCTTTCAAGAACAAGGGTGTGCAGGCCATGCTCGACAAGATTATCGAGTTGATGCCTTCTCCTGTTGATGTTCCCCCGATCAAGGGTGAGCTGGAAGATGGTTCCGAAGGTGTTCGTCAGGCTTCTGATGACGAGCCCTTTGCGGCGCTGGCGTTCAAGATTGCCACAGACCCATTCGTTGGCACTCTGACTTTTTTCCGCGTCTATTCCGGCGTGGTTAACGCGGGTGACAGTGTCTACAATCCGGTGAAGCGCAAGAAAGAGCGTATGGGTCGTGTCCTGCAAATGCACGCCAACAGTCGTGATGAAATCAAGGAAGTTCGCGCCGGTGATATTGCCGCGGCGGTTGGCCTCAAGGATGTCACCACTGGTGATACGCTTTGTGCGCTGAAGAACCAGATCATCCTCGAGCGTATGGAGTTCCCGGAGCCGGTTATTTCGGTCGCGGTGGAACCCAAGACCAAGGCAGACCAGGAAAAAATGGGCATCGCCCTGCAGAAGCTGGCGCAGGAGGATCCTTCCTTCCGTGTGCATACGGATGAGGAATCCGGCCAGACTATTATTTCCGGCATGGGCGAATTGCATCTGGATATCATCGTTGATCGCATGAAGCGTGAGTTTAGCGTAGAAGCCAACGTGGGCGCGCCCCAGGTTGCCTATCGTGAAACCATCCGCAAGGTGGTTGAGGTGGAAGGCAAGTTTGTGCGTCAGTCCGGTGGTCGGGGTCAGTACGGCCATGTCTGGCTGAAGATCGAGCCCCTCACCGACAGCGAAGAAAACTATGAATTCGTCAACAAGATCGTTGGCGGCGTGGTTCCCCGTGAGTACATTCCCGCGGTTGACAAGGGCATCCAGGAAGCCATGCAAAGCGGGGTTATTGCAGGCTATCCGGTAGTTGATGTCAAAGCGACCCTTTATGACGGTTCCTTCCATGAGGTGGATTCCAACGAGCAGGCATTCAAGATTGCCGGCTCCATAGGATTCAAGAATGGCGTGAGCGAGGCCGACCCGGTGCTGCTTGAGCCCATCATGAAGGTTGAGGTTGTCACTCCGGAAGAATACATGGGTGACGTTATCGGCGACCTCAACAGCCGCCGCGGTATGGTGCAGGGCATGGAAGACAACCCTGCCGGAAAGATCATCAAGGCGGAAGTGCCGCTTTCTTCCATGTTTGGTTACGCAACGGACCTGCGCGGAGCGACCCAGGGCCGCGCCAACTACAGCATGGAATTTTCCAAATACAATGAGGTGCCGCAAAGCATTGCGGACAGCATCGTAAACAAGTAATCCAAAATCGTTTAGAAACAGTTTCGTTGATAAAGGTAAGCTACAGTGTCTAAGGAAAAATTTGAAAGAACCAAACCCCATGTAAACGTGGGCACCATCGGTCACGTAGACCACGGTAAAACCACGCTGACGGCGGCGATCACGACCGTGCAGGCGGCGAAGTTTGGTGGTGA
>JAMOLT010000021.1 GCA_027068915.1 Sedimenticola sp. | reverse complement strand
CCCATGCGGTGATTTCTATCAGATGGCCACAGCTGATCGGCACGATGGGTGGGACGATTCATGTGGGTAGCGGCACCATCAAGCGAATCGAGGTGGTTTCTGACGAACAAGGCAACTACCTGGTGCCCGGCTGGAAACGCTCGAAATGGGAGATCGGCGAAGGTGGCTTTGGCAAGGATCGACCGGAAATGCACATTTATGCGGCAGGGTATTGGCCCCGGACGCTGCGCAACAAGAAGGCAGGGCGGCTGGGCTGGGGCGAGGCCTGGAAAGCGGAATGGGATGGCAAGGACATCGAGCTGGAACCCATGCACTGGCGGGAGTGGACGAAGGAGGAGTGGGAGGAAAATAAGAAGCGCAGACTTGGTGGTCCGGGGTTGCAAGATTGTGAATGGTTGGAACATCCGGATATATTGATAGAAAATATACGAATGGCAAATCGAGAAAATGAAATATTTGGCAGGAAGGATTACCGAATCCCGGGCCTGACCCGGTTTTATAGAAGGCTGAGCGAAGAATGTGATGTTTCTCCTTTTGAAGTATTGCGTAAGCATGGGCTATCCAAGGAGGAATGGAAGGCCTGTTGTGAGCGAATTTCAATTGCAGCTGGATGGCACGGCTGCCGCAGTAGCCGACCCGGCAGTTATGCCTCAGGATGGATCGGTGCGCCTGACTATCATCCAGTTTGGCCGGGATGTCTCCGTTGAACTCCCGCCCACGGAAGTGACGGCTGCCAATGTGGCGAGCTTGACCAGCCAGATCCGGAATATTGTCAAGGGAGGCGGCACCACCAACATGGCGGGCTGCATCAATGAGGCGGCGAACCAGATTGCCAGCGCCGTTCCGGCATCAGCCCGGCAGATCATCGATCTGTCCACTGATGGTGTTCCAGACAATGCCGCAGCGACCACCACCGCATCGCGCAATGCCCAGGCGGCGGGTATCGATGTGCTGAATGCGCTGGGAGTGGGGGCGGGGGTAGACGTTGCCTATCTTGAAACTATCGTATTTCCACAGCCGGCGGGTGGTAATGACGGATTTGTCGTCGTTACCGCTGACTTTACCGCATATGCGCAGGAGATCGCCCGGAAGATCCGGATTGAGACGCAAACGAATGCCGGTGCGGTGCAAGCCATTCCTACCCTTGGGGAATGGGCCATGCTCCTGCTTGGAACCTCGCTGATGCTGGTAGGCGGGATTTTCTTGCGGCGGCGTATTTCATATTGACCTATTGATTACCCTTTTCTGGTCAATGCGCTGGCAGCCTGGGCAAAGGGGGGTTGCAACAAAAACTGGCATGCGGCTGAAGTATCACTTCGTTCCTGTGATGGCGATGTGCTGGTGGGGGCCTTTTCCCGGTTAGTCGTGGAAACCCTGGGGCGAATTCCTCGCTCCGGTGGTAGAATAATCCCGCCATGGAACCCCGCTTTGTACATCTTCATCTGCACACCGAATACTCCATGGTGGACAGCGTGGTGCGCATCAAGCCCCTGGTGTCCGCTTTGGTTGGGCAGGAAATGCCGGCGGTTGCGGTCACGGATCAGTTCAACCTGTTTTCCCTGGTCAAGTTCTATCGCGCCACCACGGGGGCGGGCATCAAGCCTTTGTTCGGGGTGGATCTGTGGCTGCGCAATGCAGAGCAGATCAATCAGCCGGACAGGTTGTTGCTGCTGGCGCAGAATGATGTCGGTTATGGCAACCTGCGGGAGCTGGTTTCCCGGGGCTACCAGCAAGGCCAGCACCTGGGCAGGCCCATGCTCGACCGGCAGTGGCTGGACGGGGAAAGCTGCCGGGGCTTGATCGCCTTGTCCGGTGGCAGGGATGGGGATGTGGGCCGCGCCCTGCTGTCGGGAAATCAGGCGTTGGTGAACGAACTGCTGGACCATTGGCTGGAGTTGTTTGGTGACCGCTATTACCTGCAACTGGCGCGTACCGGCAGAGCCAATGAGGAAGCCTGCCTGCACGCCAGCGTGGCGTTGGCGCAGCAGCGCCAGGTGCCCGTGGTTGCAACCAATGAAGTGTGTTTCCTCAAGCCGGGCGATTTCGATGCCCATGAAGTGCGGGTGTGCATCAACCAGGGGCGCACCCTGGATGATCCCCGCCGCCCCAGGGACTATTCTCCGGAGCAATATCTGCGCACTGCCGAGGAAATGGCCGAGCTGTTCTCCGATATCCCCGAGGCGCTGGAAAACAGCGTGGAGATTGCCCGCCGCTGCACCGTGGAGATGACCTTCGGCGAGGACTATTTGCCGGACTTCCCCGTACCCCAGGGGCTGACCATGGATGAATTTTTTCGTCAGTTGTCGCAACAGGGGCTGGAAGAGCGGCTGCAGAAAATCCTTGACCCGGAAGCGGAGGATTTTGTGGAAAAACGCCGGCCGTATGACGAGCGCCTGGAGATCGAGCTGGGCGTCATTATCGACATGGGGTTTCCCGGATACTTTCTGATTGTCGCGGATTTTATTCAATGGGCCAAGGACGAGGAAATTCCCGTGGGGCCGGGTCGGGGTTCGGGAGCGGGATCCCTGGTCGCTTACGCCCTGAAGATCACGGATCTGGATCCCCTGGAACATGAACTGCTGTTCGAGCGTTTTCTCAATCCGGAACGCATCTCCATGCCGGATTTTGATATCGACTTCTGCATGGACAGGCGCGATGAAGTGATCGACTATGTGGCGGAGCGCTACGGGCGGGATGCGGTATCCCAGATCATCACCTACGGCTCCATGGCGGCAAAGGCCGTGGTGCGTGATGTGGGGCGGGTGCTGGGGCACCCCTATGGCTTTACCGACCGGATTGCGAAGATGGTGCCTTTCGATCTGGGCATCACCCTGAGCAAGGCCCTGGAAGACAGCGAAGAACTGAAGCAGGCTTACGAAAACGACGAGGAAGTCACCCAGCTCATCGACATGGCCCTGCAGCTGGAAGGCCTGACCCGCAATGCAGGCAAACATGCCGGCGGGGTGGTGATCGCGCCGGGCAAGCTCACCGATTTTACCGCCCTGTATTGCGAGGCGGACGGCAGCAATCTGGTCACCCAGTTCGATAAGAACGATGTGGAAGCGGTGGGCCTGGTCAAATTCGATTTTCTGGGCCTGCGCACCCTGACCATCATCGACTGGACGCTCAAGACCATCAATCGCCAGCGTAAGGAGCAGGGGTTGGCAGCGGTGGACATCAACGCCATACCCATGGACGATGCCGAATCCTTCCGGTTGCTCAAGTCCGCGGCCACCACAGCGGTGTTCCAGCTCGAGTCCTCCGGTATGAAGGAACTGATCCGCAAGCTCCAGCCGGATTGTTTCGATGAGATTACCGCACTGGTGGCGCTGTATCGCCCCGGCCCCCTGGGCACCGGCATGGTGGATGATTTCATCGCCTGCAAACACGGGCATCAGGAAGCCAGGTATCTGCATCCCAGCCTGGAAACCATCCTCAAACCCACCTATGGTGTAATCCTGTATCAGGAGCAGGTGATGCAGATTGCCCAGGTGCTGGCCGGCTATTCCCTGGGGGGTGCGGATTTGCTGCGTCGCGCCATGGGCAAGAAAAAACCGGAAGAAATGGAAAAGCAGGGTGAGATCTTCCGCAAGGGCGCGGTGGAGCGGGGTGTGGACGAAGCCCTGGCGACACAGATCTTCGACCTTATGGCGCATTTTGCCGGTTATGGCTTCAACAAATCCCACTCTGCCGCCTATGCGTTGGTCTCCTACCAGACCCTGTGGTTGAAAACCCACTATCCGGCGGCTTTCATGGCAGCGGTGTTGTCGGCGGATATGGACAACACCGACAAGGTCGTGCATCTCATCGAAGAATGCCGGGAGATGAAGCTGGAAGTATTGCCCCCACAGGTCAATCGCTCCGAGTACCAGTTTGCTGTAGATGGTGATGAGAAAGTCGTCTATGGCCTGGGCGCGATCAAGGGGGTGGGAGAGTCCGCCATTGAAGGCATTATCGAAGCGCGCAAGGAAGGTGGCCCGTTTCAGGATCTGTTCGACTTTTGTCGGCGCATCGACCTGCGCAAATGCAACCGTCGGGTGCTGGAATCCCTGATTCGGGCCGGTGCCTTGGATGAGCTGGGCAGCAACCGCGCCACCCTCATGGCGCAACTGCCCCTGGCCCTGAAAACGGCGGAACAGCACCATGCGCTGCAAGCCGCCGGGCAGAGCGATCTGTTCGGTTTGAGTGAACCGGAAGCGCCACCTGCCATGGGCATCATTCCCGAAGATGTGGCTGATTGGAGCGACGAGCAACGCCTGCGGGGCGAAAAGGAAACCCTGGGGCTGTTTCTCACCGGCCATCCCATCGATTTCTACGAACCGGAAGTAAAAGAGCTTGCCGCCCGCATCGGCAACCTGTCCCTGGATGACAGCCAGAGAGGTTATGGCAGGGGCAAGGACGTGACAGTTGCCGGACTGGTGATGGCGGTAAACAAACGTGCCACCCAGCGAGGCATGATGGCCAGCGTGTTGCTGGATGACAAAACCGGGCGTATCGAACTGACGCTGTTCAACGAAGCTTTTGAATGTTGCAAGGATTTGCTGGTGGTGGACAAGGTACTGGTAGTGCAGGGCAAGTTGGTTCACGATGAGTACCGGGGCGGGTTGGGCTTGCGGGCAGAACAAGTAAGCAGTTTCGAATCCTTTCGCCAACGGCGTCTTGCGGCCCTGGACCTGGTGCTGGATGAACAGTTCATTCGCAGCCAAAAATGGACGGCGGTGGATGTGCGTAATCAGCTGCTGGCATTGCTCGGAGATTTCCAGGGGGGGGCGGTGCCGGTATGCGTCCGCTATCAACGTCAGGATGCCTCGGCATTGATCCGTCTCGGGGAGAAATGGCGGATTACGCCGGATGATGAGCTGTTGCGGCGCCTGCGCCAGCTGCTGGGAGACAGCGGCATCGTGCTGCATTTTGCAGGGAATTCAGTTAATGCGGTTGCGGCAATTGGGGTATGATAGGCGACATCTGTAATTTGTGAGCTGCCTCTATGGATCTCAATTTTCTCGAATTTGAACAACCCATCGCGGAACTTGAAGCAAAAATCGGTGAATTGCGCCTGCTGGGCGACGATGCCGAGATCAATATCCAGGAAGAAATCGAGCGCCTGGAAGAAAAGAGCCGCAAGCTCACCGAATCCCTGTTTTCCGCACTGAACCCCTGGCAGACATCACAACTGGCCCGCCACCCCCTGCGCCCCTATACCCTGGACTACATTGAACGCATTGTGGATGATTTTGAAGGTCTGCACGGTGACAGGGCTTTTGCAGATGATCAGTCCATTGTTTCTGGCATCGGTCGCATTGACGGTCGAGTGGTGATGATTATTGGCCACCAGAAGGGGAGAGACACCAAGGAGAAGCTGAAGCGCAATTTCGGTATGCCCAGACCGGAAGGATACCGGAAGGCCTTGCGCATGATGGAGACGGCAGAGCGTTTCAAGCTTCCGGTGCTGACCTTTATCGATACGCCGGGCGCCTACCCCGGCATCGATGCAGAAGAGCGGGGCCAGAGTGAAGCCATTGCCAGAAATCTGCGGGAAATGGCAGGTTTGCGCACACCAATTGTCGCCACGGTCATTGGCGAGGGCGGCTCCGGTGGCGCGCTAGCCATTGGTGTGGCCGACAAGCTCATGATGTTGCAGTATGCCACCTATTCGGTGATTTCTCCGGAAGGCTGTGCCTCCATCCTGTGGAAAAGCGCTGAGAAAGCGCCCCAGGCAGCCGAGGCAATGGCCATTACTTCGGACAAACTCAAGGAGTTGGGGCTGATCGACGGCATCGTGCCCGAGCCTTTGGGAGGCGCCCACCGGGATCCTGATGCCATGGCTGCCAATCTCAAACAATCCTTGATCAAATCCCTGGATCAGCTTCAGGGGAAATCACAGGATGAATTACTTGAAAGTCGCTATCAGCGACTGATGTCTTATGGGGTATTCAGCGAAGCCTGATCTCCACAATCCTGTTCAAACCGGATTAGACAGGGGTACGAAACGCAGGGACAGGACTGTCGTAGACCAGGGTGCTGATCATGGTGTTTTCTCCGCAGAAGTTGTTGCACAAGCTGCAAACGCTTCCCGTTCCGGAACAATACTGGGTGGCGTTCAGTGGCGGGATGGATTCCACAACGCTGCTCCATGGCCTGTCGCAAATACGCGCACAACTGCCAGCGCCCTTGCAAGCTGTTCACATCAACCACGGCCTGCAGGACAAAGCGCTGGAATGGGAGAAGTTCTGCCGGGAGACCTGCGTCAGGCTGGATATTCCGTTGACCAGCCTGCAGCTGAACCTCAGGCCCGCATCGGGAGAAAGTCTGGAAGCACAAGCCAGGGATGCCCGCTACGCCGCCATCGCCGCGCACATGAATGCCGGGGACATGCTGCTCACCGCGCACCATGGGGATGATCAGGTAGAAACCCTTTTGTTACAACTGCTGCGTGGAGCCGGTGTTTCCGGTTTGGCATCCATGCCTTTGATGCGGCATTGGCAGGCAGGCTGGCTGGTGCGCCCATTGCTGGAATTCAGCCATGAAGAACTGCAGGACTGGGCGCAGCAGGAACATTTGCAGTGGCAGGATGATCCCAGTAACGATCATCTGGGCATCCGCAGAAACTACCTTCGCCACAAAGTCATTCCCCTCCTGAAGAATCAATGGCCCGGACTTATCAAAACCACCAGTCGCTCAGCGCGTCATTGTGCCGAAGCAGCACAGTTGATGAAAGAGGTGGGAATGGCGGATCTGGTTCTGATGTATGATGCCGGCCGGCCCTGGCAACTGTTGATTTCCGGGCTGGAAGTGCTTTCACCACAAAGAAAAAAAAACCTGCTGCGGCACTGGGTTCGCCAGCAGGGTCTTCCAGTGCCAGGGCATCAGATAATAGAGCGCGTTCTCACAGAAGTCGTAGGAGCGCGCCAGGCAGGCAGCCCCCTGCTGAGCTGGGAGAATGGCGAGATACGGCGTTTCCGTAATACCCTCTACCTGATGCCGCCGTTGCCGCCTGCACCAGCTGATGGCTTGCGCCTGCAATGGGATTGCAGCAAGCCCCTCGACCTTCCCCAGGGCTTGGGGCGACTGTCAGTGGTGGACAAGATGCAATGGCTGGCGGATGGTGTGGAAGTAGTATTCCGCACCGAGGGTCTTGCATGCCGCCCCGACCAGAGGAAAAACACCCGTAGCTTCAAGCGTCTTTGCCAGGATTTGGCTATCCCTCCCTGGCTGCGCCCACGCCTGCCGCTGGTGTATAGTGCCGATGGCTTGGTCGCGGTTGCGGACTACTGCCTATGCCAGCCTGAGCTGGGGAAGAACCCGTTTGTCTGGGAAAGACCCGAGTGGCTGCAATAGGATCCCACAACAGCTATGCCGCCCGGCACCCCTTGACCGGGGTGTTGGTGAACCTGTTGCTGTTGCTTGCCATCGCGCTGCTGGCGCTGGGTTTGAAACTGCCTTTGGTGACGGTAGAAAAGTTTTATGTTTTTGGAAACACAGTTAGCTTGCTGTCTGCAATCAGCCAGCTTTGGCAGGGGCAGGAAAAGGCCCTGGCAATTCTGCTTGGCGGCTTCAGCGTGGTGTTTCCGGTGATCAAGCTGCTGTTGCTGCTCCTTGTCTGGAACCTGGAGGACAGCAACAGCAGCCGTCACCAGCGCCATCTCCAATGGCTGGCCACCTACAGTAAATGGTCCATGCTGGACGTGTTCGTGGTCGCCCTGCTGGTGGTTACGGTCAAGCTCGGCGCCCTGGCCCAGGCGCAAGTGGAATTTGGCCTGTATGCCTTCGCCGCCAGCGTCATTCTGACCATGCTCGTTTCGGCCTGGATCGGGCGTTATACGGCTATTTCAACAGCCCCTGGCTGACGGCTATTTCCAATCGTCCTTTCATTTCTTCCCATAAGTCATGGCTTCCTTCGGCTATTCTGGCATTGAGCGAAAAAACCTTTTCTTTCGCGATATCGTTTTCTTTCCAACTGTGGCCGTCGCCATGGAGATTGTGCAGCAGGGGAGGGATGCGGTCTATGGCTCTGGCGTATCGTGATTCAGCGGATTCACCGGCCTCATATTCTTCCCACAGGGCAAGAGTTTTTTTTGCCATGTCGCCGGGAAGCAGGCCAAGCACTCGCCGGATGCCTTCTGCTTCCTCTTTTATGTGGGCTTCGTTCTGCTCGGCATAGACAATGCGATCGCCAGCATCAATTTCTCCCAAATCGTGAATGAGTAGCATTTTGATTACCTGGTCGATGTCGACGGGCTCATTGGCATATTCCCTAAGCATCAGCGCTGCGAGACATACCTGCCAGCTATGTTCCGCAGCGTTTTCATAGCGTTCCAGTCCTACTGGCCGGGTTTTACGCAGCACCGCCTTGAGTTTTTCAATCTCGACGATGAAATCCAGAACTTGCTGGATAGCTTGTTGGTCTGTCATTCTTTTGTCTCGTTATCCGGGGTATCCGGCACGCCTGTATGGTTGTCCAGCAGGGCGCGCATGGCGGTGCTGACATACGCCTTGAGATCGGCAAGCATTTCTTCCTTCTCCGGCATGTCTTTCTCCAGGGTCAGGGAAGGGCTGGGATAGAGCTGGTAGCGGCCCGCCACGGCTTTGCCGTGGGGCGGCTTGATGACGATGCGGTTGCCGCGGAAATGGGCCACAGTATGGTCGCTGCCGGAAGGCTTGATGATGCCAAAGCCGGGATCATCATCGGGCAGGGAGAGCAGATCCCGCCCCCAGCATTGGTGCCGGAAGGGTTTTCCCAGCAGCAAGCTGACCGCGGTGGGCACCACATCCATCTGCGTGGCGGCGCGGGACATTCGCTCACCGAAGGCCTCCTGCATTCCTGGCGCGATGAGCAGCATGGGAACATGGAAGCGCAGCAGGTCGATTTCCCCCAGTTGTTGCTTGACGCCGAAACTGTGATCGCCCACCAGCACAAACAGGGTGTCTTCATACCAGGGCTGCTGCTTTGCTTCGTCGAAGAACCTGCCCATGGCCCAGTCGGCGTAGCGCTGGGCAGTGAGGTGTTGGTCAAGGCTGCCGAAGCCCGTCACCGGGTTGACGGGCAGGGGATCGGGCAGGGCATAGGGGGTATGGTTGGACAGGGTCTGGAGAATGGCGAAGAAGGGCTTGTCCCTGTCCATGCGGTTTAGTTCCCGCAGGGCCTGGTCGAACATGTCCTGGTCGGACACGCCCCAGGTCGGGTCGGTATATACGGGGTTTTCCATCTGATCCCGGCCGATAAAGCGGGTCATGCCCTGGTTGCGGAAAAAGCCCTTCTGGTTGTCCCAGTTGAAAGCGCCGTTGTAGACGTATACGTCCTGGAAACCCAGGGGTTTGAGCAGCACCGGCAGCCCGGAAAACTGATGCTGGCCTTCCGGTTCCTGCATCAGGTATTCGAATCCCGGCAGATTGGGAAAACAGGCGCCGGTGGCGAACATGCCCTGGTGGGTGTGGGTGCCGTTGGAGAAGAAATGGTCGAACAGCAGGCCTTCTCCGGCCAGCTCGTCGAAGCGGGGGGTAATGCCGTGGTCGTTGCCCAGGGCACCGGTAAACTGGGCGGAAAAGCTTTCCATGATTATGAGCACCAGATTTTTCGGGCGCCGGGGCAGCTTCGCCTGGGGTTCGTGGCTGCGCAAGATCGGATATTGCTCCGGCAGCAACAGGGTGTCGTTTTTTGCAAGGAGCAGCTTGCGGGTGCGCGCCAGCGCCTGTTCCCTGGGCATGGCCTTGAGCCAGGTTTTCCCCGCATCTTTTTTCTTGTTGCCTGTTGCGGCCTTGAGCAGAGACCAGGTGCCGTTCAGGGCCAGATGGTTGGCGAACAGATGCTGGCTGTGAAAGGCATCTCCCCAACGCAGGGGCGCGCCCTGGCGCAGGGTGCCCCGTGCGCCCCAGGCCACGAGGAAGGCGCAGAGCAGGAATACCGGCACCCGCAGCCACCAGGCCGGATACTGCTGGCCGAATGTACGGGTGAGTCGGTTCACGCCTGACAAGGCCCAAACATAGCATGCCGTGAGTGCCGCCCACAGCAGCAGATAGCGCACCACGGGGAAGCCGTGCCAGATCATGCTGCTCACTGTCGCCGGATCTTCTTTCAGGTACTGAATGGCCAGGCTGTTCAACCGGGTATGGAACTCGTGATAGAACTCGGGTTCGGTCACTCCCAGGAAAAGCACGATGCCGCCGGTAATGATCAACCAGATCCGGGCCAAACGTCGGCTGCCCAAGCCATTGGGCAGCAGCAGGGCCAGCGTCAGAGGCAAGACCAGATAACTGGCGATGATCAGGTCGAAACGCAGGCCCACGGCAAATGCCCAAAGCAAATCTGCGGTAGGGGTATTCGCCGCCAGATCCGGGTTTCTGGCCCAGAGGATGACGCGCAATACCGCCTGCAGAAACAGCAGCAGAACCACCACCAGGCTGATGAAGCTGATGTCCGCCAGAAAGGCGCGCAGATGTCTGGGTTTATTCATGGAGAAAGGTGATCAAAGCGGGAAACAGAATATTATAGCGGATCGAAGCTTATCGTTTCCTTATCCGGG
>JAMOLT010000020.1 GCA_027068915.1 Sedimenticola sp. | reverse complement strand
ATGCCCAATTCGATACTGTCCAGCTGCATGCGGTTGTCGATGATGCTGATCATTCCTGGCTCCGTCATTTCATGGCTGCTCAGACAAGCGTCATGGGCATCATAGTCCATTTTGACGTTTTTTGCAGCAGGGAACCCCGTCCAATAAGGGAAATGCCGGGTTATACAGCAGAGATTGATGCCGAAATGAGATGTGGAACAGATACCACGGCACATCCTTGTGTCTTGCCCAATGGCAGCATGTATACGGGCATAAAGAAAAGAGGGGGGGGTGCTTACAGCATCATGCCCCGGATGGTAAAGAACAACATGGCGGCCATCAGGCCGGATGCAGGGACGGTAACCACCCAGGCGGCTGCAATCTTCATCAATGCAGATCGTTTGACCAGCTCCTTGTGATAGATTTTTTTCAGTCCCTTGCGTTCCTTCTTGGTCAGCTCCGCCTTGGCCTTGTGTTTTTTCAGCTCTGCCAGCATACGGCCTTTTTCATCCACGGATGCCCGCCGGAAATCGTTGAGAAATGCTTCGATAACTTCGTGATCCTCTCCGGCATGGTGGGTCTTGATGTCCTCGATCATGCGTGCATAGGATGCCTTGATGAATTCCCGTAGAAAGCCCACGCCAAATACGGCGCCCACAGCGATATGAGTGGAACTGACTGGTAACCCCATCTGGGTGGCGACGATTACAGTGATGGAGGCGGCCATGGCGATGGAGAAGGCGCGCATCTGATCCAGCTCGGTGATTTCCGAGCCAACGGTGCGAATCAGTTTGGGGCCATACAGGGCCAGGCCGATGGCGATGCCGATGGCACCCACCATCATGACCCATAGAGGAATGGCGGCCTTCGTTGCTATACCGCCATGCAGGATGGCGTCGTTGATGGCGGCCAGAGGACCGACGGCATTGGCTACGTCATTGGCGCCATGAGCAAAGCTTAACAGGGCTGCCGCAAAAATCAGGGGCATGGTAAACAGCTTGTTGACGCTGCTTTTTTCGTTGGAGAGTTTGCCCGACTGTTTGGCGATCAAGGGTTTGACAATAACAAAGATGGTAACAGCGATGATCAGGCCGATACCCAGGGCGCTGAAAAAATCTGTTTTCCAGATTTTTTTCAGCCCCTTAATAATGAGGTAAGTGCTGAAGGCCCAGGTCATGATCCCTACCAGTATCGGCACCATCCGGTTGGATGCCTGGATCATGTCGGTTCGGTAAGTGATGGTGCGCTTGATCAGATACAGGAAAGCTGCGGCAATCAGCCCGCCAAGCACGGGAGAGATTACCCAACTGGCGGCAATGGTGGACATTTTTGCCCAGTTGGCAATGCCCAGGCCGCCGGCGGCAATGCCTGCGCCCAGTACGCCGCCAACGATGGAATGGGTGGTTGAAACAGGTGCGCCCAGGGCGGTGGCGATGTTCAACCATATCGCAGCGGCCAGCAATGCCGCCATCATCACCCAGATGAACACGTCAGAATCATTGATGAGCGCCGGGTCAATGATGCCTTTCTTGATCGTGCTTACCACTTCGCCGCCGGCAATGAGTGCTCCCGCCGCCTCGAAGATGGCCGCCATGAAAATGGCCCCGCCCAGGGTCAATGCGCGTGAGCCTACGGCGGGGCCCACATTGTTGGCCACATCGTTGGCACCGATGTTCATGGCCATGTAGCCGCCGATCATAGCTGCCGCCACCAACATCAGGCCGTTGTGGATCTCGGTGAACTGGTAGCCGGTGAACATCATGACCAGGATGATGAACATCAGTCCAACGCCCAGGCGGAACAGCTCCGGCCGTCCGGATTGAGCAGCAGTTTCTATTTGGTTGATATTCTTGAGTTCCATGCTGTTGCGCCCCCCCTACATTCCGGAACCGGCTCCGGAGCCCCTAAGTGAAAACAAGGAATGATTTCGGTGAATTTTACTCCAGATGCAAGGGCTTGGGGACAAGAGTTTGCGGATTGTTTTTTTCAAATAAAAGGTTGATGTGCATAGAAAAAATTGTTATACGTCTGCAAAGACGGACTGGGTTTACGAATAGCCACACCGTGGCTATTCGGTACGTCTCCGTGTCGATGGGATGTCTTGGGTTTTTAGAGGTGATCGTAATATTACCTGCCAATTCCGTAGTATCTAAAGCCCGTTTCTTTCAAATGCTTCGGGTTGTACTGGTTTCTCCCGTCAAATATGACGGGACTGTTCAAACGATCCATAACCACTTCATAGTCCGGGTTGCGAAAGGGTTTCCATTCTGTGACGAGAGCCAGAGCATCAGCCCCGTTCAGTGCATCATACTGATGGTCGTAAAAACTGATGCGATGCTGTTTTATCCATTGCTTGTCCATCTCTTCTCTGGCTGTTTGGTTTGCAACAGGGTCATAAGCCTGGACGGATGCCCCGGCTTTCAGGAGTGAGCGGATTAGCACCAGGGATGGCGCTTCCCGCATGTCGTCCGTGCCGGGCTTGAAGGACAAGCCCCACAGCGCTATGGTTTTTCCCTGGAGATCACCGCCAAAATGGGTGCTGATCTTGTTGAAAAGGCTTTCTTTCTGCATCGTATTTCTGATTTCCACGGCATTGAGCACATGGGGGGTGAAGCCGACCTCTTCGGCCATTCTTTGCAACGCCCGTATGTCTTTTGGAAAACAGGAGCCGCCATAGCCGCAACCTGGATAAATAAAATGATAGCCAATGCGCTTGTCTGCACCGATGCCTTCACGCACTTGCTCCACATCAACGTCAAGTTCCTCACACAGAGAGGCGATTTCATTGATGTAGGATATTTTCGTGGCTAACATCGCATTGGCGGCGTACTTGGTCATTTCGGCTTCACGTATGCCCATCGCCATGACTCTGTCATGGACGCGGGTGAAGGAAGAATAGAGCCCATGTATGACTTTTTCCGCCCTGGCGCTGTTTGTCCCGATAACAACCCTGTCGGGGTGCATAAAGTCGGTTATGGCTGTCCCTTCTTTAAGGAATTCCGGATTGCTGACCACATCAAATTCAATGTCGGAAATGCCCCGGTTACCCAGCTCGTCGCGGATGATTCTGGTAACTTTTTCTGCTGTGCCAACCGGAACCGTTGATTTGTTTACGATCACGTTGTACTTTTTTTGCAGGTGTTGTCCAATCTGCCTCGCAACCTCCAGAACGTGTTGCAGATCCGCTGAACCATCTTCTCTGGGGGGGGTGCCCACAGCGATAAAATGACAGCTGGAGTTGGTTGCCGCGACCTTGATGGAAGCTGTAAACTTCAGCCGTTCTTCCCTGTAGTTTTCCTGTACCAGTTGTTCCAGTCCAGGCTCATAAATCGGGAGTATGCCTTTTTTCAGCCCCTCGATTTTTGATTCGTCAATGTCCATGCAGGTTACTGTATTGCCCATCTCAGAAAAACAGGCCCCTGTTACCAATCCTACATAGCCGGTGCCGTATACACTAATTTTCAATTTTCAATTCTCCATTAAATCCAGGTGCTCTGGTGAAATATGTGGGTTAGATCAGTGCCGGAAGTAAAGACCCTTTCAGAATTCCCCAAAAGTGCCTTTAATTCCGACGCAGTACATTAGGCACCTGTCGGATTTAGTACTGTTTGGCTGCAAATCACTGGATGACGATTGACCCGGCTTATCCTGATCGTCAAATAGCCCTGGTATTCTCCTCACATGATAAACTGATTTGGCTTGCCCCCAGTGATTTTCACTTCAAACGGTTACGTCCGACAGGCCTCTAGAAGTTGTAGTTGACCTTCAGGTTGATGAAATACGACAAATCGCCTTCACGATCTGCAAAGGCATCTCCGGCGCGAAACACCGAGCCGACCAGTTCCAGCTCCAGTTTTTTCCACTCTTCCAGTCCCAGTACGATGTCAATTTCATCGCCAAGATGAGTTTGGAGTCCATCGGGTTTGATGCGCAGGCGGCTGCTGAGTTGGTCGCTGGCGTCAACCTGGTGGTAACGGTGGTAGAGGATTTCAATGGAGCTATCGTGAAACAGCGGATAGCCAAGACTGGCGGTGCTGATGCGGATATTGGATAGTTGTGGCCGGAGCAATTCGCCGTAATAGCGAAAGCTGTCCACACCGCTGAACTTGCTGTTGTTGTCGTTCAGCCCGGTTTGCCGGAAGGCGTGGTCGGTATCGTCGTCTGGGTTGCTGTCGCCGGAGCCCTGGGCAAAGCTTAGCGTAAACGACGGGCGTCCTGGCAATTTGCTTTTCAGCGTAACGCCAATGTCGAAGGCGCTGCCTTTTACGTTCTGCCGGACGGCATCGGTAACTTCAATGCGCCGTGTGGAAATATCGTCAAAATCCAGCAGATCTTCTTTGCCTTTCACCGCACCCAGATCCACCCAGTAATGGATTTTCCCAAGACCGTTGATCTTGTCTTTGCCACGCGCCCGAATACCGTACCAGAGGAGGCGGGCATCGGATGTGTCTTCCTTGTCTGCGGCGAGCTGATCGCCAACCTCAGGTGTGGAGGAGCGGTCGTCATGGTAGAGGCTGAACAGTTCCAGCTTGTGCCCTTTGCTGTATTCCCAGGTCAGATGTGCCAGCACACGCTGGATGTCCTTTTTGTTTTCCGGCAGGGGCTGGTTGGTGGCCTTTCCAGCAAGTTCTTCGGCCAGGCCCAGTTCGAGGCTGAGCTGTGGAGAGGCATAGTAGAGGCGCACTGCATCCAGATCCTCATCCCACCACCATTCGCGTTCTTCGGCAAAATTCTGTCTGCCGATACGCAGGCCGAGGGTGTTTTTTCCACCCAGGGGGCGGCTGATATCCAGCCAGCTTTCCCCACGTTCCAGGGTGTCAAGATGGCTGCGCTGGTCTGCGCGATGATCGGCAGAGGAAATCAGTTTGGTTTCCAGCAGGGCTTTTACCTGGGAACTGATATCGTAGCGAAACTCCAGCTCCAGTTTCTGCCGGTATTTTTCCCGGTCGTTGTCTGTATCGCTGAGAGCATAGTTGCCCCGTTGTTCGGCACGGATTTCATATTCTCCTCCAATGATCAGATCACGTCCGAATACCTGGATGGTGAATTGGTCGTCTGGCCGGGAGTCATCGGGGTTGCTGATGATGATCTGGCTGTTGCCGGTATTGGTTTGTTGTGTGTCCTGCGCGAGAACAGGCAAGGGCATCAGCGCAAGCAACAAGGCTCTACAGGCTGCTAAAATCAAGGGGTTACTCATAGTCGTGCTTGTACCTGTTCAAGTGTGGCTGTCAGTAAAAGAGGTGTCAGGTGGCTGCGCTCGGGCAGTCGCTGGCTGATGGCGATGTGCCGGGCCAGGCTCAGCAGTTGGTAGATGGCGATGGCTTTGGCATCCTGTGGTTGTTGTCCGGCCAATTGCAGATAATGTCCGGACAGGCGTTCTGTAATGCCCTGATAGGCATGTAAATCACTTTTTTCCCGTAGTGCCTGCTCCTGGATGTGAGCGATAAAGTTACCAATATCCAGGCAGGGGTCTCCCATGCAAGCCAAATCCAGATCCAGCAGATAAAGTTGCTGGTTGTCCACCATGATCTGCTCGGGATAGTAATCCCGGTGAATGCAACGGGATGGCCGGTTCAGCAGTGGAAGTGAATATTGCTGCAGTAGCGTGTAGAGCTTGCGGATGTCGGATTGCCAATGGGGATGTTGTTCCGCAACTTTGTAAAGTTGCTGTTTCAGAACCGCCAGTTCCTGTGCCATGCCATGTGATTTTTTGACCTGGATGCCGCTGTGGTGCAGGTTGTAGCTCATTGTGGCAATGGCCTCCACCATGGTTCCTCCAGTGCCTTCGCTGAGCAGCTGTGTATATTCATTTCCGGGAACCTGTCGCTGCAGCCACATCTGGCACTCGGGAATCATGCACAGTGGCTGTGGAACCTGCCAGCCTTTGTCGGTGGAAAGGGCATGCCGTTTTTCAAAGAGTTGCTGGTTGATACGAAATGCCGAACGGTGCAGCCCCTTGGCCCGAATCTTTCCAATCAGGGTTAGTTTGCCGCTGGCAGTCATGAGCTCGTAGCGCAGGAGAAGCCGCTTTCCGGGCTTGTACCGCAGTGCCGAAATTTCTTCCACAACCTGAATATGATGTTCCGGAAGGTATTTATTAAACCAGCGTATGCACTGTGCCGGATCAAGCGCCTGCTGGAGCAGGGGGTGCAAAGTAGCATCTTTTGTCAGCGTAAATGGATTGTGGATACGGGGATGCTGGGGATAGGCTCGGGTGGTATTTTTTGATTCCCGATGCCCCCCCTGTTGCAGGTATTTCTGGATGCAGGCCAGCATTTTTTCCGTTTGCTCGACCCATTGCGTTTCGCAGTTGCGAAACGGATGATGGATCAACTGGAACAGATGCAGGGCGACAAGGGTGTACAGGTGTTGCGATGGCAGCTTCTGTGTCGCGTGGCGTTGATAGGCGTGGATGAATACCTGTTCGTAATGCGCCGCCTGTTGAGGCGTCAGGCGGTGGCGCAGTACGTCCCATTGCAGGTGGGCCACGAATGTTCCTATGTCCCTGCCAGGATGTGCCAGGGAGATGTCATCCAGATCTAGCCAGTACAGGTTGTTTTCATGGCAAAGAATCTGTTTTGCGTAGAAGTCCCCATGGCAGCGTACCTTGAGGTCGGGGATTTGCTGAAGCTGCAGTTTCAGTTGCTCAACGAGGCGGGTGGCTGTGTCATGTAACCGGGGCGTAAGATGCTTCATGCCCTGTACGATGGCTGGCAGGTCGTTTTTGCGTGGTGCTATGATTTGCCGCCATGTTCCTCGATGAAAGCTGGCCAGTTGCCGCGCCAGTTTCTCCAGTGTGGAGGTATCAAAATCGGTGCGCAGCCAGCGCTCGGTCAGCAATTCTCCCTCGCGCCATTCGAAAAGTAATATGCCGTATCCTTTGTGCTTCCCAATCAGGGGCGGGAAGTATGAAATACCCAGGGCGTCCAATTGTTGTATGTGGGCAAGTGTTTGTTTGTAGGCTCGTTGCCGGTAGGCCTTGAGCACCGCCTTGTGTCCTTCCGGCAAGGTCAGGCAGGCAACATAGCGTCGTTCCGGCTTGTACTGCAATGTCCTGATGGAGGCAAAGCGGAAATCCTTGTTGCCGGAGCCGTTCCTGAGCGTCCGTTTGAGCAGTACATATCTGCGGTGTGTGCTTTGCAGG
Source organism: Sedimenticola sp. (assembly GCA_027068915.1). Taxonomy (GTDB): domain Bacteria; phylum Pseudomonadota; class Gammaproteobacteria; order Chromatiales; family Chromatiaceae; genus Thiolapillus. Next base: position 89,844 of record JAMOLT010000020.1, on the reverse strand, counting down.
CGCCGAATGGAACGCAAACGGGCATCATTGGGCGATAGATAAATTTCGATATTTTTCCGGGGTAGAATCAGATGCCCAATGCCTCCAACCACGGCTTCAAAACACTTTTTCTCGCTGTTGGACAGCTTGGAATGCTTGGCGTTATAGGATTTGGCGTAAAGGGAATAACGGCAACCATCTGCCTGCATCTGATAGCACACCAGAAGGCTGGTACCAGGCTTGTAGCGAATATAGTGTTTCTGGATTGACTGAATTTCGATTTGCGGCAGAGCGCGTTGCAGTTCGCGCAACAGCAGTTGCGTGTCCAGCAAATACTTCCAGCCTTTGATGCGTTTATCCATCGGCATGGTCGATAAACCATCGGCATGCGTCATGAGACGCCCTCGCTGTTGATTTGGGTCTTCCTGCCGTTCTGCTGGAGTTGGAAAAGATCGATGAAGGACTGATTGGTTTCCATGAGTTTGTGCGGTGTGGTACAGGCCAGAATGCGCCCCTGGGCGAACAGGGCAACCCGATCCGCCTGCAATGCGGCGTCCAGCCGATGCGTGATGTACAAGGTGGTGCGCCCTCGTGCCAGCCGCTTCAAGGCCTGGCTGACCTTGTGTTCATTGTCCTTGTCCAGCCCGGTTGTGGGTTCGTCCAGGATCAGGATGGGAGTATCCTGCAGGGCCGCGCGGGCAATGGCGATGCGCTGCCGCTGCCCTTGCGACAAGGTGACGCCGCGCTCCCCCACGGGGGTTTGATATCCTTGGGGAAGCTGTTCGATAAAGGCATGAGCATTGGCGATGCGTGCCGCTTTTTCGACAGCTTCTTGTGTTGCATCGGGCCGACTGATAACGATGTTCTCCAGAATTGTGCCGGAGAACAGCAAGCCATCCTGCAATACGACGCTCATTTGCTTGCGTAATGAGGCCAGCGTCAGGTCACGGATATCCTGCTGGTCTATCAGCACCCTGCCTTGTTGGGGGTCATACAGGCGTAACAGCAGATTGGACAAGGTGGTCTTGCCACTTCCGGAAGCGCCGACAATGGCGAGGGTTTCTCCAGCCGGAATATCCAGATCGATGCCCTTGAGCACCGGGTGTGCATCAACATAGCCAAAGTGGACGTCCTGAAAACAAACGTCTCCCCGAAAGGGGGGGGCAACCGAGGCGCCGGGTTGGTCCTTGATATCCGGCTCCTGCTGCAGCACCTCCAATACGCGCTCCCCGGAGGCGGATGCCTTGGCAAGTCGTGAGGTGTATTTTGCAAAATCGCGCAGAGGGCGAAAAACCCGCTTGAGGTAGAAAACAAAAATCAGCAACTCTCCCGGGCTGAGCGTACCGGCGAGCACATGCTGGGCGCCAAACCAGAGCACCAGCGCCAGGGCAATGGCGACCTGTACGTCTACCATGCGTTCCAGACTGGCGGCAAGCCGTTTCGCCTTGACGCCTTCCTTGACGCTTTTCTTGTTCTGTGCGGAAAAATGGCCGGAAAAGGCCTCTTCCAGTGACAGGGACTGCACGGTTTGGATAGCGCCAATGGTTTCTGATGCAGTGGCGGCCATGGCCCCTTCCCGTTGGCGGTTCTTGCGGGAAACTTGCTGGATCTTGCGGCTCTTGAACATCGTCAGGAAAAACAGGGCGGGCATAATGGCGACCACAACCAGGGTCAGTTGCCAGTTTAGCCAGAACATGACCCCCAGCATGCCCGCCAGAACCAGAAAGTTGCCCAGCAGCGGCAGAATTGCGGTGACAGTAACCTCGCGTATCATGCCGATGTCGCTCAGCAGGCGCATCACCAGATCGCCACTGCGTGCCTCGGAGTGGTAGGAAAGGGAAAGCCGCTGCATGTGGTTGAACAGCTGTTCCCGTACCCGCATCAATACTTTGTGCCCCACCAGTGCGAAAGCGATGGTGCTGATGTAGGTAAACAAGGCGCGCAAGGAAGCGAAGATGATCAGCGCAATTGCCAGCAGGGTAAGAAATTCCGTGGTTGACAGCTCCGTGATGAACGCTGGCAATAACCCCTGTGTCCGGCCCTGCTGTGAATCAGTAATCAGATCGATGACGAATTTCAGCGGCCAGGGTTCCAGCAAGCTGAACAGGGTCTGCAGGAACAAGGCGAGCATCGCCACGCCGATGGTTCCCTTGTGCTTCTTGATGGCGGGGGAAAAATACCGCACAAAATGCAAAACGCCCGGCAAGGCTGTGCGCATGGTTTTTGGACGCGCCACTAGCCTGCTCCTCTCTGGGAGGCTTGGCAGGAAAGGGGGGTTGTCTGCTTGTCTTGGCCAAATACCTGTGTGAGCACCCGCCGGGCGACCGCATCCCAGGTATAGCGTTCAAGGATGTGTTGCCTGGCCCGTTTCCCCAGTTGCGCCGCCAGTTGCGGATGGTCGGCAAGGTGTTGCAGTGCCTGGGTCAATGCACTCACCGATCCTGGTGGCACCCGCAAGCCATTGTGCCGGTGTTGAATCAAATCCTTGATTTGCCCGATGTCGCTGGCGATAACAGGAAGTCCGGCCGCCATGTATTCAAAAACCTTCAAGGGAGAGAAGTAAAAGTTGTCCAGTGGTGGATAGGGGGCTACGGCAATATCCATTCTTGCCAGCCATCCGGGTATTTCAGCTGGTGGTACTGCGCCCACGCATTGCAAGTCGCTGCTGATATCCAGCTGTTCCGCCAACGCTTCCATGGCGGCGCGTTGTGGCCCATCGCCCACTACCAGTAAGGTGGCTTTTCTGGCAGGATTGGTTTGGCGAAAGCGGGCGAAAGCATGCAGGAGATGCTCGATGCCATGCCAGGGTTTCAGGGTTCCCACAAAGCCAATGACCAAGTCGCCCCGGTGTGTGTCGGGGGCACGGGGCGGTTGGCTAAAGCGTTGGGGGTTGACGGCATTGGGGGTGACAATTACAGGCAACGCAGGTTGTTGGTCATGGGTTGCGAAGGTCAGGATATAATCTGCCACCGCCTGCGAGACGCAGCAGATCAGGCTGGCATGGTGGAAATTTTTCCGGGCGATCCGCTGCGCCTGTTGTTCGTGAACCAGCCCGCGGTAGTTTTTTGCTTCCTCCATCAGCGGGGCGTTTACTTCCAGAACGGACGGAACTCCATGCCGGGAAGCGTAAGTCACTCCCGCATGACTCCACAGGGAGTAACGCTCGTACACCAAATCAAATTCACCTTCTTGCAGCAATGCTTGCATATACCAGTCATGGGCATCCATGGCATGTTGTTCGCGCTGGGCGCGATCCGGCTTTTCCCCGCGCCCGGCAGGTGGCGGGAGTTCCCGGTAGACCAGCTTGCGCAGATCTTCCGGGGGATCGCCCCCCAGCTTGGCGGCAAACAGGGTTACCTCCATGCCCAAATGCAAAAAGGCGCGGAGTATCTCTTGCACATGCAATGAACATCCTTTGCAGCCAAACACAGGAATGCCGGGATCTGCGCAGATATAGGCGATACGCATCAGACCAGCGCCTCTTGCCTTTGTTCGGCTACAGCGGGGGCTGAAGTGGCCAGTGAAAACTGCTGCCGGATAAGCGCTGTATTCCGGTCTACATCAAAGTTGTTCTCGATCAGTTGGCGGGCGCGGCGGGCGAGGGATTCGCGTTTTTGTCCGTCCTGCAGCAGGATTTCCAGCGCCGAAGCCAGGGCATTGGGGTCATGTTGTGGTACCTGATAGCCCGTTTGTTCATGCTCGATCACCTCCGGAATGCCGGTTACTGCAGTAGAGACGCAAGGTGTACCCAGGGCCATTGCTTCCAGCAACACTGTGGGTAAACCGTCTCTGTTTCCGTCAGTTGCAACCACGCAGGGAGCGGCAAAAACTGCTGCAGACTGTATTTTTGCGCGAATTTCACTTTGTGGCATGGGGCCGCTCAGCTCCAGGACGTCCTGTAAACCGTTCTGTATGATTTGCTGCGCCAGCACTTCTCGCAGGTCGCCCATGCCGATGATGCGGCAATGAAAGGGGACGCCCTTTTGGCGCAGGATGGTGCAGGCGTCGATCAGATAGCGAAAGCCTTTTTTCTCTACCAGTCGGCCAATGGCGATTATTTCTGCAGGGCGCTGCAATGGAGACTGCCAGGTAAACTGATCGAGATCCATGCCATTGTAAATACGATGGATGGTCGAGGGGATTGCACCCAGACGTTGGCGTAAATAGCCCAGGTTGTAATCGCTGACGGTAACTGTAAAAGCCGCATCAGAAAATTTTTCATGCAAGTCTTTCGTGCAAACATTTTCGTGGAATATGTCCACTGCATGAGCGGTAAAGCTGTATGTCACATCGGCAAACAGGGCTGCCAAACGCGTGACTTCAGCGGGGTAGGTGGCAAAGTGGGCGTGCAAATGGCGGATCCCGTGGCGCTGAACCTGTTCCGCCAATACTGCAGCCTGCAATATTTCCCGGGCGCCATGATGGAGGTTGTCCGCCAGGTGCCGACGAAGGCCGGGGAGCTTTCCTGTCAGTTCTGTGATCATTCCAAGCCAGTTGTCCAGCTTCATCTTGTTGTAGGGCAGGTAGTGAACTGGTGCCTTGACTCTGGCGATGATGTCCTGAAAATGCGTATCGTTTGGAGGCCTCAGGGCAAAGATATGGACCTCAGCGCCCGCACGTTCATGAGAAAGCACCTCATTGACAATGAATGTCTCCGAATATCTGGGGTAGCGTTTGACGATATAACCAACTGGGGATTCTAGGATAGGCATGATCGGGACTCTTCTTGTAAAGCCGGGACTGGGATGGGTTTCAGGTGTGTGCTGAATCTGGGTTGTTGCCGGTATTGATAGGGCAACCTTCATCTGCAAGCCGCGCCCGGTGCAGGCTGGATGCCCTGAAGTTGTGGCACTTGATTTGAGGTTCAACAACAGTCATCTGGAAAGCCTGTAAGCCGGAAGTGTGGTTTTTCCGGCCACAAACGGGCTGGAGGGCAGCGGGTTGTGATTCGGCAGCTCTTTCTTCAGCTGTTTTTCTATTTGCTCCAGCGCATGAAAGGACAGTGCCTCAACTGGAGGAACGGTTTGTTCTTTCTCCAGTATATGATGCAGGCTGGCAGCCAGTTTCCTTGTTGTAAGTTCGTCGGGGTGGACAAAATGCAGCAATTCGAGCTGAGCAAAACTGCTGGCGCGAATGAGTTGCTCGCTAACGGGTTTGACCCTGGGGATACAGAGAATGCGTTTGTTCAGGGAGAGCGCTTCGCTCAAGGTGTTATAGCCGCCCATGCAGACAACAACATCCGCTGCGTTCATGAAACTGGGCAGGTGGGGAGTAAACTCTAGCAAGGTTACTTGCCGACATTGCGTGGCAATGCTTGTAACTTGCTGTTGTGTCTGGGGACATAGTTCCGGTCCATGCACAATGACTGCATGGACATCTTTCCCCAAATCATGATGCTGCCAGAACCGCAGGAAATGCGTCAGAATCTGTTCGCCATCGGCACCGCCACCAGTGGTAACCAGAATAATTTTCTCTTTGTCGATGCCCAGCTGCTTGCGCACCCACCCGGGATTTTTTAAGTCATTCCTGGGGCGTTGCAGATAGCCACAATAGTGCACAAGCTGTTGGCATGCAAGGGGAAATCGGTACAGGCGACTGGCGTCATAAACTGCTTTGCTGCCCAGGATGAGCACCTGATTGTAGTAATGTTCAATTACGTTGAAGTATCCCTTTCTCTTCCAGTATTTATGGGTGGTATCAGCACGATCCAGGATGTCACGAAGCACCAGAAAGACTTTGGTGGATGCTCTATTTTCCTTCAAAAATTGCAAGGTAGCAGTTAGTTCCCGCTTTATCCCCAGCGGCTTTTTGTCCACCAAAATCACATCCGGGGAAAAATCACGTACTGCAGTGAGTATCAGATTGGCGCGCATTGCCACCATGTCCTGCATGCTCATTCCCAGGGTGCGTGTCTGGTACTCGCCCTGTATGTTGCGGGATATGGTAGGTAGTTTTATATAGTCAATTCCCTTGCTCAACCGAAAAGCATGCAACATGGGGGAGCTGGAAATCAACAGTATGGAGGAATCCTTGATTGAATGGTTAAGGTGTTCGGCAATTAATAGCATGCGGCGGATATTGCCGAGTCCAAACGTATCATGCGTATAGATAACGATTCTCATATTCTTGTTTTTGTATTCCTGGGTTGGTCCAATATATGGTTTTATAATTACTGCTGAATATATATTCTTTGTATATAATTCTAAGAAATAGAAGAAATGTCTGGTGCGGGAAAATAACTATTTATTTCTTAACTAACGCTTTAGATATTCTCCTGTTTCCCTTAACTGGGTACAAACATTGCGGCAAAAATAAGTATTCCAAGCGCAGAGGAGGCTAGTGTTAATTTTCGTAACTTTGGCATTTTCCATGCCATAATAAATCCAGAAATAAGTAATAATATTATGCTGATAGACAATACAGCGGCATATACTTTAAATGGCGTCCCGCCTTTTGCTTTATGTAGCTGCACAAACTGTCGGTATAGGCTTGCATTCTTAATCTCCAGTTGCATAATGAGAGGATCAACAGTTGGTTCCAGGTTGATATCCATATTTGACCCTGTCCACTCAAGCCTGAAAGAATTTCCGATCCTTTTTATTTTTGCTGTTCCTGTTGGAATCGAGATGTTATGTTTTTCCAGTTCTTTTTCTGCCAGTGCAACAAGTTCCTTGGTCTTTTCCTGGATTGGTTGTGCAAGATGTAGTTCATGTTTGGTGGTGTTGTAGTCGCCTTTTATGCCCCAAGTGTAAAGCGCGCCAGTTATAAGAAACATGGTTGCTACTGGGAAAATAAAAGCTGCTAGCAAGGCATGGGCTTTCATCAGCGTCAAGCGATTTGGTATTTCCATTCTTATTAACCTATTCCTTTGTTGGTGCAATTATTTATGCACTGGTTTTACTGACTCTTAATTTTTGCCCATTGGTGTTTTTCGTGTGGTTGGTGTTTGTCGCAATAGATGTCACCTTAACCAACGAATTTCGGGTGTAATTCTAGACCGCTAAGCTTAAGTCTTGATTAAGGTGTTATTGTTAATCAGGTGTGAGGTGAAGTTTGTTGTCAACGCTCAATGTGCTGGTTGGATATTGGCGGCTGGCTGGCTGCCTTCCTTCCCTGGTGTTGCTTCCAGATTCCCTGTAAAGGTTGACTATGGCTTGAATGGTTTTGACGGCGGTAGTGAATGAGGTCACAGCCGAGCCAAAAGGCTGCAGCATCCCCGTTAGCCAATTGATACGGAGTGTTTCGGGATTGGATCCAGTGTGTGGAATTCCGTATAGTTGGCGTTTTTCCCGGACAGCGTCAGGTATGATGGACAAATATGCGGTTATCGGTAATCCCATCGCGCACAGTAAATCACCGCTGATTCACCAGAAATTTGCTGCCCAGACAGGTCAGGATCTGAGTTATGAGAGGATTTTGGGAGATCTGGAGTATTTTGCGGATGATGTCAGAGAATTTTTTGCCGCTGGTGGAAAGGGGCTGAATGTAACGGTTCCGTTCAAGGAACAGGCCTGGCGCCTGGCGGATGAACTGAGTCCCGGGGCAGATTCCGCTGGAGCGGTGAATACCTTGATGTTGGAGGGTGGACGCATCTTCGGTGACAACACGGATGGCATTGGTTTGGTGCGGGATTTGCAGCAGAATCATGGTTTTGTGTTGTCTGGAGCCAAGGTGCTGCTGCTCGGTGCGGGTGGCGCATCCCGTGGGGTGGCGCGACCGTTGCTGGAACAAGGCGTATCCCGCCTGGTGATTGCCAACCGCACTGCCGGCCGTGCCGTAGAACTGGCGGGAACACTGCACTCTCATGGGCCGGTTTCCGGTTGTGGACTGAATGAGCTGGCGGGGCAAGTGTTTGATCTGATTGTAAATGGCACTGCGGCCGGCCTGTCCGGCCAGGTGCCGGACATTCCCGGCAGCTGTCTCGGGAAAAATGCCTGGGTTTATGACATGATGTATGCTTCAGAGCCCACGGCATTTGTGATGTGGGGAAGGGGACACGGTGCGCTGCATGCACTGGATGGTTTGGGGATGCTGGTGGAGCAGGCTGCCGAATCATTCTATCTGTGGCGGGGTGTGCGTCCGGACACCAAAACTGTAATCGAGGATTTAAGGAGTTGAGAAACGCATGAAACTATCGTATGGAAAAATGAACAAATATTTGCTTGCCGGTATTCTGGCGGTTGGAGTTGCAGGTTGCAGCGACTCTGACAAGGCGGAAAAGGCGGCGGCAGAGGAAGCCATTGCCGAATTCGATCTTCTTTCTCTGGTGCCGGCTGATTCGCCCTATGTATTTGCCGGCAGCAGAAAGCTCCCCCAGGAGTTGAGTGAGAAGATACTGAAGGCTTCAGCCGTGACTCTGAATGATGGCTCCCTGCGTGCAGAGCTGGCGGCTTCCGGCGCAGATACTGACGATGCCGGACAGGAAATAATGAAACTGGTGGATGCGTTCCTGGCGGAGCTGGAAGGGAAAATGAGCGTAGAAGGACTGGCGTCCCTGGGCTTGCCCATAAACGGTCGCAGCTTGATATATGGCCTGGGAATGTTGCCTGTAGCCTGGACGGAGGTACTGGATGCCGGAAAAGTGGAAGCTTTTTTGTCGCGGGTAGAAGAACGTAGCGGCATGCAGGCAGAAAAATTGACTCGTGGTGATATCAGTTATCGCCGTTTTGAGTTGGATAAGCTGGTAGGCATCCTTGCGGTTGGCAAGGATCACTTGATCATGGCGGTATTGCCGGCCAAGTCTGAAACCGACATGCTGCCATTGGTCTTTGGTGAAACCAGGCCGGAGAAATCGCTGGCGGATACCGGTGCCTTCAAGGAATTCAGCAGCAAGCGCAAATTCCTGGGGTATGGTGACGGTTATATTGACTTGGTGCGCATGGCGGAAATGGCGCTGGGGGAATCCCAAGGCATCAATGCACAGGTGCTCCAGGCGCTTGGCGCCAGTCCCAAGGAGTTGTCTGCCGCCTGCCAGGATTTTGTTAAAACCACAGTCCAGTCTGTGCCCATGATCAGCTTCGGCTATACCGAGATGACAAATCAGAAGTATGCGGCGAAGGCAACCGTGGAGACTTCTCCCGGTGTGGCGGGGTGGCTGCAGAAAATGTCTGCACCTGTGCCTGGGGTCGGTGTGCCCAATGATGGCATGATAAGTTTGGGCATGGGTTTTGATTTGCCTCAGATTCGGGACGGCATCAAGGCCATGCTGCGCAATTTCCTGGAAACAGGAAAGGGTTGTGAACTGGTGAATGAGGAAGAGCTGGCTCAGGCCATGCAGGGCGTCGATGTGGCGTTCAATCCTATGCTGCTGGGAATGGGAATCAAAGGTTTCGGCGTTACCGTCAATAATGTGGAAGTGGATACGCAAACCATGACTCCAAAAGCCATAGATGCCCAGATACTGCTGGCGGCGGCGGATCCAAAAGGCATGTTCAGCATGGCGGGAATGCTCAGTCCCCAGCTTGCACAGCTGGATATTCCCGTGGATGGCACACCCGTCCAGGTTCCGCTGGAAGGATTATCCCCAATGGCGCCCCCGACTTTTGCTGCTATCAAGGGCCAGGCCCTGGCGTTGATGACAGGCGAAAAGGCGCCCGACGGGATCGACAAGGTTTTATCAGCACCAGCGGCGGATACCCCGCCGTTCTTTTCCTTGAGTTACGATGCTGGAAAATTGTTCCAGACCATCGGTCCCCCGATGAAAAATATGGTGGAGTCCGCGCAGGAAAACAGTCCTGTCTATCAATCCATGCAAAACTCCTATAAATCCCTGGAAACCGCCGCGGGTATCTACACAAAGTTTGACTTTCGTGTGCTGGGAACGGAGCACGGGCTTGAGATCGATGCCGTCGTGAATCTGAAGTAATGTTTGCTTGATTCCGTAGCAGGAAAGGCGCCCCGGGTGATCGGGGCGCTTTTTTTTGGTGTTTTCAGTGACGGAAAATTTGCGGCTCCAGCTCGTGGCGATGGAGCAGGCGATAGAACTCCGTGCGATTGCGATTTGCCAGGCGCGCTGCCTGGGTCACATTGCCCCCGGTCATCTGTAACAGTTCCACCAGATAATTGCGCTCGAAATTGCTTTGGGCTTCCGCCAGGGAGACGATGCCGCCGGATTTGTTGCGTAGCGCATTTTGCACCAGGCTCTCGGGAATAATGGCGGTCATTGACAGTGCCGCCACCTGCTCCACCACGTTGAGGAGCTGGCGGATATTCCCCTTCCATGGCGCCAGCATCAGCACTTCCATGGCTTCCGGAGAAAACGTTCTGGCCTGGCAGTGCGCCCGCTCACATGCCTGGTTCAGAAAATGCCTTGCCAGCAGGGGAATGTCTTCACGGCGCTCGGACAGTGGTGGAATTTCCAGCATTACCACATTCAGGCGATAGAACAGATCTTCCCGGAACTCGCCTGCTTCAATGGCTGCCTCCAGGTCGGAATGGGTGGCGGAAATGATGCGCACATCCACGGGGAAGCTCTCCGTAGCGCCTACAGGGCGAACTTCACCGTCTTCCAGTACGCGCAACAGTTTGGCCTGGAACTCCAGCGGCATATCGCCGATTTCGTCCAGAAACAGGGTTCCACCATTGGCGGCTTCAAACAAACCCTTGCGGTTACGATCTGCGCCGGTAAACGCCCCTTTCCGGTGTCCGAAAAGCTCGGATTCCAGCAGGTTTTCCGGAATGGCGGCGCAGTTGATGGGTACGAAAGCCGCCTTGTGGCGGGGGCTGGCTCTGTGCAGCGCTCGTGCCAGCAGTTCCTTGCCGGTGCCGCTGCTGCTTTGTATCAACACACTCACATCACTTTGTGCGATGCGCCATGTCTTGGTCAACAGCCTTTCCATCACCGCGCTGTTGCTGATGATATCGCTTCGCCACTCGTCATTGCTGCTGGAATGCTCCGGCTTGTCATGCCCATAACACTGGCTCAAGGCATCATTGATGCTTTGCAGTAACTCCCTGCTGTCAAAAGGCTTGGTAAGATAGCTGAACAAGCCTTTACGGGTGGCCTGTACGGCGTCGGGGATGGTGCCATGTGCAGTGAGCATGATGACAGGCAAAGAGGGTGTGTGTTTTTGTACGGCATCAAAAAGTGCCAGTCCATCCATGCCCTGCATACGCAGGTCGGTGATCATGAGATGGGGACGCAGCGTGTCGATTTTCCCCAGTGCCTGCCGCCCGCTGCTGGCCGTATCAACCTGGAAACCGTTGGCCTCAAGGCGCAGAGACAGCAGTTTGAGCAGGCCGGGATCATCATCAACCAGCAGGATTCTATGGTGGTTCATGGGAGATATTGCCGGTTGAAGGGGAGATGATGGATTGTTCCTTTTCATTGATGTTTTGTTCAATATTCTTCAACTGTTGTAGTTGGGATTGCAGGTTGCCCAGTTTTTCTGCAAGCTGCCGGGAGGCGGTATGCTGCGCCTTCAGGCGGTGCCTGAGTTCCAGGGTTCTCAATTGCTTTGAATGTAATTGCTGCAGCTGGTCGTGTAGCAGCCTGGCCAGTTGATGCGCCTGCCCGTCCAGTGGTTTTTCACCGCTGAGTAGTTCCTTGAGCAGCCTCAATGCTTTCTTCCGATCCTTGCCTGACCTGCCCGGCTGGCTGAGCAAAAGCGCCAGACGCAGCTGTTCGCAGCTGTCTCTGGTTTGTGCCCAGGTGTCCGAAACGCTGTCCAGGATCTGTTTCCGCCCTTTGTCATCCATCAGGGAAGAGGTCTCATAATCATCCAGAAGGTTGCTGCAACGGTTGCTGGCCGGCGTATGAATGATCCGTGCAACAGCTTGAGGTTGGGGTGGTGAGGGCTGTGGTGGAACGGTAGTGCAGGCGCTCAGAACTACAAGAGTCATGGGGAATAGTAACCGCATCATGATTTGTTCACCTGTACCGCCAGAGGTAGGGTAATCCGGAAATGTGTTCCCCGGGGGCTGTCGAGCAGTTTGATAGTGCCTCCATGCAAATGCAGATATCTTTTTACCAGCGACAATCCGAGCCCGGTTCCACTTACAGGGCCGCTGGAGTGTGATTTTCCCTGAAAAAAAGGCTCAAACAAGTGGGGTTTGTCTTCGTCGGCAATACCTTCCCCCTTATCTATGACATCGAGTAGTAGCTGTTGGTTCTGTTGTTGCAGGTGAATCTGTATTTCGCTGCCTTCCGGTGAGTACTTGATGGCATTGGAAAGGAGATTGTCGATGATGGTCTGCAGCTGCTCAGTGTCCCCGTTCACCGAAAGCGGAAGGAGCTGACTGTTTACTGAAATATCTCTCGATTTCAATGTCAACTGGTGGTTTTCCACTCCTTTGGTGATCAAGGGCGCCATATCGATGGTTTTTCGCTCCGGGGGGTGTTCCTGGGACAGAGCGAGATTGAAATTCAGCAGGTTTTCCACCTGTGCCTGCAGCTGCAGGCTGTTGCTGTGCAGTATCTGTACGATTTCCTGCTGTTCCAGTGTAAGTTTCCCGGCAATGCCGTCCCTGAGCAGTCCCGCGCCTTCCCGGATAGTGGTGAGAGGGGTTTTCAGTTCGTGTGAGACATGATGGAGGAACTGCATTTTCTGTTCGTTCAGTGCTGCCAGTTGCTGCCGCAGCCAGTCCAGTTGCTCACCCAGCTCCCGAATATCCTGCGGCCCATTGACCTTGATGCGGGTATCGAATTCGCCAGACCCGAGCTGGCGGATGGCAGCGCCCAGACGTCGCAAAGGGCCAGAGATAAGGACACTGAAGACAACTGCAATCAGCAGCGTCAGGGGGATCAGCGCAGCGGCCTGCCATAACAACAGCTGACGGACGCCGCTGATCTGTTTGTTCATGCGCCTGCTTTCCCGGGAGATGAGCGCGGTAACGCCAAATGGAATGGAAGCCGCCAGGCTGGACAGCTGTTCTTCTGCGTCCAGCTTCTCCACGTCGCCTGTTGTTTCGCCGGTGATCAGCTGGAGTTTCCGGTAAAGCCTGGCTTCGCGCTCCTGCAGTTGTTGCAGGCGCTGCGCCAGGGCAGAATCCAGAGGCAGGCCCAGCAGGCGCTGGATTTCCTGGTTGAATGATTCGCGCTGGCTCTGGTAGCGGGACAGAATACCTTTGTCTCTCAATACCAGGTACTGCAGTGCGCTGCGTTCCATGCTCAAGGCCTGGGTGGTAATGAGGCGCCCGGATTCCACTGCCTGGGTGGAATCTTGAACGGCTTTTTGCATCTGTGCCGCCAGGCGGTCGACTTGCAGCATGGTGTTGAGCAGCCCTATGGCCAATGGTATCGCAACCAGGATGAATCCCAGCAACGTCAGTTTCAAAATGGTAGCGGGCTTGATTGACATACCCTGATTTTGCCAAAGAACTGGCCGGGATACGAACTGTCGCCAAACAGCGACAGCAACTTGTGGTTTTGTATGGGGGGTTTCCCGTAATTGCCTGGAAAAACTGTCGCCAGGAAGCGACGGATGCAGACTAAAGGAAAAGTGAAATGATTAGTAACCAATTGATTACACAGGCATTAGCTTGTTTTGGCACGGTGCTTGCTTTATTCGTGCTGTAGCCAGGTCGCTTTGATCTGGTCTGCTGATTTTTATAAAACAGTTAAGGAGTTGAATATCATGTCTAAGAAAATTATTGTTGCTGCCATGGGTGCTTTGTTTGCGGTTGCCGCCACTGCTGGAAATGTTTTTTCTACGCTGGATACAGATTACAGTGGTTTCATCAGCAAGGATGAAGCCGCCGCCATGCCTGGTCTGGCGGACAAGTGGAAGGAGCTGGATGCCGACGGCAGTGGCGATCTCAGCGCCAAAGAGTTTGCCGCGTATGAGGCTGCTGAAAAGCCTGCGGAAGCGATGAAGGATGCTCCCAAATCAGCCAAATGAAGGTTGAATCGAAACTGGATTTTTTAACGGCTCGCTAAAAAGCCGTCAAGCAATTCCGGGTTGCCCTGCTATTTACAGATAGCAGGGCTTTTTTCTGCCCGGACAATTGGACAAGGTGGTGGCAGATGATCTTATCCTTCCGGCATCGAATGCGGTATATTCCGGTTTTGACCATTTCAGGATTACCAGTTTTCATGTCCAATCCATTGCTGAACTTCAGCGGCCTGCCTCGGTTTGCCCGGATTACCGCACAACATGTGGAGCCGGCGATCAACTATCTGCTCGAGGACAACCGCAAGCAGATTTACGCCTTGCTGGAAGAGGTGCCGGAGCCGGACTGGTTCAACTTCATTGAGCCCATGGAAGAGCTGGAAGACCAGTTGTCACGCGCTTGGTCTCCGGTTTCCCACCTCAATGCGGTGATGAACAGTGAGGAAATGCGCCAGGCCTACAATGCCTGCCTGCCCGGGCTTTCGGAATACGCCACCGAAATGGGACAGAACGAAGCCCTGTTTCGTGCTTACCAGATAGTTGAGGCGCACGGTTCCGGGCTCGATACAGCGCAGCGCAAGTTGCTGCAGAACGCGTTACGGGAGTTCCGCCTTTCCGGTGTGGATTTGCCTGCAGAAAAAAAACAGCGCTTTGGCGAGATCGCTAGCCGCCTGTCGGAAATCAACGCCAGATACGAAGAAAATCTTCTGGATGCAACCAATGCCTGGTGCAAGCTGATTTCAGATGAGAGCCTGCTGGCGGGCCTGCCTCCATCAGCCTTGGAGCTGGCCGCACAAACCGCCCGGCAGCGAGGGGAAGAGGGCTGGATGCTGACCCTGGAGTTTCCTTCCTACTTGCCGGTAATCACCTATGCGGACAGGCGTGAGTTGCGCCGGGAAATGTATGAAGCCTACGCCACCCGTGCTTCGGATCAGGGGCCGGATGCGGGGAAATTCGACAACAGCGAAATCATGGAGGAAATCCTTGCCCTGCGCCATGAAATGGCGGGATTGCTGGGGTTTGCCAACTATGCAGAACGCTCCCTGGCCACCAAAATGGCGCGTTCCACAGAGGAAGTGCTGGCGTTTTTGCGTGATCTGGCCGCCCGTGCAAAAAAACAGGGAGCAGCAGAACTTGCGGAATTGCAAGACTTTGCCCGGGAGCAGTACGGCGTAGCAGAACTGGAAGCCTGGGACATCCCCTACTATAGCGAAAAGCTGCGCCAGCACCGCTACAGTATCAGCCAGGAAGAGCTGAAGCCCTATTTCCCGGAAACCCGCGTGATTCCGGGCATGTTCGAGGTGATCGGCAGGGTTTTCGCCGTGGATATCCGGGAAAGCACGGAAAAGGTGGAAACCTGGCATGCGGATGTGCGGTTCTACGAGATCCGGGATCATTCCGGAGCATTGCTGGGGCAGTTTTATTTTGATCTGTACGCCCGCCCCAATAAACGCGGTGGCGCCTGGATGGCGGATGCCATATCGCGCATGAAGACCCGTAATAAAGAGCAGCTGCCCGTGGCCTTCATGACCTGCAATTTCACGCCTCCCGTGGGAGACAAGCCGGCGTTGCTCACCCATGAGGAAGTGCAGACCCTCTTTCACGAGTTTGGGCATGGATTGCATCATATGCTCACCCAGGTGGATTACCCTTCTATCTCCGGTATTTCCGGCGTGGCCTGGGACGCGGTGGAGCTGCCCTCCCAGTTCATGGAGAACTGGTGCTGGGAAAAAGAGGCGCTGGCGCTGTTCTCCGGCCATTATGAAACCGGCGAACCCCTGCCGGAAGCCCTGTATGAACGCATGCTTGCGGCACGTAATTTCCAGTCTGCCATGCAGCTGCTGCGCCAGCTGGAGTTCTCCCTTTTCGATTTTCTCATCCACCTGCAATACGAGCCGAAGAAAGGAGGACATATCTACGAAACCCTGGAGGCGGTGCGCAGGGAAGTGGCGGTTGTCCGGCCACCGTCATGGAATCGCTTCGCCCACGGGTTTTCCCATATCTTTGGTGGCGGCTATGCCGCCGGTTACTACAGCTACAAATGGGCGGAAGTGCTCTCGGCCGACGCCTTTTCCCTGTTCGAGGAAAAGGGTGTGTTCGATCAGGAGGCAGGTTTGTCGTTCCGCAAAAACATTCTGGAAAAAGGCGGCAGTGAGGATGCTATGGATCTGTTCGTGGCTTTTCGTGGCAGGGAACCCAGCATTGAAGCCTTGTTGCGCCACTCGGGGATAGAATAGCCAGCTTGTGCGAAATGGTTTTATGCCGTGCATTCATGGCGTCGTGCGCCGGCTCAACAAAAGCCGAATTGTTCGAGATGTTAACAGACCCCAATAAAAATACGAGGAGGAGAAGATGCTGAAGAAAGGAGACAAGGCGCCGGATTTCGAGTTGCCCACCGCAGATTTGACCATGTGGCGCCTGTCGGATTTCGTGGGCAGGAAAAACCTGGTTGTTTACTTTTATCCCAAGAACGATACGCCGGGATGCACCATGGAGGCGATTGAATTCAGCGAATTGATGGATGAATTTGCGGAACTGGACACCCTTGTCGTGGGCATCAGCGCGGACAGCTGTATCAGTCACGGGGATTTCCGTGACAAATACGGGCTGACCATCGAGCTGGTGGCGGATACGGACAATGAAGCCTGTGAGGCCTATGGCGTCATGCAGGTCAAAACCAAAGACGGGGTGGAACGCCGGGGCATTCAGCGCTCAACTTTTGTTATCGACAAGAACGATGTGATTCAGCATGCTCTGTATGGGGTCGTTCCAAAAGCCCATGCCAGAGATGTGCTGGCGCTGGTAAAGGCGCTGTAAAGTCATCGCTCTCCGCCGGCTGGTTTTTTCCTGCTGCCTTTGTGGTGCTTGCGGCTCTGCTTGATGTTTTTCCCCCTGGGCGGTTTTTTATCCGCCGGGCGTAAAGCCATCTTGCGCCCGGCAACCCGCGCCCTCTGCAATATTTCCATGACTTCCCTTGGCATGCCTTCCGGCAGATCCACCGTGGTGAAATCATCGTGTATTTCGATGGTGCCGATATAGCAGCTTTCAATATCGGCTTCGTTGGCGATGGCGCCCACGATATTGCCGGGTTTTACATCATGATTGTATCCGGCATCGATGATGAAACGCTCCATATCCAGGTCAGGAAATTCTTTCAGCGGCTGGGCTTCGGTGGAGAATGCCGGTTTGGGGGGGCGGATGCCGACCTTGCCCGGCTCTTCCCTGCGCTCCTTTCGTGCTTTCTGCTTTCTGGGCTGATCCTTGATCAACAACGGATCGCTACCTTGGGCCAGCAGCGCCAGGGCGGAGGCGATCTGCATGGGATCCAGGTCATTTTCCTGGCGGAACCCTTCGAGAATATCCAGATAGATGCTCAGATCCTCCGTAGCCAGCGTGTCGATGATGCGCTGTTTGAATTTCCCCACACGCTTGTCGTTGATGTCCGAAGTGCTGGGCATGTGCATCTGTTCTATGGGGTGGCTGGTGGCCTTTTCGATGGCGCGCAGCAGACGCCGTTCCTTGGGCGCCACGAACAGGATAGCTTCCCCCTTGCGTCCGGCGCGGCCAGTGCGCCCGATACGATGCACATAGGACTCCGTGTCATAGGGAATGTCGTAGTTGAGCACATGGCTGATGCGCCCGACATCCAGCCCCCTGGCGGCCACATCGGTTGCGACCAGGATATCGAGCTTGCCTTTTTTCAGGCGCTCCACGGTTTTTTCGCGCTGATTCTGTGGTATGTCGCCATTGAGCGCCTCTGCAGCGTAGCCCCGGGCAGACAGCTTGTCGGCCAGCTCCACGGTGGCGATGCGGGTGCGCACGAAGATCAGCATGGCATCGAAGTTTTCCACTTCCAGCAGTCTCGTCAGGGCATCCAGTTTGTGCAACCCGCTTACCAGCCAGTAGCGCTGGTGAATAGTGGTTGCGGTGCTGGTTTTCGATTTGATGCGTACTTCTATTGGCTGGCGCAAATGCTTGTGTGCCACCTTGCGGATCACATCCGGCATGGTGGCGGAGAACAGGGCGGTCTGGCGTTCCTCCGGGGCCTGTTCCAGAATCCATTCCACATCGTCGATGAACCCCATGCGCAGCATTTCGTCGGCTTCGTCCAGCACCAGGCTTTTCAGACCATCGAGTTGCAGGGTTTTGCGGCGCAGGTGATCCATCACCCGCCCCGGTGTGCCCACCACCACATGCACGCCACGCTTGAGCAGGCGCAACTGCTGGCTCATGGCCTGGCCGCCATAGATGGGCAGCACATGAAATCCCTTCATGTGATGGGCGTAGGTCTGGAATGCCTCTGCCACCTGAATGGCCAACTCCCGGGTAGGTGTCAGCACCAGCACCTGGGGTTTTTGCTGCTTGATGTCGATTTTCGCCAGCAGGGGCAGGGCGAAGGCGCCGGTTTTTCCGGTTCCTGTCTGCGCCTGTCCCAGCAGGTCTTTTGTTTCCAGCAGCAGCGGAATGCAACGCGCCTGGATAGGAGAAGGGTTTTCGTAGCCGATATCGGCTAGTGCCTTGCGTAGTACGGGTGGCAGTCCCAGTTCCTCGAAGGAAAGGGGTTGATCAGATGTGGACATGTAGAGCCTGCGGAGAAGGGAAGAAAATGCTGTATTGCAGGGCGTATTATAGCAGAAACAGTCAGTGGAAGCCCGCAGTGCCATGAAATGTTTCAGCAACAAACCGGCTTGTCCGGTTTTGTGGCTGGTGGGCAGGATCAGCCATCTTATTGGCAGGCTGCGTTACACTCCAGTAATTGGAACTCAGGAGTGAAAATATGAAGAAGCTGTTATTGTTACTGTTCTTAACGACCCAAGCCTACTCATGGTCAACACCTGAACCTAGAGGGTACTGGGTTACTTCTAGTGACGCAAAAACGCTCTATGGGCATACCGAATTTCATGGTAACTATAAAATCGCACAGTGGTCTATTCCTGAAGACCTGCCTGGCTTCGTTGAGGATGTAACTGAAAACAGCCATATGCGGGTGGAGTGGGACAAGGAAACTAAAACTACTTCACTGACTTTACGAGGGAATGATTTACCTTGTGGGGATGAGCTAGACGGTTTTATATCGCCGCTGTCTATGGTTTATTCCGGGCCCGTCAATAGCTATAAAGAGATTACATTGAAGCTAGACATATATCGAGAAGAGTACTTTATAAATAACCTCTCATGCCCAGTGACCCAAGGGGGTGATTTAGTCGGTATAGTCTTTTTTAATGAGGTCAGTAAGCAGATATTGTTTTATCAACTACGTTTTAGCAATGTACGAATGAATCCAAACATGAAGTATTGGTGGAGAAACGCATTGATACAATCAGATGGCTGGGTTAGCTGGGGGTATAGAGATCAATTGTTCACATACAAAGCATCCACGCCTGAGGTAGGTGAGTGGGAATCCTATGATTTAAACGTAAAGCGCGTTGTAAAACGGTTAATTAAAAATAAATCAGATATGGATAACCGTCTTGGTAATTGGAAAATACGCACCATGTATTATGGATCCCATATCTGGGGCGACATGGATATGAGCACCAAATGGAAGAATGTCAAGATAACCACTAAGTAAAAAGAGCTCCTCGATGTTTTGAGTGGAATTTTTTGGGGGGGGTCTGGAAGGGATTCTGAACACTCACGACCCCATACAACGGTGGATTTGCTAGGATGACAAGCTGTTTCACCGCTTCGGGTCGTTATGTCTCTACGTACACGCATTCTGCTGTTTCTGTTTGGCTTTGCCCTGCTGCCGCTGCTGGCGGCGGTGGTGATCAATTTGCCCCTGGTGCTGGATCGTGTGGAATTATTCTATCGCCAGGCGTTCCTGCAGAACCTGCGTGCGGATTTCTCGGATCTGGATACCCATCTGGCGAGCCGGGATGAAATGATTCGTCTGCTGGCGAAGCTGCCTGAGCCCGGGGTGGTTCTGGGGGGGGGGCAGGGGGGTGATGAAGCCGGAATCGATCTTGCGCACCAAAAGTATACAGAATGGATCAACCGTATCCTGAGCGACCAGCTGGACATAGTGGATATACTTTTTCTGGATCGCAATGGCATGGCGCGATTCTGGCTGTCCCGCAATGCGGAAACCCGTTTGTGGGGGGCGACTGTTGTTCCGCCTTATTTGCCGCCTCCCGATTCGATCAACATGGTCATGCAGGCTACCACGCCTGCCGTGTTGCTGACGCCGGTGGTGGTGAACGAAAACTCCAGTGACCTCTCCCGTGCCATGACCTTGCAACTGCTCAGTCCTCTGGGGCCGGGTGAAGGAAAGCCCACCTATGGGGTGGTGGTGATGACCGTGGACATCGGTGGTCTGGTGCGCCGGGATCCGGGAACCCTGTGGGTGCATGATGATGGACGTTATTTATCTGCTCCCGGCATTACACTCCACGCAAAAAATGCTTTTGATGAATTTCCGGGACTGGAAGAACAGTTTTCTCAGCGCAAACTGTTCATGTGGGAAGGAGATGACGGGAAAACCATTATCTGGGTTCCCCTGCTGCGAACGGAGAATGACCAGCCGCTATGGGTGGGGCGGTATGTTCAGGACAAGCCTCTTCATGATCTCAGGGATGCCCTGATTCTGCGGGTGCTGGCGATTATCTTCGTACTGGTGCTGGTGATTGGTATATTTGCCCGCATCGTTGCGGCGCGTCTGGAGCGTTATGGCGCGGAATTGTTCAAGGGCATTCAGCGCATCGTGGGAAAGTCGGAAGCGGTGCAATTTCACTGGCGGGGCGGCCCGGAGCTTCAACAACTGGGCGAGAATCTTTCCATGCTGTCCCGAACCCATGCGCAGAACCTGCAGGAGCTGCAGGGGCACACGCGGGCATTGGAGGAATCCAACCGGTACAAGTCCGAGTTTCTCTCCAATGTAAGCCATGAGCTGCGCACGCCCCTGAACTCCATCCTGCTGCTTTCGAAGTTGCTGGTAAAGGAGGAGCAGGGGCTGAGTGAAGAGCAGCGCCAGCAACTGCAGGTTATTCATGAAGCAAGCGTTGACCTGCGGGGGCTGATTGACAACATTCTGGATTTGTCCCGTATCGAAGCCGGGCGTCTGTTGCCAAATGTGGTAGAAGTGGATTTGTATGCCCTGTTGCAGGATCTGGTAAAGCTGATGCGCCCCCAGTTAGAGGAAAAGGGGCTGGAACTGGAGCTGGATGTTGCCGACTCTGCACCGGCGAAGATTCTCACGGATCCGGATAAGCTGAAGCAAATTTTGAAAAATTTCCTTTCCAATGCCCTGAAATTCACCACGGAGGGGAAAGTTGTGTTGGGGCTGGCGGCTGCGGGTAAACCTTTTGCAGTACGCCTTTGGGTAAGGGACACAGGCATAGGTATCCCTGTTGATAAACAACAACTGATTTTCGAGGCCTTCAAACAGGCTGACGGTTCCACCCGTCGCCGTTATGGAGGAACCGGCCTGGGTTTGAGCATCAGCCGGGAACTGGCCTCGATTCTATGCGGGGAAATCCATGTCGAGAGCCAGCCGGGAGCGGGTGCACAGTTCTCCCTGCTATTGATGGCGAAATGCGGTGAAATGCCTCAGCCCAAGACTATCCTGCCTGAAAACAGGCAGGATACCGCGCCGGATCCGGCGCTTGAGGAAGAGCCTTCGGCGGATTTTTCCGGGCGCAAGGCGTTACTGGTGGAACAGGATATCGGTCTGCTGTTGAGATTGAGCAAAATACTGGAGTCCTGGAATATCCGGGTCTTGGCCGCAAGCAATGAAGAGGAGGTGCTGGAAACCCTGGAAGATGAGCCGGATATTGATATAGTACTGGCAGGAGAGCACATCATGGATTGGCGGCGGCTGTCGGTAATTGCGGGGGGCGGTGTTGCAAAATCTGTACTGATGGTAGGACTGTCTGACAACCCCCAGGCAGATGGGGCGGATGTAGTGCTGTCGCCGGATATAAATGCCCATGTGCTAAAAGCTATTTTGCAACAACAGTTTTCATCATGAACAATATGAGCAATCGCTATGCCGGTTTCAAGCTGCTGGTCGTCGATGACAACCAGCACAACCTGTTTACCTTGCGTTCCCTGGTCAGCAGGCATATGGATGTGGAGATACTGGAGGCCGAGAGCGGAAGGCAGGCGTTGGAGCTGGCTCGCGCCAATCCGGATATCGATCTGATCATCCTGGATGTGCAGATGCCGGAAATGGATGGCTTTGAAACAGCGCGAATGCTGAAGATTTACAAGAAAACCAGTGAAATACCGGTGATCTTCCTTACCGCAGCATTCAAGACCGAAGAGTTTCAGCAAAAGGGCTATGATGTGGGAGCCGCGGATTACCTGCTCAAGCCCATTGATGACAACCAGCTGCTGAACAAGATCAGCACCTATTTTCGCCTTATCGGGAAAGAGCGTGAGCTGAACCGGATTCTGGAACAGAAGGTGGCCGAGCGTACCGCAGAGCTCCATCAGGCTAACCAGCATCTGGAGAACATTCTGTGTTATATGGGTGAGGCGCTGCTTGTTCTCACCCCCCAGGGCAATATCACGCAGGTCAATCCTGCGGCCTGTGAAATGCTTGGCTATGAAATGCAGGAACTGGAAGGAATGAGTATCGGTGATGTGTTCGAGGAGGAAGGCCGAGAGCAGGCCAACGCCTTCATGGGCATGTGGCTCGAAGCCCTGATCCGGGCTGGTGCCTTACGCGATATAGAAGCGGCTTTTATTGCCAGGAATGGCAGGCGTGTTCCCATCCTGTTTTCACGCACGGCGATTGTGAATCAGCAGGGAGAGATTGACGAGATCATCTGTATCGCCAAGAATATGTCAGGCTATTGTCGAGTGGACGAGGCCGAATCCATGAACCCAGAGAGTGAAATCTCATGAACAAGCCAACCGTTTCCAGCATTCCTGCGGACGAAGATCCCACCATGACGGCCAATGCGCTGAAGGCCATGGCGCACCCCCTGCGCTGGAAAATTCTTTGCACACTGGGTGAGACGGAGCTGTCTGTGGGGGAGATTGTCTCCCGTACCGGCACCTCCCAGAGCAATATCTCCCAGCACCTTGAACAACTGCGCAACAAGAATATCGTTACTTCCCGTAAGGAGGCGAACCGGATCTATTACCGTATCCGTAACGGCAAGTTGCTGGAATTGATCGGCACCATGCGCGAGGTGCTTTGTCCGGTCAACCTGGATGATCGTTTTGACCACTGACGGGATCCCGAGCCTGCGGGGTCAGATAGTCGCTTAGCCTCCGGTCAGTTTTCCCGCGATGCGGAAGCCGGCGATATAGGTGCCGGCGGCAGATCCCAGGGTGCTGAACAGGAATACCAGTAAGGTGCGGGATACGCGATTTTTCCACCAGCCTGTCCAGTGCGTTGTGTCATGACGCAGCTGTTCGAAGTCTTTCACTGTAGGCTTGCGCAGCCACAGCTCTGCTGCCGCAGTTACCATGCCTGCGCCAACAGTTGGGTTCAGGGAAGTGATGGGTGCGGCGATAAAGGCTGTCACCACGGTGAGCGGGTGGGCGCCCGCCAGTGCTGCGCCTGCTGCTGACAGGCTGCCGTTGATCAGCACCCAGCTCCAGACCAGCTGCCAGCCCAACTCCGGGCTGCGGTAAAAACCGATGCCGAAACCAATGAATACCAGAGCCACGATGATCCAGGGTACAATCTTCGGCCAGCGGGAAGGTTTTGGCAGTCTGTCCAGTTCCTCCACGCGCGCGGCCGGATCCGCAATGCCCCGGCGCAGCTTGCTGCTGATGCCCTTGAGATGTCCCGCCCCCACCACGGCGAGAATGTCTTCATGGCCTTTTTCCTCGATTTCCTGGGTGAGCCTGGCGGCCATGTAGGTGTCGCGTTCGTCGATCAGGGGGATATACAGGTCTTCCCTGTCATGGGCGAACTCGGCGAAGGTGGTCTCCAGCATGTCGCCTTCCTTGAGTTTTTCGATTTCTTCCTCTTCCACTTCTTCGCGGGAGATCAGCGACAGCAGCAACCCCGTGAACAGGGTCCAGCGCTTCCACCAGGGGAGGTTGCCGGCGGTACGCTTCAGGGTGACGCCTATCTCCCGGTCGATGAGCAGCACCGGCAGATGATGTTTTTGTGCCAGCTCGATAGCTTTTCGCTGTTCTGCGCCGGGTTCGATGCCGAATTGCTCTGCGATGCGCTGCTGATAGGCCCCCATGGCCAGATTGGCGATGACCATGGAAGCCTTGCCGCTACGGAATACTTCCATGAGATTCATCTTCGCCAGGGAGTCGGGTGAGAGGAT
Source organism: Sedimenticola sp. (assembly GCA_027068915.1). Classification (GTDB taxonomy): domain Bacteria; phylum Pseudomonadota; class Gammaproteobacteria; order Chromatiales; family Chromatiaceae; genus Thiolapillus. Next base: position 65,795 of record JAMOLT010000020.1, on the reverse strand, counting down.
GGCGTTGTAGCGGCTGGGACACAGCTCCACTGCAACGGCGTCATAGGCATTGCTTTCAATCAGCTGTTCCACCATTTCGGCGCTGGTTCTGGAAACATGCGCCGTGCCCAGCAGGGTGAGTTTGCTGCCTTCGATGCTGAGTTCTTCGATGGGTTCCTGGGAATGAGTGTCCGGCATGATTTGTTTGTTTGCATTACAGGGGTGGGCTGGGATAATACCAGCAGAATCACTCAGGATGGAGTTCGGCGCGTGAAAAAAGTTTCTATACAAACACTTGTCCTGCTTGCAATACTGTCGTTGGCGCTGCTTGTCAGCGGTTGCGGGACGATAGAGAAAGCGAGCAAGAGCCAGAAAATGCATAAGCGCCTGCTCGCCTATGCCCATGAAGTGCGCTGGGGTGCGCTGGAGGCCTTGCCCGCCTATTTGCGCCCGGCCATGGTGGCGGAGCAGAAGGCCATTGCCAGGGATCCTGGTAATATTCGCGTAACCGAATATGAAGTGGTGGTGGTGCCGGCCCCGGCAGGTGAGAACAAGATCGTGCAAACGGCCCGTATCGACTACCTGTTTCGCGACCGCCAGGTGGTGCGCAGCATCGTGGACCAGCAGTCCTGGGAATATGAACCGGAAACCAAACAGTGGTTTCGCACCAACGCTATTCCCGCCTTTGAATAATGGCGTGAGCCGCCTTTCCCTGTTTTGACGGAGAAAACTGCCCGCATGAAATACCAGGATCTTAGAGACTTCCTATCTCAGTTGGAGCAGCAGGGTGAACTGCGGCGCATACAGGCGGAAGTAGATCCCGTACTGGAAATGACAGAGATCAGCGACCGGGTGCTGCGCGCCGGTGGCCCGGCCCTGTTGTTTGAGAACCCCCGTGGATACGATGTGCCGGTGCTTACCAATCTCTTCGGCACCACCAAACGGGTCGCCATGGGCATGGGAGAAGATTCGGTAACTGCATTGCGTGAGGTGGGAAAACTGCTGGCCACGCTCAAGGAGCCGGATCCCCCAAAAGGCATGAAGGATGCCTGGGAAAAACTTCCCCTGTACCGCAAGGTGTTGGACATGGCGCCCAGGGAGCGAAAATCGGCTCCCTGTCAGGAAATGGTATCTGTCGGTGATGATGTGGATTTGTCCCGCATACCCGTACAAACCTGCTGGCCGGGAGATGCCGGGCCATTGATCACCTGGGGACTGGTGGTTACCCGGGGGCCGGAAAAGCCGCGTCAGAATTTGGGTATCTATCGCATGCAGGTGATAGGCCGTAATCGGGTCATCATGCGCTGGCTGGCGCATCGTGGCGGTGCCCTGGATTTCCGTGAGTGGCAGCAGACTCACCCCGGAGAGGCCTTTCCCGTATCCGTAGCCCTGGGGGCCGATCCGGCAACCATTCTCGCGGCGGTGACACCGGTTCCCGATACCTTGTCGGAATATGCTTTCGCTGGCCTGCTGCGCGGTTCCCGCACCGAAGTAACCAAAAGCCTGGGAAACGACTTGCAGGTGCCGGCATCTGCAGAATATGTGCTGGAGGGAGTGATCCATGCGGATGATATGGCCCCGGAAGGGCCATTTGGCGATCATACCGGCTACTACAATGAAGTGGATGACTTTCCCGTGTTCACCATCGAGCGAATTACCCACCGTTCTGACCCGATTTATCACAGCACTTATACTGGCAGACCACCGGATGAGCCGGCGATTCTTGGAGTGGCGCTGAATGAAGTGTTCGTTCCCATTCTGCAAAAACAGTTTCCGGAGATCACAGATTTCTACCTGCCGCCGGAAGGTTGCTCCTATCGCATGGCGGTGGTGAGCATGAAGAAACAGTATCCTGGCCACGCCAAGCGGGTGATGTTCGGGGTCTGGTCTTTTTTGCGGCAGTTCATGTACACCAAGTTTGTGATTGTCACGGACGATGACATCAATGCACGGGACTGGAATGATGTAATCTGGGCCATGACTACGCGCATGGATCCGGTTCGGGATGTGACTCTGGTGGAGAATACCCCCATCGACTATCTGGATTTCGCTTCGCCGGTTTCCGGCCTGGGCTCAAAAATCGGCTTCGATGCCACCAATAAATGGCCGGGAGAAACCAGCCGTGAATGGGGCAGCCCCATTGTCATGGACAAGGCAGTTCGGGCGAAAATTGATCAACTTTGGGATGAACTGGGGCTGGATGACAGTAAATGATGTCTTGGGGCATCAAGTGCATGCGTCCGGCGGCGCTCGCGGGGGGGCGAATGTCTGAGCCCGGGTATGAAAAAGCCAACTACATGGTACTGGATGGCGTAGTAAAACAGCCCTAAAGAGTTTCTGGTATCTATCGCAAGATTATCAGTTACCAAGGCAATCGATAGCAAAGCAGAGGAGGAAGAGTCAATGAAAAAAACAGCTGTTACCGTATTGGCGGTGGTGAGTATGGGGATTGCGCAGGCGCAATCTGGTGCGCCTGCCTATGCCTATGGATATGTTCCACCCATGCCCAGGCCTGTGATGCCGGAAATCACCAAAGATAGCCCGGCAGCGTTACTTGAAGACGGTATGGGACGTTTGCTTGCGCATTTGCGCCGTACAGATCTGGATGCACGCTCCCTGGGGCAGTACCTGGATACCGAGATTGCACCGTATTTTGATTTTTCCTACATGGCCAAATCTGCCGCAGGGAACATGTACCGTCACATGAGCACCAATCAGCGGTCGCGCATGGCTGAGCGTATCAAGCAACAGTTTCTTTCCACTATGGTGCAAAGACTGGTCAGCTACAACAACCAAAGTGTAAATGTTATCTCCCAGCGCTTGCATGCTGATGGCCGCACCGGCGTTGTAACTACGGCAATCATTGGGCCGCAAGGCTATCCTACCCGTCTGGACTTCCGTTTTTACAAGGCGAGTGAGGGATGGAAGGTATACGATGTAATGGCCAATGGACAAAGTGCGGTAATTCACTATCGCCGCCAGTTCCGCCAGACCATGTATATGCCAAGGGGGCACAATCAACAGCCAGTTGCCCGCCCGTATCGCCAGGTCTCATCTGGCTCGTAAATGCTTTTTTTATGCAGGAGGGGAAGTAGGTGACATCTCCCCCAGGGCAGGGGTTGGGAAAAGGCATGATCTTTGCCGCCTGGATTCTGTTGCTGCTGTTGCTGACACTTTTCTTTGGAGAGGTGCTGGAAAAACGTGAAAACCCGAACTCAACTCCCGGGGGAAGCATTTCATCCCAGGGTGTGCGGGAGGTTGTGCTGGAGCGGAATGCCCAGGGCCACTATGTCGCTAGTGGCATGATCAATGGGCATCCCGTGGTATTCCTGCTGGATACAGGTGCAACGGATGTTGCCGTCTCGGAGGCATTGGCAAACAGGCTGGGTCTGAAAAAGCGCGGCGGTGCTTTCAGTCATACTGCCAATGGCGTTGTGGCAGTGTGGCAGACAGTGTTGGATCGTGTAACCCTGGGTGTGATCGAAATGCACAATGTTCGTGCCACCATTCTTCCCGAGCTTAAGCCCGCCAATCAGGTGTTGCTGGGTATGAGCTTCCTGAAAAATCTGGAAATGATACAGCGTGATGGCGTATTGACCTTGCGTGAGGGTGCGTTAGGAAATCCCTGATCAAGTCAAAACTATGGTCGCCGATGCAGTGTCTGGAGAGAATACAGAAAGGCCAGCATCATTATTGGTAACAATAACGCTGGCCTTCGGCTGTGTGAGTGCGTAACGAGGGTTGCTGGCTACTTTGACACCGTATCCTTGAGTGCCTTGAGCGCAGTTACCTTTACGGTAGTGCTGGCTGGCTTGGCTGCGATTTTCATGGCTTCGCCAGTGGCAGGGTTGCGGCCCATGCGCGCTTTGCGGGCGGGTTTTTTCACGCGACGGATTTTCACGCCGGTATCGGGAATGGCAAATTCACCGGAACCGCGTTTTTTGATATGTCTGGTGATGAGGTCGCCCAGGGAGGCGAATACAGAGGCAACTTCTTTTTTGGTCATTCCTGTATCTTCTGCAATTGCGGTCAGGATTTCACTTTTGGTTTGCTTCTTGGCAATAGCAGTCAGTTTTTTTGGTGCTTTCATGGGAAGTATCTTTTTGGTAGTCTTCTTTCTCATTTGAGTAACTCTCCTTCGTGTTTTCGTGGTATCCGTAGCGGAACTTACCATAATATTTTTTGTTGCCATAGTGAAAATGTGGTTTGAGTTGACCCAGACGGTAGAATTTTTCCTGTTTTTCATTTTATCCGGGCGCTGATGCGCAGCAACAGCTGCATGGTGCACGTGCAAGTGCATTATTTTTTGCGTTCCTTCTTCAGCTCGTCTGCCTCGGCCTGTACTTTTTTCAGTTGTGATTCCAGCTTGGCTGTCTGATAGAAATCCAGTCCTGGAATGCGCAGCGCTATTTTCAGTTGCAAAAGCGCGGGTTCCAGGGCGCCCATCAGGTAGTAATGTGTGGCCATGTGTTCATGGCTTTCCGCCTTGTTGCCAAGGGCTGCTGCTGCTTTTGCCAGCAGTTTAAACGTCCGGGTGTTTTCCGGCTGCAGGGAAGCCAGTTGTTTGAGTTTCTTGTAGGCATCCTTTGCTTTTCCTGCCTGCAGGTAAAATTCAGCCAGGGTTACTTGTAGGGGATAGCTCAACGGAAATTTGTGTGAGCTCTGTTCCAGCCGTTCGATCGCCTGTTGTTTTCTGCCGGCATCCATATCGGCCTGTGAAGCAGCGATGACGAATTCCAGTGTGTCAGCATGTTCTTGCATCAATGTGCCCAGTTCTGCAGAGGCTTCCTTGTACTGGTCGTTGCGCAATAGCGCCAGGCTGAGTCCGTACCGGGCTGCCGCCTGGTTACGGTAACGCCCTTCTTTCAGTATTGTCCGAAAATAAGCCACCGCCTGGGCGGGCTTGATGAAAGTCTGTTCTTTCAAAGCGGCCCTTAGTAGCAAATAACGGTTGCTGTCAGGCCGCTGCCGATAGGGAAATTTTTCGGCGCGTCCAAGGGAATCGGCAATACGGGAATTGGTTACCGGATGAGTACGCAGAAACTCGGGAAGTTCTCTGCCATAGCTACGGTTGGCTCTGCCCATGCGGGTAAAAAAGCTGGGCATGGCGCGGGGGTCATAATCGGCCTCATGGAGGATATTGATGCCCAGGCGATCTGCTTCCTGCTCATTGTGGCGGGTAAAGTTGATTTGCTGCTGCTGTATGGCTGCCTGGGCACCCATGGTTGCAGCTACGGCGGCATCGCCCCCCGCAGCTGCGCCGAGGATGATGGCGGCGATCAGGGCGGCTCCCTGAATCAGGCTCATGTTGCTGGCAGCGTACCAGGCGCGCTGTAAATGTTTCTGCGTTACATGTGTAATTTCATGTGCCAGCACTGCGGCCAGCTCGCTTTCAGACTCTGTGGTGAGCACAAGCCCGGTATAGATGCCTATGTAACCGCCCGGCCCGGCATAAGCGTTGACCTGGGGACTGTCTACCAGGAAGAAAGTGAATTTTGAGCCTTGCCCCTGGCTGTGTTCTACCAGGGCGGTTCCCAGTTTGTTGATGTAGTCATCCAGCAGGGGGGTGGTGATAACAGGCTGGGAAGCCCGGATGTACCGCATGAATGTTTTACCCAGCTGTTTTTCTTGGGCAGGAGTGAACATGTTACCCGACGCGGCGCCAATGTCGGGCAGGTCATCGCCACTGATGCTCCAAGCCTGTAATGGGGACAGGCTCAGGCAAAAGCCAAGAACAAATGTCAGGCAGCGATGATGAAGGTGGGTAATGATCATTGGTCGAGTTGTATGTGTTGCCCCATGGGAGCCATTATTTTTCCTTAACCACAAGACAGGGCAGGGGGGCGCAAGTTCCGGAAGCTGGTTTTTCAAATCAGAAAAACACGCCAGCACCTCTGGTTTGATTGGCTGTTTGTCAATCCACTACCAGACCGCCGGATAGCGGAATGAAAAACTGCAGCGATATCCTCTGGTCAGGCGCGGTTTATTGTACAGTACAGTAGTGTACTGCGTTGGAGTTAAAGGCTCTTTCAGCGTCCCCCAAAAGTGCCAGGGCAAGGCGGGGTGCGCAGGCAATGGTTACTCCGCGAGTACACCTTGCATCTGGCTGCATTGTGACGCACTGAAAGGGCCTTTAATTCCGACGCAGCACACTAGACGCCTCGATGAGTTCACGGTTTCAGGTCATAGGCTGTATTTATGCCTGAATATGCCCGCGTGACTTGCAAGACATAAGAAAAACAGAGTATTCTAATACCCAGTATTCGCTGCCATGTTCCCGTTTCTGGAGAGGTGCGGTGAATTTCACTTGAACAAGATTCTTGTTGCAGCTGGCAAGGCGTGGCAGAATGAACCGGCCTTGGGCTGTAAAGCACTAACTTAACGCAAAAAATTTCGGAGACCGGATATGAGCCAGTTTTACTACGATGCCGTAACAAAGATGGAAAGTATGGGTGTCGATGATGAGTATATCCTGGGTTGGCAGGCAGGTTTTCTGCATCATCCCGAGCGTGAAGAGCAGCGGCTGAACGAAGCCTACGAAGCAGGTTATGCCGATGGTGGGGAGAAGAACCTGGATAACCTGGATAAATGGGTTAAAAGCTGACGGATCGTTTCCGGACAGACAAAACAAAGGCGGGTTTTCCCCGCCTTTGTTTTGTCTGAGTTTTTCTCTTGCCAGCTGCTGTCACTCAAACAGATCCCGCATTGCCGGGGTGATCTTGCGGTCGATTTCCGGGCCATCCCTGTCCATGACCTGATCGATCACCCAGCGATTCTCCTGGGATTCCCCCATAATTTGTTGTATTTCGTAACCCAGATGCCGCAGAAAGGGGTAGGAAGGCCCGTCTTCCGTATAGCGGTAATCTGCATACTCTGAAGCCCGCAAATTAACCAGCTCCACAAATGGCTGCATATAATCCCCCGGGCCAAACAGATCCATGCTGTTGTCCTGAATGATATCTGCCTGTTTTCTTGCAACGGCAAAGACCAGCTGCTGGCGGTCTTCATCGTTCAGCTTGAGATCCTGTCTGGCCAGACGGTCGATGATCTGTAGCTGAAAAACCAGATATTCGATGATGACAGCCATGCGTTGCCTGTCATCATCATAAACAAAGTCCTCCCCGTGTAAATTGATGGCTTTGCTCTGGGCCAGCCGCCAGCTGATGTAAGCCAGTGCACCGGCGATTTCATCCAGTGAATGATCGCCATCCTTGTTCCAGTGACTTTTGATGCGTAATGGTAAGGCCATGGTTTTCTCCTTCCGGGCGCCGATTGGCATGGTAGAGTAAAAGCTGTGGATGTTGCTTCTGTGGTTTCCCCGGCTACGTTATATGAAATGCGGCTCAATGGTATCAGATACAGGTAGAAACATAACCTGTTTGCAGGGCTGGTTGTGTGTCAGCTTGCTGATGTGCTGGTTGCCTGCGGTGCAGGCAGTGGATGACCTGCATTTGTATACAGAAAGTATCATGGGGGAGGGGTGGGAGCTCAGAGGACTGGAACTGGGCTTTGTCCTCACTGGAGACAATTCGGCTAGCGCCACAGCAAGTGCGGCGTTGCTGCAGTATGCAGGGCAGGAGTTGGAGCGGATTGATATGCGTTGCCCGTCTGTTCAACTGGGCGGGATGAGTGCCCTGGCCTGTGCCGGTGGCACCGTGGAGATTGCAGGCTCCCTGCTCGGTGCCGTTGCCGGCAAGTTGAGCTGGCAGTACTCTGATGCCAATCGCTGGCAATTGAAGCTGGAGGGAGTGCGCTTTTCCCACGCCCGGTTGCAGCTTGCAGTTGCACTCGCCAGCAACCGGCTGCAGGTTGATTTCAACCTGCAAGACTTTTCCTTGCTGTTGCTGGAGAAATACTTCCCGCCGGGGTGGACATTGGGGGGGGAGCTGAATGTTCAGGGTAGTCTGGTAGTGGAAAATGCAGTGCCGGTTTCCATCGTGTTTGCGGCTAGCCTGAAGGATTTCTCCTACTCCAGTGAGGACGGCCTGCAGGTGGGGGAAGGTCTGTCTTTGCGCCTGGATGTGGATGCCTCAGCAGTGCAGGGTCAGTGGCAGGGAAAGGCGGATGTGCGAATGCTTCAGGGACAGCTCTACACGGATCCATTCTTCGCCGAAATCAATGATACGGCTCCTGTGGAGCTCCATCTGCAGGGCAGTCTGGATGCGGCAGGGGAGTGGTTGGCAGTACAGGAATTGTCTTTTGGCTATGGTGCGGCATTTTCCGGACGGGGAGACCTGGACTGGAATTTGTCTGCCATGCAGCTATCCAGGCTGAATCTGGCATTCCAGGTGGCGGATCTGGGCCATGCCTATGAGGTATTGCTGCAACCCCTGGTGATTGGCAGTGCACTGGATGACCTGGATGTCAGTGGTCAGGCGCAAGGAAGGGTGAGTAGTACCGCAAATGGCCTGCAGGCTTTTTCGGTGGTGTTGCAACAACTGCATGTGGAGCAGAATGCCGGGTTGTTTGGTTTGTCCGGGGTAGAGGCGGATGTTAAATGGCGCCGCTCTGGTGCGCAGCAAATTTCCCGTTTGCACTGGGATGGCGGGCATCTGTACAAAGTTGCATTTGGTGATCTGGATGCGGTTTTTTCTGCAAATGCCGGCAACATTGTGCTGCAACCTCTTTCCCTGCCGGTGCTTGACGGGCAGTTGCAACTGGAGGACTTCGAGCTTGGCGGTTTGCTGGATGGAAAGCCCGAATGGCAGGCCAGGGCTGCCTTGAAAGATATCCGGCTGGCTGCCTTGAGCCGGGCGGTGGGTTGGCCGGAGCTTGATGGCAGCCTACAGGCTGCCATTCCCCGGCTGCATTATCGGGATGCCCTGCTGCGCATGGATGGAGAGCTTTTGGTGGACGTATTTGGCGGGCAGCTGGTGGTGGAAGGCTTGAAACTGGAAGATGCGCTTGGTGTGGCTCCGGTGCTGGAAACCAGTGTGCGCCTGAGCAATCTGGATCTGGAGCAGATTACCCAGGTGTTCGATTTTGGCCGCATCGAAGGCAGCCTGGAGGGCTATATCCGCAACCTGCAGCTTGTCGCCTGGCATGTGACCGGTTTTGATGCCAGCTTACAGTCTCCGGCAAAAGACCCTCGTCGCCATCGCATCAGTCAGCGGGCCATAGACAACCTGACCGAGTTGGGAAATGGCGCCAGTGCCAACCTGTCCGCCACCATGCTGCGATTTTTTGAGGATTTTGCATATGAACGGCTGGCGCTGAAAATCCACTTGCGTGGCGCGACGGCGGAATTGGATGGTGTTACCAATCCCGGGGGCGGGTATTATATTGTGAAAGGAGCCGGGTTGCCGCGTATCGATGTGATCGGACGCAACCACAAGGTGGCCTGGAAGGACTTGCTATCCCGTATTCGGGATATTCGTTTTGATGACATGATCGTGGAGTAGTGCAATGTTGAAAAATCTCAGTTGGCCGGTGCTCAGTCTGCTGCTTGGCGCCTGTGTAACCATCAATATCTATTTTCCCGCGGCTGCGGCAGAGGAAGCAGCCAGAGAGATTGTTCGGGATGTACTGGATGTGCAGCAGCCGAAAGTGCAACCCCAAGAACAGCAGAAGCCAGAAGGTGACCAGTCAGCAATTGAACGGCCAAGCCCGGTGGCTATGCTGGCCGGGCGTTTGATGGAAATGCTGATTCCCCAGGCGCATGCGGCGGGAGCGGATATCAATATCGATACCCCCGCCATTTCCCGTTTGCGCCAGTCCATGAGCCAGCGCCAGCGCAGCCTGGATCCGTTCTACCGCTCCGGGGCTATCGGCTTCGATGCGTCCGGGCGGGTGGCGATTCGTGATCTCAAGGCAGTGGCGTTGAAGGATCGCAACCGGGTGAAGAAACTGGTGGCGGATGAAAACCGCGACCGGGATGCGCTGTACCGTGAGATCGCCCGCGCCAATGGCCACCCGGAATGGGAAGCGGATATCCGCAAGACCTTCTCGCGTATCTGGATCGAAGAGGCGCCTTCCGGCTACTGGTTCAAGCAAGGCGGGAGCTGGAAGAAAAAATAATTTTGCCGAACAAAAAAAGGCAGCTTCCGCTGCCTTTTTTCCGGGCGGCTCAATAACCGCCTTTGCGTCGGCTCTCCGGCAGGCCGCCGATTTTCGCGGCCTGTTTGGAAGGGCCGCCACCGCCGGGGAAGAGCACGAACAAATCCTTGGAGCCTATCTTGCGGCCCCATTTCTTGCTCATGGCCTTGATCATCTCCCGGTTGTTGGGCTGGTGTCCGTTTTCGTTGATATAGGCGTCGCGCAGATAATTGATGACATCCCAGTGTTCATCAGTCAGCGCAACGCCTTCTGTTTCTGCGATGGCTTTGCCAACATCTTCGTTCCATTCGCTGATATCGACAAGATAGCCATTGGCGTCGGTTTCAACAGTTTGGCCGTTAATTTCGTATGACATGCTAGTGCCTCCTGGTCAAAGTTATCGGGTGCCCGGAAAGCGGGCGATCATTGGAACTCGTCTGCGGCCAGATGCTGGATTCCTTTCATTGGCAGGAATAGTCCGCAGCCCATATGCTGGTATGCTCCCAGTCCTTGCTGTTGCAGCAGCATGGATTCAGTGGGGTTCAGGTCTGCGATCATCAGGCTGCGCGTATGGAGCGGGCCATCTGTTGTGCTGATCTGGCTGGTTTTGCCGCACAGTGCTTTCCTGACCTTGATGCCTTGCTGTTCCAGTTCAGCCGCCATGCGCTGCAGAAACAGGTTTTCATCCTTTACCTCCGCTTCATTCTCCATCACGACATGCCGGGCATACAGGGTGTCATGGCAGGCCAGGGGCTTTTCTTTCACTGCCCCAAGCGTCAGTTGGCAGCCTTTGACATTCAGGGTAAGGTTTTGCAGTTTTTGACTGATTTCTTCGGCCCGGCTTCCGGGAACCCGAATGTGCAAACGTGTGCGCCGGGAAGGTACAAGGTATTGTCCCAGAGTGGGGTCAGGGCGTTCCCAGCCGTTTTGCGATCCGGCGATGTGGATCTCATGTACACCGATACGGTCTTCCCGCAAGTCAGGCAAGGCCCCTTGCAGGGCGGAACTCAGCGCATACAGGTGATCCACGGGCAGTTGCCGGCATTGCATGGAAAAAGCCAGATCCACGGCGTCAGCTGTGGGGGATTCTTCTGAAGAGGTGTCGTCTTCCCACAGCATTTTCAGTCCTCCGGAATGCTGGCGCGCAGTTCATCTCGATCAAACCACCAGTCTTCCTGAACCAGCACATCCACAATATTGCGCAGGCGCACCAGAAACTTGTCGGGCTGATCCAGTTCCAGCTTTTCGATCCAGTAGTTGAACTGGGCCTGATCCTTGATATCGCTGTGCTGGCGTGCCACTTTACCCAGCATTTGCTGGGTAAAGAACAACATGTCTTCCCGCCTGGGATGATCTGCCGTGCGCATGTCAACGACGAAGGCAGCGGTGGCGGCTGCTACGGCGGCGCCATCGGAATCCTCCGGGGTGTCGTCGATGATGTGGTGCAGCAGCTCAACGGTGACTTCCGGATTGATGGGGTAGGTGACTGCCAGCCACACCCCTTGTCCCAGGGCGCTCAACGAAGTTTCCTGGTCGCTCAGATAGAGTATGTTGCAGCATTCTGCAGCGGCTTCCCAGTTTTCCTGTTGCAGAAAATAATCGAACGCCTGTTTGCAAACCGGCCAAGCCTTTTCGCCACGTTCCAGGTCGACGAGATTGCGGCCAAGCTCCAGTTGCAGCCGGGCCTTTTGACCCGGGGCGGATTCTGAATCAAGCCGGGTCTGCAATTCGGCGGCTTCACCTTCGATCCGCGCCTTTTCCGCCATGTCCATGTTTGCTGAATCAGCAACTGTGTCATCCAGTTTGTTGGGATCCAGAAAATCCATGACGGCTATACCCTGCCGCTGAATGCAGCTTCGAGGCGATCTTCCCAGTCCTCGGGGGTGTCCGGGAATTCAGGTTTTACGTCAAATTGCAGAAAACGCTCACCGCGTTGTGCGAACACCCGGATCAGCTCCAATAGCTCCTGGAAATTTTCCAGATCATGATTGGAGATCAGGATATTACTCAGTTTCAAGACGTCGTCGTTCATATTGTGCTACCCGTTTTGTTCTGCAGCTGGATGTAATTGGCTTATTAACCCGGCCGCCTTATGTCTTGCCCGGGTTGATAAGTCTGCCACAGTTGTTCAAAGGCGTGGGGTGAATTTGACCCAGATCAACTGTTTGGCCTCACGGCTTGACCCTGAATTTTATCGTGTCTAACATGGCGTGCAAATCCAGTAGTTGTTAATACTCTAACATACTTGTTTATGAGGCGGCTCCTGAACAACCATGGAGTCTTCGCGGAGTTGCAGGCATGAAAGAGAACTTTGGGCAAATTGTGAACTCACACCTGTCTTCTATCCCGTTGGGGATAGAAGATTCTTGCCCGGTTACTCCCGATGGTGGAGTGTTTTTCCGGCAAACCCCGGATATATTAGAAACCGTTGATACAGCCGGTTGTCTGATTGACGAAGACAATCGTCAGCATTGGAGTGACAACAAGAGTTACGGAGGCGTTGAAGTCAAGTTGGAATTGAACAGCACTTCAACGATTTCCCAGAAACTGCAAGCAATTCAGATCTAGTCAGGAGAAACCCAAAATGGCGATCGATAAGCATGACACACCCATGATTGACCAGCTCGTTCCCGGGCCTTGGCCCAGCTTCATCAAGGGCATCCAGCGCCTGCGTGACGAGCATCCCAGCGAGCGCATCAATGGTATGGCGAACGACCTGCTGGGTCAGCTGGAAACTTCCTACGAAACCCGCAAGGGATACTGGAAAGGCGGCACCATTTCCGTGTTTGGTTATGGCGGCGGCATCATTCCCCGTTTTACCGAACTCAAGAACGAAGATGGAAACTCGCGTTTTCCCGAGGCGCAGGAATTTCACACCATGCGTATCCAGCCTCCCGGTGGTTTCCATTACACCACTGACATGCTGCGTACCATCATGGATCTGGATGAAAAACACGGTTCCGGCATGATCTGCCTGCACGGCCAGACAGGTAATCTGATGTTGGTCGGTATGGACTCCGATGCCATCCAGCCGCTCTTTGATGAGATGAATGCCATTGGTTGGGATCTTGGTGGCGCGGGCCCTTGTGTGCGTACCGGCATGTCCTGTGTGGGGGCTGCGCGTTGCGAGCATTCCAACGCCGACGAGATAAAGATCAACCGCGTGCTGCTGAACAACTTCCAGGACGATATGCATCGCCCTGCATTGCCGTACAAGTTCAAGTTCAAAGTTTCCGGCTGCGCCAACGATTGCACCAACTCCATTCAGCGTGCGGACATGGCCATCATCGGCACCTGGCGTGATGACATGAAGGTCAACCAGGATGAGGTCAAGGCCTATGTAGAAAAGAAAGGCCGCAAGTATGTGGTTGACAATGTGATTAGTCGCTGCCCGACCAACTCCCTGTCGTTGAATGATGACGATACCCTGGAAGTCAACAACAAGGACTGCGTACGCTGCATGCACTGCATCAATGTCATGACCAAGGCGCTGTCTGCCGGTGATGACAAAGGTGTGACCCTCCTTATTGGCGGCAAGCGCACCCTGAAGATCGGTGATCTGTTCGGCACCGTGCTGGTTCCGTTCATGAAGCTGGATACTGACGAAGATTACGAGAAGCTGGTGGAGCTGGCGGAAGAATGCATCGACTTCTTTGCTGAAAACGCCCTGGAGCATGAGCGCACCGGCGAGATGATCGAGCGTATCGGTCTGGCCAATTTCCTGGAGGGCATCGGCGTTGATATTGATCCGAACATGATCAATCACCCGCGCGTTAGCAGCTATGTTCGCATGGATGACTGGGATGAAGAAGCAGCCAAGTGGAAAGAAAGCAAGGCTGGCTGAACTCTGCAGGCTTATTGATGATCCGCTCAACAGGTAGTGATCGTACGGACGATCACTACTTGGACTGAACAACTCGATTTATTATTTAGGAGGTTTGCATGTCAAATGCACCTGTTATGCCCATTGAATCTGGAACGCCTGACAGCTTCCAGTATATGCACCCCACGTTGCGCAAGAACTATGGTCAGTGGGCCTATCATGACCGCCCACGCCCTGGCGTTCTGCATCATGTGTCCAACTTTGGTGATGAGGTCTGGACCGTAAAGGCGGCCTCTCCCCGCCAGCTGGATATCCTCACCCTGCGTGAGATTTGTGATATCGCTGACGAGTTCTGCAAAGGCTATCTGCGTTTCACCATGCGTGGCAACATCGAATACATGGTGACCGAAGAGTCTCAGCTCGAGCCCCTGATCAAACGCCTGAACGATGCGGGCTATCCTATCGGTGGTACCGGTAACTCGGTCACCATGATTTCTCATACCCAGGGCTGGTTGCACTGCGACATCCCCGGCACCGACGCTTCCGGTGTGGTCAAGTCCCTGATGGACGAGCTGATCGACGAGTTTGTGGTCGAGGAAATGCCCAACCGTGTGCACATCACCACTTCCTGCTGCCAGATTAACTGTGGTGGCCAGGGTGATATCGCCATCAACATCCAGCACACCAAGCCGCCCAAGATCAACCATGACCTGGTAGGAAATGCCTGTGAGCGTCCTTCCGTTGTGGCGCGTTGCCCGGTAGCGGCCATTCGCCCTGCTATGGTAAACGGCAAGCCCACCCTGGAAGTGGATGAGAAGAAATGCATCTGCTGCGGCGCCTGCTTCCCTCCCTGTCCTCCCATGCAGATCAACGATCCCGAGCATTCCAAGCTGGCGGTATGGGTTGGCGGCAAGCACTCTAATGCCCGTTCCAAGCCTATGTTCCACAAGCTGGTGGCGGCCGGTCTGCCCAATAATGCGCCCCGTTGGCCAGAAGTTGCCGGGGTGGTCAAAAAAATCCTGGCGGCCTACAAGGAAAATGCCAATGACTATGAGCGCATGGGTGAGTGGGTAGAGCGTATCGGCTGGCAGCAATTCTTTGATCTGACCGGCCTGCCGTTCACCAAGTACCATATTGACAACTGGCGCGGCAGCCGCAACAGCCTCAACCAGTCTGCGCACATCCGCTTTTGATACGGGGGTCGTACCAGGTATGAAATTTTCTATACAAGTAAATGAAGGCCCTTACCAGCACCAGGCTTCAGATTCTGCCTACCAGTTCACCAAGGCTGCGCTGGAAAAAGGGCATGAGTGCTTCCGGGTATTTTTCTATCATGACGGCGTGCTCAACGGCACCCGCCTGACCACGCCTCCCCAGGATGATCGCAATATCGTCAACAACTGGACCGAACTGGCTGAGAAATATGACCTTGACCTGGTGGTTTGCGTTGCCGCCGCCCAGCGTCGCGGCATCGTGGACGATGGGGAAGCCGAGCGCAATGGAAAGGATGCAACCAATATTGCACCCCGGTTCCGTATTTCCGGTCTGGGCCAATTGGTAGAGGCTGCCATTCAAAGTGACCGCCTGGTTGTATTCGGCGATTAAAGGAGGATTGAATAATGTCTGAAACAAAGAATTTCATGTTCCTCAATCGCCGTGCGCCCTATGGCACTATTTACGCTTGGGAATCGCTGGAAGTTGTACTGATTTCGGCTGCATTCGAGCAGAACGTCAGTCTGATGTTTGCCGATGATGGCGTGTATGAGCTGACCAAAGGTCAGGATACCGCCGGTATTGGCATGAAGAACTTCTCACCCACCTATCGTACGCTTGGCGATTACGAAGTACGCCACATGTATGTGGACAAGGCTTCTCTGGAAGCCCGGGGTCTTACTGCGGATGACCTGGTGCAGGTAGAGTGGGAAGACTGGGAGACCGAAGAGTCTGTGGACAATATTGTGGAAGTCGTCGATTCTGAGAAAGTGGCAGAGCTGCTTGCTGAATCTGACGTCGTATTCAGTTTCTAAGGAGATAGTAATGAGCGATCTGCACACCGTAAATAAATCGCCTTTCGAGAAAAACTCCCTGGAAAGCTGTTTGCGCTTGTCCAGGGCTGGTTCCGCCATACTGCTGTATGAAGATGCTGTTTATGCTGCACTCAAGGGCACTGCTGTCGAAAACATGATTGCATCTGTTGCCGGTGACAGGAAGGTTTATGTGCTGGGC
Organism: Sedimenticola sp.; assembly: GCA_027068915.1. Lineage (GTDB taxonomy): Bacteria > Pseudomonadota > Gammaproteobacteria > Chromatiales > Chromatiaceae > Thiolapillus. The sequence continues at coordinate 49,732 of JAMOLT010000020.1, read as the reverse complement.
CCTGATTACAAGGCCCGGGGTTTGGATGAATCTCGCATCATCGATGGCGTGGAAGTCGTGGACTATGCGGGTTTTGTTGATCTGGTTGACGCGAATGACAAGGTTCAGGCCTGGGTTTGATTTGTCCCCGACCTGAATGTTTTTTTGGTTTGATTTTTTGGAGATAGAAATATGCCTATCGAAGTAGATGGTAAGACTTTTGAAACCGATGAAGAAGGATACTTGGTAAACCTGAATGACTGGGTTCCTGGTGTTGCCGAGATGATGGCGAAAGAAGATGACCTGGAGCTCACTGACGATCACTGGGACATCATCAATTTTCTGCGTGAATACTATGAAGAATACCAGATTGCTCCGGCGGTACGCGTGTTGACCAAGGCTGTAGGCAAACGCCTGGGCAAGGAAAAGGGCAATAGCAAATACCTGTATGGACTGTTCCCTTATGGTCCTGGTAAACAGGCCTGCCGTTATGCCGGCCTGCCCAAGCCGACGGGCTGTGTTTGATCACAGATTGAACCGGTGGGAAGGCGGTCGCGGCTGCCTTCCCGGTTTCTCCGAAATCTGAAAGAGTTTTTCAAAATATGTCGCTTGCTATCACAGTGCTTTTCTATGTGGCCACGGTTATCCTGATTACCGGGCTGGCGTATCGTATTTGGGTTTATGCCAAGGTTCCAGCACCCCTCAAGATTGCTACGACCCCGGCGCCTGTGACCAAAGGCGGTGTGGTTCTGCGGATGTTCCGGGAAGTGGCGTTTTTTGAAAGTCTGTTCAAAAGCAACAAGCTGTTGTGGCTGCTGGGTGTGCTGTTTCACTTAGGGCTGTTGCTGGTGTTGCTGCGCCACCTGCGCTACTTCATCAATCCCGTTCCGACAGTGATCGAACTTGTGCAGCCCTTTGGCAAGTACGCAGCATTTGCCATGATTGCCGGTTTGTTGGGATTGTGGGCGCGCCGTTTTGTTATTGATCGTGTGCGTTATATCAGCGCGCCATCTGATCATCTGATTCTGGCGTTGCTGGTGCTGATCGGCATCAGCGGAGCGTCCATGACGTTTGTTTCCCATGTCGATGTTGTCGGTCTCAAGAGTTTTACCCTGGGCCTGTTGACTTTCGACTGGAAGCCGCTGCCGTCTGACTTGCTGCTTGTGGTACATCTGTTCCTGGTGGCGGTGCTGATGATCATTTTTCCTTACAGCAAGTTGCTGCATGGAGTGGGCGTGTTTTTCAGCCCGACCCGCAACCAGGTTGATAACCCCCGGGAAAAACGCCATTTGGCGGATTGGGCGAGAAAATTAGAAGAAAACTCCTGATAACTGTACGGCATTGGTAAAGAGGCAATAGGTTCAGCTCATGGCAAAAGCGAAATTTGAAGTTCCCGAGCTCCAGGAATATCCAGAGGTTCCAAAAATAGAACCAGGCACCATGGCACACCTGGAAACCTTCAAGGCGAAACCGGAGTTTCAGGAAGCCCTGGGTTTTCCGGGCGAACTGGTGGACAACTGGCAGGAGCAGGCCATTGAAGCCATGGGGGACATGCTGGGCAAGTATCGCTCCCTGAAAGTGTATATGGATTCCTGCGTAAAGTGCGGGGCCTGCACCGACAAATGCCATTATTATCTGGGAACCAAAGACCCCAAGAATATGCCTGTTGCCCGCCAGGACCTGATGCGCAAGGTGTATCGCCGTTACTTTACCCTTGCGGGCAAATTCTTTCCCAAACTGGTAGGTGCAACCGACTTTACCCAGGAAGTGCTGGATGACTGGTATAACTACTTTCACCAGTGTTCGCAGTGTCGTCGTTGCTCGGTGTTTTGCCCCTATGGTATTGATACCGCAGAAATCTCCATGGCCGCGCGGGAGATAATGGATCGTATCGGTGTTGGTGACAAATACTCCAACGAGATCATCGGCAAGGTCTACCGCATTGGTAACAACCTGGGTCTTCCCGGACCAGCTCTCGAAGACACCCTGGAAGGTCTCGAGGAAGATGTTTTTGACGAAACTGGTGTGGAAGTCAAGTACCCCATGGACGTAAAGGGAGCAGATATCCTGCTGGTTACTCCTTCTGCAGATTTTTTCGCCGAGCCTCATGTCGATGGCCTCATCGGTTATGGCAAAGTATTCCATGAAGCGGGTGTTTCCTGGACCGTGAGCTCCAAGGCATCGGAGGCGGCCAACTTCGGCATGTTCATTGGCTCCTACGAGAACATGCGCAAGGTTTCCCTGCGGATCCGTGAAGCTGCACTGGAACTGGGTGTAAAGCGCATTATTTTTGGGGAGTGCGGCCATGCCTGGCGCGTGGCCTATGCGTTCCTGAATACTCTAGCGGGGCCGTTTGATTTCCTGGACAAGAATTATCCTGTGCCCCAGCACATCCTGGAATTCACCCTGGATGAGATCGAAAAGGGCACACTGAATATCGACAAGTCCCTGAACGATGATATGGTGCTCACCTTTCATGATTCTTGCAATGTGGCGCGGGCGACCCGTATGGGCGACAAGCCCGGTGGACAGTTCGACATACCCAGGGCAGTCATCAAGGCAGTCTGCAACAACTATGTGGACATGCCGGAAGACACCATCCGCGAAGCGACCTTCTGTTGCGGCGGTGGCGGTGGCCTGCTCACCGACGACCTCATGGAACTTCGCGTCAAGGGTGCCAAGCCCAGAATGGAAGCATTGAAAAGCGTTACCGAAGAGTATGGGGTTACCCATATGGCGGCAATCTGTGCCATCTGCAAGTCGCAGTTCACCAAGGTCATACCTTACTATGGTTTTGAGATGGATCAGATTGTCAGCGTGCATCAGCTGGTATCCAATGCCCTGATCCTTACCGGGCAGAACAGCGAAGGCGAAGAAGACGAATCCGAGGAAGATGCCGCCTGAGCAGGCGGCCTTTCGCAACAAAATAATCCTCCCGAAAGGGTAACAGTTTTAACTGGTTTTGGAGAGTGACAATGGCAACTCCTAGTGATGAAATGGCAAAGAACGTTACCTGGCGTCGGTTTGAAGAAGGCCAGAACAAGTGGGATGACTGGACCGACGACATTTTCAACTATGACACTTCACACAAATGTCCCACCTATGTGCATGAAACTCCTCCATGCCAGGGCAGCTGCCCTTCCGGCCACGATGTTCGCGGCTGGTTGTCGATTGTACGTGGCATCGAAAAACCTGTGGAAGGCGTAGAGAAGGAAGAGTACGCATTTCGCCGCGCCACCGAGTCCAATCCTTTTCCTTCCATGATGGGCCGTGTATGTCCTGCGCCCTGCCAGGACGGCTGTAACCGGAATGTGGTGGAAGACTATGTCGGCATCAATTCCATTGAACAGTTTATTGGTGACAAAGGCCTGGAAAACGGCTACACCTTTGAAGCCGGCAAGGATACCGGCAAGAAGGTCGCCGTGATTGGTGGTGGCCCGGGCGGCATGGCTGCTGCGTATCAACTGCGCCGTATGGGGCATGGCGTGACCGTATTCGAGGCCCAGTCGGAGCTCGGTGGCATGATGCGCTACGGTATTCCCAACTATCGCGTTCCCCGCGACAAGCTGGCTGCCGAAAACCAGCGCATTGTGGATATGGGTGTTGACGTCCGTTTCAACACGCGGGTTGGCAAGGACATTAGCGTCGAGAGTCTGGAGAACGATCATGATGCCATTATCTGGGCAGTAGGCTGCTGGACTGGCCGTGCATTGCCTGTAGATGGTTGGGAAGGCACTCCCAACTGCGTAACTGGTGTTGCCTACCTCAAGGCTTTCAATGAAGGCCGCATGAAGGTGACCGGCAAGAAGCTGATTTGTGTAGGTGGTGGTGATACCTCCATTGACGTGGTTTCCGTTGCTCGTCGCATTGGCACCAATGCCGCCATGCCCGGCAATCCGGAAGATGTAGTACATGACAGCAATCTGGATCAGGATGAAGCGCTTGTTGCCGGACGTGAGCCGGTGGATGCGACCCTGACCTCCCTGTTCACCAAAGAAAACATGATGGCTGCAGAGCATGAGATTCATGATGCCATCCAGGAGGGCGTAACCATTCTGGATGGCGTCATGCCTCTGGAAGTGATCAAGGGCGAAGATGGCCGCGCTACCGGGCTGAAGGTTTGTGATTGCACCATGGATGGCATGACCCCTGTGCCCATAGAGGGAACCGAGCGTGTGCTGGAAGCTGACATCATCGTTGCGGCAATTGGCCAGGGCGGTGATCTGAGTGGTCTGGATAGCTTTGACAATGGTCGTGGCCTGATGGATACCACCAACAACTATCAGCTTAAGGACAAGCCGAACCATTTTGCCATTGGCGACATTGTTCGTCCGCATTTGCTGACCACTGCCATCGGTCAGGCCTGGGTTGCGGCGGAATCTGTGGATACTTTCCTCAAGGGGCAGGAAATCAAGAAGCGTCCCAAAGTGGATGTGCACTACTTTGATTTGCTGGAAAAAATGCACGAAGCCGGATTGGATCCCGAGCATTTTGACCCAAATGCAGGTGATCAGAGGGGAACGTATTCCTCTAACTATGCGGTACATAATTACGAAGATCGCTCTTTCGCCGAAATTATCGGTAGTGATGAACTGTTCCTGGGGCACTTTAAGATCACCCCCCGGTACAAGCGCAGCGAAAACGTGCCCAGTGCGGATGAAGTTCTCGGACATTTTAAGGAGCGTATGCAGGGTCTGGATGAGGAAACTGCGCAAAAGGAAGCTGACCGCTGCATGAGCTGCGGTCTGTGCTTTGAATGCGACAACTGCGTTATCTATTGTCCTCAGGACGCGGTCTATCGCGTACCCAAAGACCAGGCGACCACCGGCCGCTATGTGGCCACGGATTATACGCGTTGCATTGGCTGCCACATTTGCCACGATGTATGCCCTACCGGGTATATTCAAATGGGGCTTGGTGAGTAAACCGGAGCAGAGGCTTTTTTCATGATTCGCATACGCAGCATCATGTTGTTTCTGGCAGGCGCAATGCTTGGGCTGGCTATCGGCCCGGGCAATGCATTCGCTGGTGAAGCAGTAGAAGGCACGGCCAAGGCCGACAAGCTGGAGCAGTGTGTGGAACCCACACCTGTCATGCGCCGCAACCATTTTGAGTTTATCAAGCATCAGCGTGACCTGACCGTGCACCAGGGCATACGCAGTAGCAAGCACAGTCTTGCAGGCTGTATCGATTGTCACGCGAGGAAAGATGCTTCCGGCAAGGCGGTGCCCGTGAATGCACAAGGGCAGTTTTGCGCCGGTTGCCATGAGTATGTTGCCGCAAGCCTGGATTGTTTCAGTTGCCATAGCGCCGTACCCGGGGAGAAATGACTATGTCCAGAACAGAACAGCAAGGGCGTCGGGTATTTCTGAAGAAAACGGCTAGCGCTGCGGCTGTCGCCATTGCGCCCGGAGTCATGCTGCATGCCTTGCCAGCAGCTGCTGCCCCGAGGGCAGAAGCGGTAAGCGGAGAAATACGCTGGGGTATGCTCATCGATGCCAACAAATGCGCCGATGGCTGCAATGATTGCGTAACTGCCTGTGACAAGGAAAATGGCCTGGATCTGGTGGATATGCCCGAAGGAGCGGATGAAGCGCACTGGGAGCGTCAGCGCCCCCGTTGGATACGGCAGGTCAAACTGAAGGACAATCTCTCCGGCAAGATCACCAACTTGCCCATGATGTGCCAGCATTGTGAAAAGCCGCCCTGTGTCGATGTTTGTCCCACGGGCGCCTCTTTCCGCCGAGCGGATGGCATCGTGATGGTGGATCGTCATATCTGCATTGGTTGCCGGTATTGCATGATGGCCTGCCCTTACAAGGCGCGTTCTTTCATTCATGCCGAAGTAGCCGAAAAGCTGACCCACACGCCTCGTGGAAAGGGATGCGTGGAAAGTTGCAACCTTTGCGTACATCGTCTGGACAATGGCGAGAGCACCACGGCCTGCCAGGACGCCTGCAAGCATCAGGCGATTGTGTTTGGTGATTTGAACGATCCTGAAAGCGCAGTGTCCCGGGCGTTGAAAAAATATCCCAGTGTCCAGATCCGTGCGGATCTGAAATTGAACACCGGCATACGCTACAGCAATGTCTGAACTGATTTTGATTAGGTGGGTGAAGTAATGAAAAAGATTCACTTCAGCGAATGGGGCATAGATAGTCCTCGTTACTGGGGCATGCTCGCGGTGCTGGGAAGTATCGTCGCCATAGCTGGTGGTGCCGTATATTATATGGAGCACAATGGCCACTGGGTCACAGGGATGACTAACCAGGTTGTTTGGGGCATACCGCATGTGTTCGCCATATTTCTTATTGTCGCCGCTTCCGGGGCGCTCAATATTGCTTCCATTGGCACGGCTTTCGGAAAAAAGGTGTACAAGCCTCTGGGCAGGCTTTCTGCCCTTTTGGCCATTGCGTTACTGGCTGGGGGCCTTGCTGTGCTGGTTCTCGATCTTGGTCAGCCCGGCAGATTGCTGGTTGCCATGACGCACTACAATTTCAAGTCCATATTTGCCTGGAACATCTATCTCTACACCGGTTTTTTTGCCATCGTGGCGGTTTATATCTGGTTCATGATGGATCGCCGCATGAAGGCCTGGTACAAGCCGATAGGCATCTTTGCTTTTGTATGGCGTTTGCTACTGACCACAGGTACCGGTTCTATCTTCGGCTTCCTGGTTGCCCGCCAGGGTTATGATGCCGCCATCCTCGCACCGATGTTTGTAATCATGTCATTTGCCTACGGGCTGGCTGTTTACCTGCTGGTGCTGATGTTTGTCTTTAAGGCCGATGGGCGGGAACTTGGCGCTGCGCTGCTGAAACGGCTGAAAAACCTGCTGGGCGTATTCGTGGCGGCGGTACTGTATTTTACTTTGGTCTATCATCTGGCCAATCTGTATGGCACGGAAAATCATGCCTATGAAGCCTTTATCCTCAAGGATGGAGGAATATACACGCTGTTGTTCTGGGGTGGCTGGGTGCTTGCCGGCTGCCTGATTCCCCTGGGGATCATTTATCATCCGGGGCTGGGCAATACGCGGGGGGGAATTATTGCTGCTGCCACGCTGGTGATCCTGGGAGGATTTGCCACAGTTTATGTCATCGTTATCGGCGGGCAGGCGTTCCCCATGGCCATGTTTCCGGGCAAGACCATTATTGCCAGCGGGTTCTTTGATGGAGTTAACGGCCAGCCTATGTTGTATGCACCAAGCCTGCCCGAGTTTCTGCTGGGACTTGGAGGCGTCGCTCTGGTATTGTTATTGACCTTCATTGGTATTCGCATGCTGCGTTTTCTGCCTGCCACCCTGTCTGATGAGGTTGCTGATCCCCACCATGCCAAGCCATAAACGGGAGATTGGATAGGCAACAGGGGGCGGTCTTTTAGGCCGCCTTTTTACATTCTGGGAACATGGTCATGGCTCATTTGATGATATCTGCGGCGCACAAATCCTCTGGCAAGACGACTGTCAGTATTGGCTTGTGCGCTGCGTTTCGCAGAGCATCCCGTGTTGTCCAGCCTTTCAAGAAAGGGCCGGATTATATTGACCCCTTGTGGCTTGGGCTGGCAGCGGGGCGTTCCTGCTACAACCTTGATTTCTTCACCATGGGTTCAGAAGAAATCACCAGTCAGTTTGCCCACAGGATGGCTGATGCGGATCTGGGCATTATCGAGGGCAACAAAGGCCTGTATGATGGCCTGGATCTGCACGGCAGCAACAGCAATGCAGCTCTTTCTGCCTTGCTGGATGTGCCGGTGGTGCTGGTACTCGACACCCGTGGCATGACCCGTGGCATCGCCCCTCTGATACTTGGATACCAGGCTTTTGATGAGAAAATACACATCGCCGGAGTAATTCTCAACAGCGTGGGGGGAAGCCGCCACGAGAGCAAGCTGCGCAATGTAATTGAACATTACACGGAAGTACGGGTTGTCGGCGCAGTTCCCCGTAATGATCTGATTCGCATTGAAGAGCGTCATTTGGGATTGATGCCCAGTAACGAGACCCAGGCCGCGCAACAGCATATAGACAGGATTGCGGATCACATCAGTTCCCATGTCGACCTGGATGCGCTGCTGGAAATTGCCGGAGCTGCGCCTGTACCGGAAGCTTCTAAACCGGCTTGTTATTCCGGGGAAGAGCAGCCCGGGCCGTTGCGCATTGCTTATGCAAAAGATGCTGCATTTGGCTTCTACTATCCGGATGATATGGAATCCCTGCGCCGGGCGGGAGCCAGGCTGGTGCCGTTCGACACCCTAAATGACAAGATGCTTCCCGAAGCAGACGGCCTGCTGATTGGCGGAGGGTTTCCGGAAACTGCGATGGATGCGCTGGAAGAAAACCGGAGTATGCGGGCTTCTGTCAAGGCATTCATCGAGGCAGGCGGCCCTGCCTATGCAGAATGTGGTGGATTGATGTATCTTTGCCGCAGCCTACAATGGAAGGACAGACAATCTGATATGGTTGGCGTAGTGCCTGCTGATGTCAAAATGCACCAAAAACCGAGAGGTAGAGGTTATGTGCGTTTATGCGAAACTGAGGATCATCCCTGGCCGGGAGATACCTCGCTTTCCCGACAGGTGAAGGCGCATGAATTTCATTATTCCGGGTTGGAGAACCTGGACGCCACACAGAAATTCGCTTATAAAGTTGAGCGCGGTTTTGGTATAGACGGAACCAATGACGGGATCGTATACAAGAATCTACTGGCCAACTATTCGCATATGCGTAATGTTGGGTCGAATCACTGGGCGGAGCGCTTTGTTGCCCATGTGCGGGCGTGCAAGAACAACACTATTGGCCTGCCATCATTGTAGACTGTTTGCAGTCTGACAGTGATGTCGGATGAATTGAATCGAGAGGGATTGGCTGGAAATGTTCACAATTACTCCTGCAGCAGCAAAACAGATAAAAGTCGCCGCCGAACAGGGTGGAACCGAAGGTATGGCTCTGCGCATGGCGGTCAGGGAAAACAAGGATGGATCATTTTCCTATCACATGGGATTTGATGAGCCGGCAGAGACTGATAAACGCATCTGCTCCGAAGGTGTGGAAGTGGTCATGGATCCCAGCTTTGAGAAATACCTGGATGAATGCACCCTGGATTATGTCGAGATGGATGACGGGAGCTGGCAGTTCGTGTTTCTCAATCCAGCAGATCCCCATTTTGTACCTCCAAAGCTCAACTAGTGTACTGCGCGCATGCCTGTGTTTATTCAGTTTCAAACGATTGTGGGGCTGCCTCTCTAACAGCCTGTTAAGATGCGTTACGATCAATCACGGATCTTGGCTGCCATCATTGCTGCTTGAAGCGGTGGATCAGGCGCCTGTCTTTCTTGCTGGGTCGTCCTTCGGTATGGATGGGGGCAGCAGCCCGGGCTGCGCGCTGTAGGGCTGCTTCCTTTTCACGACGTTGGCGGCTTGCTTCCGGTTCGCTGTAGAAGCCTGCGGCTTCGGAAGCCGGACGGCGTTGTTTAGGCAGTATCAGTACCTCGATATCCCATTCCAGGCCGTTCTTGCTGATATGCAAATGGCTGCTCGGGCGAATTTCCTTGCCGGGCTTGCTGCGTTGACCGTTGAGATGCACCTTGCCGCCGGTAACGGCCTCGGCGGCGAGCTTGCGGGTTTTGAAAAAGCGCGCTGCCCAAAGCCACTTGTCCAGGCGCATTTTTTCCGGCTCGTCCATGCTCAGGTTGGCCCGTCTTCTGAAGCATCGGCGCTATGGGCGAAAGCCGCTTCATCATTGTGCGGCTCAAGACCCAGCAGAGGGTCGAGCTCACCATAGGCCTCCAGCTGCGCCATGTCATCAAAACCGCCAACATGAAAATCGTCGATAAAGATCTGGGGCACGGTGCGGCGATTGCTGCGCTGAATCATTTCCAGCATTTTCTCCCTGTCCAGGTCCACGCGAATTTCTTCATACTTGACTGCCTTGCCGTGCAGCAGGGATTTGGCGCGAACGCAATAAGGACACATGGCGGTGGAATAGACAACAATACGAGGTGATGGCACAGCAGATCTCTCCAATGGCAGACGGCGGGATTTATTGCTTCCTTGTATCCTAGCATCTTTTTTACGCCCAAAAACAGGGTAAACTGTGCTCTTTCGAGCCAAATGCCCCTGTATTGCCATGTGGAAAGAAGCTGCTGCAAAAACGATTTTTCTCAAAGATTACCTGCCGCCTGCCTGGGTGATCGAAACGGTGGATCTGGATTTCAACCTGCAAGAGCAGGGAACCAGGGTCGTGTCCCGGCTGACGCTGGAGAAAAATCCTGACTTTTCCGGTGAAGCGTCCGAACTCAGGCTGGATGGAGAAGGGTTGAAGGCGATCTGGCTGCGCCTCGATGGTGAAGAACTGGCGGCGAATGCGTACCGTATCGATGAGCAAGGCCTGACTTTGTTTCATCCGCCCGCCCGGTTCGTGCTGGAATCGGAGGTAGAGCTGACACCGGAAACCAATACCGCGCTTGAAGGCCTGTATCGCAGTGGCGGCATGTTCTGCACCCAATGCGAGGCGGAAGGTTTTCGGCGCATTACCTGGTATCAGGACAGGCCGGACATCATGGCGCGCTTCAAGGTGCGCCTGGAGGCGGACAAGAAGCGCTATCCGGTGCTGTTGTCCAACGGCAATCCTCTGGAGCAGGGAGACCTCCCTGGCGGGCGGCATTATGCGGAATGGGAAGACCCCATACCCAAACCCAGCTATCTTTTTGCACTGGTGGCCGGGGATCTGAAGCATATCGAGAATCAGTTCATAACCGCATCCGGCAAGCATGTGCGGCTACGCATCTATGTCGAGGCGGAAAACATCGATAAATGCGATCACGCCATGCGTTCCCTGATCGATGCCATGCGCTGGGACGAAGAGAAGTATGGCCGGGAATATGATCTGGATGTCTTCAATATCGTGGCGGTGAATGATTTCAATATGGGGGCCATGGAAAATAAGGGTCTGAATGTTTTCAATTCCCGCTTTGTCCTGGCGCGCCCGGACACGGCGACAGATGAGGATTACCTGGGCATAGAGGCGGTGATCGCCCATGAGTATTTTCACAACTGGACGGGTAACCGCATTACCTGCAGGGACTGGTTCCAGTTGTCCCTGAAAGAAGGTTTTACCGTCTACAGGGATCAGGAGTTCTCATCAGATATGGGTGCCCGTGGCGTGAAGCGCATCGATGATGTGCGCCTGTTGCGCGCACACCAGTTTACCGAGGACTCCAGCGCCATGGCGCATCCGGTGCGACCGGCTTCCTACATGGAGATCAATAACTTTTATACCATGACTGTGTATGAAAAAGGGGCGGAAGTGGTGCGTATGCAGGCCAACCTGCTGGGGCTGGAATTGTTCCGCAATGCCACCGACCTGTATTTTCAGCGCCATGATGGTCAGGCGGTAACCACAGACGACTTCGTTGCCTGCATGGAAGTGACATCCGGACGGGATTTGGGTCAGTTCAAAAACTGGTACGACTATGCGGGTACACCGGAGCTGCAAGTAAGGGGGGAATACGATGCAGGAGCCAAAAGCTACCGGCTGCATATTTCCCAGCAAATCCCTGACACTCCGGGGCAGAGCGATAAACCTCCTTTTCATATCCCCGTGGTGATCGGGCTGCTGGACAGCCATGGCAAGGACATGCCATTGCGACGGGCCGATGATGCGGTGCGCCCCGAATTGCTGGAAGTGACGCAGCATGCGCAAAGCTTTACGTTTCTGGATGTTGATGAAGTACCCATACCTTCCTTGTTACGCGACTTCTCTGCGCCGGTGAAGCTACACTACCCCTATGCCGATCATGAGCTGGTATTTCTCATGGCTCATGATGCGGATGGATTCAATCGATGGGATGCGAGCCAGCAGTTGGCCCAGCGCGTGATACTGGCCATGGTTGCTCAATCGCCGGGCGCCGCGGATATGCTGGCGGAATATACCCATGCCTTTCACCGTGCGCTGGATGCCGCGCATGCAGATCCGGCCCTGCTGTCCGAGGTGCTTTCCCTGCCTTCCGAATCTTTCCTCGGAGAACAGATGTCGGTAATCGACGTGGAAGGCATCCATTTTGCCAGAGAAAAGGTGAAGCAACATATTACCCGAGCCTTGCATGATGAGCTGCTACGGCACTACCGGCTGCTGCAGGAAGAGGGGGAGTATCAGATCACGCCCCAGGCCATTGGCCGGCGGCGCTTGAAGAACCTGCTGCTGTCCTATCTGGTCGCGGGCAAGAGTGAAGGGGCTGAGAGATTGTGTGTGGATCAGTACAAGGCGGGTCATAACATGACCGATGTGATTGCCGCTCTGGCCCTGATTGCAGACGGTGACATGGTGCAAAGGGAGCAACTGCTGGAGGACTTTTCCCGGTGCTGGCAGAATGAGCCACTGGTTATGGACAAGTGGTTCAGTGTGCAGGCGCGATCCAGCCGTGAAGACAGCTTGCAGCGTATTCTTGTGCTGGAAAAGCATCCTGCTTTTTCCATGAAAAACCCGAACAAGGTACGGGCGCTGATTGGTGGTTTTGCAGGGGGAAACCCGATGCGTTTCCATGTAGCAGATGGAGCGGGTTACGCCTTTCTGGTGGACAAAGTTCTTGAGCTGGATGCAATCAATCCGCAAATTGCCGCACGGCTGTTGCGGAATCTGTCGCGCTGGCGGCGCTATGATGAGAATCGTCAGCAGCTGGCAAGGGTGCAGCTGGAGCGGATTGGCAGCCGGAAATCCGTCTCTCCTGATGTCTATGAAGTGGCGATCAAGAGCCTGCAGCCATGAAGGCATTGCTTGTGGTAGCTCATGGCAGCCGCCGTTCTGCATCGAATGACGAAGTGCGAATGTTGTGCGAGCGCCTGCAGGAAGAAAAAGCGGGTAAGGAATTTGCAATAGTAAGAGCCGGTTTTCTGGAACTGGCCGAGCCTTCCATTCCTGAAGGGATAGAGCAGTGTATACAGCTTGGCGCCGACCAGGTGGTGGTATTGCCTTACTTTCTGTCTGCAGGCCGGCATGCCAGTGAAGACATTCCGGCGGGTGTGGAGAAGGCCCGTAAGTCCCATCCGCATATTGCCATTCATCTTGCGCCTTATCTGGGATCGGCGCCGGGGATCGCCGGGCTGTTGCTTGCCCTTGCCGAAGGCTGTGAGGGAGATGATGGTTCCACCGGCTGATCAGCGCTGCCGAAATAGCGATAGCTGCTGGGAATCAGCAATAGGCTTACCAGCATGGAAAAAGACAGCCCGGATACGATGGTGATCGCCAGGGGTTGGAGCATTTCAGAACCCTGCCCCCATGCCAGCGCCAGGGGCAACATGCCCACTACCGTTGTAAGAGTGGTCATGAGAATCGGTCGTAGCCGCAGGCGGGCGGCTTCAACGATGGCTTGTATTTTGGGAAGCCCCTGGGCGCGTTTGATCTCGATATACTCCACCAAAATGATGGCGTTGTTCACCACGATACCGGCGAGCATGATCATGCCCAGCCATACCGGCATGGAAATCGGGGTATTGGTCCATTTCAAACCCAGCGCCACGCCGATGAGGGAAAACACCACGCCGAACAGGATGATCAGGGGATTCCGCAGAGATTCATACTGAACCGCCATTACCACCAGCACCAGAAACAGTGCCAAAGCCAGCAGCTTGTATCCGGTTTCCTTGCTTTGTTGCAGGGTTTTGAGGGTTCCCCCTTCGTACAGCGTATAGCCTTCGGGTAATTGCAGTTCATCCAGCAGGCTTTGCGCATGGCGAATGGTTTGTTCCATATTGAAACCCTGTTCCAGCGTGGTGTTGACTTCCACAATGCGTTGTTGCTGCTCCCTGATAATGGTGACCGGTGCCGGTTTGAGCGCGATATCCGCCAACTCTCCAAGGCGCACCGGAACAGCCATGCCTCCGGCTTCTCCCATCAAGATGATGTTCTCCAGATCGCCAGCAGTGGTTGTTTCTCTGGGATCAAGCTTCAGAATGATGTCGATGCTTCGGTCTGCATCAATCATGCTGCTGATCTTCCTCCCTTCCAGTGCGTAGCGAACTGCCTTGCCGATACTGTCCATGCTTAGGCCAAACTGCAGCAATGTTTCCCGGTTTGGCTTTATCGATAACTCCATGGTGACGTCTGCATTGGACTGCTTGATGTTGCGCAGGCCGGGCACCTCTTTCAGTTTATCCGTCATTTTCCGGCCAATTTCCTTCAACACTTCAAGGTCTGCGCCTCTGACATGGAAGCTGATGTCATCATCGCCACGGCCAATGCGCAGGCCGCGAATGCCGCGCTGGCGGATGTGGATTTGCACCCCTGCCAGTTGCAGATCCCCGGTCAGCTTCCGCAGTTTTTTCACCCACTGCCTGCTGCTCATACGCTGGCTGGCAGGCTTGAGCTGGATTTGAAGGTTTGCTCGATTGGCGGTTTCGTAACGTGATCGCCCGAAGGTGAACCCGCCCACGGTAGTGAGTACAGAAGCGGCTTCCTCCTGTTCCAGCACCAGTTGTTCGATGCGGCTGGTGATGACATCCATTTCCTCCACATTGATGCCCCGGTCAGCTGTCAGATAGATGCCGACGCGCCCATCGTCAATGCGGGGCAGAAAGGTGGACATGGGTTGCAGCAGCTCTTTGACAGTGATGCCAAAAAGCATCAGAAACACGAGAATGACCAGCCAGCCCCATTTCAGTGTGTGGTGTAACAGCCGTGCATAGGTGTTTTGCAGTTGTGCGATAACGTGGTTGATTCTACTCCGCAACCAGCCTTCCCTTGTGGCGGGGATGCGAGCGGCGAGGGCGGGCACCAAGGTCAGTGCGACGATCATGGAGGCCCCGATGGCAGCGGAAATGGTGATGATCAATTCCTGAAACAGCAAGCCGATCAAACCGCCGATGAACAGGAAGGGAAGCACCGCAGCGAGGTTGGTGGAGGTGGAAGCAAAGATGGCACTGGTGACTTCTGCAGATGCAGCGCTGGCTGCTGCTGCTCCGGTTTCGCCACTACGCTGATGGCGATAGATGTTTTCCAGCATGACGATGGTGCTGTCTACCAGCATACCGACGCCCAGCGCCAGCCCGCCAAGGGTCATGATGTTCAAAGTCAGACCCGCAGAAGACATGAGGGTGATTGCCACCAGGATGGCGATGGGGATGGCGCTGCCGATAATGAGCGTGCGGCGGATGCTGCCTAAAAACAGATATACCACAAGCATGGCCAGTACGGCTCCGCTGAGGGCTGCTGTAATTGCATTGTTCAGGGAACGCCGGATATGCCTGGCTTCATCATTGACGGGCACGATCTGTACGTCTGCAGGAATCAGCTTTCTGGCCTGTAGCTGGGCAATCTGCATGTTTACACCATCGACTACGGATACGGTGTTGGCCTGTGGTTGTTTCTGGATGGATAGCTTGATCGCCGTCTGTTGATTCAGGCGAATATGCAAGCGTGGTATTTCATGCCCATCAATGATCTTTGCAAGATACCCCAGCTCTATGGACTGGAATTCCTGCTGCCTGTTTTTCAGGTAAAGAGGAAGGCGTTCGATATCGCTGGCCTGGTGCAGCCGTCCCAGCGTCTGTACCGGGGTTTCTGTGGATGTTCCCCGCAGGCGTCCGCTGGCGACATCCCGATTTTCTGCCCGCAGAGTTTCTTCTACATCGAAGACATCCAGCCCATGGGCAAGCAGACGTTCGTGGTCTGCGACGATCTGGATTTCCCTGCGCAGCCCTCCCGCCACTTCCGCGGCGGCCACGCCTGGTACATTGATCAGCCACTTGCCGAGTGAATAATCCACCCAGTCACGCAGGCTTACCGGATCCAGGATGCTGGAGCTGATGGCATATTCGGCAGCAGGTAGCTGGGATGGGTCACGCTTGTAGATAACAGGAGGCTCGATGCTGTCCGGCAGAAAGCGTTTGGCACGATCAAGGCGCGTAGAGGCGTCGCGCAATGCGATATCGATGTCCTTGCCATAGGCAAAGTCGAGATCCACTGCGCTTCGTCCTTCACGGGTAGCCGAGCGGATATGAATAGCGTCCTCGGTAATGGCCAGTTGTTCTTCCAACTGGCGGGTGACCTGATCCTCCATGATGCCTGCAGGCACGCCGGGATTATTGATGCGTACCCCGATGCTGGGATAGATAATATGTGGCAGCAGGCTGATCTTGAGGCTGTCCAGAGAAAACAGCCCCAGCACCACGGCGGCCAGCGTCAGCATAACCACCGCAACCGGGTGATGGACAGACCAACGGGCGATGCCGCCACGGTCAGATAATTGCGGCTTTTTCATTTGCGCAGGAATGGGTGGCTGGCATGCATGGGGAGCCTTTGCTCATTGTTTCCTGCAAGTTAGCCTATGGAGAAGGGTTTGGCAATGCACGGAACTGGTTTGCGGGGGTGTTGCCGCCCCTCCTGCTACAAGGGGGCGACAACAGGGCAAAGATTATCGGGCAATGTTGGTGTACAGGGCGGTGATGTAATTCATCTGCGCCAGTATCTTGTCCAGGGAACGGACGACCAGAGATGGAATATACTTGCCGCCTTTCAGTTGTTTGCTGATCTTGAAGGTGTTCCAATCCTGCTCCACTTTTTCCAGTGCGTCGTTGATTTCCGAAGTGTTTTCCGCTGCGCCCTGCAGCAGTTGCAAGGCATTGGTGAATTCTGCCATGGCTTTGTTCTGGCCGACTTCATACTCGGGCTGATCCAGTCCCCAGCTCCTGAGCACGTAGAATTTTGCGATTCGCTGGGAGAGCATGCGCTGCCGTCCGGAGATATTGACCAGCTTCCCCACACTGGTTCCCGAGCGGTCTTCCAGCAACAAGACGAACTTGTGTGTTTTCGCCAGCACTTCGTCAGACATGGCGGTCAGCTCCACTGCTTTTTCCTTGGTGGGTTTTGCAGTTGCCAGCACTTTGTACTTTTTCCACAGGCGGGTGATTTCGGTAATGGTTTTTCTTTCCTCATCGGTGGTGGCGAAATCCGTAAGTTCCGCCAACTGTTTCTCGAACAGGGCTACTGCATCCGTGAGTTGCATTTTTGCGCTGAGCATGACTTTTCTTCCGACCAGTACATAGGCTTTTACGATGCGCTGCGAGAGCATGCGCTGGCGACCGGCCTTGTTGATGGCGTCACCCATGGAAAGGCCGGGTTTTGCGGGGGGAGCCGCCTGGATATTTCCGGAAAAGAAAAATGGCATGATGCAAGCGAGAAGAAGCAGGTATCTTTGTGGTTTCATGAGTTTCCGCCCATCGAATTGAATAACAGCACTTGGTAAAACATCGCCCACCCGAATCTTGAACAGGTTTCGTGGCCATTGATTGCAATTTTCCATGAAAGTCGTAAAGACAAATTGTCTTTATCCGCCATTCACTTGACGTGACAAACGAGCGCGTTTGTAAATTAACAACGCGGGCATCCGTGCGATTGGTGTAGATCTGTCTTATGCGGGATCCGGCTCAATACAGATCAATAAGGGCATAGCGGAATAGGATCTGATAGCCCTGTATGGCCGGCGCATGTGGAGTATTCAGCAAGACACAAGAGTACGCTATGATTAAGATCAACTAGCACTATGTTTCGTTTAAAACTGTGACCAACGTACCGCTTTTCAGGTTTGTAAATCCACGTTTGACGACTCGGTCACTCGCTTTCAGGCCTTCGATCACCTCCAGCCAGTCATCAAACCGCTCCCCGCTGGTGATGTCTTTTCGCGCCACCTTGTTGTTTTCTACTGTGTAGACATACTCGCCCTGCCGGTCTGTGCGCAGGGCGGTAAAGGGGATCATGAGGCGTGTTCTTGCAATGCCTGCCAGTTTTACCCGTACGAACTGTCCTGCCCGGGCCATGCCTGGCGGATCGTTCAGCTTGATTTCGATTGTACCCTGTCGGCTTTGCGGATCCAGAGTGGGGAAGATACGTTGCAGCCTGCCCGTGAGCGGTTGTGAATCGGGTATATCCAGCTGTACTTCAATATCGCTTTCAGGATTCAGATCCACCAGCAGCTGCACGGGAGCGGCCACCCTGGCGATCAGTGACTGGGGGTCGGCCAGGGTGAGCAGGTGGTGGTTGCGGGGTACTGCATCGCCGGGCTCGGCCAGCCGGCGGGTGATGATGCCGTTAAAAGGTGCTTTGATGGTGGTATAGCCCAGGCGCGTTTCCAGTATTTCCACTTCGGTTTGGGCAAGCTCCAGTTCGGTTTGTGCCTCGATCAGATCCTCTTCCGATGTGGCTTTGGTCTTCCTCAAACGCTCCAGGCGGGAAACCCTGCGCGTAGCCATGGAGCGTGTGGCTTTGGCTTTTTTCAATTCCGCCTTGAGGAGCTCGTTGTTCAGGGTGGCCAGCGTATCTCCCTGGTTGACCCTGTCCCCTTCAAACCAAGGAAGGCTGGCAAGGCGCCCTTCTTCCTGGGTATGTACGCGCAGGATATGGCGATAGGCAAGCGTACCGGAGCGCCGCCACTTGCCTGCAACAGTTCGCTTTTGCACCCGGGCAACTTCCACCAGCACCGGAGATGCCTTGTTCTGCTTCGATGCCGGGGAGGGTGCTTTGGCATCATTGCAGGCGCTGGTGAGTGCAAGCAGAAGCAGAAAAAACAGGGTTCTTGCAATATACATGGTTAATAGCTGTACTGTTTCACTTCCCGCTTGATATTACGCTGTATGGCGATGGCTTCGGGTTTCCACTCCAGATCCTGCAGCGGAATTTCCGGGTACAGGTCATTGAGGGCAACCAGCCGTTCTCCTTCTTCGTCCCTGATGTACTGGCGGAACCACCGCACGCCTTCCACCATGGCCATGATATACATGCCGTGAATGCATTGATCGGAAGGATCGAGCACAATGATGCAGCCGTCCGGAAACTCCGGCTCCATGCTGTCCCCCAGAACCTGAAGGGCGAAGGGTTCCCTGGCGCTGCAGTTACTGAGTGAATCTTGTGGTTCTTCCACCGGGAGTCTCCGCTTTTGCTATGATGGGCTGCTTGGTTGCAGGGATCGGAAATCCCTGATTTTTAAGAGTTAATTTTATTTTTCAGTATAACATGAATCATGCTCAGGGGCAGGCCCCGCAAGTACACAAGAATCGCCGCGATCTGCATAACCTGCGGAATATGCTGCCGTTTCTCTGGGAATTTCGCGGGAGGGCGCTGTTCGCCCTGGGGTGCCTGGTGTTGTCCAAGGTAGCCAATGTGGGGGTGCCCCTGGCGCTCAAGCATATCGTGGATGCCCTGGAAACCCAGCCGGGACGGCTGCTGGTGCTGCCCCTGAGTTTGTTGCTGGCCTATGGTGCGCTGAAGCTTTCCGCTAGCCTGTTCAACGAGCTTCGGGATGTGGTTTTCGCCAAGGTGCGCTACCGGGCCATGCGCCGTTTGTCCACCCGGGTGCTGGAGCATTTGCACAATCTTTCCCTGCGCTTTCACCTGGAGCGCCAGACGGGGGGCATCAGCCGGGATCTCGAGCGCGGCACGCGCTCGGTGGCACAGATTCTCAACTACATGGCGTTCAGCATTCTTCCTATCCTGGTGGAGTTCGTGCTGGTCGGTGCCATTTTGTTTACCCAGTACGATTCGGTATTCATGCTCATCACCTTTGGCACGGTACTGGTCTATGCGCTGGTAACGGTGGCGATTACCGAGTGGCGCATGGATTTCCGCCACCACATGAACAAACTGGATTCCGAGGCCAATTCCCGGGCCATGGATAGCCTGATCAATTATGAAACCGTAAAATATTTCGGCAATGAAAAGCTGGAGGTGGAGCGCTTCGACAGCAAGCTCAATGCCTGGGAGCAATGGGCGGTAAAAAGCCAGACTTCCATGTCCATACTCAATTTTGCCCAGGGAGCGGTGATTGCCGTCGGGGTTACACTGGTCATGATTTTCGCTGCACGGGGCGTTACCAGTGGTGATATGAGCATCGGGGATCTAGTGTTGGTAAACGCCTTTATGCTGCAGCTGTTTATTCCCCTAGGGTTTCTGGGTATCGTCTATCGTCAGATCAAGTATGCGCTGGCGGACATGGATTTGATCTTCAAATTGCTGGAGCGGGAACCGGAAATACGCGATGCCGCCGATGCGCATCCATTGCAGCTGAAAGGAGGACGCATCCGATTCGAACAGGTGAATTTTTCCTACCAGCCGGAGCGTAAGATTCTGTCGGGGGTGGATTTTGAAGTGCCGCCGGGGAAGAAGCTTGCTATTGTCGGGCATAGTGGTGCAGGCAAGTCCACCATTGCCCGCCTGCTGTATCGCTTCTATGATGTGAGCGGCGGCGCCATACGCATCGATGGCCAGGATATACGGGATGTCACCCAGGCCAGTTTGCGTGCCGCCATTGGTGTCGTGCCCCAGGATACGGTGCTGTTTAATGACACGATTTACTACAATATCGCCTATGGGCGCATATCCGCCAGCCGTGAGGAAGTGGAGCAAGTGGCGGAGATGGCGCATATCCGGGCCTTCATCGAAAGCCTGCCCGATGGTTGGGACACCATGGTGGGTGAGCGGGGGCTGAAGCTTTCTGGTGGCGAGAAGCAACGGGTTGCCATTGCCAGAGCCATGCTCAAACGGCCGCAGATCCTGGTGTTTGATGAAGCCACATCTTCTCTGGACAGCAAGACCGAGCAGGCGATTCAGGAAACCCTGGTGCAGGTGGCGCAGCACCATACCACGCTGGTGGTGGCGCATCGGCTTTCCACTGTCGTGGATGCGGATGAAATACTGGTGATGGAAAAGGGAAGGATTCGTGAACGCGGCACCCATCAACAGTTGCTGGCCCAGGCTGGCGTCTATGCGGAGATGTGGGATCTGCAGCAAAAAAAACGGGCTGAGAAAAATTCAGCCCGCAACAAGCAGGAGCTTCGATGAAAATAATTTGCCCCAAAACTGCAGATTCAGGGCTGTTGCTTGCAGGTGCTGCACCAGATGTCAGTGAGCCTTTCATTGTGAGCGAGCTTGCTCAACTGGCAGGGCAGACAGCGCCAGATTGCATTGACCATGCCGATTGCCACGCCTGTGAGGATGAATCCCCAGAAGGCCTGGTCAATCCAATCCCTAGTCATTACGCCCTCCAAACCATACATCATGTAAGTGATGATGGAAAAGAGCATTGCGGACACCAATCCGAATAATATGGGTAACATGTTCCTGTGCCTGGGTAATCATAGGATTTAATTTAATATATCATAGTATTCTAATACATGGGCATTGACAATTCACAATCAAGCGCAGGAAATCCAACTCTACAGATTTATCTGGTTGGCGGTGCTGTTCGTGACAAACGCCTGGGTTTGCCTGTGACAGATCGTGACTGGGTGGTGATTGACGCCACTGTAGACGATATGCTGGAGCTGGGATTTCAGCCGGTATCAGGTGCTTTTCCCGTGTTTCTGCACCCGCAAACCGGGGAGGAGTACGCCCTGGCTCGGCGTGAAACCAAAACTGGCTCCGGATACCATGGATTTTCCGTGGAAACCGGCCATGATGTCACCTTGGAACAGGACCTTGCCCGCCGCGACCTCACCATCAATGCCATGGCGGAGGATGAGCAGGGAGCCATCATCGATCCCTTTGGCGGGCAGAAAGATCTGCAATGTGGGATATTGCGCCATGTTACCCCTGCTTTTACTGAAGATCCCGTACGTTTGCTGCGTATTGCGCGATTTTCGGCTCGTTTTGGCAGTCGGGGGTTTCGTATTGCCCACGAAACCCGTGCATTGATGAAGGAAATGGTGGCAGCCGGGGAACTTGAGCACCTGCAGGGACAGCGAATCTGGCAGGAAATGGCCAAGGCGCTGATGGAAGAGCAACCCTGGCGATTTTTTCAGGTGTTGCACGACTGTGGAGCGCTGGAACAGTTGTTTCCGGTGCTTGCTGATGCCGTAGCACAGGGAGAAAAAGGGGATGGTGAGCCAATAGCCGTCCTGAAGCGAGCTGCGGCAAAGGGTGTGAGCCTGTCACTGCGGTTTGTCAGTGTCATGCAGTATGCCGTGGATGCCGACTGTCCCCCCAGGCAGCTGACATGCAGGCTGGGCGTGGACAAGAAAACTGCACTATTGTTAGAGAGCTGGTTGCAGGCCCGCGCCCTGCTAGCCCGGTTGCCAGAGAAAAGTGCGCAGGATTATCACCAGTATCTGCAGCGTTTCCGTAACCATTACTCCGAGCTTGGCCTGCTTGCCCAAATCTGTATGCCGCAGCTGGCGGAGCAAGTGCTGCCACTGCTGGAGCAGGCCAGGATTGCCATGCTTGGCGTGGATGCGGCTCGATTGCAGGAACAGGGCTGGCAGGGAAAAGCACTGGGAGAGGAATTGTCCCGCCAACAGGAACAGGCGATAGCATCTGCCCTGGGAGAAGCCGGTGAAACCTGAACAAGAGGAGACAGCGCCTGGCATTTGGCAAATATTGCGCTCTGGCCGTTTGCTGCCACCTTTGCTGGTACTGGGTGCCGGGGTGGTGGCTGGCGGCATGATTGCCCTGTTTGGCTTGTATAATCAGGGACTGGGCAGCACCGGCATGTATCTGCTGGTGGCGGTCGGTGGCCTGGTACTGTTTGGCCTGGCGGGATTCCTGCTGCAGATGAAGCGCCAGCTGCTCGCACCCCTAGTGGCGCTTGAAACCGCTGTGGCGCAAGTCTCCCAAGGGGAGCCGGGTGCGGCTTTGCCGAGCAGAGATACTGGTGTGTTCAGCGGTATGGTGCAGGACATCGACAGCATCACCCGGGAACTGATGGATCTGTATGAAGACATGGACAGCCGCATCGCCCGGCATACTGCCAGACTGGCGCAAAAGACGGCATCGCTGAAAATCCTTTACGATGTGGCCGCCACCATCAACCGGGTGGAAGATCTGGATGAACTGCTGGTGCGCTTTCTGCGGGTGTTCAAGGAAATGGTCAATGGTCTGGCCATTAGCGCAAAAGTGGTGCAGCTGGGTGGACGTATGCGTCTGGTGGGTGCAATTGGCCTGGATGACCAGCTGCAGCGGGAGGCAGAGTTGCTGCCTTTGGAAATCTGTCCCTGTGGCCTGGTGCTTTCTCCTGGAGATGTGTGCTGCAGGCATGAGGTGCAATACTGCGTCAAACAGCTGGGAAGAAAAATGCATTCAGTGCAGGAAGTGGAACTGATCTCTGTTCCCCTGGAATACCATGGAGACATTCTGGGGCAATACGATATTTATGTGCAGCGACCCGGCGTGTCAGATCGGGAGGATATTCTGGAGCTGCTGGAAACCGTAGGCAGCCATCTTGGCATGGCAGTGGCCAAGCAGCGCTCCGATGAAAATGCCCACCGTCTTTCTATCTACGAAGAGCGCAATGCCCTGGCTCATGAGCTGCACGACTCCCTGGCACAAACCCTGGCCAGCCTGCGCTTTCAGATCCGTATGGTGGAAGACAGCCTGCAACAGGAGCAGGGTTGCCAACTGGTGTCCAGTGATTTGGAGCGCATTCGCAACGGTGTGGACGAAGCGCATACAGAGCTTCGTGAACTGCTCAACAGCTTTCGCGCCTCCATGGATGGCCGGGATCTGAGTGCCGCCCTTGAAAAGCTGGTACAGCGCTTTTCCTCGGAAACCGGAATAGCGACCTACTACCAGCAGGAATGCGTGCAACCAAAACTCTCTTCCACGGAAGAGATGCAGATACTGCGCATCGTGCAGGAATCCCTGGCCAACATACGCAAACATGCCCAGGCCCATACGGTGCGGGTGTTGCTGACCTGCCGCGCCGGCTCCTATGTTTTTCTGGTCGAAGACGATGGTGTGGGATTCGAAGGCAAGGCCAGAGAAGGCCACCCTGGGGAGCATATTGGCCTTTCCATTATGGAAGAGCGAGCGAGGCGCCTGGGGGGGAAGCTGCGAATCGAAAGTGAAGTGGGTGAGGGCACCCGGGTGGAATTGATCTATGCGCCCGAAGTGCGTTTGCGGGACATCGACAGGAAATGGGTAAGCTGATGCGAATACTACTGATTGATGACCATGCTTTGTTCCGCATCGGCCTGCGGGAACTGCTGGAACGACGCGGGCTGGAAGTGGTGGATGCCGTCGGCGACTGCGAGGTCGGCATTGCGCTGGTGCTGGAGACGCAGCCGGATGTGGTGCTGCTGGATATGCGCATGCCGCAAATGTCCGGTCTGGAAGTATTGCAGATCCTGCGTGACAAGGGGCAGCAGATGCCTGTTGTCATCCTTACCACCAGCCGGGTGGAAACCGATGTGATTGCGTCTTTGCAATGCGGCGCCCAGGGGTATCTGCTAAAAGACATGGAGCCGGATGACCTGATCCGCTCCCTGAACGACATTGTCTCCGGGCAGACGGTGGTGGCCAATGAACTGACCATGGTGCTGGCCAGAGCCGTGCGTGGGGACAAACCGGCGAAGAGCGAATCCGCCATGGATCAGCTGACCCCCAGGGAGCAGGAAATTCTTTGCCTGCTGGCCGAGGGGCAAAGCAACAAGGTGATCGCAAGAAATCTGGGGATTTCCGACGGCACGGTGAAACTGCATGTAAAAGCCATATTGCGCAAGCTGGACGTGCATTCCCGGGTGGAAGCCGCAGTGATCGCGGTGGAACAGAAATTTTGCCGGAAAGATGAATTCAACTGAAAAAAGCAATGATGTAACCGAGTGAGAAAAAACCAATGAAGCGTTTTCTGGAACTGGTAAAAGACTGTTTGAGTACCGTCAAGGAGCATATGCCCTGGGATCTTGAAGAACGGCTGCAGGACAACCCGGATATCCTGCTGGTGGATGTACGCGAACCCTATGAATATGAAGCCATGCATATCCAGGGCTCCCTGCTGGTGCCCCGCGGTATCCTGGAATCCGCCTGCGAATGGGACTACGAAGAAACCGAGCCGGAGCTGGTCATGGCCAGAGAGCGGGAAGTGGTGGTGGTATGCCGCTCGGGCCAGCGCAGCGTACTGGCCGCCAACTCCCTGCAGGTGCTGGGCTTCAAGAACGTGGCTTCCCTGCAGACCGGAATTCGCGGCTGGAAGGACTATGACCTGCCCCTGGTCGATGGGCAGGGCAGCAATGTGGATCTGGATGATGCGGATGAATACTTCACGCCGAGATTGCGTGAAGATCAGTTGCGCCCTGAAGGTTGGGTTGATCCGGTATGAGTCTGTATGGCACGCCTCAAGCAGGGGGTTCGTCGATTTTGGCCTGCGCCTTTTCGACCTTTTTTCGTATCCAGCGGACGCCGAGAATCAAAATCCCGGCAACTACAGGAATGGAAATGCCGATCACCAGCTCCGGCTTGATGGACATGCCGGCAGTTTTTGCGGCTTTTGCCAGATAGCCGACCAGGCTGACCAGGTAGTAGGTAATGGCGGCAACCGACAGGCCTTCTACGGTTTCCTGCAGGCGTAGCTGCAACCGGGCGCGCCTGTCCATGGACTCCAGCAGGGACTGATTCTGCCGCTCAAGGGTGATGTCCACGCGGGTGCGCAGCAACTGCCCGGTCTGGGAAATCCGTTTCGATAGCGTGTTCTGGCGTTTGTTGACCGATCTGCAGGTGTTCATTGCAGGCGTCAGACGCCGATCCATGAATTCACGAAAGGTCTGCAGACCCTGGATGCGCACTTCCCGCAGATCCTCGATGCGGTTGTTGACCAGCTCGATGTAGGCCTGGGCCGCTTCCAGGCGAAAGTGGCTCGATGAGCGGCTGTACTCGACTTCCGTGGCCAATGTGGTCAGTTTGTCCAGCAATGCCGACGGGTCGCCGTTTTTCGACATGGCCATGGTGATGTCCAGCAGGCGCTGATCCCTTTCGTTCAGTTCCGGCAGCATTTTGCGCGCCATAGGGTAGGCCAGCAGCGCCATCATGCGGTAGACCTCGATCTCGAACAGGCGCTGCAGCAAGCGACCGGCCTGGCGACTGCTGAAGATGCCATGGTCAATCACCAGGAGCCGGCTGAAGCCATCGGCGTGGATGCGGAAGTCGGTCAGCGCGCTGGCGACTCCGCCAGCCACTTCCGATCCGATCAGGGTATTGCCTTCGAACAGGGGGCTGATAGCATCCAGGTCGATGGGTTGGCGCTCCTCATTGTCCTTGCCTTTGCAGATCATACCCGTATGTATGGCAGCAATTACCTGCCCTGGCAGACTTTCCAGCCAGACGTCCGGCACACTGCGCAATGCTGTTTCGGCAAACGGATCGGTACAGTCACCCGTGGTATAAAAGGTGTAGGTGCTGAATTCGGTATGCAGCTCCCAGCGCAGCTGAAACGAACCGAAATCACCATTGAAATGATCCGCTTCCGGCGGTGGGGGCGGGACGAGATAGCGCTCGCAAAGCGCGCCCAGCGCTTTGCGGTCCTCCTGCCGCTGTTTGGCATTCAGCAAGATCGCAAGATGGCTGGCCCGCGCCGGGATATGGATGGATGCATAAGGCCGGGCATGTACTTCATTGGCCAGCTGAAAACGCTGTGGATGATTGGCGGGGATAGGCATGGTTTGTCTGCGTTCCTGATGCTATTGCATTGAACAGCCGAAGGGGGAAAGTTGTACGAACAGCACTATAAACGGCATTGCCGTGGATGGCAAAATCAGGCGCGCTGCCGGTCTGTATCCTTTCCCTTGTACCAGGACAGCTTTTCATGCAGCTGCACTACTTCTCCCACCATGATCAGGGTCGGTGGCCTGGGTTGCTCTCTTTCCACCAGTTCCAGGATATTGCTCAGATTGCCGGTAAACACCCGTTGCATATGGGTGGTTCCCTGCTGCACCAGGGCAATGGGCATGTTTTCCGGAACGCCATGTGCAATCAGTTTTTCCACGATTACCGGCAACCCCATCAGCCCCATGTAGAACACGATGGTCTGGTGGGGTTGGGCAAGTTGATGCCAGTTGAGATTCATGCTGCCATCCTTGAGATGGCCGGTAACGAAGGTAACGGATTGGGCGTAGTCCCTGTGGGTAAGGGGAATGCCGGAATAGGTAGCGCAGCCGGATGCCGCGGTAATGCCGGGAATCACCTGAAAAGGCACGCCCTGTTCTGCCAGGGTATCGATTTCCTCGCCGCCGCGGCCGAAGATGAAGGGATCGCCGCCCTTGAGGCGCACCACTCGTTTTCCCTCTTTGGCGAGCTTTGCCAGCAGTGCGTTGATTTCTTCCTGGTGCATGGCGTGGCGGTCGCGCTCCTTGCCCACATAGATGCGCTCGGCGTCCTGGCGCACCATCTCCAGCACGGCGGGGGCGACCAGGCGGTCATAGACCACCACATCCGCCTGCTGCATCAGGCGCAGGGCGCGGAAGGTCAGAAGATCCGGATCGCCGGGGCCGCCACCGACCAGATATACCTCGCCCATGCTGCCGTCGGCGGAAAACTCCCGCAGCTCTTTTTCCAGCACGGCTTCGGCCTCCTCCATGTGGCCGGAAAAAACTCTTTCCGCCACGCTGCCCTGGAGAATGTGATCCCAGAAGCGCCTTCTCTCGCCGATGGTTTGAAAAGCCTCTTTCACGCGCTTGCGGTAGCGGGCGGTGAGCTCCCCCAGGCGTCCGTAGCCTGCGGGGATCAGGGATTCCAGACGTGCACGGATCAGGCGCGCGAGAACCGGCGATGCGCCGCCGGTGGAGACGGCGGCAATCACAGGCGAGCGGTCGATGATGGAGGGCATGATGAAACTGCCAGCATCCGGGTTGTCCACCACGTTTACCGGAATATTGTGCTGCCGGGCGCTTTCGGCAATCTGCTGATTGACAACGGCATTGTCGGTAGCGGCAATGATCAGTGCATATCCATCCAACGGAACCTGAGAATACTCTTTCGCCAGATGGGTGATTTTTCCATTTTCCATTTGGGTTTTAAGCGTTTTGCCAAGTGCCGGGGCGATCACCGTAACCTGCCCCTGTGCTGCCTGAAGCAGCTTGGCCTTGCGTGCAGCAACATCGCCACCACCGATAACGGCGCAAGGTCTGGATTTGATATCAAGAAAAACAGGAAGAAAATCCATTGCGTCTAAACCAGGCTATTTGAGGTGATGGATCGGAAGGTCGTGAAAGTTTAGCATAAGGGAACCTCTGAATAAGTCATGAACTCGTATCTTGCAATTGAAATGCCCGATAACTGCGTTGCAGTGCTTGACAAGGAAATAGCCCTTGCCTGTGTACAGTGCCTTGTTCCGCTGCGGGCCTGAAGCCCTGAATGCGAGGCGTATTGTTGCCGGGTTAATAGTCAGAGGTTCCCTAAGCAGTTGTTTCACATTATAAAAACTGCACTATTATTAGTGTTTATACCATCCATTCATTGCTTATATGAGGATATTATAATATACTACACATATTCAAATTGCCATCGGCCTGACCCGAGGTGGGAATGCAAATCAAAGAAATCGACGTATCCGAGCTGAAAAAACGGCTGGATGCGGGCGAAGATATTGTATTACTGGACATTCGCAGTGATGCAGAGGTGCAGCAAGGTGTGTTGCCGACGGCAGAGCATCTGGCCATGCATCTTATCCCCCTGAAATTGCAGGATCTTCCCAAAGACAAGGACATTGTCCTGTACTGCCGCAGTGGAGCGCGCTCCTATCATGCCTGCGCCTTTCTTGCGCAGCAGGGTGTGGATAACACCTACAATCTGCGTGGCGGCATTATGGACTGGGCGCGAAACGGCTATGAAATAACCGCCCTGTGAGCTCATAATTTACCTATGGTGCTTGCCTTTTTCGTAAAGTTAGAATATAAGAAAGCACTGTTATTTAAACCCACAAACACTGGAGAACTTCCATGGCTGATTTTGATGATGAACTCGATGCTAGCGGTCTGAACTGTCCCCTTCCCATTCTGCGGGCCAAAAAAGCGCTGGCAGCGCTGGATTCAGGAAAAGTACTGCACATTATTGCCACTGACCCTGGTTCGGTAAAAGATTTCGAAGCTTTTTCCAAGCAGACCGGCAATGAGCTGATGGAATCCAAGGAAGAGGGCGGAAAATTCCATTTCCTGATCAAGAAGGCCTGATTGCCTGTTGATTTCTGATACTGCGTTTTCACGCAGGGGAGAAAACCAATGGAACAGAAAAAACTGGCGATTATTGCCACCAAAGGAACCCTGGACTGGGGCTATCCACCGTTTATTCTCGGCTCCACAGCGGCGGCTCTTGGTTATGAAGTGGAGATCTTTTTTACTTTTTACGGCCTGCAGCTGCTGAAAAAAGACCTGGATCACCTGCGCGTTACGCCTCTGGGCAATCCGGGAATGCCCATGCCCGGCGGTATGGAAAAGTGGATGCCCGTGCTGGTAACCGCCCTGCCCGGTATGGAAGCCATGATGACTTCCATGATGAAAAAACAGATGGCGGCCAAGGGCGTAGCCAGCCTCACAGAGTTGCGCGAGCTGAGCCAGGAAGCTGAAGTCCGGTTTATCGCCTGCAACATGACCGTAGAGCTGTTCGACATGAATCCCTCCGAGTTCATCGACGGCATAGAACTGGCGGGTGCTGCTCGCTTCTTCGAATTTGCTGGAGACGCGGATATTTGCATGTACATGTAGAATGCAGGCCAGCCTGTAGCCTTTCTACGCTATTTACCCGGCAACTGAATATGACATATATTGGTTGCCGGGTTAATAAAAAGCCGCCTGATGGCGGCTTTTTAGTGTCTTGGTTCTACCTGAACCAGAGACGAGGGGCGTTAACCCGGATATTTCACCCAGTCACCGAGAAATAAAGTTAAGTGCTTGTTATCTATGGGTATTATTTGAATTTTAGCAAAGTGCAACCGAGCCACAGCTTGAGTCCGCCCTCGCACTGATCTTGCCGCCCAGAGACGGTATTTCCTCAATCATCAATAGCGTAGGCTATTGATTCAATCGGAAATCCGCCTCTGAACGACAATCTTGGCACGATCATCGGATTCCTGAGTGAAACATCCGGGTTAAAACTTGTAGGTCAGCTGTGCGCTGAAGATGTTTACGTCTGAATCATAGGTGCCGATCAACTGATGGCTGGTGCTGTGATCCAGCGAGTCCAGGT
The DNA here is from genome assembly GCA_027068915.1 of Sedimenticola sp. Classification (GTDB taxonomy): domain Bacteria; phylum Pseudomonadota; class Gammaproteobacteria; order Chromatiales; family Chromatiaceae; genus Thiolapillus. The sequence goes on along the minus strand of JAMOLT010000020.1, from coordinate 19,826 downwards.
CTGTATCATCGATGAACAGATGCGAGTAGCCGGCATCCATGTTCAACTTGTCGGACAGTTTGTACCCCAAGCCTACAGAGAGCCATTTGCGGTCATTTCCGGGGATGCGCGGCGTGCGATCCAGCGTTCTGCTGATGGGGGTTTCATCATAAGCAGCGCCTACGCGAAAGACCAGTTTCTCGTTGAGGCGGTAGGTGGCGCCAATGGAATAGCGCATGTTGTCGTCCCAGTTTTCCGGTTGCACCGAGTCAGGCTGCATCGGGTTGTCATAATCGATGCGCAGTTCCTCGAAGCGGCTCCATTTGGTCCAGGTGACATCCGCAAGGATCGCCCACTGGTTATTGAAGGCATGGTACAGGCTGATGGAGGCGGATTCGGGAAGATCCACGTCGGCTGTTGCGCCGGTATCGCTGAACAGGGGGATACCCATGTTCAGGATCGCCTGGAAGTTTGCCGGCGTGCGGAAGTCGGCGTCGCCATCGAGACTCTGGGAGATGCTGGAGCGATAGGCCAGGCCGATGCGGGTCTGATCGGTGACATGAATCATGGCGCCAAGGTTGAAACCGAAGCTCCAGTCAGATCCTTTGACCTTGGCGTAGCCATCGGCCTGCAGGGGCAGCACGCCAGCGCTGGAGCAGGTGCCGGCGGGAATCAATCCCTTGCCTTCGAGCCCAAAACAGACAGTGCCGAAATCAACCGCATTGGAGAGGGTGGCCCTGATGTACTGTGCGCTGATGCCGCCGCCCAGGGAAATGCGGTCATTGACCTTGTAGGCGATGCTTGGGTTGATGTTGATGGTGCTGATTTCGGAACGCACGGCGTGGTAGCGTCCTACCCAGTCATGGTCGTACTTCGTGGCCAGGCCGAAAGGGGCGTTGATGCCGATGCCGGCGAACAGCTGATCACTCAACTGGGTGGAAAGGTACATGTTCGGCACCAGGGCGGTTTCACCGCCATTGTCGTTGCTGCCCGGGAGTGAGCCGGCCATGGGTGCGCCACCGGTAAGCATGGGGTTGGCGTAAGAGCCGTGGTTGCTGAAATCTGCGCTGGGAATGATGATATGCCCTGCGGTGACAACCTGGGAGCCTTGCAGATTGGTCAGGCCTGCGGGGTTGAAGAATATGGTGGATGCATCTTCGGCAACGGCAGCGGCGCCAGCATATGCATTACCCATGCCGCTGGCGTTTTGTTCAATAATGGCAAAACCTGCGGATTGTGCATTGAAAGCCGTAGCGGCAAATATGCTGCCAATGAGTAACCCCAGTGGTTTGCGAATAGTTGGTTTTCTCATGCTGGTTTGTCTCCCTTTGTCTGGAACGTATTTTTTTGCTGTGCATGGTGCTGACCTGTGGAATTTGACACAGTTGCGTGGCACACCTAATACTTTATGACGTATTTCCTCAGAGGCTATGTCAATTTTCAGGAAAATGCCAGCATTATTCTACTTCGGCAAACGTGCTTTTCCCGGGTTGGTTTTGATCAAAAGCGACGGATCCATTGCTTTTTTGTGGCAAGTTCCTGCTTTAGCAGTCTATAATATAAATTGAATTTATTGCAGGTGTCTGTGGAGTCCACATCCGATGGGGGGATGATCCGCACTACCGGTATTTGGAGCAGACAGCATTATGGCCGACCGTAGATTACAGGTATTTTTCACTGTTGCACGCTTGCTGAGCTTTACCAAGGCCGCAGAAACCTTGCATATGACCCAGCCAGCTGTGACTTTTCAGGTGCGTCAGCTGGAAGAATACTTCAATACCCGCCTGTTTGACCGAACGCATAATCGCATCAGCCTGACCGAGGCCGGCACCTTGGTCTACGGTTATGCGGAAAAGATCTTTGATCAGTATGCGGAAATGGAAAACATGGTCAAGAATATGACCGGTGAAGTCAGTGGTTCCCTGACCATAGGTGCGAGTACGACAGTGGCCGAGTACATGCTGCCATCCCTATTGGGGGAGTTCCGCAGGAAGTATGAAGATGTGGTTATTCATTTGAAGGTATCGAATACGGAAGGCATTGTTTCCATGGTGGAGAACAATGTAATTGACCTGGGTGTGGTCGAGGCCCAGGTAGGTAACAAAAATCTGGTGGTGGAAAACTGCCGTGATGACAAGCTTGTCGCCATCGTTCCCAAGGGGCACCGGTTGGCAGGGAAGAAAGTGGTGAAGCTGTCTGAGTTGATGGAATACCCCTTTATTTGCCGGGAAGAGGGTTCTGGAACCAGGGAAGTGATCGAGGAATATATCTGTCATGCGAAAGGCTGTAGTGATGGCTTGAATATCAGCATGGAATTGGGCAGCCCGGAAGCGGTCAAAGGCGCGGTGGAAGCGGGTATGGGCATATCCATTGTTTCTGAAGCCACCATTTCCAAGGAGTTGAAGCTGAAAACCCTGGAAGTGATCGAGCTGGATCCCCCCATGCACCGCCCGTTTTCCTTTGTGCATCAGAAGCAGAAGTTCCGCGTGCGAGTCATGGATGAATTGTTGGAGTTTGCACGCGGTTACTGCGAGAAGGGAAGCTAAAGCTTGCTTTCTCCTGCCGTTAGTTTACCCAAGGAGCAGCGTCTTCTGCTGCGCTTGTTTTCCCGTCTTGATGTGTCACGCCGTGCAAGTTTGCAGGCGTTTGCCGAATTTTTGTGCCAGCAGCAGGAGCAGGAAGAGCAGGGTAATGCCTCTTCTTTGGCGTCTGAAATCCAGGCTCCCGAAGATATACCACGGCCGGAAGAAGAGTCCGTGGTTGCGGCCATGCGCCGTCTGACCGGGACTTTTCCCATGATCAATCGTGATGCCTTGCTGGACAGGGCGACTTCGCTCATGACTTCCCATATGTTGCAGGGACAGCCAGCAGCACAGATCATCGATGAGCTTGAGGCACTTTTTGAAGAGCACTATCAAATCTATCTGAACCGTTTTCCCCATTCCTAGGCGTGATCATGCAGGTTATTTATCAATGGCTTAAACGCACGTTTTCGGACCCACAACTGGTAGTGCTGTTGTCCCTGCTACTTGGGGGGTTCATCATTATCGTCACCATGGGAAACATGCTGGCGCCGGTACTGGCCAGTATTGTCATTGCCTACCTTCTTGAAGGTCTGGTGGCTCCCCTGCAGCGCATGGGTGTTCCGCGCATGCTTGCGGTGATTGTCGTCTTCATCCTGTTTTTGATCGCCCTTGGCTTGATCCTGTTTGGTTTGCTGCCGCTGCTGTCCCGCCAGGTGACCCAGTTGGTGCAGCAGCTGCCCAACATGCTGGCGGAAGGCCAGCAGGCGCTGATGATGCTGCCGGAGAAATATCCGGAGCTGATAACTGCCGACCAAGTGCAGGAAGTAATCGCCACGATTGGTGGTGAGGCCGGTAATATCGGCCAGAAGGTGCTGTCCTGGTCGTTGGCATCTGTAGTCGGGGTGATTACCCTGCTGGTGTATCTGGTGCTGATGCCCCTGCTGGTGTTTTTCTTTCTGAAAGACAAGCGCTTGATTCTGAACTGGTTTACCAGTGCACTCCCCCAGGATCGTAAAATCGCCCTGCATGTGTGGCGGGAAGTGGATGGCCAGATTTCCAACTATGTGCGTGGCAAATTCTGGGAGATCATCATTGTCTGGTCTGCCAGCTATGTAACCTTCACCCTACTGGGCCTGCAGTACGCCATGCTGCTGGGGGTACTGGTCGGCCTGTCAGTGATCATTCCCTATATTGGCGCGACCGTGGTGACTTTTCCGGTGCTGGTGGTGGGCTGGTTTCAGTGGGGCTGGACGGCAGATTTTGGCTGGTTGGCTCTGGCCTATTTCATTATTCAGGCACTGGATGGCAATGTGCTGGTACCCCTGCTGTTTTCCGAGGTGGTGAGCCTGCATCCCATCGCCATCATTGTTGCCATTCTTGTATTTGGCGGCTTCTGGGGCTTCTGGGGCGTGTTTTTCGCCATTCCCCTGGCCACGTTGGTGAATGCAGTAATCCAGGCCTGGCCTTCCCGCGCTGAACTGGATAGCAGGGTGGAGCAGAATCAGGCCGCAGCTTCATAACATGCACGGTATGCGCACCACGAATGTGGTGCCGTTGTTTTGCTCTGAAGTGGCCACGATGCTTCCGCCATGGGCCTGAACCAGGCGCCGCACGATTGCCAGACCCAATCCCGTACCATTTGCCTTGGTGGTAAAGAAAGGCTCGAACAGTCTTTCCATGTTTCCGGGTGATATGAATCCGCCCTGATTGTGAATTGCTATCTGTACCACCTTGTTTGCATTTTCACTGGTGATCTCGATTGTTATCCTTGAACCCCGGGTGGCCGCTTCTATGGCGTTTCGTAGCAGGTTGAGAAAGATCTGCAACAGTCGGTCGGGATCGGCATGCATGGGAAGTGTATCGCCGGGACAGCTCAGATGAAGGTGAACCCGGTGTTTGTCCGCCAGCGGTTTCTGGCTGGTGATTGCTTTTTCCAATATCGGGCAGATGTCTGTTGATTGCGTGTTCAGAACCAACGGCCGGGCATACAGCAATATGTCGGCCAGCAGGCGGTTGATGCGGGCCATTTCCTGTTCTGCCAGTTGCAGCCGCTTGTTCGCCGCATGAGGCAGCTTGGTGTTCTCAAAATAGTCCAGCGCCATGCTCACCGTCGCCAGGGGAGAGCGTATCTCATGGGCGATGTTGGATACGAACTGCCCGATGGCGGCCAGTCTGGCATGCTCCGCCAGTTTCAGGGTGCGGCTGAAACTCAAGGTGATGACAGTAGCCAGATTGGATAGCAGCTGTGTGTGTTCCGGCCGATAGGCATGAGCCTGACGCGTAGCGAAAACCAGTACACCAGGGATCGGGCTTTGCGAGGTTACGGGCAGGAAGATGGCATCCTGGCGCTGGCGCTCGGCAAGTACCTGTAGAAAACGATAGGAAGCGTTTTGCAAAGATACATTCTGAATGTCTGGAATATGCAAAGGCTTGCCGCTGTTCAGGCATTTCTCCAGCAAGGTGTTTTTCAGAGGGAAGCGCAGAATGCCCAGCTCATCCGGTATGCCGTCGCTGAATGCCCGTTCAAGTTGAATGTGCCCGTCGGTGGATACGAACAATATACCTACCCAATCCAGAGGCAGTAGTTCCGGAAAGGTACGGGATACGAATTCCAGGGTTTCATTCAGGTCACTGCCTTCCTGCAAGCGTGCGGTAAGTTCGAATATGGTATTGAGCCGGGAGGAGAGCTGATTGAAGGAAAGCGCCAGAAAGCCGATTTCGTCATCGGAAGATACCGGAACCTGGTAGCTGAAATTACCGGCAGAAGCCTGCCGGAAACCCTCGACAGAACTGCTCAGGGGGCGCAGTACACGCCGGTAAAACCATAGCATGATGCCGATGGCGATGATCAGGGCAATAGCAAAAGAAATGCGGATGATGGTGCTGGTTTGCTGTGTTCGCTGCTGGATGTCCTCATCCAATGCCTTGAGCAGGTTGCGGGTTTTCATGAGAAGCACCGGATTGCGATCCACAATCAGTCTGGCTGCATCCGCCAGGTGGGGTGTTTCCTCCGGTCCCAATACCTTGTCCAGGGCAAGGAGGAGTTTTTTCCAGTAGTCTTCCAGTTCAAAGGCTGCCTCCAGGGTGTTGTCGCTCAGCACCGGATCCATGGATTCATAATTATCCAGTTGCTGCTGGAAGTCACCACTGGAAAAGGCGGCGCAGATATCGCCAAACTGTCCGGTATTGTTCATTAGATCCTGGTAGTAAAGGCGTAGCTCGCGGGTGTAGGTGGTGCTGTCCTGGGGAGAGTTCTTTTCATAATTCATGGCCTGCATGGCCATGTGCTGGGCGGTTGCCTGCAACTCTCCCGCCAGGCGCAGCAAGGCTCCCTGGGTGCGTTGCTCGTCGAGGATTTTCAGGGTGTGCATGCTAAAAAAACTGAATAGCGCAATCAGTGCCAGCAGAGCAATGCCAATCTGGAATTTAAGGGTGTGGGTGAATTTCAAGCATCGGCTCCATTTTTTTTCGGCAACGGTCAGAGTATGCCAGTAAAATACACGGTTTGGCGGCTATGTATATGCCTGGCCGTATATATTTGGGCATCCCGACTGCTCATCATTCCGGGCGCGAGATACGGGTTCACAACTTGATCAGGAATTCCCCGGGTTTCCATGAAACCAGACCATGCAAATCACCATGAATCTTTCAGACCTGAATGAATTATCGAGCATACGCGACTGGGTGCGCTGGGGCGCAAGCCGCTTCAGTGAGGCGGGATTGTGTTTTGGCCATGGAACCGATAATGCCTTTGATGAATCCCTGGCGCTGGTGCTGCATGCCCTGCATCTGGATCACAGCCTGCCCCGGGATTTTCTAGATACCCGCCTCACCCACAAGGAAAAGGAACGGGTGCTGGACTATCTGTTGCAGCGCCTGGAAGAGCATATGCCTGCCGCCTATATCACCCATGAAGCGCATTTTGCCGGTTTGAGTTTCTACGTCAACGAGAGTGTTCTGGTTCCACGCTCGCCAATTGCCGAGCTCATCGAGGCGGGATTCGAACCCTGGATGCAAACCGATGACGAGCTGCATATTCTGGATTTGTGTACAGGATCCAGCTGTATTGCCATCGCCTGCGCCCACTATCTTCCTCATGCGCTGGTGGATGCATCGGATATTTCGCCATCAGCGCTGGAGGTGGCCAGAGTCAACGTTGAACGCCATCAGCTGCAGGAACAGGTGACTCTGTACCGTTCGGATTTGTTCGATGATCTGCCGGGGCAGCAATATGATCTCATCGTCAGTAATCCCCCCTATGTGAGTGCAGAAGAAATGCAGACCCTGCCGGATGAGTTCCAACATGAACCCGCCCTGGGGCTGGAGGCGGGTGAGGATGGCATGGATATCGTGGCGCGTATTCTTTGTGAAGGGCATCGTTTTCTCAAGCCTGGTGGTATCATGATCGTGGAAGTGGGCGACAGCATGGAGTATCTGCTGGCCCGTTATCCGCAAGTCCCTTTTTTGTGGCTGGACTTCGAGCGGGGCGGGCATGGCGTATTCCTGCTCACGGCCGAACAGTTGCAGCAACACCAAGAAGTTTTTCTGGAGGAATGTGAATCATGAGTCTGCGCCGTGCAAAAACCGCGGATGAATACATCGAATGGATCAAGAACGCCGTGTTCGAGGCCAAGGATCTGAAAGACTGTTTTCTGTACGAAATTGAAGACATGACGCGCTTTCCGAGTTGGGTCGAACCCCTGGAGCAGAGCATCGTCAGCGTTCATCAATCCATGGTGGATGGAACCTATCATTTCGGGCGTGAGGATCTTCCTTTCATGGATATCCTCTACCGCTATGGCGATCAGATCCCCTTCCACACCCTCCTGAAGCAAATCAACGAAACCCATCGCAAGGGCCTGGAAGTCGATGACGATGAATAAACCTTTTTTTACACCCGGAGCCGTATATGGAACAGCAACTCATACTGGATGACGCCCTGATCGCAAAATATGATCAGAGCGGTCCCCGCTATACTTCCTATCCTACCGCTGTGCAGTTTCATGAAGGCTTCACGGCTGAGGACTATGCGGCTATCGCCACCGGAACCAACGCCAGTGGCCGCCCCCTGTCCCTTTATTTTCATATTCCTTTCTGCGATACCATCTGTTTCTACTGTGCCTGCAACAAGGTGGCGACCAAGGACAGAAGCAAGGGTGATGAGTATCTGCAACGCCTGTATCGTGAAATCGCCTTGCAGGGAAAATTGTTTGACCGGGACCGGCCGGTAGAGCAGCTGCACTGGGGCGGTGGTACGCCGACCTTCATTAGCCATGGCGAGATGCGTGAGCTGATGAGGGTGACAGGTGAGCATTTCCACTTGCTGGACAACGATGAAGGCGAATATTCCATCGAGATCGATCCCCGCGAGGCCACGGCGGAAACCGTCGCCGTACTGCGTGAGATCGGCTTCAACCGCATGAGCCTGGGGGTGCAGGATTTTGACCCCAGGGTACAAAAGGCAGTGAATCGTATTCAGAGCGAAGAAGAGACCTTGGCGGTGCTGAATGCGGCAAGGACAGAAGGTTTTCGCTCGATCAGCATCGACCTCATCTATGGCCTGCCGCACCAGACCAGGGAAAGTTTTTCCGCCACGCTGGATCGGGTCATCGAGGTTGGGCCGGATCGCCTCTCGGTGTTCAACTACGCGCACCTTCCGCAGATTTTCAAGCCCCAGCGGCGCATTGAGGTCGAAGAACTTCCCCCGGCAGAGACCAAGCTGGAAATCCTGCATATGACGGCCAGCAAGCTGGCGGATGCCGGCTATGTATATATCGGCATGGATCATTTTGCCCGGCCGGACGATGAACTGGCGGTGGCCCAGCGTGAAGGCACCCTGTACCGGAATTTCCAGGGGTATTCCACTCATGCCAACTGTGACCTGATTGGTATGGGGATCACCTCTATTGGTTCCGTGGGAAATTGCTATGCGCAGAATATCAAGGGACTGGATGAATATTATGAATGTATCGATGCCGGGCGCCTGCCAGTGTTTCGTGGCGTCGAACTGAGCAAGGATGATGAATTGCGGCGGGACGTAATCACCCGGCTGATTTGTCATTTCGCCCTGGATTTTTCAGCGGTGGAAAAGCAGTGGAACATTGATTTCAAGGCCTATTTTGAAACAGAGCTGAACAGCCTGCAGAATATGGTGGGCGATGGTCTTCTTGTCGTTTCCGAAGAAGGCATCCAGGTGATGCCCGTAGGCCAGATGCTGATCCGCAATATTTGCATGGTGTTTGATGCCTATCTAAAGGACAGCAAAGGGCAGCGTTTTTCAAAAGTTATTTAGTGGTAACAGGAGCGGTAACATGAACAGGAAAGAAGGCGACAAAAAATCCAGAACGGCAACAGGGAAAAAGACTGCGGCCAAAAAGAAAGTCACCAAGAAAAAAATAACCAAGAAAAAGGTGAGCAAGAAGAAGGTTGCCAAGAAAAAAGTGGCTATAAAGAAAGGCAGCAAGAAAAGGACTGTGGCAAGAAAGCGGGCGGCGGTTACTGTAAGTGACCGGGAGCGTTATGAAATGATCCAGCGCCATGCCTATTTTCTGGCAGAAGCGCGAAACTTTCATCCAGGACATGAGCAGGACGACTGGCATGAAGCAGAGCGCTTTGTCGATCAGATGCTGAACAAGGGATAATCCCGAATGGCGCAGACTTTACCCAACTGTTGGGTTTAATTCGTCCCAGCAGAGTCTATTGGATTCGTGTTAACAGGTCCTAGTCCGGCAATTGCGTAACTTGCGCCAGTTCCGACCCCAACAGGTATGTCAGTATCATCAGGGCGGGAACCACCAGGCCAAAGATTTTTACAATCCTGTAGATGAGGGGGCTTGCCTGGCCAAGCTCCATGAACTGATCGATGATCAACCGCCCCTTGAGGGCGGTGACGCCCGCCACGCTTACGGTAATCCAGAAGCCCGCCTCGGCGTATTCTCCCACCAACATGCCGCTCAAGGTGAGTATCATCAGGATCAGCCAGCTCAGGTTGAGTTTGTTTGCAGTGGTCATGGCAGCACATAGAAAAGTGGAAAAATCATCAACCAGATCAGGTCGGTGGCGTGCCAATAGCTGGCGAAGGCGATCAGCCCGCTATGGTTGTTGGCGGTATAGGCGCCAAATCCTGTCCGGAACATGATCCACACCATGCCCAGCAACCCCCAGCTCACATGCACCAGATGGTTGAAAGTCAGGTAATAATAGGACATCTGAAATACATCGCCGCGACCGACCACGCCATGATCCAGGTTCCAGCGGATCTCCAGCACCTTGATGATCGGATAGCCAACCGCCGTAACAAATGCTGCAAACAGCCAGCGCAGGGTAATGTCTGAGCGGCCCTTGCGCATGGCCAGCACCGCCCGGGCAACAAAGTAACTGCTGCTCAGCATGATCACGGTATTTGCTGTTCCTGCCGCCAGGGAAAGCTTCTGCGGCCCTTCATGAAACGCCTGGGGATGATTGATACGGGCGAAGAAATATACCAGGAACATGAGCGTAAACTCGGTCAGCTCGGCAAAAATACCTACCCAAATGGCCTTGCCGCCGGGAATGCGGGCCGGTTCCGCCATGATTGCTGTCGCTCCTGTCCAGGGGGAATGGGAGTAACGAGGATAGGACGCCTGTCGCCAGATCACAAGCGGTCTGTTCTGTTCGAATATATTATTAACCCGGCAACTATTCACCTTGCCTTCGGCGTGGCGTCTCGCCACGAATGCGTTCGTGACGGCTGGGGGCAATGCAAATAGTCGCCGGGCGCGAATAGAGTTCACGCCGGGGATGCCAGGGCGAGCCTGTCAAAGACAAGAATGCTATAAGAAATTCAAGGTAGATGGTGGGCCCTGAAGGACTTGAACCTTCGACCAATCGATTATGAGTCGACTGCTCTAACCAACTGAGCTAAGGGCCCATAATTGTTGGGAAACCCCGGCAGGGATGCGGGGTTTCCGGGGTGCCTTAGGAGGAGTCTCCGTCGAGGAAGCTGCGCATCTTCTCTGATCGGGTGGGGTGGCGCAACTTTCTCAGTGCTTTTGCCTCGATCTGGCGGATGCGTTCGCGGGTGACGTCGAACTGCTTGCCCACTTCTTCCAGGGTGTGGTCGGTGTTCATGTCGATGCCGAAGCGCATGCGCAGGACTTTTGCTTCTCTGGGGGTGAGGCCGGAGAGCATGTTCTGAGTGGATTCACGCAGGCCTTCCATGGTGGCCGAATCCATGGGCGAAATAGCGCCCTGGTCTTCGATGAAGTCGCCCAGGTGGGAATCTTCATCATCACCAATGGGGGTTTCCATGGAGATCGGTTCCTTGGCGATCTTCAGCACCTTGCGCACTTTGTCTTCGGGCATTTCCATGCGCTCGGACAGCTCTTCCGGCGTGGGCTCGCGGCCTTTTTCCTGGATCATCTGGCGGGAGATGCGGTTCAGCTTGTTGATGGTTTCGATCATGTGCACCGGAATACGGATGGTGCGGGCCTGATCCGCGATGGAGCGGGTAATGGCCTGACGAATCCACCAGGTCGCATAGGTGGAGAATTTGTAGCCGCGGCGGTATTCAAATTTGTCCACGGCTTTCATCAGGCCGATATTGCCTTCCTGGATCAGATCCAGGAACTGCAGGCCGCGGTTGGTGTATTTTTTGGCGATGGAAATCACCAGGCGCAGGTTGGCCTCGACCATTTCTTTCTTCGCGCGCCGTGCTTTGGCCTCGCCGATAGACATGCGGCGGTTGATTTCCTTGATGTCGGCGATGCTCAGGCCGCAGCTCTCCTCTACGCCCGCCAGCTTGCGCTGGGCGCGGATGATTTCTTCCGCCAGTTCCTTGAGTTTTTGGGCGTAGGGCTGCTTGCCTTTGCACTGCTCCTTGACCCAGTCAAGATTGGTTTCGTTCTTGGGGAAGTTGGTGATGAAATCCCGGCGTGGCATGCCTGCCTGATTAACACACAGATCCAGAACGATGCGTTCCTGCTGGCGAATGTTTGCCACGGTGTCATGCAGGGTGTTGGCCATGCGCACAAAGAGCTGGGGATTCAGCTTTACTTCAGTGAAAATCTCGACAATCCGTCCACTGAGCTTCTTTGACTTGGCGTCGTTGCCATGTTTTTTCAGATGGCGCTGCCAAGTCCTGTTGGCCTTTTCCAGTTCAATGGTCTTGTCGATAATCAGTTGGGGATCCGGGCCGGTATCCACTTCCTCTTCTTCGCCTTCTTTTTTCGCGGCAGGCGGTGCAGGGGGGGTGGGCACATCCGGTTCGTTGGGATCGATGAGCGCAACGATGACATCAGAATACTTTGCCTCTTCCGCGGCGGCGTCCGTGATCTTGTTGGTCAGGGACTCAACAGCGGGGGGGAAAGTGGCCAGGGCGGCTCCAACCTGGTTGAGTCCATTCTCAATGCGCTTGGCGATGCGCAACTCGTCTTCCCTGGTGAGCAGTTCTACAGTGCCCATTTCGCGCATGTACATGCGCACAGGATCGGTGGTGCGACCAAATTCGCTGTCGACAGATGCCAGCGCCAGCGCGGCAGCTTCTGCGGTTTCCTCGTCGGTGGGAACCGCATCGGCATTGATGGTGGTATCGTCCTTGTCCGGTGGAGTTTCGTATACCGGAATACCGACCTCATTGATCATGCGAATGATATCTTCAATCTGATCTGAATCGACAATGGTGTCGGGCAGGTGATCATTTACCTCGGCATAGGTAAGAAAACCCTGCTCCTTGCCTTTGGTAATCAAATCTTTAATACGGGATTGAGATTGTTGCTGATCCATAATGCTCGCAAATATCGTTAGTAAAGCGCCCAAAAAAAGAACTCGGCATTATACCTCTATTATTATTAACCCGACAACAATATATATCGTATTCAGCCGCCGTGTACCGGTTTGCAGCAAGTTTTGCTAACGCAGCTTGTACGCCGTACAAGGATGTGCGGCCATTTTCAATGACCATAAGTCATTGAAAATGGAGGAAAGAAAAAAACGCATTTTTGCCTTTCCGGGTTGAGAAAAGCCCTAGAAGGATTTTTTCAACATCCTGTTAATAGTGTAACTTGTGCAAAAAAATGATCTGGAAATTACCCGGGCTTCTTCTCTGAGTATAGCTGGCGCAGCAGCTTTTTCTCTTCTTCGGTCATATCGGAAGGTCTGAGCTTGTTTCGTGCCTGTTTCCCTGCTTCCTGCCGGGCCTCTTTTTCGAGGCGCTGTAGGCAGCCATGAAATTGTTCAGTTTGATCCCCGGTAATGGCCAGATCAATAGCGGCCAGCTTTCCCAGGTGATGACGAATGGAATCATCTTCCCAATGTTCGACCAGAACCGCCGTAGTGTAAGTGGGGTTTTGTTGCAGAATTTCAAGTAGTTGCTTGAGGATATCTGTGCCTGTGGTTTCCAGTTGCATCCATGTCCGAGGCAGGTTTTTCTGACTGGCCAGCTCGGGATACTGCAGCAGCAGGGCAATGGCACGGTGTATGGGCTTCATGAGCGCTGGCCGGGATCCCCGAAAGCTGGATCGCCGCCTTGCCGGGGTTGCTGGCTTGGCTGGCATTCTGGCACCGGAGAGCCGGGCCAGCTGCTGGTTCATCATGTCGCGGAACACCCCTTTGGGCAGCTTTTCGATATACGGCTTTGCCAAGGCAACCAGGCGTGCGCGCCCGTCCAGGGTGCTCATGTCAACCTGCTCGCCGAGCTTGCCGAACAGGAAGTCGGACAGGGGTTGTGCCTGATCCATTTTAGCCAGAAAGGCATCCTTTCCGTGTTTTCGAACCTGGCTGTCCGGATCTTCTCCATCGGGCAGGAACAGGAATCGCGCCTGACGACCGTCCCGCAGCAGGGGCAGGGCGGTTTCCAGGGCTTTCCAGGCGGCCTCTTTTCCCGCCCGGTCGCCGTCGAAGCAGACAATCACTTCGGGAGCACTGCGAAATAGTTTTTCCAGGTGGTCGGCAGTGGTTGCGGTTCCCAGGGTGGCGACCACATTGCGGATGCCGTACTGGGCCAGGGCGACCACATCCATATAGCCCTCTACGACCAGCAGGGAGGGAAGATCTTTGAGTGCCTTGCGGGCTTCGTACAGTCCGTACAGCTCCCGGCCCTTGTGAAAGATGGGCGTTTCCGGAGAGTTGAGGTATTTGGGAGTATCGTCGCCCATGACCCGGCCACCGAAACCCACCACCCGTCCCCGGGCATCGTGAATGGGAAACATGATGCGGTCACGGAAACGGTCGTATTGCTTGTCATTTTTACTGGAAATCAGGCCGGCGGTTTCCAGTTGTCTGATCTTTTCGTTGCTGTCCCCCAGTTGCTGCAGCAGGTTGTTCCAGCCGGGAGGGGCGAAGCCGATGCGGTAATCCCGGGTGATTTCCCCCGATAACCCGCGTTGTTGCAGGTATTCGGTGGCCATTGCCGCTTGCGGATGTTGACGCAGTTGTCGGGAGAAATAGTCCGCGGCCTGATTCATCAGTTCATAAAGCGGGCGGTTGTCCGGTCCCTGCTGAAAGGCAATTTCCGTGGGGAGCTCCAGCCCCACGCTGGTGGCAAGTTCCTCTACGGCTTCGGGGAAGTTCAGCCGGTCGTATTCCATGAGAAAGCCCAGTGCCGTGCCGTGGGCGCCGCAGCCAAAGCAATGGTAGAACTGCTTGTTGGGGCTTACGGTAAAGGAAGGTGTTTTTTCGTCGTGGAAGGGACAGCAGGCCTTGTATTCGCTGCCCGCCCGGCGCAGGGGGACGCGCTGGTTGACGATATCAACCACATCCACCCGTGACAGCAGGTTGTCGATAAACTCTGGAGGGATTTTTCCGGCCACCCCGGAAGTTTAGCAGATGCTAACCCGTGAGTTTTTGCTTGATCTGGGTGCTGACTGCACCCATATCCGCGCGACCCTGCAAGCTGGGCTTGAGTATACCCATGATCTTGCCCATATCCTTCATGGATGCAGCACCAGTAGTCTGCATGGCTTCATCGATAAGCGCTGCAATTTCTGCTTCCGTGAGTTGCTGGGGCAGATATTCCTGGATGATGCCGATCTCGAACTTTTCCTGATCTGCCAGTTCGGTGCGCCCGGCATTTTCGTACTGGGCGATGGAATCACGGCGTTGCTTGACCATCTTGTCCAGCACCGACAATACCCGCTCGTCGTCCAGCTCGATGCGCTCATCCACCTCGATTTGCTTGATGGCGGCGAGAATCAGGCGAATCACACCCAGCCGAGGTTTGTCACCGCTTTTCATGGCGGCTTTCATGTCATCGGTGATGCGTTGCTTGAGGGCGGACACGGAAGGGATCAGTACGCGCGGTCGAAGCGGCGGCTTTCTCGGGAGATTTTTTTCTGCCAGCGTTTGACGGCGGCGGCGGCTTTGCGTTTGCGCTCCCAAGTGGGCTTCTCGTAGAATTCACGGCGGCGAACTTCGGCCAGAATGCCGGCTTTTTCACAGGAGCGTTTGAAACGGCGCATGGCCACTTCAAATGGTTCGTTGTCTTTTACGCGTACGCTAGGCATTGCTTCCTCTATACAAATAAGTAAACTGGGTCGTTTGCCGGGAACCACCGGGTTCACAGGCAGCAAGGCGCGGGATTTTAGCCCTTTCTCTCAGGATTTGCAATTTGAATATATTAGGTATTGAAACCTCATGTGATGAAACCGGCGTGGCCATCTATTCCAGCACGGAAGGTTTGCTTGCCCATCAACTCTACTCCCAGGCGGAGCTGCACGCGGAATATGGCGGGGTGGTACCGGAGCTTGCCTCCCGTGACCATGTGCGCAAGCTGCTGCCGCTGATTCGCACCACTTTGGAACAGGCCGGTGTGCAAGGCCCGGACATCCGGGGAATCGCCTATACTGCCGGCCCCGGCCTGGCCGGCGCGCTGCTTTCGGGGGCGGCGGTGGCGCGCAGCCTGGCCTGGACCTGGAAAGTGCCCGCAGTAGAAGTGCATCATATGGAAGGGCATTTGCTGGCGCCCATGCTGGAAGAACACCCCCCGGCGTTTCCCTTTGTCGCCTTGCTGGTGTCCGGCGGTCACAGCATGCTGGTCAAGGTGGAGGGAATCGGCCGGTACAGCCTGATGGGTGAATCCCTGGATGATGCGGCCGGGGAGGCTTTCGACAAGACCGCGAAAATGCTGGGGCTGGGTTATCCCGGCGGCCCCGCCATCGCGGCCCGGGCGGAACAGGGCGATCCGGCGCGTTTTCAGTTCCCCCGCCCCATGACGGATCGGCCGGGCCTGGATTTCAGCTTCAGCGGCCTGAAAACCTATGCCCTGACCACCATGCAGAAAGAATCCGCAGGCCTCAGCGGGGAGGCGCTGGAAAGACTGAAAAGCGATATCGCCCGGGCCTTCGAGGATGCGGTGGTGGATACTCTGCTGATCAAGTGCCGCCGTGCGGTGCGGGAAAGCGGTGTGAACACCCTGGTGCTGGCCGGGGGCGTGGCGGCGAATCAGCGCCTGCGGAAAAAAATGAACCAGATGATGGAGGCGGAAGAAGGCCAGGCCTTTTATCCCCGTCTGGATTTCTGCACCGACAACGGCGCCATGATCGCCTATGCCGGATGGCAGCGTCTGCGGGCCGGGGAGGCCCAGGGGCTGGCGTTTCAGGCGCGGCCGCGCTGGTCCCTGATGGATTTGCAGCCGCCCCGGCTCAACTGCTGATCTTTCCCTCTCTGCCCCTGAGCAGGTTCTGGATATTGCTGCGATGCCGCCAGAACAGCAATATGCTCATCAGGAGCTGCATGATGACCAGCTCCGGCGCTGGCCAGAACCACCAGACGACAAAAGGCGCCAGCGCCATGGCCACCAGGGCCGCCAGGGAGGAAATATTCATCACCTTGGCCACGAACAGCCAGATGGCCGCCACGCTCAGGCCCACGGCCCAGTACAGGCCAAACTGTGTGCCCAGGGCCGTGGCCACGCCCTTGCCGCCCTTGAAGCCAAAGAACACGGGATACAGATGGCCGAGAAAGGCGGCCAGGGCGGTCAGGGCCAGTAGCAGGGGCGGCGCCTGCAGGGCATGGGCCACGAGCATGGGGATCAGGCCCTTGAGCGCATCGCCCAGCAAGGTGATGGCGGCAGCCTTCTTTCCTCCCAGGCGCAGCACATTGGTCGCCCCCGGGTTGTTGGATCCCCGGGTGCGCGGATCCGGCAGCCCCATGAGGCGGCAGACGATAATCGCGCTGGAAATGGAGCCGAGCAGATAGGCGAAAGGCACAAGGGCATAGAGCAGCATGGTGGTGAATCCGTGGGAAAATACCCGTCTATGGTAAGCTATTCCTACCTGTTTTCTCTACTGGCATGATTCATGGATATCGTCTTCCTCCGGCAGCTGCAACTCGAGGCGGTCATTGGCGTATATGACTGGGAAAGGAAAATCCGCCAGCCGTTGCGCATGGATTTGGAGATCGCCACGGACGTGCGCCGCGCGGCGGCTTCTGACCGCATTCAGGACGCCCTCGACTATCACGCCGTTGCCCGGTGTATTACGGAATATGTCGCCGGCAGTGAATTCCAGCTGGTGGAAACCCTGGCGGAGGGTTGCGCCGACCTGATTCTCAGGGAATTTTCCGCGAGCTGGCTGCGCCTGAGCCTGCACAAACCCGGCGCGCTGGAAAATGCCTCTTCCGTGGGGGTCGTCATCGAAAGAGGGAGCCGAAACCAGTGACCAGGGCCTGGATTTCCGCCGGAACCAACGTCGATCCCGAGGCGAACCTGCGCGCCGCCATCGCCAGTTTGCGGCGGGAATTTGGCGAGCTGCTGCTGTCGCCGGTGTATCAGACCAGGGCCGTGGGCTTCGAGGGTGATGATTTCCTGAATATGGTCGTCGGCATCGATACCGGGCTGCCCCCGCATCGACTGCGCGCCCGGCTGCGGGAAATCGAAACCCGGCAGGGGCGGGTGCGCGGCGAAGAGAAGTTCGCGCCGCGCAGCATCGATCTGGATCTTCTCACCTGGGGTGATCTGGTGGACGAAGCCGCGGGCATTCCCCGGGATGAAATACTGCGCTATGCCTTCGTGCTCAAGCCGTTGGCGGATGTGGCGGGGGCGGAAAAGCACCCGGGCGCCGGCCATAGCTATCAGCAGTTGTGGCGGCGGTTCCAGGGGCGGCAGACGGACATGGTTCCGCTGGACTGGGAGTGGTGGTAAATCGCTGCCGGTGATGTTTGCCGGTTCTTACTGCTGTACGCTCCGTCCCCCGTCCACGGCAATGATCTGCCCGGTGATGTATTCCGCCGTGGCCAGAAACAGCACCGTGCGGGCGATGTTTTCCGGGCGGCCTGCGCGTTCCAGGGGAATGCGGGGCATGGAGGTCTGTTTGGATGCTTCTCCCTGGACGCCCTCCGGCCAGAGAATAGCCCCTGGAGCCACGCCATTGACGCGGATTTCCGGGGCCAGCTCCCGGGCCAGGGATTTCACCATCATGGCGTTTGCGGCCTTGGCCATGCTGTAGATGGGGTGGTTCTTGTGTGGGCGCTCGGCGTGGATGTCCACCATGTTGATGATGCAGCCGCTGGTTTCACGCAGGGCATCTGCCGCAGCCTTGGCGAGAAAGAACGGCGCTTTGGCATTCACGCCGAAAAGGCTGTCCCATTGCTGTTCCGTCGCTTCATCAACTGGAGTGGGGAAAAAGTTGGAAGCGTTGTTGAGGAGGATGTCCAGCTTTCCCGTTGCTTGCAGACATTCATCGACCAGCCGGGAAAGACAGGAGAAATCCAGCAGATCGCCCTGGATCAGCGAGACCGAGTCGGCGCGTTTGTCGTTCAGCTCGTCCTGCAGCGCCTTGGCGTTGTCCGTGGAATTGCGGTAGTGGATGATGACATGCGCACCGGCAGCATGAAGAAAGCGGGCGCTCATGGCCCCCAGGCGGGCGCCGCCCCCGGTAATCAGTGCGGTTTTATTCTGTAGCGGTTGCGGATCAAGCATTGCTTCTGTCCGGCTGTTAGAATTCTTTCCTCAGTGTAACCCACAGCCTGTAGCGAATGAACCTTCCCCAACTCTCATCTGAAGAAAAGGCCCAGCAGCAGGCCATGAAGTCCCTCCTGGAAAAGGAAATCCGTGAAGCTGGCGGCGCCCTGCCTTTCGACCGCTACATGGAGCTGGCGCTGTATGCGCCGGGGCTGGGATACTATGTCAGTGGCGCGCACAAGTTTGGCAAGGGGGGGGATTTCGTCACGGCGCCGGAAATATCGCCCTGCTTCGGCCAGTGCCTGGCGCGGCAATGCCAGCAGGTTCTGCAGCAGACGGCAGACCCGCAGATCCTGGAGTTCGGCGCGGGCACCGGCCTGATGGCGGCGCAGATTCTGGCGGAGCTGGAACGCTTGCAGCCGGGCCAGACGGTGCGCTATCAAATTCTGGAGCTCAGTGCGGAATTGCAGCATCGCCAGCGCCAGACCCTGGAGGAAAGGACGCCCGGCCTGGCTGACCGCGTGGAATGGGTACAGGAAGTGCCCGAGGGATTTTCCGGCGTGGTGCTGGCCAATGAAGTACTGGACGCCATGCCGGCGCATGTATTCCGTCGCAACGAGCGAGGTCTTGAGGAGCAATGGGTGGCGATGCGCGAACAGGCGTTGCAACTGTGCTGGCGGCCCGCCCGGGAAGCGCTGCGCCAGGCCGTGTCCGCCATCGAGCAGGAACTGGGCCAGCTGTCACCGGGCTATGTATCGGAGGCGAATCTGCGCCTTGCGCCCTGGCTGGAAATGCTGGGGAAGCGACTGGGCCAGGCGGTGGTGTTGCTCATCGATTATGGCTACACCCGGCGGGAGTACTACCACCCCCAGCGGAACATGGGCACCCTGATCTGCCATTACCGCCATCAGGCCCATGATGATGCATTGCTGCGGCCAGGGCTGCAGGACATTACCGCCAATGTGGATTTTTCCGCGGTTGCCGAAGCGGGGGAAAAGGCGGGGCTGGAGTTGCTGGGCTTCAACAGCCAGGCGAACTTTCTGCTGGGCTGCGGGTTGGAGGAGTTGCTGGCCCGATCCGATCCCGAGGCTGTGGCGGCGCACATGGCGGCGGTGCAGGGAGTAAAGCAGCTCATCATGCCCGACGCCATGGGAGAGCGCTTCAAGGTCATTGCCCTGGGGAAGGGGCTGGAAATGGCGTTGCGGGGGTTTTCAGGCCAGGCCTGAATAGCGCTTACTTATTCACCCGGCATCCAAAACGGCCGCTGAATTCCCGGGGGCCTGGATTCCGGCCTGCGCCGGAATGACAAGCAACAACCTGTTAAGTAAGCGCCATTCCGCTCAGGCGCGTGTTTTCCGTTCGAACAGATAACTTCCCAGGAGAAAACCGCCTGCGCCCAGCAGGGCCAGCATGAGTGCGTAGGGCAATACTTCCGCCACGCTGAACTG
>JAMOLT010000019.1 GCA_027068915.1 Sedimenticola sp. | reverse complement strand
TAAGTAAGCGCCATTCCGCTCAGGCGCGTGTTTTCCGTTCGAACAGATAACTTCCCAGGAGAAAACCGCCTGCGCCCAGCAGGGCCAGCATGAGTGCGTAGGGCAATACTTCCGCCACGCTGAACTGCCGCCAGAGCGCGCCCTCGAAAGACATGACCGTCCATTGCACCGGGCTGAACTGTCCCAGGCCCGCCATCCAGCGGGGCATGGCAAACAGAGGGATCATGCCGCCGCCGGTCATGGCCATGATCATCAAAACCGCCCAGGTCATGCCTGAAGCACTCTTTTCGGTTTTTCCCAGCACCGAGAGCAACATCATCAGACCGGTGAAGCCCAGGGCAGAAGCCAGTATGGCCAACAACAACACCGCCGGGTTCTGGATGCTGATATCGAAGAAAGCCACGCCCACCACCATCAGGATCGATATTACCGTCACCAGGGTCAGGAAACAGCCCAGGGCCTTGCCGCCAAGAATCTGCCGTCTGCTCACGGGCATGGACAACAGACGCGCCATGGTGCCCTGCCGTGTCTCACTGACCAGTGACAGGGAAAAGGCGGAGACAATGCCCAGAATGCCCCAGACGATACCCTGAGGAAAGGAAGTGGCATAGCTGTTCTGCGGACCACTGGATTGTTTCTGGATGTCTGTCATGTGGATTATCAGGGGAGTGAACCCGGGAAACCGATTGGTTTCCTCCGAAACCTCTTTGCCTTCCTTTTCCTGCAGCGCCCTGGATGCCTCCATCTGCTTCAATGCTGCGAGCATTTCCCGGAGTTTGTCCAGAAAGACCTGCAGGCTTTCCGGCGCATCTTCATCGGATTCTTTCAGCAATTGTATGTTGCGATCCGTCTCAGTCAGCACCTTGCTGGTGTCTCCCATGGCTTGCTGCATGTCCTTGGCTGCCTGCGCCATCAACAACCCGTTCAGGATGCCGCCGGCAGCCTTGTTGTTCGGTGATACGCCCAATTGCACCTGGGGCACCAGAGGATCGAAGATCTGCTCCCGCGCTGCGCCGAATCCCTGCGGGATCACCAGCATGGCGGTCATTTTTCCCTTTCTGACCTTTTCCCTGGCTTCGCTTTCGGCCAGCAGGGTGATTTTTACTGCGTCTGTGTCTTCCAGCGCCTCAATCCAGGCGCGGGATGATGTGGTTTTGTCCTGATCCACCACCGCCAGGGGCAGCAATGCGGACTTGCCTCCGCCGGAGAAGGCTGCGCCGAAAAATATGGCAATGAGCAGGGGGAAGCCCAGGGTGAAAAACAGGGCGGTCTTGTCCCGCACCAGCAGCAGCCAGTCGTTTTTGGCGATGCTCCAGAGAATGTTTGTGGTGGATGATGTCAAGGGTTCCCGGGTTGATGAGTGCATGTTCAGTCCCTCAGTGCGCGGCCGGTCAGGTTCAGAAACACCTGTTCCAGGTCGGGTGGCTTGATGGACAGCAGGTCATTTTCCGGGTGGAAATCCAGCGACTGCAGGGCGTGCAAGGGGTTGATGCCGCGGATGCTGCGGTCTCCCCCTTCATTCTGCAGGATGATTTCGTATTCACCGCCATGGGCGTGAATCAGCTCTTTCACCGTGCCCACGGACAGCAGACGGCCATGATCCATGATGCCGATGCGGTCGCAGATCTTCTGCGCCTCTTCCATGTAATGGGTGGTGTAAATGATGGTGTGTCCCCGCTCACGCAGCTCCAGAATACCCTGCAGCAGGGCGTTTCGGGACTGGGGATCGACGCCTACGGTAGGTTCGTCCAGCAACAGCAGGCGCGGGCGGTGCAGCATGGCGACGGCCAGGTTCAGGCGCCGCTTCATGCCGCCGGAAAATGTATCGACCCTGTCGTTGGCGCGGTCTGTCAGTTCCGCCAGTTGCAGCGCCTCGTCCGTGGCCTGCTTCAGGGCACGACTTTTCAATCCCAGCATCTTGCCGAAAAACTGCAGGTTCTCCCGGGCAGTCAGCGGACCATACAGCGCCAGCTCCTGGGGGACGTATCCCAATTGCAGGCGGGTTTGCGGATCGGTGGACGCACCGGCGTCACCCAGGCGGATTTCCCCTGCATCCTGCTCCATCAGCCCGGCGATCATGGCAATGGTGGTGGTTTTTCCCGCGCCGTTGGGGCCGAGGAAACCGAATATCTCACCTTCCCTGAGGCTCAGATCCAGCGAATCCACCGCCAGCAGATCACCGTATGCCTTGCGAAGTCCTTTTATGGTCAACATGTTAAGTTGGCCTCTTCCAATGTTTTCCAGTCGCTGAGTATAAGCGCAGCTTGTTTTTTTTCAATAATTTTTGTTTGTCGGCTCAATCATTGCGGTTGTTGAATCCGGCTTGCATCCCCGGCGCCAGCAACGCAAGAAACCGCTGGTGGAAGCCGATCCACAGCACCAGGGGCGTGACCGCCGGGAGGATCAGATAGCCGAACTGATACCCCAGGGCCGCCAGTTCCCTCTGTAAGCTGCTGAAGCCGAGCTGGGAGGACAGGCCGGCATCCAGCTTGAACAGCAGGGTTTGTAGAATGTCGAAACTGACGCCCCAGGTCTGGGCCAGCACCAGAATGACAAAGCCGATGCTCCAATGTATCCATTTTGCCCGCTCCTCATCCGGGGTGGCGAGAATCAGGGCGGTGTACAGGGGAATGCTGTAGCCATACATGAGGGAGTTTACGCTGAATACCAGTTCGGCGACCTGGCCCCGGGGAACCTCCGCCCCGGGTAGGGTTGGTGGAGCGAATTGCAGCACCACATTCAGCAAATGCCCCTGAAATTCGATGTCCTTGATGAATTCCGGCAGTGTGGCGGCCATGATCCAGTCCACCAGGAAGAAGGTGGGCACGCCGATCACCCCCTTCATGTAATACCAGCCTGCAAAGCAGACCGGCAGCCACAGGATTACCTTGAGCATGAAGCGCTTGATCGGGCTAGCCGGCATGGGCCGGTTCCTGCTTGCCGGGAAGAAAGCGCAGCCAGATGAGGAAGACGACGAGTACATCCAGCATGATCAACGCCTGCCAGATGTACAGATGCGCCCAGTCGAAGGCGGTCTGGTTCCATTGTCCCAGATAGAACAGGCTGATGATGCGTAGCAGGTTCATGGCCTGGATGGTGAGAAAGCCGATGCCTATGCCCAAGAGCTTCAGTTTCCACGGGGCGGGCATGGCGAGCATGGCCGCAACCAGTACGATGGTGGCCTCCACGCCGTTGCACCCGGCTTCGATGGCCACGGCAAAGCCGCTTTGCTGGTCACGGATGACATTGCTGTAGGCGATGACGCCTGAATCGAAGGCCTTGATCATCCATGCGCTCAGGGACGCGATGGACTCGGTAAAGGGGATGATGACCGCCTGCTGCACCGGGCGCGCCAGCTCTGCGGTGAACAACGCAGCCTGGATGGCGAGAAAGACGAGAAAAAAACGCAGCATTTTACAGTGAAGACCTTTTGCCTGTGGTAGGGGTGAATCTTAAACGATTTTGTACAGCTTTATCGATCGACCGGTGTGCGCGCCAGTGCCCAGATCTCCACTTTTTTTACCCCCGCTGCCTTCAATGCCCTTGCAGCTTCCGCGGCGGTGGTGGCGGTAGTGACGACATCATCGACAAGTGCTACATGCTGGAGGTTTTGCCGACTATCGAAGCGAAAGCACCGGCGCAGGTTTTTTTTCCGCTCTTTTTTCCCCAGATTGTGCTGGGGCAGTGTTTCACGCACTTTTCGTAACAACCAGGGCGACCAGGGAATGCCCAGCTCCTTGGCCAGCATGCGAGTGACTTCGCTGCTGTGATTGAACCCCCGGGACTTGAGCTGCCTGTTGTGCAGGGGAACGGGCACCAACAGGGTGGGCCTGTCTTGCCTGGTGATTTCCCTGGCAAGCAGCTGCGCCAGCAACCGCCCCACAGGCAGCTGCTGCTGAAACTTCAGCCGTTGGATGAGATCATCCATGGGGGATTGATACAACCAGGGGGCAATGATGCGGGAAAATGGTGGAGGGGTTCGTGCGCAGCTCCCGCACAGGAGGCCTGTAGCGGCATCCGTTGCCAGAGGCAGGGCGCAACGGCAGCACGGGCGCCGGTTGCGGGGCAGATCAGCGCGGCACTG
Organism: Sedimenticola sp.; assembly: GCA_027068915.1. Taxonomy (GTDB): domain Bacteria; phylum Pseudomonadota; class Gammaproteobacteria; order Chromatiales; family Chromatiaceae; genus Thiolapillus. The sequence goes on along the minus strand of JAMOLT010000019.1, from coordinate 5,607 downwards.
ATGGCAAATATCCAGCGCCTCATGACCGGCCTTGCCGCAAACCAGGCACGTTGGCGGGAAAAACAGATGCTGCCAGTTGTAAACCATAACGCCTCCTGCAAGTTGACAGATGAGAATCCTTCTCTACACTGGTGCAGCCTTATTCTAGCCTTTTGTTCAAGCCCATGAAATCTGAAATCCGCCATGACTGGTCTATCGGGGAAGTGGAAGAAATTCTGAGTCTCCCTTTCAATGATCTGCTGTTCCAGGCGCAGAGCATCCACCGCCAGCAGTTTGATCCCAACCAGGTGCAGGTGAGCACCTTGTTGTCCATCAAGACCGGCGCCTGTCCGGAAGACTGCGGATATTGTTCCCAAAGCGCGCGCAATGATGCAGAAGTGGAACCGGAACGCTTGCTGCCCATAGATGAAGTGCTGGAATCCGCCGTCGCAGCGAAGGAAAAAGGCGCTACCCGTTTCTGCATGGGCGCGGCCTGGCGCAACCCCACGGATACCAATTTGCAGCGGGTCGCCGAAATGGTGCGGGCGGTGAAAGACATGGGCATGGAAACCTGCCTGACCCTGGGCATGCTGACTGCGGAGCAGGCGCAAAAACTCAAGGATGCCGGGCTGGACTATTACAATCACAACCTCGACACCTCGCCGGAATTCTATGGCGAGGTGATTACCACCCGTACCTATGAAGACCGCCTGCAAACCTTGAATCATGTGCGCGAGGCGGGCCTGAATGTCTGCTCCGGCGGCATCCTGGGAATGGGCGAGAGCCGCCGGGATCGGGCCTCCATGCTCTGCCAGCTGTCCAACCTGCCCAGCCACCCCGAATCCGTGCCCATCAATCTGCTGGTGCAGGTGGAAGGCACTCCCTTGTTCGGCGTGGAGGAACTGGATCTGCTGGAATTCGTGCGCACCGTGGCGGCGGCGCGCATCATGATGCCCGGATCCTATGTGCGCCTGTCCGCCGGGCGCACGGAAATGACGGATGAGTTGCAGGCGCTGTGCTTCTTCGCCGGGGCCAATTCCCTGTTCTATGGTGATCGCCTGCTGACCACGGACAACCCCGAAACCGACCGGGACAAACAGCTCTTCGCCCGCCTGGGCCTGTCCATGGAAGCCCATGTGGAAACGGAAAAGCCGCCCCAGGGCAGAGCCTGCCACCGGGTCTGATGAAAGACTTGCGTCTCCCGCTGGAACGCGCCAGGCGGGATCATCTGTACCGCCGTCCCCTGGTGCTGGACTCCCCCCAGCAGCCGGAAATGGTGGTGGCCGGGCGACCCATGCTCGGCTTCTGCAGCAACGACTATCTGGGGCTGGCCGCAGATGCGCGGGTGGCAGAGGCGTTTCACCGGGGGATCGACCGTTGGGGCAGCGGCAGCGGCGCCGCCCATCTGGTGACCGGCCACAGCCGCGCCCATGAACAACTGGAACAGGAGCTGGCCGATTTTACCGGACGGGAGCGGGCGCTGTTGTTCTCCAGCGGCTACATGGCGAACCTGGCCGTGATCACCACATTGTCGGGAAGGGGGGATACGCTGATCGAGGACCGCCTCAACCATGCTTCCCTCATCGATGGCGGACGGCTCTGCGGCGCCAGACTGCGGCGCTTTCCCCATGCCGATCTGGCGGCTGCCGGAAAGCAATTGCAAAACGCCACGGGTGAAACGCTGCTGGCAGTGGACGGCGTGTTCAGCATGGATGGCGACCTGGCCGATCTTCCTGCCCTTGCGGACCTGTGCCGGCGGCACCAGGCCTGGCTGATGGTGGATGACGCCCATGGTCTGGGCGTATTGGGAAGCACTGGAGGCGGCAGCCTCGAGCACTGGCGGCTGGATGCGCAGCAGGTTCCCGTGCTCATGGGCACTTTGGGCAAGGCATTTGGCACCGCGGGCGCTTTCGTGGCGGGTTCCGAAGCGCTCATCGAAACTCTGATCCAGGAGGCCAGAACCTATATTTTCACCACCGCCCTCCCTGCCGCAGTGGCCGAAGCGACGCGCAGCAGCCTGAAAATACTGCGCAAGGAACGCTGGCGCAGGGAGCGCTTGCAGGAACTGGTGGAGAAGTTCCGGGAAGGGGCGGCGCGGCTGGGCTTTGCGCTGCCGGCCTCCACAACGCCCATCCAACCGCTGATCGCAGGCAGTGCGGAAACAGCATTGGAGTGGAGCGGCCTGCTGGCGGAGCAGGGCATCCTGGTTACGGCGATTCGCCCCCCCACGGTGCCCCGGGGCAGCGCCCGGCTGCGCATTACCTTCAGCGCCAGCCATACGGATGAACATCTGCAACGCCTGCTTGCCGCCCTGGAGCGGCTGCGGCCATGAAGCTGTGGACGCAAACCAGCGGCGCCGGTGACGACCTGTTTCTCATCCACGGTTGGGGCATGAACGCCTCGGTCTGGCTGCCTTTGGCAAGGGCGCTGGAGAAAGACTGCCGCGTTACCCTGGTGGAGCTGCCCGGGCATGGCGAGTCGCCCTGGCAGGATTCCGCTGACGGCCTGCAAGGCTGGGCGGAGCAACTGCTGGAAGCTGCCCCCGCCGACGCCGTCTGGGCGGGCTGGTCCCTGGGGGGGCTGGTGATGCAGCAGGCGGCGTGGATGCAGCCGCAAAAGCTGCGCGCCCTGGTGGGCATCGCCACCTCGCCCTGCTTCGTCCGGCGCGATGGCTGGCCCTGCGGCATTCCGCCGTTGGTGCTGGAAAGTTTTGCGGCGGAACTGGAGGCGGATACGGGCAAAACCCTGCGCCGTTTTCTGGCCTTGCAGCTGCAGGGCGCGGAGAACGCCAGGGAGCTGTTGCCGCAATTGCGCAAGGCGTTCGATGCCCGTCCCGCACCCCGGCTAGCCGGGGTGCGAGCCGGCCTGGAGATCCTGTTGCACAGTGATTTGCGCAAGCAGCTTGGGGCGCTGGATCTGCCCCTGTACTGGATGCTGGGAGAGCGGGACACCCTGGTGCCCGCCAAGCTTGGGGCTGTTTTGCCTGAACATCAGCCGCGGATGCAGCTGCAGGTGATTGATGGCGCAGCCCATGCGCCTTTTCTTTCCCATCTGCCCCAATGCCTGGAACTGTTGAAAGGGGTTCTCCGTCATGCCTGAAACGCTCATCGACAAGGAGCGGGCGCGCTGCTCCTTCAGCCGCAGTGCGGACAGCTATGATGAAGCGGCGGTGTTGCAGCGTGAAGTCAGCGGGCGCATGCTGCAGCGTCTGGATCTGGTGACCCTCCAGCCCCGGGCGGTGCTGGATCTGGGTTGTGGCACCGGGGGGCAGGCCGGGCAGTTGCTGCGCCGCTATCCCCAGGCCAGGGTCTATGCCCTGGATTTCGCCCTGCCCATGCTCGCCCATGCGCGCAGAAAGGGCCGCTGGCTGCGCCGGCCCCATTGCGTCTGCGCAGACATGGAGCAATTGCCCCTGGCGGACAACAGCATGGATCTGATCTGTTCCAGTCTGGCGTTTCAGTGGGCCGGCGATCCCCAATCCCTGTACCGGGAATGCCTGCGGGTGTTGCGTCCCGGGGGGCTGCTGATGTTCACTACTTTCGGCCCGGATACCCTGCGGGAACTGCGCGCCGCCTGGGCGGCGGTGGACGACCATGTTCATGTCAGCCCCTTCATGGACATGCACGACCTGGGGGATATCCTCGTCAACAGCGGCTATGCCGCACCGGTCATGGATGTGGAGCGCATCACCCTCACCTACGCACGGGTGGATGATCTGATGCGGGATCTGAAGCATATCGGCGCGCACAATGCGGCGACCCGGCGGCAGCGGGGGCTTACCGGCAAGGCGAGGATGCAGGCCATGCGCGATGCCTACGAGGGGTTTCGCAGCGAAGGCGTGCTACCCGCCACCTATGAGGTGGTGTACGGCCATGCCTGGGCGCCGGAGAAGCCGCAAGCGCCGGGGCGGGCGAGCGTTCCCCTGGACATGCTCAGCACAGAGCGGGCAGACTGAGGTAGGTTGCGACGGTTTCCGCGTTCGCCTGATCCAGTCTTGGAATGCGCCCCAGCAGGGGGGCTTTGATGCGCTGTTTCAGGGTCTGGATGTTGTCCTCCGCCAGGGACATATTGGCGTCCACATGATTGGCGATCCAGCCCAGCAGCGGGCGGCCGCTGGCGAGAATGGCGTCCATGCTGAGGAGTGCATGATTGATGCAGCCCAGACGCAAACCCACCACCAGCACCACGGGAAGATCCAGCCGCCGGCACATCTCGGCCATGTCCTGTGCGTCGTTCAACGGCACTTTCCAGCCGCCTGCGCCTTCCACGATCACCGCATCATGGGATTCGCACAGTTGCCGGTATTGTCTGTCGATTTCGTCCAGATCGATGCAAACACCCGCCAGCTTTGCCGCCAGGTGGGGCGCGACTGCGGGTTCGAAGCAATAGGGGTTGACCGCCTTGTAGGACAGGCGGGGTTTGCTCAACCCCTGAATGGCCAGGGCGTCAGGATTGAGCAGGCCATCCCGGGTGCGCAACGCGCCAGCCGCCACGGGCTTCATGCCAGTGGTTTTCAGGCCGCGCTCGAGGCAGAGCTGCATGAATCCCAGGGTGACCAGGGTTTTTCCACAATCGGTATCTGTGCCGGTAATGAAGCAGTGCATGTTTGTTGCTCTTGTTGTGTGAATACAGCTCTATGGAAGGCGTGGTATGTTCTGTGCCTGAACCCATGGGTTCAGATCCGAACATAAAAAAGCCTGGAGGTTCAATTCCAGGCTTTTTTCAAGCGATTGTCAATGCTTTCACTCAGGGTGTACTCATGCTGTGATCCGGTTCTGCAACTTGTTCATGGCGGCCTTTTCGATCTGGCGAATACGCTCGGCAGAGATGCCGTACTCATCCGCCAGTTCATGCAGGGTGGCTTTCTTTTCACACAGCCAGCGCCTGCGCAGGATGTTCTGGCTGCGTTCATCCAGTTCCTCCATGGCGGCATACAGGCGCTGGTTTTCGTCCCGTTCGCTGTCCTCGGCCTCGAGGATGCTTTCGGGCTCCATGCGCATATCCGGCAGATAGCTGGCGGGTGCGACATGATCCTCCTCGGCATCGGTATCCATGGGATCAAAGGCCATGTCGTAATTGCTCAACCGGGCTTCCATATTGCGTACTTCCTCGGGTTTTACCCCCAGGTCGCTGGCGACATCCTGCACTTCCTGCTCGGTAAACCATCCCAGCCGTTTCTTGCTCGAGCGCAGGTTGAAGAACAGCTTGCGCTGCGCCTTGGTGGTGGCGATCTTGACGATGCGCCAGTTGCGCAGGATAAATTCGTGGATTTCCGCCTTGATCCAGTGCACGGCAAAGGAAGCCAGACGCACACCCACATTGGGATCAAAGCGCCGTACCGCTTTCATCAAACCGACGGTGCCTTCCTGAATCAGGTCGGGTTGTGGCAAGCCATAGCCCGCATATTGGCGGGCGATACGCACGACGAAGCGCAGATGGCTCATTACCAGCTGCCGAGCGGCCTCCAGATCCTGTTTTTCATGCCAGCGCACAGCCAGATCATGCTCTTCTTCCTTGCTGAGCATGGGCAGTTGAAAGGCGGCACTCACATAGGACTCCATGCTGCCCGTCGGCATGCCTGCTGTAGCGAGTTGTTTGTTGTTCATGATTGTTGCCCCGGAATATTCT
>JAMOLT010000018.1 GCA_027068915.1 Sedimenticola sp. | reverse complement strand
CCATTCGTATGTTTTCTATCAATATATCCGGATGCTCCAACCATTCACAATTTTGCAGCCCCGGACCACCAAGTCTGCGCTTCTTATTTTCCTCCCACTCCTCCTTCGTCCACTCCCGCCAGTGCATCGGCTTGAGAGGAATAGTCTTGCCATCCCAGTCTGATCGCCAGGCATCTGGCCATATGATCACTTGATCATACTGTTCGCTTGGATTTTGCAGCCTTCTAGGCCAGTACCCGGCTTTATAGAGGTAGATTTGAGGCCCGGTTGAAGTTAATCCGGGACTGGCTATTCCTTCCCCTGACTTCCACCAGCCAGGCAAGGTAAATTTACCTTGCGCATCGGTCACGGCCTTTTTGATCTCGATGATCCCAGCGGGACTCGATCCAGCAAAGGTTCCCTGGATATTGGGCCACATGCCAACAACAACCACGCCTTCCAATGGTGCATTGGTCTCTTCATCCACTACCGTGGCGGTCACCGCGGCGGAACGCACCGGAAACACACCGCCGGCACATCCTGTCACCACCAGGCTGAGCGCAAGCAGGCATGCCATTGCCAGGGGGGATATTGCGTGATTGCCATTCACCATCACATGCCCTCCACTTTCCACACGCCCCGGGCGTCACGCAACAGCTGGATCAGGAACACCCGGTCGGTGCCGTCGATGGTTTCTCCCACGGCATATTCAGCATGGGACAGGCCGGTTTCCACGGTTTCCAGCGCAGAGAAACCGGCAACGATGGCGGGCATGTGCGGCAGCAGCAGGTAGAACACCTCGGCGTAGCCGCTTTCAGTTTGGTCGAGCAGGAAGGTTTTCGACAGCCCCAGGTTCTTGCCAGCCAGCGCGGTGGTCATGCCTGTCCAGAGTGCTTTGAGGCGGGCGTCCTGTGCATTCTGGTCGATGATGGCGATGCTCAGGGTCTGGGTGTAGGTCCGGTTCTGGTCGTCCGTCAGGGTGAGCGTCGGGGTGTAGAGTCCCGCTGTGGTGTAGTTGTGGGTGATGGGTGTGTTGAAATCCGTTGTGAGGGTGGTGTCCGCCACGCCGTCTCCGTCGAAGTCCCAGTCGGCCTGTATAATGTTGAGGGCGGCGGGGATATCCGGCACGAACAGTACGTCCGCCGGCGCAAAGGCGCGCCGGGGCGCGGCGTTGAGACGGAAGGCGGCACTGCCGGCCCGGGTGACGGTGAGGGTTTGACTGATCTGTTTGCCGCTTTGCCCGGTAGCGGTGACTTCGAAGGTATTGGCGCCCGGCTCGAGGGGTACTTGCAAGACAAATTCACTGCCCCAGGGCGTCCCGCCACGCTGCGTGGGGATGCCGTTGATCGTGACACCCGTATTCCAGGAGGCGTCGAGGGTGCCTTCGATGAGGACCGTCTCGTCGGCGATGGTGGCGCCATCAACAGGCGTGGCGATGCTGAGTACCGGCGCTGTGTGTTGGGCCGGGTCATCGGGATAGAAATCGGCGCTGTTGTCCGCACCATCGCCATCCCGGTCGGGATCGGCATTGTCGCCAATACCATCCTGGTCGAAATCATAGGCTTCCGTTGGGTCATCGGGAAAGGCGTCGTGCTCGTCAGGGATGCCGTCACCATCCCGGTCGCCGCTGTTGCCTCCTGGCGTGATGGTGATGACAACCAGGTCCCGCGCCGTAAAGCCGAGCTGGTCGGTGATTTCCAGTTCGAATTCCAGCGCTGTTGCCGTGGTCACGTCAGGCGCGGTAAAGGTGGCCTGCACCTGCTCCGGGTGTTGCAGGGTCACCTTGGGGCCACTGCGCTGACGCCATTGGTAGCTTTCGATGCTGCCACCTGGGGCCTCGCTGGCGCTGCCGTCGAGAGTCACCAGGGCCTGGGCCGCAGCGCTCTGGTCATCACCGGCCCGGGCCACGGGCAATTGGATCTGCGCCGTGGTGGCCTGAAGCACGCCTCCATCACGCACCGCGAAGTCGGCGCCCAGCACAATCCGGCCCGCGATAAGAACACTCCTTGCCCCCGCCGGGATTTCGCTGCCGGTGATTTTGAGCTCCCCTTTGGCGGCGCAAAGACTGTCGCCGGAAAAGACGATGCCGGAGAGCTGCAGGTCGGTTTCGCTGGGGCAGCCGGGCGGTGGCGCTGCGAGTGCCGGCTGGCAAAGAAACAGACTGAAAAGCACAAGAAAAGAAACAAGGCGCTCCTTCCCGGGTAAACGCTTTCCTGAACGAAAGCCTGGTTCCCTTGCCCCGCCAATGCCGCGTATTACTCCGATGCCAGATTCAAAACATGAAAAACAGAACCTGCGTTGCGCCTTCGCCAATTCCCTGAGAGGATGCATCCCTTTTTCCCTGATGTGTACTAGAGCTGTGTCTCAAAATACTACTTCAAGGGGGGGGGCAAAACGTGAACCCAGTCACAGTTTCGTCTGTTGGCTGGCCTTCGGCTTTCTTGCATTCTGCTGATTTTCAAGTCTTCATGGTCCATACAAACCCGGCACCACGCCGTTGTCACCGGCAAAGATGATCCTGCCATTGTTCTCACAGCGGGCGGGTGAGAAACTCCTCGTACTCAAACTTCGCTCCCCAGCCAATGAGGGTTTTGATGGTGGAGTCATACTTCTTATCCGCTACTGGTACATTCTTGAGTACATATTCGGCAGTCCATTTCGCAATCCACTCAGGATCATGAATATTTACCGGCCTGCGCCAAACAGGGTCTTCCGCCTCCAATCCGCCGAGTCCGAGTGCCTCCAAAAAGGCTGAATCCCCCAGCACCGAGCAGGTAGCCGCCTTCTGTGAAAAGCGGGCGTGGGTTTCCACTTCATAAGCCGAAACAGCTTGCAGTAGTAGCAACAGCAATGCCGCAACAGGTATTTGCATTGTTCCTTTCATTTTCCCGCCATTCCTTTTCCATGTTTTTGTCCTGATTCGACGGGCGTGGTGCTCTTTGTTTCCGCGTTCTCTGTTTCCAGAGGTGTTTGTTGTTCGCCAGGCATAACCTTGATTCTTTCCAGCATGATTCTCACATGTGGCGATTCAGGTTTTTCTGTTTTATATCCACAACAGGTCTGCCATTCGTTTTCTGTCAGCCCATGTTCCAAAAGCACTTCCTTTGTGTCTGGGCATACATCCCAATCATCTGGATATTTATTGCGAGGCACAATTGAGTAGATATTTGGAAACATGGAAACTTTCTTCAAGTTATATTGAATTATTTTCACAGTTTCTTTTGGGGTTTTCTTCCACTCACAGCCTTTTGGAAGTAGATGCATCGTGCTTCCCCAAGCATGTATTTTTCCATTTCTATATATGTCCCATTCATTCCTGAGGTTTTTCTCCCACTCCTCCTTCGTCCACTCCCGCCAGTGCATGGGTTCCAGCTCGATGTCCTCGCCATCCCATTCCGCCTTCCAGGCCTCGCCCCAGCCCAGCCGCCCTGCCTTCTTGTTGCGCAGCGTCCGGGGCCAATACCCTGCCGCATAAATGTGCATTTCCGGTCGATCCTTGCTAAAGCCACCTTCGCCGATCTCCCATTTCGAGCGTTTCCAGCCGGGCACCAGGTAGTTGCCTTGTTCGTCAGAAACCACTTCGATTCGCTTGATGGTGCCGCTACCCACATGAATCGTCCCACCCATCGTGCCGATCAGCTGTGGCCATCTGATAGAAATCACCACATGGGGAATCGGCTGGCCCGTCTCCTTGTCGATGATGGTGCCACTGATAGGCGCAGAACGGACGTAGCCCCAGGGGATCAGCCCCGAGTCGAGAAGGATATACACCGCAATCACCAGCACCACCCACCCGGTGATGCGCCAGCCACGGCGTTTGGTCTTTTCCGTGCCCTCGTCTTCCCTCACATGCCCTCCACTTTCCACACGCCCCGGGCATCCTTGTCAGCCAGGCCCAATGCATACCGGAGGCGGTTGTTTGCATCAAAGAATGATTGCTCTTGCTCATCCAAATCCGGATGGGGACTGCCGTCTTCCAATGCCCAGGCAGGGGATGTGTTGCAGTCAGCGCCAAGCGGGCATGGATGAAAAGGAAGCCCGTTCAACGGATCAAAAAAATGATTCAGCGGGCGGGTGAGAAACTCCTCGTCCTCAAACTTCGCACCCCAGCCAATGAGGGTTTTGATGGTGGGTTCGTATTCTTTCTTTTTGTATTCAACAATCCATTTCATAATCCACTCAGGATCATGAATATTTACCGGCCTGCGCCAAACAGGGGCTTCCGCTTCCAATCCGTCGAGTCCGAGTGCCTCCAAAAAGGCTGAATCCCCCAGCACCGAGCAGGTAGCCGCCTTCTGTGAAAAGCGGGCGTGGGTTTCCACTTCATAAGCCGAAGCAGCTTGCAGTAGCAGCAACAGCAATGCCGCAACAGGTATTTTCATTATTCCTTTCATTTTCCTGCCATTCTTTTTCCGTGTTTTTGTACTGATTCGCCAGGTGTGGTGCGCTTTATTCCCGCCTTCTCTGTTTCCAGAGGTATTAATCGTCCGTCAGGCATAACCTTAAAGCTTTCCAGCATAATTACGGTCGTGTGCGGCGATGCACGTTTTTCTACTTTGTGTTCGCAACAGGCCTTCCATTCATTTACTGGTACTGATGGCGCCACAGGCACTGATTGAGGTACTTTCTTTCCAGCATTTTCGCCCTGGGTTTCTACACAACAGGCTTTCCATTCTTCATCAGTTATTCCATATCGTTTCAAGTATTGATAAGGGTTCGCCCCACAGTCCTTCTCTATCTTTTTCAATTCATCTGGTGTGCGTTTAACAACCTTATAATGCCCGGGCAACATTTCCATCATTCTTAACTGATAACGCATTCCTTCCAAAAAGTCTTTTGGACGCCTCTTCCAGTCACAATTGTTAGGTGGCCAATCATGGTCATTATTATTCAATCGCAATATGCTAAATTTATAGCCATAAACTTTACGTTGGTGCTGCCTTTCCCACTCCTCCTTCATCCACTCCCGCCAATGCATGGGTTCCAGCTCGATGTCCTCGCCATCCCATTCCGCCTTCCAGGCCTCACCCCAGCCCAGCCCGCCTTCTTCCCGATTATGTAGCGTCCGGGGCCAGTAACCCGACGCACGAATGTACATCTCGACCCGATCCTTAGTGAAGCCACCTTCACCAATCTCCCATTTCGAGCGTTTCCAGCCGGGCACCAGGTAGTTGCCCTGTTCATCAGAAAATACATAGATAAGCTTGATGGTGCCGCTACCCACATAGATAGTCCCACCAGGGGTGCCCCGCATCTGCGGCCATTCGACAACGATTACGGCATGGGGAATCGGCTGGCCCGTCTCCTTGTCGATGATGGTGCCACTGATAGGCGCAGAACGGACGTAGCCCCAGGGGATCAGCCCGGAGTCGAGAAGGATATACACCGCAATCACCAGCACCACCCACCCGGTGATACGCCAGCCACGGCGTTTGGTCTTTTCCGTGCCCTCGTCTGCCCTCACATGCCCTCCACTCACTTTCCACACGCCCCGGGCGTCACGCAACAGCTGGATCAGGAACACCCGGTCGGTGCCGTCGATGGTTTCTCCCGCAAGACATTAAAGAGTTGCGCTGGTTCGGAAGGTTCTGCTGCGGTGCGCCATCCTCCAGCGACCAGTCTGGAGAAGTATTGCAATCGGAAAACGGTGGACAGGGGTGGATCGGCCTGTCATCCAGGGGCTCTTGATGCCCAATATTTGGGCGTATAGGTCTTTGTCTCTCATAGCGGTTACGACAATCTACCCACTCCATTTGGGGAAGAGCCTAAATGGCCACTAACAAACACTGGTCGCTGGCAAAACCAGCAAACCAAATGCAATATAAGCAAACCTGCGCGATACATGCTGTTTCTCTTCACCGGTCATCCAGATTTCTCCCTTCATTCCTGCGGCTTCCTTCTTTATAGATTTTGATCGATTCCAGCCTGATAAGTGGCTTCCCACCTTTAAACAACAACTTCCGCTTGCCATACTCCCTTCGCTTTGGCCGGATGCAACAGGCATCTATTTCTTCTTGGGTCATACCGTGGCTTTTGTAAAAACTGATGGGATCCGAGAGACACTCCTTGGGGACTCTATCCATGTATCCAATATTGGGAGCGCCAAGTGGTTTATGCCCGAATTTCTTTTTGTACGGAACCCATTGCCGTTCCCATTCGATCATCATTCGAGGATATTTCTGCCAAGAGCATGTAACACTTGGGGTTGATCCGCTACGCTCCACGAATTTTTTCCATTCTTTCTTGCCCCAATTTTCCGCATGCATCGATTTGAGGCGAATAGTCTTGCCATCCCAGTCTGATCGCCAGGCATCTGGCCACATGATCACTTGATCATACTGTTCGCTAGGATTTTGCAGCCTTCTAGGCCAGTACCCAGCTTTATAGAGGTAGATTTGAGGCCCGGTTGAAGTTAATCCGGGACTGGCTATTCCTTCCCCTGACTTCCACCAGCCAGGCAAGGTAAATTTACCTTGCGCATCGGTCATGACCTCTTTGATCTCGATGATCCCAGCGGGACTCGATCCAGCAAAGGTTCCCCGGATATTGGGCCACTTGCCAACAACGGCCACGCCTTCCAATGGTGCATTGGTCTCTTCATCCACTACCGTGGCGGTCACCGCGGCGGAACGCACCGGAAACACACCGCCGGCACATCCTGTCACCACCAGGCTGAGCGCAAGCAGGCATGCCATTGCCAGGGGGGATATTGCGTGATTGCCATTCACCTTCACATGCCCTCCACTTTCCACATGCCCCGGGCGTCACGCAACAGCTGGATCAGGAACACCCGGTCGGTGCTCAGGGCAATCCGGCCCGCGACAAGAACATTCCTTGCCCTCGCCGGGATTTTGCTGCGGGTAAGTTTGAGTTCTCCTCTGGCGGCACACAGGCTGGTTTTACCGGGGCAGCCGGCAAAAGATGCAGCCGGTGCCGTTGCAAAAAACAACAAGCTGACCACGGCCGGTGATAGATGAAGCGGAGGAAAGATCGACATGGGCTACTCCCTGTTCCTTGTAACCGGTGAAGGCACCAAGCGGCATGGTCACCATTCTGTTCCTGCTGTGTTTCTTCTACTACATGGTTTGATTGTATGTCAAACGGCAGGAGTCCCAAGCCCCTTGCCATGACCACAGATCATTCTTGCAGCAGCCGCCGCACCGGGGCGAAGCTGCGCCGATGGATCTCGGTGACGCCCTGTTGCCGCAAGGCTTCCAGGTGCATTTTGGTGGGGTAGCCCTTGTGTCGGGCAAAGCCGTAGCCGGGATAGGCCGCATCCAGTTTTATCATTTCCCGATCCCGGGTGACCTTGGCGATGATGGAGGCGGCGCTGATGCAGGTTTCGCTGGCGTCCCCGCCGATGATGGCGGTGGCCGCGCAGGGCAGGCGGGGCAGCCTGTTGCCGTCCACCAGGGCATGATCGGGCAACAGGGACAATCCTTCCACTGCCCGCCGCATGGCCAGCAGAGAAGCTTGCAGTATGTTGATGGCGTCGATCTCCGCTACTTCCGCCCTGCCCACACACCAGGCAAGCGCCTTTTCGCGGATCTCCACATACAGTTGTTCACGACGCTTTTCCGAGAGTTTCTTGGAATCATCCAGGCCACCGACAGGATTGTGAGGGTCGAGTACGACGGCAGCCGCCATTACGGGGCCCGCCAGCGGCCCTCTTCCCACCTCATCCACACCACAAATGATTTCAGGCATGTCTCTTTTCCCCCCACAAGTCCATTACCGCCTGCGCCGCCAATCGGTTGGTATCCATGGTCAGGGATTCATGCACCCTGGTGTACTGTTGCTCGATCTGGGCAACCTGTGTCTTGTCCTGAAAAAAAGCCAATAACGGCGGCAGCAGCTGGTCCACTTCACAGGACTGTTGAATAAACTCGGGTGCCAGGGGCGCTTCACTGAGCAGGTTGGCCATGGACACATGGTCAATCTTGAGCATGTCCAGCTTCCGGATGATCTGATAGGTCAGGGGATTCACCTTGTAACCGACGACCATGGGGCGCTTGCACAACAAGGCTTCGAACGTCGCCGTGCCGGAGGCCACCAGCACCACGTCTGCCGCCGTAAGCGCTTCGGGCGTGTTGTTCCGGCTGATCATCACATCCAGCCCCGGGGCGTATTCCCGGCAGGCCCGGTGAAAAGCGGCCTGGGTTTTCTCCGTAGCCAGGGGCGCAACCACCGCCAGGCCGGGAATCTGCTGCGCACAGGCTGCGGCAGTCTGCAGGAAGGGGCGCGCCAGGCGTTGCACTTCTCCCCCCCTGCTGCCCGGCAGCACCGCCAGCACCGGCGCAGCCGGAGACAGGCCCAGCTGTTGTCTGGCTGCCTGCTTGTCGGGCCGTAGGGGGTAGTGTTGCGCCAGGGGGTGTCCCACATAGGCGCAAGGAATGCCATGAGCTTGCAGGAATTCCTGCTCGAAAGGAAAGATGCTCAGCACCAGATCGGCGGCGGCGCGAATCTTTTTCACCCGTTTTTCCCGCCAGGCCCAAACCGTGGGGCTGACATAGTGCACCGTAGGCACGGATGCGGCCTTCAGCGCCTGTTCCAGCTTCAGGTTGAAATCCGGCGCATCGATGCCGATGAACAAATCGGGTGGCCGTTGCAGCCAGCGCCGAATCAGCGTCCTGCGCATCTTCAGGAGTTCCGGCAATCGCCCCAGAACCTCCACCAGCCCCATTACCGACAGCCTTTCCATGGGGAAGCAGCTTTCCAGCCCCTGCGCCGCCATTTGCGGGCCGCCAATGCCTTCAAATTGAATATCCTGCTGCCGGGCTTTCAATGCCTGCATCAACCCGGCGGCGAGCTGATCTGCGGAAGGTTCAGCTGCGACGATACCGATGCGCATCTATCGAACGATACTGCGGGAGGGGTTTTGCAAAAATTCCGGCAGCACACACAATGCCGGTTGGCTGCAGAGCGGGGTGATTTGCCGGCGGGCCTCTTCCAGACGCAAACCGGATCGATACAATATCCGGTAGGCTTTTTTCAGCGCGGCAATGGCATCTGCATCGAATCCCCGCCGCTTCAGGCCTTCGGCGTTGATTCCCCGGGGAACCGCCGGATTGCCGCCAACCATGACAAATGGCGGCACGTCCTTGCCGATGGCGCTGCCCATGGCGGCAAAACTGTGCGCACCGATGCGCGTAAACTGATGCACCATGGAAAATCCGCCAAGAATGGCCCAGTCCTGGATCTGCACATGCCCGCCCAATGAAGCCGCATTGGCCAGAATGGTATGGTTGCCAAGCACGCAGTCATGGGCCACATGGGTGTAGGCCATGAGCAGGTTGTCATTGCCGATGCGGGTTGCGCCCCGGTCCTGGGCCGTGCCGCGGTTGATGGTGGCGAATTCACGGATGACGTTGTCGTCGCCGATTTCCAGCCAGGTTTCCTCCCCCGCGTATTTCTTGTCCTGGGGATCATCGCCCACGGAGGCAAACTGAAAGATTTTGTTGTTTTTCCCCATGCGGGTGTTGCGCCGGATCACGACATGGGGGCCAATCTCGCAGCCGTCACCGATTTCCACCCCGGCGCCGATGATGCTGAAAGGACCGATAGTAACACCGGCGCCGATGCTGGCCTGCTCGTCGATGATAGCGGACGGATGGATCAAAGCACTCTCGCGGTGCACATGATTTCAGCACTGGCAGCCAGTTGTCCATCGACACTGGCCTCTGCGCCGAACACCCAGATACCGCGCCTTCGCTTCAACAGCGTGGCCTCGAGTTGCAGTTGGTCTCCCGGCGTCACCTGACGCTTGAAGCGCGCCTTGTCCACTCCGGCAAGAAGGTAGATGGTATCGCCATCGGAGGGTTCGGTTTCCAGCGCCAGCAGGCAGGTGGTTTGCGCCAGCGCCTCGATGATCAGCACCCCGGGCATCACCGGTTTCCCCGGAAAATGTCCCTGGAAAAACGGCTCGTTCATGCTTACATTCTTCAAAGCCAGGAGGCGCTCCCCCGGCTCACACTGCAGAATGCGATCCACCAGCAGGAAGGGATAGCGGTGGGGAAGGCGTTCCATGATGTGACTGATGTCCATGTTTTCCAAAGGAATCTCCAGATTGCATTACCAATACCTGAATCCTTGAATTCAGGCAACACGCCCGGGAAGCCCCGGTTTATTCCTTGATGCTGTCCTGTTCGTCCTGCGACTGTGCCAGGGCTTTCTCCAATGCCCTCAAGCGTCTCGCCATACTGTCCAGCTGCTTGATTCTGGCAATATTTTTTTGCCAGACCTTGTGCGGCATGGCCAACACACCGCCAGTATAAACTCCCGGCTCCCGTAGCGAACGACTCACGACGCTGGCGCCCGATACATGCACACCATCTGCCAGCTCTATGTGCCCGACAACACCAACCCCGCCGGCCAGGGTGCAGCCGCTGCCAATGCGGGTCGAGCCGGATATGCCGGTACAGGCTGCAATGGCCGTATTTTCCCCGATTTCCACATTGTGGGCCACCTGGATCTGGTTATCCAACTTTACGCCATCGTGAATCCGGGTATCGCGGACGGCGCCACGGTCGATGGTGGTGTTTGCGCCAACTTCCACATTGTCACCAAGAACAACGCTGCCAAGCTGGGCAACTTTCTCCCAGCGCCCCTGATCATTCGCCAGGCCAAAACCATCACTTCCTATCACCGCACCTGGATGAATCAGACAGTTCTTTCCCAATCGCACCCGATCCATGAGCACCACAGAAGCAAGCAGCCGCGAGCCCTGCCCAAGCACCACTTCCCGGCCAATAACGCAATTTGGTCCTACATAGGCATTTGCTTCAATGACGGCACCTGCGCCAATCACTACACCAGCTGCGACTACGGCTCCAGCATCTATCCTGGCATTCGGATCTACGCTCGCAGTGGCATGTATGCCGGCTTCCTGAACCTGCAAAGGGGCAAAACAGTTTGTAACCCGCGCCCAGACAAGATAGGGGTTGTCTGTCAGCAGCATGTTGCTGGGGCAATCTGCTGCATCAGAAGGGCGCAGGATCACCGCCGCCGCCCGGGTTTCCCGCAAGGACTTGCGGTATCTGGCGTGATTGAAAAAACTGATTTGATCTGCGCCTGCATGATCCAGGGTTTCCACCCCGGAAATGCGGCGACTACCATCCCCCTGCAGCTCCGCCCCGCAACGCTCTGCAATTTCGGCAAGAGTAAATGAAGCGGACATGGCTCAGAGCCTATTTTTTCTTTTTCAGTTCTTGCAGCACTTGCTTGGTGATATTGACTTTATCATTCGCCCAGACCACGCCACTTTCCAGCACCAGATCATAACCGCCTTTTTTTGCGACTTTGACAATGACTTCGGCAATCACCTTGCGCAGCTTGCCCAGTTCTTCATTCTGCCGCAAAGCCAGGTCTTCCTGGAACTCGCTCTGTGCATTTTTCAGTTTACGGGTGCGGGCGATAATATCGCGCTCCAGACGCTTTCCTTCCGCTTCACTCATGATGGAAGCATCCCGCTGCAACTTTTCCTTGAGTTTTCTAAGCTTTTTCTGCTCGGAAACCAGTTGATCATCGCGCTTGGAAAATTCTTTGCGGATCTTTTCTTTCACCGCCTTTACCTGGGGGGATTCCTGAAGCACCTTGCCCACTTCCACATAGGCAATTTTACTCGCAGCAAAAGCCGCACCGTTCATGGTGACCAGAAACAGCGCCAGCATGCCAAACAAGGTAATTTTTCTCATCACGTTCTACACTCCTAAAAAATCGATCCGAAACTAAACTGAAAGTTCTCCACGTCATCATAACTTGTATCGTTCAGTGGAACGCCATAACTGAGGGTCATTGCCCCCATGGGCGACAACCATGTCACGCCGATTCCAGCAGAATAACGAATTTCATCAAATTCCACCCGGTCTTGGAAGACATTTCCCGCATCAAAAAATACGGACATGCGCACCGTTGAGTCCAGTTTCGCAAATGGCGGCGGGGAAAACAGCTCTAACCCTCCCATGACTTTGACATTGCCTCCAATAGGATCCCCAGTAGAATCCCTGGGACCCAGGGTATTGTTCTTGAAGCCACGGACGGTTTTCTCGCCCCCACCAAAATAGTTTTCGAAGAACGGCAGAATGTGGGTATCTCCGTAACTACCCCCATAACCGACATCCGCCTTGGCCGAAAACACAAAACGCTTGTACAAAGGCACATACTGCCGATAGCGATACGACAGCTTGTAGAATTGCAGGCCGCTTCCCGGCACGGTCACCGCTGTAGAAAAAGACTGGGAAGTGCCGGCGGTGGGGAAAATTGCACTGTCACGGGAATCGTGATTCCAGCTGCCGGTAAGCTTGAAATTCAGGTAGCTGTCACCTTCCTGTTCCACGAAATCAATAATTTCCAGGGGTGGCCCTCCCCCCAGTTTCAGATCGATATTCTGTATGGCAAACTTTACCCGGATACGATTGAAATTACTCAGCGGCACGCCATAGTTCACCGAGGCCTCGGAAGTATCGGTTCGATAGTTGGCAATATTGAGTTCATTGAAATCCGTTTGCTGATAACTCAGGTTAAACCCGCGGCTAATGCCGTTGATAGTGGCATACGGGTTGAAATAGGACAGCTGGTATCTGGTGTTGTACTTGCTGGTATTGGCAGCAAGGGTAACCTTTTTTCCCGTACCCAGAAAGTTGTCTTCGGTGATGCTGGCGGTAAAGCTGATACCCTGGCTACCCGAGTAACCCAAACCACCGGCAAGCGAGCCGGATGGCTTTTCCTTTACCGTTACCAGCACATCCGTCATGTCGGTGCTGCCGGGAACAGAGGGCGTCTCCACAGTGACATCCTCGAAAAAGCCCAGACGCCGCAAACGCTCTCGGGAAAGCATCAGCTTGCTGTTGGACATCCAGGTATTCTCCATCTGCCGCATCTCCCTGCGTATCACCCGATCCCGGGTTCGGGCGTTGCCCTTGATGGCAATGCGGCGAACGTAGACCCGTTTGCCGGGATCCATGAAATAGGTGATGGAAACCGTTTTGTTCTCCTCATCTATTTCCGGAATATGGTTGACGTTGGCAAACGCATAACCCATTTCCGAGAGCTTCTCTGTAATTCTGTCTGTGCTGTCCACCACCTTGCGCCTTGAGAATGCCTCTCCCCGGCTCAAGTGAATCAGGGGGAAATACTCTTCTGCATCAACAATCAACTTGCCGGTGATTTTTATATCGCCAATGGAATATATATCACCTTCGCTGACATTGATGGCAATGAAAATCCCTTTCTTGTCCGGGCTGATAGTGACCTGTGTAGAATCCACACTGAAATTCAGGTAGCCGCGATCCAGATAAAAGGACTTGATCAGTTCGAGGTCGCCCGCCAGCTTCTCTCGTGAATACTGGTCTTCCTTGGTAAACCAGGCAAGCCAGCCCCCCACCCTGGACTGGAACCCATCCATCAGTTCGTCGTCTTCAAAAGACTTGTTGCCAATAACATTGATACCACGAATGCGCGCAGTCTCCCCTTCCTGGATCTTGATTTTTACCGCCACGCGGTTTCTTTCCAGCGGCGTGACTTCTGTTTGCAGCTGCACCCCGTATTTCCCGCTATTGAAGAACTGCCGCCGCAGCTCCTGCTCGATCTTGTCCAGCACGGAACGGTTGAAGGTGCGCCCTTCCGCCAGGCCAATATCCTTCAGGCCCTTTTTCAGGTCTTCTGTCTCGATGGATTTGTTTCCGCTGATATCGATCCGGGCAATAGCAGGACGCTCCTGCACCACAACATTCAGTACCTGCCCATCTCTTTCCAGGCGTACATCCTTAAAAAATCCGGTTTTGTACAAGGCGCGGATGATTTGCGGAGCACTTCGCTCATCGATGACATCTCCCGGCTTTACGGGAAGGTAGTTAAACACCGTGCCTGCAGAAATGCGCTGCAAACCCTCTACGCGGATATCCTTCACCACGAATGAATCAGCCACAACCGGCGTTACCAGTAGCAAGCTGATCAGGCCTACAAGAAAATATCTGGCGATATGCATAGTGATTTGGTGATTATCCCGCTTTTTTTGTTGATGCCGTATTATATAGACTGACCTGGAAATTGCATCCAAATCCCAGGTTTTTTAGGGCAGCTTTCTTTACCCGCCAAGACGGGCAATATCCTGATAAAACACCAATACCATCAGGCTTAGCAATAACGCCAACCCCACCTGCTGCCCCCACAGCATAATCTGCTCGGAAGGTGGTTTGCCGGTAACTGCTTCAAACAGAAAATAAAGCAAATGCCCTCCATCCAGAACGGGTATCGGCAACAAATTGAACACCCCCAGGCTGATGCTGATAATCGCCAGCAGTTTGAGGAAATACACCAGCCCTGCATCTACAGCATTGCCTGCCGCATTTGCTATGGTAATGGGGCCACCCAGGTTCTTCAGCGATGCCTGGCCACTAAGGATGCGCCACATGACTTTCAGGGTCAGCACGGAGAAATCCCAGGTTCTTACAACTGCTGCAGGCAGTGCTTCCACAGGCCCCATGGAGTACTGCACCCGGTACTGCGCCCACAGCTCGGGATCCGATTTATTGGCTGCACCAATGCGGCCAATGGTTTTTCCTTCTGTTTCAATTGCTTCCGGAATCAACTCCAGTTCAAGCAGCTGCCCATTTCGCTGAATCTGCAGCTGCATGGGCACCAGCGGCTTCTCCCGCACATAGTTGACCCATTGCATCCAGTTATCCATGGAATTGCCGTCTGCCTCAAGAATAAGATCACCAGGCTGCAAGCCGGCTTTTTGCGCCGGTTGACCCGGCAGTATCTTTCCCAGGACAGGAGGAATCCGGGGCAGCTCCGGCTTCACGCCCAAGGCGCTCAAAGGATTCTTGACTTCCGCCATATCACCTATGGCATCAAAAGCCAGCACCCGTTTGTGCAGGCGCTCATCCCTGTCACGGGTTTCAATGACAATTTCATCCCCTCCCGCCGCCGATGATGCAAACTGGTACAGCATCTGTGTCCAGGTAGGGGTTGGCTTGCCATTGATACGCAAGATTTCCTCACCAGGAGAAAACCCCACTATAGCTGCGGGGGAGCCGGCACTGACTTCTCCTACAATGGGGCGCAGACCGCTTTCCCCCATCACCAGCACCACCCAGAAAAGCAGCACTGCGAAAATCAGGTTGAATACCGGGCCGGCAAGCACCACCGCCGTTCGCACCCACAGCGGCTGACGATTGAATGCGTACTTCGCATCGGCTTCCGGAACCTCGGCTTCACGTTCATCCAGCATCTTTACGTAACCACCCAGGGGAATGGCTGCCAGTACATACTCGGTGTCATCGTTTTTTCGACGCCAGGTAAACAGCGGCTTGCCAAAACCAACGGAAAAACGCAGCACCCTGATGCCAAGTTTGCGCGCTACCCAGAAATGCCCGAACTCATGCACCGTAACCAGAATTCCAATGGCAAGAATAAAGCCGAATATGCTGCTGGCGAGTGTCTCTAACATGCCTTTGTGACTCCGTCCTGCACCAATCGTTCCGCGATTTCCCGTGCACGGCGATCCACCTGCAACAGTATGTCCAGGTTATCAGCAGGCACTGGCTGCAGCCTGTTCATGGTTTCTTCGATAATCTGTGAAATCTGCAGAAAGCCTGTCCTGCCTCGCAGAAAGGCCGCCACTGCCACCTCATTTGCCGCATTCAGAATTGCCGGCATGCTTCCCCCTTCCTCAATCGCCCGAAAGGCAAGTGCAAGACAGGGGAAACGCTGCAGATCAGGCGGCTCGAAATCCAGATGCGCCAGCTGGAACAGATCCAGACTGTCCACGCCAGAGGCAATGCGTTCCGGCCATGCCAGGGCATGGGCAATAGGAGTGCGCATATCGGGATTGCCCAGTTGCGCCAGCACCGAGCCATCTACATATTCCACCATGGAGTGAATGACGCTCTGGGGATGGACAACCACCTGAATTCTGTCCGGAGCGGCGCCAAACAGCCAATGCGCCTCGATCACCTCCAGCCCCTTGTTCATCATCGTGGCCGAATCCACGGAAATCTTGCGCCCCATATCCCAGTTGGGGTGGGCGCAGGCCTGTTCCGGCGTGACCTGTTGCAACTGATTTGCGTCCAGGCAACGAAAAGGGCCGCCAGAGGCGGTCAGCAGAATGCGCCTGACCCCCTTTTCTTCCAGCCCCCGGAAATCATCTGCCGGCAGGCATTGAAATACGGCGTTGTGTTCACTATCGATGGGGAGCACCCGTACCTTATTCTTGCGCACTGCCTCCATGAACAAGCCACCGGCAACCACCAAAGCCTCTTTGTTGGCCAGCAGAATGCGTTTCCCCGCATCAACCGCCGCAAGAACAGGCAGCAGGCCGGCTGCTCCCACGATGGCTGCCATCACCTGGGCTGCATCCACATGACAGGCCACAGCCTTCAGGCCTTCTTCTCCGCCCAGCACTTCGACTTCCGGCGCTTGCTCCGCCAATAGCTTTGCAAGCTGGCCGGCACTGTCTGCATCCGCCATGGCCGCCAGCTGCGGCCGGAAGTCCAGGCACTGCTGCAACATGCCCTGCACATCGGTATTTGCACTCAAGGCCACCACCCGGTAGCGGTCAGCATGGCGCGCCAGCACGTCCAGGGTACTTTTACCGATGGAACCGGTAGAGCCCAATATGCTGACGCCGATCAATTCAACGCTCCCAGTAACAGCAATCCCGCCAGGAAAAACGGACCGGCAGCAATCTGGCTGTCAATGCGATCCAGCACGCCACCATGACCCGGCAGCAGATTACCGCTGTCTTTCACGCCCCGCTCCCGCTTGAGCACACTTTCCCACAGATCCCCCCCCACAGAAATCATCACTGTACTTACACACAATAAAATCAGCAGGGGGACGGATATGTCCAGCCACTGCAGGTACGCCAGGATCAGGGCGCAAAATACCCCGCCAAGCAGAGCTCCGGCAACACCTTCCCAGGTTTTTCCCGGACTGATATGCGGCGCAAGCTTGTGCTTGCCAAACGCACGCCCGGAAAAATAAGCGCCGGAATCGGCAACCCAGATCAGTATCAGGAAGAACATCATCAGCCCGGGGCCATGAGGAATCGTGCCGTGCAACCTGAGCATCGCCAGCCATACCCCGGCCAGAACAGTCAACCCGGTAAACAACAACAACGGGCGCGGGCCGGTTTTTACCTCGAGCTTCAACTTCCCCGACAAAAGCACCAGCAGGACAGCTGTCCACCAGAGGGCCAGCGCCTGAATGAGCCAGCTTGCCCAGGGCGCGTCTTGCTGGGCATACAGAATCGGCAGAATCACCACCAGCACCAGCAGCGGCAGAAAACGGGCAGAAGGCTTTTGCAGCCCACACAGATAGCTCAACTCCCAAACGCCACCCAGCACAACAACAGCCAGAACCAGGGCGAACAGTTGGTTGGGCAAGGCCAGCACTCCCCATATAACCAGGGGCACCAGCACCAATGCGGTCAGTAATCGCGCCTTGAGCATTACTGCATCTGCTCTGAAGTACGGCCAAACCGGCGCTGGCGCCCGGCATAGTCCTGGAAGGCTGTCAGCAAATCGTCTTTGCTGAAGTCCGGCCACAGGGTTTCACAAAAATACAATTCCGTATAGGCGCACTGCCACAGAAGAAAATTACTGATACGCTTTTCCCCACCCGTACGAATAAACAGGTCGGGATCAGGCACATCAGCACAGGACAGGCATTGCGCCAGCTCGGATTCGGTAATTTGATCAGGGCGTAATTCATTGCTTTCAACCCGACCAGCCAGTTTGCGGGCAGCCTGGGTAATATCCCAACGGCCACCATAGTTTGCGGCTACCTGCAGCAGCAAACCATCATTCGCAGCGGTGATGTTCTCGCTTTCACGGATCAGCTGCTGCAACTTGTCTGAAAAAGCACTGATATCGCCGATGATGCGCAAGCGGACATTGCGTTTGTGCATGCGCTTGATTTCCCGATTCAGAGCGGTAAAAAAAAGCTCCATGAGCATTTTTACCTCGGTTTTTGGTCGCTGCCAGTTTTCACTGGAGAATGCGAACAGCGTGAGCACCTTGACACCCTGCTGGCCACAGACCTCGATGACTCTGCGCACAGTTTCCACCCCGGCACGATGTCCCGCATGGCGAGCCTTTCCCTGTTGCTTTGCCCAACGCCCGTTACCATCCATGATAATGGCGACATGTTTCGGTATCCTGTCCACAAAGAAGTCTGCTGGGGGCTGTCAGTGGCAATTCAGACGGCCATCAAGTCCTCTTCCTTGCCTTCCAGCAGTTCATCGATTTCCTTTACATGTTGATCGGTGAGCTTCTGAATGATTTCCTGTCCCCGACGTTCATCATCTTCGGTAATGAGTTTTTCCTTTACCAGGTCTTTGAGATCGGTGTTGGCATCGCGGCGCACATTCCGCACTGCCACCTTTGCATGCTCCCCTTCCTGGCGTACAACCCGGGTCAGATCCCGACGGCGCTCTTCCGTCAAAGGCGGCATGGGCACACGAATCACCGTACCGGCAGTATTGGGGTTTAGCCCAAGATCGGATTCCATGATGGCCTTTTCCACTGCTTTCACCATGGATTGCTCAAAGGGCTGTATGGTCAGGGTGCGTGCATCCTCCACGTTCACGTTCGCTACTTGTTTCAGGGGCGTATCAGCACCATAGTAGGAAATAGTAAGGTGATCCAGCAAACTGGGATGGGCGCGACCCGTGCGAATTTTCGCCAGCGAATCCTGCAGTGCCTTGACGGTCTTGTCCATGCGGCTAGCCGCATCCTGTTTAATGTCGTCTATCATGGGTTTTCTCCGGTGCTAACCAGTGTTCCAATATCCTCACCAGACAGAAGGCGAGCCAAGGCACCCTCCTGGTTGATGTTCATGACTCGCAGAGGCAGATCGTGATCCCGGCACAATATCAGCGCCGTGGCATCCATCACCCCCAGTTTCTCCGCCAGAGCTTTTTCATAGGTAAGGCGGGAATAGAATACCGCATCAGCATCTTTCATCGGATCAGCAGAATAAACACCGTCCACCTTGGTTGCCTTGACCAGCAGATCCGCCTTGATCTCGATCGCTCGCAAGCTGGCGGCGGAATCGGTAGTGAAAAACGGATTGCCCGTGCCAGCGGAAAGAATAACCACACGACCATTACGCAAATGCTCCAGGGCGCGGTAGCAGGCATAGGGTTCGCAAACCTGGGACATGTCCAGCGAGGAAAGAACCCGGGCATCCACGCCCGCCTGACGCAGGGCATCGCCCATGGCCAGGGAGTTGATCACCGTCGCCAGCATTCCCATATGGTCGCCGGTGACCCGGTCCATGCCGCCTCCCGCCAGACCGGCCCCGCGAAAAATATTCCCTCCGCCGATAACCAGCGCCAGCTCATATCCCGCCCGTGACAGATCAGCGATCTCGTTCGCCAGCCTTTCCATAACCACAGGGTCAATACCGAAATCCCCTTTTCCCATCAGGGCTTCGCCGCTGAGTTTCAACAGCACTCTGCGAGTTGTTCGCTCACCATCAGGCATGGTTGTAGTTTCTCTCCAACATAAAAAACAGGAACGGGCACGGACGGAATTTCAGGACACGAATAGTATCAACAGCCATGCATATTGTGTAGCAAAAAAAAAGGCGTGGAAGAATCCACGCCTTTTTCCGAACTGGAGGCCCGAACAACTCGAGCCGGGCAGACAATCACTCGCCGCGAACCTGCGCCATGACCTCATCAGCAAAGTTTTCTTGCTTTTTCTCGATGCCTTCACCTACTTCAAAGCGCACGAACTGGTTGACGCTGGCATTGGCGACATCCAGCAACTTGCCTACTGTGGCGTCAGGATCCTTGATGAAAGCCTGGCCGGTAAGCGTGATTTCAGACAGATATTTGCGAATGCGGCCTTCCACCATTTTTTCGATGATATTGTCCGGCTTGCCGCTTTCCCTTGCCTGAGCCTCGATGATCTCTTTTTCTTTTTCCAGCAGTGCATCAGGTACGTCTTTTTCTTCCACGCACACAGGGGCACTCGCGGCAACATGCATGGCCAGGTCACGCCCCAGACCAGCGTCACCTCCGGTCAGATCCACCAGTACACCAATACGCACGCCGTGGCGATAGCTGGCGATGTGGCCATCGCTTTCCAGGCGCACGAAGCGACGCACATTCATGTTCTCGCCGATCTTTGATACCAGCGCCTGACGGGCCTCTTCAACGGTAGTATCCTCGCCTTCATGCAGGGGCAATGCTTTCAGCGCCTCTACATCGGCCACGTCGCTGTTCAATACCCTTTCAGCAACGGCATTGGCAAAAGACAGGAAGTTGTCATCCTTGGCCACGAAGTCGGTTTCACAATTGATCTCCGCCATCGCCACTTTTTTACCATCTTCACTGGCCTGAATGACAATTACGCCTTCGGCAGCGATCCGGCCAGCCTTCTTGGCCGCTTTTGCCTGGCCAGATTTGCGCATGTTTTCGATTGCCAGCTCAATATCACCATCGGTTTCCACCAATGCTTTCTTGCATTCCATCATGCCAGCGCCAGTGCGCTCGCGCAGTTCTTTTACCAAAGCTGCGGTTATTGCCATGGTGTTCCTCACTATCAATATAACTTGAGTGCATGCGTAGCGTTGCATGCACAAAACACAAGATTCCCCTGCCCCGTGTTAACGGACAGGGGAGCACTCGATCTCTTTTTCAGCCTTTGGAAGCTTCTGTCTTGGGCGCCGATTCTGTTTTTGGCTCCGCTTCTGTTTTTGGCTTCGCTTCTGCTTCCGGAGCAACTTCGGCAGCAACAGACTGGGCAGCAACTGCACGACCCTCCAGAATTGCCGCAGACGCGCCCTGCACATACAGCTGAATGGCGCGAATGGCGTCGTCGTTGCCGGGAATCACATAGTCCACCAGCTCCGGGTCATTGTTGGTATCCACCACACCAACAACAGGGATGCCCAGCTTGCGCGCTTCCGCAACCGCAATATCTTCATGCCCGGTATCGACAACAAACATGGCATCGGGAATTCCGCGCATGTTTTTGATGCCGCCAACGCTTCTTTCCAGCTTCTCCAGCTGGCGCGTCAGGCCAAGGGCTTCCTTCTTGTTGAATTTCTGATCCATGGAACCGTCTGCAGACATTGCCTCCAGCTCTTTCAGGCGATTGATGGATAACTTAATGGTCTTGTAGTTGGTGAGCATACCGCCCAGCCAGCGATGATTGACATAAGGCATGCCACAGCGCTCTGCTTCTTCCTTGATGACATTGCTGGCGGCGCGCTTGGTGCCGACGAACAGCACGCGACCGCCATTGGATGCCAGCTTGCCGATGAAATTCATGGCATCGTTATACAGGGGAAGGGTTTTCTCCAGGTTGACGATATGAATCTTGTTACGC
This sequence comes from Sedimenticola sp., assembly GCA_027068915.1. Classification (GTDB taxonomy): domain Bacteria; phylum Pseudomonadota; class Gammaproteobacteria; order Chromatiales; family Chromatiaceae; genus Thiolapillus. Next base: position 18,348 of record JAMOLT010000018.1, on the reverse strand, counting down.
TGGCCGAAGATATGTGGAGCCATCTTCGGATTCCAGTAGCGGGTCTGATGCCCGAAGTGCACGCCAGCTTCCAGCATCTGGCGCATAGATACGTTACTCATGATTAAGCCTCAATTAACTAGGGTTAAGCCTCCGCAAACTCTGGCACACTAAACCCCATTTTTCAGGAGCACCCATAGATATGCGTAAAATGTGAGAATGCGTGTGTATTTGCCGTTTGGCGGCGCGTTTTATACCATAATCGGCTTGATCCGACAAATTCCAGCCACATTATTACAGGTAACAGGATGCCCATAATCATAAAAACCCCCGAAGAAATCCAGAAAATGCGCGTTGCAGGACGCCTCGCCGCCGAAGTGCTGGAAATGATCGAGCCTCATGTACAACCGGGAATCAGTACCGACGAGCTGGATCAGATCTGCCATGATTATATCGTCAACGTGCAAAAAGCCATCCCGGCCCCACTGAATTACCACGGCTTTCCAAAATCCATCTGTACTTCGGTTAATCATCAGGTCTGTCATGGTATACCTAGCGACAAGGTATTGAAAAGCGGCGATATTATCAATATCGACATCACTGTCATCAAGGAGGGCTGGCATGGCGACACCAGCAAAATGTTCTGCGTGGGCAAGCCCGGCATTCTGGCCAGCCGCTTGTGCGACATCACCAAACAGGCCATGTGGAAAGGCATCGCCGTGGTCAGGCCGGAAGCGCATTTTGGTGATATCGGTCATGCAATTCAGCGTTTTGTGGAAAGCCAACGCTATTCCGTGGTGCGGGAATACTGTGGCCACGGCATTGGCCAGGGATTTCATGAGGAGCCACAGGTATTGCATTTCGGCAAGCCGGGCACCGGCGCGCAAATGCAGCCCGGCATGATCTTTACCATCGAGCCGATGATCAACGCCGGAAAAAAGGAGGTGAAACAACTGGGCGATGGCTGGACCGTGGTTACCCGCGACCGCAAGCTTTCCGCCCAATGGGAACACACCATCCTGGTTACGGAAACTGGCCATGATGTCCTTACCCTGCGAAAAGAAGAGCAGGTTGGCCAGTAATGCCTACATCGCTCATTCCGGAACTGGATCAGGAGCTGCCCCGGACTGTAGACCCGCTGGCCACATTTCGTGACATTATCGCCCGCAGCAAAACCGTTCTGGCCGATCGATTCCATGCAGGTGACTCTGTAGAAGATCTGGTGCACGCCCGCTCGGATTTTGTGGATCAGATGCTGCTGCGTGCCTGGCGCCATTTTCTTTCCTCCGATGACAACGCCGGCCTGATAGCCGTGGGTGGCTACGGCCGTGGTGAACTACACCCGGCCTCGGATGTGGATGTGCTCATTCTGGTTGGTGACATCCCGGAAGGAAAGCAAGCCGAGAATATCGAACAGCTGGTAACTTTTCTCTGGGACATGGGGCTGGAAATCGGCCACAGCGTACGCACCCTGGAGCAATGCGTGGAGGCGGCCATCGCAGATGTAACCATCGTCACCAACCTGATGGAATCCCGCTATCTGGCCGGAAATAAAGCGCTTTTTCAGGAAATGAAAAAAGCCACAGCCTCTGACAAAATCTGGCCCAGCGACGCTTTTTTCTCCGCAAAATGGGCGGAGCAAAAAGCCAGGCACGCCCGCTTTGGCGATACCGCCTACAACCTGGAGCCCAACATCAAATCCAATCCTGGCGGCCTGCGCGACATCCAGATGATCGGCTGGGTGGTAAAGCGCCATTTCCATGCGGAACGCCTGTCCGAACTGCTGCATCAGGGATTCCTCACCGATACGGAATATCACGCCCTGAAGGACGGCCAGTTCAAATTATGGAAGATCCGCTTTGCCCTGCATCTGCTGACGGGGCGCCATGATGACCGCCTGCTGTTCGAGCACCAGCGCAGCATTGCCCGTCAGTTTGGCTACTGCGACGCCGACAGCAATCTGGCAGTGGAACAATTCATGCAGGACTACTATCGCACGGTAATGGAGCTGAATCGCCTGAACGAAATGCTGCTGCAGCTGTTTCAGGAAGCTATTCTGTACAAAAATACAGCTTGCACCACAATCCGGATCAACAACCGATTTCAGTCCTGCAACGGCTACCTGGAAGTGCGCAACAATGCCATTTTTGCCCGCTATCCCATTGCCATTCTGGAGCTGTTCCTGATCCTGCAAGAGCATCCGGAACTGAAAGGCGTGCGCGCCAGCACCATTCGCCTGGTGCGCGCCCACCTGCATCTGATCGACGACCGCTACCGCCAAGACATTCGTGCCCGCAGCCTGTTTCTGGAAATCCTGCGCCAGCCCAGGGGCATTACCTTCACCCTGCGCCGCATGCACCGCTATGGCGTTCTCGCCGCCTACATCCCGGCATTTGCCAATATCACCGGACGCATGCAGTTCGATCTCTTTCATGTCTATACCGTGGATGAGCACACCCTGATGCTGCTGCGCAATTTGCGGCGCTTCTCGGTACCGGAGTTCGAGGAGGAATTCCCCCTGTGTTCACGCGTGTTCAAGCAGCTGATCAAGCCGGAACTGCTCTACATTGCCGGGCTGTTTCATGATATCGCCAAGGGCCGCGGGGGCAACCATGCCATTCTCGGCGCAGAAGATGCAAAGGCTTTTTGCAAGCTGCACGATCTGTCTGACTACGATGCCGAAATGGTGGCGTGGATCGTGCGCAGCCATTTGCTCCTGTCCAAGACCGCCCAGCGCCAGGACATTGAAGACCCGCTGGTGGTACAGAATTTTGCAAGCCTGGTCGGGGATCGCTCCCGCCTGGATTACCTGTTCCTGTTGACCGTAGCCGATATCCGCGCCACCAACCCCAAGCGCTGGACATCCTGGAAGTCCTCGCTGCTCAATCGCCTCTATCACAGCACTCGACAAACCCTGACAAGAGGCCTGGAGTCACCCCTGGGACAGGATGAACTGATTCAGGCAAAACAGACCGAAGCACGACGCCTGCTGATCGACCAGGGTTTTGACAGCCAGCACATCAACCACCTGTGGATGGAGCTCAGCCTGGAATATTTTCTGCAAAATGAACCGGAGGAGATTACCTGGCACGGCAGCAAAATCCTGTCGGGAACCGATTTCAGCCAACCGCTGGTTACCCTGCGCAAATCCATCAGTCGCGGCTGCGACGAGATTTTCATTGTGCAAAACGATCGCAAGAGCCTTTTTGCCCAATGCACGGCGCTGATTGACCAGCTTCACCTGAATATACTCGAGGCACGCATTCAGACTACAGACAGCCAGATTGCCCTCAATAGCTTTTTTGTACTGGAAGTGGATGGCCAGCATATGACGCCGGAGCGCATCCACGACATTCAGGGCTTTCTGGAAGCCAGCCTGCGGGAAACCAGCACCACAGCACCCAAGGCACGCGCCCTGCCCCGTCGATTGCAGCAGTTTTCCAGTGAAAGTGAAATCAGCATCAGCCAGGATCTGCACAACCGCCACACCATGCTGCACATCAAAAGCATGGATCGCCCGGGCCTGCTCTCCCTTATCGCCTGGGTGCTGGCAGAACAGGGACTACGCCTCCTGAATGCAAAAATCACTACCCTGGGAGCCATGGCGGACGATATGTTTACGCTTACCGACGGGAATGGCCAGCCGCTGGAGGATGAAACGCGGATCAAACAACTGGTTCAGGCATTGCTGGAACAGCTTGACTCGGGATAACGGCGAGACAAATTGCTGCCATTGAGGGTCGGTTGAGGATCGGTGGCTGCATGAGGAAAAAATCCGTCATGTGAACATCATGACAGATGCGGCCGGCGGCTTCAGGGACGAGCTGGCTTTTCCGCCACGTTGTCCCGAATATAAACAGGTAGCGCCTCTTCCGGAGCAACCGTTTGCCCAGCAAGCAAGGCCACCAACCCCAGACTGGCGACATCTCTGGCATGGATGCGCTGCTCACCAAGAACACGTTGGTTGGAAACTCCTGTGGACTGCAACAAAAGATCGGGATAGACAGCCCAGCCACTACCCACCCCCCAACAGGCATCATCCAATGCCTCGATGGCGAGATCCGGCCTGCCTACCCGCTCCTCTCCATCCAGCACCATGCTGCCATTCAGGAATCGGCAACAAGCCCAGTACACTTCCCCCATGCGTGCATCCAGCGCACTGAGCACGGTGGTGGCGCCGCGGAGACGCCACGTGCCCTGTGCCAGAGCAGCAAGGGTGGAAACAGGAACCACAGGCAAATCGGCGCCCAAGGCGATTCCCTGGGTCACGCCAGTTGCTATCCTTACCCCGGTAAAAGAACCCGGCCCCCGACTGAACGCCAGAGCATCCAATTGCCGCACCGCCAGGCCCGCCTCTGCCAGCACTTCATCCACCATGGGCAGTATCAGCTCGCTGTGCCTGCGCGGTGCGATTTCAAAACGCCAGAGCATTTCATCATCAATGCAAAGGGCGGCAGAGCAGCTGTCTTCCGTGGTATCAATGGCCAGTAATTTCATGATTTTCGGGGATGGCTGGCGATCAGGCGGTGAGCTTTTGGGAACGCTCGTGGGCTTCTTTCTGTGCAATCTTCAGGCGACGATTCAGCTCTGTTTCCAGTGATTTGTACACCTGGATCTCTGCACGTTGATACACAGTTTCAGGAATCTGCCCAGCAAAGGTGATCAGCGCATCGCAAAACGCAAGATCTGCTTCCAATGCGGAAATCTTTACCTTGAAGCGCGTCGGCAGTGGGATTTTTCTGGCTTCCATACGTGCATTCTAGCAGTGTAGTGTCCTTTGCCAAGTACATTTCCAAGGCAATCTGTGGACAGGGAAACAAAAATCGTTACGGTGGCACTGCCTTCAGGGTTTTGCGAGCATGCCTTGATCCACAATAAATGCAATCACTTGATCCAGGTTCTCTCCATCTTTTAAGTTAGTGAAAACAAAGGGCTTATCCCCGCGCATTCGCTTGCTGTCCCGCTCCATTACTTCCAGCGAGGCTCCCACCATAGGTGCCAGATCGGTTTTATTGATAATCAGCAAATCAGATTTCGTAATACCCGGCCCACCCTTGCGGGGGATCTTGTCACCAGCCGCCACATCGATTACATACAGGGTAAGATCAGACAGCTCGGGACTGAAGGTCGCACTGAGATTGTCACCACCACTTTCTATAATCACCATGTCCAGATCTGGAAAGCGTTCGCACAGGGTATCTACGGCAGTCAGGTTGATCGAGGCATCTTCACGTATGGCCGTGTGGGGACAGCCTCCTGTTTCCACTCCCAGAATGCGATCCGCATCCAGAACTTTATGGCGCAGCAAAAATTCGGCATCTTCCCTGGTGTAAATATCATTGGTGACCACGGCCAGGTTGTAATTCTCTTTCATATGTTTGCAAAGTTGGCGCAGCAAGGCGGTCTTACCGGAACCGACGGGGCCGCCAACACCCAGGCGTAGTACATTTTTATTGCTCATTGAATTACCTTTTAAGATCGAAACAAACGTGAGTATTGCATCTCATGTTGTGAGCTGAGAATCGCCAGCATGGGCAATGATGCACCAATTTGCTCATCATCGCAGGCCAACCCCTGTTCAACAATCGCGGGTATCTGTGGCAACAGACGGGAAAGCACTCGTTGCCCATCGGTTTGCCCCAGGGGCACCAATTTGATTGCCGCTGCAATCTGCTTGTCCAGCCATGACCAGAGATAGCCGTAAGCAGCCTGTTCTTTTTCTATATTCCATGTAACTGCCGCCAGGGAAAACAAGGTGAGAAAACATGCTGTTTTATCCGTCTTCCACTCTTCCGCTTGCCCGATGCCCAAATCGGCCAGCAAGCGCCCCAGAGCCACCGCCTGGTGCTGATCTTCGGCTCGCAGTTCACTGGTTTCACGCTGGGCATACAGCAGGCTGTTCCAATTTCGCACCGCTTCCATATCCTTGCTCTCCCAGCCTTGATACAACCGGGAAAACACGGGTATATCCAGCAGCAGCAAGCTTAGCTTCAACGTATCCAGCAGCCAGGTCTCCAGCGTATTGGCATCTGCAACAAACCCGGCATCCACTGCAGACTCCAATCCCTGGGAATAGGCAAAGGCGCCGACTGGCAGTGTGGGGCTGCTCAACTGCAATAGTTTGAGTAAGGGCAACTGTCGGCTAGCCTGCATATTGCACCGGATCGCAGTATTCTGGTGGAGTATGCGGGCTAGCCGGGATGATGCACATGCCCTGCGCCAATGTAAGCACCTGCTTCAGGCTGAAAAGGAGCCAGTTCGGTTTGCACCTCCAACCCCAGGCATCTGAGCATTTCGTCCAGCACATGATCATGTTGGTAACGCAAAACCCCCTCCCCGATTTGCAAGGGCACATGGCGATTACCCAAATGGTAACTGGCGCGCGCCAACAGCAGTGGGGTATCGCAGTAGACGACAGAAAGGGGTTCGCGGGCCGCCTTGATTTCCACCAGCACTTTGCGGTCTGTGCTGATGATCAAGTCTCCATCCTGAAAGCTGACGCCTTTCTCAAAGAACAGGCCGGCCTTGCGCCCGTCATCCAGCGTTACCTTCATGCGACTCTTGATGCGCTGCTCCAGGGCCAAAGTCAGGCTGGTGTGAGCCTGTTCCCCGGGTTGGGTTTTTTCTTCGAATTCAAGCATTAGAACAAAAAATATCTCTGTGCCAGTGGCAGGACGCTGGCTGGCTCGCAGGTTAAAAGTTCACCATCTGCACGCACTTCGTAGGTTTGCGCATCCACTTCGATAGTCGGTTGGTAGCTATTATGTATCATGTTGCATTTCTTGACGGTGCGGCAATCCTTGACGGCACTGATCAGGCTTTTCAGGTTCAGCTTCCCGGGTATATCTGCATCAATGCCCGCTTGCGACAAAAACGTCATCCGGGTAGCCAGGCGCGCCCCTCCATAGGAACCGAACATGGGACGGTAATGCACCGGCTGAGGTGTAGGAATGGATGCATTGGGATCTCCCATAGGGGCGGCGGCGATGAATCCTCCCTTAATAATCAGGCTGGGCTTTGCCCCAAAAAAAGCAGGCTTCCACAGCACGATATCCGCCAGTTTGCCTACTTCTATGGAGCCGACTTCATGGGCGATGCCATGGGAGATGGCCGGGTTGATGGTGTATTTAGCAATATAGCGCTTGATTCGCCCGTTGTCGTGCTCCGCCGGATCGCCCGCCAAGCTGCCCCGCTGCAGCTTCATTTTATGCGCCGTCTGCCAAGTGCGGCAAATGACCTCAGCTACTCTTCCCATGGCCTGGGAATCTGAAGCAATCATGGAGAACGCCCCCAGATCATGAAGAATATCCTCTGCGGCAATGGTTTCGCGGCGGATACGGGACTCGGCAAAAGCCACATCTTCTGCAATGCCGGGATCCAGGTGATGACAAACCATGAGCATGTCCAGGTGTTCGTCAACCGTGTTGACCGTATAGGGTCGCGTGGGGTTGGTAGAGGAAGGCAGTACATTGGATTCACCACAGGCCTTGATAATATCTGGAGCATGACCACCACCGGCGCCTTCGGTATGAAAGGTATGTATGGTGCGCCCCTTGAAAGCAGCCAGGGTGGTTTCCACGAAGCCAGACTCGTTCAGGGTGTCAGTGTGAATGGCAACCTGAATATCGTACCGTTCAGCAACATTCAGGCAGTTATCGATTGCAGCGGGCGTGGTACCCCAGTCCTCATGCAGCTTCATGCCCATCACACCAGCTTCCACCTGTTCATTCAAGGCTTCTGGCAGGCTGGCATTACCCTTCCCCATAAAGCCAAGGTTCATGGGAAATGCTTCTGCCGCCTGCAGCATGCGGTGGATATTCCATGGCCCGGGAGTGCAGGTGGTGGCGTTGGTTCCGGTAGCCGGGCCGGTGCCGCCTCCCAGCATGGTGGTAACTCCGGACATCAGTGCTTCTTCGATTTGCTGCGGGCAAATAAAGTGAATATGCGCATCAATGGCGCCCGGGGTGACAATAGAGCCTTCACCGGCGATAACTTCCGTGCCCGGGCCGATAACAATGTCCACACCGGGTTGCACATCCGGGTTTCCGGCTTTGCCTACGCCGGAAATCCGGCCGTTTTTGATTCCGATATCCGCCTTGATTATTCCCCAGTGATCGACAATAAGGGCATTGCTTATCACCGTATCGGCAGCTCTTTCCGCAACATGCTGGCTCTGCCCCATGCCATCACGAATAACCTTTCCCCCACCAAATTTTACCTCATCACCATAGGTTGTGCGGTCTTCCTCGACCTGCAGAAAAAGTTCGGTATCGCCAAGGCGTATGCGATCGCCAACCGTGGGGCCATACATTTCGGCATAGGCCCGTCTACTGATTTTGCTCATTCCAATGCCCCCATGATCTCTGCATTGAAGCCATAAATTTTACGCTCACCGGCAAAAGCAACCAGAGTCACGGTGCGCATTTGACCGGGTTCGAATCGAACCGCCGTGCCCGCAGCAATATCCAGCCGAAAACCTTTGGTTCTCTCGCGCTCGAACTGCAATGCCTGATTGGTCTCGTAAAAGTGATAATGCGAGCCAACCTGTATGGGACGATCACCTTCGTTTGCAACCTCGAGGCGCAACATCTCCCTGCCTTGATTCAACTCGATTTCACCTTCTGCCACGATCATTTCTCCGGGAATCATTTGCCGCCTCCTAGACGATGGGGTTATGAACGGTGACAAGTTTGCTCCCGTCCGGGAAGGTAGCCTCCACCTGTACGTCATGGATCATTTCTGCGATACCGTCCATCACATCATCACGGGACAGCAGGGTTCGCCCGTAGCCCATCAGCTCAGCAACCGTCATGCCATCCCTAGCGCCTTCCATGATGGCTGCACTGATGTAGGCAACAGCTTCGGGGTGATTCAGTTTCACGCCCCGGTTCTTGCGCCGCTCTGCGAGCAGTGCAGCGGTAAAAATCAGGAGTTTATCTTTTTCTCTTGGGGTCAGATCCATGTTTCATCACCTGTTGGATAATTCGGTTTTCGTCATTGCGGCGCTGGCCGGTGTGTAAAATTTTCAGGAACTTATGGATTCCAGCCTCGGCAACTGCTCCTGCGTTGTTCTACTACGATACATCCCTGTATCTATCCAGCATTGCTCTACCTTCACCCGTCCATGAGTTCGTGTGCCGGAATGACTATTTCATAAAGGCGCCCAAAATACACCGCCACTCAGGTTGACCAGATTCGTGGATGACATGCTTCTCTTTCCAATAATTCCGGTCGTAAAGCCGCCCAGATGCTTCTCAGGGTATTTGCGATGCTCTCGGAATAGTGGCCCAGACACCGCGCCACCAGCAAATCATCCAGCAAGCTCAAACCAACGAGCTGACGATTCTCCCGGGTGCTGACAATGGTGCGAACCAAATCCAGCAATCGGGGACTTACCTGGGTCGCAACCAGAGTTCCAAAGCAGGAATAACCGTTGAAACTGCCAGGGCTTTTTAGGGCAGAGGCATCTTCTACCAACAACTGATCCAGCAGCAGTGGCACGCCATCACGAATCACTTCCAATCGCGTCCTGACCAGGCCCTTTGTAAACAAATCCCTTGATGCAGGTCGGCCATAGCAGTTTATCTCCCAACCGATAAAGCGGGCTGTATCCTCCAAAACGATACGAGTAGACAAATGGCTGCGTGTCTGGTCAAAGAAAATATTTTCCTGTGGCAACCATTCCAGAGCGCAGCCATCCGCTACGGACAGGGTCTGAACCTGCTGCGCCAGCGCCCCCATGCTGCGATAGAACTTGGTGGCCCCAGGCGTGGTCAGCAAGACACGAGCCTCTTCTTCCAGCCTTACATTGATGCGCAACTCGTCACCGCCCACCACCCCGCCAGGAGGATGCAACAAGTAAAGATGGCAGGTTTCTTTTTCCGGATAAAAAGGGCGTTGCACGGTCAGCGGGCCGAATTGTGTATGGCGGCTCAGAACAGTATGCTCAAGCTTCCTTTTAAAGCCCAGATTCAGCTCTGCTTTCCAGCCCTGGTTGGCTTCAGCACAAGGCATCGGACGTTTTATTTGTTCTGCAAGCGCGACCACCGCAGCTTTGATCTCTTACGCAACAAATACCACCCCATGGCAACAATCGCCATACCTATGGCAGCTGAAGCGACAATGTGTGCAACCATATGCACCCATGAAGAGTGCTCCATGCCGACATGGGCATATGCTGCATTTGCAATGGTAAGAAAGGCAAGTATCGATAGAGAGATAATTAGTTTTGGCATGATAGCTCCTCGTTGTTACACAGTTAAAAACTGCTGCACTATTTCATCACTTAATTCCGCCATATCGCCAGTGGCAACATTTTTTCCCCGCTCCATGATGCAAAAGTAGTCCCCAACCCGCCGGGCAAAAGGAAGTTTTTGCTCTACCAGCAGAACGGTGATCCCCATTTCCTTGTTCAGCTGCATGATGATGTCGCCAATCTGATGCACGATATTTGGCTGTATGCCTTCCGTCGGCTCGTCCAGGATCAACATCTTGGGATCGATCACCAGAGCCCGGCCAATGGCAAGCTGTTGTTGTTGCCCGCCAGAAAGATCACCGCCACGGCGAGAGATCATTTGTTTTAACACCGGGAAAAGCTCAAAAATAAAGTCGGGTATTTTCTTCATCCTGTCCTTGCGCGCAAACAGGCCAAGCTCCAGATTTTCACCCACACTTAGCTGCGGAAAGATCTGCCGGCCCTGGGGCACATAGCCAATACCCATCCCGGCACGTTTTTCGGCAGCTTCTTTTTGTATCTCAAAACCATCAAAAACAATGCTGCCGTCCTTGATCGCCTGCAAACCCATGACACATTGCAGCAGGGTGGTTTTTCCAACACCATTACGCCCCATCAAACAGGTGCATTTTCCCTGGATTACGGAAAGATCGAGATCCCAAAGGGTGTGGCTTTCTCCATAATACTGGTTTAGCTTGCTGACCCGCAATAAGGCTTTATTCTCCAAGATACACCTCGATTACACGCTGGTTGTTTTGGACTTCATCCATGCTTCCTTCAGCCAGAATGCTTCCCTGGTGCAATACACTGACTTTTTTTGCAATGGAGCGGACAAAATCCATGTCATGCTCAACCACCACCACGGAATGCTCTCCCGCCAGCGAGGTCAACAGTTCTCCGGTCTTGTCCATTTCCTGATGCGTCATGCCTGCAACAGGTTCATCAACCAGCAACAGTTTCGGGTTTTGCATCAGCAACATGCCAATTTCCAACCATTGCTTCTGGCCATGAGACAAAGCACCTGCACGTTGCTTGGCGCAATCACTCAAACCGATGATTTCCATAACGCTGGCAATCCGGTCATGTTGCTCACTGGAAAGCCGGGCACGAAAGGTTGACCAGACGCCTTTGTTTCCCGCCATGGCCATTTCCAGGTTTTCAAATATGTCGTGATGCTCGAACACCGTGGGTTTCTGGAACTTCCGCCCCACACCAGCCTGGGCAATCTCAGGCTCTGTCATTTTGAGCAAATTGATATTCTGTCCGAACCAGACACTGCCCTGATCCGGGCGGGTTTTGCCGGTGATAATATCCATCATGGTGGTTTTACCCGCACCATTTGGGCCTATCATGCAGCGCAGCTCACCTACCTCGATATAGAAGTTCAGTTCATTGATGGCCTTGAATCCGTCGAAAGAAACGCTGACATCCTCAACATAGAGAATCTGCCCATGGCTGGTGTCAACCCGGGAATAGTCCTGCTTGTTTACAAAATCGAAAACCTGATCACGACGGAAGGTTTCCCGTATCTTCGCCAGAGCACTCATACTGCCGCTTCCTTTTTCTTCGACAACCCTGCAAGACCATTGGGAAGATAGAGCGTAACCAGCACAAACAAGGCACCGAGGGCAAACAACCACACCTCAGGAGCGGCACCGGTCAGATAGGTCTTGGAATAATTCACGATGAATGCACCCAGCACGGCTCCATACAGGGTAGCCCGTCCACCGATGGCGACCCACACCACCAGCTCTATGGAGCGCAGAGGAGAAAATTCCCCCGGGTTGATGATTCCCACTTGCGGCACATACAGGGCGCCGGCAATCCCCGCCAGCACAGCAGAGAAGGTAAAAATGGCCAGTTTGATGTGATCTACCCGATAACCGATAAAGCGCACTCTATCTTCCGTATCGCGTATGGCCACCACAACTTTCCCCAGGCGGGAAACCACAATGGCCCGGCAAGCCAGATACCCCAGCGCCAGCGCCACTGCAGAGGCAATAAACAGCGCCACCCGGGTGCTGTCGGATTGCAGGCTGAATCCCAGAATGTCTTTGAAGTCGGTCAGGCCGTTGTTGCCACCAAAGCCCATTTCATTGCGGAAAAACGCCAGCATCAGTGCATAGGTCAGCGCCTGGGTCATGATCGACAAATACACACCAGTGACGCGCGAACGGAAGGCCAGAGCGCCAAACACAAAGGCCAACAGCCCGGGCACCAAAGCGACCATAATCATGGCAAACCAGAAGCTGTCGAAGCCCTGCCAGAACCAGGGAACCTCTTCCCAATTCAGAAACACCATAAAATCAGGCAGATCCGGGTTCCCATAAACCCCCCGGTCACCAATTTGCAGCATCAGGTACATGCCCATGGCATAACCGCCAAGGGCAAAGAATGCGCCATGCCCCAGGCTGAGGATTCCCATATAGCCCCAGACCAGATCAACGGCAACTGCCAGCAGCGCAAAGGCAAGATACTTTCCCAGCAGGGTTACGGTAAAGGTTGAAACATGCAGGGCATGGCCTTCCGGCACCACCAGGTTCAAAACGGGGATAAGTACTACAGCAATGCTCAGCAGCAACAACAAGGCCTGTCCGCCACGATCACCTTTCAACATGTAAAACATAGTGCAAGCCTCCCGTTGTGATCAGTTCACACGGCCTTTTTGCGGGAACAAACCACGCGGTCGTTTCTGGATGAAAAGAATGATAAAGACCAGCACCAGTATCTTTGCCAGCACGGCACCTGCCCAGGGTTCCATAAATTTATTGGCTATGCCCAGAGAAAAGCCGCCGATCAGCGTTCCCCACAAATTGCCCACTCCCCCAAAAACCACCACCATGAATGAATCGATAATGTAGTCCTGCCCCATGTTTGGCCCAACATTGGTAATTTGCGACAAGGCCACACCAGCGATACCAGCGATACCGGAGCCAAGCCCAAAGGTAAGCGCATCGACGCGGCTGGCGCGTATACCCATGGCTCTGGCCATTGCACGATTTTGCGAAACCGCACGCACACTCAATCCAAGAGAGGTTTTTTTGATAACCAGAAACAGCACTGCAAAAACCAGCAGGCAAAACAATATGATGTAGAGCCGGTTATAGGTTAGCGAAAGGGCGGGGTTGATCTCCAGGAACCCTGACATCCATTGCGGTGTTTCTACCGAACGATTCAGTGGAGAAAATATCGTGCGTACCGTTTGCTGCAGGATCAGGCTGATGCCGAAAGTTGCCAGCAAGGTTTCCAGTGGCCTTCCATAGAGGTGGCGGATCACCAGGCGCTCAATAAGTATCCCTACAGCGCCGGAAACAAGGAATGCGGTAGGAATGGCGACCAGTAGCGACATGCCGATGTATTGCGGCATCAGCTGCTGTATGACATAAGTGGTATATGCACCCAGCATAATCAATTCACCATGCGCCATATTGATTACGCCCATGACGCCAAAGGTGATCGCCAGCCCTATGGCGGCAAGCACCAGCACCGAACCAAGGCTCAAACCAAAGAAGGCGGTCTTTACCTTCGCATAGAAGGCGAGCTGTCCCTCGATATGCTTCAAGGCATCTCCGGAAGCAGCCGAAATCTCTTGATCTGTGCTGTCTTTCAGCAATTCCAGCTTGTTTCTGACTTCTGGATGCAGGCTTTTCGACAGTGCCGCAACAGCTTTCAACACTGTATTTCGGTCATCAGAACTCAGGTCGTGGATATGGAGCAGGGTTTGTATCTCCTCACGAACCTTGCTATCTGTTTCGGTTTCATAATGGGCTGTCAGTATCTGGATACCGGCATTGTCCAGCTTGCCGTACATCTGTTTTACCGCAGACAGGCGCACTTCCGGGGCAGGATCGGAAAGAGCCAGCGCGGCAATACCCGCTCGCAATATTCTGCGAAGCTTGTTGTTAACCTTGATTTTCTTCAGTTGGGATTTACTGGCGTTGCCCAGACTCTTTTGATCGAGTACGCCGGTTATAGAGAATCCATCTTTGGTTTTTATACCGATAACCGTGATTTTATCTTTCTTGGTATAAAACAAACGTGCGTTAAGCATGGCCTCGAGAACAGGCTTGACCCTTTCGTCCTGGCTTGAAATTAGCGCCGCGACAGCAGCTTCCCTTTCTTTATAACTCTTGACCTGCAACCGTTCCACAGCTTGGGCAAATGCATCAGAGCCTACAGGCGGGGTTGCGCTTGCCAGAGCAGGCAACAGGCACAAACCCAACAGCCACACCGGCAAGAATCTATTCTTTGTAATAAAAGAAAGCATAGGATCAATTCCGGTATTTTTTCGGGAAAGCGCAGTGGCCCAAGCCAGGACAGGCTGGACTATAGCACATCACTCAAGGGGCGCCTTCAGCCCAGGATCCGCAATTGATTGTGGATGCAGCGCGCAAGATATTGATTTGGGTCGCGTAATGAAAAATCGCAGCCATACCCATTCGGTCTGGTGAGATTTTTCATATAGCAAGACAATTCAAAAGGTTGTGCTACGCGCCAGCATCCATCGCTGATCTTGGGTTCAGGATATCCCTTGAGCAATGCACCACATCAATCCGCAGATGGGGAAGCCAGAATCATTTGGCAGCCAAACACTTCTTTTGCTTCAGGTTGTAGTTGCCACAATTAACCGGAGCAGTCCAATCCGAAACCAGGTCTTTACTGCCTTCCAGATAATCAGACCACGCATCTCCAGGTACTTCGGCATCCGTTTGCCAGACTACCTCAAACTGCCCGTCCTCCTGGATTTCACCGATCAGCACAGGCTTGGTCAGATGGTGATTTTTCAGCATCTTCGCCGTACCACCTGTCAGGTTGGGCACTTCTATTCCAACCATGGCATCAATGACTTTATCTACGTCAGTGGTACCCGCTTTCTCCACGGCCTTCACCCACATATTGAAGCCAATCACATGAGCTTCCATGGGATCGTTGGTAGTACGTTTTTTATCCTTGATGAAATCATGCCAGGTGTTGATGAACTCTTCATTTTGCTTGTTTTCGACGCTCATGAAATAATTCCATGCAGCCAGGTGCCCAACCAGTGGCTTGGTATCCATGCCGGAAAGCTCTTCTTCACCAACAGAAAATGCGATAACGGGAATGTCTTCAGAAGAAACACCCTGGTTACCCAACTCTTTATAAAAAGGCACATTGGCATCGCCGTTAATGGTCGAAACCACGGCAGTCTTTTTACCTGCGGAGCCAAACTTCTTTATGTCGGCAACAATATTCTGCCAGTCAGAATGGCCAAAGGGCGTGTAATTGATCATGATATCCTTCTCATCAACACCTTTTGCGATTAGATAGGATTTGAGAATTTTGTTGGTGGTGCGTGGATATACATAATCCGTACCAGCCAGCACCCAACGTTTCACTTCAATTTCGTTCATCAAATAGTCTACCGCGGGAATCGCCTGCTGATTGGGAGCTGCGCCGGTATAGAATACGTTTCTTGAAGATTCCTCGCCTTCATATTGCACAGGATAAAAAAGCAGTCCATTCAGTTCTTCCACTACCGGCAATACTGATTTTCGGGACACGGAGGTCCAACAGCCGAAAATTGCATCTACTTTTTCCTGCGCAATCAGTTCACGCGTTTTTTCTGCAAACAGAGGCCAGTCAGAAGCAGGATCAACCACCACCGCTTCAAGTTTTTTTCCCAACAAGCCACCTTTCTTGTTCTGCTGCTCGATCAGCATAAGCATGGTGTCTTTCAGGGTTGTTTCGCTAATTGCCATGGTGCCGGACAGAGAGTGCAACACGCCAACCTTGATCGTGTCACCTTTTGCATAGACTTGGGCGGGTAGCAACAGCAGGCAGAAAAAAACACCCCCAAGCATGTGCATAAACTTTGTTTTCATAGATTACTCCATCTAGAAAAAACCAATAGAAACCTGGAGACTGCATGAATTATGCCAGCATCAATCCTGGCACGATGCACATACTGTCCAGCCTTCATCCACCTGCCTGCCCCGAGACTTTCCATACGCTGCTGCAGGACGCCAATAACAGGTTTTGACAGCTCTCATGCTGGCAGAGACAGGGATCTGTTTCTTCGTGGAATCAATCTGTTAGGACAAGCAATAGTACCCGCAAGCCATCACGGTCTTATTTGGAATATTTCTGGGGCTTCGAACGCAACGAGCATTGCCCACAAATTGACAAATACTCGGGTGGTACTCGAGGAAAACGGAAACAGCCCTTGCTTTTGACTGATCCCATTTGGTGCATATTCCCTGGACATGCACTGATTTGAAGCGCCCCAGATGCCTGCATTTATTCTTCTTCAAGTCGGGGAAAGCATTTCCGCTTGCAGCGCCACAAGCAGATTCGCAGGCGTCAACATGCCCACCAAACAACTGCTGGCATCCACGACCGGCAGGTGGCGCACGCCTTTTTCAGAGAACACCGGGAACAAGTCCAGAATATGCTGATCCTCGCGGATGGTGACTACCTGCGCGGTCATGACATGACCGGCGTATTCGGGCTTGTCTGTAGAGCTGCCGGAAGATGGTTTGAGAAATGCCCGCAGGCGTGCGGCCAAAGGCCGCCCATCTTCCGCTTTCACCTGATTGAGAAAATCGGCGATAGTGACAATACCGATGACATGACGCCTGGAATCCACGACAGGAATGCCGTGAATCTTGTGCTGCCCCATCAGTTTCCAGAGATCTTCTACCTTGTCTCCGTACTCGGCGCTGATCACCTCCCGGGTCATGATATCGCCACAAAGCAACTCGCCCATGCGCCGTTGCTTCGCATGGACGGCAGCCAGGCTATAAATACGCGACAGATCCTCACAGGAAACATCCACATACTCATTCATTTCCCCGAGTGCAAATTCCAGGTCTTCCTTGACAATACCGAGTCGCACACCCGACTCGTCAGCTTCCACCCTGTTGGCAGCCGTTTCTTTCAGGCGCTGCAAGGTATTCGGGTAATAGCGGTTTGGCAAAAGGTTGTTGATCAACAGCGCCCAGCCCAGCATGATCACCACATTGAGCAGTACCGGTGTTAGCAGGTACTCATAGCCCATGGAGCGAATGGCATCTCCCCCAACCACCACCGTCAAGGCAGTGGCTCCGCCCGGCGGATGCAGGCATCCTGTCAGATACATCAGGAAAACAGCCAGGGACACCGCCAGCGCCGCGGCCAGCACGGGATCTTGAACCAAGCCGGCAACCGTCACACCGACCAATCCAGATACCAGGTGTCCGCCGGCGAATGGCCAGGGCTGGGACAAAGGGCCCAAGGGAACGGCAAACAGCAGCACTGCAGATGCCCCCATGGACGCCACCACCCAGGGCAAATCTTTCCCTTCGAGGAAAAAGCTGCTCGCCAGCATCACCAGACCGATGCCGCCAAGGGCGGCCAGCCCGGACAAGGCCTTCTCACCCAGGGATACGCTGTCCTTTGGCGGGAAAAAAAGGGCTTTCAGAAAATCCCGTTGCAACATGTGAACCCCATCATATTAAGACGATCATATTATTCCAACATTTTCATTTGATAACCAATATCTTGTGCTAGACTTTTAACCTAAACCAAGCAATTTATTCTCATTGCGCGACCAAATTAGGGCGAATATCCTAAAATGTCTGAGCTACTGGAACTATTACGCGAGTCCTCACCGTTCTATGACGGAAACGCAGCTTTTATCGAAAACCTGTATGAGTCCTGGCTGCAAGACCCTGGCAGTGTAGCGGAAAACTGGCGTCAGCAGTTTGAGAGGCTTCCCAAAGTCAGCGGGCATGGAGGCGCAGATTTCTCCCACCAGCGCATTCAGCAGGGTTTCAGGCGCCTGGCAAAGGAAAAACGGCCAGACGGCACGAGTCGCGATGACACCCTCGCTGCTCAGGCGGCAGCCAAGCAGGCTTCGGTACTGCGCCTGATCAATGCCTATCGAGTGCGTGGACATCAACTGGCCAATCTTGACCCTTTGCATTTACATGCTACGCCACAGCTACCGGAGCTGACCCTGCGCTATCACAACCTGAAGGAAGATGACCTAGAGCGGGTTTTCAACACCGGCTCCCTGTTTGCTCCTGAACGGTTGCCCCTGAAAGAGATTCTGGATCTGGTGCAGAAAGTCTATACCGGCACCGTCGGCTCGGAATACATGCACATTACCGACACGG
>JAMOLT010000017.1 GCA_027068915.1 Sedimenticola sp. | reverse complement strand
CCATCGCTGCCCGTGGTCTGAACCGCCACGCCGGGCACAGGATTACCGCTGCCATCGAGCAGGGTCACGGTGGCACCGGATAGGGGTTGTTCTCCAACGTCCTGGAGACCGTTGTTGTTCTGGTCATTCCAGATGAGTGAGCCAATGGACACTGCCGGAGTGAATCCGAAATCCACTGTCATATTGCCGTTGTTTTCATCTGAGTTGTCTGCATCGTCACTGCCGACGATGTTGGAATCCACGCCGGGTTCCGCGTTATTGGTGAGGGTAAAAATACCAGAGGTATGGACGTTGCCTGCGGAAGTCGCTATGTTGGAATCGTTCGGATCATCGTCATTGTTTGCGGCATTCTGGTTGATGGTTGGCGCATAACCTGGCGGCATGGTCACCTCGACCCGGTAATCCCCTTCGGGCAGATTACCAAAGTAATAGAGTCCATCAACTAGCGTCAGGTAGTCTCCTACCGGGCTGCCATCCAGATGGGTTGCCGGCACGAATACTCCGGTTCCATCATCCACTAGCAGCCGGACTGTTGCCCCGGAAATCCCCGGTTCTCCCATATCCTGGCTGCCATTGACGTTACTGTCGTCCCAAATAATGGAGCCAATGGACATTGCCGCAACAAAGCCAAAATCAAGGGTATGGTCGTTCTCACCAGCGCCACCCGTGGTATAGGCGATGGTCGAGAAGCCCGGGTTCAGTACCCCGTTATCGCCATCACTGTCGTGAGTATCATCGGCATTGGCGTTGACATCTTCTTTCGTCGGCACCAGGCTTCCCAGGGCCGCATCCGCCAAATCGATGCGCAATTGATACGCGGTCAAAGGCTTGAGGGGGTTGCCTCCCGCCATATTGGTATTGGCCAAACCACCAAAATAGTATTCACCATTGGGGCCAGTAACTGCCGTTCCTACCAGCGCCGCACCTTCGTAGAGGTTTACGGTTACCCCGGGCAGAACGACTTCGGAAGGATCCTGAATGCCGTCGTTGTCCACGTCGTTCCAGACGTAGTTGCCTATTTCCACCGGCGCTGCGCCACGCAAAGCCTCCAGATCGCCTATGCCGCTGGCCTTTCCAAAAAATATACTCAGGTTGGGAGCTGATACCAAAAGCCTTTTGGGGATTCCTCCGCCATCCGTATTGATCTGCCCGTTATCGTTCCGCAACCACATCAATCCGTTGTCCAGGAAACCATGGACATCCATGGCTCCCGTGACCAGGTCGGCATGCCCGGGAACAACCAGCAGTCCACCCATGGCGGTGTCGGAATGCCCGCTAGCACCGCCGTTTACATTGCCGTTACCGCCCGGCCCGTTGTCATACCAGTAGAACTCACCGCCGCCAGCGCCTTCACTGTTGTTTGCCCCACCGGTCGTGACGCCCCCGCAGGTTCCGTTGCTTTCCAGCGTCCATCCGGCCTGGGCGTTCCCGCAGGCCCTGAGGATATCCCCTTCGCCATTACCGTTTTGCACGGTGCCATCAGCCGGGTTCGGTGAACTGTTCTGATGCCCTGTCCTGTCGCCATTCACATCCCTGATGGCAATAATCATCGCGCCGTCATTGTCAAATTCAATATCCGACAGCAGTGGCTGCATGTACTCTATCCAGCCATCCTGATTGCCGATATTTCCCGGTGCCTTGTCATTGAAGACAATATCGTAATCCATTTGCCAGGGATTCCAGTTGCCCCTGTAGGACTGGGTTGCTCCATCATGATCGACATAGGTACAAGTGGCGGGATCCTGGTTACTGATGTCCCCGCTGTAGATGCAGCCGCGGTCATAGCCAAGATCCACATCCAGCACAGGGGTTACACTGAAAACATCCAGATCTGGAGAAAAACTATAAACATGGGCCGAAAGCCGGGTTTTGTCCCCTTTTCTGGGGCCGTTGGTACTGCTGTCCACATTGTTGGCATCAACTGTGGATTCCGCGGTGCAGGTTACGCCGACGTAAAGCATCCCATCACGAAATCCCAGTCCCATGGGACGAAAATCCACGAGGCTGCCGCAGGGGTTTGGTATGGCATGGCTTGCAACCGCGCCGGCATCACCACTGGCGTCTACATCGATAACATAGAGCCTCCTGTCATCCATGTTGACCGTAAACAGCTTGCTCTCGTCATCAGATAATTCAATATCTCCTATACCGGTTTTCCCTACACCCGCATATCCGTCTATATCACGGTTCCAGTCGTACCCCCCACCAGCACCACCGCGCGGGTCTGTTCCCGGCAGGGTTGCAAAAGTGGAAACTGCATTGCTTGCCGTGTGGTCAATTTTGTAGATGGCACCAATGCCGTCCGGGCCAATATCTGCGTGACGCTTGAAAAAGGTGGAAACATAGGTTGCATTTGATTTTCTCAAGTGCGCAACACCATAAACGGAGCCGACTTGCGAATAGGTTGCAATATTTGTTGGTGCATCCGTACCGTTGGCGGTGTAGGGATACTGAAGTACCGTATACACGCCAGCATTTCCACCCGTGCGGGCGCCTTTGGCAAACCGCGCCATGACAATATCCGGATTATCCTGGGTATACTCGCCAACGTTGTTCAGGCCGACATCATGCGTTGCACCATCATTTATGATGCTTACCAAAGCCTGCGTGGTGCCGCCAATCGCTGTTCCGGGCTTGAGGTAGGAGGGCACCGCGGCCACTTCTACCCTGTACCTGCCGACGGGGGTCGTCAAATTGTAGCTGCCGTCCGCTGCCGTGGCGGCTGTAGCTACAGCCGTCCCTGCATCATCGTAAGCGGTAACAGTGATGTTTTCGACGCCGGGTTCGAGGGTATCCATCACTCCGTTCAGGTTGTAGTCCCTGAAAATCGTACCGCCAATATTCGCGTACACTGCTGTTGTGGATACAAACAATACCTGCAGAAGAGTCAGTTTCAGCCACTTGTGCGCTGCTTTCCTCATCCCTATCTCCCTAAACCCTTAAATTTAAGCAACCCGATTGCCCGCTCCAATAAACTAGGGGGAAAGGCCGACAGCCTTTCATCCCGATCCACAAGCAGGCCCGGCATTTTTTTTGACGCGGCAACGATAAAGCATGCCACTCTGCATTTCAAGCAAACACAGCCGGCGTCTGGCATAACTCAAAAAATCGCCCGGGAAGATCGGTATAAAGCAAGAAAAGCCGAACAATGTCACAAACCTTCTCACCCTGGCCATGTTATATTTTATGGTTCGAATATGGCTTTACCCGAAGCTGTCATTCTCTTTTTTCCATTTTCCATTCGGAAGAGGTGGCATCCCATGTTGCATCATAGTAAGTACGATCCCTGGATGTGCTTTGCGCAAGAAGGGTATAGGAAAAAGAAATAGCCTGCAGCTCCAGCTGGTTGTTGCCCGTTATCCTGATCTTTCGAATACGCTCATTTGTAGCGGGAAGCTCCAACAACTTCCGGGGTGGGGATGACAAAACTCCAGCGGTAATGGCAATTGCATACAGTGCATTGTCTCTTGCCGAACCTGCCAACAGAAACTTCCCCTTGCCTGTACGCAAAGGCAATATTGTCAACGCATCAAACCCCTGAACCGATTGCAGTATTTTCTTCGCATCAGGGGCTATGTGGTAAATGACGCCTTTCGCACTTTGATAGTCCGTTTCATCTATGGCAGAGACCCATAGTGTCTGATCTTCACAATCATAGGCAAGGGAGATGACGCCGTAGGGGTTACTGGCGCTTGGATGAACATCATCGAAACGCATGAAAACAGATAATGCGCCCGTTTTGCTATCCAGTTTGTAGATGTTTTTCTGCAGATCAAACGTGGTCGGGCGGACGGAGATAAACGGCGTAGGGGAAAGATAGATATCACCCTGCTCATTCAGCGCATAGGTGCCGAAATGCTCATATTTCCCCCATACTTCAGGGTGCAGTGTTTCTTCATAGTTCTGTCCGTAATGTAACGCTATGCCGGTAAACCTTTTCTGTGAAAGGTCGATAAGCACTGGTTGTGGAATTTTCAGTCTTCCCAAAAACTGCGGTAATCTGGTGCAATCAGCGCTGCTGGAAAACACACCCAGGCCTGCAGATTTCTCTTCGCCATCTGTCGGTGCGACTGCTTTGTTTTTTTGGTATACAGCGACAGCTACTACTATGGCAAGAAGCATGAGGGAAGCAAATATGGGAGCATATTTACGCAATATCCTGCCCTTTACTTGATCGGCACAAACTTAGGCCCAACCACGCATGGCCACTCTTTGACAACAAGATTTCCGCTAGCATCTATTGCCGTATCTGCCCAGCAGTATTCATGCCCTTCCCTTGCATCATTCTGCACCCGCGGGACATACCAAAGGACAATATTCTCCCCATCGATGCTTTCATTGTCTTCCAGGTAACGTTCCACACCATCATTCTCGAGGTCACAACAGGAACCCAGGGTAAGCAAATCCTGGTCTCCTTCTTCCGGTTTGAACCTTGTAGCAAATATTCTGGCATTGTCCCCCCTGCTCTCATCATGGGGCTGCCCCTTGTTTGGTTCAATATAGTAGCCCCTCCTGCTATCGGTTGCCGACGCTATCTTGTACAGATATTTGCTCTCTTCATGTAGCGATGCATCTTTGGTGCGGCCCATGCGTTCTTGTTTCCACTGCTTCCATTCTCCTTCATATGTATAGAATTTCTCCCTATCACCCAGGGCCATGTCTATTCGCATTACCGGCCTGTAGAGTGCATTGTCACCACAGCCTCGCCCAATATTTACTCCTGCAACCCGAAAAGAACCATCATCATAAAATTCAAAGCGGTTTTCGTACCGGTAATTGCATGCCATGGGCCATTTGGGGTTCCGGTAGTCCTGCATCAACACAAAGCCGTTGTCCAGTTTCCTTATCTGCGGCGCATTAAAGGGAAGCACCACGGAAGTTGAAAACATGGGGCACCCCATGGCGTCGTTGTAGCCAAAGAAATAGGAGCCGTCCCCGACCTGCACAAACTCTACGCGCCTTCCTTCCATGTAAGTCTCTGTAGTCGTATCCAACTGGCCCGCGCCTTCCTGCTGGTAACTCACATGCCAATCCACGATTTTTGCTGAAGTCAGCACCGGCTTGCCTTGATAGCTGACATCAATCACCTCCAAACCATCAGAACCCGTGAGCCGGTAGGAAAGCTTCCATCCATTGCGCTCAAGTATGGTGTTTTTCTGGCAATAGTTTTCCATGATGTAACGATTTTGCAGGCTCCTCTCGGATATTCTGGCGGGTGTGGTCGTTTTTCCCAGTCGGGTCCATTTTGCGGCAACCAGTTTAAGCTCTGTCAAATCCACTATTGCCCAAAGCGCCCGCTCCCTGCTGTGATCCGCAAAAACGGGAGCCACACAAAGATGAGCCGAATTTTCGCATGGAGATTCCTGCAGAGCTCCACGAACATTTGCCATGGAAACATCCGTTACAGAAGGCTTTGCCCCCAGCTCCTGCTTTACTTCAGGGGCATTCAGTGCAATGGCCCTGGCGATACGCGCAAGGCGCAAACTGATATCCGGCTGCATGTTCTGGTAGCGCTGGACAGACAATACCCTGGCATTTCTTACATCCACTATGGCTCTGGTGGTTACGTTGGTTACAAAATTATACTTTTCCGCCTGGTAGCAGGCATGCGGTTGGCATACCTGTTTTGCGTCTGCATCCAGAGCGCTTACTATTGCTGGCAAAATACGCATCATGTCATTGTGCAGAATCTGTCCGTCTTGCATCGTATCTTTCAGAAACTCCTGATCTTTCAGCAGGATTTCCTGTGTCTTTTGCGCTCCGTCATCCAGCTCTCTGCCTTGCAAGGGCAGTACGGCCTCACCCCTGTTCACCATTTCCCGAATGTCCTTTTTGTATGACTGCACTTCCGGAATATCCTGGTAGACCTCTGGTGCATTCTTTGGAAGTATTATTTTCTCTTCCACCGTTATTGAAGCCTGTTTTTTCTGAGCAGTTTTTTCCGGTGCAAACCAGTACAAGGCAATCAGTAACAAGCCGGCTACCAGAATAGCGATACTTGTTTTCGCCTCTTTGCTCATCACCCGTTCATCTCAAAATAATACGGCGCCCTGCTCTCAATAAAAACGGACACGCTCAGGACGACGGCCATAATCATGGAGGTCAGCAGTAACAATTTTTTTTGTTCTTTAGCTGTTCGCCAATTGGTGACAAGAGGAACCAAGGGAGAAAGAACAAAAAGGGCAATAAATAGATGCTGCACGCGAAAACCAAAATACCTGTCCAGACACACGGCAATCAACGCCAGAACAAAGCCGAAAAGAAACTGTTGCTGGTCGCCGGAGGGCGTGGTTCTGGGATCGGTAAGCATAAAAAGGGTAAAAACGACAAAAGAAACCGAGTAAAACCGGTGCTGGATCTCTTCAAAGACCACCACAGGATCATGCTGCACCACCAGAAGATACTGCAGGAAAAGATAGCTTCCCACAAATGCCAGGGGAATCACCCAGCGATTCGCCCGTATCAACACCACCACCGCCAACACGACCACCACTGTCACAAACCATAGGGCGTCTCCCAATTGACCCAATACCAGGTGCGCGTCATCATAAAAGAAAAACAGCCCGAACAATAAGGCAAAGTTGGAAGGGTTGAAGAAATGTCTTTTCTCAAATACCAAAATGTGTTTTTGCAGCAGCCCGAATCCGATTACCACGAAGTATATCCATAGCTGGGACGTTGCCATCATCAACATGACGCCCATGGCAGTGGAAAGGGAGGAAAAGGAAAAGAAGTCCAGCTTTTTCCGTATGGCAAAAAGGCAAAGATGCTCAAATGCGGCAGCAAAAAACAGGATACAGGCCACATTGCTCCACGGAAGGTGGAAATACGCAGTGTATTTTGCCAGGACCAGCAGGGCAAAAAGGCCAGCGGCCTGTTGCAGCTGCAGGGGTACCCTAATCACTTACTCCAAGTCCTGGCCAGGGCCGTCTGTTTGTTTGGGAAAAGGACTATACCAGCAAAGGCACCAGCATCAAGGCCACGATATTGATAATCTTGATCAGCGGATTAATCGCAGGGCCAGCCGTATCTTTATACGGATCACCCACGGTATCGCCGGTCACTGCCGCCTTGTGAGCGTCAGAACCCTTGCCCCCAAAATTGCCGTCTTCAATGTATTTCTTGGCATTGTCCCAGGCACCACCGCCAGTAGTCATCGAAATGGCCAAGAACAAGCCGGTAATGATGGTTCCCAGCAGCATACCACCCAGGGCTTTTGGCCCCAGCAGCAAGCCAACCAGTACAGGCGCCAGGATTGGCAACAAGGAAGGAATAATCATTTCCTTGATGGCCGCCTTGGTCAGCATGTCCACGGCACGGGAATAATCCGGCTTCTGGGTATGATCCATGATACCAGGCATTTCCTTGAACTGGCGGCGGACTTCGTTGACGATGCCACCGGCAGCCCGGCCAACCGCTTCCATGGCCATGGAGCCAAACAGATAAGGGATCAGGCCACCGATGAACAGGCCGATAATGACCATGTGATCAGAAAGATCGAAGGTCAAGCCCTTGATGCCAGCCGCTTCCAGGGTATGGGTATAATCTGCAAACAGAACCAGGGCAGCAAGGCCGGCAGAACCAATGGCATACCCCTTGGTTACCGCTTTGGTGGTGTTGCCAACTGCATCCAGAGGGTCGGTGATATTACGAATTTTCTCATCCAGATCGGCCATTTCCGCAATACCACCGGCATTGTCAGTGATAGGACCATAGGCATCCAGCGCCACGATAATGCCAGTCATGGACAACATGGAAGTTGCAGCAATAGCGATACCATACAGTCCCGCCAACTCATGTGCTCCCCAGATTGCCGCACAAATCGACAGCACAGGGGCCGCAGTAGACTTCATGGATACGCCCAGGCCAGCGATGACATTGGTGCCATCGCCAGTAGTGGAAGCTTCTGCAATATGCCTGACTGGCTTGAATTCAGTCGCGGTGTAGTATTCGGTGATGACGACCATCAACGCAGTCAGCACCAGGCCAATCAGTGCCGCCAGGTACAGACTGAAAGCAGTTACTGCTTCACCACCAACACTCAGCCCATCGGGAAACATAAGCACCGATACCGGATAGAAAACAACCGCGGAAATGGCACCGGCAACGCCCAGGCCACGATACAGGGCGTTCATGATCTTTCCGCCATCACGCGCCTTGACGAAATAGGTTCCGGCCACGGAAGCAATGATGGAGATACCGCCAAGAATCAGGGGATAAAGCACCGCGTTATAGCCCACGCCCTCCACCATGAGAGAACCAAGCAGCATGGTTGCAACCACGGTTACCGCATAGGTCTCAAACAGGTCGGCCGCCATGCCGGCACAGTCCCCGACGTTATCGCCCACGTTATCGGCAATAACGGCTGGATTGCGGGGATCATCTTCTGGAATGCCCGCTTCCACTTTTCCCACGATATCAGCGCCTACATCCGCGCCCTTGGTGAAGATGCCGCCACCCAGACGCGCAAAAATGGAGATCAGGGAACCGCCAAAAGCCAGGCCGATCAGAGGGTGAATTGGATCATCGACCCCCGCCATCAACAGGATGCTATAGAAACCAGCTACACCCAGCAGGCCCAAGCCAACCACCAGCATTCCGGTAATCGCACCACCGCGGAAGGCTATCTGCAGGGCAGCATCCAGGCCATCGTTGGCGGCCTCTGCCGTGCGTACATTGGCTCGAACTGAAATATTCATGCCGATGTAACCAGCCAGGCCGGAAAAAACTGCACCGATAGCAAACCCGGCAGCCATCGCCCAGCCCAAAAAGATGCCGATGAGCACAAACAACACAGCACCGACAATGCCGATCGTCATATATTGACGGTTAAGGTAGGCTGATGCCCCTGCCTGTATGGCAGCAGCAATCTCGTTCATTCGTTCATTTCCCGTTGGCTTGGCCAGTATCCACTTCATGGATACCACACCGTAACCAATAGCTACCAGCGCGCAGATCAGCGCAAATATCAGGCCTGTTACCATAGCAATCCCCTGTTTTATCTGTTTGTTATGAAAACCCGCTCCGCATGGAAATCAAAAAACTCATGGGGAGAGGTTGACAGAAACGCTATAGAAATGCTAGCCCCGAGGGAAATCAAAACATTGGGGGGCTGAAATAAGAGGAGTCTATCCGCAACTGTCGGGGAATAGCTCCACGATGACAGAATTTTTACCTGAGAGTGGCTGAATTTCTATCGGAAAAACAATTATTAACAGTTTATTATCAATTACTTGATAATAGGGACGAGGGAACCGAAAAACGGTGGATTCAAGCCTCGTTCAGCCACCTGGCAGCCCGCTTGGCAAAATAGGTCAGCACACCGTCAGCACCCGATCTCTTGATGCAGATCAAAGATTCCATCACTACGGCGCGCTCATCCAGCCAGCCATTTTGCACCGCAGCCATGTGCATGGCGTACTCGCCACTAACCTGGTAGACATAGGTCGGCACCCCAAACTGATCCTTTACCCGGCGCACGATGTCCAGATACGGCATGCCGGGCTTGACCATGACCATGTCCGCCCCTTCCTGCAGATCCAGCGCCACCTCGCGCAGGGCCTCATCACTGTTTGCGGGGTCTTGCTGGTAGGTGTTCTTGTTGCCCTTGCCCAGGTTGGCCGCGGAACCCACGGCATCACGGAAGGGGCCATAATAGCTGGAGGCGTACTTGGCCGAGTAGGCAAGGATACGCGTGTGAACATGACCTTCAGACTCCAGCACGTCCCGGATATCGCCGATGCGTCCATCCATCATGTCTGACGGGGCCACCACGTCGGCGCCGGCCCGGGCATGGGAAAGGGCCTGTTTGACCAGCACCTCCACGGTTTCATCATTGAGGACATAGCCGCTCTCATCGATGAGTCCATCCTGGCCGTGCGTGGTGAAGGGGTCGAGGGCTACATCGGTAATGACGCCCAGCTCCGGCACGGCGTCTTTCACCGCCTGTACCGCACGCTGCGCCAGCCCGTCGGGATTATAGGCTTCTTCGGCGCTTTCGCTCTTGGCCGAAGGCGGCGTTACGGGAAACAGGGCCATGGCGGGCACGCCCAGCCCCGCAATCTCTTTCGCCTCTTCCACCAGCAGGTCGATGCTCAGGCGCTCCACGCCGGGCATGGAAGCCACGGGTTCGCGGTTGCCCGAACCTTCGAGGACGAATACCGGATAGATCAGGTCATCCGGCGTAAGCACGGTTTCCCGCATCAGGCGGCGGGAAAAGTCATCCCGGCGCATGCGGCGCATGCGGGTAAAGGGGTAGCCTGCGAAGGCCTGGGTATCTATGGGCATGTCACGATCCTGCAAGATTCACTGTCAGGGGGTTAGTTTAACCACCCGGCTGGCAGGAAACAAACAAACAAAACGGCTACCTTGGCCGGGTGTGCTTTGAATATCGATCACTGCTTCGTGGCGTTTGAGCACATGGCGGACGATGGACAGCCCCAGGCCGGTGCCACCTCGCTCGCGGGAGCGGCTTTTGTCGATACGGTAGAACCTTTCCGTGAGACGCTGCAGATGCTCCGCGGCAATCCCCGGCCCCCGGTCCGCCACCACCAGGCGGGCGCCATCACCATCCCGCCCCCAGTAGACGTCGATGGGGGTGCCCCGGGGCGTGTGCTGCACCGCATTGAAGATCAGATTGCCGAAAGCGCTGCCCAGCTCACTCTCGCTGCCAATGAGACCCAGCGCCCCATCCGTATGCAACTGGATGGGATGCCCGGCTTCATCACTGAGCCGGCGGGCGTCTTCCACCAGCCCGGCCAGCAACGCCGGCACCTCCACTGATTCACCGACCCAGAGCTGATCTTCTTCCAGTTCCAGGCGAGACAGCATCAGCAAATCGGCAACAATGGATTGCATGCGCTCTGCCTGGCGGCGGGAGGCAAGCAGTGCCCGGTGGATGTCTTCTGGCAATTCCTGTTCATCTGCCAGCATCTCCAGGTAGCCTGCCACCACAGTAAGCGGCGTACGCAATTCATGGGACACATCTGCGATAAAATCGCGGCGCACCGCCTCCACACGCTTCAGCTCGGAAATATCATGGGCCAACAGCAGATACTGGCCTTGGCCAAATTCCACCATCCTGATCTGCAGCATCCGGGATGGATCAGCGGGGGACGCCAGTTCGAGGGGACGAGAAAAATCCTTTTCTTCAACCCAGCGCTGGAAATCCGGGTGCGGGACAAGGTGCAGAATATGCTGGTTGCGTTTGCGCACCGACAGTTCCAGACCCAGCAATTCATGGGCCGCGGTGTTGAACCACTGCACCCGCAGGTCGTTCTCCAGAATGATGGCCGCATCCGGCATGGCTTCGAGGGTATCGTAGAAGCGGTGCAACAGACGGCTGAGGCGTTTTTTTCGCTGGCGGGCGCGGTTGCGGGCCTTTTTCATGTGGATGGCAATATAGCCCCAGATGCCGCCAAGCCGGGATTCGTCCCGCTCTACGCCATGCAGCCATTCCTCCATGAGGTACATTTGGCGCAAATGCCAGGCGATATATCCACCTAGCCCCATGAATATAGGCAGCGACCAGACACCGCTGAGCAAGCCAAACAAGGTGACGACTAAACCAATGACCAGCAGACGCCCAAGCTCTACAGAAAGATTGTCATGCACCATCCATACCTTTGACCGACAGGCTGTAACCTGCGCCCCGCAC
>JAMOLT010000016.1 GCA_027068915.1 Sedimenticola sp. | reverse complement strand
ACTAGAGGATGAGGGCAGCCAGAACCTGCCGGTCTTCCGCCAGCAATATATTGTAAGTGCGGCATGCCGCATGAGTGGGCATCACTTCGTAACCAATGCCTGCCTGCATCAATGGTGCAAAAACCGATGGATGAGGAAACAACTGCCGTTCTCCACTGCCCAGAAGGACAATGTCCGGCCGGTATGCCGCCAGCAGGGAAAGGTGTTTTTCCGAAAGATCCTGTATGGCTTGCAGCTCCCAGGGATCGCGCAGTTTTTCCGGCATCAGCAACAGGTTGTGCCGGAACTCTGTGTTGCCGATGTGAATGCAGCCAGCCTCATAAGCCTCGATGAGGTATCTGCTGTTGACTTGATCCTGGGCGAATTTCATGGCCGCTATCATACCTTGGGCGCGGCCATTGTACGACAGGCAAACCAGGAAGGGGTTGCTGTCCATTCACGCAGCCCGGAGGGCAGCGGCATGTGCGCGCCAATTGAATTTTCCTTCCTGCTCATGTACTTTACTCGTTTGCCTAGATTTCCAGCTTGCTAGAGGTTTCCTGTGTCCACCCCTGAAATGGAAGAATTCCGCCGCATCAAGCGGTTGCCGCCCTATGTTTTCGCCATCGTCAATGAATTGAAGGCGGAAGCGCGGGCGCGGGGTGAGGACATCATTGATTTTGGCATGGGCAATCCCGATCAGGGTACACCCCAGCATATCGTGGACAAACTGTGCGAGGCCGCCCAGCGCAAGGATACCCACCGCTATTCCATGTCCAAGGGTATCCCTCGCTTGCGCAGGGCCATTTGCAACTGGTACAGGGACCGTTATGAAGTGGAGCTGGATCCTGAAACCCAGGCTATCGTCACCATCGGCTCCAAGGAGGGGCTGGCGCATCTGGCCCTGGCCTGCGTGGGGCCGGGGGACTCGGTGCTGGTGCCCAATCCCGCCTATCCCATCCATCCCTGGGGCTTTGTTATCGCCGGAGCCGATGTGCGTCATGTGCCTCTGGTGGAAGGTGTGGATTTTTTCGAGAAGCTGGAAGAGGCCATCAAGGCCTCCTGGCCCCGGCCAAAAATGCTGGTGATCAATTTTCCCGGTAACCCGACCAGCCAGTGTGTGGATCTGGATTTCTTTGAAAAGGTGGTGGAGATTGCCAGGGAGCACAATATCTGGGTGATTCATGACCTGGCTTATGCGGATATAGTATTCGATGGCTACAAAGCGCCCTCGATTCTGCAAGTGCCGGGAGCGGAAGAGATTGCGGTGGAGTTTTTTTCCCTGTCGAAAAGCTACAATATGCCCGGTTGGCGCGTAGGTTTCATGTGCGGCAACAAGACCCTGGTGGCGGCGTTGGCACGGATGAAATCCTATCTGGACTACGGTATGTTCACGCCGATTCAGGTGGCGGCCATTGCCGCCCTGGAAGGCCCCCAGGAATGCGTGGCGGATATCCGGGGCATGTACGAGTCCCGACGCAATGTGCTTTGCGACGGGCTGAACAACATCGGCTGGGCCGTGGAGCGGCCCAAGGCCACCATGTTTGTATGGGCACCGATTCCTGAGGCGTATTTGGATATGGGCTCTTTGGAGTTTTCCAAGAAATTGCTCATCGATGCCAAGGTGGCTGTGTCTCCCGGTATCGGCTTCGGCGAATATGGCGACAGCCATGTGCGCTTCGGGCTGATCGAAAACGAACATCGCACCCGCCAGGCCGTGCGCGGTATTCGGGATATGTTTCGCAAGGACGGCGTTTTGCAGGAAAACCGGCTGGCATTATTGCCCCGGTAACAGATTTGAAATAACAGGAGAAGAAGCTTGGAACCCGTAAAAGTGGGATTGCTGGGATTGGGTACCGTCGGTGGCGGCACCATGAATGTACTACACCGGAATGCAGCGGAAATCAGCCGCCGCGCCGGTCGTGATATTGTGGTCAGTCATGCTGCGGCGCGGGAGTTTGACCCCAAGGGCATCGACGGCCTGGACAAGGTGAGTATTACCAACGATGCCTTCGAGGTGGTTCGCAACCCGGAAGTGGATGTGGTGGTGGAGCTTATTGGCGGTTATTCCCCGGCCAAGGAGCTGGTGCTCGAAGCCATCGCCCAGGGCAAACATGTGGTTACCGCCAACAAGGCGCTGATCGCCTTGCATGGCAATGAAATCTTCAGCGCGGCTCAGGCGAAGGGCGTCACCGTCGCCTTCGAAGCGGCGGTTGCGGGGGGCATTCCCATTATCAAGGCGTTGCGCGAAGGGCTGGCGGCCAACCACATCGAATGGATTGCGGGCATCATCAACGGCACCGGGAACTTCATTCTCACCGAGATGCGGGACAAGGGCAGGGATTTTGCCGATGTACTCAAGGAGGCCCAGGAGCTGGGCTATGCCGAAGCCGATCCCACCTTCGATGTGGAGGGCATCGACGCCGCGCACAAGCTCACCATCCTTGCGTCACTGGCTTTTGGTATTCCCCTGCAATTCGACAAATGCTACACCGAAGGCATCGGCAAGATCGAAGCTCAGGATGTGGAGTATGCGGAAGAGCTGGGATACCGCATCAAGCATTTGGGGGTTACGCGCCGCACTGACACGGGCGTGGAGCTGCGGGTGCATCCCACGCTGATTCCCGAGCGCCGCCTCATCGCCAATGTAGATGGCGTGATGAATGCCGTGCTGGTAAAAGGTGATGCCGTGGGTTCCACCTTGTATTACGGCGCGGGTGCGGGCTCCCTGCCTACCGCCTCTGCGGTGGCGGCTGATATCATCGACATCGCCCGCGCCCTTACCGTCGATCCCGACAGCCGCGTACCTCATCTGGCCTTCCAGCCGGATGAGTTGTCGGATTTCCCCGTGCTGGGTATGGATCAGATCGAGACCGCCTATTATCTGCGGCTTACCGTGGAAGACAAACCCGGTGTACTGGCGAAGGTGACCGGCATTCTGGGAGAGTCGGGCATCAGCATCGAAGCGGTAAAACAGAAAGAGCCGCTTGGTGGCGAGACGGAAGTGCCCCTGGTGCTGCTGACCCACCGGGTATTGGAAGGCGATATGAATCGGGCCCTTGCCGCCATCGCTGCCATGGATGCGGTAAGAAGCGTTTCCCGAATCCGGGTAGAATACCTGGACTGACCGCGCCCCATCACAATCAACCAAGTACAATAGTCTTATTCGAGGTTTGGAGCATGCCATTTCGCCCCCGTTACACCGGCCTGATCAACAAATACCGTGACCGTTTGCCGGTGCATGATGACACCCGTATTATCAGTCTGGGAGAAGGTAACACCCCCCTGATCCGGCTCAACAACATTCCCCGCGCCCTGGGCAGGGACGTGGACATCTATGTCAAATACGAAGGCCTGAATCCCACCGGCTCGTTCAAGGACCGGGGCATGACCATGGCGGTCACCAAGGCGGTGGAAGAGGGCAGCAAGGCGGTGATCTGTGCTTCCACGGGAAACACTTCCGCTTCCGCAGCGGCCTATGCGGCGCGGGCGGGAATAAAAGCCTTCGTGCTGATCCCGGAAGGAAAGATCGCCATGGGCAAGCTGGCGCAAACCATGATGTATGGCGCGGTGACCATCCAGATTCGTGGCAATTTCGATGATGGCATGCGCCTGGTGAAGGAGGTTGCCGATGAAGCCCCGGTGACCATTGTCAATTCCATCAACCCTTTTCGCATTCAGGGGCAGAAAACAGCGGCATTCGAAATCGTTGAAGAACTGGAAGCGGCGCCGGACTACCACTGTCTGCCGGTGGGCAATGCCGGCAACATCACCGCCTACTGGATGGGATACAAGGAATATCATGATCATGGCATCGTAAATTCCGCGCCAGTGATGGTGGGCTACCAGGCTTCCGGTGCTGCGCCCTTTGTGCGGGGCGAACCGGTGGATCATCCGGAAACCATCGCTTCCGCCATTCGTATCGGTCATCCCCAGTCCTGGGATCTTGCCTGGAATGCGCAGAAAGAGTCTGGTGGCTGGTTCGATGAATTCAGCGATGAAGAGATCCTCAAGGCGCAAAAAATGCTGGCGACCATGGAGGGCGTGTTCTGTGAACCGGCTTCGGCGACTTCGCTGGCCGGCGCCATGCGGGATATCCGCTCGGGGAAGATTGCCGAAGGCAGCAAGATCGTCTGCACCCTTACCGGCAACGGATTGAAAGACCCGGATACGGCAATCAAGCAATGTACCGATCCTGCGATTGTTATTGAAGCCACCCTTGGCTCGGTGAAGGACGCCATTCTGGGCAATATGCAGGGATGATCCATCATCTATTGGTTCCTGATCTTCTGGAACCGCCGCCTGCCGGCATGGAAACCGCGGATATTCCGCGGTTTCCTGTTCTTGAACGCCTCCTCGCCCGCGCAGACAAAAAGGTCGCGCCCGGGAACCTCGACACCAACCTTTTCCGGCTGTTCCATCTGCAAGAACATGCTCCCGCCGCAGCCCCCTTGTGCTGGCTTGCGGACAGCGGCGAGGAGGTTTGCGGCTGGGTGCTCCAGGCCGCGCCGGTATATCTGCGTGCGGACCGGGATCAGGTGCTGCTTTTCCCCCTGGAGGAAAAGCAGATGGACTTGCAGCAGGCAGAGCGCTTCATTTCGGCATTCAACAGGCATTTTGCCGAAGACGGGCTGGTGCTGAAGGCGGCTTCCCCCCTGCGCTGGTATCTGTTTACCCAAACGCCCGTCTGTTCCGGTTTTGCTGATCTGTCCCGGGTCGCCGGGCGCAGCATGGCTTCTTTCCTGCCGCAAGGGAAGGACGAGAGGTTCTGGCGCAGCGTCATCAACGAAACCCAGATGCTGTTTTTCCAGCAGGAAGAGAACGAGGCAAGGCAGGCGCAAGGCTGGTTGCCGGTCAGCGGTTTGTGGTTCAGTGGCGCTGGCATGCTTCCTGAAAAGCGGCCCGTAGCTCCTGCGGAAACCGCAGGAGAGTATTGCCTGCTGGCCGGGTTGAAACGCTACGCGGCAAGTATGGATCCTGATCGCTCAGTGATGGTCATCGATGCGCTGGCCAGGGCCCACAGGGAGCTGGATGCAGAAAATTGGCTGCAGGAAATTCGTGAACTGGAGCGCCAGCTCACCACCCTGGTGCGTACAGCAGAGGAAATCCGCCTATATCCCTGCCAGGGAACGGCGTATCACTGGAAAAGCCGCATGAAATACCGGCTGTGGAGAAAGGTCAAAAGCATTAAGGGGAAAGATTTCTGATCTGCTGATACTTGTGACAATGGATGACATGATCGTTCACCATGCCCATGGCTTGCATGAAGGCGTAGCAGATGGTGGAGCCGACGAATTTGAAACCTCTTTTCTTCAGATCCTTGCTCATGGCATCGGATTCCGCTGAAGTGGCAGGCACCTCCGCATCGGTTTTCCAGGCATTTTGAATGGGCTGACCACCGACGAATTGCCAGATATAACGATCAAAACTGCCGTGTTCTTCCTGCGCGGTGAGAAATGCCCGGGCATTGCTCACCGTGGAATGGACTTTCAGCCGGTTGCGGACAATGCCGGGGTTGGCCAGTAGAGCGGCAATCTTTTTTTCAGAGTAGCGTGAAATTTTCTCGGCATCGAAATAATCGAATGCCTTGCGATAGTTCTCGCGTTTGCCGAGAATGAGCGCCCAGCTCAACCCCGCCTGGGCGCCATCGAGAATCAGTGACTCGAACAGCAGGCGGTCGTCATGAACGGGCTGCCCCCATTCCTGGTCATGATATTCCTGCTCCAGGGGGCTGGCATTCGCCCATGCACAGCGGACGATGGTCAATGATAGCTCCGCATCTGCCCCACCAGCACGCCCTGTATCTGTACCTGCTCCGGCAGGAAACTCATGGATTGCATGTTGCTGTTGGCAGGGTGCAGAACAACCTTTCCCTGCTGCTGTTCGATGCGTTTGAGGGTGGCTTCCTCGCCATCCACCAGGGCCACCACGATCTCCCCGTTGCGGGCGTGATCGCGTTGCTCGATGACCACCCAGTCGCCGTCCAGTATGCCCTCCTCGATCATGGAATCCCCCTTGACCTCCAGCACATAGCAAGGGTTTTCGGTACGCAGGGGAGGGGGAACGGTGATGGTTTCCGGATTGGCGATGGCCTCGATGGGCTGGCCGGCGGCAATGTGCCCGTACAGGGGCAGCTCGTTCTCGTCTGAATTGAACTCTTCCGCTGGCGCCTGGGCAAGACGCACCCCCCGGCGCTGGTTGTGCATGGGTTCGATGAGCCCTTCCTTGATCAGCGCCTGCAATTGCTTGTGCAGGGAACCGCGGGAACTCAGCCCCAGGGCGTCGCAGAGTTCATCCAGTGTTGGTGGGTGAGGAAATTCGTGCAGATGGGTGAGGAGGTATTCGTAGATTTCCTGCTGGCGGCGGGTCAGGTTGGGCGTACTCATGTTGCGCTCCTTTGGTGCTATATTGGTTCTATTATAGAATAAAACAGGAACATTGGTAGCGATAAGCGGAAATATCTGTATAAAACTGCTCGTTTACCCTCGCCAGCCTGATAAAATGCCTGTTTTCCGACCGCAATACTCATTCCAATGACAGTCAGAACACGTTTTGCCCCCAGTCCAACGGGCTATTTGCATGTGGGAGGCGCTCGCACGGCATTGTTTTCCTGGCTCTATGCGCGCAAGCATGGCGGTCGCTTTGTGCTGCGCATCGAAGATACCGACCTGGAGCGCTCCACCCAGGAGTCGGTAAACGCCATTCTCGAAGGCATGACCTGGCTGGGTCTGGAGTATGACGAAGGGCCTTTTTATCAGACCCACCGTTTCGAGCGTTACAACCAGGCCATCGATGCACTGCTGGAAAAAGGCCTGGCCTATCGCTGTGATTGCTCCAGGGAACGTCTGGAAGAGCTGCGAGAGCGGCAGATGTCGGCAAAGGTCAAGCCGCGCTATGACGGTTTCTGCCGCCATCGGGAAATCGACCCGAAGCAGCCTCATGTGATTCGTTTCCGCAATCCGGACACCGGCGCCGTGGTGTTCGACGACCTGGTGCGTGGGCGCATCAGCGTCGCCAATGCGGAGCTGGATGACCTGATTATCCGCCGCAGCGATGGCGCGCCCACCTATAATCTGACCGTGGTGGTGGACGATGCGGATATGAACATCACCCAGGTGATCCGCGGTGATGATCACATCAACAACACCCCCCGGCAGATCAATCTGCTCAATGCCCTGGGGCTGAAGGTGCCGGAATACGCCCACCTGCCCATGATCCTGGGGGACGATGGTGCGCGCCTGTCCAAGCGCCATGGCGCCGTCAGCGTCATGCAGTACATGGAAGAGGGCTTCCTGCCGGAGGCGCTGCTCAATTACCTGGTGCGTCTGGGCTGGTCGCATGGCGATCAGGAAATCTTTTCCCTGGATGAAATGGTGGAGCTGTTCGAACTGAGCGAAGTCAACAAGGCGCCCTCTGCCTTCAATACGGACAAACTGCTGTGGATCAACCAGCACTACATCAAGGCGGATGATCCGAAGCGCATCGCCCGTCTGCTTTCACCCCACATGGGCAAGCTGGGCATCGACCCGGCGCAAGGGCCGGATCTTGTAAAAGTGGTGGAGGCCCAGCGTGAACGCGCCAGCACCCTGGTGGAGCTGGCGCAGATCAGTGCCTTCTATTACCGGGATTTTGAAACCTTCGACGAAAAGGCCGCGAAAAAAGCCTTCAAGGCCGCTGCCCTGGAGCCTTTGCAGCTGGTACGCTCCCGCCTGGCGGAACTGGAATGCTGGAACCGGGAAGATATTCACGGAGTGATCGACACTACCGTCAAAACCCTGGAAGTTGGTTTCGGCAAGGTCGCCATGCCGGTGCGGGTGGCGGTAACCGGCGGTTCGCCGTCGCCGGATCTGGATCTCACCATGGAAATGATCGGCCGGGAAGCCTGCCTGCGCCGCATCGACAAAGCCATCGACTACATACAGAAACAGTCATGACCGATAACAACAAACCAACCAACTTCATTCGCCAGATCATCGAAGAAGACCTGGCCTCCGGCAAGCACAGCAGTATTCACACGCGCTTTCCCCCGGAGCCCAATGGTTATCTGCATATCGGGCATGCCACATCCATCGTGCTCAATTTCGGTATCGCAGAAGACTATGACGGCAAATGCAATCTGCGTTTCGACGATACCAATCCGCATAAGGAAGATGAGGAGTATGTCGAAGCCATCAAGAACGATGTACGCTGGCTGGGTTATGAATGGGCCGGACTGTATTTTGCTTCGGACTATTTCGAGCAGCTGTACAATTTTGCCGTGGAGCTTATCGAGAAAGGCAAGGCCTATGTCTGTGACCTGAATGCCGATCAGGTGCGTGAGTATCGCGGCACCCTCACGGAGCCGGGCAAGGACAGTCCCTATCGGGAGCGTTCCGTGGAAGAGAACCTGGACTTGTTCAAGCGCATGCGGGCCGGTGAGTTCGAAGACGGCAGCCGCACCCTGCGCGCCAGGATCGACATGTCCTCGCCCAACATGAACCTGCGCGACCCGGCCCTGTACCGTATCCGCCGGGGCGCCGTGCATCACCAGACCGGGGACGAATGGTGCATCTATCCCATGTATGATTTTACCCATCCGATTTCCGATGCCCTGGAAGGCATCACCCATTCCCTGTGCACACTGGAATTCGAGGATCACCGCCCCCTGTATGACTGGGTATTGGACAACATCAGTATTGATTGTCACCCGCGGCAGATCGAGTTTGCCCGCCGTACACTGGAATATACGGTCACCAGCAAGCGCAAATTGATTCAGCTGGTGGAAGAGGGCCATGTGGAAGGCTGGGACGACCCTCGCATGCCGACGCTGGCCGGTCTCAGACGGCGGGGCTATACGCCGGCTTCCATTCGTGATTTCTGCGGACGCATTGGAATAACCAAATCCGAAGCATCAGCGGAAATGGGCGTACTGGAAGCGGCCATCCGTGAAGACCTGGACCGCACGGCGCCGCGGCGCATGGCGGTGCTCGATCCCCTGCGCGTGGTCATCACCAACTATCCGGAAGACCAGGAAGAAACCCTTGTCGGCCCCAACCATCCCAAGGATGAATCCATGGGCAGCCGCGAGCTGAAGTTCTCCCGGGAACTGTGGATCGACCGGGCGGATTTCCGTGAAGAAGCGAACAAGAAGTACAAGCGTCTGGTCACCGGAGGCGAGGTGCGCCTGCGCAATGCCTACACCATCATCTGTGACAAGGTGATCAAGGATGTCAGTGGTGAGATCAAGGAGCTGCATTGCAGCTATGACCCCAATACCCTGGGAAAGAACCCCGAGGGGCGCAAGCTGCGGGGCGTGATTCACTGGGTTTCCGCCCTCGCAGCGGTGCCGGCGGAAGTACGCCTCTATGACCGGCTGTTCACCGTTCCCGCGCCGGACGGGGTAAAGGACAAGCCCTTTCAGGAATTCCTCAATCCTGATTCCCTGAAAGTGATGCAAGCCATGCTGGAACCCTCCCTGGCCGATGCCAGCCCGGGAGAACGCTTTCAGTTCGAGCGCGAAGGATACTTCTGCCGGGATGCCAAGGCAGCAGACAAGCTGGCCTTCAATCGGGTTGTCAGCCTGCGGGACTCTTGGGGGAAAGGGTAATTGGCTGCCGAACAGCAAAAATTCTTGCGAAAACTGTAGACAGAAAAAAACGCCTGGATTATCATACGCGCCTCTTGAGGAAGCCTAAGGCACTGCAGAGGTTCCATAGGTACTTAAGCGGGGCCATAGCTCAGCTGGGAGAGCGCAACACTGGCAGTGTTGAGGTCGGCGGTTCGATCCCGCCTGGCTCCACCATATTCAATGGCGCGGCCATAGCGCCTGGAATAAAACCAAAGACAAGTTTACTTGTCCCCTTCGTCTAGAGGCCTAGGACACCGCCCTTTCACGGCGGTAACAGGGGTTCGACTCCCCTAGGGGACGCCATATCAAAGCCTGTCAACTCAACGAGTTGACAGGCTTTTTCTTTGTCTGGTGGCTTCGGGCCTCCCCTGTGCCCGGGAATTCCTGTGGTTTGAGATGCGTATTCCCCCATATGCCAGTGGTATAATGTAAAAATAATTTATTTGTCCTGCAGCCCGAGGTTTCTCCATGGAAAAGATCACCTGTTTCAAGGCATATGATGTGCGTGGCCGTATTCCCGATCAGCTCAATGAAGACATTGCTTATCGCATCGGCAGCGCCTATGCGGCCTTTCTCCGGCCCAAAACCGTGGTGGTGGGGGAGGATATCCGCCTGTCCAGCCCCGGACTGCTGAAAGCCGTGGTGCGCGGCCTCACGGACAGCGGCGTGGATGTGAAGGAGCTGGGCCTGTGTGGAACTGAAGTGGTGTATTTTGCCACGGATCATTATGGCTATGACGGTGGCATTATGGTCACCGCCAGCCACAATCCTATGGATTACAACGGCCTGAAGTTTGTG
The DNA here is from genome assembly GCA_027068915.1 of Sedimenticola sp. Taxonomy (GTDB): domain Bacteria; phylum Pseudomonadota; class Gammaproteobacteria; order Chromatiales; family Chromatiaceae; genus Thiolapillus. Next base: position 30,423 of record JAMOLT010000016.1, on the reverse strand, counting down.
CGTGAGGGTTCGCGGCCCATCAGTGCCGATACCGGCTTGGAAGAAATTCGGGAATTGGCGGAAAAGAACAAGTTTGCCGATGCCGCACCCAAGGGTTCCGTGGAAAGCATCGATTGGAAGGATGACTACATCCAGGCGCTGTTGGGCTATGTAGACAGGGACAAACTCAAGCCCCTGAAGATCGTGGTCAATCCCGGCAATGGCGGAGCCGGCCCCGTCATCGACCTGCTGGAAGAGCATCTGCCGTTCGAGTTCATCAAGATCAACCATGAGCCGGATGGCAGCTTTCCCAATGGCATTCCCAATCCCATACTGCCGGAGAACCGCCAGGCCACCATCGACGCGGTGCTGGAGCACAAGGCGGATTTCGGCATTGCCTGGGATGGTGACTACGACCGCTGTTTCCTCTTCGATGAGACCGGCCGTTTCATCGAGGGCTATTACATCGTCGGCCTGCTGGCCGAGGCCTTTCTGGCCAAATACCCCGGAGCCAAGATCATCCATGACCCGCGTTTGGTCTGGAATACGATTGATATTGTGGAATCCTGCGGTGGTATAGCCATTCAGACCAAGTCCGGCCATGCCTTCATCAAAGAGCGTATGCGCGAGGAAGATGCAGTCTATGGCGGTGAAATGAGCGCCCATCATTACTTCCGTGATTTTGCCTATTGTGACAGTGGGCAGATCCCCTGGTTGCTGGTGGCGGATCTGATCTGCGCGAAAGGCGCCAGCCTGAGCAGCATGCTGGATGAGCGCATCGCCAAATTCCCTTCCAGCGGCGAGATCAATTTCAAGGTAAAGGATGCCGTAGAAGCGGTGAAGGCTGTGGAAGAGAAATACCTGCCTTCTGCAAAAAACGTGGATCGCACCGATGGCTTGTCCCTGGAATATGACAACTGGCGCTTCAATCTGCGGGCTTCCAATACCGAGCCGGTGCTGCGCCTCAACCTGGAAACCCGTGCCGACCAGAAGCTCATGAAAGAAAAGACTGCTGAACTGCGTGGTTTTCTTCAGGGCATGGCAGGCTGACCCGGCTTTACGAACAGGAAGAACAGGGTGCGTATACTGCTTACCGGGCAACCGGCATCGGGGCTTTTTCTTCTGGCGACATTGTTGCGCCGGGCTTATGGGCTGGATGATCTGAATGCCGGTCTGGGCGAACCGCCAGAGGATGCAGCGGCTCTGGTGGGGATGGTGCAAAAAAATGGTTTTCCGGATCAGTCCCTGCTGGCCTGGCACTATCGGGCGGATGATGAACTGCTGAAGACATGCACGGATCAGGACATACGCGTGATCTGCATGATCCGTGATCCCTACATGGTTTTTGAAACCCTGTATCTGCATGCCAACGGTAGCCGGGGCATGCTTGCCGTTCCGGAGGCGGCGCAGATCAGGGGTGTTTCCCTGGATGCCCCGGAAATTACCGCCTTTGTGCACGATGTGTTCGCCCGGCATTTGCAGCTTACGGCAAGTTGGCAGGAGAGGGGCACTGCCCTTATGGTGCGCCAGGAGGATCTGGTGATGGCGCCGGACGAAGTCATGCAATCCCTGTCTGTCGACCTTGGCAGGCTGGAAGCGGGCAAACTGGCCACAGCCATCCACGAAGTAATGGAAACGCATGCCCTGGGTTCCGTGGGCAACCCTCTTTCGGATTCTCGCCTGCCACATTCCGTGACCTGCGAGCTTAACGAGGTGATTCCCGAGGCATTTGGCGCATTGGGTTATGAAAAGCGCCCCTGTGCCCCCGAAGCGGTGATGAATGCCAGGATGCATGGTTTTGCCCACTTCCTCGATCTGTATACCGAGCGGCAGCGTGTCTTCCTGGTGGGGCATGGCAAGTCGGGAACAACCTGGCTGCACATGCTGTTCTTCCATCATCCCAATGCTGCGGTGGTGGCGGAACGCCGCTTGTTCGAGCATCCGGACGAGAACAAGGCTCTGCTGGATAACCTGCTCGATGATGATTGGTTCGACAGCTGGTTTCAAAGTTCTTCCTTCGGCGTGACCGCGCCGGAACAGGCAGATGTGCGGTACGAATTTTCCCGGCTCATGAGCGACTACCTGCTCTACCGCGCCCTGGCGGTGCGCAAGACGCCCAAGGGGTTCGAGCGCAAGACGCCTATTACCCACTTCAGCGAAAAAATAGCCCTGAACACCGAGCAGGATGCGCAGGTGACCATCAATACCCTGAAGAAACTCTATCCCGACACAAAGATCGTGCATATCGTGCGTGACCCCCGAGACGTGGCGGTATCGGCCATGTTTCATTCCTACCGCAATTTCCGCGAGAAGCGCGAGCGCAACTGGATTACCGATTTCGTCGAATCGGTTCTCGAAGGAAAGAATGACAACCTCCTCAAGAAACAGGCCGTGTCTGCCTACTTCAAGAGCCATGCCAGGGCCTGGAACCGTATTGCCAGCATCTTCCATGAGCGGGGAGAGCTGCTTTACGGAGACAATTACCTGTTGGTGCGCTACGAAGACTTGCTGCAGGAACCTCGGGAACAGGTCAGTCGGTTGTTTGCCTTTGCCGGGCTGTCACATGACCCGGAGCTGGTGGCGGATGTGGTGGAGAAAGCCTCGTTCAAGAATCTTTCCCGGGGCCGCAAGGCGGGAGAACAGGACAGTTCCAGCTTCTACCGCAAGGGTGTGGCCGGGGACTGGAAGAATTACCTTTCCCCGGAGGCCAGCCACAAGGTGTTCAAGGATGCCCGGGAACTCATGAAACAGTTTGGCTATGAGTAGACGAATGACGCCCATGGAAGCGCGCCTGAAGCGCTATGCCATCAGCCTTGCACTGCTGCTGGTGGCTGGTTTGGCCCTGGCCTGGTACCTGCATTTCAAGGGGAGGGAGCAGGGAGTGTATGCCCTGTCCCGGGAACAGGTGGTTGTTCCGGCAAAGGGAAAAGTCCGCAAGATGGCCTTGCCGGAAATCGACGGCCTGCCCATCTGGAGCGTGGATACCAAGGTCAATCGCATCGCCTGCAACCGCCAGTACAAGGAAGCCTCGCAAGGTTGGGTGATCAAACAATGGAAGAATCAGGACTCCCTGTGTAACGACAAGTCACCGCAGCCAACAGCAAGCTGCCCCGGTGCTTCCTCAGAGCTGTCCACCCGAACCTCCCGCTACTGCCACTGGAAGCACGAACGCAAGGTGCTGCTTTCCATGGATGCCGCGAAGATGGCCAATCATGGCTGCAACCCCAATGCCAAAGGCAATGTGGGCGGCTTCGTTTCCTACCTGGCCTGGGAGCCGAAAATACTGCCGGATTTCTTCAAGCAGCGGGAAAGATATATGCTGCGCAACATCGAGGAAATCTTCGTGCGCTTCCGCTTTCGTAATCGCAAGGTCGATGATGTCTATGAATGCGACAGAAGCAAGGTGGACAAGGATGCCGTGCATACCAAAGCTATTGTCCATTCCTATGCTACTGCGACCTTTTCCGAGATCGAACCCGGCACACGCCGGGGCACGGGACGTACCATTTTCTACCAGATTCTCAACTATGATGCCCGCCCCAAAGTGCAGAAACATATTCTGCAAGGGCGCCATGTGTATGTGACCTGCAACTACAAGAATCACAAGCACAGTACTATGATCTACCGGGATACGGTGTGGGAATTTGGTCAGCCCATCGCCTGGCCGCCGCGCAAAGGGGGCGGTGAGTTCGTAGACTATGAATTCAACCTGCTGGCCGGCATGCGGCGCGGCATCGAGGAATGTTACGGCGATATCGATCCGGGCAACTTCAAATTCACCGGTTTTCACATCGGTACTGAGATCAAGAACGGTGCATTCCACGAATTTGCGATTGAAAAGCCGGAAATCGAAATCATCTACAGCAGGGATCCAGGCTGATGGGAGGGGACAGCACCCGGCCCTGGTATTTTCTGCACATTCCCAAGACAGCGGGCACCACCTTTCGGGTGTTGCTGGAAAATTGCTTTCACATGGATGAGATCTGTCCCGCCTACGAGTTTTTCCAGATAAAGCAGTATTCTCCCGAGCAACTGGCGCGTTTTCAACTGTTTCGTGGCCACATGGGGTACAACCTGGTGCATTATTTGCCCCGCAGGCCCCGGCTTCTGGTGGTGCTGCGCAACCCCATGGAGCGGACAGTTTCCCATTTCGATTATATTCGCCGGGATCCAAACCATCCCAAATACGGCGTGATCCATGAGCGCAAATTGGGGCTGAAGGAATACCTTCTCGATCCTGTGCTCAGCGCAGAAGTGACCAATGCCCAGGTGCGGCCCCTGGCGCATACGGCGGAGTATTCTGTTCTGCGGGAACTGCTCGGTGGTAGCGATTCCCAGGTGAGCTTTGCCCGTGCCTGGCGCCACAGGGCAGGCGTGTTGCCGCCGGATGATGAGTTGCTGGACGTGGCCCTGCAGCGCCTGGAAAAGATGGACTTCGTGGGTACGGCGGAACAGCTGCCTCGCGGACTGCAACTTGCCGGGGAGATGCTGGGCGCCCATCCCCAGCAACAGCTGCAGTCCCTCAACATCAATCCCCGGCGCACCCGCCTGGAAGCCTTGCCTGGTGATGTTCTGGAGCTGCTGGAACAGGTCACGGCCCTGGATATGCAATTGTACGCCCGGGGGGAAGAACTGTTTGAGGTGCAGTATCAGCGCATGGTCGATGGTCTTTTGCAGGAGCATTACCGGCATGCTTCCTTGCCTTGTCATAACCCTGTTCGTGAAAGTGACAGCAGCCTGATTCTCGATTTCAGCCAGCCCCTGTGTGGCAGCGGCTGGCATCAACGGGAACTGGTGCCGGGGAAGGGTGTGCTGCGTTGGAGCGGCCCCGGGAACTACTCCGACATCGATGTTCCCCTGCAGAAAGGGCAGGGCTACCGATTGAGGATCACCCTTGCCGACTGGGTGAGCGAGGAGGTGCTGCACAGCCTGGCCGTTTCCGTCAATGGCGTTGACTTGCCTGTTTTCCTGGTTGAAGAAGGGCAGATGATGTATGCCCAGGCCGAGATGGATGCATCAATGATAAAGGGAGATCAGCCTTTTGTCCGAATCGGTCTGCGGCTTTCGCGCACCCAGGTTTTGCCTGGTGCAGACCATGCCGCCATCGACCACAGCCATGCCCGCAAGGTGGGCATCGCCGTCTATCGCTTCGAATTCACCCGGAAATAGCCCCGGTCAGCGCCGAAAAGATTTCTTTGCTGTCCGGTAGCGCCCTGACTTTCTCCAGAAGTTTCGGGTAAAAGGTAGTCCCGAACCTGTCCTCATACCAGCGGGCATAGTGGATGCTGTACATCCTGGCAGCATTGCCTTTCGGGTAGAGTCCGGTCTTGATGCAGCCGTGACATAAATCCACGGGGTACTCCTGTCTGACCACATGGCCGCGCAGGGAATGCATGAGATCAGACTGCCAGATTTCATGGGCCTGCTGTGTTTTGATGTCGCCCCACATGATGTGCTTGTAGCAGCAGGGGTAGGCCGCACCTTCGTAGCCGAAGTACAGTGTCTTGAACGGCTCCATGCAGTACATGCCGCCATGATGACGGTATTCCACTTCGTCCTTGTGCGGTATCTGGATACCGATCTTGCCGGCAGCCTTTTCACCCAGTCCGCCGTGTTCGCGCTTTTCCCTGGCGATGTTCTTCAGCTGCCCGATGGGTATGGTCTGTCTGGAAAGAGCGCGGCTGCCCATATGCCGGGATTGCAGGACGGTGTCATCATCCATGTCGGATTCATAGTCGGCGCTTTCCAGGCGGATGCCGTATTCCGCCGCGATCCGGCGGGCTTCCTGCAATATACTGCCTTCCCGTTCCGGGTGATGCACGGAAGCGTGGCCATGCAACTCCTGGATAATGTCATAGGTCTTGAAGGGCTTGAGATGAATCACATTGGCCCCGGCCTCGCCCATCATGCGCACGAATTCTGGCAATCGCGCCACATGGTGCTTGAAGGCCAGGCTGTTGATGACGATGAGGGGAAACTCGGTCTGTTGGCGCAGCTTGTGTTTATGCAGGCGCTGAATGCCCGCCAGAACCTTGTCAAACTCGCCGCCGATGTAAATGTTCTCGTAGTCCTCCCGGTTGCTTCCCGAAAAGCTCACGGTGATTTTGCTGATGCGTTTGTTGACCAGGTCTTCACATAACTCCTCGTCAAGGTGCATGCCATGGGTGAAAAAATCCACCATGACTTCATACTTGTCCAGAATTTCCAGCAACCGGGTGAATTCAGGATGCAGGGTGGGCTCGCCGTAGCCAAAGGCATGCACCACCAGTGCATGTTCCAGTGCTTTGCCCATTCTTCTCTCGATAAGGTCGGTGTTGAAAAATCCCCGGTGGCGGTTGGAGATGATATTGAAACGCTTGGGGTTCAGGGCAGAAAAGGTATGGCACATGGCGCACTGCAGATCACACAGATTGCTGACCTCGATGAACACCTCCAGAGGCCATTGTGGCTGGCTGCCGCCTTCCAGAAAACCCAGAAAACTGCTGATGGCCTGCTGCTTGTGGTTATGGAATCGGGAAGTAGCCCGGTCAGCTGGGCGTAACTGTTCTCCCGAATTGATTCCCAATTTGCCTGCCGCAAGATGAAGAATATCGCCATAGCGGCCTTCCTTTAGCTGTTGTGCCAGAAAGTGGAGGCGTTCCCTGTTTGTTGCCATTAGCGAATGCTCTGTGGTGGTGTTTTGGTGCCTGAGTCATTTGCCGGGTACAAGCGCCCTCTTTTGCGTAGATACTCAGAATACTTCAGTATTCGGTGTAAAGAGAGGATTGTTTTTCTGTCCGCTTTTTTCCTGATTCTGCTTGGCGCTTCATTGACCAGTCGTTTCCCTGTACGAAAAAATATTTTGTAGTCAGGATAAGGGGAAATGCCAAAAGCTGCATCGAAGGGGCGCGAATCGAAAAGGGCCCTCCCGAGAAATGCATTCTCCTGCACTGGATTGATATTTGCCAGTTGCAGAATGGTTGGTGCCAGGTCGACAGATGTTGCATTGATATATTTGGTGTTGGGCAACAAGTGCATCGGATCATATATGATCAGGCTCATCTCATCAAAAACACTTGTTTTCCAGTTTTTTCCAGCGACTTCGATATACTCCCTGCTCTTGTAAGGGGCATGATCCCCAGTAAGGACAATGACGGTATTGTTGGCGTATTTTGAATGCTTGAAGTATTTCCAAAACAGACCGAAGGCATGGTCAAAACTGTGGGTCATGTTGAGTACATTGTTTTTGCCTTCAGCATATTTAACACCATCCTTGGATAGCTTGAAACCAACATGTGTTTCAATGGTTGATACACCCAACAGAAATGGTTTTTCCCTGGTGTGTTTTTTCATGAATTCAGTAACGCTGCGCATCATCTGGTGATCAGAGACGCCACTGAAATGTAAACCAAGTTTTTCTTTTCCCAGAAAGCTGTTGAGCAAATTTTGCCAAAAATAGCGTTTCTCGTAACCCCATAGCCCAAGATTTTGGAACAAATGCCATTTGCCGGGTTTGGTGTGACTGAAGTAATTTGTCTCATATCCGGCTTCCCTGAAGAATTGTGGATAACATTTCGTCCCCAGCTTGGCGATCGGATTGTTTTTCCCTTTCATCTGTTTGCCGGTGATCAGCGGATACAGAGAACAATGTTGACCGAACAGGCCGGGCATAGTGGGTGTAGTGTGATTGTAGTAACCGCTCACGACCATGGAAGATCGTGCAAATTCATCGATGTTCGGGGTCAGTCCTTCATGGGGGTTCCCGTAGGTGCCAAGCAACCTTGCCGAGAGGCTTTCGACAAAGAAAACAATTACATTTGGCTTGTCCAGGGCTTTGGAAGTCGTGGTCTCGAGTTCTTGGTCGTAGATTCGTTTCTTCAGGAAGGGATAGTAATCATCAGGATTCACAGCCAAATTGAATCTGCTGGCGACCTCCAGATCTTCCTGTGAAGGCTGGTTGACGTCGTCCGTTTCCCTTTCCAGCAGATATAGCTTTGCTACCTTGAAAAAATTTCGGAAGGGTGATGCCGGGGAAGAATACTGATGCTGCTCTGCCTGTTCAGTATAGCGTTCAAATGCGTTTGAATGTTTGTATTTCAGTGCCAGGGGATAGGCTATGGCCAATACACAAAGGTAAATGATGGCCAGTTTCCCGGGGAATACATTGTGTGCAAGAAAATACAGCAACAGAAAGAACAAGGCGGCGGTTAGGAGCCCGGCCGTAAGCGTTTGGCGATTGATCAACAGTGATATTTCATCGATATTGTAAAGTGCTGCCAGCACCAAGGGAGACCCGGATATCCCAATACTTATCGCCTGGGCGATAAATATCAGGAAGTAGATGCTGAGTATTGAAACGAATATTACTTTTGCTGATTTCCAATACAGGCTTCCCGCCACCAAGAGCGCCGCATTCAATACCGATAGCTCCAATAGAACATTGAGCGTATGGTTGGCTATAGAAATAACTGTAGAATCAGCAATATAAACATTTTTCCAGGTAATGATGACAAAGGCTATGATGAAAAACAGGTTTAGCGTGAGCAACAAGAAGATGCTTTTTTTCATGCAGGTATTTCGAGACTTCCCAATCATTTGATATCCATTGCTCCAGCAATAGCCGGAGTTCGAGCAACACTATAACCCGGTAACCAAAACTATCGGGTTCAGGAATATCCCGGATCAAGGCATGGCTTGCAGGCAAGGGGTATTCCCTTGGCAAGGGCCGCCATACAGAGGCGGGATTTGGTCTTCTTCAGCGTGCTCAGTGTAGCATCTGCAGCAGTTCCCGCACCTTGTCCACCCGGCTTTCCGGTTCTTCCAGGCTGGTGAAGAACCGCAGCTTGTCGCTGCCGTCCAGCCTGAATTGCTGTGGCCGGGTCTGTATGAGTTGGATGATGTGCCCCGGGTCGATGGCGGGCTGTTCCTCGAAATGAATTTTCCCACCCTGGGATCCGGCCTCGATCTTGCGGATGCCCAGGGGTTGTACTTCCAGTTTCAGTTGCGTGATGTCGAACAGGTTTTTCGCCTGCTCGGGTAGCAGGCCAAAACGGTCGATCATTTCCACCTGCAGCTCGCGCAGCTCTTCCTGGTTGGTGGCGGAGGCGATGCGCTTGTACTGGATCAGGCGCATATGTACGTCGGGCAGGTAGTCCTCTGGCAGCAGGGCGGGGAGGCCCAGGTCGATTTCCGTGCCGTGATCCAGGGGGCGATCCAGCGCTGGTTGCTTGCCTTCCTTGATGGCGCGCACGGCATGTTCCAGCATCTGGGTGTAAAGGGTGAATCCGACTTCGTGGATCTGGCCGCTCTGGTCTTCGCCCAGCAGCTCGCCCGCGCCGCGGATCTCCAGGTCGTGGGTGGCCAGGGTGAAGCCGGCGCCCAGGTCTTCCAGCGCTTCGAGTGCGGCAAGGCGTTTGATCGCATCCTTGGTCATGGCTTTGGGTGGCGGGGTGATGAGGTAGGCGTAGGCGCGATGATGGGAACGCCCCACGCGACCGCGCAACTGGTGCAGTTGGGCCAGCCCCAGCTTGTCGGCGCGGTTGATGATGATGGTGTTGGCGGTGGGTACGTCGATGCCGCTTTCGATGATGGTGGTGGCCACCAGGATGTTGAAGCGCTGGTGATAGAAGTCGCGCATGATGCGCTCCAGTTCCCGTTCACGCATCTGGCCGTGGGCGAAATCCACCCGGGCGCCCGGCGCCAGTTTTTCGATGTCGCTGACCATGCGCTCGATACTGCTGACTTCATTGTGCAATACATAGACCTGACCGCCACGCTGCAGCTCCCGCTGGCAGGCTTCGCTGATGAGTGCGTCATTCCATTGCTGGACAAAGGTCTTGATGGGCTGGCGTTTTGCCGGAGGTGTGGCGATGATGGACAGGTCACGCATGCCGGACATAGCCATGTTCAGGGTGCGTGGAATGGGGGTCGCGGTGAGAGTCAGAATGTCCACTTCGGCGCGCATTGCCTTGAGGCGCTCTTTGTGGCGCACACCGAAGCGGTGTTCCTCATCGATTATCACCAGCCCCAGGTTCCTGAATTTGATCTGTTCGCTGAGGATCTTGTGGGTGCCCACGACGATATCCACGGTTCCCGCTTCCAGTCCTTTGAGTACAGCGTTGGTTTCCTTCGCGGAGTTGAAGCGTGACAGCGAGGCGATCTTTACCGGCCAATCGGCAAAACGGTCGGTGAAGTTGTCATAGTGCTGTTGCGCCAGCAGGGTGGTGGGAACCAGCACCGCAACCTGTCTTCCACCCTGGGCAGCGACGAATGCAGCACGCATGGCAACTTCGGTTTTGCCAAAACCCACATCGCCGCAGACCACACGATCCATGGGTTTGGGGGAAGTCATGTCGGCGATGACGTCTTCGATGGCGGATTGTTGATCCGGGGTTTCCTCGAACTCAAATTCTGCGGTGAACTGCAGATATTCTTCACCTGCTGCGGGAAAAGCGAAGCCCTGACGCGCTTCCCGGCGGGCGTAGATCTCCAGCAGCTCTGCGGCGGCGTCGCGTACCTTTTGCGCGGCTTTCCTGCGGGCCTTTTCCCACTGGTCGCTGCCCAGGCGGTGCAGGGGGGCGTTTTCTTCCGTTGCGCCCGTATAGCGGCTGATGAGATGCAGCGCGGAAACCGGCACATACAGCTTGTCGCCCCGGGCATATTCCAGGGTGAGGAATTCCGTGGACATGCCGCCCACGTCCAGGCTCTGCAGCCCCAGGTAGCGGCCCACGCCGTGTTCTTCATGCACCACGGGGGAACCGATCTGCAATTCGGCCAGGTTGCGTACGACCTGGTCAGCATCCGGGCCTGCCTTGCGACGCTTGCGGGTCTGGCGTACCCGTTCCCCCAACAGCAGGGTTTCGGGGATGATGGTCAGACCGGTATCGGTGAGATCCAGCCCTTCTTCCAGGGGTGCGACGGTAATCCCCAGAGGGTTATCGCTCTGAAGGAATGCCTGCAGATTTTCCACAACGGTTGGGCGCAGCTGGAATTCCGTGAGGGTCTGCAGCAGGTGTTCCCGCCGGCCAGCGCTTTCTGCGGTGAACAGCGTGCGTGATTTCTGGTTGGCGAGAAAATCCTGCAGCAGTCCAGCAGGGCGAGCCGACCGGGCCTGTACGGCGAGGGCGGGCAGGGGAGTGGCGTTGAAGTTGTAGTGCCGGGCAAATCCCTTGCGCTGCTCATCCACATTTCCGGTACGCCAATGTATGCCGGCATATGGCTTTAGCCTGTGCACCAATTCATCCGCGTTCAGATACAGCTTTGAAGGGGGTAGCAGGGGACGTTCGAGGTCGTGGCGGCGCTGCTCGTAGCGCTCTTCCACCTGCTGATAGAAATGCGCTGCTTCCTGGGGGATGTCCCGAGGCTGTATGACTAGGCAATCCTCTCCCAGATAGTCAAATAATGTAGCTGTCTGCTCATGGAACAGTGGCAGATAGTATTCCAGTCCGCCCGGCATGTTTCCATCACTGACTTCCCGATAGATCAGGCTGGACTGGGGGTCGCCTTCAAACTGGTTGCGATACTGGCGGCGGAAGCGGGTGATCGCCTCTTCATCTACCGGGAATTCCCGTGCGGGCAACAGGCGAACGCTGTCCACTTTTTCCGAAGAACGCTGGGTTTCCGGATCGAACAGGCGGATGCTGTCGATCTCGTCATCGAACAAGTCGATGCGGTAGGGTCGGTCTGTGCCCATGGGAAACAGATCCAGCAGTGAGCCGCGCACGGCAAATTCGCCATGCTCCATCACCTGGGAGACGCAGCGATAGCCCGAGCGCTCCAGGCGCTGCCGAAAGCGCTCGATGTCCAGCTGCCCCCCCATATCCAGCACCAGGCTGCGGCTATCCAGATAGTCGGGTGGCAGAATGCGCTGCTGCAATGTCGCCACAGGCACGATGATGATGCCTTTTTTTGCTGCTTGCAGTTGCTGCAGGGTGAGTAAACGCTGGGATACCAGCTCCGGCAATGGCGAGAACACATCATAGGGAAGGGTTTCCCAATCCGGAAAATGCAGGATGGGTAGCTGCTTGTCCTGAAGGAAGAATCCCAGGGTCTGTTCCAGGCGGGTTGCCTCCTGCACATCCCGGGCAACCACGACGACCAGGCCGGGCCATTGCTGTGCAGCCCGGGCGATCGCCAGTTCATGCACCGCCCCGCTACAGCGCCCCCATTGCAGACGTTCCCCGGTTTTTTCTGGCAAGGGGGGGTGGATGGCAGAGGCGGTTTGTTCAGCAAGCAGGCTCATGGCGGCGCGTATTGTCGCATACCCGGATGCGGCTTGGTACCGACCTGGCGGGGAAGTTGTTTCAGTCTGTTCAGGTTTCGTTCAGGCGGATCTGGATAAGCTGTAGCCGCAAACTGACTGATGGAGAATGCTTATGTACAAGTCGATAACAATCCTGTTTTTGATGATCTTGTCGTCCAGCCTGTCCATGGGAGTGATGGCGAGCAGTGATTATTATGAGAACGTGGAAATTGAGGTGATTTCCGATAACCGTGGGGAGTTGCGTCAGTATCCTGTCCGCTCCCATGGCAAAAAGCAGCGCGCCTATATTGCAGCGCGTGATGGTGAACGCTACAGCGTTCGCGTGCGCAACCGCAGTGGTGAGCGTATCGGGGTGGTGATTGCTGTGGATGGCCGCAATATCATCAGCGGCAAGAAATCCTGGCTCAAGCGCAGGGAGGCGAAATATGTGCTCGGCCCCTGGGAAACTGCGGAATACGAAGGCTGGCGCACCAGCCGACAGCGGGTCAACCGCTTCTATTTTACCGATATTGGCGATTCCTATGCCGATGCCTGGGGGGATCACAGTGCCATGGGGGTTATCGCCGTGGCGGTATATGGGGAGAAGCATCGCAAGCGCCATGATTACAGCATGCAGAAGAAACGGGACGGCTATTCGGCACGCGGTGAAGCCATGCGTGATTCCCCCGGTACCGGATTTGGTGAAAGTGAATGGTCGCCGAGCCACAAGGTCAGGTTCAAGGCGCGTAAGAAGCCCATATTCAAGAAATTCATCAAGTATGAATGGCGCAGAACCCTGTGTCGGAAAGGCATCATTCCCAGGTGTGGGCATCGTGATGGTGACTATGGCAATCGCTTCTGGCCACATGAGGACTGGAATGATGGTTTTGCGCCCTATCCCTGGGGGCGGGGCCATCGGCATTGATATCCCCTGGTTCGGCATGGCAGCGGTTTTTCCGCCGCCTGCTGTACTAGCCGGATTTGGCTGCCCAGATCAGTCCGGCGGCCCCGGCGATCACCAATGCAAAGGTGACCAGCGAGCCGCCCAGCGCATGTCCCTGGTTGACCAAAGCGGATACGCCACCATAAAACATCATTAGTGCCGCAAAAATTGCTCCGAGAATTAACAAGGGTTTTTTCATGGTAAATGGCCGCGCCTGGAAGGTTTCAGAGTATCATAAAGGATTCCGCAACAGTACAGAACCGGGTTGCTTGTGAGTCAAGCCTATTTCTCATGGATTTTGCGCCACAGATGGCTGGTGGTGGTGCTCAGTGTGCTGCTGATAGGCTTGACGGCATCAGGCGTGCGTTTTCTTGGTTTCAGCAATGACTACCGCATGTTCTTCAGTGAGGAAAATCCGCAACTGCTGGCGTTCGAGGCATTACAGAACACCTATACCAAGACAGACAACGTATTGTTCGTCGTCTCCCCCAGGGATGGTGATGTGTTCACCCCCGAGGCGCTGGCCACGGTGGAATGGCTGACCAGGGAATCCTGGCAGATTCCCTATTCCCTGCGTGTCGATTCCATTACCAACTACCAGCATACGGAAGCGGAGGAAGATGATCTGCTGGTGGCGGATCTGGTGGAAGAAGCGGAAAGCCTGGATGCGCAACAGTTGCAAAGAATTCGCCAGATCGCGTTGAACGAGCCGCTGTTGCTTGATCGCCTGGTTTCCCCCGACGGCAGGCACACTGGCGTCAATGTTACCGTGCAATTGCCGGGCAAGAAACTGGATGAGGTGCCGGAAGTGGCAGCGTTCGCCCGGCAGCTCGCCCAGCAGGCCATGCAGCGGAATCCTGATCTGGATGTCCGGCTGACCGGCCTGGTGATGATGAACGCCGCTTTCCCGGAAATGGCGCAGCAGGATATGCAGACCCTGTATCCACTGATGCTGCTGATCATACTGGTCGCCATGGCCTTCATGTTGCGATCCATTTCCGGTGTGCTGGCATCCATGCTGGTGCTGGTGATGGCGGTTTTCGCCACCCTGGGGCTGACCGGCTGGATCGGCATGGAGATGAGTCCGCCAACCACCAGTGCGCCGGTCATGGTCATGACCCTTGCGGTGGCGGACTGCATACACATCATCGTCTTGTTCCTGCAGGGGCTGCGCAAGGGGGAGAGCAAGGAAGCGGCCATGCTGGAAAGCCTGCGCCTGAATCTGGGGCCGGTTTTTCTCACCTCGATTACCACCGCCATTGGCTTTCTCAGCCTGAATTTCAGTGACGCGCCACCGTTTCGGGATCTGGGCAATATGGCGGCGATGGGCGTGATGGTGGCGTTTGTGCTTTCCCTGAGCTTTTTGCCGGCCCTGCTCATGATCCTGCCGGTGCGCCCCGGCACCCGCCCTACCCGTGGCCAGGGGGTGATGGAGTGGCTGGGTGATTTCGTCGTCCGCAGGCGCACGCCCCTGTTCTGGGGCATGGCGGCGATCATGGTGTTGCTGGTGAGCCAGCTGCCGCGCAATCAGCTCAATGATGAATTCATCAAATACTTCAGTGAAGATGTGCCTTTCCGCGTGGATACGGATTATGCGGTGGAGCATCTTACGGGCATCTATCTGCTGGAATACTCCCTGCCGGCGGGTGGCGAGGGTATGATTGCCGATCCACAGTATCTGCATCAGGTAGAGGCGTTCGCCCAGTGGCTGCGGCAACAGCCGGAGGTGCTGCATGTCAACAGCATCACCGATATCATGAAGCGGCTGAACAAGAACATGCATGGCGACGATCCCACAAGGTACAAGCTGCCGGACAACCGGGAGCTGGCGGCGCAGTATCTCCTGCTGTATGAGTTTTCCCTGCCTTTCGGCCTGGATCTGAACAACCAGATCAATGTAAAAAAATCGGCAACCCGCCTGGTCGCCAGCCTGAAAAGCATTTCTTCCGAGGAGCTGCTGGTGCTGGATGAAAAAGCCTACCAGTGGTTGGTGGACAACGCGCCGCAGTACATGCAAACCCATGGCGCCAGCCCGTCGGTGATGTTCGCCAATATCGGGCATCGCAACATCCGGGCCATGCTTCAGGGAACCACGGTGGCGCTGGTGCTCATCTCGCTGATTCTGATGGTTTCCCTTCGCTCGGTGCGCATCGGCCTGCTCAGCCTCATCCCCAATCTTGCCCCCATTGGCATGGCCTTTGGCTTGTGGGGAATGTTCGTCGGACAGGTGGGGCTGGCGCTTTCCGTGGTGAGTGGCATGACCATCGGCATCGTGGTTGATGATACGGTGCATTTCTTGAGCAAATACCTGCGCGCCCGGCGGGAGCAGGGACTCAGCTCGGAGCAGGCGGTGCGGTATGCTTTCCATACCGTAGGCACGGCGCTGTGGGTGACGACATTGGTGCTGATGCTGGGCTTCGGCGTGCTGGCGCTTTCGGATTTCGAACTTAACGCCAGCATGGGGTTGCTCACGGCCATTACCATTGGCCTGGCGTTGTTTGCCGATTTCTTTTTTCTGCCGCCCCTGTTAATGAAATTTGGAGATAAGAAAAAATGAGCAAGCTACTGATTACGCTTCTGGTTGCGTTACTGGGCTTCAATGCAAGTGCGCAAACTCAGGAAGAAAAAGGCCTGGCAATTGCCCTGGAGGCGGATCGCAGGGATAGTGGCTGGGGTGATTTCCAGGCGCAGATGAGCATGCTGCTGCGCAACCGTCATGGTGAGGAAAGCCTGCGGCAGATGCGGGTGAAATCTCTGGAGACTGTGGATGATGGCGACAAGAGCCTGATCGTTTTCGATGAACCAAAGGACGTAAAGGGCACTGCGTTGCTGACCTTCTCCCACAAGGTCAAGGATGACGATCAGTGGCTGTATCTGCCTGCCCTGAAAAGGGTGAAGCGCATTGCATCGCGCAACAAATCCGGTCCTTTCATGGGCAGTGAATTTGCCTTCGAAGATCTGGCTTCCCAGGAAGTGGAAAAGTATACCTACAAGTACATCAGGGACGATGAGCTGGATGGCAAGCCGGTGTTTGTCAATGAGCGTTATCCGGTGAGCAAGTATTCCGGTTATACCCGGCAGTTGGTATGGGTGGATCAGGCGGAATATATTCCTCTCAAGGTGGAATATTACGATCGCAAGAATGCCTTGCTCAAGACGCTGATATTCAAGGGCTATCGGCAGTATCTTGACAAATACTGGCGTGCGGATGAAATGTTTATGGAAAATCATCAGACCGGCAAAAGCACGCTGCTGACCTGGAAGGACTATACATTCCGCACCGGCCTGAAGGACAGCGATTTTACTCGCAACAGCCTCAAGCGCACCCGTTGATGGTGGAAGTGGATTTGGCGTGGGGGGATTGTCGGGCACGGCTTGGGGCTTTTGCCCAAGCTGCGGTGGAGAGCAGGATCATGCGTAGGTTGGGCAAAGCACGGCATGCCCGATGGCTGGTGATGTTGCTGCCGGTGTTGTTCTCGGCGCCAGTCGTCGCCTGGGAGCTGGCGGGCAACATGGCTGTGGAGGGACGGGCGTTCTTCCAGTCACCGCTTGATTCCCGACAGTACGATAGTGACTACTCTATCAGCCTGGAACCGGAGTTTTCCCGTACATGGGATGAAGACCGGCAAAGCCTGGTATTCCGTCCCTTCGTCCGTCTGGATGGCCAGGATGACGAACGCAGTCACTGGGATATTCGTGAGCTGCAATGGATCTATGCAGGCGATGGCTGGGAAGCCCGCCTGGGGGTGGGAAAGGTCTACTGGGGGGTTACGGAAGCCGTGCATCTGGTGGATATCATCAACCAGACGGATCTGGTGGAAAACATCGATGGCGAGCAAAAGCTGGGCCAGCCCATGGCCAAGCTGTCCCTGGAGAAAGACTGGGGAACCCTGGATTTCTTTCTCCTGCCGGGCTTTCGCGAACGCACTTTTCCCGGTGAGGAAGGGCGGCTGCGCAGTCACCCCAGGGTAGAACAGGACTTGGCGGAGTATGAATCTTCCACCCGGCAGCGCCATGTAGATTACGCCTTGCGCTGGTCCCACTACATCGGGGAATGGGACATGGGGCTGGCCTGGTTTCAGGGTACAGGGCGGGATCCGCTTTTTCGGCCTGGGCTTGGCCGCAAAGGCGAGCTGGTGCTTGCGCCATTCTATGAGCAGATCGACCAGGCCAGTGTGGATCTGCAGGCGACGCTGGGAGAGTGGCTATGGAAGCTGGAAGCCATTTATCGCAACGGCCTGGAAGAAGACTACTATGCTTTCACCGGGGGGTTCGAATATACCCGGGTTGGCATCATGGACACCTCCGCGGATCTTGGTGTAATTGCCGAACTGGTGGTCGATGAAAGAGGTGACCGGGCAGCCACGGCGTTCAATCATGATGTATTTCTTGGCTTGCGCTGGACGGCAAACGACGCCCAGAGCCTGACGGTGCTGGCCGGCGCGGTCGTAGACTGGGAGAACGGCTCCACCTTGCTGAATGTGGAAGCCAGCCGCCGCTTTGGCCAGGCCTATCTGCTTAGCGTGCAGCTACGCAGCTGGTTGCATATCGATCCAGAAGATTTGCAATACGTTTTTCGTCAGGACGATTATCTCCAGGTGGAGCTTGCCCGTTATTTCTAGTGTACTGCGAGCGAGTACAACACCGCAGATGGCCGCATTGCGGCTCACCTGAAGGGAGTCCCCCAAAAGGGCCTTTAATTCCGACGCAGTACACCAGACATGATGTTTTGACCTGCCCATCTCAACGCTCCCGTTGCTCCGCCAGCCGCGTAAGGGTTTTGTTGGTTTGGGCGAGTTCTTTATTTTTCTGCTTGAGGAGCCTGGCTTCTCTTTCTGCTTGTTCCAGTTGGAACATGACGCGCAGGCTTTGCATTTTTTGGTCGGATTGCTGGTTGAATAGCAGGCTTTTGATCCGGGCGTACTCCTTGTGGTGTTCCAGGGCGGATTGGTAGTCTTCCTTTTGCTCGTAAGCCAGGGATAGTTCCCGGTGCGCTTCGTAAACACAGGTCTTGTAGTTTTTTTCAAACTGGAAAACCTTTTTCAGAATGCGGATGGCTGCGTCGGGCTGTGTTTTGCGGACATGGGCGCGGCCCAGCAACAGCTGGTTCTCCGCCTGCAGGGTTCTTTCGTTTTTGTCGCTGGCAAGCTCCAGGGCTTCTTCGAAGTAGTAACAGGCTTTGTCCAGCTTTTCCTGCTGCAGATAGATTTCCCCCAGGTTGCGAAGCGATCCTATGATGCCGTGGGGATTGTTGATCCTTCGGTAGCCTTCCAGGCAGCGTATTCCAAACTTCAGCGCTTTCCCGGTGTCGCCGACCTTCTTATGATATTGCGACAGATTCAGTTGAACCCCTGATACCGCTTCCGGGATGCCGGAAATGCTCTTCAGGCTGCGGGTCATGTATTCCAGCGCTTCATCGAGATGTCCAAACTCCAGATGAATCACGCCGATGTTCAGCAGGGCGATACCTGTTTCTTCGGGATCTTCCAGTTCCTGTGTGCATTCGTAGGCGCGCATGAAATACTCCAGGGCGCCGGAGTAGTTTCCCTGATCAAACAGGATGCACGCGATATTGTTGAGAGATTTTCCCCTCATCCTCGTTTCGCCCAGCTCCCTGGCGATTTCCTCGTTGCGCAAGAAGATTTCCAGCGCTTTTTCGTATTCCCCCGAGGTATCGTAGCTGATGCCAAGGGCGTTGTTCGCATCCAGCAAGCCGGGGCTTTCTCCCAAATGGATGAAGAGCTGAATAGCCTTGTTCGCAGAATCTCTGGCTGCCGTGTACCGGGACATGCTCAACTGTGCATGACTGAGAGCGGCATAGGCTTTTGCCAGACCCGGCAGGTGATCGATGGACTGGGCAAGGGTGATGGATTGACTGGCAATGGACAGGGCCTGCTCCGGGTCGGTGCGGAACAGCAAGCGGGACAGTTTGTTGCTGATGTCAATGTAATCCGGCGAGGCATTGTTCAGTTGCAGGCGCTTTTTTTCCAGCTCCAGAATCTTGATGTGGCTGCGGCTGTTTTGAGGTGGATTTTTTTTGGCTGGAGTTAGCTGGGACATATCCACAGTTGTCCATTCTTGATCTGTACGGGATAGGTGCAAATTGGCTTGTCCGCCGGTGCCGTTTCGGGCTGTCCGCTTTGCAGATCGAAGTAACTGCCATGCAGGGAGCACTTGATGCGGCCATTCTGGATGCAGCCGAAGAACAGAGAGTAGTCTTCGTGGCTGCACATTTCGTCTACAACATAGTGTTTGCCATCCGCATTGCAAAGCAGCAGGTGCTTTCCCCCTGCTTCGATGCGCTTCATTTGACCCGGTGCGAGTTCGTTTTCTGCGGCAATGGCTATCCAGCTGGTGCTTGTCATTTCACCCGGTCGGCCGCCTTGCCGGAATCGAGTACGGCACGAACAGCTTCAGCAGCTTCTTTCAGATTGTCATACTTGCGCATATGCTTGAGGATCAACGCGCCGGTGTAAACCAGTGAGTCATATGTCACCCCCTGTTTTCCATTGAGCGCCTGCATCCCGGCGTCAGCAGCCGCCAGGGCGGCGTCCTTGATGTCCACGGCAATAGCAATCTCGTCGCCCGGGCGTGCGATTTTTGGCAGATTTTCCGGCAGAGGAACCGCGCGCAGGGTTTGTGTGATGCCAACCATGTCCGGGTGAATGTCCACGCCGATTTCTTCTCCCCGGTCGTGGTAGCTGAAGTAGTTTCCGTCCTGTCTCAGAGAAGGAATGACGCCGCCTTCTACACCACGGATGAGCAGGGCTGAATCGAACCCGACATGGCGGGCCAGCATGGCGTAAACCGGAGGGTAGGGCTTGTGCACATATCCGCTGACAAAATGTGTCTGCTGCTTGCCAGCTACTGGCTTGGCCAGTACCTCCACCGTGGTGAGCACCTGGCGCTTGATCATCTGGGTGCGCAGGGGGATCAGGTCATGCAGTGGCTTGCAGAAGCTGGCCTGGTCGACATATGCCCAGCCGGTATCCGGGTCGGACAGCCGCTGGGCGGCCTGCCGGGAATCAAGGCCAACATCAACACCAGCCGCCTGTAGCACCTGATGGTGGGTGATGCCAAATTTTGGCCCCACTGCGCTCAGGCCATGAGAGATGGGGTGCAGGCCACATTCCGCCAGCAGTGGTGGAAGAAAGGGTGCTGCTGGCAGTGTGCGGTTGTAGCCGCCATAGGGGTCGGCAATGTCGATGACGTGGTCAACTTTGGCTGTTACACCATCTACAACTTCCCGAATGCCGTCCAGTACGCCTTTGAATTCGTCACTGCTTTCCCTTTTCATGCGCAGGGCGATAAAGAAAAGCGCGGCTTGCACCGGGTCTATCTGGTCATGCAATACGGCAACGGTCGCATCCCGGGCTTCGTCCAGGCTGATGTCCTTGGAAAGCTCTGGCCCGGTAGCAATGCGCTGCAGGATGGAATGCATTCGCATATGAGCCTGAGTGGTTTTGGTGGCGGTCATTATTGCTCCTTGGATGGGTCAGGGGTGTTTACTGCTCTCTGGGGGGCGATGTATTTCGCTTCAGTACCGAAGTGATTACGCGGTCATGCTCAAAATAGACGACAAATTTTGCATAGTCCCAGCGGCTGATCGGAGGGTCGCCGATGGGTGCGTGTTTTGTCAGGGGACTGCCGAAACGTTTTTCTACCGCGCTCATGGCATCACCTCGTTGCGGACGAGGGGTATTTGCCTGCTGTTCTTCCTTCACTGCATCAATGAGCAGCACCTGGGACAGCCCGGTAGCGGGCAAGGACAAAGAGCAGGCGAAGAGCAAGATCCATGTGTGTTTCATCATAATTTATCCTGTCTGGGAATACTGTTTCAAAATATAGCATTTGAGCTTCCACAAAGGGAGGGGGTAGCTTGTATTTGTTCAATTTATTGACCTGCGGCAGCTTTTTGCCGGCACACATGTATTAGAATGAATCGCATACCAGAGTACTAAATGAGGAGTAGTTCACATGGGTAGGAAAAAGAAAAATAAGGCAACGCTAAAAAAGCTGTTGAACCGCCTGAGCAATCCGCAGAAAGTGCTGGAATCCCCAAAAATCATATCCGGAAAAAAGCTGCTGCAACTCACCTATGAGTTGGGCGAATACCCGTATGCGGTGAAGATGGATCTGGAAGAGTATGAGCAGGAAAAACATCTGCTGCAAATCGAGTTGCTCAAGGTGCAGGCCTGGGTCAAGGAAGAAAGTAAGAAAATCCTGGCGTTGTTTGAAGGGCGTGACGCTGCAGGCAAGGGCGGTACCATCAAGCGCTTCATGGAGCACCTGAACCCGCGTGCCGCCCATGTGGTTGCCCTGGAGAAACCTACGGAGCGGGAGCTGGGTCAATGGTATTTTCAGCGCTATGTGCATCAGCTGCCCACCAGGGGTGAAATCGTGCTGTTCGATCGTTCCTGGTACAACCGTGCCGGTGTGGAGCGGGTCATGGGGTTCTGTACGGATGAAGATTACCTGGAGTTTCTGCGCCAGGCTCCTCAGCTGGAGCAGATGCTGGTGAATGCAGATACGATCTTCTGCAAATACTGGTTTTCTGTCAGCCGCCAGGAGCAGTTACGGCGCTTCCACTCCCGCTATCATGATCCCTTGAAGCACTGGAAGCTCAGCCCCATCGATCTCCAGTCCCTGGAAAAATGGGATGACTATACCAATGCCCGCAAAGCCATGTTCTTTTATACCAATACTGCCGATGCTCCCTGGACGGTGGTGAAGTCTGATGACAAGAAGAGAGCGCGCATCAATTGTCTGCGCGATTTTCTGCACAAGCTGGATTATCCCAACAAAGATCACAATGTTGCCCGGGCGCCCGATCCCCTGATTGTTGGCCCGGTATCAAAAGCCTATAACCCTTGACGGAGCGCTATGATGGCAAAAAAAGACAAGAAGAAGGACAGAGACGCTGCAGCTTCCGAACAGCTGAAAATGCTCAGCAAGCTGAAAAAGGCGATCAAGAAAGCCAAAAAGGCCGCAGCTGCAGCCCAGGAGGCGGCGCAGGATGTAAGCAAGGTTTTGAGCAAGGCTCATGCTGCGGCAAAAGGTGCCCAGGCTCATGCGGAAAAGAGCCGGAAAGAACACAGTGCCTTGAAGATGCAGCTTGAGGACAAGCAAAAATATTCGGAAAAACAGGCGAAAAAAGCGGCTGCAAAAGCCAAGGCGAGGCGCTCGGCCACGCGCTTGAAAAAAGCGGCAAAGCAGGTTGCCAAAGATGCCAGGAAAGCAGAAAAGAAAAAAAAGGCCGAAGCTATAGAGGTAATGGGAAAAAAAGCCTTTTCCGATCCCAAGGCAGCAAAGATAAAAAAGAGCAAGGAGCCTTTGGGAAAGCCGGCCGGCAAGACAGGTAAAGCAAAATTATCCCTGAAAAAACAAAAAAGAAAACAAAGGCGCCACGGAAAAAAGTAGCTATTGCCTGAAAATCTCCTGGCTGGCCTGTTGAATTTCTTTTGATGGGCCGGCTTTGCCGGGAATGGCTATAATACGCGCATGTTTTATCCTCTATCAGTCTGGATCGGCCTGCGCTATACCCGTGCAGAACGCCGGAATCACTTCATTTCCTTTATCTCTTTCATTTCCACCATGGGGATCACCCTGGGGGTGATTGTTTTGATCACCGTGTTGTCGGTGATGAATGGATTTCACAAAGAAGTTCGTGAACGTATTCTCGGCATGGCCTCTCATGCGGATATCAATGCTGTGTCCGGCGGTGGTATGAAAGATTGGCGGCAAGCGCTGGAGCAAGCCAGGCAGCATCCGAGAGTTGTAGGAGCCGCTCCTTATGTGGAAGTCATGTCCATGCTGGTGCATGGCAAGCAGGTTAGTGGTGCGCTGGTTCGTGGGGTGTTGAAAGACATGGAGCCGGGAGTCGTGGATGTGGGGCAGCATATGGAGGCGGGGTCTCTGGATGACCTGGTGCCGGGAGGCTTCAACATTATTTTGGGGAGGGAGCTGGCCTACGCCCTGCGGGTTAAGGTGGGGGATAAAATTACCATGCTGGTGCCCAAGTTCACTTCTACCCCCGCCGGCACCATGCCAAGAACGAAGCGTTTTGTGGTTAGCGGGATTTTTAGCGTTGGTATGGGGGAATATGATCGTGGCATAGCCATGGTAGACATGCGGGACCTGGCAAAACTGTTGCGCATGGGGGATGCGGTATCCGGTATTCGCCTCAAACTGGATGACCTGTATGCGGCAACCCAGGTTTCCAGGGAGCTGGCATCGCAGTTCAATGGCCTGTTTCGCGTTTCTGACTGGACGGATCAACACCGGAATTTCTTTTCCGCCCTGAAGATGGAGAAGCGCATGATGGGCCTGCTGCTGTTTTTTATCGTTGTGATTGCGGCCTTCAATATTGTTGCCACTCTGGTAATGGTTGTGGTGGACAAACGGGCGGATATCGCGATCCTCAAGACCTTTGGTGCATCGCCCCGGCAGATTATGTATATCTTCATCGTGCAGGGATCCGTAATCGGGTTCGTGGGCACGGTTGTCGGTGTGGTGCTGGGTGTGCTGTTGGCGGTGAATGTGGAGCAGGTAGTAGGCTGGATTGAATCCTTGTTCAACGTGCAGTTTATTGATCCCAGCGTGTATTACATCAGCATGCTGCCATCCCAACTACGCTGGGAGGATGTGCTGTTGGTTGGCGTTGGGTCTTTCCTCTGCAGCTTCCTCATGACGCTTTACCCTGCCTGGAATGCATACCGCACCTCTCCGGCAGAGGCGTTGCGCTATGAGTAATCCGGTGCTGGAAAGTCTGGGGCTGCGCCGCACCTTCACCACCGGGCCGGCAGAGGTACAGGTGCTGCGTGGGGTGGATCTGGCTGTAAAAAAGGGAGAGCAGATAGGCATTTTGGGCGCTTCCGGTTCGGGAAAGAGCACCCTGTTGCACTGTCTTGGTGGGCTGGACGACCCGGATGAGGGAGAGGTGTTGCTTAACGGTGGGCCATTCAGCCGTTTGCCGGAAGCCCGGCGTTGCCGCCTGCGCAATCAACATCTTGGCTTCATTTACCAGTTTCACCATCTGCTGGCGGAGTTTACCGCGCTGGAGAATGTCGCCATGCCGCTATTGCTGCGGAAAATGCCGATAGCGGAAGCGGTGGAACTGGCCAGGGAAATGCTGGTGAACGTAGGCCTGGAAAACCGCATCGCCCACAAGCCATCCGAACTGTCCGGAGGTGAACGTCAGCGTACCGCCGTTGCCCGGGCGCTGGTTTCAAAACCTGATTGTGTTCTGGCAGACGAACCTACAGGCAACCTGGACCCAAAAACTGCGGCTGGAATCTACGATCTGATGCTGGAGCTGAACCGGGGGCAGGGAACCAGTTTTATCATTGTTACCCATGATTCTGGCCTGGCAAAGTGCATGGATCGGGTGTTTCAGCTGGAAGACGGTTTTTTGCGTCCTTGCTGACGCTTTTTATATTGCGAGATGATATGCCAGCGCCAATAGAGGCGTATCGCCATGTATCCTGCCGCTGCCAATATGATCCCGACGACAACAGAGCCAAGATACAGGGGCTGCCAGATTTCTCCCATGCTTTTCGTGAACCATTCCAGCGACATCTCCACATTTCCCAGGGGCTCCTGATGGGGTAGTAGCCAGGTTCCGACCATATAGTTGAAATAAAAGATTGGCGGTATGGTGAAAGGATTGGTCAGCCACACCAGGGCAACGGAAACCGGCAGGTTCACCCGCGCAAGAATAGCTGTGGCTGCAGCGGCAATCATTTGCAGTGGCATGGGAATCATGGCCCAGAAAAGGCCGACGGCAAAGGCGCCGGATACGGAGTACCGGTTCAGATGCCACAAGTTTTGATCAAGCAAATGCCCGCCAAAAATCCGCATGTGCTTGTGTTCACATAGCTTTTTCGGGTCTGGCGTGTATTGTTTGAATAGTTTTCGTGGCATGAAAAAAAGCGCTGTAAAACCCACGCGGTTTGAATGATTCATTCAAGCATGATCTGCATGACTTGGCCAGCGTAAATCTATATTGAATGTTTTGGCGCGATAGTGTTTGATTCGGTTATCTGAAGAACCGCCACAACCCAGGGAGGGATTGTGTTACTCGCAGCGGCAGGGTTTGCCCTTGGTGTCGTCACATTTCAGCAGCTGCCGGAGCTGCCACATGCCGGTTGGTTGCTGTTTCTGTTGCCTGTGTTGTGGTGCTGGTGGCATTTCCCCCGGACGGGGTTGCTTTGCGCCGTACTTGCGGGTTTTCTCTGGGGGCAGGCTTTTGCGCTGGCAAGCCAGCCCTCATCTATACCGGAAGCAATGCTGGAGGATGTCGTTCTGGCATCTGGCGTCATTGAAGGCATTCCTGATAGCAATCCCCAACGCAGCCGGTTTTTCTTCCGGGCAAGCCATTTGCAGCAGGGAGGGCTGGCGCTGCCGGGCAGCTGGCGCTTCCGTGTTTCCTGGTATGGGCATGCATCCAGGCCGGTTGCAGGCGACAAGTGGGTGTTGCCGCTGCGGCTGAAGTTGGCGCACGGCTACCGCAATCCTGGAGGGTTTGACTATGCAGGATGGCTGTATGCCCGGCAAGTAATCCATACAGGCTATGTGAAAGGCGAAGGAACCCCTGCAGGCAGGCAATTGTGGTCTTTGGATCGTCTGCGGCAAAAGCTTGCCGAGGATATTTTCCTGTCCGGCATTTCTCATCGTTCTGCAGCGGTGCTGAGCGCGTTGGTGGTAGGAGATCGCTCCGCCTTGTCCCGGGAAGACAAATCGGTGTTTGCAGCAACCGGCACCAGTCATCTGATTGCCATTTCCGGCCTGCATATCGGCCTGGTTGCTGCGCTGGTGTATCTTCTTGTGCAATGGGGCTGGCGCCGTATTCCCCAGCTGTGCTGCCGTTGGCCTGCGAAGGTGGCGGCGGCACCTTTTGCCATGCTTGCAGCTTTGATCTACGCGGCAATGGCAGGGTTCTCCATCCCTACCCAGCGTGCTTTGATTATGCTGCTCATTGTTATGTTGGGAACCCTGTTTCGCCGCTCGGCAGAGTCGGTTCATGTGCTTGGCCTGGCTTTGTTTGCGGTGGTGCTGTGGGATCCGCTTTCGGTGATCTCAGCGGGATTCTGGTTGTCCTTTGGCGCAGTTGCGGCCATCCTGTTTCTCGCCAGTGGAGGTACGGGTCGTTTTTTCTGGTTATGGCTGCAACCAGGGATCTTCCTGGCCCTGGCTCCGCTTCTGGTTTGGCAGCAGCTGCCGGTATCCGTATTTTCCCCGCTGGTAAACCTGCTGGCAATTCCCGTGTTTGCTATGCTGATCGTTCCGCTTTCCATGGCCGCTGTCGTATCGCAGCTGGTATATCCGGATCTTGGTCAGTTGCTGATGTCTGTTGTGGGCTGGTTGCTGAATGGAGTTCTGATGCTGCTGGACGTTGTGGCGCTGTGGTCGCCAGTGTTGCATTGGGAAGCCGTTCCTGTGGGGATGCTACTGTTTCTTGGCATGGTGGCACTACCCGCATTGTGGTTGACGATGAAATGCACTTGTCACCCATTGTGGCAGTTGTCTCTTTTCTCCATATTGCTTTTGTGCCTGACGCTCTATGCTAAGCGGGTTTCTGCACCGCTTCCGAACCATTTCCGTTTTGCCCTCATGGATGTAGGGCAGGGCCTTTCAGTCGTGGTGCGTACCGCCCGTCATGTTCTGGTATTTGATGCGGGGCCGCGTTTTCCATCAGGATTCAATACCGGATCTGCCGTATTGCTCCCCTATTTTGAAAGCCAGGGTATCCGCAGCATTGACAAGTTGATCCTCAGTCACAGCGATGTCGATCATATTGGTGGAGCACCGGATCTGATCCAGAACCTGCCCGTCGGGGAGCGTTTGTCGGGGGAGTTGTCTGGGCTTGGGTTGAAGGATGTTCGCCACTGTCTGGCTGGTGAAACCTGGTGGTGGGATGGGGTGCGATTTGAAATCCTCTACCCGCCGGTTGGTGCTGGTCGGGAGGGCAACGATGCATCCTGTGTGCTGAAAGTGACCGCTGGCAGGCATAGCGCATTGATTGCCGGTGATGTCGAGCGCTGGGGGGAAGCGTGGCTGGTCGAATTTGCGCCGGGCAAGTTGAAAAGCCGGATCGTGGTGGCGGCGCACCATGGCAGCGCCAGCTCTTCCAGTGAAGAATTTATACGCGCTGTCCAGCCCCGTTATGTCCTGTTCGCCACGGGCAGGGCGAACCGTTGGGGATTCCCCCGGGAAGAGGTGGTAAATCGCTGGCAGGCCACTGGCGCCAGCACCCTGAATACCGCCGCAGAGGGTGCGATCGAATTTAATCTGGGGGCGGACGAGGCTGCCGCCGCCCTGTCTTGGCATTCTGTTTCCAGACGCTATTGGCACAAATAGCCAGGAAGATTCATGTATGTTTTAGTATGATTGGCCTCTGGGAAATAAGGAGGATAACAGGCGGTGTTTGAATTTATTAAAGCAGGTGGATTGTTGATGTGGCCTATCATCGCCTGCTCGGTTATTGCTATGGCGATCACCCTCGAACGGCTTTGGTCCTATCGGCGCAAGCGCGTAGTTCCTGATCATCTGTTTCCGCAAATCTGGAAACTGTACAAGAGCAAGGAACTGGATCGGAAGCGCATTCTGGCTATTCGGGAAAGCTCCCCCTTGGGGCGATTGCTGGCCACAGGGCTAACCAATCTCCATCATTCCCGGGAGGTGATGAAAGAAGCCATCGAGGAAGAAGGCAGGCAGGTGGTTCACGGCCTGGAACGCTACTTGAATGCGCTGGGCACAGTTGCTGCGATAGCGCCATTATTGGGTCTTTTAGGTACGGTTTTTGGCATGATCGAGGTTTTTGCCGCAATTACCAGTGCAGGTGGGGTAGGCAATCCCGCGGTATTGGCGGGTGGCATATCCAAGGCGCTGATTACTACGGCGGCAGGTCTGTCTGTTGCCATTCCCAGTCTGATCGCCCATCGTTACCTTACCGGGCGGGTGGATGAGCTGGCAATCGCCATGGAACAGCAAGCCATCAAGATGGTGGAAGTACTGCATGGAGAGCGGGAGAAATAGTGAATATCCGTCCTTCCCGACGTTCCAGAAATGTACTGGTGGATATGACACCGCTGATTGATGTGGTGTTCCTGCTACTGATTTTTTTCATGGTGTCCACCACCTTCGACAAGCAAACCCAGCTCAAGGTGGATCTTCCCCAGGCCAGCGCCCAGACGGAAGAAAACAAGGAGGCAGAGACCATTGCCGTCACCATCGACGCCAAGGGGAACTTCTACCTCAACGATCAGGAACTGGTAACCCATGACGTGGATACCCTCAAACGCGCCCTGAAAAAAGCGGCTGCAGAGCGCACGGACGTTCCTGTAACGGTTACCAGCGACAAGCAGGCGCCTTTCCAGGCGGTGATGATGGTGATGGATGCCGCCGGACAACTGGGTTTGAGCCGTCTCAGCTTTCTTGCCAGAGCCGCGCAAGCCGAGGAATAGACGGAATTGAAAAGCATCTGGTATGGCAACAATCCCCTGAGCTACTTGTTGCTGCCGTTGTCCCTGGTATTCTGGACGCTTGGCGTATTTCGCCGCATGCTGTTCTTTCTCCACCTGAAGAAAACCCACAGATTTCCCACACCGGTCATTGTAGTGGGCAATATTACCGTCGGCGGTACGGGCAAGACGCCCCTGGTGATATGGCTTGCCCGGCATCTCATCTCCCTGGGCTATCAGCCAGGCATTGTAGCCCGGGGTTATGGTGGAAAAGCCAGCCACTGGCCCCAGCAGGTCAGGGCGGACAGTGATCCGGTGATGGTGGGGGATGAAGCAGTGTTGCTGGCGCGGCTCAGCGGCTGCCCCGTATGCGTGGCGCCAGAGCGTGCACAGGCGGTGCGGGAGCTGCTCGAATATACCCGCTGCAATATCGTATTGTCTGATGACGGTCTGCAACACTACGCCATGGGAAGAGACCTGGAGATCGTCGTCATCGACGGGGAAAGAGGGTTTGGCAACGGCTTCCTGTTGCCTGCCGGCCCCTTGCGGGAACTGCCTGGTCGTTTGCGTCGGGCGGATCTGTTGATCAGCAACGGCCCGTGGCGGGATGAAACGCCGACCATGGCTGTTCGGGAGCCGCAAGTTCTGCCACTGCTGGATTTGTCAGAGGAACCGCAGCCGCTGTCCCGGGCATCTGGCGAGACCGTCCATGCGGTGGCTGGAACGGGAAATCCACAGCGCTTTTTTTCCCTGTTGCAGGATCATGGGCTGAAGGTGATTCCCCATGCCTTTCGCGATCATCGCGTATACCGACAGAAAGACCTGCAGTTTGGTGATGATCTTCCGGTTCTGATGACCGAGAAAGATGCGGTAAAGTACGCACGGTTTGCCACCGGAAACTATTGGCTGGTACGTATTGAAATGCTCCCGGATCCGGCTTTCGTGAAAAAATTTGACCAACTACTACAGGGTTTGAAACATGGACAAAAAGCTGCTTGATATTCTGGTGTGCCCAATTTGCAAGAGCAAACTGATCTACAAGAAATCCGAACAGGAGCTTATCTGCAAAGCAGATCGTCTTGCGTTCCCCATTCGTGACGGCATCCCCGTCATGCTTGAGCAGGAAGCGCGTGAACTGGCGGCAGACGAAGAAGTCTGATGCGCATCGTAATCCCGGCGCGCTATGCTTCCACCCGACTCCCTGGCAAGCTGTTGCTACCTTTGGCTGGCAAGCCCATGTTGCAGTATGTGTATGAGAAAGCCTGCCAGAGTCAGGCGCAGGAAGTGGTGATCGCCACCGATGATGAGCGCATCGCCAAGGTTGCCGACAGTTTCAATGCGCGGGTGTGCATGACCGATGTAAAGCACAGCAGCGGCACCATGCGCATCGCCGAAGTGATCGATGTCATGAATTGGGCTGATGATGAGGTCATCGTTAACCTTCAGGGAGATGAACCCCTGGTGCCGGTGTCCCTGTTGAATCAGGTAGCCCAGGATCTGGAACACCACCAGTATGCAGACACGGCCACCCTGGCTGCGCACCTGGAGCACCCGCAGCAACTGTTTGATGCCAATGTCGTTAAAGTGGTGCTGGACAGAAAGGGCTATGCCTTGTATTTCAGTCGTGCGCCCATTCCCTGGAAACGGGATGAGATTGCCTGGGGGAAGGAAGTTAGTGTGGAAATGTCCCGGGGTTACTTGCGGCATATTGGCCTGTACGCCTATAGAGCTGCTTTCATCAAGGAATATGTCAGCTGGCCTGAAGCACCTATCGAAAGCAGTGAATCATTGGAACAGCTGCGTACCTTGTGGCATGGCAA
>JAMOLT010000015.1 GCA_027068915.1 Sedimenticola sp. | reverse complement strand
GTCCTCATGCAGCGCATGCGCGAGGAGAACGATTTTGACGCCATCGAGGAACCGGTGTTCTTCACCACCTCCCAGGCCGGGCAGCAGGGGCCGGATATCGGCAAGGCTATCCCCTTGCTCAAGGATGCAGCGGATATCGATGAGCTGAAGAAGATGGAGGCCATCATTACCTGCCAGGGCGGTGACTACACCAAACGGGTGTTTGCCGACCTTCGTGCCAGTGGCTGGGACGGTTACTGGATCGACGCGGCTTCTACCCTGCGTATGGCCGATCATACGGTTATCGTTCTCGACCCGGTAAATATGAACGTCATCCAGGACGCCATCGCCAATGGCAAGAAAGACTTTATCGGCGGCAACTGCACCGTGAGCCTGATGCTCATGGGGCTGGGCGGGCTGTTCCAGAACGACCTGGTGGAATGGATGTCAGCCATGACCTACCAGGCGGCCTCCGGTGCCGGTGCCCGCAACATGCGTGAGCTGTTGTCCCAGATGGGCGCCCTGGAGGATTGCGTCAGTGATTTGCTGGCTGATCCGGCGTCGGCCATTCTGGACATCGACCGCAAGGTCACGGAAACCATGCGGAATCAAGATTTTCTCACGGATAACTTCGGTGTGCCTTTGGCGGGCAGCCTCATTCCCTGGATCGATGTCAAGCTGGACAATGGCCAGAGCAAGGAGGAATGGAAAGGGCAGGTGGAAACCAACAAGATTCTCGGCCGCTCGGACAATCCGCTGCCTATCGATGGTCTGTGTGTGCGCATCGGCGCCATGCGCAGTCACTCCCAGGCATTGACCATCAAGTTGAAGAAGGATGTGCCCCTGGACGAACTTGAAACCATGCTGGCGGAAGCCAATCCCTGGTCAAAGGTCATTCCCAATGAGCGCGATATCACCACCAGGGAACTGACGCCCGCCAGGGTAACCGGCACCCTGGAAGTCCCTGTGGGACGCCTGCGCAAAATGAACATGGGGAGCGACTACCTGTCTGCCTTTACCGTGGGCGATCAGCTTCTGTGGGGGGCTGCAGAACCTCTGAGGCGCATGCTGATGATCCTTCTGCAGCGGTGAAGCGTGAATTACCGCAAACTGTGTGTAATCAGTTTGTATTTCACAGCTGTTTTGTTTGGTGAAAATTCCGGTGTACGCTATAGTTAGCCGTAATTTGTTACATTTATTCTGAGATTCGCTGGTTGCTGGATATCAGGGGGTTGCCGGGCGGTGTCGAAGTCTGAAGATGGCCCGGCAAATGTACGAGTGGTCAGTGCGGTTCCCTCGCGTCATGATGGCAGTCGGAATCCACCCTCAATTCAGGCAACAGGACTTGGGTGCTTCAGAATCGTTTTTCTGAAACTTCCTCGAATACAATAGCGGCAATCTCTAAGGGAGGGAATATGGTCCGCAAACTGGTATTAGCAGTTTCACTCGCGGTGGGCAGCCTGCCCATGTCTGTTTACGCGCTTGGTATGGGGGGCATGAAAACCTATTCTGCGCTGAACGAAAAATTCAAGGCGGACATCGAGCTGGTCTCGGTGGAAAAGGGCTCGCTGGACACTCTCAGGGTCAGCTTGGCCTCGTCAGAGGTCTTTGCTCGCGTTGGATTGGAGCGCAGCATTTTTCTTACGCGGCTGAAATTCACTCCCATGCGCCTGAAAAATGGCAAGGCTATTATTCGCGTCAGTAGCGATGCACCTATAAGAGAGCCTTTTTTGGATTTCTTTGTCAGGCTCGACTGGCCAAATGGTCAGATGGTCAGAGAATACACCGCCTTGCTCGATCCCCCGAGTGTAACCAAAAGGAGCGCCCCCAAAGTTACTGCGGCGGCGAAGAAAGCGGGCAAGGCCCCCGCCAAACCGGTTGCCCCCTCAGCCAGAGTGCAGCGGGCGCAGGCCGAGGGCGAATATGGGCCGGTGCAATCAAATGAGACGCTCTGGGAAATTGCAGACAGCCTCAGAACCGACGGCATCTCTATCCATCAGATGATGATGGCGCTTTACAAGGCCAACCCGGATGCATTCCTGCGCAACAATATCAATTTGTTAAAAAAGGGTCGGGTGCTGCAGGTTCCATCGGCGGATGAAATTACCGGCATTGGCCGCAAGCGGGCCGTTTCCGAGTTTCAGCAGCAGACCGAAGCCTGGATGAACAATGCTGATCAGGCAGAAGCTGCTGCCCCAGATGGCCAGCAGGTGGAAGAAGCACCAGAAGCTGCAGTAGCGGATGAGGCCGAGGGTGAAGAAGAGGTTCAGCTGAAAATTGCAGGAGCCCCGGCGGAGGAAACGACAGAGACTGATGCACAGCAGGCTGTCTCTGATCTGGAAGTGGAAGAAGGTGGCGCCGGCCTCAAGCAGAAACTGTTGCTGCTTGAAGAAGAGGCGGAAACTGCCCGGCTGGAATCGGAACAGTTGCGTGGTCAAATGGACGGCTTGCAGCAGCAGCTTGAAGATACGCAGCGTCTGCTCCAGCTGAAAGATGAGGAACTGGCGCGTTTGCAGGAAGGAATGAGCCAGACAGAAACAACGGATACTGCAGTCGAAGAGATAGGTGCCGGGCAGCCTGAAGAAGCAATCGATGTGATCGAGGAAGTTACCGAAACAGAGGTTGTTGAAGAGGCGCAAATTGATACTGCACCGCAGGATCAACTAGCCGAGGAG
>JAMOLT010000014.1 GCA_027068915.1 Sedimenticola sp. | reverse complement strand
ACTGATCTTGCCGCCCAGAGACGGTATTTCCTCAATCATCAATAGCTTGGGCTATTGATTCAATCGGAAATCCGCCTCTGAACGACAATCTCAGCACGATCATCGGACTCCTGAGTGAAACATCCGGGTTAGCTGTATCAGCGTCATGCCAGAGAATACACATACAACGCAAATTCACCCAGACAGCCAAAAACTATGCTGCACTCTGCTTTTGGTAATAATGAAAAAGCAAATATCTCTGCTGAGGAAAAGAAAGTATTGTCTCGGAATATGGCGCCCTCGAGACGATTCGAACGTCCGACCTGCCGCTTAGGAGGCGGCTGCTCTATCCTGCTGAGCTACGAGGGCAGTGGGTGCAGATTATAGCAAAATGAAGGGCTTTGCTCGTGGTAATTCAGGGGAGTTTCAACACCAGCTCCACCACCGCCTTGCTGCCAAAATAGGCCAGCGCCAGGACGACAAAGCCGGTCAGTGTCCAGCGAATCGCGGTGCGGCCACGCCAGCCAAACCGGTAACGTCCCCACAGCAGTACACCAAAGGCCAGCCAGGCAAACAGGGATAGCAGGGTTTTGTGTACCAGATGCTGGGCAAACATGTCATCCAGAAAAACAAAGCCGCTGGCCAGTGCCAGAGTAAGCAGGACAAAGCCGATCATGATCATTTCGAACATCAGGCTTTCCATGGTCTGCAGGGGTGGCAGAGCGCGGATGAAACCGCCAGGATGATGTTTGCGCAGATGGCGATCCTGAACCGCCAGCAATACCGCCTGTACGGCAGCCATGGCGAGGACGCTATATGCCAGAATGGAACTGATGACATGAGCGCGCAGCTCCCAGTTGGTATCTGGCGGTAACAGGCTGACGCCGGGGAACAACTGGTCCAGAAGAAGGGTGAGCGCTGCAATAGGCAGTAGTACCACGCCCAGGGATTCCACTGGCTTGCTCAGGGCAGCGAGCAGATAGAGCAGGGAAATAACCCAGGCGGCAAAGGAGACCGCATTGAAAAAGCTGAAGTTGACGCCGTGCATGGTATGCAGGAGCAGGTAAAGAAGGTAGGCATGCAGCAACAGCGCCGCAAAACCCAGCACCAGCCCCACGGATTTTGGTGGGCGCTTGAGGGGATCGGCGCGGAACAGGCGCAAAGTGAAGATGGCGCCACTGAGGACATACAGGGCTACAGCGGCAATCAAGATGAGGGCGTTTTCCATGGGGTGAAATGATGGCATATCACGCCACATACCGAAAGTCCCCCATACCCGATATAATCAGAGCCATTACTGGCCATACTGGACTGAAACATCATGTTCGACAACCTTTCCGATCGCCTTAGCAAGGTTGTGCAGAACCTGCGCGGGCAGGGTCGCATAACAGAAGACAATATTAAAGACACCATGCGTGAAGTGCGTATGGCACTGCTGGAAGCGGACGTCGCCTTGCCCGTCGTAAAGGAGTTTGTCAATGATGTGCGGGAAAAGGCGCTGGGCGAGGAGGTGATGAAAAGCCTTACGCCAGGGCAGGCACTGGTCAAAATCGTCAATGACGAGCTGGTCAAAGTCATGGGCGAATCCAATGAAGAGCTGGATCTTCGTGCTCAGCCGCCTGCAGTCATCCTCATGGCGGGCCTGCAGGGATCAGGTAAAACCACCAGTACTGGCAAGCTGGCGCGCTTCCTCAAGGAGCGGGAAAAGAAAAAGGTCATGGTGGTGAGCGCCGATGTATACCGCCCGGCGGCTATCGATCAGTTGCAGACATTGGTGACAGAGGTGGGAGTGGAATTCTTCCCCAGTGATCCAAAGCAAAAACCCGTGTCCATTGTCAAGGCAGCCCTGAAAGCAGCAAAAAAGGCTCATGTGGATGTGCTTATCGTGGATACGGCAGGCCGCCTGCATATCGACGAAGAAATGATGATGGAAATCAAGGCCTTGCATAAGGCTGTCGATCCGGTGGAAACCCTGTTCGTGGTGGATTCCATGACCGGCCAGGATGCCGCCAATACCGCCAAAGCCTTTAATGAAGCACTGCCGCTTACCGGCATCATCCTAACCAAAACTGATGGTGACGCCCGGGGTGGTGCGGCCCTTTCCATTCGCAAGATCACCGGCAAACCCATCAAGTTTCTGGGGGTTGGTGAAAAATCTACCGCCCTGGAAGCCTTTCACCCCGAGCGCGTTGCCTCGCGCATCCTCGGCATGGGAGATGTGGTTTCGCTGGTGGAGGAAATCAGCCAGAAGGTCGATCAGAAAAAAGCCGCCAAGCTGGCGAAAAAAATCCACAAGGGGCAGGGCTTTACCCTGAATGATTTCAAGGAGCAAATGGAGCAGATGGCCAATATGGGCGGCGTCATGGGCATGATGGACAAGCTGCCGGGCATGGGCCAGGTGCCGGATGCCGTCAAGGCTCAGGCGGGTGATAAAGAAATCAAGAAACTCATCGCCATCGTCAACTCCATGACGCCCCAGGAACGCGAGTTTCCCAATGTCATCAAGGGCGCACGCAAACGCCGCATTGCCAAGGGATCCGGCACCCAGGTGCAGGATATCAACCGTATGATGAAGCAATTTCTGCAAATGCAGAAAATGATGAAAAAAATGAAAGGCGGCGGCATGGCGAAAATGATGCGCGGCATGAAAGACAAGTTTCCCGGCGGGGGCATGCCGGGTGGTGGGGGTATGCCGCCGGGGGGCGGGGGGTTTCCTTTCTAAAGCTCTTTTTGGCGGCTCGTTGGTGGGCTGTTGTCCTGCCTGTCATGGAGTTGGATACTTGATGCATGGAGCAAGTGATGAAAGCCCTGTACCGATACTGGGGAAAGGCGCAACAGCCAG
>JAMOLT010000013.1 GCA_027068915.1 Sedimenticola sp. | reverse complement strand
AGCAGCCTCCCGTCGATATGGAAACCCCCAGCCGGGCGCTGATGGAGAAAGGCATTCAATATGTTGAACTGCGTTCCCTGGACGTAAACGCCTACCAGCCGCTGGGTGTTGACAGCCAGCAGTTGCGTTTCCTGCATACTTTCATGCTGTACTGCCTGCTTCGCCCCAGCCCGATCATCAGCAGCGTCGAGCGCAAGGAAATCGACCGCAATCTGCTCTGGGTTGCGCATCAGGGCCGCGATCCCCTGCTGAAGCTGCAGCGGGGAGGAAAAGCGGTTCTGTTTCGTCACTGGGCGGGTGAGTTGCTCGATGCGATGCAGCCTTTGGCGCAACGGCTGGCGACAGAGAAAAGAGATCCCGGTTACGCCGATTCCCTGCATCAGCAACGGCAGAAGATTGCAGATGCAGATCTTACGCCTTCCGGGCGCATGCTGAAGGAAATGCGGGAGAATGGTGAGGGTTTCTATCCGTTTGCCCGGCGCCTTTCTCTGGAGCAATGGCGGTATTTTTCTTCACAGGAGCTGGATGAATTCTTCCGTGACCACATGCGGGAACTTGGTTTGCGCTCGCTGCAACGACAACGGGAGCTCGAGGCGAATAATGAGGAAAGCCTGGACAGTTTCCTGCAGCGGTATTTTTCCCGGCAGATCTGATTGAGGCCGCTTGTGTCATTCCGGCTCAGGTTGGGATGACAACTTGATCAGAGGTTTCCTAGGGTCTGTTAACAGGCGCTAATGTTTCCCGCCACCTGATGCCTTTAGTATCAGCTTGTCCAGTATGCGTGTAGACAGTATTCTTTTCAAATAGCCAAAAAGATAGGTCGGAAAAGTGACATAGTAACGTGGTTTGGGGTGTGGGCTTTCCAGTGCGTGAACAACCCTTTTCAATACCGCTTCCGGCCCCAGGGTAAAGGGTGCGGCATCCCCTTCTTTTTGCAATCGCTCAATCTGGCTGCGGTATTGCTCGGCATGGTGGCTGCGTTCCACGTCGATATTCTTGATAAACATGGTGTAGGCGTTGTTTCTGAAGCGGCTGCGAATGGGGCCGGGCTCGATCAGAGAGACATGAATGCCGCTGCCCGCCAGTTCCAGGCGCAAGGTGTCTGTAAGTCCTTCCAGGGCGAACTTTGAGCAGTTATAGGCCCCGCGATAGGGCATGGCTGCAAATCCCAATACCGAGCTGTTCTGGATGATGCGGCCCTCGCCCTGTTTCCGCATGACCGGAATGATGTGGCGGGTCAGGTCGTGCCACCCCAGAAGATTGGTTTCCAGTTGCGCCCGCAGGGTGGCGCGGCTCAGGTCTTCCACTGCGCCTGCCTGCCCATAGGCGCCGTTGTTGAACAGTGCGTACAGTTTTCCCCCGCTGCGGTTCAATACTTTTGCAACAGCGGAATCAATGCTTTTTTCGTCATCCAGATCCAGCTGCAGGCTGTCGAATCCCTCAGCGAGAAGGCACTCCACATCTTTCTCTGCGCGCGCTGTGGCGAATACCTGATAGCCACGCATTTTCAGCCCCTGGGCCACATGGCGGCCAATGCCGCTGGAACAACCGGTGATGAGGATGCTGCGTTGGGGCGATTTTGGCATGGGCGCGGGTATCAGGAAGTAACAGAATGGTCTATATTCTACTTGAATCTATCTGAGATATAAGCTGGCTCACGCGGCTTGTACGCTGGAGTCTGAAATGCCCCTGAGAAAACCCGACGAAGAAGAAATGAAAAAGGTCACTACACTCGCAGAGGCCATGCGCGAGAAAGGCCGGGACAAATACAAGCTCGGCTATGTGCTGCTTTACCTGCAAGAGCGGAACAAAATGTTGGAGGATGTGCGCAAAAAAGCCGAGTACTATGTACGTTTTGGCATGGGGGAAAAAGAGTTAAGTAACTTGCGCCTGGCACTGGAAAAAATGCACGAACTGGATGTCGCCGGGACGGACGATTCTTCTTTTTTCGCCAGGGAATAAGCTGTCGCGGGCGGGGGGCAGTGGCGCGATGTCCGTTTCCCCTATAAGCGCCCGTTCGTGTTAAAATCCCCCGGTTTACTTTCCAGGAAAATATTGTGTAGGAGGTTGTCATGCCTTTTTATGAATATCGCTGTGGGGCTTGCAAGCACGAGTTCGAGACCATGCAGAAAATGAGCGATGCGCCTCTTCAGAATTGCCCGGAGTGCGGCGAGCCGGAGCTGGTAAAACTGGTTTCGGCAGCGGGCTTTCGCCTCAAGGGCGGTGGCTGGTATGAGACGGATTTCAAGTCCGGCAAGAAAAAGAACCTGGTGGAATCCAGCAAGGATAAATCCGCCGCTGCGGGTGGCGGGGGATGCGGTGGTGGCAAATGCGGCTGTGGCTAAATTAAACCGCCGGGTTAGTATTAACCCGGCAACAGTATATGTCGTTTTCATGCCTGAAGCCCTTAACCATTTGATTAGGTAACGACAGGCCGCCGTGTGCTGGCCCGCAGACTGCGTTGGCAAAACTTGCTGCAGGATGGCTGCAGCGGCGTTTTTCCGCCTTGCTGCGAACCAGCACACGACGGCTGAATATGACATATATTGTTGCCGGGTTAATATAATGTAGTGACACCCCGGCTTTCCGGGGTGTTTTCGTTGTGTATTGCCTGAATCCCGGGTTCAGGCATTGTTTTCGGGATTGAATGAATGCGTAGTCATTATTGTGGGGAACCTGGCATTGCCGAGGTCGGTGAAACAGTTGAACTGTGTGGATGGGTAAATCGCCGTAGAGACCACGGTGGTGTGATATTTATCGACCTGCGGGATCGCAGCGGCATGGTGCAGGTGGTGTATGACCCTGATGTGGAAGATGTGTTCGCCATGGCGGAAAAAGTGCGCACCGAATATGTGTTGCGGGTCAAGGGGCGGGTGCGCCGCCGCCCGGAAGGCACGGTGAATCCGGATATTCCCACAGGGGAGATCGAGGTATTGGGCAAGGAGCTGGAAATTCTCAACGCCGCCAAAACTTCGCCATTTGTGCTGGACGATGAC
The DNA here is from genome assembly GCA_027068915.1 of Sedimenticola sp. Classification (GTDB taxonomy): domain Bacteria; phylum Pseudomonadota; class Gammaproteobacteria; order Chromatiales; family Chromatiaceae; genus Thiolapillus. The sequence goes on along the minus strand of JAMOLT010000013.1, from coordinate 120,941 downwards.
GATGTTTCGGAAGAGCTGCGTCTGCGCTACCGCTATATCGATTTGCGCCGCCCGGAAATGTTGCGGCGCATGCAACTGCGCTCCAATGTTACCCGCTTGCTGCGGGAATATCTGGACAACCACGGTTTTCTGGATATGGAAACGCCCATGCTGACCAAGGCCACCCCTGAAGGCGCGCGGGACTATCTGGTTCCCAGCCGCACCCATGCCGGCAAGTTTTTTGCCTTGCCCCAGTCTCCCCAGCTGTTCAAGCAACTACTGATGATGTCCGGCATGGATCGCTACTATCAGATCGTACGCTGTTTCCGGGATGAGGATTTGCGCGCCGACCGGCAGCCGGAGTTCACCCAGCTGGATGTCGAGATGTCCTTCATGAGCGAAGAGCAGATCATGGAGTTCATGGAAGAAATGATCCGCGGCGTGTTCAAAGGCACGCTGGATGTTGATCTGCCAAATCCTTTTCCTCGCATGAGCTGGGCGGAGGCCATGGATCGTTTTGGTTCGGATCGTCCTGATCTGCGCTGCCCCCTGGAGCTGGTGGATGTGGCCGATCTTATGGAATCCGTGGATTTCAAGGTGTTTTCCGGCCCAGCCAAAGATCCTGCCGGTCGTGTCGCTGCGCTGCGGGTGCCTCAGGGATGCAAGCTCAGCCGCAAGGAGATTGACGGCTACACCAAGTTTGTCGGTATCTACGGTGCCCGTGGCCTGGCATACATCAAGGTCAATGAGTGGTCAGACAAAGGTCGCGATGGTTTGCAGTCGCCAATCCTCAAGTTCCTGCCGGATGAAGCTGTTGATGGCATTATGCAGCGCACTGGAGCGATGGATGGTGACCTGGTGTTCTTCGGTGCCGACAAGAGCCAGGTCGTAAATGAAGCCCTGGGTGCATTGCGGGTCAAACTGGGCGAGGATCTGGATCTCATGAAAGGCGAGTGGCGTCCGCTGTGGGTAGTGGATTTCCCCATGTTCGAATGGGATGCGACTGCCAAACGCTGGACTTCCCTGCATCATCCGTTTACTGCGCCCCGGGAAGCGCACCTGGCGTTGCTGGAAAACGATCCGGGCGCCTGCCTGTCCCGCGCCTATGACATGGTGCTCAACGGCACGGAAGTTGGTGGTGGTTCCATGCGTATCCACCGGGCCGCCGTGCAGGCCCAGGTGCTGAAGTTGCTGGGAATTGATGAACAGGAAGCACAGGACAAATTTGGTTTCCTTCTCAACGCCCTGGAGTATGGCTGCCCGCCCCACGGCGGTCTGGCCTTTGGCCTGGACAGGTTGGTGATGCTCATGGCCGGCGCGCACAGCATTCGTGATGTAATGGCCTTTCCGAAAACCCAGAGTGCCGCCTGTCTGCTGACCGAAGCGCCCTCCGAGGTTTCCGCCGAGCAGTTGCGGGAGCTTTCCATTCGTTTGCGGGTGCCGAAAAAAGAAGAAGCTTCTTGATTTCGATACCGGGAGCGGCGTATCTGCCGCTCCTGGAAGATCAGTGAAGCTCCCAGCGAACCTGCGCCCGCAGACCATCATCTTCGAATTGCATGTTCATCTGTACCCGCTGGATCTGGCGCAGGATGCCGAATGACTCATCCTCCTGGTATTCCGCTTGGTACTGTTGGTTTGCATTGCCGAAGATGCTGCTGCTGAGCAAACCATCCTGCCATAGCCAACGTCCTTTTCCCGGATGCACGGGTTCAATCCCCAGCTGCTGCCTGATTCGTTGTTTTGCCTGTTCCACGGACTCGGTTCCGGCCATCATAAAGGGATAGAGCAGATTGATTCCTGACAGGGCCGCCTTGCGCTGCTGGTCGCTGGCTGAGGCAAACAGCGCCGGGCGCTGACGAACGGCAGCGACGGGGGAGAGGTGAAGTGCGGCGGCGTTGTTCAACTGGGCATCTGTTTCAATCAGTTGCGGGTCATAGCTCAGGGGTTGGTTGCTGATTGCCAGATAGCGTCCTTTTATTTCAAAACCGAAGCGCATATTGATCAGGCCTTCGAAATTGAGGTCATAGCGCCAGGCGTCCTTGCCCGCTATGCCATACAGGGTGCCCGCTTCCATTCCCATGATGGAAGACCGTCCTACCGGATTGGTGGGCATGCTGCGCAGCAGTTCTTTTACAGCTTCAGGATCGGTCAGGCCGATCATCAATACTGTCGGGCGGGTCAGCAAGGAGCCGGCCAGTGACAGACTCAAGGCCTCCTTGGTGCGGCTGGAGCTATCCAGTACGCCCAGGATGCTGCTGAGTCCTCCGCTCCCCATGATGATGACCGGATCGCTGTCGGCCAGGGCGAGATGCAGATCCGGCCCGAAATAATCCATGACTCTCGTCGGTATGCCAATGAATTTCACCAGAAAATCCTGCGCCAAAAGCGTGCCTTGATTCCACAGCGCCTTGTTCAGGTTCAGGGACAGTTGCGCTACGGGTTCGGGATGCAGGCGGGGGATGGCGAGTTTGCCGGTATTTTCTTCTGCTACCAGCACCTGTTTCAATCCCTGATAAATACTGTTGTCGATGAGAGGCAATATAAAGGTGGAAATCTCCATCTCCTGCCCGGAAATCCGGTTCAGGCGAATGGCAATGGGGTCAAAGAAGCGCCGCCAAAAACGATTGTAGTTGCGTACATAGTCCTTGTAGGCGCGTTCTTCTGTCCTGGTTGCGGTAATAACAGGCCGTTGCAACAGGGTGGGGAGCGTGGTGGGGTTGCCCCATTCCGTTGAGCGAACGCTGCCGTCATCGGCCAGTTGCAAATCGGTGACCAATCGTGGCGGTGAAAGGTATTTTTTCTCGATCAGTTCCTGCAAAGAGGGCATGCCTTTATGGCCATCTGCCCGGTACAGCAGCAAGGCGGCGGCAGCGGCCTGCATTTCGGCGCTGGCCTGGAGTCTGCGTAGCTGGGCAATCTTGACCTGGGGACTGACCAGGCGGCGTATAAAGGGATCGGAGAAATAGAAATAGCCTGTGGTTCTTTGTTCGACTGGCAGTTGGGTAAGCATGTAGCGGAACTCTGCGCTATGGCCGAGACTGGCCGTTTTATCTCCGGTGGCCAGGGCTTGTATGCGGGCCAGTTCTTCAGGATGGGTGCTGACGGCCAGCAAGCCATCCAATAGTTGCCAATAACTTGTTCCGCGCTTATGGGTAAAGGTAAATACCTTGTCTGAGATGTCGATGCCCAACAAGCTGAGCATACCGGAAACTGCCTGAGGCTGCTGCAGGCGCATGATCAGGGTGATGTCTGTGCCGTCCACCAGGAACAGATCGGGAAGCACTACCGCCAGTTCGCCGATAGCGCCGCTGTCGAGGAGGCGTTGTGCCCAATCGGCGCTGACCCCCAGTTTCTTCAGGTAATGAGCCTGCAGGTCATGGTTTGTACTCGTTCCGGAGAGAACGGCGCTACCGTGGAAGATGAAATCACTCCCGCCTTTGAGGTATTCGCTCAAAGCCTGCGGCTGGGCGAACCAGGCGAAGAAACGGTCGTGAGGAACCAGTTCCGCCATTGCCAGGGAGCCTCCTGGTTTGCCCGCCAGCATTTCGGCAAAAGGATGGCTTTTGACTTCCACGCCCTTGATGGAATTCACGGGAATCTGGGATTTGCCTTTTCCGCTTCGTTCACTGCCAATGGCTTGCAGTTGCAGGGTCTCGGTAATGGCTGCGCTGCCGCCAAGGACGTTGAAAAGATCTGTACGGTCGCCAGTGCGCCCCCTGTCCCGTCTTGCGAAAATGCCCAGGTCTTTTTGCTGCAGGTCATATTGCTTCATTCCCGCCCGCAGCCAAAAAGGGAGGTAGCCTTCTTCTCCGTTGAGAAGCATGTGGCTCCATGTGTTTAGCCGGTGGCCGGCCCAGCGCTGCACCAGGGTCTCATCCTCTTGGCTGGTGATATCCGGCATCCATTCGATGTTCAGGGTGGCGCCGGTTTCGCTGTTTCTCAGGGGGATTTCCAGTGGCTGCCGGGATGGGCGGTCTTTCAGCCTGGCGATGATCTCATAATCGGCAGCCACAGCAATTTCTGCAAGCCTTTGCTCTATGGGGGGCTGCCCGGGAGTAATGTGAAGGCCATATTTTTCCAGCAAGGCAGGATTGATCGGCTCCAGCTGGATTGTCCCGTTGGAGTAGAGCACCCAGTGCTTGCCGTCATCGATGCGCGGGGCCAGCTCGAGAACCAGTGGGGTTGGCTGCCCTTTTATCTGAATCCAGCGCTCTCCGTCTTTTCCCAGCATCTGTACGGAAGGGATGATAAACATCTGTGCCAGGGTTTCTGCTGAAAAGATGTTTCCCTTGTCTGCCAGAAAATCAAGGGTCGGTGGAGCGATGCCCTGATGCTCGCGTGCGTATGTATTGAGGTGGCCGTGGATCTGGTACAGCAGGTTTCTTACCTGGATGCGCTTCTTTCGCTCTTCGCTTTTCAGGGTGCGCAGGCCTTTGCTGCGCTCTTTGATCAGCTCCGGGGGAACAAGGAAAACTTCAGCCAGGCTGCTGGTGTTGTCATGCCTGGCAACCGACCACTGTCCGGTGCTGGGGAGGGTTATTTTTCCTCCGATAATGGTTACGCCTGTCAAGGGGTGTGTGAAGAAGCGCTGTGCAGAAACTTGGGGGGCTGCCAATGCCTGCAAAGAAAAGAGGCTGAAAAGGAGTAGTAGAAAAGGTTTCATGTCCGTGACCTTGTGATTGTTGTGGCAGGGTCATATTCCTAACCCGGCGCCCATCCAGATGATGCTTAGAATACCATATGCGAGCCAGGCTGCAATGCGCTGCCGGCGGCTGAGGGCGACATCGTCAGTCGCCGGGTTAACAAGTGATACCTGGCGCTACTGCTATACCTGGGTATGACTGGAGTGCTGGAGTTGACGGGGATTCATGCAGAATTCAGCGTGAGCGCTGTCGAGAAAAACGAATACGCCAGCCCAAATACTAATCTGGGCTGGCGCGAAGTGGAAAGCTGGGGCTGGAGACTACTGAATCTGAACGTCCAGAATCGCGCCTGCCGGTATGCTTGTTCCCTGGCTCAAGGTTACTGATTGCGCCTGTACTGTAACATTTGCACCCGGGTCAAATGCCACTCTATTTCCAAATGTCAGGGCTGTTGAGGCAGTGCAGGTAATGCTTCCGGGGAGAAAGGTTGTATTTTTCACCTCTGGCATCCCGCTGCAGCCTTTTGTAATCATCAATCCGGTTGGTCCGGTACGGCGGGAAGTGAATGCATCCACATCGATGTTGCCGCCGATCCCGGTGCTGTCGCTAATCACCACGCCCAGATTGACGGAATCGATGGCCTGGCCGGCATTGGAAAGCCCGGTGATGGTTTGCATGTCCTGGGTTCTGTCTATAGACAGTTTAAGTGCGCCATTCCCGCCTCCGGTAGTCCAGTGCAGTACGATCGCTCTCCATCCGGGGGGAACAGATACGTCGCCCGCTGCTTCTTTCACCGCGCCATCCCAGGCATACAGATGCAACACGGGGCCGCTGGCGCTGCCTTTTACTTCCAGGCCGAACAATTCATTTGCACCGGCGTCTTCCGCATTGAACAGGGTGAATCCCTGACCATTGGTGAGTTGCGCTTCATCAATGTAGGCGTAGAAACGTGCAACATATTCGGTAACCGCAGGAACGGTGCCTGGCGTGGGATCCTTTACCCAGCCGGTGGATGTGCCGTTAAGGTTGAGCCTCAATCCGCAACTACCCTCGTAGACGGCGGCGGCTTCAGCCGTGACTATACTTCCCACGTTGCTGTCGTCCCAGGCCTGGGTAGAGCAAGCCAGCGCCTGACCTTGCTGGAGTAGAAAGATGCCGGATATTACGGCAAGTGACCGGATGGCGGCGCCGAAGGTGTTTTTTGGATTCATACTCAAAAACCTCTCTGCATTTGACAAGCGAGACTGTAAGGCAATAATTCTGTGTAAACTGAGGCATGGTTCTCAATCGGCTTTGTGCGGTGATTCCGGTTTGCGGTCATGCGCTGCAATTGGTACCGCGTCACAGTATTTGCTGGCATTGCCAATATGATATGCATCTACCGAAAAAATTACGGGATCAATTATATGTCAGATCAGACACGCAGAAAATTTCTTTTTTCCGCCTTGAGCAGCGCTACCCTGGCTTCAGGGGCGGGGGTCGCTTCGGTAATGATGGATGCCCCCGTATCCGGTATGCAGAAAACGGCGCAGAATGACAAGCGAACGAAAGTTGCTGCCAGTCAGGCTGATGTCACAGCGATTCCGCCTTTTGCCAATGTCGTTCTGGACAGAATGGGCTTTGGCTCGCGGGGGAATGACGTCGCCGCTTTTAATGCCCTGGGTGGCAATGATGATGCTCGTCTTCAGGCATATGTAGAACAACAGTTGAACTGGAGCAGCATTGCCGATACTGAGCTGGATGCGCGGGTTGCCGGCGCCGGCTACACCACTCTGAATAAGTCCCTTGCTCAGCTCTGGGAGGATTACCGGCGGGATCCAACCAACAGCTTTGGCTATTATGAACCGCTGGACGAAATCGAGCGCCTGGCCTATCTCCGGGCGGTGTACAGCAAACGTCAGCTACTGGAATTTCTTGCAGATTTCTGGCACAACCACTTCAATATCTATGGTCGTGACACCTATGCGGCGCCAACCTGGACATCCTGGGATCGGGATGTGATCCGTCCTCCTGTAAGCGGCTCCTCACGCCCTGCCGGGTTAGAGGATGGGCATTTGATGGGTAATTTCCGGCAAATGCTGGAGTTGACCGCCAAGCACCCGGCAATGATTTATTATCTTGATAATTATGTAAATGGCAGAGCCGATCCCAATGAAAACTATGCCCGTGAAATTATTGAGCTACATACCCTTGGGTCGATCAACTATGCGGGGCCAGATCCGCAGCCGGGAGATATCTCCACCATCAGCAACAGTGATTTTCCGGCCGGATTCAACGATAAATATTCCGATGACGATGTATATGAGGCCATGCGCTTCCTTACTGGCTGGAATGTAAAAGATGGTAGAAACCCCAATGGAACAGGGGAAGAGAACACCGGGGAATGGTATTTTTGGCCGGACTGGCATGATGGAGGGCAGAAGCAGCTCCTGGGTGTGCATTGGTCGGCGTATAGTGGCATCAGCGAGGTATATGGGATGCTGGATCTGCTGGCCTATCATCCGGGTACAGCGGAACATATCGCGTTGAAGCTCTGTACGCGTTTCCTCAATGATACGCCACCACAGAGCCTGGTGGACAAGGTCAAGCAGACTTTTTACGACACCCGGCATGATCCAGATCAACTGGAGCAGACGTATCGGACCTTGCTGCTGTCTGATGAATTCAAGGATACCTCGACTTGGGGCAATAAACTGAAGCGTCCGTTTGAAGTGGTTGTTTCCGCCTTGCGTGCTTGTGACGGGAACTTTACTGTCCGTCCGGATGATACGGAAAGCAGGTACCTGGGCTACTACATGCAGCGTACCGGGCAACGACCATTTTACTGGCGAGGGCCGGATGGCTATCCGGACAAACGTACCTTCTGGGAAGGTGGCGCATCGCTGGTCAATACCTGGCGTACCCTGGATTGGCTGGTGGATGAAAACGTCGGTAGAGATGACCCGGATTTGATGCCTGTTACGGACATCATGGCCGCCAGCGGTCTGAGCGAATACACACCAAACTCGGTTGTAGAATTCTGGTTAAAGCAGCTGCTGAAATGGGAGCCTGTGGGAGGCTGGATCGGAACACCCTTGCATGGGACATTGAGTGAATTCATGTCCAAGCGGCCAGATTATGAAACTGATCCATCAACATGGCCGGCCGACTACCCGATTCCGCCTGAGGACATTGGCAGGAATTCCTATCCGTACTACTGGAACGAACGTGTGCGCGGCCTCGTCAAGCTGATATTTGCCACCCCAGAGTTTATGCAGCGCTGAGCGCAGGAGTATTATTGTGAAATTTAGCAGACGCAAGTTTATTGGGGGAAGCGCATCGGTACTGGCAACAGCGAGCGGGTTGCAGATGGGATTTGCACAAGCGGCATTGCCTGCAGGCAGCAGGGGCAAGACCCTGGTCTATCTGTTTTTGCGTGGCGGGATCGATGGCCTGAATCTGGTGATTCCCCGTACTGGCACCCATAGATCAGAGTATGAAATGAAACGGCCAAATATCCAGGTGCCCGTATCTGGGGATGGTGCCATGCACAATCTCAATGGCCAATTTGGACTGCATGGCAGCGCCAACGGACTCAAGGCCTTGTATGATGCCGGCAAGCTGGCGGTGGTGCATGCCGTTGGCATGCCTGAAGGGACAGGCTCCCGCAGTCACTTTGACTCCCAGGAGATGTATGAACTGGGTACTCCCGGAGACCTGAGTACCGCCACGGGTTGGCTGGCGCGCCATATGATTTCAACCCCCGGACTGGTGGAAGAGGCTGCCATACCCTCCCTGTCAACAAATTCATCTTCTCCAACCAGCCTGTTGGGGGACAACACGGCCATGACCCTGGATAGCGTCAGTGGTTTTCATCCAAATGCCGGGCGTTATGGCAATGAGCACCTGGATGCGCTGGCAGACATCTATACAGGAACCTCCAGCCTCGATTATGCGGTAACGCAATCTATCGAAACCATCAACATGCTGGGACAGATCAATGTGGAAGTACCGGATTTCTATCCGGATACGTCTTTGGCTGATGACCTGGGCCTGATCTCTGGCATGATCAAGATGAATGTTGGTTTGCAGGTAGCCGCCGTTGATTTTGGCGGTTGGGATACCCACAACGGACAGGGAAATGATGGTGGTGGCTACTTTGCCGGGCGGGTACAGATATTGTCGGAAGCCATCGAGGCTTTTATGACTGACCTGGCTTCCTATGGGCTGGATAATGACGTGGTACTGGTGGTGCAGTCGGAGTTTGGTCGCAGGGTTCGGGAAAACGGTAATCAGGGAACTGACCATGGCACAGCCAATCCCATGCTAGTAGTGGGTGGCAGGGTGCAAGGTGGCGTCGTGTACGGCAGCTTCCCGGGCATAGGAGATGATGATCTCTACCTGAATACCGACTTGCGGGTGACTACAGATTTCCGGGAAGTGCTGGGGGATATTGTGGTGAACTTCATGAAAAATCCGAATCTGGATGTTGTCTTCCCCGGTTATACCGGCTCGATTTCTTTGGGGCTTACCGGTGGAGCCGAGTTATTTGGTGATGGATTCGAATGATATTCTAGTGTATTGCGTCGGAGTTAAAGGTTCTTTCAGCGTCCCCCAAAAGCGCCAGGACAAGGCGGGGTGCATGTAGAGAGGTTTATTTGAGTGCGCCTCCCAGCCATTCCAGCAGACGCTTATCCGTCCAGTACCTGCTGGCAGCAGGCGTTGATCCATAGACAAAACCGGCATGGCCGCCGCTCTTGGCAAGCTCCAGCACCACCGCAGCCGGCAGTTCACTTTCCTGCGGCAATGTGCTTGTCCACATGAAAGGGTCATGCAGGTCATGCAGGATCAGCGTAGGCCTGCGGATGTGAGGAAGAAACTGGCGGCAGCTGCAACGCTGATAGTAGTCATCCGCACCGGAAAATCCGTGAAGCGGTGCGGTGACCTGTTCATCAAATTGCCGGAAAGTGCGTATCCTGGCTAGATCGATAGGTAAAGGAGAAGGGATGTGGCTGAACTTCTCCCTGTACTTCCGTTTCAGACTGCCAAGTAAATGCTGTTGATAAAGGCGTGAAAATCCCTGGTCAAGACGATCAGCCGCTTCGTTCAGCAGGAAGGGGACAGAAACAGCCATTGTCCGCTCGACTGCCGCTTTTTCACCCTGCTCCCCAAGCCATTTGAGCAATACGTTACCCCCCAAAGAAAAGCCCACAATGCCAAAAACCGCTTGTTGCCTGCTGTTTTCGATATGCTTGACAATGGTTTGCAGTTCGGCGCTGTCACCGCTGTGATAACTACGTGGCAGGCGGTTTGGCTCACCGCTACAGCCTCGAAAGTGCAGCATGCAGGCCAGATAGCCGGATTCACTGAGAAGCTTGAGTAAAGGCTTCGCGTAGTGAGAGTGCAGGTTGCCTTCCAGCCCATGCAGCAGCATTACAATCGGCCGGCCTTTCTTGCCACACCAGCTCAGGTCGAGAAAATCTCCGTCTGCCAGCTCCACGCGCTCCCGTGCCAGGGAAATCTCGGGTCGTTGGCGAAAGAGGCTGGGCCAGAGAGTCGGCAGGTGATGGCCAGGCAACCACCATGCCGGAGAGTATGCGCTTTGAATAAGTGGCATGGCGGCGGAAGGTTATTTATCTGGTGGTGCCGGAGGATTGGGGGAATTGGGGACAATGCCAATTTCATCGCCATCTTCCAGGCGGGTGAAGAACTCTGCAAACTGGCGGTTTACAGTGACCTGGATGGCGCTTTCCGCGAGGAGATAGCCCCGCTCCAGCTTGCGCGAAGCCAGGGCCCCTAGTAAGTCCCGAACATTTTTCACCCTGTTTGACGGCAGGGAAATGCTTTCTTCCTGTATGCCCAGTTTGTTGACCAGATAATTGAAATACATGATTTTCAGGGTAAGGGTTTTCGGCTCATCCGTTGCTTCGCTTTGCTCGTTGCGGCTTAGCCCGTTTGCCTTTAGTTTTTCCAGATAGTCCTGCCAGTATTTCTTCTGATGCAAACCCAGGTCATACAGACGTTCCCAGGAGTAAATGCCGGTGTCATGGCCATCATCGAATTCAATACGCAGAGCATAAGAGCCCTGTGGATCCAGGTGTTTTATATTGATATCCGTTTTACCGGCTACCGGCAACTCGTTGGTCGTCTCTTCTGCTGCCGGTGAATGGACGCGTAGATATTCGCAGGGAAGGCGGAAGGTTTTACCATCAGAAAAGCGGATGCTCAGAAGACGGGACTTCTGGTGCAACTTGATTTCTTCCGGCTGCGGGTGGTTGGTATCAGTCATGACTTGCTGGTTACATGTGGTTTCACAGGAACTGAATGCTGGCATGATACTGCTCGCGGCGCAAACGCCAAGGGTTGTTATGGTAACTGCCGAAATATCGGGTTGGGTTGGCGTTTTTTTGGTAAAGTTACTGGTTATGAGTCGACTGTTTTACAGGGTGGCTTCGAGTCGCCTGGTGGCGCGCTGTCTTGGGTATAAGCCACCCTGGTGATCCGGCACCAAGTTTACGGGAATGTTTGTTGTGGCAATGCGTGGTGGGAGTTTGAATGGATAACAGGTTCCGCAAGTTTTGGGCTGCAGTGCTCATGTGCTGCCTTGCTTCTGTCGCATCAGCGGAGGACTGGTTGTACACCGTTAAACCCGGAGACACCGTATGGGACATCAGCCATAAATTGCTCAAGGACTGGCGGTACTGGGACGATATCCTGCGGCACAACAATATCAGCAATGCTGCCACTATCCGGCCGGGCACCAAAATCGCCATTCCCCTGTACATTGTTCGTGAAGAACTATCTGAAGTACGGGTTGAAAGCGTTAACGGTAAAGCTGATGTGGTGTTCGGAAATGATGGTAGAAAACTGCCACTGAAGCCTGGAATGGCGCTGACTGCCGGGGACCGGGTGATTACCGGAGAGAAAAGCACGGTGTTTTTTTCCCTGGAAGACAAAAGCAGTATCTTGCTGCAGGAGCAAAGTGAGCTGGAATTCACCCGCCTTACCGCTCTTGGAGCGAAAAGAAAAAAGAGCATGGATGCCAAACTGAAAATACGCCGGGGGCGCATAAAAATGCATGCCAATCCCCAAAAGATACCGGATAGCAGATTTGAAATCCTCACGACCTCTGCAAATTCTGCGATAAGAGGCACCAGTTTCCGCATCGGTGTGGAAAAAGACAGTTCACGCACCGAAGTGCTGGATGGCCTTGTCAGTGTTGGCAATGCTCATGGAACTGTAGATGTTCCCGGGAACTTCGGGACAGTGGCGCAGAAGAACAGCCCGCCACTGCAGCCGGTCAAGCTTTTGCCACCCCCTGATCTGGAGGGTTTTCCCTCCCTGATACGTTATCTTCCCACAGTGGTTCCCCTGAACAGCCTTGAACGGGCGCAAAACTACCGGGTGCAGGTTGCCCGGGATCAGGATTTCCGGAAGATCGCACTGGATCGGGTGGTGAAGGGCCGTATGATGGTCGATCAGCACCTGGACGATGGCGCGTACTTTGTGCGGGTGCGTGGCGTGGATGGGAATGGGCTGGAAGGAAACAATGCCAGCAAGGCGTTCCGCATCGAAGCCCGCCCGGAAGCGCCGATGCTGCGTGAGCCGCTGTCTGACAGCGTGTTGCATGTCGGCCCTGTAGGGTTTTCCTGGGCAGAAGTTAAGGATGTGGAAACCTACCTGTTCGAGCTTGCCCGTGATGCCCAATTCACAGGTGTGCTGGAGCAAAGATCAGTGAATGGTACAGATACCAGCGTTGAATTCAGGGATGCCGGAGAATACTTCTACCGGCTCTCTTCGGTGACTGCAGAAGGCAGAAAGGGCCCTCCCGGTAAGGCGACAAGAATCCGGGTGTTGCCCGTCCCTGCAGTCCCGCAGACCAAGCCACCAGCTGTGGAAGGGAACCATTTGCGCTTGATCTGGCAGGAGGTGGATGGTATTGCGAGCTATCACGTGCAATTGGCCTCCGATGCGGATTTTCAGAACCTGATCGTGGACAAGCAGACTCCTGACTCCTGGGTGCAGGTTCAACGGCCTCCATCCGGCTACTATTATTTTCGTCTGCGATCCATTGATGCGGAAGGCTATGTTGGCGTTTTCAGTACCCCACAGCGCTTTGAGGTAGAACCGGAAAGCTATCTGCCCCTGGTGTTCTTTGTGATTGGATCAATATTGTTGCTGCTTTGAGTGTCCATGTATTTTCCATGAAAACCTTTTTCGACAGAGCGGCTGAAAAGCCTGTGGCTCTGGTGCTGCTGGTTGTGTTGCTGGCGTTGTTGATTGATTCCAGCGGCCTTACCTGGCGTGTCGAGCAAATGGTAGCTGACACCGGGATATCGCTACTGCCACAGGAAGATCCACAGAACATTGTCATTGTTGCCGTGGATGAAAAAAGCTTGCGCAAGTTCGGTCGCTGGCCCTGGTCGAGACAAATCCATGCGCAGTTGCTCGAACGACTGATGCGGGCTGGAACAGATACGGTCGCCTTTGACATCCTGTTTGCAGAAGCGAACGAAACCGATTCGACTGGCGATCACTGGTTTGCCGCAGCCATTGCCCGGCATGGACAGGTCATACTGGCTATGACCAGTGATGAAAACCCGAAAGATGGTGAGGTTTCCGAGGTGTTGCCCCTGCCCATGTTTGGAGACGCTGCAGCAGGCATCGGCCATACGGATATGGCTGTTGGCAAGGATGGCATTGTGCGTAGCACCTACCTGCTTGCAGGAACAGCTGCGGCGCGCTGGCCGGGACTTGCCCTGGCTGCATTGCATATTTCCGGAAGGTCCGGAAGGTTCGGGGTAGCTGATTTGCCTGGAGAAAACTTTTCAGACCGCAAATACGTTTATGAAGGGCGCTGGATCAGGGACCGCAGGATACTGTTCCCCTATGTCGGGGGGGCGGAAGCGTTTCCGATGGTTTCCTATGCGGACGTGGTTGAAGGCAGGGTTGGCGCTGAAGTATTGCAGGGAAAGATCGTTTTTGTCGGCATCACTGCGGCTGCCATCCGCCGGGTGTTTGCCACTCCTGACGCCAGTGAAGGCGCAATGAGTGGTGTTGAAATACATGCCAATATCCTCAATGCCCTGCAAAACGATCTATCGATAACCAGCGCTCAGGGTTTGCCTCGGCAGCTGGGACTATTGCTCCTGTCACTGATTGCCGCCACTATTTTAGTATATGCCCGCTTCACTTGTGTTTTCAGCCGATTACTGTTGGCCCTGATTGTTTCTGCGGGGCTGTTGCCAGCTGTTGTGATGGCTACGGGACTGCTGCTTCCGGTCGTGCCCGTTTGGGCAGGGTTGGTCATGGTCAGCTTCCTGCTTGTCAGAAAGCGTATTGGCGGTTTACAGCGAAGTCCAGCCAGGGATCCCCTCACAGGTTTGTGCAACCGAAGAATGTTCGAAACACATGTTGAGAACATGTGGCGCCAGAGCGAACGGCATAAGCGACTGCTGTTTCTGCTGATTATCGATGTAGATCATTTCAAGCGTTTCAATGATGCACTCGGGCATTTGCAGGGAGATGAGGCGCTGAAAAAACTTGCTGGATACCTGGGAAGCAAAACCCGCCGTGCGGGTGATCAGGCATGCAGGATCGGGGGGGAGGAGTTCGCGGTGCTGCTGAATATGGACGAGCCGGATCTGGCGCATGTGGAAGCCTACGCCCAGGAAATTGTGGATGGCATCCAGAATCTCGGGATTTACTACTGGGATGGTGACAGGAAATATCAGCTGACGGTCAGTATCGGTTGTGCAGGCATTGTTCCGGGGAAATACCATACCAGGGAGGAGCTGTTCAATATTGCAGACAGAGCGCTGTCTCAGGCGAAAAACGCAGGCCGGAATCGTGTCCATTGCCGATGGTCGGAAAAGAGATCTGGAGCGGCGAAAGGATTTTTACAGGATCTGGCATAAAAGCCAGGTGAATACTGCCCTGCACTGCAAACCCCGCATCTTTCACCAACCGCGCTCTTTGCGCGATGTTGGCCAGCTAGGAAAAGCCCAATGTTAAAAAAGCCTTCCATGGCTTTTTTCAACCAGGAAAGACAAAAATGTGATTTTGTCTTTCCTCCATTTTCAATGATCAATAAGCCGTTGAAAATGGCCGCACGTCCTTGTGCGGCGTACAGCCTGCTACTATTGATGTTTCGGTAATTGTCAGCTCAGGTGGTTGCGTTAACCGCAATCAGCCCGCTGTTGTGAATGCCGTTGAAGATGAATTGCACCGCCAAGGAACAAAGCAGAACACCGAATACCCGGTTGATTACCCGCATTCCGGTGACGCCCAGCACTTTTTCCAGTTTTCCGGCCACCAGCAACAGCACCAGGGAGATCGCCATTACCAGCAGCAGCATGGCGACCACGGTGGCGATTTGTTTGATGTCGCCATGGGTGTTGGCGGTGATCAGGATCACTGCGCCCATGGTGCCGGGGCCGGCGAGCAAGGGGGTCGCCAGGGGAAATACGGAAATATCCTGGCGACCTTCCGCCTCTTTTGATTCCGCCCGGGTAGTGGACATGGCGCCGGAAGAGCGGGCGAACACCAGATCGATCCCCATGAGCAGCAACAGTATGCCGCCTGCCGTGGTGAGGGCCGCCAGGGAAATGCCCAGGCGGGCCAGCAGTGCTTCTCCGAACAAGGCGAAAAGCAGCAGCAGTCCCGTGGCGATGCTGACGCCGCGGATCGCCATGCTCTTGCGTTCTGCCGGGGTGTTTTCCGTGGTCAGCGCAGCAAACATAATGGCCGAGTCCACAGGGGCTACCGTGGCGAAAAAGGTGGTGAACGCAATGGCTGCAATTTCCAGCATGGGCTTTGATAAAATAAGGCGCTTACCAATAAGGAGCGGATAGTGTAGCAGGAATGGTGCAGTCGGCAGGCCGGATTGTTTGATCCCGGCATTCAGTGCGGGATTGGCTGGCCGCTCATGCTAGAATCCCGGGAGAATCCTGGTTGCTGTGCCGGTGCCTGCCTTGGGGCCGCACGGGGACGGCAAGCCCTGAATCCACGGGCCTGGAACTGGTATTTATTCTGAATAGAGGTAGGTGATGGCTGGTCACAGCAAATGGGCGAACATCAAGCACAAGAAAGCGGCGAATGACAAGAAACGCGGCAAACTCTGGTCAAAACTGATACGCGAAGTAACCGTTGCGGCAAAGGAAGGAGGCGGTGATATCGACGCCAATCCGCGCTTGCGTCTGGCGGTTGACAAGGCTCAGGGCGCAAACATGCCAAAAGACACCATCGACCGCGCAGTAAAGCGGGGTGCAGGTGGATTGGATGGCGACAATTATGAGGAAATCCGCTACGAAGGTTACGGCCCCGGGGGAACTGCAATCATGGTGGATTGCATGACGGACAACCGCAACCGCACAGCCTCTGAAGTTCGTCATGCCTTCACCAAGCATGGCGGCAATCTGGGAACAGATGGATCAGTAGCTTACCTGTTTGAAAAGAAAGGAATTATCAGTTATGCGCCGGGGGCGGATGAAGATGCGGTCATGGAAGCGGCCTTGGAAGCCGGTGCCGACGATGTGGTGACCAACGAAGACGGCAGTATCGATGTTTTTACCACACCGGAAGAATTTTCTGCGGTAAAACAGGCAATGCAGGATGCGGGCCTGAAAGCGGATCATGCGGAAGTCAGCTACGAAGCCAGCACCAAGGCGGAAATGGATCAGGAAGGCGCAGAAAAGCTCATGCGGCTGGTGGATGCCCTGGAAGACCTGGATGACGTTCAGGAAGTCTATTCCAATGCGGATATTTCCGATGAAATCATGGAGTCCCTGGACGTTTGAGAATTCTTGGCATTGATCCGGGATCCCGGGCAACCGGTTTTGGCGTTATCGATAGCGATGGCCGCCAGAGCCGGCATGTGTTCAGCGGTTGCATTCGTACCACCAGCAAGGATTTCTCTATGCGTCTGGGTGAGATCTACGCCGGAATCAATGCGGTACTGGAGGAACATACCCCGGAACAGGTCGCCGTAGAGCAGGTGTTTATGGCCGCCAACCCTTCCTCTGCCCTGAAGCTGGGCCATGCCCGCGGTGCGGCGATCACGGCGGCGGTGATTGCGAAACTTCCCGTATTCGAGTACACCCCCCGGGCCGTCAAGCTGGCGCTGGTGGGAACGGGTGCGGCGGAAAAGGAGCAGGTGCAACATATGATTCGCTTATTGCTGGGGGTGCGCCAGCGCATGACTCTGGATGAATCTGATGCGCTGGCGGTAGCACTGTGCCATGCGCACAACGCAAGCACCAGTGCAAAGTTGCGGGGCCGGGGATGATTGGCCTGCTGCGAGGCAAGATTCTGCTCAAGCAACCTCCATCGCTGCTGCTGGAAGTAAACGGCGTGGGTTACGAAGTGGAAGCGCCCATGTCCACATTCTATGACCTTCCCGACGGCGACCAGGAAATCGTCCTCTACACCCATATGATGGTGCGAGATGACGCGCACAGCCTGTTCGGCTTTCTCCGGGAAGCAGACCGGGCTCTGTTTCGCAGTTTGCTCAGGGTGAATGGCGTGGGGGGGAAAATGGCGCTGGCGATTCTGTCCGGCATGAGTACTGATGAATTCGCCCTGTTCATACAATCCGGCGATGTAAAAGCGCTTTGCCGTCTGCCTGGCGTGGGAAAGAAGACTGCAGAGCGCCTGATCATCGAGATGCGCGACCGGCTGGACAAGATGGAAGAAAACTCCCTGGCCACGAAAATCACAGGTGCCGGGCAGGGCAGGTCGGCGGATGCTGATGCAGTCAGCGCACTGGTAGCCCTGGGCTACAAGCCTCCCGAAGCCAGCCGCATGGTGAGCGTCGTATTTCAGGCGGATATGGACACGGAAACCGTGATCCGCATGGCCCTGCAAAACAAGGCCAAGGGGTAGATTATCACCATGGATGAAAACAACAGGATTATCGATCCGGCTGCGGTGCAGGATGACGTGGCGGTAGATCGCGCCATTCGTCCCCGCACCCTGGAAGAATATGTCGGTCAGCCTGCCGTGTGCGAGCAAATGGAGATATTCATTCCCGCCGCCCGGCAGCGCAACGAGGCTTTGGATCATGTGCTGATCTTCGGCCCACCCGGTCTGGGCAAGACCACCCTGGCACATATCATCGCCAATGAAATGGGGGTGCATTTGCATCAGACGTCCGGTCCGGTGCTGGAGCGGGCGGGGGATCTGGCTGCCTTGCTGACTAACCTGGAGCCCCATGATGTGTTGTTCGTGGATGAAATTCACCGCCTCAGCCCGGTGGTGGAGGAAGTGCTGTATCCGGGAATGGAAGACTACCAGCTGGATATCATGATTGGCGAAGGGCCGGCGGCGCGCTCCATCAAGGTGGATCTGCCGCCATTCACCCTGGTGGGCGCCACCACCAGGGCAGGGCTGCTGACTTCCCCTCTGCGGGATCGCTTTGGCATCGTGCAGCGCCTGGAGTTCTACAGTGTGGACGATCTGACCCACATCATCCGCCGCTCCGCTGCTATTCTGACCATGGAAATCGAGGCGGAAGGGGCGTTGGAAATCGCCCGGCGCTCCCGGGGCACACCGCGTATCGCCAATCGTCTGCTGCGCCGGGTGCGCGACTATGCCCAGGTGAAAGGCGACGGTCACATCACCATGGAGATTGCAGATGCAGCCCTGTCCATGCTCAAGGTAGATGCCAACGGCATCGACCACATGGATCGCCGCCTGCTCAAAGCGGTGCTGGAAAAGTTCGATGGTGGCCCGGTTGGCGTGGATAGCCTGGCTGCGGCCATTGGTGAAGAGCGGGGCACCATCGAAGACGTGCTGGAGCCTTTTCTCATCCAGCAGGGATTTTTGATGCGTACCCCAAGGGGAAGGGTGGCGACCCGTCGGGCATTCGAATACTTTGGCTTCCGCCCCCGCCAGGATTCGCAACTGGCCGATCTTTTCGGGGACGAGTCGTGAATGCCGGCTTGCGCCCTGTCTTTCAGGCCGTACTGGCGCGGAGTGGCCATCAGAGGATTCTCGGTTGAACTATCGCTTCCCCGTGCGGGTCTATTACGAAGATACCGATGCAGCCGGCATCGTATACTACGCCAACTATTTTCGTTTCATGGAAAGAGCCCGCACCGAATGGTTGCGTGAACTGGGCTTCGAGCAGGACAGGGTACGCCAGGAATACGGCGTGGTTTTCGTGGTGCGTAGCGCGGCTGCCGAGTATCTGGTGCCGGCAAAATTCAACGATCTGTTGTGGGTGACCGGAGAGCTGCTTGGCCACAGCCGCACCGCCATGACCATCCGGCAGAACATCTATCGCCAGGAAGATGACAAGCTGCTGTGCAAGGGGGAAGTCGGCATTGTCAGCGTGGATATCGAATCGTTCCGGCCCAGCCCCATACCGGCGGCCATATTGGAGAAACTGAAATATGCAGAATGAGCTTTCCTTCCTGCAGCTGGTGCTGGATGCCAGTCCGCTGGTGCAGCTGGTCATGGCCAGCTTGTTACTCGCATCCGTGCTTTCCTGGACAGCGATTTTCGATCGCTCTCGAACCTTGCGCAGCGCCCAACGCGTTGCGGATGATTTCGAAGACAAGTTTTGGTCTGGTGGTGATCTGGGGGATCTGTACCGGGGGCTGGATCGCCATCCCGATGAAATTCAGGGCATGGCGATGGTGTTTCACGCGGGTTTTCGGGAATTTGCCCGTCTCAAGGACTCGTCCAACATGGAACCCATGGCCGTGGTGGAAGGCGCCCGCCGCGCCATGCATGTTGCCATGAGCCGTGAAATGGACAGCTTGGAGCGGCATTTGTCCTTTCTCGCCACCGTCGGTTCCACCAGTCCCTATGTGGGGTTGTTCGGCACCGTATGGGGCATCATGAATTCCTTTATCGCATTGGGCAGTGTCAAACAAGCCAGCCTGAACCTGGTTGCCCCCGGCATCGCCGAGGCCCTCATCGCTACCGCTATGGGTCTGTTTGCCGCCATTCCCGCCGTTGTCGCCTACAACAAGTACGCAGATGCAGTGCAGCGCCTGGAAAGCCGCTACGAGGACTTTGCTGAAGAGTTCTCCAACATCCTCCAGCGTCAGGCGCACATGCTGCTCGGGAAAAAATAATGTCGCGGCGGGGCAGAAAACTGCGTCCCATGGCGGAAATCAATGTAGTGCCCTACATTGATGTGATGCTGGTGCTGCTGGTGATCTTCATGATCACCGCCCCTCTGCTGACCCAGGGTGTAAAGGTGGATCTGCCCCAGGCGGATGCCAATCCCCTGGAGGAAGACGCCAAACGTCCTCTGGTAGTGAGTGTAGACAAGGAAGGGCAGTATCATATTACCTATGATGACGACCGTACCCAGGTGGTGGATGCTGGAGAACTGCAACGCCAGGCTGCGGCCATTATCCAGGCCAATCCGGGAATTCCGGTGCTGGTGAAGGGCGACCGGAGCGTGGATTACGGCCAAGTCATCCAGGCCATGGTGTTGTTGCAGGAAGCCGGAGCCCCGAATATTGGCCTGCTCACCGATCCGTCTGAATAATGCTGGACATCATACGCCGCCATCCCCTGGGGTTTTTTCTGGCAGTGCTTATGCACCTGGCTCTGGTTGCGTTGATGGTTTTCGGCCTGGACTGGATCAATCCGCCCAAAATACAGCAGCCCACAGGGCAGGTGGTGCAGGCACGCCTGGTGGATACCAAGCAGCTCGCCCAGGCAAAAGAAACAGAGCAGGCAGTAAAGAAGCGCAAACTGGAAGAACAAAAGAAAAAAGAGCAGCAGCGCCGCCGCGAGACGGAACGCAAGCAGCAACTGGAAGTAAAGAAACAGGAAGAGCAAAAGAAGAAAGCCGAAAAGAAAAAGCGGGAAGAACAGCGAAAAAAAGCCGAGGCTGAGAAAAAACGCAAACTCGCCTTGAAGAAAAAAGAAGAGGAAAAGAAAAAAAAGCTGGAACTGGAGCGGAAAAAGAAGCTCGAACAAGAGAAGGACAAGAAAGAAGAAGCACGCAAGAAAGCTGAAGCCAAAAAGAAAGCCGAAGCCAGGAAAAAGGCGGAGGCGAAAAAGAAAGCCGAAGAAAAGCGCAAGAAAGAAGCCGAGCGCAAGCGCAAGGCAGAGGCAAAGCGTATCGCTGAACAAAAAGCACGGGAAGAAGAGTTGCAGGCACAATGGGTGGCCGAAAAAGATGGCAGGGAGCGCGCCAGCGTGACTGCGGCCATCAAGCGCAAGGTGCAAAACAGCTGGTTGCGCCCGCCCACAGCCTCCGATGCCGATTTGCAGGCCACTGTGCGGGTGCGTTTGAATGACAATGGTTCGGTATTGCTGGTACAGGTGCTAAAATCCAGTGGCAACAGCGCCTTTGACCGTTCGGTTGTTGCAGCGGTCAATAAAGCTGATCCTTTGCCCATGCCAAAATCACCAACCTTGCTCTCGGAGTTCAGAGAATTTACCTTTATATTCAGGCCAACCAAATGAAGAAACTGACAGGAATCATCATCAGCCTGCTGCTATTGTTTGCAATGCAGGCACAGGCGAAATTGGTGATCGAAATTACCGAAGGAGTCGAAGGGGCATTGCCTATTGCTGTGGTTCCGTTCCAATGGATGGGCGATGCAGCCACTCCGCCGCCGGAAGCCGTAGGGAAAATCATCGCCGCAGACCTGCAGCGTAGCGGCTATTTCAAAACACTGGAAGAGGTGCAGATGCTGAACCGCCCGTCGGCCATGACGGAAGTGGATTTTCGCGACTGGCGGGCGCTGCGCCAGGACAATCTGGTAATTGGCCGTATTGAACCCAATGGCCCCGGGGGCTACAAGGTGCGTTTTCAGCTGTTTGACGTATACCAGGGCGAGCAGCTGATCGGCTATAGCTTTTCCACTACCGCCAAGGACTTGCGCGCCATTGCGCACCACATCGCTGATCTGGTCTATGAAACCCTTACCGGGACCAAGGGGGCGTTTGCCACACGTATCGCCTATGTGGTTTCGCAAGGATCGGCGAAGTCACCGACTATTTCCCTGCGGATTGCGGATTCCGATGGCCATGGCGCCCAGACCATTGTTTCCTCCAAAGAACCGCTGATGTCGCCCGCCTGGTCGCCGGATGGACGCAAACTGGCCTATGTTTCTTTCGAGAACGGCCGGCCTTCCATCTGGATCCAGGAGGTTTTTACCGGAAAACGGGAAAAAATCACCAGCTTTAAAGGCATCAACGGTGCCCCCGCCTGGTCGCCGGATGGGCATTACCTGGCCATGGCCCTGTCCAAGGACGGGAACCCGGACATCTACATTATGGATCTGTCGCGGCGCAAGCTGCGCCGGTTGGTGCGGCACTGGGCCATAGAAACCGAGCCCTCCTGGTCGCCGGACGGCCGAACGCTGCTGTTTACCTCGGATCGGGGTGGGTCGCCGCAAATTTATCAGGTTTCCGTCACTGGTGGCGACGTGAAGCGCCTCACCTTCGAGAATAAATATAATGCCCGTGCATCCTATGCGCCGGATGGAAAATCTATTACCCTCATCACTCGGGTGGGAAGTCAGTACCGGATTGGTGTACTGGATCTGGGCACGGGTTCCATTACTGTGCTGACAGATGGCAGACTGGATGAGTCTCCCAGTTTTGCGCCCAATGGCAGCATGATCATCTATGCAACCAGGTACAAAGGGAAGGGAGTGCTGGCTGCGGTATCGACGGATGGTCGCGTCAAACAGAGATTAGCATTGCAATCAGGTGATGTTCGGGATCCCGTGTGGTCTCCATATTACAAATAGGAGTTATAAATGATGAAAAAAACGATGGTTTTATTGTTGACGCTGGTTTTCAGCATGGCATTGCTTTCAGGCTGTACCTCTACCGGCGGCCCCCAGGATGGTGAAGGCGCTGGTACACAAGTGGGTGATGGGAGCGGGGCTGGTGGAGCCGATACTTCCGCTGCCGGCGGCGGTGGTGCCTGGACAGGCTCCCCCCTGGAAGATCCCAACAGTCCCTTGTACGAGAAAGTGGTGTATTTCGATTTTGACACTGCCGAGATTCGTCCCGAGTATGTTCCCACCTTGCGTGCCCATGCGGAATATCTGGTGAACTCACCTGCTGCGCGACTGGTTATCGAAGGGCATTGCGACGAGCGCGGCTCGCGGGAATACAATATTGCCCTCGGCGAACGCCGGGCAGAGGCGGTGAAGCGTTTCCTCGAAGCGGAAGGCGTGAGTCCGGTGCAGCTCGAAACCGTAAGCTATGGCGAAGAGCGCCCGGTGGATCTTGGGCACAATGAGGAAGCTTGGGCCAAAAACCGCCGTGGTGAACTGGTCTATCAGTAAACATGGATCAAGGGGTTTAATGGTATCTGAACCCCTTGTCCGCAAAATAGAGTGCAATCATGAAGAAAAACAGGCTGCTGGTAATGTCTCTGTGTGCCTTGCTGTTGCCTCATGGGGCGGTGGTTTATGGTGCAGACGGGGCTCTGGAGCAACGCTTGCAGCGCCTGGAGCGGCGGGTCGGGCATATTACAGAGCTGATGCTGGAAGTGCAGGCTCTCAAGCGCACCAACCGGGAATTGCAGGGGCAGGTCGAAGAACAGCAACATGCCCTGGAGCGCATGCGCAAAAAGCAGCGTGAGCTGTATCTTGATCTGGATGAACGTCTGGGGCGCTTGCAGAGCGGAGGAGCGGCCGCAGCGGCTTCTGTGCCTGAAGCGCAGCCAGCAGAAAGCCAGCCTGATACTTCTGTATCGGGAAGCGCCTATGGCGAAACCACTCCCGGCGCTCCTGTTTCCCCGTCGGCAGATCCAGCCCGGGAACAGGCTGACTATGATGCCGCCTATGCCTGGTTGCACCCTTCCAAACGGCGCTACAAGGATGCCATTGCCGGCTTCAAGGCATTCCTGGTCAAATATCCACGAAGCGATCTTGCCGATAATGCGCTCTACTGGTTGGGTGAAAGCTACTATGTGAACCAGGAAAACAAGTCTGCGCTGGCATCCTTTGATCGATTGCTGAAGGAGTTTCCTGATAGTGACAAAGTGCCGGGTGCGTTATTGAAGAAAGGCTATATTCTGGCTGCTATGGGCAAGCGGGATGCCGCGCGCAAAATGCTGCAGCAGGTGCTGGACAAATACCCTTCGTCTTCCGTAGCCCGCATGGCCAAGGCACGTCTCAAGCACATGAGATCATCCCGGTAGTGTCCCGACTGCGTATCAGTGAAATTTTTTATTCATTGCAGGGAGAAAGTCGCAGCGCAGGGTTCCCTACGGTATTTGTACGTCTGACCGGCTGCCCCCTGCGCTGTGGATATTGTGATACCAGCTACGCTTTCAAAGGTGGTGAATGGATGGATATCCAGGACATATGCGACCGGGTGGTGGCTTACCAGCCACGCTATGTTACCGTCACCGGCGGCGAGCCTCTGGCGCAAAAAGAAGCGCTGCCGCTGTTGATCCGGCTTTGTGATGCCGATTATGAAGTTTCCCTGGAAACCAGCGGCAGCCTGGATTTGCATGGCGTGGATCCACGCGTAATTATCGTGATGGATATCAAAACGCCGGGTTCCGGAGAGGCCGAAAAAAACCGCTGGGACAACCTGCAACAGCTTTCCTCCAAAGACCAGATCAAATTTGTGATCTGTGATCGTGAAGATTATGACTGGGCAAAGCTACAGATGCAGGAACGTGAACTACCCGGTCGATGTGAAGTGCTTTTTTCCCCGGCGCAGGCGTGCCTGGCACCTGCAATGCTAGCTGACTGGATTCTTCAGGACAACCTTCCGGTAAGGTTTCAGCTGCAGTTACACAAAATCCTGTGGGGAGATGAGGCAGGGCGATGAACGGCCTTGCCAGAAAAGCAGTGGTGCTGCTTTCCGGCGGGCTGGATTCCGCCACCGTACTGGCCATCGCCAGGCAACAGGGCTATGCCTGCCATGCGCTGAGTTTCGATTATGGCCAGCGTCACAATGCGGAGCTGCAGGCATCGCGCCGGCTGGCCGGAGCCATGAAAGTGGTTGACCACAAGATCCTATGTCTGGATCTGGGTGGCATTGGAGGTTCAGCCCTTACCGATACGGCTATTGCCGTTCCCGAACAGCGGGCTGACGGCATACCGGTTACCTATGTGCCTGCGCGCAATACGGTATTCCTTTCTCTGGCGCTTGCTTGGGCAGAGGTTCTGGAAGCCAGGGATATTTTTATCGGCGTAAATGCCGTGGATTACTCCGGCTATCCGGATTGTCGACCGGAATTCATCCAGGCTTTTGAACAACTGGCGAATTTTGCAACCAAAGCCGGGGTGGAAGGTGCGCAATTCCATATTCAGGCGCCGCTGATCAAAATGAGCAAGGCGGAAATTATTCGTACTGGTGCAAAACTCGGGGTGAATTACGCCCTCACCGTGTCTTGTTATCAAGCAGATGAACAAGGCCGAGCCTGTGGAAAGTGTGATTCCTGCCGCCTGCGCGCACAGGGCTTTGCCGAAGCCGAGATCGCTGATCCCACCCCTTACCGCAACGCGTGACAAAGTAGAACCCAAGCCCCGCGATTGGATAGCAGCGCATAGCACAAGCTTTTGATCTTTCTTGGCTCCTGCATCCACAATCAATCCCGGATCTTGGGTGGAAAAAAAGTATTTGAGAGATACGTTCTTCGCTGTATAATGCGCGCTCTCCCGGGGCCGTTAGCTCAGCCGGTAGAGCAGTTGACTTTTAATCAATTGGTCGGGCGTTCGAATCGCCCACGGCCCACCATAATAAAATAAAGGCCTACGCTATCGCTAGCGTAGGCCTTTTTCTTTGGGACTGCCGTGGCTGGCTCCTCAGCGTGGTTTTTGCAATATGTTACAGTAAATCAGCAGCATCACTACTGACCTGATACTGGTAGCGGTTGTACAATTCCAAACAAAAGGGCAGTCAATAAATGGCAAGAACACCAAAGAAAAAGGTCGGGGAATCCCTGTTCGATCAGAGTGTATGCCAACGATCTACAGCTTCCCCAAGCAGATATGGCCAAGCTGATCCCCGCCCTCAATAGTTGTCTGTCGCGTATGCAGGCGGGAGAAAAGCGCTTTGCCCGGCGCCTGGAGTCGCACCTGGAAAATGACTATTTGTGCTGGTATGAACTGCCGGTGGGCAGGCGTCAGCGCTATTCTGATTTCATCGTTTTGCACCCCCATCGTGGTTTGTTGCTGCTGGAAGTCAAGGACTGGAAGCTTGATACCATAAAGGCTATGGACAAGGCGTCCGCCACCATTGTTACTCCACAAGGACTCAAGACAGTCAGCAATCCCCTGGAACAGGTGCGCCAGTGTACCTACCAGCTGATCGATCGCCTGCAAAAAGACCCGCAGCTGGTTACTCCCTCGGGTCGTTATCGGGGGAATCTGGTTTTCCCGTATGGTTATGGAGTGGTGTTGAGCAATATCACCCGCAGGCAGTTTGCGTCCACCGATCTGGGTGAGGTACTGCCTGCGCATCAGATCATTTGCAAGGATGAGATGGTGGAAAGCACCGACCTGGAAGTCTTTCAGGAGCGCTTGTGGAACATGTTCAATGTGCAGTTCCCCCAGCCACTGACCTTGCCCCAGATCGACCGTATTCGCTGGCATCTGTTTCCCGAGATTCGCATCGATACGGATAACCAGGGTGATCTCTTCCCTTCGGAGGAAGAGTCTGCAGAAACACTGTTGCCCGATATCGTCAGGGTAATGGATATGCAGCAGGAGCTGCTGGCTCGCAGTCTCGGGGAAGGTCACCGGGTAATTCATGGCGTCGCCGGGTCTGGAAAGACCCTGATCCTGGGTTATCGTTGTTTGCATCTTGCCAAACTGCTGCACAAGCCCATATTGGTGCTCTGCTACAACATTCCCCTGGCGGCACGGTTGCGGGAACTGATTGTTGATCGGGGCATCAGCGACAAGGTGCAGATCTACCATTTTCATGATTGGTGTGGTGAGCAGCTACGTCTTTATCACATCGATCGTCCCGCCACGGGAGAGGCGTATTTCGACCGTCTGGTGGAAGCGGTCATCAATGCCTGTGGCCGGGGAATGATCCCCGCGGCGCAATACGGGGCGGTGATGATTGATGAGGGTCATGACTTCGCACCCGAATGGTTGAAGCTGGTGGTGAAGATGGTGGATCCGGATAGCAACTCCCTGCTGTTGTTGTATGACGACGCCCAATCCATCTACGGCAACAAGAAAGCCCTGGATTTCAGTCTTTCCAGCGTCGGAGTGCAAGCCAGGGGGCGTACCACCATCCTCAAGCTGAACTACCGCAATACCGATGAGATTCTGAATTTTGCCTATCGGTTTGCCAGCCAGTATCTGCAGCCTGATGACAAGGATGAAGACCATGCGCCCCTGATTAAACCTGTATCGTCAGGCCGCCATGGCCCCAAACCCGTGATTAAGGTGTTTGGCAGCTATGAACGGGAAGCTGATTACATTGCGCAACTATTCCGCCGCCTGCATGAGGAAAAAGACATTCCCTGGTCACAAATGTGCGTGACGTATCGTGCGAACTGGATGGGAAAAACACTGGACAAATGCTTTGCCGCGGAAGCTGTCCCCCGGCACTGGCTGGGTGATTCTGCATCGAAGAAATGCTTCAGTCCGGCAGATGAACGCGTAAAGCTCATGACCATGCACAGCAGCAAGGGGCTGGAATTTCCGGTAGTTGCGGTGTCGGGTATCGGCAGTATGCCGGCCAGGACTGCTGCCCCGGTCTCGGAAGCCAAGCTGCTGTATGTCGCCATGACCCGTTCGACAGAAATGCTGCTGGTCACCAGTCACAAGGAAAGCTCTTTTCTTGCACAACTGAGGAACATGCACCCTCTTGCGGGCTGAATGTACAGCCAAGACCTGCCATCAATTGCGGTTCTCGGGTACAAGCATTCGCTTGCCGGATCAACAGTAGGGCACCTAACAGGGTGTTGAAAAAAACCTTCCATGGCGTTTTTCAACCTCCTGCTAGAGGTGCCCGGTAGTGATTCTGCCAATGTCCCAGATTGATGCGGCCCATTGCCAGAACTCCTGAACACTGCCCGGTTCTTCGGGCGCCGGGGGTTGTTGAAGAAATGCCCAGGCGGATTTCAGGCTGGAAAGGGGCTTGCCGGCAGATACGGGGTGTGCCAGATCCTGCTTGCTCAATTTCCGTCCCTGGATGTCCGTCACCAGGGGAACATGGGCATAGGCTGGCCGGGAGAATCCCAAGTGTTTTTGCAGGTAGATCTGCCGGGGAGTGGAAAGCAGCAAGTCTGCTCCACGTACTATCTGGGTGATTCCCTGGTCGGCATCATCGACAACTACTGCCAGTTGATAGGCAGTATATCCGTCTGCCCGGTGGATGATAAAATCGCCGACATCTCTCTCCAGCACTTGGCAGTGCCTGTTCTGGATGCGGTCTTCAAAACAGATTTCTTCCCTGTTGGTGCGAATGCGTATGGCTTTTCCCAGGATCTTATCCGTGGCGGTTTTCCGGCAAGTGCCTGGATAAACCGGGCCCTCCACTCCCATGCGTGCATGTACGGCAACTTCGCTGCGGGAGCAGGAGCAGGTGTAGGCAAGCCTTTGCTGCTGCAGCTGATCGAGTATTTCCCTGTAGCGGGGCTTGCGCTGGCTCTGGAGTAGAACCGGCTGATCCCATTCGAAGCCAAATGCTTCCAGAGTGCGCAGTATTTCATCTGCACTGCCTTTGACGGTGCGGCCTTCGTCCACATCCTCCATGCGCACCAGCCAGCTGCCCTGGTGGTGCAGGGCATCTGCATAGCTGGCAACGGCGGCAACCAGGGAGCCAAAATGCAGAGAGCCAGTGGGAGAGGGGGCGAATCGCCCGTGGTAATCCAGGTTATGGAACATCAGAAATAGCAAAGCCGGTGTGTCGGCACCGGCTTTTGCAGATGGAAACAGCAGCAGTCATTTCAGCCGTAATTCTTCTCCCGGATTTCCTCCAGGGTCTTGCATTCAATGCAGAGGTTGGCTGTAGGGCGAGCTTCCAGGCGGCGGATGCCAATTTCTGCGCCACAGGATTCGCAAAAGCCATACTCATGGGCATCGATGGCATCCAGTGCTTCATTTATTTTTTTCAGTAGTTTGCGCTCACGATCCCGGGTGCGAAGCTCGATGCTGAATTCCGTTTCCTGGCTGGCGCGGTCATTGGGGTCGGGAAAGTTGGCGGCATCGTCTTTCATATGGTGCACTGTGCGATCCACCTCTTCCATCAGCGATGTACGCCATTTTTCCAGAATGGTACGAAAATGCGCTTCCTGCTTTTCGTTCATGTATTCCTCACCCCGTTTTACCTTGTAAGGCTCGAAGGAAAGGGGATCAATACTTGTAGACTTTTTCGCCATGGGCAGTTACCTGACAGCTTGTCGTTTGATTTGTTGACCTGAGCCCGGGGATTCAGGTGTTAAAATGATACCTGAATGCCAGTGGCTCCATGAGCTGCATGTAAGGTATTGAAACCTGGCATGAAAATTCTGCTATGGAGCTGGATGTATGCAAGATTATCTGTGCACCCTGGTTTGGCTGTTCTGCTCAGGTATTTTTTTCAGGTAGGGGAAAGTATCAGACCAGAGCGTTTGGAGCAAATTTTCAACAGACTTTCGTGGCGGAATGAGCACTAAATCGGGTCATTATCTGCCAATTCAATGACAAAATTTGTTGAGTGCCGGTCACCTCCATGCAGTGCGATTCTTTCATTCGCCTGCCGGCAAAGTAAAACCAATCTGTTCTTGTGCATGGATGCCAGCGTAAATGAATTATTAGCAGGATGTTGAAAAAATCCTTCCATGGCTTTTTTCAACCCGGAAAGACAAAAATGTGATTTTGTCTTTCCTCCATTTTCAACGATTTATGGTCATTGAAAATGGCCGTACGTTCTTGTACGGCGTACAGCCTGCCAGGGTTGCTCTCAGACCCTTGCCCAATATAGGTTTGTGTTCCTGGGTGCATGTCGGCTTGTTTCACTTCCCGATCTGCCCGGGTTCGCGTATTCTTCGCTTTTTTCGGAACTATTTAGTCGTGGAACTGTTTATGGCTACTCTTGAAGCACTGATCTTTGATGTCGATGGCACACTGGCAGATACCGAGCGTGATGGGCATCTCGCGGCCTTTAACAAGGCATTTGCAAGTGCAGGGCTGGATTGGGACTGGACGGTTGAAGTCTATGGTGATTTGCTGACCGTTACCGGTGGCAAGGAACGCATCAAATACTTCTTGCAGCGCTACCTGCCGGATTTCCGGCCCGAAGGTGAGCTTGATGCCTTTGTCGCTGATCTGCATGCCGCCAAAACTGAATACTACAAGACCTTGATGGTCGATCCCGGATTGCCTTTGCGACCGGGAGTCGAGCGCCTGCTGCGTGAAGCCAGGGAAGCTGGAGTGCGTCTGGCCATTGCTACCACGACTACACCGGCCAACGTGACAGCGTTGCTGCGCAACAGCTTGGCGGATGATGCGGAAGACTGGTTTGAGGTGATTGCGGCGGGCGACGTTGTGCCAGCGAAAAAGCCTGCACCGGATATTTTTGTCTGGGCGCTGGAGCAGTTGAAACTGCCTCCGGAAAGCTGCATGGCGATCGAGGATTCAGACAACGGCGTGAAATCCGTGATCGGTTCCGGTATTCGCTCCCTGCTGGTTACGGTAAATGATTACACTCGCAACCAGGATTTCGGTGATGCAACCCTGGTTGTTGACCATCTTGGCAGCAAAGAACAGCCCTGCAAGGTGCTGGCCGGTCCTGATCTGATCGGCGATCAGGTGGATCTTGGCGCCCTGCGGCGCATTCACCAGTATGCCTGGAAATAAACCCGTATTGTCCGACCGCATGGCGGGTATCGAACCCTTCCATGTGATGGATATCCTGGCGCAAGCGCGGGAGATGGATGCCCGGGGCAGGAATGTGGTGCACATGGAAGTGGGGGAGCCTGACTTTCCCAGCCCGCAGCCGGTTATCGACATGGGTATACAGTCTCTGCAACAGGGAAAAACCCATTACACTCCGGCGCTGGGGCTTCCCGCACTGCGCCAGGCGATCAGCGATTACTATCTGTCCCGCTTCCAGGTACAGGTGGACAGCTCCAGGATTGTCATCACGCCAGGAGCATCGGGTGCCCTGCAGCTAATTCTGGGGGCGTTGGTCAATCCTGGGGACAAGGTGCTCATGGCTGATCCAGGCTACCCCTGTAACCGGCATATGGTGCGCCTGTTCGGCGGTGAGGCGATGCTCCTGGGAGTCAAGGCATCCCATGACTTCACCCTGGCCAATGATCAGGTGATTCGCCACTGGGACAGGCGCACAAAAGCACTGATGGTGGCAACGCCTGCCAATCCTACCGGTAGATTGCTCAGTCTGCGCCAGCTGCAATTCCTGTATGAAGCCGTGCGTGCCCCGGATGGCATGTTAATTGTCGATGAGATCTACCAGGGGCTGGTGTATGACCAGCCGGTGGAAACCGCGCTGAAGTTGGGACAGGACAATCTTTTCGTGGTGAACAGCTTTTCCAAATTCTTTGGCATGACCGGCTGGCGCCTGGGCTGGGTAGTGGCACCGCCGGAGTATGTGTCGGCGCTGGATCGTCTGGCGCAGAATATCTTCCTGGCGGCCCCTACCGTGGCGCAGTACGCGGCATTGGCGGCATTTCAGCCAGAGACCCAGAGAATTCTCGAGCAACGCCGCAAGGTGTTTCAGGAGCGCAGAGATTATTTGTATGATGCCCTGGTAAATCTTGGATTTCGCATACAAGGCAAGCCCGAAGGGGCTTTCTACCTCTACGCTGATGTAAGCGCTTTCTCTGACGACAGCTTTGAGTTTGCCGGAAGATTGCTTGACCAGGCTGCGGTGGCTATCACGCCCGGGCGGGACTTCGGTAATTTTCGTGCCGACAAATTTGTTCGGTTTGCCTATACCACCGACCTGGAAAGGCTCAAGCTGGGGGTGGAGCGGATTGCAGCCTTCCTTGCATAACAGTCTGCACACCGCACAAGGACGTGCGGCCATTTTCAATGACCATAAGTCACTGGAAATGGAGGAAAGATAAAATCACATTTTTTCCTTTCCGGGTTAAAAAAAGCCATGGAAGGATTTTTTCAACATCCTGATTAAATTACTCCCCGGCGGTGTGGTCGCCGCTTTTGCGCAGGCTGTCCAACGGGACAATAACGGGCTTGCTGCTGGCTGACTTGCTTTGGGGCGGGGCGACAATGAAAATCCGATGGCCGTTGATCATGGCCGAAATGTCTGAGCCGCTGCCCTTGGCTTCGTGAAAGAAGCTGGCCAGGATATGCAGCAGGGCAAACGCTGTGATGACCTGAAAGCCCAGCACATGTACCTGGCGCAGGCTGAGCTCACCGAGCAAGGTGATTTGATTGAGCAGCAGCAAACCGCTCACGATCTGTATGGACAGCACGGCAAACAGGAACAGATACAAAGGAGCCCACAGGGGATTGTGTGCATACCATTTGGGCAGGGGGATCTTTCCCAGGGAGAGATAGGCGCGCAATACCTCCCAGGCCTGTTGCAGCTGGTGGCGGTTGGGCAACAGGCTTTTCAGCAGATCATTGCCCCGGCTGAAAATCAGCAGCCAGAAACGAATGACGAGTACGGCGATGAGTATTGCTGCCGCTACATAATGGATCTCATCAAGACTCGTGGCTCTTTCCGGCACCCAGGAAATCAGCCAGCCGGTAAGAATCAGCGCCAGTACGGCGAGGGTCATGCCCCAGTGGCACCAGCGCAGGGTTTTGCTCCAGACCAGCTGGCGACGGATTTCGGCTTGCTTCATAGAGGATATCTATTCTGTCTCGCCAAAGGATTCCGTAGTGTAACGGAATACCTCCAGCGTGTCTGACCAGAAGTTTGCGGGCAGCCCGGCCTTGATCTTCAGGTGGGCAAGAAATTCTTCCCGGGTGGGAAGTTGTTCCCATACCGAAGGCAGAAAAGTGCCACGATAACGGCCATCTTGCAGAATCAGTCCATCTGTTCCCGGGTGGATCTGTTGCAGCAAATCCTGTTCGGACACAAAGGACAGCGGCTCGGGCGGACTCAGCACCGATATGTGAATTGCAATTTGGTCGAATTCGCTTTGGTGCAGGGGAGGAAAACGACTGTCCTGAAATGCGGCGCTGAAGGCATTGTCCGCCACATCCCTGATCAACGGCTGCATGGCTTCCAGATGGCCGATGCAGCCGCGCAGCTCCCCGTGTTTGTGCAGGGTTACGAAAGTCGCCCTTTGCGCCTGTAAGGCCGGCTCGAAATCGGCTGGTTCCACCTGAAGGGAATGTCCCTCGAGCAATCCCGTGTGTATGGAAGCACGAGCCGTTTGCAGCAGCACAAGGCGCTGTTGCTCATTCAGTATCTGCTTAGTTGAAGACATAGGCACCATATCCTACCACCCGGTTTTTGTCGCCAGCGGTATCGCCGGAATTGCGCAAATCCACGGCTCTGGCCTGCAGGCCATGCTCCCGGGCGGAGAGTAGCAGCCCGCTGACCGGCACCCGGCCACAGGCGTCATCAAAACCGATGGCATTCGGAGAAAGAGCCTCTATGGCTTCTGTTGTGCGCAGATCTTTTTCCCTTGCGCTGTGATAGTCCAGAAAGTGACTCAGATCAGAGCTGATGACGATCAGGGTTTCGCTGCCGCCCCAAAGAAGATCCAGCACCTCGCTGGCATCTTGGGCATTTGCCTGTCCAACGATAAATGGCACGATATGGAAGTTATTGAGCGTCCGCTGCAAAAAGGGAAGCTGCACTTCCAGTGCATGCTCGCCTTCAAAGGCCTGGTCATATTCCTGCACCTGGGGCAGGGTCAGCGCCCTGGACACCGCTTTCCGGTCTACAGGAATATCGCCCAAGGGGGTGCGCAGGTAATCGGCTGAGGTGGTCGCCAGGCCATGAAAAGGCACCTGGTGTGCCGGAGCGAGGATGACCACTTGCTGAATACTGTCTGCGGCGGGCAACAGCCTGCGGTAGGCACTGGCGGCAACCGGCCCGGAATACACATAACCGGCATGGGGCACAATCAGCGCTTTTGGCGGTGGAGCATCATCTGACTCGGCCTGCGCCAGAAAATTATCAACCTGCCGCCTCAGCTCACCAGCATGTTCCGGGTAGAACATACCAGCCACGGAGGGAAGTAATACGCTGCTCATCTTGAAATCCTGTTGTTCAGCCCGATCTAATTAACAGATGGGTTCATGTGGAGGAAATATCAAGATGGCCGGGCTGCAGAATTTTGCTACAGATTATTGGCACCAACTGGAGGATGGGCGGGTGCAGTGTGACCTGTGCCCGAGGGCATGTCACCTGAAAGAGGGGCAACGCGGATTGTGTTTTGTGCGTATGCGGGAAAATGACAAAGTGGTGTTGACCACCTATGGCCGCTCCAGCGGTTTCTGTGTGGATCCTATCGAAAAGAAACCACTGAACCATTTTTTTCCGGGAACGCCTGTATTCTCGTTTGGTACAGCGGGTTGTAATCTTTCCTGCAAATACTGCCAGAACTGGGATATGAGCAAGTCCCGGGAAATGGATATCCTGGCCAATCAGGCGACGCCAGAACACATTGCCAACACGGCCCGGAAGCTGGGTTGCCGCAGCGTTGCCTATACCTACAATGATCCCGTGATTTTTCTTGAATATGCCGTTGATACGGCCAAGGCCTGCCATGAGCAGGACATCAAAAGTGTTGCGGTGACTGCCGGCTATATTTCTCCGGGAGCCAGAGAAGAGTTTTTTTCCTGCATGGATGCTGCCAATGTGGATTTGAAAGGGTTTAGCGAAGATTTTTATCGCAAGCTGACCGGTGGGCATTTGCAGCCGGTGCTGGATACCTTGAAGTACCTGAAGCATGAAACCGATGTCTGGCTGGAAATCACCAATTTGCTGATTCCGGGGCACAATGATTCGGCGGACGAACTCAAGCGCATGGTGGACTGGATTGCTTCCGAGCTGGGTTCGGATGTTCCGCTGCATTTCAGCGCCTTTCACCCAGACTACAAAATGCGTGACGTGCCCCCGACTTCACCGCAAGCGCTTACCCGGGCGCGGCAAATCGCCATGGAGCATGGGTTGCATTATGTCTACACTGGCAATGTCCATGACAGTGCTGGCGGTAGCACCTGGTGCCATCAATGTGGAGAATTGCTCATTGAGCGGGACTGGTATGTGCTCGGGAAATGGGGACTGGATGAAAAAGGCCATTGTGCCAGCTGTGGGGAGAAGATTCCTGGTGTTTTCGATGCCCGCCCGGGTAACTGGGGAGCAAAATGCCTGCAGGTGGCTATGTGAAAAATAATGGAAAAGCGGGAAACCTCTTATAGCAATGTAGGCCTGCTCCTACATACACATATTCGCAAACTTCCTACACTGGCATTGCCAGGCAGGGAGTTGCCTGGCTTTCTGTAATTGTACAAAGGAATGTTTGCCATGAAGAAAGCCAATATGATGATATCGACACTAACTGCTGCCATTATTCTTTCATTCACCTCTGGTTACAGTAGTGCGGATGGTATATGCAAGGGAATGGAAAAACCTGATTGTACGGCTTCCAGCAGCTGCCGCTGGGTAAAAGGTTATGAGCGCTCTGATGGCCGCGCCATTGCCGGGTATTGCCGGAAGCTGCCTGGTAAGAATATGCAGTCCACGCGCAAGGATGCCCCCGGCGAGAACGGCTGATTGGGCATGTAAGGTCAGCAACCTCCTGAATCCATTGGGTTCAGGGGTGCTGGCCTGCCGATCCTCTTCCTGACATAATTGGCCAATCTCTCGGCCATCCCCCTGGAAATGCGTGACATCTGCTTATCCACTAACACCTATTGGCTATATCAGAACGCCGTTTCGTGAGAAATTTGGTATTCCCCGCCAGCCCGGACTGGTAGATGTTCCCGGGGTGGTGGAAATGCAGCCCGGTTTTGACAAGCCAGAGCTCTTTGAAGGGCTGGAGGCCTTCAGCCATATCTGGATTTCCTTCGTTTTCCATCAATGCATCGACCAGGGCTGGCGGGAGCGGGTTCGCCCGCCACGACTGGGTGGCAATCAGAGCAAGGGGGTATTTGCCACCCGCTCGCCGTTTCGCCCCAACCATCTGGGCTTGTCAGTAGTCCGGCTGGACAGGATTGTGGTTGATCAGGGCAGGGTTTTCCTGCATGTGCGTGGTGTGGATTTGCTCGATGGCACACCGGTGGTGGATATCAAACCCTACCTTCCCTATGTGGACAGGGTCGAAGCTGCTGTGGCTGGATTTGCGCCTGACCGGCCGGAAGTCCGGCTGGATGTGGTGTTTTCAGTATCTGCAGAGAAGCAGTTGCAATGCCTGTCTCCCGGGGAAATGCAGAAGAATCTGATCGAACAACTTGTGGCCCTGGATCCAAGGCCTGCGTACCAAAGAAATACAGCCTCCGACCGTGTCTACGGCATCCATCTGGGAAACTGCGATGTGCGCTGGCAGGTGGAAGGTGATGTGGCTACTGTGATCGCTGTCGAAGCAGTGCTGAAATAGGTCAGCAAATCAGGGGCATCATTCAGGGATGTGAGCGGAAGCTTTGAAAATCTCACAAATAGCACCCTACAAGGTGAATTGTGCTTGCACAAGAGAAGACGCCCTGGGGCGTTTGCTGTGATCTTCGCCGTGTTCTTGGGTCTCTCAAGCACATATCTGCACAAACAGAATTAATAATTAGAGATGCCCTTGACTTGAATTGGGTGGTTTTGGCCTAATATTTCATCCTATCCAATATCTACTGAATGGAGCGCACAATGTCAGACAGCTTGCATGTGGTTTGTACGCACTGCGGGGGGGTGAACCGTATTCCCCGGGAGCGCTTGGGGAAGAATCCAATATGCGGGAAATGCAAGCAAGCATTGTTTCAGGGAAAGCCCGCAGAAGTGGATGATGCCATGCTGCAGAAGCAGATTCAGCGCAATGACATTCCCGTGGTGGTGGATTTTTGGGCTCCCTGGTGCGGCCCCTGCAAGATGATGGCGCCGGCGTTTGCCCGGGCAACTGCCCCACTGGAGCCGGATGTGCGTCTGCTCAAGCTGAATACCGAGCAACATCAACAGCTTGCCGGACAGCTGGGGATTCGTAGTATCCCTACAATGATTCTCTTTAAAAACGGGCAGGAATTTGATCGTGTGTCTGGAGCCCTGGATGCACAGGGCATCGTGTCCTGGGTAAGCCGGCAACTGTAGTTGCCGGCTTACCTGGGAACAGGGGCAACCCTGGGGATAGCCGCCAAATCCCCGACGATTTCCATAGACACTGCCCGGCATCTCCCGTAAAATTTCCATCTCAACAGGGGTCTGACCCGAATGGCACTTAACTTAAGCCAAGGATCTCGTTATTCGTCATTCCGGCGCAGGCCGGAATCCAGGATTTCGGGAATAAGCGGCCGTCCTGGATCCCGGCCTGCGCCGGGATGACCATGGTTTTTTGCTTAAGGTTAAGTAAGCGCCATTCGGGTCTGACCCCAACTCTCTTTTATTTGTTTGTACCGGACGACTCCCACACAGAGTCAGTCCCTTTTGTGTGCGCGTAAATGACTAATTCAGCAATTCTGGTATTGGAAGATGGCACGGTGTTCCACGGTCGTTCCATTGGTGCAGAAGGACAGACGGCCGGAGAGGTGGTTTTCAACACCGCCATGACCGGCTATCAGGAGATCCTCACCGATCCCTCCTATTTGCGGCAGATCGTTACCCTGACCTACCCACACATTGGAAATACCGGTGTAAATCAAGAGGATGCAGAGTCTTCCTCCGTGCATGCCGCAGGCCTGGTAATCCGGGATCTGCCCCTGCTG
The DNA here is from genome assembly GCA_027068915.1 of Sedimenticola sp. Classification (GTDB taxonomy): domain Bacteria; phylum Pseudomonadota; class Gammaproteobacteria; order Chromatiales; family Chromatiaceae; genus Thiolapillus. The sequence goes on along the minus strand of JAMOLT010000013.1, from coordinate 83,596 downwards.
GCGAGCAACTGGCGCAGTGAGCAGTCCCTGGAGAACTATCTTCGGGAAAACGGGGTCATCGCCATCGCCGATATTGATACCCGCAAGCTGACGCGCATTTTGCGTGAAAAAGGCGCCCAGAGCGGCTGCATACAGGCTGGTTCGCATCTGGATGAAGCCGTTGCTCGGGCCGCCGCAGAAGTTTTTCCTGGTCTCAAAGGCATGGATCTGGCCAGGGAAGTCACCACGGACAAACCCTATTCCTGGAAAGAAGGAACCTGGGATCTGGAGGAAGGCTATGTTGCCAGGGAAGATGCCGATGATGACCTGCATGTGGTTGCCTACGATTACGGCATCAAAACCAATATCCTGCGCATGTTGCGTGACCGCGGCTGCCGCATCACCGTGGTGCCCGCCCAAACCCCGGCCAGTGAAGTGCTGGCCATGAACCCGGATGGCGTTTTTCTGTCCAACGGCCCGGGTGATCCGGAGCCCTGTGACTACGCTATTGCTGCGATTCAGGAGGTGCTGGAACAAAACATTCCCACCTTTGGTATCTGCCTGGGACATCAACTCCTGGGGTTGGCCAGCGGGGCGCGCACGGTGAAGATGAAGTTTGGCCATCATGGCGCCAATCATCCGGTACAGGATCTGGAAACAGGTGCGGTGATGATTTCCAGCCAGAATCATGGTTTTGCTGTAGATGAAGACAGTCTGCCGGAGCATCTGCAAGCCACACACAAATCCTTGTTCGATGATTCATTACAGGGTATCCATCGCACGGATAAGCCCGCTTTTGGCTTCCAGGGGCACCCGGAAGCCAGCCCGGGGCCCCATGATGTAGCTCCGGTTTTCGATCACTTCATCGAACTGATGCAGGCTGCTTCGGATTCCAGTCGAACCACGTGATGAACTCACCCCACTTGCGCAGATAGAAATAAAATGCCGAAAAGAACAGATCTGAATACGATTCTCATCATTGGTGCCGGCCCGATTGTCATCGGCCAGGCCTGTGAGTTCGACTACTCTGGCGCACAGGCCTGCAAGGCATTGCGTGAGGAAGGTTATCGAGTGGTGCTGGTCAATTCCAACCCCGCCACCATCATGACCGACCCCGAGTCGGCGGACGCTGTCTACATCGAGCCTATCACCTGGCAAACCGTGGAACGCATCATCGAAAAAGAGCGCCCGGAAGCGCTGTTGCCCACCATGGGAGGGCAGACCGCCCTGAATTGCGCCCTGGATCTGGTGCGCGAAGGGGTGTTGGAAAAATACGGGGTGGAAATGATCGGCGCCTCCCGTGAGGCCATCGACAAGGCCGAGGATCGTGATCTGTTCCGCCAGGCCATGCGCAAGATTGGCCTGGACATGCCTAAATCCGCCATTGCGCACTCCATGGAGGAGGCGCTGCAGGTGCAGGTACAGGTGGGATTCCCCACCGTTATTCGTCCGTCTTTCACCATGGGCGGTTCCGGTGGCGGCATTGCTTACAACAAGGAAGAATTTGTCGAGATTTGTGAGCGCGGCCTGGATCTTTCGCCGACGAAAGAGCTACTTGTCGAAGAGTCCATTCTCGGCTGGAAAGAATTTGAAATGGAGGTGGTGCGTGATCACAAGGACAACTGCATCATTATCTGCGCCATCGAAAATCTTGATCCCATGGGTGTACACACCGGCGATTCCATTACCGTGGCTCCGGCTCAGACCCTGACGGACAAGGAATACCAGATCATGCGCGATGCCTCCCTGGCTGTGCTGCGGGAGATCGGCGTGGACACCGGCGGTTCCAACGTGCAGTTTGCCATCAACCCTGAAAACGGGCGCATGATCATCATCGAGATGAACCCGCGGGTATCCCGCTCTTCGGCGTTGGCCTCCAAGGCGACCGGTTTTCCCATCGCCAAGGTGGCGGCAAAGCTGGCTGTGGGCTACACCCTCGACGAGCTGCGCAACGAGATTACCGGTGGCGTGACTCCGGCCTCCTTCGAGCCAAGCATCGACTATGTTGTCACCAAGATCCCCCGTTTTCCCTTCGAGAAGTTTCCCCTGGCGGATGATCGCCTGACCACGCAAATGAAATCTGTGGGTGAAGTCATGGCCATTGGCCGCACCCTGCAGGAATCCCTGCAAAAGGCGTTGCGGGGGCTGGAAACCGGCAAGTCCGGGCTGGATCCGGTGATTGATCCGAATGCGGAAGATGCCCGCTCCAGAATTCTCGCGGAAATTCGCCAGCCCCGGGCCGAGCGGCTCTGGTATGTCGCTGATGCTTTTCGTATCGGCATGAGCATGGAAGAAGTGTTTGAAGCCACTGCTATTGATCCCTGGTTTCTGGTGCAGATTCAGGACATCGTTCAGGAAGAAACCAGAGTTGGCGAAGAGGGACTGGATGCCTTGGGGAAAAGACGCCTGCGCAATCTCAAGCGCAAGGGGTTTTCCGACAAGCGCCTGGCGGATGTCCTCGGTGTTAAGGAAAAGAAGATCCGCAAGCTGCGCCATGGCTATGGTATTCGCCCGGTGTACAAGCGCGTGGATTCCTGCGCCGCAGAGTTCGCCTCCAGCACGGCCTACATGTATTCCACCTATGAGGAAGAATGTGAGGCTCAGCCTACAGACCGGCAGAAAATCATGGTGCTTGGGGGTGGTCCCAACCGCATCGGCCAGGGCATCGAATTCGATTACTGCTGCGTACATGCGGCCTTCGCCATGCGGGAAGATGGCTATGAAACCATCATGGTCAACTGCAATCCGGAAACCGTATCCACAGATTACGACACCTCCGACCGGCTGTATTTCGAACCATTGACTCTGGAAGATGTGTTGGAAATCATCCATAAGGAAAATCCGGCCGGTGTCATCGTGCAATACGGTGGACAGACGCCGCTGAAGCTCGCGCGGGATCTGGAGAAGGCGGGTGCGCCTATTATCGGCACCAGCCCGGATTCTATCGATGCGGCGGAAGACAGGGAACGCTTCCAGAAAATGATCAAGAAACTGGGTATCCTGCAGCCGCCCAATCGTACTGCTACCGACCCCGAGACTGCGGTGAAGCTGGCCGAGGAGATTGGCTACCCCTTGGTAGTGCGCCCCTCCTATGTATTGGGAGGGCGCGCCATGGAAATCGTGTATAACGAAGAGGACCTGAGCCGTTATATGCGTGAAGCTGTCAGTGTCTCCAACAATTCTCCGGTGCTGCTGGATCGCTTTCTGAACGACGCCATTGAAGTGGATGTGGATGCGATCTGTGACGGGCATGATGTGCTTGTTGGTGGCATCATGGAACACATTGAGGAGGCAGGTGTGCATTCCGGGGATTCTGCCTGTTCCCTGCCACCTTATACGCTCAGCCAGGAAGTGCAGGATCGCATGCGCAGCCACATTCGTGATATGGCTCTGGAGCTGGGTGTTGTGGGGCTGATGAACACCCAGTTCGCCATCAAGGGCGACGACATTTACATACTCGAAGTGAACCCAAGGGCTTCACGCACCGTGCCTTTTGTTTCCAAGGCGATCGGGCGCCCCCTCGCAAAGATCGCCGCGCGTTGCATGGCAGGACAGTCATTGCAGGATCAGAACGCAACGGTGGAAATCATTCCCAAGCACTATTTTGTCAAGGAAGCTGTCTTTCCGTTTGTGAAATTTCCCGGGGTAGACTCCGTGCTCGGGCCGGAGATGAAATCTACCGGCGAGGTCATGGGTGTAGGCAGTACCTTTGGCGAAGCCTATGGCAAGGCCAATGAAGGCGGAAGCACCAAGCTGCCAACGGGAGGCAGGGCGCTGTTGTCCGTGCGTGAAGCCGACAAGCAGCGCGTCAAGCTGGTGGCGAAGGATCTCGCCGCCCTGGGCTTCGAACTCTGTGCCACGGGCGGCACCTGTGACGCAATCCTGTCTGCTGGCGTGGATTGTGAGCGGGTAAACAAGGTAATGGAAGGCCGTCCGCATATTGTGGACAGGATCAAGAATGATGATTTTGATCTGATTATCAATACCACGGAAGGCAAACAGGCGATGCTGGATTCTGCCTCCATACGAAGGGCGGCATTGCAGCACAAGATCAGCTACACCACCACCATGTCGGGCGGAGAGGCTATCGTCATGGCCATCCAGTATCAGGGAGAACCTGTGGTTGTCAGTCTGCAGGAATTGCACCAGTAGCCTGAAGCTGTAAACTATCCCGCTATAACCAATGAAATGAAAGGCGCAGGAAAACCGGCAGGGGCTCTTGTTCCTGTGGCATCTGGATCACACTGCTTATGAACAAGACACCAATGACAGTGCAGGGCGCGGAAGCCTTGCGGCAGGAACTCAATGAACTGAAGACGGTTGCGCGGCCTAGGGTTATCGCGGCGATTTCAGAGGCACGCGCCCACGGTGATCTGAAGGAAAATGCGGAATACCACGCAGCGCGTGAACAGCAAAGCTTTATCGAGGGGCGGATCAAGGATATCGAGGGCAAGCTGTCCAATGCCCAAATTATCGATGTCAGTACCCTCAACGCAGACGGCAGGGTTGTTTTTGGCGCCACTGTGGATGTGCTGGATCTGGAAACCGATGAAGAGCATACCTACCAGATTGTTGGCGAAGATGAAGCGGATATCCGCCACTCCAGAATTTCTGTGACTTCCCCCATCGCCCGGGCGCTGATTGGCAAGACCGAAGGCGATGAAGTGGAGATACAGGTGCCTGGTGGCCTGCGGCAGTTTGAAATCCTGGAAGTTCGCTATATTTGATACAAAGCGCCAGGGAGGCGTTCCACGATGCTTCTGAGAAACCTGTGCCTGTTGGTCCTCGTGCTGCTTTCCCCTGTCCTTCCGGCGCAGCCGTCCACGGTGACGGCTGTTTCCGTGTCTGGCGCGTTGCAGAGTGTCGAAGCGGATGCCAGCATACCCGAGTTCGTGCGCCTGAAGCTCGATCAAAACAAGACCCCGGTATCCTTGCAGGTGGCTGTGGTGCGCTTTGTTCCCCGTGATAAGAGCCGCTCCCTGCAACATGTTGATCTGATTTCCGCAGTTCATATCGGTGAGTCTGCCTATTACCAAACCATTAACGCCTTGTTTCCTCATTATGATGCAGTGTTGTATGAGCTGGTGGCGCCCCAGGGGACACGCATCCCCAAAGGCGGCAATGAGCGAAAGGGCATTGTTTCCGGGTTGCAGAGCTGGATGCGTCATGTTCTGGGCATGAGCATGCAACTGGAAGAGGTGGATTACAGTGCCCCCAACCTGGTGCATGCAGACTTTTCGCCGGAAGAATTCAGTGACAGCATGAAAGATCGTAATGAATCCGTTGCCGGGCTGATTGGCAAGGCCTGGATCGCCGGCATGGGTCAGCAATATTCCGCCAAAGCTGTTCTCAGTGAAATGAGGCTGTTCAAAAACCTGTTATCCGGTAATCGGGATCTGGCGTTAAAAATATTTACGGCAGAGCAAATGGTGCAAAGTATCGGGCTGGGAGATGCTATCGAAGGTCCGGAAGGCAGCACCCTGGTCGCTGAGCGCAATAAAAAGGCACTGAAAGTGCTGCGCCGGGAAATTGCCACCGGCAAGCAAAAGCTGGCAATTTTCTATGGCGCCGCCCACATGCGGGATATTGGCAGGCGTCTGGTTTCGGAGTTTGGCCTTGTGCCTACCTGGACCGGCTGGATAGATGCCTGGGATCTGAGGCTCCCTAAGGGGTCTCAAACCCGTCACTGAAGATATCTCCCCTTGGGCCATATCGCGGCAGGGGTTTGCCCCGTTCATACGGCCCCAGATCAGGGGCCACTCCCCTATGGTCTTCATTGATGTTAGCCAGAACGATGCCGGCATCAATCGCGTTGCAGCCTGCCTTCAGGGAGAAATGCTGGAAAGGCATGGAGGCTGGTGGGGGCAGGGGGATATCGAACTGTTCAAAACAGATATTCCGGTCGATGCGAACAGCATTGGTCTGTAGCCCCGTAGCCAGGGAAAAATCTTCGATTGTGGGATAGCGAACGCCGCCCCATTTGGCGGCGTAGGTGAAAGATCCCCAGTCAAAGCCATCGTAATCCAGACTGGTGCGCCAGCTTGGGGCATGCCCGCCGGCGTTGTGCTGCCAGGCGTAGCCATTGTCGGCACTGACCCAGATGTTGTTGCTGGAATGGAATGTGAGGATGCCTGGCACATCGTTTGGCGAGGCATTACCCAGCGCATTGTTCCAGCCCACAAAGACGTTGTGGGCGAGGAGCACCCGGCTGGTGCTGCGGATTTTTAGCGTGGACTCCATGGGTGCTGCAACCTGATTGCGGATGAAATACCAGGGACCACGGTTCATGGGCTGAAAGCTGAAGCCGTTGTGACGCGCATTGGAGATGCGGTTCTCCCACACGCGGATGTTGGCGTAGCCATAGTCCGGTTCGATGCCGTCGTCGGTGACGTCGAAGATCTCGTTTCTGAAAATATCGGTGTTGCGCTGCGAAGAAGAAATGCCATCGGCCACCAGGGAAATGCGATTCCAGGCAACGGTATGCCCGCTGGTAAACTGGAGTTCTATGCCTTCACCGCCCCAGCTTGCAGGCCCGTCCGGTGTGTTGATGTCCTTGTCCCCGATAATGGTGTTGTCGCTGATCAGCCAGTTCGAGCCACCATGGTTGAGCGCGATGCTGTAATAGAAATCCGTAAACAGGTTTTCCATGATCACCACGTCATCGGGGGCATTATAGGTTCTCAGACCATACTCGTTATCCACATTTGCATGCCCACGGATATGCAGTCCCTCGACCCATAGATGGCTGGCGGCGATGCGCAAGGGGCTGTCCAGGATAGCCTCGCCCCCGTTCAGCGCCTGCCAGACGATATAATTGCCCCTGGCGCCGGAAACATTGAGCTGTACTTCGCCACCGCTGTCAAAACCGGAATAGATCCCGTTGTGCAGCAGAAAAGTGTCGCCGGGTCGGGCATGGGCCTGTGCTTCCGCTATACCCAGAAAAGGCGCAGCCGGAGAACCGTCACCACCACCGTTGCCGGGCTGCACATGAAAGATCCTGCCTCCCATAGGTTTTTGTGGCTGGGGGCGGGTGCTTATCTGCAGGGATCGTGTGGTGTTGCCGCCATCCGGGTCGCTGATTTCCAGGGATAGCTCGTAGGTCTGCCCGGGGGAAAGGAAGAAGATGCTTCCCGCGAATCCATTGAAATGATCTGTCTGGCCGCCTTTGGGATCTGGTGGCGTGTAATCGACGCGAAACAGGTCGAGACCGGTTTTCCATTCCTGGGAACCCAGAGGACGGTATCTGAGTTTGCAGCTGGCGTTGTGATTGTCGTCGCCGTCCATGCGCAGCTCCAGCCCAATGGAATGGATGGTCGAATAGCCGAGAATGTCGATATTGGCCATGCTGTTGGCTGCGGAAGCCGGCTGCAACAGGGAAAGTGCAATCAGGCAGAGCAGTAATACCGCGGAAAAGACAGTCGCCGGGTTGTTTCTGGTGGGAGAGAATCGCCGCATGGGACGATTGTCCCACCAGTTGGCAAGGGAATTCTGTGATCAGGGCAGCACAATCTTGGGTTTTTTGCTATTGCGCCGAAATAGCACTGCCATATTGCCAATCCGCTGCACCAGCTTGGCACGGGTTTCGGTTATGATTTCCTGGATGATTTTATCTCTTTCGTCCCGATCACCTGCACTTACCTTGATTTTGATGAGCTCATGGAAATCCAGGGCAATGCCGATTTCTTCCAGCACGGATTCCCGCAACCCGTGCTGGCCGATCATGACCACTGGCTTCAGGGAATGGGCAAGGCCGCGCAAATGGCGGATCTGGGGGTTGGAAAGGGACACAAAAGACTCCATGTTCGGGGCAGGTTGTCGGGCGCTTATTCTACTCCTTCCCCCCTTGTTGGGGTGAAAACATTTTTCCCAGGCAAAAAACGGGTATAATCAAGCCTTTATTGCCACACATCTTCACCAATGGCACGATCAAAAAGCAGTCATCAATGGATGCAGCGCCATGTGAATGACGAATATGTACAGCGTGCCCGGCGTGACGGTTATCGCTCACGCGCCAGCTACAAGCTGCTCGAACTGCAGGAGAAGGACAAAATCCTCAAGCCTGGGCAGGTGGTTGTGGACCTGGGGGCAGCCCCGGGTGGCTGGAGCCAGGTGGCGGCCGGTATCGTTGGTGACCAAGGAAAGGTGCTGGCCATGGATATCCTGGAAATGGAAGCGATTCATGGCGTGGATTTCCTTCAGGGTGATTTTCGGGAGCAAGCAGTGCTGGAAGCGCTGATCAGCCTGCTGGAAGGGCGCGAGGTGGATGTGGTGCTTTCCGATATCGCACCAAATACCAGCGGGGTGAGGGTAGTGGATCAGCCGCGTTCCATGTATTTGTGTGAACTGGCGTTGGATTTTGCCCGGAATACGCTCAAACCCGGCGGTAGTTTTGTCACCAAAATCTTTCAGGGTGAGGGTTTTGATGGCTATATTCGTGATGCCCGCAGCAGCTTTACGCGGGTGCTAACCCGCAAGCCAAAATCCTCCCGGCCGAAAAGCCGCGAAGTGTACGTGGTAGCAACGGGCTATAAATCCTGATATTTTCCAATACTGGAAAGAACGTAAATCCTTGGCCGATGTCTCAGTGAAGGTACGGCAGGGGAATATTTGAGGAATCTTGTTTTGAACGATATGGCAAAAAACATTGTCCTGTGGGTTGTGATCGCCATCGTATTGATGACGGTGTTCAACAGCTTCAACGGACAAAAAAACCGCGCCCCGGCGATTTCCTATACCCAGTTTCTGGAGCAGGTGAAGCAGGGAAATGTGACCAGCGTGGTCATGCACGAAAGCGGGAAAATCGAGGGCACGACCTCTTCCGGCAGCACTTTCATCACCGAAAGCCCCCAGGATCCCGGTCTGGTGGGTGATTTGCTCAAGGCCGGCGTGGATATTCGCGCCCAGCCGCCGGAGCAACCGTCCCTGCTCAAGCTCATTCTGATCAACTGGTTCCCCCTGATCGTCATCATTGGGTTGTGGATATTTTTCATGCGCCAGATGCAAGGCGGTGCTGGTGGTCGTGGTGCCATGTCATTCGGCAAGAGCAAGGCGCGCTTGCTCAGCGAAGATCAGGTCAAGGTGACCTTCGCCGATGTGGCCGGGGTGGAAGAAGCCAAGGAAGAAGTGCAGGAAGTGGTGGAGTTCCTCAAGGATCCTTCCAAATTTCAGCGTCTCGGTGGCAAGATTCCCAAGGGCGTGCTCATGGTGGGGGCGCCGGGTACGGGTAAAACCCTGCTGGCCAAGGCGATTGCCGGCGAGGCCAAAGTGCCGTTTTTCACTATCTCCGGTTCGGATTTCGTGGAAATGTTTGTCGGCGTGGGCGCCTCGAGAGTGCGGGACATGTTTGAAACCGCGAAGAAACATGCCCCCTGTATCATCTTCATCGACGAGATCGACGCGGTGGGCCGCCATCGTGGTGCGGGCCTGGGTGGCGGGCATGATGAGCGCGAACAAACCCTGAACCAGCTGCTGGTGGAAATGGATGGCTTCGAAGGCACCGAGGGCGTCATTGTCATTGCCGCCACCAACCGCCCGGATGTGCTGGATCCCGCCTTGCTGCGCCCGGGCCGGTTCGATCGCCAAGTTACCGTGCCATTGCCGGATGTGCGTGGTCGCGAGCAGATTCTCAAGGTGCATATGCGCAAGGTTCCCCTGGCCGATGATGTCAAACCGTCACTGATTGCCCGGGGCACACCAGGATTTTCCGGCGCTGATCTTGCCAATCTGGTGAATGAGGCGGCGCTCATGGCCGCCCGCGAGAACAGCAAGGATGTGCGCATGACGCACTTCGAGGCAGCCAAAGACAAGATCATGATGGGCGCGGAGCGCCGCTCCATGGTGATGAAGGATGAAGAGAAGAAACAGACCGCCTATCACGAAGCAGGCCATGCCATCGTCGGCTTGAAAGTGCCTTCTCATGACCCTGTATACAAGGTTAGCATCATCCCGCGGGGACGGGCGCTCGGCGTCACCATGTTCCTGCCCGAAGAGGACAGATACAGCCAGAGCCGCGAATTGCTGGAGAGCCAGATCTCCAGCCTCTATGGTGGGCGTATAGCCGAGGAGCTGGTGTTTGGCGATGATCATGTCACCACCGGCGCATCCAACGACATCAAACGCGCCACAGAGATTGCGCGCAACATGGTCACCCGCTGGGGGCTATCGGACCGCCTCGGCCCCCTGGCCTATGGCGAAGAAGAGGAAGAGGTCTTTCTCGGGCGTTCGGTTACCCAGCACAAGAATGTTTCGGATGAGACGGCGCATATCATCGATGAGGAGATCCGCAACATCATCGATCGCAACTATGATCGCTCCCGGCGCATTCTGAAGGAAAATATCGACAAGCTGCACGCCATGGCGGAAGCGCTGATCAAGTACGAAACCATCGATGCCCAGCAGATCGAAGACATTATGGCGGGCCGCAAGCCGCGCCCGCCGGCAGACTGGGATGATGACTCATCCACAAGCTCTGGTGGTAGTGCCGTTGTGGCGGATGAGGCTCCCCGGGAAAGCAAGAAAGATGATCCGGTGATCGATCCGGATCCTGCCGGCCAGCACTGATTTGCGGTTGGTTGCAGGCGGAGTTTCCCCAGGGAGCTCCGCCTTTTTCAATGGCTATGAGAATGGATTGCAACGGCAAGATACTGGATCTGGGCAGCCCCGGCGTTATGGGGATACTCAACGTCACCCCTGATTCGTTCTCCGATGGCGGAAAACACCTGCGCCCCGAGGTCGCCGTCGCCCAGGCCTTGCAGATGGCAGAAGTCGGCGCTGCCATTGTCGATGTAGGCGGCGAATCCACCAGGCCGGGGGCCGCACCTGTGTCGGTTCAGGAAGAACTGGATCGGGTCATTCCCGTGATCGAAGCGCTGGTGGCCCGGTTGGAGATCCCGGTTTCCATCGACACCAGCAAGGCGGAAGTGATGCGCGATGCCGTACAGGCAGGTGCTGGCCTGATCAACGATGTGAATGCATTGCGGGGGGAGGGAGCCTTGCAGCAGGCGGTGCAGTTGGGCGTTCCCGTATGCCTCATGCATATGCAGGGCCAGCCCCGAACCATGCAGCAGGCGCCAGCATACCGTAGTGTACTGGAGGAGGTGAAAGCCTTTCTTGCGCAACGTATTGCAGCTTGCGTAGATCATGGGATTGCACGGCAGCGCATACTGATTGATCCCGGGTTTGGTTTTGGCAAGACTCTGGAGCACAATCTTGAGCTGCTTCGCCATCTTGATGCGCTTGAAGAGCTGAATTGTCCGCTGCTGGTGGGCTTGTCACGCAAGACCATGCTTGGCACACTCACGGGCCGGGAGCCGGCGCATAGGGTTGCGGCCAGCGTTGCTGCGGCGATTCTTGCGGTGGAAAGGGGAGCGAGTATCGTGCGTGTGCATGATGTGGCGGAAACCGTGGATGCATTGAAAATACTGGAAGCAGTAACAAGGGAGTCTTAGCTGATGAAAACAAGAAAATATTTTGGAACCGATGGCATACGCGGCCGGGTCGGTGAAGGCAAGATCAATCCGGAATTCGTGCTCAAACTGGGCTGGGCTGCTGGCAGGGTCCTGGGCAACGGTGATTCAGGAAAGGTGCTCATTGGCAAGGACACGCGCATCTCCGGCTATCTGTTCGAAGCGGCGCTGGAAGCGGGATTGGTGGCAGCAGGCATGGATATTCGCCTGCTCGGGCCCATGCCCACACCAGGCATCGCCTACCTGACGCGCACCCTGCATGCATCGGCTGGTATTGTCATCAGTGCCTCTCACAACCCCTACTATGACAATGGCATCAAGTTCTTCTCCTCCTCCGGCACCAAGCTGCCGGATGAAATGGAAAAGGCCATCGAGGCCGAGCTGGAAAAGCCCCTGGTGACAGTGGATTCCGCGAATCTGGGCAAGGCTGTCCGGGTGGAGGACGCTGCGGGCCGCTATATAGAATTCTGCAAGAGTACCGTACCCCATCATCTGGATCTATCCGGTCTCAAGATCGTAGTCGATTGCGCCAATGGCGCCACCTACCACATTGCACCCCCAGTGCTGGAAGAACTTGGTGCGCAGGTTACGGTTATCGGCGCCGAGCCGGATGGCTTCAATATCAATCGGGAAATCGGCTCGACACACCCGGAGGCATTGCAGCAGGCAGTATTGCAGAATCAGGCGGATGTGGGCATCGCCCTGGATGGTGATGGGGATCGTTTGATCATGGTTGACCATACTGGTGCGATTGTTGATGGTGACGGCATTCTGTACATCATTGCCCGCTCGCGCATGGCGCATCCTGATGGACTCAAGGGGCCGGTGGTAGGCACTACCATGAGCAATTTGGGGCTGGAGCTGGCGCTGAAGGAACTGGGCGTGGAATTGCAGCGCACCGATGTGGGAGACCGCTATATTCTGGCTGCCCTGGACGCCAACAAGTGGGTATTGGGGGGCGAGCCTTCCGGGCATATCATTTGCCGGGATCGCACCTCGACCGGGGATGGCATTGTTGCCGCATTGCAAGTGCTGGCGGCAATGGTAATGAGTGACTCCAGCCTGCGTGACCTGAGCATGGGCATGCAGCGCCTGCCGCAGATCCTGGTGAACGTGGATCTGGGAAAAACCCTGCCGGCAGTGATCATGGAGAATGACCAGGTGCAAAAATCCGTCAAGGCGGCGGAAGTGACCCTGGGCAATGACGGGCGTGTATTGCTGCGCCCGTCGGGGACAGAGCCTTTGATCCGGGTGATGGTGGAGGGGAAAGATGCGCCTCTGGTCACACAGCTGGCCAATGAAATCGCAGAAACCGTCAAGAGGATGACCGCAGCTTAGAACCTGTTAGCAGTACACTAGTGATGGATCAGGGCCGGATGCACAATGGAGCCGTTTTCCACATTCACTGCAGCGTTCAGTACGGCATTGTCTTTCCACTTTCCGTTTGCCAGACTAAGGGAGTAGGGCAGGAGGCTTGCCGACAAGGCAATGGAAGCTGTTTTCGGCACTGCTCCGGGGATATTGGTTACACAGAAATGCAATGCGCCGCATTCCGTGTATACGGGCGTTGTGTAGGTGGTGGGTCTGGTGGTTTCGATGCACCCTCCCTGATCCACGGCGATGTCCACGATGACGCTGCCGGCCTGCATGGAACAAACCTGTTCCCGGCTGATGATTTTCGGTGCTTTGGCACCGGGTATGAGCACTGCTCCGATAAGGAGGTCAGCCTGTTGCACATGGCAGGAGAGCGCCTCCTGGTAGGGATACAGCGCCGTGATATTGCTCGCCATGTTCATCATGGCATCGAGTTTGTGCGCCTGCTTGTCGAAAACAACAACTTCCGCCCCCATGCCGGCGGCAAGACTGGCGGCATTGCTCCCTGCATTACCGGCGCCAAGAATGACCACCTTGCCCCGCTCCACGCCGGGAAGCCCGCCCAGCATCAGTCCCTTTCCTCCGGACGGGCTGTGCAGGTAGTGGGTGCCCGCCTGGACAGCAATGCGGCCCGCGATATTGCTCATGGGGGCGAGAATGGGGAGTCCGTGTCGATCCTGCACGGTTTCAAAGGCAATGGCAGTCAGTCCGATATCGCATAGTTTCTTTGTGAGATCCGGCAAGGCGGCGAGATGCAGAAAACTGAACAGCTGGTGATCCCTGCGCAGCAGATCCAGTTCCTCGCCAACGGGCTCCTTGACCTTGATGATGAGCTGTCCTTTTTCGTAGACCGCCGCTGCGTCGGGCAATATTCGTACGCCGGCATGGACATACTCTTCATCGGAAAAGCCGCTGGCCTTGCCTGCGCCCGCCTGGATATAGACCTCATGCCCGGCACGCGCCAGGTCAGCTGCCGCATCGGGAATCAGGGCGACTCTGCCCTCAAGGGGTTTGATCTCTTTGGGTATGCCAATTCTCATGTGTTAGGATTTGCCGCATAAATAAATGCTGATTATAAACCAAGGAGTTTTCCCGTGAGTGAAACCAGACATTGCCCATTGCTGATTTTGGGCTCCGGTCCTGCCGGATATACCGCAGCCATCTATGCTGCCCGCGCCAATCTGCATCCGGTACTGATTACCGGTATGGAACAGGGAGGGCAGCTCATGACCACCACTGATGTGGACAACTGGCCCGGTGACAATGACGGCGTGCAGGGGCCGGATCTCATGGAACGCATGAAAATGCATGCAGAGCGCTTTGAGACCGAGATTATTTTCGACCATATCCACACTGCCGAGTTGACCCGGCGGCCATTCACCCTGACCGGCGATGCGGGCAGCTATACCTGTGACGCCCTGATCATCTGCACCGGCGCGTCGGCCCGCTACCTGGGCCTGCCTTCGGAAGAGAAGTACAAAGGAAAAGGCGTGTCCGCCTGCGCCACCTGTGATGGTTTTTTCTACCGGGGGCAGAAAGTCGCCGTTATTGGCGGTGGCAATGCCGCCGTGGAAGAGGCGTTGTATCTCTCCAATATCGCCTCGGAAGTGGTTCTGGTGCATCGCCGCGACGAGCTGCGGGCGGAAAAGATCCTGCAAAAACAGATTCTGGACAAGGCCGAAAACGGCAATATCACCATCCTGTGGGACAGCGTCCTGGAAGAAGTGCTTGGTGACGACAGTGGCGTTACCGGCATGCGCATCCGCAACGTGAAGGATGATTCCACCCAGGATATTGAGCTGCAAGGCGTGTTCATTGCAATCGGCCACAGCCCCAATACCAGCCTGTTCGAAGGCCAGCTGGAGATGGACAACGGCTATCTGAAAGTAAAAAGCGGCACTGAAGGCAATGCTACTGCAACCTCCATCGAAGGTGTATATGCTGCTGGTGATGTGGCCGATCACGTCTATCAGCAGGCGGTCACTTCCGCCGCCAGCGGCTGCATGGCCGCCCTGGATGCCGAGAAGTACCTCGACGCCCTGGAGAAGTGATACTTGCTGTTCTCCCTGGATGATACCCAACCGGGCGAACCTTTTCCCGACCCTTCATTGGCGGAAACAGACCCTGACGGCCTGCTGGCCGTGGGAGGCGATCTGTCCACCGAACGTATTGTCCAGGCCTATCGCCAGGGAATTTTTCCCTGGTACGGGGACTCCCAGCCACTTTTGTGGTGGAGCCCGGATCCGCGCATGGTGCTTTTTCCGGATGAACTGCATGTCAGCCGCAGCCTGGCCAGGGAAATGCGCAAAGAGCGCTTTCAGATCACTTTTGACCAGGCGTTCGACCGGGTAATCGAGGCATGTGCACAGCCGCGGGAAAGGGATGATGGCACCTGGCTGATGCCGGAAATGATTGCGGCCTATCGGATCTTGCATCAACAGGGGATTGCGCATTCTGTAGAAGCATGGCAAGAGAGCGCGCTGGTTGGGGGGCTCTACGGAAACGCTCTTGGAAGTGTGTTTTTCGGGGAGTCCATGTTTACGCATATGCCGAATGCATCCAAGATGGCCTTTGTCTGCCTGGTTCGCAGTCTCAAGCGTGCGGGCTTCCAGCTGGTTGACTGTCAGGTATATACGCCGCATCTGCAATCCCTGGGGGCGCGTTTGATTCCCCGGGATGAGTTCCTGTCCCTGATTGGCGGTGCTGTGGATGGTCCACAACGCTTTCCGGCAGATGTATCGTGCGCATGAATCTCGGCTTGAGCCAGGAGCATCATTGCAGTTATCTGCAGCAGAAGATGTCCCGCTCCCTGATGGTGATGGATGAAGCGCTGCTTTCCCCCCAGGTTTATGACGCCCTGCTTGCCCACGGTTATCGCCGCAGCGGGGAATATGTCTACCGTCCCTGGTGCGATGACTGCAGGCAATGCCATGCGGTGCGTGTGCCCGTAAGACGCTTTCATCCCAGCCGTAGCCAGCGTCGCTGCGGGAAAACCAATCAGGACCTGGATGTGAGCTGGCGCCCGGGAGAACTGACGGAGGAACAGCATGCGTTGTATTTGTCCTATCAGGATCATCGTCATGCCGGCAGCTCCATGGCGGGCAGTAGCTTTGCGGAAACCGAAGCCTTTCTGCTTGCAGGTTGGAGCGATGTGCGTTTCCTGGAGATGCGCCTGAACCGGGAGTTGCTGGCGGTGGCGGTAACGGATTTTCAGCCACAGAGCCTGTCGGCGGTGTACACTTTTTTCCGCCCGGACATGGGCAGGCGCTCTCTGGGAAACTACGCCGTTTTGCAGCAGATTGTCCAGGCCCGTGGTTTGGGAAAGAGCTGGTTATATCTGGGATACTGGATTCCGGATTGCCGCAAAATGGCCTACAAATCTGTATTCCGACCCCTTGAAGTACGGCGACCCATGCAGAAAATGCAGGACGAAAAATGGATTGAGCAATGCTGAATGTCTACCCGTCCAACCGGCTGGAAGATCTGGCGCAACTGCTGGATGCGGTGCTGCATACGCCCAAGGCCAATCTGCTGCAGCCGGATATTGTACTGGTGCAAAACGGCGGCATGCAGCACTGGCTGAATTTGCGCCTGGCGCAGCAGCGCGGCATTAGCATGAACCTGGATTTTCGCCTTCCGGCGAGTTTTTTCTGGCAGATCATCCGTGAGATTTTGGGCAGGGAGTCGGTTCCGGATCTTTCTCCGTACTCCCGTGAGGTATTGTGCTGGCGCCTGTATGACCTGCTGGCGGATGCTGTCGTCACGGAGAATCCCCTGTGCCGGGAACCAGGCAATTACTGGCAGAATGCCCAGGACGACCCCCGCAGCCTGCGTTTTCAGCTGGCCAGAGAACTGGCGGACCTGTTCGAACAGTATTTGATCTACCGGCCGGACTGGATCAGGGCCTGGGACAGGGGAGAGACCCCGCACTGGCAGGCATTTGTCTGGCAGCAGCTGGTGGCCGGAGTTCCTGACCACCCACTCAAACTATTACAACGGGCGGCAAGGGAAATGCCGCAGGCAACCCACAGGCTGCCGCAGCGCCTGTTTGTGTTCGGCATCAATGCCCTGGCGCCCCTGTGGTTGGATTTTCTGGGAACTCTCGGCGGCTATGCCCAGGTGCATTTGTTTCACCTGAACCCCTGTGTCGAGTATTGGGGGGACGTGCGCAGCGAAAAGCAACTGAGCCGCTGGCTGGAAAGTGACGAGAGCAGCATGGATATCAATCCCCTGCTGGGAAATCTGGGCGCACAGGGGCGGGAATTTTTTTCCCTGCTGCAAGAACAGCCCACGACGGAATTTCCCGTCTTCGACCCGCCATTGCAAACGGATGCGCCGGACAGCCTGCTGCATCACCTGCAAATGGATATTTTCAGCCTGGACGATGCGCGTCGACATCCTTTTGACCTGCATGATGACAGCATCACCCTGGTGTCAGCGCACTCGGCGTTGCGGGAAGTGCAGGCGCTGCACGACTGGTTGCTGCACCAGTTCAATCAGGATGACAGCCTCGTTCCGGCGGATGTGCTGGTGACCTGTCCGCAAATAGAAGACTACGCCCCGGCGGTACAGGCGGTTTTTGGCAATATCTGGAAGCGAGGTGATGCACAATCCCCAAGACTTCCCTGCTCCATTGCAGACCGGGCGCTACGGGATGAAGAACCCCTGGTGGCGGCGTTTGCAGAACTGCTGGATCTGCCGGACAGTCGCTTTCAGGTATCGCAGATACTGGGCCTGATGCGATTGCCAGCAGTGCAAAAACAGTTTGCTATTTTGGATGAGAATCTGCCTGCTATCGAGGGCTGGCTGGAACAGGCGGCGGTGCACTGGGGCCTGGACGGCAGGCACAGGCAGCAGATACTGGGGATGGAAAGTCACAGCGAAAGCTTTACCTGGAAGCAGGGCTTGGAGCGTTTGCTCCAGGGATTTGCCTGGGGGCATGAACCTGTAATCTATGACGACCGCTTGTTGCTTCCGGATGTGGAAGGGGAAGAAGCCCTGCTGTTGGGAAAGCTGCTGCAGCTTATCGAAGGGTTGAAGCACTATGCGCACAAGCTGCGCCTCCCGTGCAAGGCAGCTGCCTGGCAAACGCTGTTGCTGGAAATGCAGGGCTGGCTGTTCGGGATCGACGCCGAGGAGGAACAGGCGCAGCAGCTGGTTGTCACCGCCATTGACGAACTGGGGGAATACACCCAGGCAGCCGGTTTTGACCAGGAAATACCCCTGCCCGTGATTCGTGATTGGCTGCGGGACGGTTTCTCCCGTCCCGAACCGGGGCGGCAGTTTCTACTGGGGCAGGTGAGCTTCTGTTCCATGATTCCCATGCGCAGCGTGCCGTTCCGCATCATTGCCGTGCTGGGGCTTAACACCGGTGAATTTCCCCGTCAGCGACCTCCCCGGGGGTTTGACCTGATGGCCCAGGGAACTCCCCGTGTCGGGGATCGTTCCCGGCGAGGGGATGATCGCTATTTGTTTCTTGAGACCCTGATTTCCGCCAGAGAAAAACTGTACCTTAGCTATCAGGGGAAGGACATCAAAACCAATCTGGTGCGAGAGCCATCCCTGGTGCTGAAGGAACTGATGGACTACTTGCAGCAGGGCTACAGCTGGTTTATGTCCGAGACTGCTGCGGATCTGATGCAGCTGCCGCTGCAGCCTTTCAGTGCGGAAAACTATATGGAGAAGACCGGCAGGGAATCGGCTTTTCACTCGTTTGATTCCGGATGGTTGTCCTTGCTGCAAAGCCGGGGAGCACGAAACCAGATACACCTGCCGCCGGTTGAGGATGGCGGAACGGAGTTGCAGCTGGAAACGCTGCTGCAGTTCTTTTCGCATCCTCCCCGTTATTTTGCCCAGCGGCAGTTGGGCTTGTACCTGGGAGCGGACAACCCGGGAGGCCCAGAGGATCAGGAGCCTTTTTCGGCCAGCCATCTGGATCGCTATCTGCTTCAGGAGCAGCTGGTGCGAAGCCATCTGGAAGGTGGAAGTGACAAGGAAATATTGCAGCGGGCCAGACTCGGTGGCCAGCTGCCGGAAACCCCCGTGATCGACGAGGTGCTGGAGGGTTGGGCGCAACAGGCCAGTGATTTCGCCAAACAGGTTGCCATGCGGGGTGGGGCCGGGCTTGTTGTAGAGAATGCAGAGATCGAACTGCAGGGGCAAACGCTGTTGGTGAGCCTTCCCCGGGCTGGTGACGGGCTGCTGTTTTACCGTCTTGCCAGCGCAAAGGGAAAAGATGACATGCGCCTGTGGCTGCACCATCTGCTTGCCCAGTGCCTGCCGGGGGGTGAGAGGCTGGTGACCCGGGGCATATTCCGCCATGGAACCAGGGTGGAGAAGTTTCGCCAGATAATGTTTTCACCGGTGGAAAATGCGCCGGAAGTGTTGCAACAGCTTCTGGATGTGTGGCGGGAAGGCATGCGGCAGCCTCTTCTTTGCGGGGTGGATCTGGGCAGGAAATGGGTAGAGACACTGGCGGAAAACCCCGAAAAGTTTTCGTCGTTCTGGGCAGATGATTTCAACCGGCGCGGCCCTGGCTATGATCCCTATTATCGCTGGTTTTGGCCGGAAGCGCCGGAGGTGCAAGCGCTCCCGGCAAAGCTTCTGGAGCAGATCTACGCCCCCTTGTATCGGCATCGCCAGGAAGAAGACTTGTGAGCATGCAGCCGCTGGATGTCACTGCTCTGCCATTGCACGGACGCCAGCTTATCGAGGCCAGCGCCGGTACCGGCAAAACCTTCAGCATTACCCGTATCTACCTACGTTTGTTGTTGGAAAAACAGCTTGATGTACGCAATATCCTGGTGATGACGTTTACCCGGGCGGCCACCGAAGAGCTGCGTGGCCGCATCGCCGGGGAGTTGCGTCATGCCCTGGATAGCTGGGGAACCCCCGGTGTTGCAGATGACTTCTATCGGGAGATGAACAGGCGTTTCTCCAGGGAGCAGGCACGCCCACTGCTGCATCGCGCCCTGTTGTATCTGGATGAGGCTCCGGTATTCACCATCCACAGCTTCTGTCGCCAGGTGCTGGAGCGCCATGCCTTTGCCACGGGGATGGATTTTGATATGGGCATCGAGCAGGAACTGGCTGATCTTCATCTCCAGGCAGTGCGGGACTGGTATCGTTGTCTGGCGGTGCGAGAAGAGGATTACCGCCTGATAGCCCGCTACTGGCCGGATCCGGAAAGTTTCTTTCAGACTTTTGGCAATCTGCTGGAAAAACCGGTTCCGCTTGCCGTTGTGGACTCCGTTCAACTGCTACAGGCATGGCAGGAACGCAAGCAGGCCTGCAGGAGTCAACTGCAACGGCAGCAGGAACAACTGTTTGCCCTGTTGGTAAATGGCAGGAAAGACAGCGACAAGCGTAGCCGGGAATGGCAGCTGCTTATGGAATGGCTGAACCAGGGTGATGATACTCCCATGCCTCGGGAGGCAGTGGCTTTTCTTCATGGCAACCGTTTGCGAATCCTGCCCACCGGGGAAGGACTCAGTACCTGGCTGAAAATTGCAAAGGCGCTGAAAAAAGAGGGAGAAGATCTGCAGCAGCGCCTGCACAAAGCGGCAGCCTACGGTCTCGTAACGGAAGCTCTGGCAGCCATGGAGCAATCCATCCTTCAGGCCAAGCAGGCGCAGCGGATCCTGGGTTTCGATGACCTGGTGGAGCGGCTCTCGGCAGCACTCGATGGAACATCTGGACAAGGGTTGGCGGAGGTGCTGGCGCAGGAATATCCGGCAGCGCTGGTCGATGAATTCCAGGATACCGACCCGTCCCAGTATCAGATCCTGCAACGGATCTACACCCCCGCCAGAGGGCAGGAAACAGCGCTTTATCTTATTGGTGATCCGAAGCAGGCGATCTATGCATTTCGTGGTGGTGATGTATTTGCCTATTTGTGCGCCCGCTCGGATGTGGATCTGCAATGGCATATGGATACCAACTGGCGCTCTTCCACTGCCATGATCCGTGCCTGCAACCGCTTGTTTCATGGTGCGCCGTTGGATCAGCCGCCGGCAGATGTGTTTGGTCTGGGCATTGAATACCAAATAGTAAAGGCATCGGGCAAAGGTGATGAGCTTGCCTTGCAGGATGATGAAAAGGCCGCCGCGCTGCAACTGGTGCATTTCCCCGTTCATGAGGATTATGGGAACCGTTCCGGCCATAACAAGGGAGACTTTCGGGGCGTGATGGCGCAGTGGTGCGCTGCCGAAATCGCCCGCTTGCTGGGTGGCAAAGTGTTGCTGGGTGAGGCGCCGCTTCAAGCCAAGGATATCGTGGTGCTGGTGCGGGATCGTGCCGAGGCGGAAGTGATCAAAACGGCACTGGCTGCCGCTGCGCTGCCGTCGGTTTACCTGAGCCTGCATAACAAGCTGTTTGCCAGCGAGCAGGCCATTGATCTGCACCAGGCGTTGCTGGGCATCCTGGAATTGGAAAACGAGCGCCTGGCGCGGGCTGCTTTGGCCAGTGCCTGCCTCGGAGGAAATGCGCAGCAACTGCGAAGCATGAACGAAAATGAGGATTCCTGGGAACAGCAACATTCGCGCCTTCGGCAGCTGCGCAAGCTATGGCGGGAGCAGGGGTTTGTCGCTATAGCGCTGGCCTTGCTTCACCATCATTACCAACCGCCCGCCAGGGAGCGGGAGCGTGCCCTGACCAACAGCCTGCATCTGATGGAATTGTTGCAACAGGCCAGTCAGCGCCATACCCGCCCCCGGGAATTGCTGAACTGGCTGGGTGAACAGATTCGCGGGGAAGGGGAAAACCTGGAAGCAGAACTACGCCTGGAAACAGATGCGGATTTACTGCGCATCCAGACCCAGCATGGCGCCAAGGGGTTGGAGTATCCGGTGGTATTCATCCCTTTCGCCAGCCGTTACAGGAACCCGCTCAAATCGGGTGGCCGCAATATCGAGATATTCAGCTTTCATGACAGGAATACCCTGGAGCCTGTCACTCAACTGGGATGGGATGAAGAGGCAGCAGACCTGGCCAGGGAAGAAGGCCATGCGGAATCAGTGCGTTTGCTGTACGTGGCGGTTACCCGCGCAATTCACCGTTGCTACATTGGCAGTACGCCGTTTCCGGAACACGAACGGTCGCCGCTGGGACAGCTTCTGGGTTTGCCAGGGGGCGGGGAGCTGGCTCCAGCCCTGGGCTCATTGGCGGCCGGCATGCCGGATATTGCGCTTTCCCTGGTGGCAGACGACAGTTTTCCGGCGCACGCCGGCCAGCTGGCAACCGGGCATGGTGGCCAGCTGGCGGCTGCGTCTTTCCATGGTTGCATTCAACGCGATTGGTGGCTGAGTTCCTTTTCCGCGCTGACGCGCAATCTGCGTCATGGCGGCATCACCCCGCCAGACCGGGATCAGGCTGGGCAAATGTACCAACAGAATGCCAGCCAACTGCGTTTTGCACTCCCGGCAGGTGCCGCAGCGGGGAATCTGCTGCATGAGATTTTCGAGGATTTGGATTTTTCGCGGCCAGACTGGAAACGGGCGTTGCAGCGCCCTCTGGCGCGGTTTGGTTCCCTGCCGCAAGGATTTGCGCAATCGGATCTGGTGGCGTGGCTGCAGGAAGTGCTGCACACGCCCTTGTCCCGGGGGCTGGCCCTGTCTCAACTGGATTGGCCCCAAACCCTGCGGGAGACGGCCTTCTATTTTCCCATGGTCAAGGGAAATGTGCATCAGCTGGGAAACATCATCGCACAGCACAGAGGGCAGGAAGAAGCTATTGAGCTGCCGATAAAACGCAAACTGCAAGGCATGATGCATGGCTATATCGACCTGATTTTCGAGTGGCGGGGACGCTATTATGTGGCGGACTACAAGTCCAATTTTCTGGGCACGCAATTGAGTGATTACAGCTGGCAGATGATCGAACGCAGCATGCGGCAGGCGTTCTATGATTTGCAGTACCTGCTTTACAGCCTGGCCCTGCATCGCTACTTGCAGGCCAAGCTGGAAAACTATCGGCCTGCAGAGCATTTTGGTGGAGTGTATTACCTTTATCTGCGTGGCATGTCAGCGGACACGGGAAACGGCGTGTATTACAAACCTGTTCAGGAGCTGTTGCTGACGCAGCTGGACGCCCTGTTTGGGCGGAATGAAGATGTATAGCAGTTACAGTCACTGCCGGACGCAACTGCATGGTGTGGAGGCAATAGATTATTATCTTGCCGATTCTCTGTGCAGGCATTTGCAGGCGCAGGATGCATCTCTGTTGTTTCACAGCATCATGCTTGTTTCTTCTCTGCTGAGAGAGGGACACGGCTGCCTGAAACTGCAGGCGGAAGCAGGGCAATGGCATTGGCGGGATGAAGAGAGAAAGGGCGGTTATCATTTTCCCGCCTTCGTGCAATGGCGGAATACTCTTCGGGAAACCGCCCTTGAACCCCGGGACAACCAGCCCCTGGTGTTTGAATATGAACGTCTGTACTTGCGACGTTACTGGGCTTTTGAAAAAGGCGTGGCGGACAGGCTGAAGAAACTGATGGCCCGTTCTTTTTTCCCTGACCGGGATCTGGCTATTGAGGTGGCGGGACAGCTGTTTCCCGACGGGCAGCCGGATGACCAGCAGCGCCTTGCTGTTGCCAATGCCATGGGGAGCGGGTTCTCGGTGATTTCCGGCGGCCCCGGAACCGGGAAAACCTTTACTGTCACCAAGCTGCTTGCCGCCCTGCAGCGCCTGAACAATCACCAATTGCGTATTGCCATGGTGGCGCCTACCGGCAAAGCCGCGCAGCGCCTGAATGAATCGGTGGCGGCCGCCAAGGCTATCCTGCAAAAGCAGGGGGTGCTTGCCCCGGAAGATCTGCAGGGTATTCCGCAAAATGCAGCTACCTTGCATCGGTGTCTAGGCGTCATTCCGGGGCGGCATGAGTTTCGTCATAATGCCGCCAATCCTCTGATGTTTGATTTGTTGCTGGTGGATGAGGCGTCCATGGTCGATCTGCCCATGATGTACCGGCTGCTGCAGGCTTTGCCCCATGAGGCAAGCCTGATCCTGCTGGGTGATCCTGACCAGCTGCCTTCGGTTTCTGCAGGCAGTGTGCTCGCCGATCTGACCCCAAGGCCTCACCCGGGTTACAGTGCGGCAAGGCAGCAATGGTTGCAGCAATTGGTGGGGAGTTCAGCACCGATGGCATCCGGGAAGGATGCTGACTACCTGAGTCTGCTGACCGATAGCCGGCGCTTTGCCGAAAAGAGCGGGATAGGCCGGCTTGGTGCTGCGGTTATTGCGGGTGAGGCGGAGAAAAGCTGGGATATTCTCGACAGCAAGATTCCGGGTTTGCAGCTGCAGAAAGAGGGCGATTTGCATTCCTGGCTGGATGGCTGGATAGAAACCTATTACCAACCGCTGTTGCAGACCGGTGATGTACAGCAGGCCTTTGTGTTGCTGGGAATGTTTCGCATCCTCTGTGTTACCCGCAGCGGCCCCCAGGGTGCGGAGCAGGTCAATGAGTATATCGAGGCGCAGTTGCGCCGAACCGGCCTGATCTGTACCGATGAAAAATGGCATCCTGGCTGCCCCGTGATGGTGACGCGCAATCACTATGAACTGGATTTGTACAATGGAGATACCGGCCTGCTTGTACAACATGACGGAAAGCTGCGGGTAGCGTTTGCAAAAGGAGATGAGCTGCGCTATTTGAGCCCCCTCCGTCTCCCTTCTCTGGAAGCCGTTTATGCAATGACCGTGCATAAAACCCAGGGTTCTGAATTTGAGCGGGTGGCGCTGCTGCTTCCGGAAAATGATCTGCCCCTGAACTCCAGAGAACTGCTGTATACGGGCATCACCCGTGCAAAAAAGGAGCTGATGATCCGGGCCAGTGAAGCAATCTGGAAAAAAGCGGTGCAGCGTAATGTGAACCGCTATTCGGGCTTGCCGGAGCGCCTCTGATCCTGCACGGTAATGGTGATTTTTTCTGATATCAGGGGCGGTTCCAGAGGCTCGTGGGTCTCATCACCCAGCAGTAACTGCAATGTGTGTTTTCCGGGGGGAAGCGTCAATACGGTTTCTGTTTCACCTGCATCGAAATGTATATAGTTTTTGTCGTGGGGCAGGGGTTCATCCATTACAGGATTGCCGGGGTGATTGACAAGCAGATGGTGATGGCCGGCAGTGTGCCGTCGTTTGTCTTTGGTTCCGGCGGGTACAATGCCGTAGCCTTCGATGCCGAATTTGACTTTGTATGAAGTGCTGATGGTATCGCCATCTTTCAGGTTTTTGAAATAGACCCTCGCATCCTCTCCAGGGGAATGGGCAATGGCATCTGCGGCGAAAAAAAGCGCCGGAAGCAGAATGCTGGTTTTCAATTTGTTCATGGTTTCACTCCGTATCTCCATTTGAATGCTTGAAAAAAAAGGGCTCCGGAGAGCCCGAATGATTCACCAGAAGGAGGTTTGTTGTTCAAAGGGGTTTTTTCTTCTGCAATTCCATCAGTTCCTGAAGCAGGGCTTCGATATTCGCCAGGCGTTTTTCCATGTTCGCCATATGCTTTTTCATCATTTCCTGTTTTTGCTGCATCATTTCCGGGGTCATTGCGCCCATGCCGCCATTGTGTGCCATGGTTCCTTTCATCATCTGTTTGCTGTCATGATTCATGGCCATACCGGTGCCCGCAATTGCGGGAATGGAGATGGCTGTGGCGACTGCGGTTGCAGCAATTATGTTGGGAAGTTTCATTGGGTTGTCTCCGATACAGTACGCTGTTTGCCCTGCCAGAAACAGCTCTGGCAGGGAATGTCAGCAACATTACTTGATGCCGTAGCCTTCCGGGTCCTGATCATGCAAGGCGTCCCGTCCGGTGGCCATCTCCGGTTTGGCATTGGGGTTGATGGCAACGTCTTCCGGGTTGGCAATGTGGCTGCCGTAGAGGTCTCCCTCACCTTTCATTGCTTCACCACTGGGGGCGCCCTTGCCATGATCCATCAATGGTGATGCATACATGTCCGGGTTGCCGCTGAAATGCTTGTCATGTGCCCAAGCGGCAGTGGTAGTGCCGAGGATGGCGATGGCTGCGATAGTGATCAGTTTGTTCATGGTGTTTCTCCTGTTTGATGTACACGGTTTGTTTGCAATGTGGCCGGTCTTTGTGAACGACTGCCTTGTACGCTGCAGTTCGCGTGCCAATAGTGGAGAAAATATTTATTATGTTTGTTAAACAATGAGATACATTATTTTTCACGCATGATTTTTTTGTGAAAGAGGTGAGGGGGAAACCGGGACGTTAAAATATTCTACGATTCATTAAAACTGTACTTCTTGATTCGGCGTTCCAGTGCGGGACGGGAGATTCCCAGGATGTCGCAAGCCTTGCCTTTGTGCCAGCGGGTGTATTCCAGAATTTTCTTTACATGCCGTTCTTCTATTTCGTCCAGGCTAATAAGTTCCAGCTCGGGATTCTTGCTTTCTGCGGGCTTGAGAATGCTCTGGCTGGAAGTGGAGTCGTCGATTCCCAGCAGGTCGGGGGTAATTGTGTCATCGCGGCACAGCACCGCTGCACGGGTGAGGATGTTCTCTAACTCCCGGACATTGCCAGGCCATTGATAGCCCATCATGCGGCTCCAGGCGGCTTCTGAGAAGTTTTTTACCTGTGTATGTAGCCTCTGGTTAATTTTATGCAGCAGGTGTTCTGTTAACAGTGGCAGGTCTTCCATGCGCTCACGCAATGCTGGCAGGGCGATATTTACCACATTCAGACGGTAATACAGATCTTCGCGGAAACTCCCTTCCTTTACCATGCTTTCCAGGTCACGGTTGGTGGCGGTGATGATGCGGGCGGAGGTGTGCAGGGTTTCTGTGCCGCCAACCCGCTCGAACGTGCCCTCCTGCAACACCCGTAACAGCTTGGCCTGGAGGTTCAGGGGCAGTTCTCCCAGCTCATCCAGAAAAAGCGTGCCGTCGGCTGCCAGTTCAAATTTGCCTGGTTTGCGCCGGTCAGCACCGGTGAAGCTGCCTTTTTCATGGCCGAACAGCTCACTTTCCAGCAGGTTTTCCACAATGGCCGAGCAATTGACTGGCAGGAACAGTCCCGGCCGTTCCGAGTGGTGATGGATGGCTCTGGTGACAACCTCTTTGCCGGTGCCGCTTTCCCCTGTGATGAGGATGCTTGCGTGGCTAGCAGCTACGCTGCCGATGGTTTTTAGCAGCCGGGTGATGCCGGGGCTTTTGCCGACAATCTGGTTGATGTCTATCTCATAGTCATTGGCCTTGCTGATGGCGTGTACCTTGCGCGATAGCCGGTGGCTGTGCAGGGCGTTGTTCAGGGTAGTGTCAAGCTCCAGTTCATCCATGGGCTTGCGCACGAAGTCATAGGCGCCTGCCTTCATGGCTTCGATGACCAGCGCATTGTCCGATACGCCAGTTACCATGATCACCGGTGGTGCATCCTGATCTGCCTTGATTTCTCGCAACAAATCCATGCCGTATCCATCAGGTAATTGCTGGTCGAGAAGGATGGCGTCCGGGGTGATGGTGCGCAGTTGTTTTCTGGCTTGTGCCAGATCAAGGGCGACCAGTGGTATATGCCCCAGATCCTCGAGGTGCATGGTCAGCAACTGGGAAAAGACTTCATCATCTTCAACGACGAGTATGCTTGCCATGGGAAAAACTGCTCCGGTGTAGTGTTATATTGTGCCTATGGTATTGATGCTGAGTGTACGCAAGTGTCCCTGAAAAGTCTTATACGAAACCAGAAGCCCCTTACGGTTTCTCTTGTCAGTTTTTTGCTGATGCTGGCTGTTGTCGTCACCATTGGTTTGGTAGGTGGCAGGCATATTATCGATTATCTACAGGAACAGCTGGTAGAGCATGGCATCAATCACAATCAGGAGGTTCTTGCCGAGATGCGGCCACTGCTGGAGCACAGTTTTCAGGATGGGGTTCCGGCAGCGACTATTACTGCAAACTTCCAGGAGTTCATCGAGCATTCCGAGCCTTTTGGCATACGTCTTTTTCTGATTGATCGTACTGCGGGGGAGGTGATTGCCGACAGCTCGGCAAGGGAAATGCTTCCCTATCCCGTATCTCGCCTGGTGGGTGGCCCGGTACATCAGTTTGATGGCAGCCCCATTCCGGATCTGGGTGACTGGAGTGGAACCGGATGGCGCAGTAGCGGTTCCGGCACTACCGAATTGTTGTCTATGCAGCCTCTGACCATGCCCGAACGCAGTGCTCAGCAATGGAGTCTGGGTGTCAGCAGTGATTTGTCTGATTTGCTTGCTCTTATGGATGAGCTGCATTTGCATCTGGATCTGGTGCTGCTAATTACCTATGGGCTTATCGGCTTGCTGGGGTTTTTGGTGCTGCGCTGGGTGGGGCGGCGCTATGAGTCCGGTTTGGAGCAGCAAGTGGAAGCCCGCACCCGGGAGCTGAAGCAGGCCCATGAGCGATTGCTCGATCAGGCGCGCCTTGCCACCATCGGCCAGACCGCTTCGGTGCTGGCCCATGAAATGCGCAATCCTCTGGCGTCGATCAAACTCGCATTGTCTGCGGTAAGGCGCAGTGAGGGGTTCAGCAGCCGGGAAAGACAGCGGCTTGATCTCGTAGTGGGAGAGGTGGATCGCCTTGAGGGCATGCTTGGTCAGACGCTAGAATACGTTCACCCTGTTGTCCGGGATGAGCAGCCAGTGGCGCTGGATGCTTTGCTGGACAAGGTGTTGGCCCTGGAAGAGGCGCTGCTGGCGGAAAAAAACCTGCGGTTGATCCGCAGCAAATGTCCCCGGTGCCCGGCATTGCGCCTGGATAGCGAAAAAATGCAGCAGGTTTTCTTGAATCTGTTGAAAAATGCCAGAGAAGCCAGTCCAGAAGGGGGCGAAATCAACGTTTCCCTGGAGGCGGTCGACGGCAAACTGGTGTTCACGGTCAGCAACCAGGGAAAAGCATTGGAGCAGGAAGTACAGGATCATGTGTTCGACTTCTTTTTTACTACCAAGGCGCGGGGTACTGGTCTTGGCCTGGGATTGGTCAAACGCGTTGTGGAAGAGCATGGCGGCAGTGTTGAGTTAGGCTGTGAGTCCGGAATAATTGTGGCAAGGATTTTTCTACCGGCTGCGTCAGAAGGCCATGCGGGCATTTGAGAAGTGCGTCACAGTTGTTATGGGTAGATATTGGGTAGATATTGGGGATTTTTTGGGTTTTCCCACGAAATAAGTGTGCATATTGTGGGCGAAAGGGTAGTTTTACGCGCGTTTATCTAAAAACTTAAAGAAGCAAGGTTAGGGGTTTATGAAGGATTCATATGGCAGTTCCAGTATTTCACAGCGGAGCCTGATGGCACACCGCATGCTGCTCAAGGCACTATTGTTGCTGGCGCTGATGATGCCGGGGATTGCTGCCGCAGCCACCCCGGTTACGGATCTGAACAATCTGCCGGCAGAGAGCTTCGCCGGGGAACAGTTTTGTTTTGATGCTCCCTTGAGTAATGCTGGCACGCCGGGCTTTGGGCCGTATTTGCGCCTCAAGCTGCCATCCGGGATTTCCTTTGATTCTGCGGATTTCCTGGGTGCCGGGGTTACCGCCCAGATGGTGGGAACTTTCCCGCCGGATCTGATCGATCCCATCAGCGATGAAACGGTTACCGGGCCGGCAGGATATACCTTTATCACCCTGCAGCCGCCAGTTGGCTCACTGGTAGCCGGCGCGCCGGCAATTAACATCAATATTTGCGCCACTATCGATCAGACAGCGGCCATTGGTGTGCCTCTGGATGTGCATATGACGCCCATGTATGAGTTCGGTGACACCGCCACGGGTGACAATGGCCCCATTGCCGGCACCGAAATCACCGCAGCAGTAACCCCCGTGATCGTGATTTTTTCCAAAGTTGACGATACACCGGAAACCGAGCGCCCTCCCGGTGCTTCCTGGCCCTATACTTATACGCTGAATGCGGATATCGCCAACGGCGGTACGATTCGCAACCTGCAGTTCAACGATGCATTGCCGGCGGCTCTGCAATATGTGGTGGGCTCCATCAATATCAGCGGCGGCAGCGGCTGTGTTCCCACTGTAGCGTTACCCAATATTTCTGTTTCCTGCACCGAGGCCACAGGCACCACCGCAAGCAATGATGTAGTGGTCACTTATCAGGCCTACATTACCGACATACTGGACGAGTCTGTCTGTAGCCAATCCGATGTGATCAACGCAGCCACTTTTGATGCACAGCGGGAAGATTTACCTGCCAATCCCGGCAGCTATCTCAGTATTGCGCAGCAAACGGACAACACCGTGATCTCCGCTGAGCATGTAACTGTACAGAAGTCGGTGTCTCCCGCCGCGATGGTGCCTGGGGATACATTGACCTATACGCTGAACATCCAGGTCAGCGATTTCGGTACGGTGAACGCCTTGCTGCTTGGTGATCTGTTGCCCGATGGTCTGGACAGCTTTGCGCACGGATCTTTGAGCTACAACGGTGCGCCGGTAGCCATCGCGCCGGTAGTAACCAACAATGCGAATGGAACCACTTCCGTCGTCTATGATGTGACCACTGCAATTGGTGGCAATATCGCTTCCGGCTCCAGTTTGACCCTTACCTACTCGGCGCTCGTTCTCGATCTCTACAACAATGGCGATACGGTGAAGGCGCGTGATCCACTCACCAATGCTGTGGAAATTACCTATGGCCTGGTTGCCGGCGCTGTCGGCTGCACCAATCAAAGCGCCGCTACCGCCGTAGTGAATGCCCCGGCCATCACCAAGGAAATCCTCAATCCCCAGGCCCAGTATCAGCCTGGAGACATAGTGACTTTCCGCCTGAGCATGAGCATTCCATCGGGTGATACTTCCGATATCGTGTTCGAGGATTTCTTCCCGCTGCCGGTGTTCGATGTGAATACCCTGGATCTGACCTATGGCAATGATATTCGCCAGGCGGCCACAGATACCATGAATATCACCCCGGGTATCAGTATCGATTCTGCCGCCAACAGCCTGTCTTTGACTCTGGCGGATGTCAATACCAATTCTCCCCAGATTGTCGCGGTGGATATCGACATGGTGGTGCAGGATGATCCCTTTGCGGATGGTCTGCATCTGAGTAACCTGTTTCAGGCCAGCACCAATAACACGCCGCTGGCGCCTTTGGTGGATCTTACCCTGGTCGAGCTGAATGTGCGGGCGCCGGAGCTGGCGTTCACCAAAGGGATTGCGATCAGTAGCAACGGTAGCATTTCCCCGCCTCCCGCCACCTTGCCGGTAGACGGGAATCTCAGTGGCGCGGATGCCGGTGATCAGGTGGTCTATCAGTTTACCGTGGAAAATATCGGTGGTGCCCTGGCATATGACATCAGCGTGACAGATGACCTTGGCCAGCCAGCCGGTCTTCTGACGGGGTGTGTTCTGCTATCCGTGACGGATGGAGCGGGCAATGGCCTGGCTTCCTCCCTTGCTGTAGGCAGCGCCTTTGCCGGTGCATTGCAGCTGACCGATCCACTGGCCGCCAATGATGGCAGTATCGGCGCGCCCTATGGGGCGGATACCGCCCTGATCCAGGTGCAGTGTACGCTTGCCGGCAGTGTGGAGCCGGGCAGGGTGATCACCAATACCGGATCGGCGACCTGGGCCTCCCAGCCCGGAGCCGCCGCGTTTCCGGCCATCACTGATACGGCCAGCGTAACTGTCGCCGAGCCAACCTTTACCAAGACGACGGTGGCGGCCAGCGCCACCATCGGGGATGTGTTCCCTTATACCCTGACTATCACCCTGCCGGAAGGCGTCAGCAATGGCGCTGCCCTGCATGATGTGCTGGATCCCGGGTTGGCCTTTGTGGATCTGGGGACGAACGCCAGCATCAATGCTTCTGCCGGACTGGCCACCAGCGTTGCAGGTGGTTTTGCCGGGGTGCTGGCAAATGCCAGCGTAACCAATGGTGGAAGAACGCTGGATTTGGATTTCGGCGCCATCACCAACAGTGATACTGTCGATGGAACACCCGAGACCATCACCATTGCCTATGATGTCGTGGTGCTCAACAATACCGACAGTAACCGCGGGGACGCCAAGAACAACAGCGCCAGGTTCCGCTACATACGCGATGGTGGCAATCAGGATTTGACGGCCCAGGCGACGGATATCGCCGTTGAAGAGCCCAACCTCCAGCTGGTAAAAAGCATCATCGGTGGTGGCAGTTACGATGCGGGAGATACAGTCACCTATGAGTGGTTTGTTAACAACCCCGCCGGTGCCAATGTCAGCGATGCCTATGACCTGGTGCTGTCGGACACCCTGCATGCCGAAACCACCTATGTTGGCGGAAGTCTTGCCATCAGTAGCGGTTGCCCGTCGGCCGTGACCCTGGACGATGCCGCTGCGCCTACGCTTTCGGCGACCTGGGTGCAGTTCCCCGTGGGTGAAGAGTGCCGTATTCAGTACCAGGTTACCCTGAATACCACCGTGCAGGCCGGTTCGAGCCTGCCCAATACCGCTGGTGTCGACTGGACAGGCCAGCCGGGAACTGTTTCCGGCCCGCTTTCCAGTTACAGCGCCGATTCCTGTGAGCGCACCGCCGCCACAGATCCCAATGCCTGTGGCAGCGGCAATGACTATCATGCCGAGAGTACGGTCAACCTGCCCATCTCCGGGGCGGTCATGGGCAAGAGCCTGATCAGTACCTCCGAGATCAGCACCGGGGCAGGGGAACACAATCCGGGCGTTGAAGATCTCACCATCGGTGAGACCGCCACCTACCGGCTGGTAGTGACGGTGCCGGAAGGCGTGAGTTCACAGATCGTGATCACCGATTCCCTGCCGGCCAGCGCCGCCGGCGTGATGGAAGTGGTTAGCATCGACTCCATTGTTACGGGAGCCAATCTGACAACCGCCAATGCGCCCGCCGGCGTCATTTCCGACGCCAACCTCGGAGACGGAATCGATGACACCATAGTCTGGGACTTTGGCCAGGTAACCAACAGCGCCACCGATGGCGTTACGGATGATGATGACCGGATCATCATCGAGCTTACCGCCAGACTGGTTGATGTGGCGGGGAACGTCGATGGCAACCAGTTGACCAACAACGCCCAGGTGCAGTTCGGTCCCAGCCTGACGGCTACCGCCAGCGTGGATGTGGATGTGGTGGAGCCTCAGCTGCAGGTGGACAAGAGCGGAAACGAAACCAGTGGAGATGCGGGAGATCTGATCATCTTCACCATCGCTATCCAGCATCAGCCGGGATCATCCGCAGAAGCCTTTGACTTGGTGATGAGCGATGTGGTGGACAATACCCAGTTTGACTATGTGCCCGCCAGCCTGATTTTCGTGCCTGCGGCCAGCTGCGCCGTAGCACCGGTTCTGAATGATGCCGACCCGTATGGTGTTGGTCTCAATGCCAGTTTCGATAACCTGCCCGTAGGCGATATTTGCAGCATTCAGTTCCAGGCCACCTTGCGCACAGACGTTGCGCCCGGTTCGGTGCTCACCAACCAGGCCCAGCTTGCTTGGGACTCCCTGCCAGCGGATGCCGATCCTAACGAGCGCAGCGGCAGCGTCAGTGACAATCACCAGATTACGGTGACGGAAGCCGGCTTGCTGAAAAGCGTTTTCGCTACTTCGGAAGCGTCAACAGGTACAGGTATCAATGGTCCCGAGCCGGATCTGACCATCGGTGAAACCGTGACCTACCGCTTTGTCGCCACCATTCCGGAAGGGGTGACGCGCAACGCGGTAATGATCGATCAGCTCCCCACTACCGATGTGGTGCTGGAGGTGGTCAGTTCCCGCATTGTTTCCATCGGTTCCCAACTTGCCATTGGTTCGGGAGCGACTGTGGGTGCCGCCGGTGACGACTGCCTGCCGGGTTGCGACGATAACGGCGATAGTTTCCGTGACCAGGCCCAGTGGAACCTTGGAGACATCACCAACGCCCCCGGCGGTGCCGGTGGTGTGGATGATGAGATTGTCTTTGAAGTTGTGGCGCTGGTCGTGGACAACGCCCTCAACCAGGGGGGCGCTGATGATGACCTGGTGAACACGGCGACCCTGACCCATGCAGACAATCCGGGCGGCGTCTCCGGCACCGCCGCGGTGGATCTGGTGGAGCCCTTGCTCAATATCAGCAAGCAGGCCCTGGGCGGCGCTCCCTTGCTGGTGGACGCAGGTGATCAGGTCACCTTCGAGATCACCGTGCAGCATCAGGCGGCTTCCACTGCGGATGCCTTCAATATCCAGATCAGTGATACCCTGGCCAATGATGGCAGCTTTGCCCTGATGAACTGGATCGGCGATGCAACGGTGGGAGGCAGTTGTGGCGCCAGCGTGGATTCTTCCGCAGCGGCGAACATGCCGCCGGTGGTGGTATTCGATATACCCACCCTGGCGCTTGCCAGCGGCAGTTGCACCATTACCTATCAGGTGGAAGTGGATCTGCTGGCCATGCCTGGCGAAACCCTCAGCAACGTGGCCGACTGGCGCTATGATTCCACACCGGTGTATACCGCGGGAGAAACACGCCGCAATACCGGCTCCACCAGCGCCCAGGTTACCGTACTGGCGCCGACACTGGTGAAGGTGGTTTCCAGCACCAGCCTGGCGGATACCGGTCAGGCTTTCCATGATGGCCTGCTTCAGGATCTGACCATTGGTGAGCTGGTTACCTACGACATCACCCTGAAATTTGTGGAAGGAACAACCGAAAATGTGGTCCTTTCCGATCTCATGCCGGCCGGGGCCCCGGGTCAGGGCTTTATCGAGATCGTGGGCAACCCGGTGATCAGTCTGGGCGGCAATGTCAGCACTGGCGCTCCGGTGATCACATCGCCCGACCCCTACACCGTGAGCATTGATTTTGGCACCGTAACCAATACGCCGGACAATGCCGATGATGCAAATGATCTGATTACGGTTACAGTGACGGGCAGGGTGATCGATGTGCCAGAGAATGTCGATGGCGATCAGCTCACCAATACCGCAACCATGACCTATGGCGCGGGCAGTACCCTGAGTGATACCGCAGACATCGATGTTGTGGAGCCGGCCATGGCGGTCGCCAAGACCATGAGCCTGAATGCGGGTATTGTGACCATGACGGTGAACATCACCAACAATGGCACCGCGCCAGCCTTTGATATCGAAATCGAAGATATTCTCGACAGTGGCAACTGGGATACGGCCAACATCAGTCCGGTAACCGTTCCGGCGGGCTTTACCCTGACCACGGCTGCCGGCCCAGGCGCCACGGAAACCACAGTGCTGATGGCTGCCGATGCGGCTTCCTCGGCGCCGGCGAATTCCGTAGAGCCGGGTGAAACTGTCACCTTTGTATTCAGCGTTCCCCTGGCGGATGGAGCGCCGGCGACGGTGGTCAATCTGGCCACCAATACCGTTACCACCACCTTGCCTGGCGTGGATCCGGATGAGCGTGAAATGCCGGACGTGGATGGCAGCGATACCCTGAGCCTGCCCCAGCTGGTGGTGGACAAAACGGCCACACGCACCGTGGATGCGGATGGCTCCGGCAGCACCACGCCGGGAGACAGCATTCATTATGTCGTTACCATCACCAACACCGGCCTTGCCGATGCCACCAACCTGGTGGTCAATGATGTGCCGGACAGCAATGGTGACTTCCAGGCGGGCTCCGTAGTTGCTCCCGGTGGCGTTATTGCCCTAGGCAATACCGCCGGGGATACGGCTGTACAGGTCAGCTTCCCTGTTGTCCCGGTGCAGGGGCAGGTGACGATTGAATACGATGTGGTCATTCCGGATCCCCTGGCACCCGGCGTTGTCGAGCTGGTGAACCAGGCGCTGGCGGATTCCAATGAGTTGCCGCAGGTTCCCTCGAACGATCCATCCACCCCGGATCCCCTGGATCCCACGGTGGTGCCCATCGAAAATGCGGATCTGAGCATTACCAAGGTGGACAGTGCTGATCCCGTTGCTGCGGGTGATACCTTCACCTACACGGTAGAAGTGCAGAATGCCGGTCCCAGCATGGCGCCCGATGTGGTGGTAACGGATACCCTTCCGGCAGGCCTGACTCTGGTCTCCACCAGTGGTTGTGCGGAGGATCCCAGTGGCGTCGCCATTTGTTCGCTGGGTGATCTGGCGGTGAATGGTACGGTCTCCTATACCATCACGGTGCAGGTTGATCAGGGCGCTACGGGCACCCTGACCAATACGGCGAGTGTAAGCGCATCGGTGCCCGATCCGGATCCAAACAACAATGTTACCGATGAATCGACGGATATTGGTCAGGTTGCGGATTTGCGCGTTACCAAGGTTGACAATGTAGATCCCGTATCCGTTGGTGACCAGATCGTATACACCATTGAAGTGAGCAATGCCGGCCCCAGTAATGCAACCGGCGTGAGCGTGGCGGATACCTTGCCTGCCGACGTGACCCTGGTCTCCACCAGCGGTTGCGCCAATGATCCGGCTGGCGTACCCGACTGCAGTCTGGGTGACCTGGCGGTCGGCGCAACTGTCAGCTATACGGTAACCGTGCAGGTGGGTTCCGGTGCCAGCGGCACGCTCACCAATACAGCGGTCGTCAGCGCCACCACGCCGGATCCCGATGCGGGCAACAACACGGCCACAGAACCGACAGCCGTAAATGTGGCTGCCGATCTGCGCATTGCCAAAACCGACAGCGCAGATCCAGTCAATGCCGGTGATCAGGTGGTTTATACCATCGTAGTCACCAATGACGGTCCCAGCGATGCAACCGGGGTGGCGGTAACCGATACCCTGCCGGCGGGGGTAACCCTGATTTCCACCAACGGCTGCAGTAATGACCCTGGCGGTGTCCCCAATTGTGATCTGGGTACGATTGCCGTCGGCGCATCCGCCAGCTATGCCGTGACTGTCCAGGTTGGTGCGGGAGTCAGTGGCACCCTGACCAATACAGCGGTCGTTAGTGCCACCACGCCAGATCCAAATACCGGCAACAACACAGCGACAGAACCGACAACCGTTGGTGCTGCCGCCGATCTGCGCATTACCAAGGTGGATGATGTTGATCCGGTTCGCATTGGTGACACGGTTATCTATACCCTGCAGGTGTTCAACGATGGCCCCAGTAACGCCACGAATGTGGTGGTAACGGATACCCTGCCAGCGGGTTTGACCTTTGTGTCAAGTACGGGTTGCGACAATGATCCTGCGGGAGTGCCCAGCTGCAATCTTGGCAGTATGGCTGCGGGAACCAGCAAGAGTTATACCGTAGCGGTAACCGTAGACCCGGGTGTGGCTGGTACGCTCACCAATTCTGCGACTGTGGTTTCCTCGGTTCCGGATCCCAATACAGGCAACAACACCGCCACCGAACCCACCACCGTGGGCGCGGCGGCTGATTTGCGCATCAGCAAGTCTGATGATGTGGATCCGGTCAATGCCGGTGATCAGGTTGTCTATACCATCCAGGTGAGCAATGACGGCCCAAGTGACGCCGTTGGCGTCACAGTGGAAGATACGCTGCCTGCCGGTATGACCCTGGTTTCCACCAGTGGCTGTGCCAATGATCCCAATGGGGTGCCCAGCTGCAACCTGGGTGATCTGGCTGTCGGTGCATCCGTAAGCTATTCGGTAACTGTGGAGGTGGACGCTGGCGTCAGCGGCACCTTGACCAACACAGCGGTTGTCAGCGCCACTACGCCGGATCCGGATGGTGGCAACAACACCGCAACCGAACCGACGACTGTAGGTGCGGCGGCTGATCTGCGCATTACCAAGGTCAGCGATGTGCAGTATATACAGGGCGGCGGCACCATCGTCTACACCCTTGAGGTGTCCAATCATGGTCCCAGTGATGCCCGCGATGTCGTGGTAAACGACAGCTTGCCCGCAGGAATGAGTCCGGTGGCTACCACGGGTTGTGACAATGATCCCATGGGGGTTCCTGACTGCAATCTGGGTGACATCCCCGTCGGCTCCAGCAAGACCTATACCATAGAAGTAACCGTGGATCAGGGGATATCGGGTGACCTGGTGAATACCGCCAGCGTATCCTCAAGTACGCCGGATCCGAACCCCGGAAACAACGCCAGTGTGGCGCAAACGGCTGTCAACTCCGAGCCGGTAGCCGTGCCCACGCTTTCCAGAATGGGTATCTTGCTGCTTGGGATGTTGTTGCTGGCTCTGGGGTTGATGTCAGCGCGGCGGGGGAGCTTGCTGAAGAGGTATTGACCCGGCACATCAGAAATTGCCATCCCGGCGCGGGCCGGGATGGCATGGCGGGTGCTTCTTCGCAGGGGATTATTTCAGGTTTTCCAGCCCCCGGGTGTCGATGCCTCTCAGCATTTCTTTTTCAAAATAATACCGGTCTTCCCATTCATGCTCCTTCTTGTGCTGAAGGTAGCGTTGCTGCTCGATGTTCATGCGGATCTGCCGCTGCGTACTTTCCTCTTCGGTTTCGCATTGCCGGAAGCCGTCAGACCAGCCCTGGGCGTATTGGGAATCGTATTCAAACCGCCGGGCGTCCTTTTTGAATTGCTCAAACATGTTGCCGCCTGCTTTTTTTCCGCTGTGGCAGCCGTCATCAAAGCCGTCCGCATAGGAAACCGGGTAGCCCTCCTTGATCATTTCCTCTTTCTGACTCACGCAGCCAGAGAGAAAGATGCCTGATAGCGCTGTAGCGGTCAAGGTTCGTAGAATAGTATTCATGTCCATTTTCTCCTGAAGTTATACTGATCCATGATGGCTGTTTGAGTGTACCTACAGCCACATTTGGTTGCCAGTCCAATAGCGGTGGCCTTGTCGAAAAAGTTCGCAACTTTGCCAGAAAATTCTTGACCTGCTGACGGCATCTTGGGTAGCTTGTCATAGAAAACCAATGGTTATCTATGCAGGTGCAATATGGTTGCTGTAGTGGAAATACCCAGAATAGTCAATAAACCGCTTCCTTTGCCTCCGGGCTGGCGACTGTTTCTACGCCTTTGTCTGCCTGCTTTCCTGTTTGTAACCTCTGCCTCCATTTCTTCCCTTGCTTACGCCGCCTGTGATGCGGATGGCGTGACATGTCTTCCTGAAGCTGTCGTGACAGATGGTGTCATGGTGTCAAGACAGTATGACCTTGATTTCCGTACCGAGAGCCAATCCATGCGCTATGCGGGCGATGCTCCCACAGGGGAAGACAAGGATGAGTTCATGCACATGACTGTGCTCAAGCGCTCTGATACCGGCTTTGCAGCGGATTTGAATATCGACGAAACCATCGAATTCTGCCTGTTTAGCAAGCTGAGCAGCATGCTCAGCGGGATAGATCTCCATGGCATATCCTCCAGCAGAGTCATCAACAAACTGAAGGACTGGTTCAGCAACCGCTGTTATAAATTTGGCGCGGATTTTGACACCAGCGTGGCGGGGGATTTTGGGCTGTCTGTTTTTGGCAGTTATGCCGGAGGCAGTGTAGATCTGGAATACCCGGTGTCGATTGCGATTTCCTATCCAGAGCAAAACCAGATCAACCCGGGAGACACCGTTGAGATAAAAACCTCTCTGGCACCCCGTAACGGAGTCAATATTGTCAGCCATGCGCCAAGTGCCGAACTGGGGATCTACGCATCCGGATCCCTGGATACGGATGCAAGAGCAAAAGCTTGCTTGTACAGAAACTGCAAGAGTGACAAATTTTGGGACTTGGAAGTAAGCGGCAAGCGCCGAATCGTACTTGTGGATGGTCCTCCGGGAACCACGATAGATTTGTCTGATCCCCTCCTTTCCACGCTGGTGGTGAATTTCGAGGATCTGGCGGGGTTTACTGGCCGGTTCACCATACCGGAAATCCACATTACCAATGAACAGCTGGATAGCCAGCTGGTGCTCACCGGCAGTGATACGCATAGCTTTGCCCAGCTTGATGTTTTCGTGGATCAGTGGCTGTTGCTGGGATTGGGCAAGCTGCAGAAACTGGCAAAAAAGTATTTCGGTGTCAACAAGAAAAAGGCGCTCAAGAAGGTTGAGCTGATATTCAATCTTCTTGGTATCACCACCAGTATCGAGGTGATCAAACATCAAGACTTTACCTTTGATCCCGATTTTTCAATGAAATTCACGCTTTCCTCCATCGTTGAGTGGGAGGTCTTCGAGAACGGAAGGGCGGTGGATTCCGGCAAGAGCGCAGCGGTGCGGCTTATCCCCGGGCAATCGTTGCGAGTCAAGACGACGGAAGACATACTGCCGCTTGGCATCTCTCCTGAAGTGACATTGCCAAACCGCTTTACCAATACTGAGCGCTACAGAAAGCTCACCTATACCAATCTGCTGTTATTGGATGTCGGCCTGGAAACGCCCCGGTTTACCGTGTTTGGAAGAAGATGTGTTGATTTCTGGGTGGGATCCATCTGTACCGGAAGATTCAAGTGGTCTGGTTTCGACCTGGGCTACGGCCCGGTAGTGGACGAGAATGTCTGGGTGGGCAATGACTTCCTCTCTCATGAGTTTCATGGCGAGTGGGAGCTGAAGGGGTTCCAGGCTTTTCCGCTGCAGAACTTCGAGGTCAGGGCAAACTCGGCGCCCGTAGTGACCGTGCCAATAGCAGATCAAAGGCCGCAATGGAATCAAGTGATTGATATCGACCTTGATGCACATTTTGATGATCCGGACGGGCAGGCGCTGAGTTACAGCATGTACGGACGTCCGCCTTTTCTCCAGATCGTCAATGGCCGTTTGCAGGGTACGGTGAGTGAAAACTTTTCCGGGGAAATTATCGTTCGGGCAAACGATGGCTACGGCGGGCAGGGCGAAGATGTATTCCAGCTCACAGTGGTGATGCCCCTGGTGGACGAGCAGGTTCTGACGCTTCGTGAGGCGACCCCGCCCTTGCCTGGCACGCTGGGCTACCGGCTTTCTGCCCAGCCTTCCGCGCCGGTTACCTTGCGCCTGACGCCGGACAATGCGCAGATTGATCTGGGCGCAGGAGCAGGGGCGGTTGCAGAGTTTACCTTTGACAGCAGCAACTGGAATACCCCCCAACAGCTTGCTGTTATTGCCGTGGATGATGCCGTTGCCGAGCGGGGTAGTACTTCCGGCATCAGTATGGAGATGCAGAGTGCCGATGCGGTTTTTCAGGGAGGAAGCGCCGAGAAGACCAGCATTCATATCAGAGACAATGACCGCGCCGGGATTTTCGTTTCGCCGGGGGCGGTGCTTACGGGAGAGCAGCCTGGTGCGAATGACGACATGAATATCAGGTTGAGTTCCCAGCCGGTACATCCTGTCACACTGAGTTTTTCATCCACTGATGCTACGGAGTTTTCCGTCAATCTCGTTACCCTGAATTTTGACGCCACGAACTGGAATGCTCTTCAGGTGGTTACTGTTACCGGTGTGAATGATGATGTGCAGGATGGTACCCAGGAAGGGCAGATCCAGGTCGCCGCTGCCAGTAGCGACCCCTTTTACGATGGCATGGGCAGGGACATCAATGCCCGCAATGCCGATGATGACCAGGCAGGCGTAACCATCACGCCCACCGTGGATCTGCGGACTACGGAAGCTGATGAAGGATCCTTCGACGCCAGTTTCCGGGTGGTGCTCAACAGTGCGCCAGAGGACGGTGGTGTGGTGACGGTAA
Organism: Sedimenticola sp.; assembly: GCA_027068915.1. Taxonomy (GTDB): domain Bacteria; phylum Pseudomonadota; class Gammaproteobacteria; order Chromatiales; family Chromatiaceae; genus Thiolapillus. The sequence continues at coordinate 42,265 of JAMOLT010000013.1, read as the reverse complement.
GCCTGCAAAGCAGCAATACGAATGAAGGAACGCTAAGTCCTTCTTCATTGGTATTTAACGAAACCACCTGGGATCTGCCACAGACGGTGACATTGACCGGCGTCGATGATGCGCTTGAAGATGGCGATCAGACATTCGCCATACAAACCGGAATCTCATCTGCTGGTTCGGATTCCTATTTCTTGCTTACGGATGCCGATATCGATGATTTGTCCGTGGTCAATATTGACGATGAACTAAGCGGGCTGCTGATTACCGCGACTGAACCGTTGCAAACCGGAGAAGATGGAACAAACGCATCCTTCTCCCTGCGTTTGCGCTCCAAGCCGGAAGCTACGGTCAAGGTCGCCATCGCCAGCAGCATGAGTGGTGAAGGGGAAGTGGACAAGGGGGAATTGCTGTTTACCACGGAGGACTGGGGCGACGAGCAACAGGTAACCCTTGCAGGTGTGGACGAGGAAACCGTGGATGGAGATCAAAACTATACCGTGAGCCTCATTACTTCCAGCGAAGACCCGCTGTACGCCGGGATACCGGAGCAGATTCAGGCGCTCAACCAGGATGATGACGTACCGACCCTGGTGCTCTCACCCAATAGCGGCCTAGAGGTCACCGAAATGGGCGGCAGTGATACGTTCACTGTTGCGCTGGGCAAAAAGCCTGCTTCACCCGTAACGGTTCCCATCCGCTTTACTTCGCCTGTATCGACCGAAGCAGTCGTCTTTCCCATGTCCTTGTCTTTCACTCCGGACAATTGGCATCAGCCCCAGACAGTGACCGTCACCGGCATCAATGATGGGGTAAAGGATGGTGATGCGGTGTTCTGGGTTATTGCCGGGCCCGCCGCAAGCGCAACGCCCTATGACGGGATCGAGGAAATTGTTACCGCGACAAACTACGATGCAGACGGAGCGGAAATACTGCTGGCGGCGCAAGGCTCTCTGGATGTTTCCGAAAATGGTGGCAAGGCGCTGTTTTCCGTGCAGTTGAATACCATGCCTCTTGTTGATGTCGCCGTAGAATTCAGCCTCACCGATGGTTTGCAGGGAACCGTCTCTCCAGAGATGCTGGTGTTTACAGCGGAGAACTGGAACCAACCCCGTATCGTTACTTTCACGGCGCAGGACAATCCTGCTATCGACGGGTTGCGTGCAGTGGGGCTGAGTGCGCAAGTGCCTGCCGGGTCTGGTGTAGGCTCGGCTTACCAGGGCGCGAGTTCCGCTGCATTCACCATCAATCTGTCAGATGATGATGCCGCCGGGATCCTCACGACGCCGGAAGCCAGCCTGCGCACCAACGAGTCCGGTGGAGAAGCCAGTTTTGATGTGGTGTTGCTTGCGCAACCAACTTCCAATGTTACTGTTCCGCTGCAAAGCAGTGACCCTGGTGAGGGAGACGTAAATGTATCCAGCCTGTTGTTCACCGGCACGAACTGGTTTGTGCCGCAAATGGTCACCGTCACCGGGCAGGATGATGTGATGGCGGATGGGGATCAGGCCTATGTGGTGCAACTGCTGCCTGCCGTCAGTGACGATGCCAATTATGACGGGCTGGATGCTGCAGATGTGCAGGCCAGCAACCTGGATGATGACGAAGCGGGCGTGACAGTGTCCGCAACGGAATTGACGGTAACGGAAGATGGCGGCAGCGCCTGTTTCACCGTTGTGCTGGATACCCCGCCGGAGGGCGATGTGCAGCTTTCTCTGGTTGTCAGCAATACGGAAGAAGCCCAACTGAATTTACAGGCCTTGACATTCACTCCGGCAAACTGGAACCAACCGCAACAGGTGGTCGCCACCGGTCTGGATGACGACGAGGTTGATGGCAATCAGGAGTTCAATATCAACCTGAGCCTGCGTGCTACCGTAGATCATCCTAGCTATGGCGCGATTTCCCTTCCCCAGATACAGGTGACCAATGTGGACAATGACCCGGTTGTGGTGCTTGTGCAAGAGCCGGATGCCGGCCTGACCACGGATGAAAGTGGTACGGAGGACAGGTTCAGTATCTCCCTGAATGCTCAACCCAATGAAAATGTCTACATGGAAATGCGCGTAGATGATGCGGGGGAGGCAATGTTGGTAGATGACGTTACGGACAATGCCGTTGCTTCCACTACATTGATCTTTACGCCGGAAGACTGGGATCAGCCGAGAGAGGTCATGGTCAGGGGTATTGATGATGCAATTTATGATGACGACCAGGTGTTCAATGTAATCATCCAGCCGACGGTCAGTGTTGATGCCCGCTTCAATGGTATTGATCCTGCAGACCCCAATGGCGTCAATGGGGACAATGATTACAATCCCATGGGCTATCTGTACCATGCGGAAACCGGTTCTTTGGTGCATGGAGGAAAGATGGCCATGACCTGCTCCAATGGTGTCGCCAGTGTTGTTTCCGGGCGTGATGGCAGCGAAGGTTTCTATCAGTTTGCTGTAACCGAGATCAACCTGCAGGCGAACTGCACATTGGCGTACACGCCACCTGCAGGCTATATGCTTGACGATGCCTGCCCGCCTGCGGCTGGAGCGCTGGACGTGCCTGTGACGGATCTGCCGACCAGCCTTGGCTCTTCCAGGGACGACGCCAGCGGGAAGCTGCTGGACAAGAGTTGTAGCGCAAATACCTGGTATCAGAGCTTCAATATTGCGGTGGATGCCGCCAGGATCATCAACAACAACCTGCCCCTGAAGCGTGGTGCATGCACCTATGAGCCGGCTTTACTGCAGGTCAGTGGTGATTTTGCCGGTGCGGGAAGCACCATTTTGTCCTCTGCGCAGGAAATTCAGGCTGCAGATGAGAGCAGCCCTGTAGAGGTGTTGGCGCCACACTACCTGGTTTTGAAGGCGCCCCGGATGCTTGTCAAGGCTGGTGCGGTGTTTCGGGTAGAAGGCGGAGCCAGGCTGTCTGTTTCTCCTGCAGTGGATTATTGTCAGTAGGAGGGCACACCGCCCTGACTCTTGAGGATAGAGAAGCCCGGCAATCTGGTGTGATACCAAACCGCCGGGTTTAAGAATCAGAGACCTTACTTTGGAACCTGATAGATAGTGCGGGCAGGGGAAGTGACACGGCCCTGGCGCTTCAGATAGGCAAGTGTCTGCGGCAGATTGCCTGCAGAGATCCCTTTTTTCTTTAGTTCTGCTTTCAGGTCGGAAGTGGAGATCTTGCCTGCCTTGGCAATAATTGCGACCACTTTTTCAGTAACGCTTCCGCCAGACTTTCGGCCTTTTCTGCTTGGGGATTTTCCACTCAGGCGGGCGATCTCTGCATCTATTTTGCGCAGTTCTTTCTTTTGCTTGGCGATTAGTTCGCGCCGTTTTGCACGCAGTGCTAAAAGTTTTTCCTTGTTGGCATCAATGGTTTTCTGCAGCTCTTCCTGTTCGCGTTTTTTTGCCAGCTTGTATAATTCAGCGGCTGACAAGTCAGTAACCTGTTTTTTTCTTGCAGGTGCTTTTTTCTTGGCCATGTTGTTCCTCGTTAAATGAGTTGTGAAATTCTGAATCCATAGATTCAGATCAAATGTAAATATTTATTTCAGGATTGCAATGAATCCTTCAATATGAATCCATTCATCAAGATATCGACCGTGGAAATATAAGAGATTCATTGCAATTAATCAACAGTAAATAAACATTGTTGTATGCTTGTTCTCAATGTGACAGGCAATTGTATGATTTGTTCAAGTGTTAAAAGTGATTTTGAAATATATTGGGTATAAGTTTGGGTATATTTAATACCGATCTGGAAAAGCCTGATGTTTCATGGGTTGTTTTTTTATATCTTACAGAAGTAAGTCACAATGTGAATATATGACAAGGTCAGAGGTCCTTTAGATAGTTAAGGGCATCTGCCATCGACCCGCTAAAGATAATGCGGTCTTTCTTTTGTGAGGTTTGATAGTCATACATCGGGTCATAGTATTCAGTCAGCAACTGTGATACCCATTCCTCATGAGCTTCAGGGCAGCCGGTTTGTTTCAGGTGGTCGATAGCGTACTGCAACTTGGAGGCCAGTTCTTTATAGCGCATGCCACCAAGGCGCTTGCTGATGCGCTGCAGGCCATTCTGGGCGTAGTCTGCCCATTTCTGGAAACCTTCTTCCTCGCCATACATGGCCTGGTATTCTGCAATGGCATTTGTTACATATTCCTGAACGGAATTGTCTATTCGTTCCTGCAATGGCGTATCCAGAATTACCAGAGGGCTAAGGGACATTCGCTCATATAGCAGGGGAGGAAGATGGCGTGACCCTACCGCTTTGCTTTCATCTTCAAGCACAAGTTTGCTGTGCTGTGCCGCTCTGTGCCTGATCAGTTCAACAGAAAGGCGATTTTCGAAATCTATCTGCGATGGCTGGGGTGTTACATGCCCGCCGAAAGCTGATCCGCGGTGCCAGGCCAGGCCCTCCAGGTCAATACTGTTTTGCAGTTGCTGGATAACAACAGTCTTTCCGGTGCCGGTTCTGCCGCCAAGAACCACGGGCTGGACTCGGGCAATGGATATGTTGAGCTCTTCCAGAAGAAAATTCCGCAGCGCCTTGTATCCCCCTTCGATGCGGGGATAGGCAATGCCCGTTGCCCCATGGATCCATTCCTGGGCGATTCTGGAGCGCATGCCGCCACGAAAACAGTACAAAGCCCCTTCCGGATACTGTTGCACAAATGCTTGCCAACGAGCCGTACATGTGTCTTTTGGCTGCCCGTCAATCAGTTTCTTGCCCAGGGCAATAGCGGCAGACTGGCCTTGTTCCTTGTAGCGCAGACCAATCAGGTGCCGCTCTTCATCATTGAGCAGAGGAATGTTGCTGGCACCTGGAAAAGCGCCTGCCTTGAACTCTATGGGAGCACGAACATCCAGAAGTGGTATATCTTTGAGGAAAATCTCTCTGAAATTGCCGATTTCCGGAAGCTCCACTTTCAGCTTACCTGGATAAACGAGCTGCTGACGCCATTTCTGGCATGTAATTCTCCGATGGGGGAAAGGGCAAGTCCGGCTTTTCCTGTTATTTCCAGAAACGGCTGCTCCGCCTCATCTGAAACTGCAACCAGCAGGCCGCCGGAAGTCTGGGGGTCGCACAGAACCTGCCGGTGTTTTTCCGGCAGAGAGGCGATATGCTCACCATAGCTGTCGAAGTTGCGCTGTGCGCCGCCGGGAGAGCAGCCCATGGACAGATATTCCTCTACATGAGGAAGCAGGGGGATCTGGTCATAATGAATGCTGGCCGACAAGCCGCTGCCCTGGCAGATTTCGAGCAAATGCCCCAGCAGGCCAAAGCCTGTGACATCAGTCATGGCGGTAACGCCGGAAATAGTGGCGATTTCTGTTCCAATACTATTCAGTTGGCACATGGTATCCGGAGCGATTGTCATGTGCTCGGGGGCCAGTTTTTTCTGTTTCTGTGCAGTAGTGAGGATGCCTATTCCCAGGGGTTTGGTCAGATAGAGTTTGCAACCGGCTGTTGCCTGATCGTTGCGTTTGAGTTGCTTGTTGTCAACGATGCCGGTAACTGCCAGGCCGAAAATGGGTTCTGGTGAATCTATTGAATGGCCGCCAGCCAGGGGGATGCCGGCATCCCTGCAGGCCTGCCGACCACCATCAACCACTTGCTGCCCTGCTTCGGTGCTGAGTTTGTCTATCGGCCATCCGAAGATGGCGATGGCCATCAGGGGTTTTCCTCCCATGGCGTAGATGTCGCTAATGGCATTGGTGGCGGCAATGCGCCCGAATTCAAAGGGATCGTCTACAATGGGCATGAAAAAATCGGTGGTGGAAACTACGGAGCGTCCGTCCTCAAGATCATAGACTGCGGCGTCATCCCGGCTTTGGTTGCCCACCAGCAGGCGTGGATCAGGAAGCATGGAAATGTTGCCCTGAAGTATTTTGTCAAGAAGGCGGGGAGCAATTTTGCAGCCGCAGCCAGAACCGTGGCTGTATTCTGTAAGTTTGATTTCAGACACTATCTTTCACCCAATTTTCTGCTGGGCGCCTCGAATAATTTTGTTTTCGCCACACCGGAATGACATTTGATAGAGGCGCTCTGCTGTTTATTTGCTGCACAAACCGCATAATATAACATTATCCTGAATGCGTGGGTTCAGGCTTACATTGTCAGGTAGAACAAAGCTGGTGGATTTCAAACGACGATTTGGTGGTATCGCCCGCCTCTATGGTGAGAATGCCCTGGAGGGGTTTGCCCGCAGCCATGTTTGCGTCATAGGCATTGGTGGAGTAGGTTCCTGGGCTGTGGAGTCGCTGGCTCGAAGTGGTATTGGTGGGATAACCCTGATCGACATGGATCATGTTGCAGAATCCAACATCAATCGCCAGTTACCCGCCATGACTGATACCCTGGGGAGAGCCAAGATTGAAGTCATGGCGGAGCGTATTGCTTCAATCAATCCCCAGACGGAAATCAATCTTCTGGATGATTTTATTACCAAGGAAAATGTTACAGATACGATTACTGGTGATCATGATTTTGTGATTGATTGCATCGACAGTTTTCGTGTCAAATCTGCATTGATAGCCCATTGTCGGCAAAACCGTATCAAAATCGTCACTGTAGGTGGCGCGGGTGGTCAGTCAGACCCAACCAGAATCCGCCATACGGACCTAGCCCGCACAGAGCAAGATCCGCTATTGGCGAAAACCCGCCGCCAGTTGCGCCAGAACTACCGTTTTCCACGCAACCCCAAGCGCAGTTTTGGTATCCCTGCAGTTTGGTCTGATGAGCCTCTGAGGTATTTTTCTGATGCTTCCGGTACGTGTGAAGGGGCGGCGAACAGCAGCCTGAATTGTGGTGGTTTTGGCTCCTGCGCGCCGGTAACGGCAGGATTTGGTATGGCTGCTGCTGCCTGGGTGTTGAGAAGGCTTGCGGAAGATGGTGGCCCAAAGGCCTGAATTGTTAGGTCTGTTTCCCGGATCAGGGTATCATTACGGCTGCAGAATCTGTTTCTACCGAGGCCTGAAATGCTCAAGTTGCGCGGCGCACCGGCGTTTTCCGATTTTCGTCTGGAAAAACTCAATACCCGATTGACTGAACGTCTGGGGAAGCCCGTGTCTGTGTATGCGGAATTCACCCATCTAATTGAATTATCAGAAGAATTATCTGCATCCCAGCAGACTGTCCTGAACCGGATATTGCGCTACGGCCCGGCGCTGGCGAGCCATGAGCCGGCTGGCTCTCTGGTGCTGGTAACACCCCGGCCGGGCACCATTTCACCCTGGTCATCCAAGGCAACGGATATTGCCCGTGTATGTGGCTTGCAGGCTGTCGAGCGTATCGAACGAGGGGTTGCATATTACCTGGAGGGTGATCTCGCAGATGCGGATCTGGGAAAAGCCGGGGATTCACTTCATGACCGCATGACGGAATCCGTTTTCTATGATCTGGATGATGCGCAAGTGCTGTTTTTGCATACAGAGCCGCGCCCGTTTGTTTCTGTAGATATCCTCAATGGCGGGCGGGCGGCATTGGTGAAAGCCAATGCAGACCTGGGGCTGGCGTTGTCCGGGGATGAAATCGATTACCTGGTGGAAAGTTTCCAGGCGCTGGGGCGCAATCCTACGGATGTGGAATTGATGATGTTTGCCCAGGCGAATTCGGAGCATTGCCGACACAAGATTTTCAATGCTGACTGGATTATCGATGGCAAGTCCCAGGATAAAAGCCTGTTCCAGATGATTCGCAATACCACGGAGAAGTCGCCACAGGATGTATTGTCCGCCTACAAGGACAATGCGGCGGTAATGCGCGGCAGCCAAGGCTACCGTTTCTTCCCTGCTCCGGGTTCCGGAGTGTATGAAGAGCATTGCGAGGATGTGCATATCCTGATGAAGGTGGAGACGCACAATCATCCAACGGCAATTTCACCCGACCCCGGGGCGGCTACTGGCGCTGGAGGGGAGATCAGGGATGAGGGGGCTACGGGAAAAGGCTCCAAACCCAAGGCTGGTTTGTGCGGGTTCTCTGTGTCCAACCTGCGAATTCCTGGCGCTGAACAACCCTGGGAAAAGGATTTCGGCAAGCCGGAGCGCATCGTTTCCGCCCTGGATATCATGCTTGAGGGGCCAATCGGAGCTGCTGCCTTCAACAATGAATTTGGCCGCCCCAATCTGTGCGGTTATTTCCGTACCTATGAGACGCAGGTGCCCGGACCGAACGGTGAAGAACTGCGCGGCTATCACAAACCCATCATGCTGGCTGGCGGCCTGGGGAACATTCGTGATGAACATGTGCGCAAGGATACTTTCCCCGCTGGCTCTCCTCTGATAGTGCTTGGCGGGCCTGCCATGCTCATTGGTCTTGGCGGTGGCGCAGCATCTTCCATGGCTTCCGGCGACTCGGCCGAAGACCTGGATTTTGCTTCGGTGCAGCGTGCCAACCCGGAAATGGAAAGACGCTGCCAGGAAGTGATCGATCACTGCTGCGCCAGGGGTGCCTCCAGCCCCATACTGTTTATTCATGATGTAGGCGCTGGTGGTCTGTCCAATGCCTTGCCCGAGCTTGTGCATGATGCAGGCCTGGGTGGTCGCTTCGAACTGCGTACCGTGCCCTGCGGCGATCCTGGCATGTCTCCTATGGAGATCTGGAGCAACGAATCCCAGGAGCGCTATGTGCTGGCCATCGATGTGGACAAGCTGGAAGAGTTCGAGGCAATCTGCGAGCGCGAGCGCTGCCCCTACGCCATTGTTGGTGAGGCTGTGGATGAAGAACACCTGCTTCTGGGAGATGCCTACTTCGATAACAATCCCATCGACATGCCCATGCCGCTGCTGTTTGGCAAACCGCCCAAAATGGTGCGTGAAACCCATCACCAACCTTTTGCCAGGCCGGAGCTGGTATTGCAGAATGTTGATGTGATAGAAGCCGTGGAGCGGATCTTGCGCCTGCCCACAGTAGCCAGCAAAAGCTTCCTGATCACCATCGGAGATCGCAGCATTACCGGCATGGTGGCGAGGGATCAAATGGTCGGACTCTGGCAGGTGCCGGTGGCGGATGTGGCGGTCACCATTGCAGATTATGAGGGCAATGCCGGAGAAGCCATGGCGCTTGGCGAGCGCACGCCCCTGGCGCTGTTGAATGCGCCGGCTTCCGGCCGTATGGCGATTGGCGAGGCCATCACCAACCTCATGGCCGCGCCAGTGGAATCCATGGAAAAGATCAAGCTTTCCGCCAACTGGATGGCTGCCGCCGGATATCAGGATGAAGATGCCCGGCTGTTTGATACGGTCAAAGCGGTGGGTATGGAACTATGTCCCCAGCTGGGTATCGCCATACCTGTAGGAAAGGATTCCATGTCCATGAAAACAGTATGGCAGCAAAATGATGAAACCAGGGAAATGGCTGCGCCTTTGTCCCTGATCATCACAGCCTTCGCCCCGGTGACCGATGTGCGCAATGTGCTGACCCCCGCCCTGCGCATGGATCAGGGTGATACGGATCTGATCCTCATCGATTTGGGAAAAGGCCTGAATCGCCTGGGTGCATCCGCCCTTGGGCAGGTATATGGCCAACTTGGCCATGTCGGCCCGGATCTGGATGATCCGGAAATGCTCAGGCGCTGCTTTGATGCCCTCCAGGAGCTAAACCGGGATGGCCTGATTCTGGCCAGCCATGACCGCTCTGATGGTGGTTTGATAGTCACCTTGCTGGAGATGGCTTTTGCCGGTCGCTGTGGACTGGATATTGGCATCGATGCCCTGGATGCGGATGCGTTAGCCGCCTTGTTCAGCGAGGAGCTGGGACTGGTTTTGCAGGTGCGTCACAGTGACTGCGATGATGTACTCAAATGCCTGGAAGATGCTGGCCTGGGCCATCACAGCCATGTGCTGGGCACTACCAGAGAGGATGAAAAAATTGTCATTTTCCAGGGGAACAGGGTGTTGCTGGAGCGCCAGCGCAGCGATTTGCAGCAAATCTGGTCGGAAACCAGTTTGCAGATGCAGCTGTTGCGAGATAATCCCGAGTGCGCCCGGGAAGAGTTTCAGGGCATTGCAGCAAATGATCCTGGCTTGAGCGCCCACCCGAGCTTTGATCCCGAAGACGATATTGCCGCCCCATTTCTCGAGATCAGCAGGCCGCGCATGGCCATTCTCAGGGAACAGGGAGTGAACGGCCAGCAGGAAATGGCCTACGCCTTCCACAAGGCGGGGTTCGAGGCCGTGGATGTTCATATGTCCGATATCCTCAATGGTTCCGTAACGCTGGATGATTTCAGGGGCTTGGTGGCTTGCGGGGGATTCAGCTATGGTGATGTGCTGGGCGCGGGAGAGGGCTGGGCCAAATCCATACTCTTTCATGCCCGTGCAAGGGATCAGTTTCAGGCCTTTTTCGAGCGGGAAAACACCTTCAGCCTTGGCGTTTGCAATGGCTGCCAGATGCTTTCCAATATCAAAGAGCTGATTTCTGGGGCAGCTCATTGGCCGCATTTCGTACGCAACCGTTCAGAGCAGTTCGAGGCGCGGGTGGCCATGGTGGAAGTGCTGGACAGTCCTTCGCTGCTGTTTCAGGGAATGCACGGCTCGCGCATGCCGATTGCGGTGGCCCACGGGGAGGGCCGTGCAGAGTACCGTGGTGATTCCCGGCCTGGAAAGGGAGTGAGCCTGCGCTATATTGATAACAATGGTGATGTAACCATGAACTACCCGGCAAATCCCAACGGATCTCCCGAGGGGGTTACCGGTCTAACAACAGAGGATGGGCGTGTGACCATCATGATGCCGCATCCGGAGCGGGTGATCCGCACGGTGCAGAATTCCTGGCATCCCGATGGCTGGGGTGAAGACAGCCCCTGGATGCGCCTGTTCAGAAACGCCAGAGTATGGGTAAATGAAAACTAATGTACTGCGTCGGGAGAAAAGGCCTTTTCAGGGCCCCCAAAAAGCACCAGGACAAGGCGGGGTGTGCAGCCAATGGTTGCTCCCTTGGCAAGTACCCCAACACCGTCCTGGCGCTTTTGGGGGGTTCCTTTCGGCTGAGCCACAATGCGGCCGTCTGCTGTGTTGTACTCGCTTGAAAGGGGGCTGCCTTTCCTGCACGAGTACGTCTTGCATCTGGCCGCATTGTGACTCACTGAAAAAGCCTTTTATTCCGACACAGTACACAAGCTGACTATGAGTGAAGAATACGAAGATAACGAAAATGGGGAACTTGCGACCCAGGAAAGTCGTCCTAAGCTTAAGAAGCCGCCTTTGTATAAGGTGCTGTTGTTGAATGACGATTATACGCCGATGGATTTTGTGGTTGAAATACTGACCTCCTGTTTTCATATGAATGAGGAGAAGGCAACCCAGGTGATGCTGCATGTGCATACCCGGGGCGTTGGGGTCTGCGGGGTCTTCACCCGGGATATTGCGGAAACCAAGGTGTCTCAGGTTAATGAATATGCCAGGGAAAGCCAGCATCCCCTGTTATGCACCATGGAAGAAGCTTAACAGGATGTTGAAAAAATCCGTTTTTTAACAACCTGTTAAACAATATTGAGGGCAAGATAGAAGCAGATGTTAAGTCAGGAACTGGAGTATGTACTGAATCAGGCGTTCGTCAATGCAACGCACAAACGGCAGGAATTCATTACCATTGAGCACCTGCTGCTGGCGCTGCTGGGTAATCCATCAGCGGTGGATGTGCTCAAAGCCTGCGGTGCAGATCTGGATATGCTGACAGACAATATCCGGCAGTTTATTCAGGAGAACTGCCCCCTGTTGCCGGAAGGTGAGGAGCAGGAGGCGCAGCCCACCATCGGTTTCCAGCGGGTGTTGCAGCGCGCTGTATTTCATGTGCAGGCCTCCGGAAAAAAAGAAGTCACTGGCGCCAATGTACTGGTGGCGGTTTTCAGTGAAAAGGATTCCCAGGCTGTATATTTTCTCAATCAGCAGGGGATAACCCGTCTGGATGTAGTGAATTACATGGCCCATGGCATTTCCAGGGTGGGGAAGGACAATGCGGATGAAGAATCTGCAGATAGTGCGCAAGCTGTTGAGGCGCCTGAAGGCGAAGCCAGGGTATCGGCACTGGAATCCTGGACCTTGAATCTGAATGAACATGCCAGGGAAGGAAAGATCGATCCGCTTATCGGCCGTGAGCATGAAGTAGAAAGGGCGGTACAAATTCTCTGCCGCCGGCGCAAGAATAACCCTCTGCTGGTAGGTGAAGCTGGAGTAGGAAAGACAGCCATTGCCGAGGGTTTGGCAAAAAAAATCGTGGACAAGGATATCCCTGAAGTGCTGCAGATGGCGACCATCTATTCCCTGGATCTGGGAGGGCTGGTTGCAGGAACCAAGTACCGTGGTGAATTCGAGAAGCGGTTGAAGGCCGTACTCAAGGAGCTGAAAAAAATCCCGGACAGCATCCTGTTCATTGATGAAATCCACACCATAATCGGCGCGGGTGCCGCATCAGGGGGCACCATGGACGCCTCGAACCTGATCAAACCCATGCTGGCATCGGGTGAGTTGCGCTGCATTGGTTCCACCACCTACCAGGAGTTCCGGGGCATTTTTGAAAAGGATCATGCCCTGAACCGGCGCTTTCAGAAAATTGATGTAGTTGAACCCAGCATCGGAGAAGTGGTGGATATTCTCAAGGGGCTGCGCAGCCGCTTTGAAGAACATCATGATGTGACGTACAGCGATGCTGCCCTGCAGGCAGCGGCAGACTTGGCAGATAGATACATCAATGACCGCCACATGCCGGACAAGGCGATTGATGTGATCGATGAAGCCGGAGCCGCTACTCGCCTGGTTCCCGAGGAAGAACGCGAAACGGAAGTTGGTGTCGATCAGGTAGAGACAGTGGTGGCGCGTATTGCGCGTATCCCCGAGCGCAAGGTTTCCTCTTCAGACATCGAGGCGCTGCGCAATCTCGAGCGGGATCTGCAAATGGTGGTCTACGGGCAAGATGAAGCGATCGATGTTCTTTCTGCCGCCATCCGCATGAACCGATCCGGCCTTGCAGAAGAGCACAAACCCGTTGGCTCATTCCTGTTTGCCGGGCCGACGGGGGTGGGAAAAACGGAAGTCACCCGCCAGCTCGCCAGGGTTCTCGGGCTGGAGCTGATTCGCTTTGACATGTCGGAATATATGGAGCGCCATGCAGTTTCCCGTCTCATCGGCGCCCCTCCTGGCTATGTTGGCTTTGATCAGGGTGGCTTGCTCACGGAGCAGATCACCAAGCACCCTCATTCCGTATTGTTGCTGGATGAAATTGAAAAGGCGCACCCCGATGTTTTCAACCTGCTGCTGCAGGTCATGGATCATGGTACCCTCACCGACAACAATGGCCGCAAGGCTGATTTCCGCAACGTGATCATCATCATGACCACCAATGCCGGCGCCATGGAAATGAGCCGTCGCTCCATCGGCTTTACCAGTCAGGATCACAGCTCGGATGGAAAGGAAGCCATCAACAAGCTGTTTACTCCCGAATTCCGCAATCGCCTCGATGCCATTATCCAGTTCCAGCCCCTGTCGCTGGACAGCATCAGCAGTGTGGTAAGCAAATTCCTGTTTGAACTGGAAGGATTGCTGGCGCAGAAGCAGGTGACGATCAGCGTGGATGAGGAAGCGCGCCTGTGGCTGGCGGGGCAGGGCTATGACCCGAAAATGGGGGCACGTCCCATGGCGCGTTTGATTCAGGAAAAAATCAAGAAACCCGTAGCGGAGGAGTTGCTATTCGGCAAACTCAGCCAGGGTGGGCATGTGCAGGTTCAGGTGAAAGATGATGAGCTGACTTTCGTGTTTGAAAACCAGAAAGAAGAAGCCTGATTCGGCTTCCTGGCACGGTGTCGCTCAACGCTCGCGGTAAACGATGCGCCCCTTGCTCAGGTCATAAGGCGTCATTTCCACCTTGACCTTGTCCCCGGTCAGAATCCGGATATAGTGCTTGCGCATCTTGCCGGAGATATGCGCGGTAATCACATGGCCGTTTTCCAGCTCTACGCGAAACATGGTGTTGGGCAGGGTCTCTTTGACCGTGCCTTCCATTTCAATTACATCTTCTTTTGCCATAAAGCCACTGCAGTGTGTTGGTTGTGTAAAGTATCTGAAACTTCTCTCCACCCGGGAGAAAGTTCGTGAAGGCGCAAGATTATAGCATCAAGCAGGCGAAAGCTACACGAAATATGCGGTTGCTGCGCCGGTTGCCCCAATCCTGGCGGTATGGGGGCAATATCCATATGATTTGCTATATGCTGTTGATCTTGGAATAGAATACTTTCCTGGTGCATCTATGCAAAGGGGGATTGTCATGACAATCGGCAACAAGGTTTTATTTGGAGTGGCCATGGGGCTTGGGTTCTTGTTGTTGCCATGCCTGGCTTCCGCTGCGGGCATCTACAGCTGGAAAGACAAGGAAGGCAACGTGCATTTTGGTGATCGGCCACCGGTGGAGGCCAGGAGTGAGCAACTGGAGGTGAAGCCAAATACAGTAGAAGCTCCGGACAATGTAAAAAGCAGCGCCAGGGAATATGCTTCCGGCCTGGGCAGCCGCGAGCCGGCGACCCGGGTGCGAAAGAAAAAGGTGGTGATGTATTCCGCTGCCTGGTGCGGGGTGTGCAAACGCGCCAGAAAATACTTTGTGCAGAAGCGAATTCCCTTTAAGGAATATGATATCGATGCATCTGCAGAAGGGCGCAAGGCATATGAAAAATACGCCACCAGCAGCGTGCCTGTTATTGCCGTGGGCAAGAAGCACATGCGGGGTTTTTCGCCGGCGAGCTTCGAGCGTTTTTATGCAGCGGCGGTCAAATAAAACGCCCTCAGTGTCCGGAATACAAATCGGCCACTTCATCGGTGTAATACATCAGTATCCGGTTGCGCCGCAGCTTCAGGGTAGGGGTGAGTAAACCGTTTTCCGGCGTCAAGGGTTCGTTCAGTATTGCTACATTGTGGATTTTTGCGTAACCGGGAAAAGCGCTGAGTTTCTCCTGAACCCGCTGCAACACCTGTTCGCGCACCACTTCATTGTTGTAGTTTTCTGCATCGCCGGGTTTTAGTCCAGACGAACGGCATAGTTGCTCGAAATGCTCGGGATTTGGTACTACCAGTGCGGAAAGATAGGGTTTCCCTTCGCCGATTACCATCGCCTGTTCAATGAGCGGATCCAGGGCAATGGCATTTTCCATGTCTGTGGGAGGGATTTTTTCGCCCGTAGACAGCACGATGATTTCCTTCAGGCGTCCGGTGATGAATACATGCCCGTCTTCAATTCTGGCCTTGTCTCCGGTGTGCAGCCAGCCTTGTGCATCGATCATATCGGCGGTGGCTTCCGGTTTGTTCCAGTAGCCGATCATGATGCTGGGGCTGCGGGTGAGCAGCTCTTCCTGGTCGGAAATTTCCACTTCCACGCCAGGCAGGGGAAGTCCCACAGACGCGGGGATGTTGTTCTCCAGAGGGTTGGCGGCGATTACCGGGCTGGTTTCGGTAAGGCCATATCCCTGGGTTACCGGAATGCCCAGGCCAATAAACATGCGTGCCACATCGGGAGAAAGCGCCGCGCCGCCGCAAACGGTGAAACGCAGCTGCCCTCCCAAGCGTGCACGCACCTTGGCGCCTACCAAGGCATCCAGCAGGGGATGCAGAAGGAATGCAGGTGCCCATTTCCCCCGTCCCTGGTCATATTCGAATTTGTCCCAGCCAATATCGATGGCGCTTCGAAACAGCTTTTGCTTGATGGACGATTCCGTCGTGAGCTTGTCCATGATGCGCCCATAGATACGCTCGAATATGCGTGGCACGGAAACCAGCAGTGTGGGTTTGATGATGGAGAGGTCTTCTGCAAGCTGTGGTATGGAGCGGTTATAGGCCGTGGTTGCGCCGCACACCATGGCAAGATAATAGCCTACGGTTCGTTCGAACGTATGGGATAGGGGCAGAAAGGACAAAAAGGTATTGTCCGGGCCGATATCGAACAGCTGCAGTGCGGCGTGTATATTCCAGATGATGTTGTGGTGGCTGAGCATGACCCCTTTGGGGCGCCCCGTGGTACCGGATGTGTAGACAATTGTCGCCAGCTCTTCGGAAGAAGTTTCTTCTTCGGCAAGGTCGGCAGTAACAGGTTCCTGGGGCAACCATTCCTGCAGTGGTTTGAGCTTGGGGTGTTGGTCTTTGACTTCATGTACGGCGACAATTGTATGTACGCTTTCCAGTTCATCGATACTGCCTTTGAGGGTGTCCCATTGCTCCTGGCCTTCGATCACCAGCAGGGAGGCGCTGCAGTCGTTGCTGATCCAATTGATGTTTTCCGCCCTGTCGTTCATGAACACGGGAACCAACACCAGTCCCAGCCCCAGGGTTGCCTGATCGCAGATCACCCATTCCCGGGAGTTCTTGCACATGATGACGACCCGCTCGCCGGTTTGCAGCCCGGAAGACTTCAGGGCGGCTTGCCAGCGTATAACTTCTCGGGCAGTTTCCGACCAGCTGTATTCATGCCACTGCCCGTCCTTGGTGTCGTGTTGAATATAGGCGATGGCGTTGGGAGTGTGGGCAACGCGCTGGCGGAATACCGCAGCCAGCGTGGGTGCTTCTTTCAGGGTGATGAGCGTATTGTTACTCATGCATGCCTCCTAGGGTCTGTTAACACTAATTCAATAGACTCTGCCGGGGCTGTTTTTCCACCCAGCGGCGTTGTCATTCGTTCATGTAGTGTCACTACACTCTACTCATTCTGTCTTGCCGGCTGAGCGTAAACTGAATGGTCACCGGGTTAATAATAACAGGCCCTATTTTGCAAAATGGTTTTCCCAACCCGGGTCGGGAGTAAAGCGACTACCATAAGTGTATTCCAGTTTCCCGAGTTTGCTGAGAATTTCCGTCTTGCCGATTTTATCCGCATAGTGCATGGGGCCGCCGCGAAATGGTGCAAACCCGGTGCCGAAGATGACCCCTGCATCCAGCAGGTCCGCATCTTCCACGATTGCTTCGCGCAGGCAGGCCATGGACTCGTTTATCAGGCGCAATACCATGCGTTCGGCATAGTGATCCAGCTTTTCTTCCGCCGCGTTGGCGGTTCCCTTTTGCGCCTTGCCCTTGCTCCAGGTGTAGAAGCCTTGCCCCGATTTCTTCCCGAGATGGCCGGCCTCTACCTTGTTCCGCAGGTTTTCCGGCACTTCATTGTGCAGGGTTTCTGCGAGTTTCTCCGCCACTGACAGGCAAATATCCAGACCCACGGTATCGGCGAGCTCTACCGGCCCCATGGGCATGCCGAAGCGGATGGCGGCTGCGTCGATGTCGGCGGCGGGAACGCCTTCTTCCAACAGGGTGACGGCTTCCAGCAGATAGGGCATAAGCACGCGATTGACCAGGAATCCCGGCCGGCTTTTTACCGGCAGCGGGAGTTTGCCGATGGCTTTGGTGAAGCGGGTTGCATCCGCGATCAACGGGGGCGGGTTGTCCTCCTGGGTGACAATTTCGACCAGAGGCATTTTTGCCACCGGATTGAAGAAATGCAAACCGATGAGCCGGGCCGGATGCTGTAGTTTTTCCGCCAGTTTTTCCAGGGGAATGCTGGAAGTATTGGTGGCCAGCAGTGCGGCTGCTTTCATCTGTGGCTCCACTTTTTCGTACAGCCTTTGTTTGGCCTCTATGTCTTCGAAGATCGCCTCGATCACCACGTCTGCTTTTCCCACGCCTTTGCCGAGGTGATCCGGAAGCAAGCGATCCATGGCGTCCTGCACCAGGTAGCGATCCCTGAGCTTTTTCTGGAACAGGTTATGGGCGCGGGCAATGGCGCGTCCAAGATACTCCGGGGCGCGATCCTGCAGGGTCACCTTGAGTCCCCGCAATACGCACCAGGCCGCGATATCCCCGCCCATGACGCCGCCGCCGATGACATGCACCTGTTTTGCCTGAAAGCTGCTTTTTTCCGCCAATCCCTTGAGGCGATCCTGCAACAAGAATACGCGAATCAGATTCTGTGCGGTTTCTCCCGTGAGCAGGGAGGATACCTGTTGCGCTTCACTGGTATACATCTGCGTGGTATTTCCGGCATTTTGTTGCCAGTGCGTGATCAACGCATAGGGTGCCGGGTAGTGGGATTGCCGTACTCGTTTTGCTACCTGTTTTTTCAGTATGCGGGCCACTGCGGGGCGCAGGATGAAGTTCCCCGGAATGCGTTGCAGCAAGCCGGGCTGGTGTTGGGATGGCTGTTCTTCGATGAGCTTGCGGGCGGTGTTTTTCAGTTGCCGCTGTGGGACGGCGTAATCCACCAGGTGGATGCGCCTGGCTGCTCTGGCGCTGAGCGAACGCCCCGACAGCATCATCTGCATCGCTGGCAGATGCCCCAGCAGCTTGATGCTTCGCACACTGCCGCCAAAGCCGGGAAAGATGCCCAGCCGCACTTCGGGAAACCCCAGCCGGGTGGCCGGATCCGTGCTGGCAACGCGATAGCGGCAGGCCAGGGCCAGTTCCAGTCCGCCGCCCAGACAGAAGCCGTGAATCAGCGCTACGCTGGGAAAGGGCAGGGCCTCCAGGCGATGAAAAATATCATGGGCGCGCAGAATCAGCTTTTTTGCCGTTTCGGCGGAGTGGATGGCGGCAAAGGCCTTTACATCCGCCCCGGCAATAAAGCCGCTTTTCTTGGCGGAGAGAATCACCAATCCCTTGGGATGGGTCTGGGCAATGCCGAGCAATTGTTGATCGAATTCTTCCAGCGCCTCTTCCGTGAGCACATTGGTTGTGGCGTCGGCGGCGTCGAAATACAGCCAGGCAAGCTGCTGTTCATCGTATTGCACATGGAAATGTTTGTTCATGATTCGATCCTCTCAACCAGCATGGCGCCGCCTTGCCCGCCGCCGATGCAGAGGCTGGCCATGCCCCGTTTCGCCTGGTTCCGTTCCAGCACCTTGAGCAGATGCAGAACGATGCGTGCGCCGCTGGCGCCCACGGGATGGCCGAGGCTGATGCCGCCGCCGTCGATGTTCAGCTTGTCTTCCGGGATGGGGGAAAAGGCCCGGGGCAGCCCCAGGGACTGCATGCAGAAGTCCTGATCCTGCCATGCGCGCATGCAGGCGAGCACCTGGGCGGCAAAGGCCTCGTTGATCTCCCAGTAGTCGATGTCGCTGCTGTCGAGCTGATGTCGCAGGAGAACAGGCGCCATGGCGTATACCGGCCCCAAACCCATGCGCGCCGGTTCCAGTCCCGCCCACTGGCTGTCCACGATGCGCCCCAGCACCGGCAGCTGATGCTCTTCCACCGCCCTGGCGGAAGCCAGCAGCAGACAGGCTGCGCCGTCGGTGATCTGGGCGCTGTTGCCGGCGGTTACCTTGCCCACGGGGCGGTCGAATACCGGCTTGAGCCTGGCCAGTTTTTCCATGCTGCTGTCCGGGCGAACCCCGTTGTCTGTGGTATAGATGTTTCCTTCCTTGTCGTACAGGGGAATGATTTCATCCAGGTAGCCATTTTCCATGGCTTCCGCCAGACGCTGGTGGCTGCGCATGGCGTATTGATCCATGCTTTCCCGGCTGATGTTGAAATCTTCCGCCAGCTGTTCCGCCGTCTGTCCCATGGAAAGCCCGACCACAGGATCGGTAAGCCCCCGGAGAATGGCGATGACGGGTTTGAAATGGGAGACTTTGAGCTTTCCCAAAGTGCGGATACGGGCGGGAAGATTGCGCGCCTGGTTCCAGGCGGCCAGCCAGGCGACCATGGCATTGTT
Organism: Sedimenticola sp.; assembly: GCA_027068915.1. Classification (GTDB taxonomy): domain Bacteria; phylum Pseudomonadota; class Gammaproteobacteria; order Chromatiales; family Chromatiaceae; genus Thiolapillus. Next base: position 22,606 of record JAMOLT010000013.1, on the reverse strand, counting down.
GAGTATGACGGGATGATGGCTCATGGCTTCCGTGCCGCCCGCCAGAATCAGATCCGCCCTGCCGCTGGCGATATCCTTGGCTGCGCTGTCCAGGGCCTGCATGCCCGAGGCGCAGTTTCGTTGTACGCTGAATGCGGGAACCTTGTCGCCACAACCCAGGCGCAGGGAGACGACCCGGGCGATATTGGCTTCATCCGGGCCGGAGGACACGCAGCCGAAAATCACTTCATCCAGGGCGGAAGCGTCGAAGGGCATGCGCAACAATAATGATCTGGCGGCAGACACCGCCAGATCGCTGGCGCGGAAAGGCCCCGGCGGGCCGCCCGCCTTGAGCTGCGGGGTGCGGGCGCCATCGATGATGAACACCGGGTTGTCCTGGGGGATGTCGGATGTACTGGTTTCACTGTTCATGGTTCAGGCCACATGGTTGCTGATCTTGGTTTCCGGCTGTAACAGGTACTGTTTGCCATAGTCCTCGAAACTGTCGACGGTGATCACCTGACGGCGCAGCAGATGCATTTTCTTTATGTCCTCGAGTTCCTGCTCGGAGATCAGGCCTTTCTCCAGTGCTTCCTGCGCCTGTTCGATCCTGTCCTCGGCGGTGATGAGGCCCGCATGGTGTGCATTGCGCAGGGTTTTTTCGATGGGTGCGGTTACGCCAGCCTGGGAGAAGGCTTGCTCGATCACGCCCTGGCGGAAGCGTTCGTCATCGGTCAGGAAGATGCCTTGGGTGAGCCGGTCCCTGCTGCCGCAAGGGTGCAGCAGCAGTTGCGCGACTTTGTGGCTGATACGGTCATCGGGCGGTGCATAGGGGAGACCGCTGGGAAACAGCAGCAACCTGAGCGCCCAGCCCGCGGGGCGGAAGGGAAGATTGCGGGCCAGCAAGCGCAGACTTTCCTGCATACGATGGAAGGAATGCGCGCATGCCCAGTGCAACAGGGGAAGGTCTTCTTCGCGGCAGCCATCATCTTCAAACTGCTTGAGCACCGCGGAGGTCAGATACATTTCGCTCAGTACATCCCCGAGACGCGCCGAGAGGCGTTCCTTGCGCTTCAGCGCCGCGCCCAGGGTCATCATGGTGGTGTCGGCGGCCAGGGCGAAGGCTGAACTCATCCAGTTGAGCCTCTGGTAATAGCGCTTGGCTGGCCCTGTTACCGGAGAATGGGACAAGCGTCCCCGGGTGAGCCCAAGGAACAGGCTGCGGGTGGCATTGCCCAGGAGAAATCCCACATGTCCGAATATGGCGTGATCGAAATCAGTGATGGCCCGAGCGGGATCTTTGGTCTCCACTGCGGCAAATTCCTTCATGATCCACGGGTGGCAGCGCATGGCGCCCTGGCCGAAGATGATCATATTGCGGGTGAGTATATTGGCCCCTTCCACGGTTACGGCGATGGGCAGGGACTGGTAGGCGCGGCCAATCAGGTTTGCCGGTCCCAGGGAAATGCCACTGCCAGCCTGAATGTCCATGGCGTCATTGATCAGCTGGCGATAGCCTTCCGTCAAATGGTATTTGATGATGGCGGAAATGACGGAAGGCATTTCTCCCGTATCCAGGGCGCACAGGGTAAGCTTGCGTGCCGCGTCCATCTGATAGGTCAGTCCCGCGATGCGCGCCAGCGCTTCTTCAACACCTTCAAACCGCCCGATGGGCATGCTGAATTGCTGGCGAATAGCGGCGTAGGCGCCAGTGTACCGGCTGCTGACCTTGGCGGCTCCCACTGACAGGGCGGGCAGGGATATGCTGCGCCCTTCCGCCAGGGATTCCATGAGCATGCGCCAGCCCTTGCCGATGAACTCTTGCTCGCCGACCAGCTGACTCATGGGGATAAAGACATCCTTGCCCCAGTTGGGCCCGTTCTGGAAGGGTATATCGATGGGGATATGCCTGGCCCCAATGGTCACGCCCGGGGTGTTTCTGGGGATGAGCGCCAGGGTGATGCCGAGGTGCTCTTCTTTTCCTAGCAGATGCTCCGGGTCATACAGGTGAAAAGCCAGGCCAATGATGGTGGCCACTGGCCCGAGAGTGATATAACGCTTTTCCCAGTTGAGGCGCACGCCAAGTACGGTTTTTCCTTCCCATTCTCCGTGGGTGACGATGCCGGTATCCGGGAGGGCGCCGGCGTCGCTGCCGGCATCTGGGCCGGTGAGGGCGAAGCAGGGGATTTCCTCACCCCTGGCGAGGCGTGGCAGATAGTGGTCACGTTGCGCCTGGGTGCCGTAGTGCAGCAGCAGTTTGCCCGGCCCCAGGGAATTGGGCACCATCACGGTTACGGCGGCAACGATGCTACGGCTGGAAATCTTCATCACTACCGCAGAATGCGCCTGGGCGGAAAACTCCAGACCGCCATATTCTTCGGGGATCACCAGGCCAAAAAAGCGCTTTTCGCGGATGAAATTCCAGACTTCCGGAGGTAGATCCTGATCCTCGTGGGTAATCTTCCAGTCGTCGAGCATTGTGCACAGCGTTTCCACCGGGCCATCAAGAAACGCCTGCTCCTGCTCGGAAAGCTGAGGGCGCGGAGTGTTGAGCAGCTTGTCCCAGTCGGGACGGCCGCTGAACAGCTCGGCATCCCACCAGATGCTCCCCGCTTCCAGCGCTTCCCGTTCGGTTTTGGACATGGCAGGTGCCACCTTGCGGAACAGCCCCAGCAGTTTCGCGGTTATGGTTTTCTGACGTATTGCCGGAACGCCAAGCAACAGAATCAAACCGCCTGCCGTCAGCCACAAGAAAACAGACAGGTACCACTGGATGTCTGTTCCAAAGGTAACTGCCGCTATACTACCTGCAAACAGTGCAATCCACGGGCCAGCGCTTGCTTCCCGGTAGGCCAGGTACCAGGCGATGGCCAGAATGACAATGAGTCCTAGAAACCACATGATCACAACTCCTTCCGGCGTATACCGGGAAAATGTATGGTGCGATAGGGGCGGTTACCTGTTCTGAATGTATGCAGCACTGATTCGTTGCCAGGAGACAGAAGGGATGGGGGGTGCCCATATGGCTGCCATCTCTGCCCAATGACGGATTTTAGTTTGAGCCTGTTCATTTCGGTCAGTCCTGTTTCTGTCAAGTATAGACCGTTACAGAGATTTTTCATTTTCGGATGATAAGATTATTTTTTATTTTTTGTTGTTTCCCTCCAGGGAGAGTGTAAGTACATAATAAATAACAAATAAATTGTTTTCTGTTTTTATTAGTACGATAGTCCTAATGTTGGAGTTGGGACTGGCCGTCAAGGCCTGAGGCAAGCGGTGTTGTGACATTTATTGGCAGAGTAGTGACATGGGTTGTCAATGCTGTGATGTTTCTCACGGTTGGTCGGGGGGAGATCTCCTAATATGTTGTAATACGAAATGTTCTTCGGAACTGGTTTGGGGTTCAACATGGTTACTACCGATAAAATTGTTTATCTGGAGAAAACCCAGGGGGGGCAGGCGCCAAAAGCAACTATGGGAAAATACGGCGTCCAGGCAGATGCCTGTGGCACCATGATGGTGCAAGCAATCAAACCCCTTGTTCATAACCTGTTTGCGCAGGCGGATGATGATCTGTACCGCCTGGCGGAAAACTCCACCAGCAATGCCCGCCAGACCCTGTTTTTCGATGCCATGCGGGGTCTTCGGCTGTTTCAGGTAAAGGTGGAAAAAGCCTATCCGAGACTGCTGCAGAATACTTTTACTTCGTTCTGGCAGGGCAGATCTTCCTTTTCCTCATCTGCAAATAGAAGCCGTGCAGATGAGGAAGAGTTTTCGCTGGTGGAAAAGGATGAGCTTGAAGAAGAGTTGGCGGTAACCTCAATGGCCTCCAAGGCTCTTGGGAAGTACCACAGGGAGTTGCATGCCCTGGACATGCGTTTTGCCCATATGCTTGGCAAGGAATCCATTGATAGTGAGCAGAATCCGGCCGGTCCTAAAGTGCTTTCCGAGATTTTCCGTGTAGTGCTGGATGACTGGGAAACGGAAGAAGTGCTGGCGCGCATCGTTGTTTACAAGTGTTTTGAAAAATCCGTGCTGTCCAGTCTTGGTGACGTATATGAAACCATGAATCATTATCTGGCGGACAAAGGGGTGTTGCCGGAACTGGCCCAGCAGCGCTCTGCGGGAAGGGTAAGAAATCGTTCTTCTGCCACCACCGGAAATACCCCCCGTCCTGCCGAAGATGCCGCCATGGCAACTGGCGATGGCACTGCGGAAATTCCGCAGGATGAAGCTACCCCTTCCCTGCAGGAGCTTTGGCAGTACGTCCGTCAAATGACAGCCCAGGGGGCGCCTGGCGTGGCGGGGGATCCAGCTGGCGGAGTGGCGAATCTGCATCTGCCGGTATTGCCCAAAAACAACGTCATGGATGCATTGAGCAGTATGCAGAGCGCTGCGCTTTCTGACCTTGATCTGGAAAATGTGGAATGGGTGGCAGTTCAGGAGCGCATTCGCCAGCAGCTTAGCCAGACCCTGTGCCTGGATGAGGCAGGAAATGCCACCCACCGGTTTGGTGATGCAGAGCAGCAGACCATCGATGTGATCATGATGCTGTTCGATCATGTGCTGGATGATTCCAGCCTCCCCGATGCCATGCGCGCTCTGATAGCACGTTTGCAGATTCCAGTACTCAAGGCGGCCATCGCTGATGATTCTTTTGTCAATGATCAGCAGCACCCGGCGCGTCGGCTGCTGAATGAGCTGGCTGCAGCATCGGTCGGGTGGCGTGATGATGGTGATCGTAGCGAGAAGAGTCTGCATTTCCAAGTAAAGCGCTCCGTCGATCGCATTGTGCATGAATACAACCAGGATGCATCCCTGTTCGATGAAGTTCTTGAAGATTTTGCGCGTTTTATGGAAAAGCGCGCCAAACTCAAGAAAATGCTCGAAGATCGGCTGACGCAGGCCGTTTCAGGTGAAGAAAAACTGGAAGTGGCAAAGCAGCGGGTTGAAGAGGTTTTGCATGAGCTGGGTGTGGGTTACTTGCCGGAGGCAGCAAGGGAAATTCTGGAACAGCCCTGGAAAAAGCTCATGACCATCCTTCTCCTGAGGGAAGGTGAAGAAGGCAGCAACTGGGTCAAGGCGGTAAATATTGCGAAACTGATGGCCTTGTATCTTGGCCGGGATTCGGGAGAAATCGACCGGCAGAAGCTGTTGTCCAGCATTCCGGACATGATCAGCGGCCTGAAAAAAGGGTTCAGTTATATTTCTTTCGACCAGAAGAAATCCTCGGCCATGCTCAATAAGCTCCAGGTTTGCTTTATCAGTGTACTCAAGCATGGGGAAGTTGTTTCAGACGGGCAACAGGTACAGCAGGAGGCCGCTGAGAAACAGGTGGATACTGCCGAGCCGGAGATTGAAGACGCACACAGCGTCAGCGTAAGAAATATGAAAGAAGGCAGCTGGATTCGCATGCAGCTGGATGCGGAAGAAGAACCGCTGATTTGTAAACTGGTATGGCGCAGCAAATTTACCGGCACCATGGTGTTTGTAGACGGACAGGGAAACAAGGCCGGTCAAATGAAGGAAGCGGAGCTGGCGGCATATTTTCGTGATGGCAGTGCAAAGTTCCTTGAAGATGCGCAGGCGCCGCTTATTGACCGGGCGATCAAAAGGATGATGAAAGTTCTCAATGCCCGTATTGTCGGGCCGAAGCTGCAAATGGTGGAATGAATCCCGCTTCCCGGCTTCATCTCGTAAAAACCCGCATTTGCGGGTTTTTTTATGTACAAAGATGTACTGTATGTCGCAAAGAGCCTTTAATTCCGACGCAGTACACTAGTGTATTGTGTCGGAATTAAAGGCTCTTTCAGCGTCCCCCAAAAGCGCCAGGACAAGGCGGGGTGCGCAGGCAATGGTTGCTCCCTTGGCAAGTACCCCAACACCGTCCTGGCGCTTTTGGGGGACTCCCTTCGGGTGAGCCACAATGCGGCCATCTGCGGTGTTGTACTCGCTTGAAAGGGGGTGGCCCTTCCTGTGCGAGTACGCCTTGCATCTGGCCGCATTGTGACTCACTGAAAGGGCCTTGAATTCTGACACAGTACACTAGCATTCCCTGCTTGCATGGAGATCATGCGCAGGAGCGGTGCATGCCTTCTGTGCCTGTGTCAGAATATTGGAGTACTGATCCAACAAACTGGAGATAAACCTGTGGAAAAAGTGGATATTGGACTGATCGGGCTGGCGGTAATGGGTCAGAACCTGGCCCTGAACATGAGTGATCACGGCTTCAGTGTGGCGGTGTACAACCGCACTACAGAGCGTATGCAGGACTTCGTGCAAGGAGCGGCTGCGGGTACATCCATTGTCGGTGCAAAAACCCTGAAAACCCTGGTTGATGCCCTGCAGACACCGAGAAAAATCATGCTAATGGTGCGTGCCGGCAAGGTGGTGGATGCGGTGCTCGATGCCTTGCTGCCCTTGCTGGCGCCAGGGGACATCATTATCGATGGCGGCAATTCGAAATTCACAGATACCGACAGGCGGGTTGCCTTGTTGCGGAGCAAGGGTATGCATTTTGTTGGTTGTGGTGTTTCGGGTGGTGAGGAGGGCGCACGCCATGGCCCCGCCATCATGCCAGGAGGAGATGAGCGGGCCTGGCCGGAGATTCGCCCGTTGCTGCAATCCATCGCGGCCAAAGTGGATGGCGTTCCCTGCTGTCAATGGATAGGCAATGGTGGTGCCGGGCACTATGTAAAAATGGTGCACAATGGCATTGAATATGGAGATATGCAGCTCATCGCCGAAGCCTATCATTTGATGCGCGAAGGTCTGGGCATGGATATTGATGCTATACAGCAGGTGTTTGCCCGCTGGAACCAGGGGGCGCTCAACTCCTATCTGATCGAGATTACCGCAGACATTCTTGCCTATAAGGATGAGGATGGCGAGCCATTACTGGACAGGATTCTCGATAGTGCCGGACAGAAGGGAACGGGAAAATGGACCGGCATCAGTGCGCTGGAACTCGGAGTGCCCCTGACGCTTATTGGCGAAGCGGTGTTTGCCCGCTGCCTGTCGGCGTTCAAGGAGCAGCGGCAGCAGGCGCAGGAGATTCTTGGCCTACCCCCCACCCGCTTTCAGGAGAATACCGAAGACACTGTCGATGCCATCGAGCAGGCGCTTTACGCCAGCAAGATTGTTTCCTATGCCCAGGGATACATGCTCATGTCAGAGGCGGCGCAAACCTATGGATGGGATCTGCACTATGGCGATATTGCCTTGGTATGGCGGGGCGGCTGCATTATCCGCAGCCGTTTTCTCGACAACATCAAGCATGCCTATGTGCAGAATCCCGGGCTGGATAATCTGTTACTGGATGATTTTTTTGTGCGGGCTGTACGCAATGCAGAACCTGCCTGGCGAAAAACCTGTGTGTTGGGGGTGGGACAGGGCATTCCGTTGCCTGCCATGAGCGCGGCGCTATCATTCTATGATGGTTATCGGCGAGGGCAGTTGCCAGCTAATCTGATTCAGGCGCAGCGTGATTACTTTGGCGCCCACACCTACGAACGTCTGGACAGACCCCGGGGAGAATACTTCCATACTGACTGGACCGGGCAGGGAGGTGATGTGGCTTCGGGACAATATGATGTTTGACCAGGTTGGCTGCACCTATGTGATTTTCGGCGCTACGGGAAACCTGTCCCGGGAAAAGCTCATGCCGGCGCTCTATCATCTGGATGCAGCTGGGGAGCTGGATGCGGAAACCCGCATCGTCGCCAGTGGCCGCCGGGACTGGGATGATGCGCGTTGCATACAGGAAGTACGTAGCTGGGTGGAGGCCAAGGCCAGAGATGCCCTGGACGAAGCGGTATTCAATCGCTTTGCGGCAAGATTGCGTTATTTCCGGGGTGATCTTGGCGAGGCGTCCACCTGGCCGGCGCTGAAAGCCTGGCTGAATTCCCGTAGTGACCTTCCAGGCAATATGGCTTTCTACATGGCGATCCGCCCGGCGGAATTTGGCCTGGTGGTGGAGAATCTCGGTCGTCAGGGCTTGCTGCAAGAAGGTGAATACTGGCGCAGGGTCGTCATCGAAAAACCCTTTGGCTATGACTTGCAAAGCGCCCAGGCGTTGCAACAAAACCTCAGCCAGCATTTGCATGAAGAGCAGATCTACCGTATTGACCACTATCTGGGAAAAAGCACGGTACAGAACGTACTGGTGTTTCGCTTCGCCAATACTCTCCTGGAACCCCTCTGGAATCGCAACTATATCGACCATGTGCAGATCACGCATTCGGAAACCGCTGGCGTGGGCAGCCGTGGTGCCTATTATGATGGCAGTGGCGCCATGCGTGACATGATACAGAGCCATCTGCTGCAGTTACTTACCCTGGTGGCCATGGAGCCGCCGGTATCCATGCAAGCGGAAGAATTGCGGGATGAAAAGGTCAAGGTGCTCAAGTCCCTGCGCATCATCGATGAAGAGCAGGTGCCGGAATATGCGTTCCGGGCGCAATACAGTAGCGGCCTGGTGGGTGATTCCCTGGTGAAATCCTACCTCGAGGAAGACGGCATTCCACCGGACAGCCGCACCGAAACCTATGCGGCAATGAAACTGCATGTAGACAACTGGCGTTGGCGTGGCGTGCCTTTCTATCTGCGCACAGGCAAGCGTCTGGCGGAGAAACAGTCCATGATCTCCATTTGCTTCCGCCATCCGCCCCAGCAGTTTTTTCGGGATACGGATGTGGGGCCGATGAAGCAAAACTGGATCATGCTGGGCATTCAGCCTTGTGAGTGCATGCGCATGGAGATGACCGTAAAAGAACCGGGGCTGGAGATCCGCACCCGGCAACGCAGTCTGGATGCCCAGCTGCGCAGCGTCCATGAAGCGCCCATCGACGCCTATGAAGAACTGCTGCTGGATGTCGTCGATGGTGACCGCTCCCTATTTCTGCGCTATGACGAAGTGGAATGGGCCTGGCGCGCCGTCGATCCGGTGATCCGGCACTGGGAAAAAGATCAGGATCCCGTCCCCCTGTATGCAGCGGGCAGCTGGGGGCCAGCGGAAAGCCGACGATTGTTTGAAAAACCACAGCAACAATGGCGGCATAGCATGGATCCGGAAGAATGAACTGGCAGGTACTTGCAGATGCTGAAGCAGTAGCCACAGCGGCTGTGCAAAAAGTTCTTGCTTGCGCGCAGGATGCGATCCGGCAAAAAGGCAGCTTCTCTCTGGTGCTCGCAGGTGGCAGCACCCCCGCCAGGGCATATCGCCTGCTGGCGGAGCAGGATCATCCGGATTGGCCGGCCTGGCAGTTCTATTTTGGCGATGAACGCTGTCTGCCCGTGGATGACCCGGATCGTAACAGCGTCATGGCGGAGCAGAACCTGTTCCGGCATATCCCCGTGCAAAGCGGTCAAATCCACGTCATTCCGGCGGAACAGGGCGCCGAGGCTGCGGCGGCATCCTATGCAAGGGAAATTGAAACTGTGCTGCCGTTTGACCTGGTGTTGCTGGGCCTGGGTGAAGATGGACATACGGCATCCCTGTTTCCCGGGCGGGAATACCCCGAGGAGCAACTGGTGGTCGCCGTGCATGATGCCCCCAAGCCGCCGCCGGATCGCGTCAGTCTCAACTATGGCGTGCTGTCGTCAGCGCATGAGCTGCTGTTTCTCGTCAGTGGCCAGGGAAAGGCCGGAGCAGTGCGGCAATGGCGAAACGGAAAAGACATTCCTGCCGCTCGCCTGCCCGGGGCGGAAATACTCGTTGATGAGACAGCCTGGTGTGAGTAACTGGCAGGTGTATATCATTCATTGCTCGGATGGTAGCTACTACACCGGCATCAGCACAGATGTGCAACGGCGTTTCGAGCAGCACCGTAGCGGCAAGGGTGCCAGATATTTTTACGGGCGTGCGCCGCTGGAAGTTGTATATACCGAGTGCTGTGAGAACCGCAGCAGCGCCTTGCGGCGCGAGGCCCAAATCAAGAGTTTCAGCAGAAAACAGAAAATGCAGTTGCTTCGCTCATTTGCGTGAGGCTTGCTGCAATACTTCGCCGCATGCAGTGCAGCGGTATTTCATGCCATGATGTGCCACCCGGTTGTGGCGTGTAGCGCTCAAGTGGTGCTGCCGGCAAGCGCACGCATAGGCAAAACGTCGTTGCTTGCGTAATTGCACGCTTTTCAGGCTGTACTGGTGGCAGCGGGAAGGCTCCCGGCCAAACGCCTGCATCAGCTCCCGCCATTCCCGGCCATGGGGTCTGGTGCGATTGCCCGGATACAGCCGGTCAATAACATAGTGCGCCACCTCATGAGGCGGGGTGCGATGGCAGTAGGCATCGAACTGGGCAGCAGCGATTTCCATGTTGTAGCGAATGCAGGGGTGGGAACCGCCGCGGTATTGTCCCGCTGCCTGGCCATGCAGATCGAAGCGTACTTCTGGCATGGAGAATGTCTGTCCGTGGAGTTTTTCAGCCTGGGCGATCCAGTACCGGGTGGTTTCCAACAGCGTTTGTTGCTGCTTTTGAGAGAGGAAAACCGGCATGGTGATGAAAGTGCTCTTGGTTCTGCTGCTGATTGGGCTGGCAGTTTGCCTGTTTTTCGCCTATCTGTCCATGACAGCCAGGGCGCCGGAGTCGGGTCTGCTGGAAGGACGGCTCCGATCTTGTCCGGAAAAACCGAATTGCGTATGCAGCGAACCGGAAACCCAAGCTTCCCATCGGGTTCAACCCCTTCGGTTTTCGGGGTCATCCACCAGAGCCTGGTTGAAGCTGCAACAAAAACTTTCCGCCATGGGTGGAATAGTCGTTGCTGAACAGCCGGGTTATTTACATGTGGAGTTTCGCTCTCGTATCTTCCGTTTTGTGGATGACCTGGAGCTTCGCCTGCAGGAACAGGATGGATTGATCCATGTTCGTTCTGCATCCAGGGTTGGGTATTCGGATTTTGGGGTGAATCGAAAGCGGGTGGACAAACTGAGGACGATTGTTGAGGAGCCTCTGATTTAGTCATCATCCTGCTAATGACCTACAGTGGTCTATGGAATGGAATCAATCCTGCGCTGATAGAAAACAGAGTAATACCTGACGTTCCCTGGCGTATGGGAAATGAAATCGGAAAGCGCCAGGATGGTGTTGGGGCGTTTGCCAAGGGAGCAAACACTGTCTGCACACTCCGCCTCATCCTGGCGCTTTTGGGGGGCTCTGAAAGAGCCTTTAATTCCGACGCATATACTAGGGTGAGGAAGAGCATCCCCTCTATTTTGGTGGTTCAGTTTGCCCCATTGCAGGATAGAATACCAATTTGAACGTGCCGTCAGTCTTATGAAAGAATTTTCCTGCATACATGGCTTCTCTGAGTGTTTCTATACTGTCTGCATGAAAGTATATTCTTTCAAGAAGATGGTTTGTTTTTCCCTGTTGTGCAAATAGATTGTGTTGAAATTCAATGTTGCCATTTTGCATGTCTAATATAGTGTAGTTCACGGCATAGGGGTGATCATCAAGTTTATAGGTAATTGAGCGTATTCCTTCCTCTGTTTTCGGCAGAATTACCGGGCGTATCATTTGAAAACCAAATTTTGGAATCAAGGTATCCTGTACGAACCTCTCCTCTCCAAGGTCCGCGACACTAAGTGTGCCTTTTTTATTGTTGTCAAAAACAAACCTTATATCTGCTTCCTTGCCATCAATATCAAGTATCAAGCCGAATACACCAAGTTTCTTCAGTGATTGAACCCCGTTATTGGCCAAGAACAAATACCCTAGCTTGTGCCCTTGATGATCTTTTATGGTTATATCAAGGTTTGTTGGGTAAGAGCGATTGCTAGGCAGCTTTTTGTATTTCAGGTCAAAATTATAGGTTTTTCCGTTTTTATCCGTGAAGTCGAAATTGATTTTATTTTTTCCCTCTCCAATATCACTTAACTTGAATGTTTTTTGTATATTGAATAAATCTCCATTGATACTTAAGTCAAAAGGGATTGTGTCAGCCATTGAAAATGTGCTTAGGGAAAATAGTGCAATGCTTAGCCAAAGATGTTTCATGTATTACGTCCTGTTAAACTATATATATATAATATATTGATGTGGGGTTGTGAGGATACTAAGACCGGGTGCAGGTAGGTATTATTTCAGTGCTGCTGACGAAAGAGGATGGCAGTGCTGTCCTGGGTCTGTGCAGCCGATCTTTCTGCTGGAAAAGGCTCTTCGGCATGGAGCATTTTTGTTTTGCTATCTGCTGGTGGGGATGGGTGCGACTGGTTTTGATTTTCTGTTTTGCCCCGATGAAGTCATTCCCAGTATTGGTGTCTTCCGGGAAGTGGAATTCCTTGCCAAAGGGCTGGTAAAAAAACCAATAGGCCTGTGAGCGGCAGGTGGAAATGCTCTATCGTCTGGCGGATCTGGCGGCAACGAGGGGCAGTATGGAAAAGAGTGAATTGTATCGGGCCGCAGCCAATTCCATGTGAACAGGGAAAGTACTGCTGCCGCTTCTACGGTATTGAATCAATCCGCCGCGCATGAAGTATAGAGTAGTACCTGACATTCCCCGGCGCATGGGAAATAAAGCCGGAAAGCGCCAGTACGGCGATGAACAATGCCGCATGGAACTGCGGCTGAATGAAAACCAGTCCCAGCAATACCAGCTTCAGCAAGATGATCTGACCGCGCAGTTGCAATAGCCAGATGCCGTTGTTCCAGATGGAAATCAGCATCATGGCCGTGCCGCTGGCAATGGTCAGCAGCAGAAAAGCTTTCCAGTCGAAGTAGTTGCCATCGCCGAGAAAGCCGTATCCGGTTCCCGACAGGCCGATCAGGTGCAGGGTGCGCAGGCTGATATTGATCCAGCGCTGCCCGGGGAAACTACGGGATGATTCAGGAAACAGGAGGGAACGGAATTTCCCCATCAGCCACCCAGAGATGACATATGCCGCAGGGAAACCTTGCTGTTGTCGTTATTGAATTCATGACTGTGAGGCTTGTGGGCAATGGCATCGAGAATGACCGCCTTGACCTGCTCATCGCTGAACCCCTTGCGCAGGCCATCGCGCAGGGATACCCGGTCTTCCTGCCCCAAACAGAGCACCAGATCGCCCTTGGCGGTCAGGCGCACCCGGTTGCAGTCATCACAGAAGTGGCGGGAGAGCGCGCTGATCACGCCAACCCGCACTGGTCCGGAGCTCACCTGATAATAACGGGCGGGCCCGGCACCCTTGCCGCCTTTGGCCGGGATCAATTCTTCACCAAGGTGTTCTTTCAGGCGCGCCAGGATCTCTGTGGCAGGCATGTAATAATCCGTACCCGCAATGCCGGCTTCGCCAATGGGCATGGTTTCAATATAACGTAGGTCTGCGCCGCGCTCCAGGGCATAGTCCAGCATGGATTCGATTTCCCCATCATTCAGGCCACGCATCACCACCATGTTGATCTTTACCGGGTGCATGCCTGCGGCCAGTGCCGCATCAATGCCTTGCAGTACGGGCTGTAAATCGCCGTTGACGGTGATCTTGCGGAACGTATCCGGGTTGAGGGAATCCAGGGAGATGTTGACCCGGCTGACACCGGCATTTTTGAGTTGTTGCGCCTGCTCGCCCAGCAGGTGCGCATTGCTCGACATGGAAAGGTCGTGCAGACCGGGCAAGTCGTTGAGCTGCTTTACGAAATCCAGTAATCCTCTGCGTACCAGAGGCTCGCCACCTGTGAGGCGCACCTTGTCCACTCCCAGCTCGGTAAACAGGCGAATGATGCGGGTCATTTCCTCGAAGGTAAGGAATTCTGATCGCTCTTCCCATTCCATCCCCTGGGAAGGCATGCAGTAAAAGCAGCGGTAGTTGCAACGATCCGTTACCGATACACGCAGATAACGAATGCTTCTGTTGAAAGGGTCGATCAGTCCGGTCATCAACGGCTCCAGGGGAACAATGCCAGGGTATCGGCAAACTGTATCAGCATCGCCTGATGCTGGCCAGCATTTCCCGGAAGGTGCATCCTGGAAAGGAAGGTGCACCCCAATACTTTATTGCCGAATCAATAAATTACAATGATGATGTGACAGGGGGATGAAGGTTTGTGATGTATTTTTCGTCATCCGGGGACCACCATTCATTGGCTTTCTGTTTGCACAGACCGGCGTATTCCAGTGCCGGAATTGTTTGTCCGTTGAGGGCTAGTGCCTTTGATTTGAGCAACAGGTAGGGGTAGGGCAAAGGCTGGTATGGCTCAATTTCCCTGAGGACGGACAATGCCTGCTCTGACTGTTGTTTGTCGAGATAGTATTCCGCCAATATGATACCTACTTCTGTCAGGGTTTCTATGTCGTCTGTTGTTGTTGCCAGGTTTTTGGTGGTTTGCAGCAAATCCAGCGCTTCGGTGGTCTTGCCCGTCAGCAGGTAATAGCGGGCAAGCTGTCTTTGCAACCGGGGGCGCAAACGGTTTTCTTTTGTTTTTTCTATGTGCTGCTGTATTTTATCGATGGTTTCCGGTACCGGCCCTGTCTTCTTCTGATCGAGGTATAGATCCAGGCTCAATAACCGGTTTTTCAAGAGGGCGCGATTGTTGTTTAAGGATTTTGCCAGCATCAAGTGCTCGTCGAGTGCCACCTGTGCTGTGATCCACTGGTTCTGTGCGCGGGCGATGTCGACCGCCAGCTGCTTCGATGCCAGCAACATGGCCCCATAGTCGATTTCCAGCGCAATATCCTGCATTTGCTTGTTTAAAACGGTTGCTTGACTGAAGTGCCCCTGTACCATCAACACATAGATTAGTTCGTTGAGGGTGGCGCCTGTGCCCAGCTTGTAGTTGAGCGAGCGGTTGATTTGCAGCGACTGCTGAAGATAGTGTGTGGCTTTGCCGTATTGGGAGCGGTGGTTTGCGATCCTCGCCAGTAAGCTCAATACCTTAGCTTTGCCGGGTAAATCTTCCAGTCGGGAGAATAATGTCAGTGCCTCGTTTGCGTTGCCATCAGCTTCTTGCAATTGCCCAAGATTCTGCTGAACGCTGCCAGTTTTCTGATAGACGTCTGCCAGCAGCTCCGGATTGCTGGAACTGAGCAGGCTTTTCTTGAGTTTTTCCAGCTCATTCAGGGCGTTGTCATATTCCTCCAGGGCTGTATAGGTGTGGCTGAGATCATAGCGCAGGTTATCCAGGGTTACGCCGGGATCTTCCTCGTATTTGCTGATGATCTGCAGGTATAGCTTTTTCGCATCCAGGTGTTTTCCCTGGGTATCCAGGATGTCTGCCCGAATCGATTGGATCTCCACTTCCAGTTGCGGCAATACCGTCAGGTCAGCCAGCATATCGAGCAGGGCCAGTGCCTCCTTCGGTTTGCCTTGTTTGCTCTTTACTTCGGCCAATGCCAAACGGGCGAGATCAAAGTCCGGTTGGTCTTTGAGGCACAGGCTGAAGAAATGGGCTGCTTTGTCTATTTCACCTTTTTTCGAGGCGGAGAGGCCACGCATGTAGAGTTCCAGCAGAAACGAATTGTCCGGGAGCAATGGCTGAATGCCGATCATGGGATCAGCCCCGCGAACCTGTACGGCAAGCCAGCGGCTCACGTCCTTCATGATTGTGCTGATGTTGTCGCCATTAAAATGGCGGGTCAGATCGGGTTGTGATGTTGAGCTGATCTTCATTGTGACCCTGTATCCTTCGTCCACTGCTTCAAGCCGGGAAGTAGCTACCTTCAGTTCGGGAGAAAGGCGCCATTGCCTTTCCAGATACTGTTTGCTCTCCTGAGAGGGCAGGGGGACATCCGGGGTTTCGATCTGGGCAACATTGGCATAGGTGAAAAGATGCGCAAGATAAGGCGAAAGTGACCAGGTGTCCTGGGTTTCACCATCATTCATCAGAATCAACCGGGGGAGGGGCATGGAGACGGCTCCGGTGTCTATCTTCCATGCGAGACCGGCAATCATTGCGGCTGCAAGCAAAAATATGGTGGCTATCAGGCTGAATGGCCGGTAGCGGGGGCGTGGTTTGTCCGGAACCTGTTCTACGGTTGTTCCGCAAGCCTGGGTATCTTCAGGCGGCGGCTGGTTTTTAGAAACTCCCTGGATTTTTTTGACTTCAGGAACCAGTTTGAATCCCTTGCCATACACTGTCTTGATGTGGTTTCCCGGTTGCACATCCTGGAGAGTTTTTCTTAGTTTGGAAATGCACTGATCAACCGAGTTGGCTGTGACGTAACGCCCTTTCCAGACCTCTTTGATCAGCTCTTCTTTTGAAAATACCCTGCCGGGATTTTCAAGAAGCAGCAATAGCATCTCGTAATCTTGCCTTGAGAGCTTTAGCACCCGGTCTTCCGCAGTGACCTCCTTGCTTTCGGTGTTTAAAACGAAGACGGAAAACCGGTATTTCATTCTCTGGAATGCCTCATGACAAAGGTATTATTGTATGTTTCAGCCGAAAATCAGGCTGTATTTAGAACAGTGTAACGGTTTCTCATCGTCCGTCTAAGTCACCGATTTTCCTAAAATATATATTGTTTTCAGAAGAATTTCAGAAGTTTTTCAGAACTCTTTTTCCCTCATTCGTCTAGCCTGCGGTGATTAATGATAAATATTTCAGCAGCATCGACTGGCCGTGAAGGTGTGGAACGGTGGGATATCCGCAGATGGCCAGCAAGCACCTTCGACTTCAAGATGCTGTTTCCAAGGGGGACTCAGGTATGAAAACCATTAAATCACCAAGAGCTGTTCGATCAAAGACATTTTTGATCCTGTTTGCAAGCTGTGTGCTGGGCATTGTTTCTACCCAGGCACAAGCCGCCACAATCATTACAGTAGACACCACAGAAGATCTGGCAACCAGTAGCAATTTCAGCAAGCATACCTGTGGTTTCACCAGCGGCGCTTTATTTTTTCCCGCACCGGATGGCAAATGCACCCTGCGCAGGGCGGTGGTAGAAGCAGGGGCGAGACCGGATGCAGATCGCCCCATCGGCATCCGCTTCAATATCCCCACCACAGATGCCAACTATGATGCCGGCCTGCAGGTATGGGAAGTGCAGATAGATGAATCCCATGCTTGGGAACTGAGGCGTCGCTATATCACAGATGTCGGCGGTCAGGTGGCTATCGATGGCAATACACAGCCAGGTGGGCGCAGTGATGGCCCCAAAATCATGGTCAACACCAATCGAGACAATGCACCTTTGTTCGGTGTTTCCCTTGAAGTTCGCACATCGAATAACGTAATCCGCAATCTTGGTTTTATCGGCGGTGGACAGATTATTCTGTATGAAGGGGATAATCTCATAGAAAACAATTGGATGGGATTGAAAGCCGATGGGAGCGGGCTTTCCCTGGCATCCACGGCAACCAGCCAGGCGATGCGCTCACTGGCGCGGGGCGGCATCATCATGCCGAATGAAGACTCTGACAACAATACCATTCGTGGCAATCGTATCATCGGTGCTTTTGAACGTGCCATTCGTATTACGAGCGGTGGGGACGGCAACAAGATAACAGGCAACTACATCGGTATGGATGCCCAGGGTCATATTCCTGCTCCTCATGATACCGGGGTGAATTGCGCACGGGAGCTGGACTACAACAGCAGCTATTGGTACGGCGGGCGGGGCATTCAGGTCACGGGCAGCAACAACACCGTGACCAACAACCGCCTTGCCGGTTTGCACATTCCCCAGGCCACAAACGACACGCCCCCCATCACCATGGAAATATCCGGTGTGGCAAATACCGTCACTCTCAATGTGATTGGCCGCGACCTGGCCAACAGGGATGTGGGCGTTTGTGGGCAGGGGATGCTGTTGCAGGGTACAGAGCTCCTTGTTGAGGACAACCTCATCGTGCATACCCGCAACGGCTTTGATCCGGGTGATGAAGGCACCGATTTTGACAGTGCCATTCTTACCCAGAGCTTTGCCACTGGCAGCGGCCGGTGGATTACCGTGCGCAAGAATATGGTTGTCGATGCCACTGCCGCCACCCATTCCGATCATGTGTATCGCTTTGCGTCGCCGGGAGTGCCGGTTGAACTGCGTAAATTCAATCCGGCAAAAGTTACCAGCATCAATGGTACGGCTGTCAGCGGAACCCAGGGCGATGATGCCGTTATACCCGGCCCGACAACCATCTCGGCGGCTTGTTCCGGTTGCCAGGTGTATCTGTATGCGGATGATTTCGATGATCGTATCGAAGCACATGAATTCCTGGGTGAAGCCACCGCTGATGCCAGCGGCAACTGGACGGCCACCTTGTCTCGTGCCTTGACGGCCAACGAAGGGCTGAGAACCCAAAGCATGGCCAACGGCAATGGCATTATTCACATTTACGGCGCCGGAACCACCAGCAAACTATCTGATGACCTGTATACCGCCACCGCTGCGACCCAACTGATGTTGAGCCAGACAAATCATGATGTGAACGAACAAACAGGAATGGCCAGTGTTACTGTCCAGCGTACCGGCAATATGAACAGCGAAGTCCGTGTGAACTATGTGACAGTCAACAACACCGCAGCCAGCGGCCAGGACTATACCAGTGCATCCGGCCAACTGGTGCTGGAAAGTGGCCTGGCCAGCAAGACGCTGAACATCACCATTCATGACGATACCCTGGCAGAGGGGGGAGAGTATTTTACCCTGACCCTGAGTAATCCCGTGGGTGCGGTTCTTGGCTCTCCTGCGCAAGCCCAAATCACCATTATCGACGATGA
Source organism: Sedimenticola sp. (assembly GCA_027068915.1). Lineage (GTDB taxonomy): Bacteria > Pseudomonadota > Gammaproteobacteria > Chromatiales > Chromatiaceae > Thiolapillus. Next base: position 4,004 of record JAMOLT010000013.1, on the reverse strand, counting down.
ATCCTGCCCGCCGGGAACCACCGATCTGGAAATTCAGGGCGACAGCTATGTGAATGAGGAATACTTCTGCCATGCGTCAAATTACATCGCCGTGGGTGATATTGATGGAACCGGATCTGGAAACGGTGTTTCCATCGATGGGGGAAGTAAAGTGATCTATTCGTCGAAGGAGATAATAATTTATCCGAATTTTCGAGTGGAGGATCAAGGTGTGCTGCGGTTAGGGAATGGCATTCAGCCATAGAAGCCGGCTGTTTAGCGAATAATAGGGCACCTCGAATAATTCGGCTTTCGTCACATTGGCGCACGACTCCAGGGATGGAGGAAGTAGAGTGAAGCAGGGAGCCAGAATCTAGGCCGGTGTCTAAAGTTTTCAATAAGTTATGGATCCCGGCCTGCACTGGGATGACCATGGCTTGTCTTAGCAAGTAAGCGCCATTCGGGTATCGGACTAACAGGATGTTGAAAAAAGCCTTCCATGGCTTTTTTCAATCCGGGAAGACAAAAATGTGATTTTGTCTTCCCTCCATTTTCAATGACTTATGGTCATTGAAAATGGCCGCATGTCCTTGTACGGCGTACAGGCTGTTAATGTGGAGTGTAGAAAAAATGGTTGACCATATAATAAGCTGGATCGACACGAAAGATGTCGCTGCCTCTCAGGGCGCTCATTCTATTCTAATGAAAGCCGTGGTCTTTTTGTTTTTGCTGAGTAGTGTGAATGTGGTTATTGCCACGACCCAGACACTGGACCCCGTCCAGTTGATGCAGCAGAAGATGGCTTCATTTTCCTATCTGGCGCAGCCCGAAAAAGATGGCAGTTATAAAGCAACCAACCCGGTAAACAACTGGCAGATAAATTTTCTGCCATCCGGGAAAACCGTACTGCAACCTTTATCGAGTCGGGAAACATATCAAATCGGGATTGTGCTTCGGGCTGTAAACCGGCAGCAATTCAGTACGCCAAGATGGCATGGAAACGATAAGAACACCTTCGCCTATGAATGGGATGACAATGTTCGAGAATGGTGGACTAACTCGGCAGAAGGAATAGAACAATGGTTTCAGATCAATCACCCACCGGAGGGGCGTGGCCTAACCACTTCAACAGATTTAGCGGCGCAACTGGAACTCCAGCTTGAGCTGACCACCGGCCTGGCTGTCAGTCAACAGGATAACAGGCTCAAATTTACCACTCCTGCGGGCCAGAATATCACCTATGAAAAACTGAAAGTATGGGATGCCACTGGCAGGATTCTGCCAAGCCAGATGCGGCTTTCCGGTCGAATGGTGAGCTTGCTGGTTGATGACAGCAACGCGTTGTACCCGGTAACCATAGACCCCAGTTTCGAGGGAGATGCCTGGATTGAGCATGAGCGTGGTGGGATTGTGGCCGTTTCCGGTAATACCATGGTTGTAAGCTGGCCTGATAAAGACCGGGATCAATTTTATGACGGCAGTACAGTATATCCTCAAGAGTTCAACGCAGGAATTGTCTATTTGTACACGCGTCCGGCGATACCACAGCCAGTGCGTGAATGGACCTTGCAACAGGTTTTTGAACCACCTTTGACAGTTGTACCCCAGCATGACAGGTATTTCGGCGTTAGCCTGGCAATTGATGGTGATGTGTTGTTGATTGGCAATCGCGTCTATACCCGAAGTAGTGGTATCTGGGTTGAACGTGCTCAGCTTGCCCCTGCTGATGGTAGTGTGCTTGGTAATCGCTCTCGTGTTGCGATAGATGGCGGCACCATCGTGATCGGGGCCGGATATGTTTTTAATCGCGTGGGCAACACTTACAACTGGTCAAATCAGGCACAGTTAATACCTTCCACAACAGGTGGTGTGGCGGTGGAAGGTGTGCTGGCGATACAAGGCAATACGATTGTTATTGGTGATCAAAATGAGGATGGTGATGCCAGTAGCACGATGGCTTCACCAAACGCCAATGCTGCCGATGCTGGAGCAGCCTATGTCTTCACCGGTTCAGGCAACTCGTGGGTGCAGCAGGCCTACCTTAAAGCCGCTAATGCGGGCGCGGGTGACAAGTTCGGGGGCAGTGTCGGTATTTCTGGTGACACCATTATTGTTGGCGCACGATATGAGGCAAGTTCCCAGGTCGGAGTGAATCCAAATCCCTCTCAAGATGATAATTTCACCTATGCTGCGGGCGCCGCCTATATTTTTCAACGCAGCGGGTCAACCTGGAGCCAGCAGGCTCGCCTCAAAGCAAGTAATACAACACACCCGCCAGCTGAAGCTGGAGATGAGTTTGGCACAAGTGTGGCCATTGATGGCCATACCGTGGTTGTGGGGGCGCCGAACGAAGATGGTTTTGGTCGAGGCAGGGGAGACTACGATAATGGCGAAACGGATGCCGGTGCTGCCTATGTGTTTTCCCGAACAGGTAATAGCTGGAGTCAGATCAATTACCTGAAAGAGGGGCCGGTTGATGGTTTGCCGGATGGAACAGGCCCGTACGGAGCTCCGACGGCATGGGCTGACCCAAGTCAATTTGAGCGTTTCGGCATGAACGTGAGTATCGACGGTGAAATTCTGGTTGTAAATGCCGCCAAACGCGGGTACGGGTCAAATATCGTTATTGGCAGGGGTGCTACCACGATCTTTATAAGGCGCTACACGGTAAGTGTTGATGTAACAGGTCTGCCTGCTGGTGAAACGTTGACGGTCAATGAATACCATGCGAGTGACAACATAACGGTCAACGCCAACGGGCTAACTACCTTGCCAACACGCCGGAAAACCCAGGCCAACTACTGGTTGACGGTTGCTGATACGCCCGCTGATCCAAACTACACTTGTACGGTTTATGATGAAACAGGTGTGGTCGGCTACACAGATGTAGTCGTTGAAGTGAAGTGTGAGATTGATATGCATACCATCGCCGGGAATGTCACGGGACTGACCAGCGCGGGTCTGGTGCTGCAAAACCATGGCGGAGTGCAAATCAATGTAGCCTCGGGGCAGAACGAGTTTCTTTTTCCGCCCCAGCAGGATGGCAGCGATTATCTGGTCAGCGTAGCGAATCAACCAGCTGGGCTATGGTGTACCGTGAACCGGGGTTATGGGAGTATAAGTGGCAGTGATGTTACTGATGTGGCGGTTTTCTGTCATCAAAATCAGTACAGCGTAAAGGGCGAGATCACCGGTTTGCTCACCACGCTGGAGTTGATCAACAATTCCACAGGAGAGATCATTTCACTGACCGACTCAGATGCCAGTTTCCAATTTCAGAATCAAGCCGAGAACAGCGAATATTCATTCCGGGTTAATCTGCGTCCCAGCGATCCCAGTCAGACCTGTATATTTAATGGCTCTGGCTACCTTTCAGGTACCGTGCAGGGTGATCTCTTCCTGAATGTGGAATGTGTGGTTGACTACTTTCATGTGCGTGTCCAGGTTTATACACCGTACGATCCTGGTTCTGGTTCTATGCTGCCCTATACGGGGTTGGTATTGCAAAATAACGGTGGGGATGACCTGATATATTCACCCCAGGATGATACCTTTCCATTGCAAATAGATGGGTCGCCCTATGATGTAACCATAGCGAGCCAGCCGGCGGATGATCTGGCTTGTTTTGTATCGTCAGTGGGTTCGAGTACATGGTCACCGAATCCGGGAGTTATTTCAGGGAGGCATGTGGCTGTTGAAGTGCGTTGTATTGAAGTGCATACGGTAACCCCGGCTGTGATTGGCGGCGGTAGCATAGACCCCTCTACTCCACAATTGGTTGAGAATCAACTCACCACAGCATTCACGCTTATGCCAGACCCAGGCTATGTGCTGGACTCAGTAGTCGGGTGTTGGGGTGATCTGAATGGCAATACTTATACTACCGCCCTCGTGGTGACCGATTGTACTGTTACCGCGACATTCGTTGTCACCACCGAGTCCTATCGTGTGCATGTACAGGTTACTACCCCACCGGATGGTTCGGGTGGAGTGATACCTTTTACGGGGTTGGTGCTGCAGAATAA
>JAMOLT010000012.1 GCA_027068915.1 Sedimenticola sp. | reverse complement strand
ACGCCCGTGGGGATGAACCGCTGAATGCCATGAAGGCATGCACAGAGGCTCACGTTTCCCGGCGAAGCTTGATCCATTCCTTCGTTTGTTCCAGCAGTGACAATAGCTTCACATCCGGCAAGCAGTAGTAGACAAAAGATCCTCGGCGCTCCGGGCGCACCAGCCCGGCCTCTCGCAGTGCGCGTAAATGGAAGGATACGTTTGTCTGTGAGAGTCCGGTAGCGGAAATGATGTCGGAAACAGGGCGGCATTCCATGCCCAGATTGCAAAGAATATTCAGTCGGTTTGGTTCTGCAAGCAGTTTGAACAGGCGGCTCAACTCCTTGACTTCGTCATAACTGTATGTGTTAATACTCATATGTGTGATGGCTCATATGTGTAATTGCTCGTTGGGATCATCACTGATGACTGACAAGCTGTCAATGAGGAGGAGCTGCTATGAATGATGAAAGACTTTTCCCGGCCACAGTTATGCCAGACAAGGATTGGTGGCATGCGCTCTGGCCTGATCCGGATGCTGTGCTCGGTGCCATTGGCATCAGGCGGGGGATGGATGTGGTTGATCTGTGTTGTGGTGATGGGCATTTTACTCTCCCTCTTTGTTCGCTGGCGCAACCTGGTGCGGTGTGGGCGCTGGATCTGGATGCCCAATTGCTGGATCAGGCGAGGCAGGTTTGTACTCGGCACCCGAATTTTCATGCCATTCATGGTGATGCACGGGAGCTGCCGATGCAGATTGCTGCGCCAGTAGATTTTGTTTTTATTGCCAATGCCTTCCATGGCGTGCCAGAGAAAACAGCGCTGTCCAGTGCAGTGCATGATGCGCTGAAGCCGGGAGGATGTTTTGCGGTGATCAATTGGTATCGTCTTCCCCGGGAAGAAACCACGGTGCTGGATCAGCCTCGCGGGCCGGATACCGGGTTGCGCATGGATCCGGAAGATGTGCGGCTCGCCGTTGAGCCCGCCGGGTTCAAGCTCGAAGATGTTGTTGATGTTGGTCCCTATCATTATGCCGCACTCTTTGTACGGGACAGGAATCAGAGTTCCTTGAAGAACCAGCAATAATCACGGGGCGTACTATGCTTTGTAGATATGTCCTGTGATCCATGAAGGGTAAAGGAGGTTATATCATGAAGACGGTGAAAGAGATTCTTGATCAGAAAGGGCGCAAGGTTTTTGCCATCGATGCCAATCAGACTGTGCTGGAGGCGATAAAAATGCTGGCGGATGAGGGCATTGGGGCAGTAGTGGTGCAAAAAGACGGTAAAACCATAGGCCTGTTTTCCGAGCGGGACTATATCTGCAGGGTGGTGCTGACGGGGAGGCGTTCGGAAAACACGCCAGTGGGCGACGTCATGGAGCGGAAACTGGTGGTTGTACACCCGGATACGCCAGTTGATGATTGCATGGTGCTGATGACGGAGAAACGCACCCGCCATTTACCTGTGGTAAAAGATGATCAATTGGTGGGCTTGGTATCCATTGGTGATATCGTCAAGGATATTATCTCCGGACAGCAGGTGGTGATCGAGCAGCTGGAACGATATGTCTACTATTCCTGAGGGGCTGCTTCTATCCGGCGGAAGCGGGCGCAGGATGGGCTGAACAGTATGTTTTCCTGCTGCCTCGGTTCCGTAAGAGCTTTTCAGCAGGGCAGCGGACTGTCCGTTTACTCTTCGGCCCAGCGATCGTTCAGTAGCTCTATCTGGTAACCATCGGGATCTTTCAGGAAGGCAATGATGGTAGTGCCGGCATTCATTGGGCCTGCATCGCGCAGTATGTCGGCTCCGTGCTTGCGGGCTTTTTCGGTGGCTGCATACACGTCATCCACAGCGATGGCGATATGGCCAAAGCCGGTGCCGGGGTCGTACTGGTTTACGTCCCAGTTGTAGGTGAGTTCCAGAACGGTGTTTTTGCTTTCGTCACCATAGCCCAAAAAAGCCAGAGTGAAGCTGCCATCCGGGTAGTCCTGCTGGCGAAGCAGCTCCATTCCCAGGATGTTCGTATAAAAATCAATGGATTTCTGAAGGTCTCCAACCCGCAGCATGGTGTGCAGTATGCGCATGACAATGATCTCCCAGTATGGTCTTATGACAGCATATGCGTATTGTCGACAATGAACAATGAACAATGAGGAAGGTTTTCGGATACCCCGGTTTTCCTTAATCTTCCCTTAATCTTGGCGGTACATACTGGCTTGGACGGGGGTGCCACTGGATCAGGAGAAATTTTCCCATGAAACTTCTACAGAATAGTCGAGGATGGTGTCTGGCATTGCTGCTGCTGGGGTTCGCGGTGCCAGGATATGTGTTGGCAGATGTTTCTACGGCTGTTGCCGTAACTTCACAGAGTCAAAGTGACGACGATGATGATGACAGCAAGGATTCTTTGAGCATAAAGGAGGCCAAGTGGAAAAATAAAAAATCCCAGCTCAAGGCAAAAGGAAAGGGCAGGAGTGGACAAAAGGTTACGTTGTTGTCCGTGGCATCCGGTCAGATACTGGGTGAGACAATCGTCAAATCCGGAAAATGGAAAATCAAGGCGACGATCAACGGTGTCGTGCCCTGCCGCGTACGCGCCCAGTCGGCTGATGCAGCTTACGATGAAGAAAAAGTAAAAGATGCCCCCAAGGACTGTGATGCGGGAAATGGTAATCCGCCACCGCCGCCGCCTCCCGTAGCGGGAAGTTATACTGTTCTTGCAGCGAATGATCTGGGGATGCATTGCGCAGACCAAGACTACCGCATGTTCAGTATTCTGCCGCCCTACAATGTGCTGAATGCGCAGGTGTTGAGAAAAGGCCGAGAGCCAGAGATGATGGAGCCGAAAGATGGCATATACCTTACCTACAAGGCGGTGGCTTCCAATATTGTTGATTCAGATAACCCCCAGCTTCCACCCATTGCCACAGATTCGGTGACCAGCACCAACCAGAATGATTTGCCCAATGGCATATTCAAGTCCAATTTCTGGGATATTGCCAGTGGCCCCACCGGCCTGGCCAATGGCTTTCTGGCGTATGAGCGGTTGTACCCACCGGGCGTTCTGGCATCTTTTCCGTTTGAACCCGACCTTGGCCTGCCGGCGCCCAACGTAGAAGAACTCTACTTGCTGAACCCGGGAAATCTGGTGGCGGAGCAGGCAGAAATGCCGGGTAAGAGCGCACCCTTTACGGCGAATCAGGCGAAACCTTTTCACGGCTTTGTGGAAGACTACCCGTTCTTTATCAATTTCCCGTTTGGCTACACCGTCAAGGATTTTGAAAGGTTTACTGCGGAAGGCATCCCTACCGGATATATCGATGACCAGGGGCGCACCAACGCCTACCCGCTGATGCGGGTAGAGGCAAAAGACAGCAGTGGCAAGGTGCTGGCCTCTATTGATGTAGTGACGCCGGTCGCTTCGGAAGCAGATTGCGCCATCTGCCACGTTGCGCAAAGTGTTTGTGACTATGACCAGACCAATACCCTGGTGTGTGATGACGTAGCCAACTTCAAGTATTCCAAAGTGAATTTCCTGACCGACGCCAGCATGGTTCTTGGTGACACGCCGGAACAGCAGGTGATCAATGCCGCCAAGATCAATATCATGCGCCTGCATGATTACAAGAACGACACCAGTCTTGCGCCGGTGAATGATGATGGCACCAATGCGGATGGCAGTACCCCGAATGTGGTTTGCGCCAACTGTCACTATTCCGCTGCGCTGGATCTGGCGCATCTTGGGCCGAATGATGACAATGGCAAGAAACAGACACAGCACATCAGTATGTCTCGTGCCATGCACAGTGTTCACGGGAATCTGCCGAATGCAGACCCGGCGCTGTATGGCGATCTGTTCCCGGTGATGCCGCCCCCTGATCAGCGCGGGAACCTGGATGTGGAAGCCTTGCTGGGGGAAACCTGCTATGCCTGCCATCCCGGCAAGCGCAGCAAATGCCTGCGTGGTGCAATGGGCGGGTCTGGAACCGTGTGTCAGGACTGCCATGGCCAGATGACCCAGGTAGGCAATGATTTTTCCGAGAATTTTGCCAGCACCCCCTTTCCCGCAGGTGCGAATATGAACAAGCGTGTTCCCTGGGTCTCGGAACCAAAATGCCAGTCCTGCCATGTGGGGGACGTGATGCAGGTTGCCAGACTGCAAAGAGACAATCGATTGCAGGATGTGCTGGTAAATACTGTGGACAGTATGGGCAATCCCGATGGTTTGCGCCTGCGTATGGCCTACAGGAAATCAGATCATGCATCCAATGGTGGTGATGACAACCTGGCTTTGTTTGATTTCTCCAACTCGCGGTTCGCTTCCGATGAAGACTTGTATCGCCTCAGCGGTGGTGATGACGACAAGGGACACGGTGAATTGGCTTGCAGCAGTTGCCACGGCAGCACCCATGCGATCTGGCCAAACAAAAACCCGTTCTCCAACGACAACAAGGCAGCGATAGACTTGCAGGGTCATGCAGGCACCATCATTGAATGCTCTGTTTGCCATACCGGTGATCTGGGCAATACCCTGGAGGGGCCGCACGGCATGCACCCGGTCGGAAACACCAGGTTCTCCGCAGGTGGGCATGAGCGCCTGGCAAAGCGCAACAAGGATGCCTGCAGAGCCTGCCATGGCCAAAATGGTGAGGGCAGTGTGCTTTCACGAGTCGCTGTAGACCGTGTTCTCGATAAGGATGATGATGGCAAAAAGACCGTTTTTCTGGCGAAAGGTGAGCCGGTGACCTGTACTCTTTGCCACAAGAACAAGCTCTGATTCCATTCGAAAGCTTCCAAAACCGGCCCGCACTGATTCACAGTGCGGGTTTTTTGGCGTTTGATGTGCCGGATTTTCGTGGCCGCAGCCCCCCTGAAGCCTAGCC
>JAMOLT010000011.1 GCA_027068915.1 Sedimenticola sp. | reverse complement strand
TGCCACAAGAACAAGCTCTGATTCCATTCGAAAGCTTCCAAAACCGGCCCGCACTGATTCACAGTGCGGGTTTTTTGGCGTTTGATGTGCCGGATTTTCGTGGCCGCAGCCCCCCTGAAGCCTAGCCTGATGAGATGGTCTCCTCCCCCCTACAAACTGGCGTTGCAATGCGCCATGATGAGAAGACCAATTTTCATCAAAACGGGAGAGAGAAGACCATCTCATCAGGCTAGGCCATCAAGTAAGTAAGCCAGCATGGGTTACAAGGTAGTTTTTCATTGACCTGCAGAAGGAATATCAGTATTTTACAATGTTTGGTTTTTGCTTCTTTGTCTCGACCCAAAGGGGTTGGGCAAGAATGGTGTTTAGCTTACTGTCAAAGATCCCGTTATTCGTCATTCCGGCGCATGCCGGAATCCAGGGGCTCGGGAAATAAGTAGTCGTCCTGGGCCGGGATGACGATGGTTTTTTTGCTTGAGTAAGTGCCATTCGGGTTGGGTAAAAACCTGATTTCATGTGGATTTTGGAGGTTATGGCGGTGGAATTGACTGGCGCGGAAATTGTCGTCCAGGCACTGAAAGATGAAGGTGTTGAGTTCGTCTGGGGTTATCCTGGCGGCGCTGTATTACATATCTATGATGCAATCTTTCAGCAGAAAGCAGTGCAGCATATTCTGGTGCGTCACGAGCAGGCGGCAACCCATGCGGCTGATGGTTATGCGCGTGCTACGGGAAATGTGGGCGTGGCGTTGGTCACTTCCGGCCCGGGCGCCACTAATGCCGTTACCGGCATTGCTACGGCGTATATGGATTCCATTCCCATGGTGGTCATCACCGGTCAGGTGCCTGTGCCTTTCATCGGTAGCGATGCTTTCCAGGAAGTGGACATTACCGGCATTACCCGCCCCTGTGTCAAACATAATTTTCTGGTCAAACGGGTAGAGGATATTGCCGATACCATGGCCAAGGCGTTCTATATCGCCAAAACCGGTCGTCCCGGCCCGGTGCTGGTGGATATTCCCAAGGATGTAACCGATCCGAGTGTTCGTGTTCCCTATGAATATCCGAAAAAAGTCAGCATGCGCTCCTACAAGCCAGTGGAAAAAGGCAACACCCGCCAGGTGCGCAAGGCAGTGGATCTGATGGTCAAGGCGCTGCGCCCTGTTATTTATACGGGTGGTGGAGTGGTGCTTGGAGATGCCTCTGATGATTTGCGCAAGCTGATCAAGCATACCAATTTTCCTGTAACCAATACGCTTATGGGGCTGGGTTCTGTCGCTGCCTCCGACAAGCATTTTTTGGGCATGCTGGGCATGCACGGCACCTATGAAGCGAACATGGCCATGCATGAGGCGGATCTCATCATCGCTATAGGCGCACGCTTTGACGACCGGGTGACCGGCAAGCTGGCGCAGTTCTGCCCCAATGCAAAGATCGTGCATGTGGATGTGGATCCTGCTTCCATTTCCAAGAATGTGCGGGTGGATGTGCCCATCGTGGGGCAGGTCAAACCCGTGCTCAAGGATATGCTCAAGTTTTTGCGGGAGCGCAAGACAGCGCCCGATGCGGCGGCGCTCAAGGAGTGGTGGGCGCGCATCAATGCCTGGCGCAGCATGGACTGCCTGAGCTATGTAAACTCGGACAAGGTAATCAAGCCCCAGTACGCCATTGAAACCCTGCATAAGGTCACCAGCCGCAGGAATTTCTACCTGACGTCGGATGTGGGCCAGCACCAAATGTTCGCGGCGCAGTTTTATCCTTTTGAAAAGCCGCGTCGCTGGATCAATTCCGGCGGCCTGGGCACCATGGGCTTTGGCCTGCCCGCCGCCATGGGTGTACAACAGGCGTTTCCCAAGGCGACCGTCGCCTGTGTCACCGGCGAAGCCAGCATCCAGATGTGTATTCAGGAGCTGGCCACCTGTTCCCAATACGACCTGCCGATCAAAATCGTCCTGCTGAACAATGGTTACATGGGCATGGTGCGCCAGTGGCAGGAGTTTTTCTACGACAAGCGCTATTCCCATTCCTATGTGGATGCCCTGCCGGACTTCGCCAGGCTGGCGGAGACCTATGGCCATGTGGGTATGACCATTGAGAACCCGGGCGACCTGGAAGCGGCGTACAAGGAAGCCTTCAGCCTGAAAGACCGCCTGGTGTTCATGAACGTGATCATCGACCCGGAAGAAAACGTATATCCCATGATCGAGGCGGGTAAGGGGCATCATGAAATGCACATGTCCCCGCATCTTTCCGCGGAACGGGAGCTGGCCTGATGAGACATATTATTTCCGTACTGATAGAAAACGAATCCGGCGCGCTGGCCCGGGTTTCCGGACTGTTTGCCGCACGCGGCTACAACATCGAGTCCCTGACCGTGGCCCCTACGGAAGATGCCACCCTGTCGCGCATGACCCTGGTCACCTATGGCGATGAGATGATCATCGAGCAAATCATCAAGCAGCTCAACAAGCTGGTGGATGTGGTGAAGTTGCTGGATCTGTCGGATGGCCCGCACATCGAACGGGAATTGATGATGGTGAAGGTCAGGGCCGAGAAGAACAACCGCGAAGAAATGAAGCGCATGGCGGATATTTTTCGCGCCAACATTATCGATGTTACAGATTGCAGTTATACCATCGAACTGACCGGCGCCGGTGACAAGCTGGATGCTTTTCTCAAGGCGGTCAATGAAGACTTGATCATAGAAGTCGTGCGCTCCGGCCCTCTTGGTATTTCCCGAGGTGTGAAAGGCCTGGGCCTATAAACAGCTTCTGCCTGGCATGATGAAAAAGGCGCCGGGCAGCAAAATTCTAACGATTGATTTACAGGTAATTACATGAGTATCAATATTTGCTATGACAAGGATTGTGATGTTTCACTAATCCAGAACATGAAGGTAACCATTATTGGTTACGGTTCCCAAGGGCATGCCCATGCCAACAACCTGAAAGATTCCGGTGTGGATGTGGTTGTCGGTTTACGGCCCGGTTCCGCCTCCGCCGTCAAGGCGGAGAATGCCGGCCTGAAGGTAAAAGCCATCGACGAGGCGGTGAAGGGTGCAGATCTGGTGATGGTGCTGGCTCCTGATGAGCACCAGTCTGCCTTGTACAGGGACATCATCGAACCGAATATCAAGGAAGGTGCGGCATTGGCATTTGCCCACGGTTTTGCGGTGCACTACAACCAGATCGTTCCCCGGGAAGATCTGGATGTAATCATGATTGCACCCAAGGCGCCGGGGCACACGGTGCGCAGTGAGTTCCAGAACGGCGGCGGCATTCCCGATCTGGTCGCCATCTATCAGGATGCCACCGGGGTTGCCAAAGCTGTTGCTCTTTCCTATGCGTCTGCTATTGGTGGTGGTCGTACCGGCATTATCGAGACCACCTTCAAGGATGAAACAGAAACGGATCTGTTTGGTGAGCAGGCAGTACTTTGCGGCGGTGCGGTAGAGTTGGTCAAGGCCGGTTTTGAAACCCTGGTAGATGCAGGATATGCACCGGAAATGGCGTACTTTGAGTGCCTGCATGAGCTCAAGCTGATTGTGGATCTGATGTATGAAGGCGGTATCGCAAACATGAATTACTCCATTTCCAACAATGCGGAATATGGTGAGTATGTTACCGGCCCCAAGATCATCAATGAAGAAAGCCGCAAGGCAATGAAGGAAGCGCTGCATAACATTCAAACCGGCGAGTATGCCAAGCAGTTTATCCTGGAAGGTGCTACCAACTATCCATCCATGACGGCCTATCGCCGTCTCAATGCGGCTCATCCGATTGAAGAGGTGGGGGAGAACCTGCGCTCCATGATGCCCTGGATCAAGAAAATCGTGGACAAGAGCAAGAACTGAGGAACGCTGTTTATGCAAAAAAAGCCGGCTGATTCCGCCGGCTTTTTTTCTGCTATGAAGCTTTGTTGTGGCTTGGCCTAGCGGTTTGCAGTCGGGCCGAATCTGGGGTAATTACTGCCCGGGAGCAAGGAAAACTTCTCGGTTTCGCTGCAGCGGGTCAAGGGCAGGATCAACAGGGAAGGGCGTTCCCCCCGTCCGATGGGCATCATGCGCAAAACAGCATCCTGGCATTTGTCGCCGTTTATATTTGCGAAATCCACGGAAAGAATGCGGTAACCAGGCGCTTTCTGGTCTTTTCTGCAACGCAGCCCTGTGCCTGTGTGGTAGATGTAACCACGGAATACACCGTTTTCAAAGCGGCAGTCTTCCAGTTCTTTGGGCTGTCTCTGATGCATGGGCATATTGCTCATGAACATGGAAAAATTTGGCATTCCGGGCATGGATGGAGGACATGCGGAAGGATTGCGTAATAGTAGATCCAGGTCACAGCCGGGGCGTAGAGGCAAGTCGCTGATTTTCGCATTGTAGAAGTCATAGTTGCTGACAAAATTCTGTTCGGCATGTTCGGCGTACTGCTGCAGAAAATTCAGATAGCGGCAGTCATCATCTGCTTTTATCCATAAACGCCTTTCGATGCGGGTGCCCCAGCGTCCGCTGCCTTCCAAAAGGCGGCTGTTCAGTTTTCTGCAGTCTTGGGGGATACTGAAAGTGGTTTTTTCGTAGCGGGAAAGGGGAAGGGTAATGTCGTATTGCCGAACTTTTTCTCCTGTGTACGGGGCGCTGAAATAAGGTTTTGCATCGTGGGAAGCGAATGCAGTGGCATGAACGGTCAGGACTATGCCAAGCAGAAAGCAGCAAGTGATTTTGCTCATGATTTCCCTCCTTTGTCATTGTTGCCGGATTTGGCCTTGAGTTGCTGCTTGCTGATCAGTTTGATCATGCGCCGGCTCAGGTCGGCAGTAAGGTTAGAAAAAATCTGGGCGGATATAAGAGGCCTGTGGCGCATGGTGCGCTCAATACCTTCCCTGGTGAGTATCAATACCGTGCTGTTCTCAATCGCTACGGCATCGGCTTTTCTGGGGATGTTGGCGAACAGGGCGACATCCCCAAAAACATCCCCCGGATGGAATTGTTCCAGCAAAGTGTGGTGGCCTTCCTGTCCCGGAAGAAAAACACTCACTTTCCCTGTAAGCAGAACGAACAGTTCGGTGCTGGCCTCGCCATGGCGAAAGACAAGATCCCCCTTGGAATACTCTACCATTCTGCCTGACAGGATAAACTGACGGATTTGCCAGGGCCTGAGGTTCCTGAACATCGGGCTTTTTTCCAGCACCTTTTTTCGCAAACGCAGTGAAAGCACATCCCAGATGGTGACCAGGCGCAGGGAGGATACGGCCAGGGGGGTGATAACAAAATCTGCAATCAGTGCTGTAGCGATAACCAGGGCGCCGAGTGCGCCGAACTGGGCAATGGGCTCAAAGCTGGCTTGGGTAAAGACCAGAAACCCGGCAATCAATGCAACTGAGGTGGATACCACTGGCAGGGCCTCGCCATAGATGGTGTGCTCCATGGCGCTGTTGTGGCTTTTTCTGGCTTTCAGTTCCCGGTTGTAACGCAGCATGAAGTGCAGGGTGTCGTCCACAGCGATGCCAATGGCGATGGCAGCAGCCATGGTAGTGCCGATATTCAGTGGTATTTCCATGTAGCCCATAAATCCGAACATGGCGATAACCGGGAAGAAATTTGGCAGGGCCGCCAGCAGGCCGACTTTCAGCTCGGTAAAGAGCAGGCCAATAATCAGAACGATGATAACCAGCAGGATGGCAATGGATTGTAGTTGGCCGCCGATCATGGCATTGGTGGCGGACAGCGTCAGCACCGAATCCCCGGTAATCCTGGCGCGCAGTCCGGTGTCAAGGTTCTGATCGATGAACTGCTGCAGATCAGAAATTACGAGCTGCAGGCGCTCACTGGATTCGATGCTGTGCCGTACCAATATCCTGGTGCGGCTGAAATCCTCCGAGATGTAGGCTTTTACATCTTTGTGATTGAGGAAAATCATCAATTCGGTAACGATGTCATCCGATTCTGGCATCATGGGTTCTTGCAGTTCCTGAAATGCACCATTGAGCAGAGAGAGATAATCAGCAAACGAGGCGCTGGATTCTGACCAGCCTTTTTCCCGGATGTATTGTTGTATCTCTTCCAGTTCTTCCAGGTATCGCACCTTGAGGAAGGTGTCCTCGATACCGGAATCCACAATGATGGAAAGCGATTCCAGGCCAGCCAGGTTCTCGTTTATCAATTCGATTTTCTGGCGTACCTCAGAATCCTTTCCCAGGCTGTCGATGGCGTTGTGGTTGATGTGGATGCGCGGTATGCCGATGATGGCGACCAGCGTCCAGCCAAGAAAAAATCCGATGATGGTGCGCCGGTATCGCCATAGCCATTCCCAATAGCGTTTTGCCAGCAGGCGGCCTCTGCCGCTGTACATCCTGGATTTTCCGTCCAGCTGCCACTTGCCTGCAAGAGAGAGAACCGATGGAATGAGGATGATTGTGGCGAGGAAATTCAGCGCCAGGCCGGTGGAGGCGACCAGCCCGAACTGCCACAGAACCTCTATGCGACTCAGGCCGACAGAGAGGAAACCCAGATAGGTAGTAATAAAGGTCAGCAACACTATGCTGCCCATGCGCCCAGACATGTGCTTGAGTGATGAGCGAGTATCAAGACCAGCCTTTTGCCCGTGCCGGAATTCGGACAGTAGATGAATATCTTCCGTTGAGCCGACAATGATTAGCAAAATGGGAATGATGGATGTAACCACATTGATGGGAATATCTACAGCGCCCATGAACCCGAATGTCCAGAGTATGCTGAAGCCAGCGGTAAGGATGGGTAACAGAATGTCGATAAGCTGGCGCAACAGCAAGAACAGCGCGATCAGCAGCGCAGCTATCGCCAGGGGAAACAGGTGCGTTTGTTCCTCGCGAATGCGTTCGGCGATTTCCGTGCGAACCTGGGGAAACCCCATGGAAAATACAGTGGTATAGAAAGGCGCCAAATCTGCTGCAACAGTATCCAGCGCATTGGTGATGGTTTCATCGTTCCAGTCGGTTATTGGCCGGTCTGCTTTTTTCAGCACAATGGCAGCTGCCATGACGTTTTTGTCAGGGGAAAGCAATACGTTTTTCAGGAAGGGGTTTTTGCGGGCTTCTGCAAGAACATTCCGGGCTTGCTGCGGTGTTTCGGGCAGCTTGTCCAGATACGGTTTCTTGTCCAGGTATCCATCAACAGTCTTGACCCAGGGAACCGAGAACAGACTTTCCACGCGGCTGACGAAGGGGAGCTTTTCCAGTTTGGCAACAGCTTTTTGCAGGGCTTCTAGCTTGTCATGGGCGAGGAGGTCATCCGATTCCATATAGAGCAGACTGATTTGTTCGTCGCCGAACATGCTGCGTACCTCGCGATAGAAATCCTGCTCTTGGTTGTTTTGCACCAGCATTTCGTCGGCGGAGATGCGAATTTCCAGGTTGCCGATTTGAGTGCCGGCGATAGCGGAAATGAGTAGAATGATCCCCAACCCGACCCAGGGGTGATTGGAAAAATAATTGAGGACTCGATTCATGGGTACAGCTGCTGGTGGTTTTGGTGCAACAGGGCACAAGCATATCAGTATAGGGCGCCTCAAATAATCCTGTTTGAGCAGATTTGTGTTTGAGTGGAGCGAGAACAAGGTAAAAATAAAGCAATGCCGAGGCAATTGCCGGGATTTTCAAATCTTCCGCTACTGTTCGCCCGCTACCTGCCTCCCTGAAAGCGGTGCAGTACACTAAAGCTCACCAGGACAATATCTCAAGGTAATACAGGCTTGGGCTTCTTTATTCTATCAGGCTATACTTAACCCCCATGGATGAACATAAAGATAAAGCAGCCGAGCCGGATTCGCACCCCAACAAACCAGGGAGGGGGATCTACCTGCTACCCAACCTGTTTACAACAGCAGCATTGTTTTCGGGTTTTTATGCGGTGCTTGCCGCCATGAATGCCCAGTTCGAGAAGGCTGCAGTGGCGATTTTTATTGCCATGATTCTGGATGGACTGGATGGTCGGGTAGCGCGCATGACCAATACTCAGACCGATTTTGGTGCGGAGTATGACAGCCTTTCAGATATGGTGGCCTTTGGCCTGGCGCCGGCGCTGGTCATGTATGAGTGGGCTTTGCACTCTTTGGGGAAACCGGGCTGGCTTGCGGCTTTTGTCTATACAGCCGGGGCGGCTTTGCGTCTGGCGCGATTTAATTCGAAGCTGGATGTGGCGGATGATCGTTATTTTCAGGGGTTGCCCAGTCCTTCGGCCGCTGCGATTGTGGCTGCGAGTGTCTGGGTAGCGGTAGATCATGATGTTTCGGGGACAAATGTTGCCGTTATTGCCGGTCTGATTACTGGCTTGTGCGGGCTGCTGATGGTCAGCAATGTGCGCTATAACAGTTTCAAACATATTGATCTGAAGGGGAAGGTTCCGTTTATTGCGGTGGTTGGGATTGCTTTGGTGTTTGCAATTATCCTGATGCAGCCACCATTGATTTTGTTCCTGCTCTTCGCGCTGTATGCGTTATCGGGCCTGGTCGGCGCAGCCCGGTCATTTTTTCAACGCTAGTGTACTGCGTCGCCTAAAGCGCCTACTGTTGCGGCCCTTGTTAGGGAATGGGCCATTTACGGCGATCTGCACCTTGTCTTGGGTTATTTGTGAGCCTCTGATATGTGCCCTTTATACGTTACATCCGACAGGCTCCTAGGGATCTCTATTTTCCTTGGATCTCAGGGTATCAATGCCTGAGTGAACAGATCCGTGCCGTATAGAAGCAGAAAAAATGTGCACACAGGGTCGGTTACCCAGCGGGCATGTGTTTTTTGTCCAGAGGAGATTATTGTCAGGTGGAACCTGGTATACCATGAGCATCAATCTGATCACCAATATTTCCCTTGTCGTCGTGGCGACGGTATGCACTCTGCTGCTCATCAGAAATACTCCAGCCATATCCAGGGAATACAAAACCAGTTGGTTGAACGTGTCTTTCGGCATGTTTTCCGCCAATGTCGGTTTGGCGCTCAATCTGACTCGTGATTTTCCCGCGCTGTCCTACCTGTATGTGCTGGGTCCTACGGAACTCAATCTTGTACTGAAAACACTCTGCTATGCCCTGGCGATGGTGTTGGTTTTCAATGGCTTGCGGCAATGGTATCCACTGATACTATCTGTTCAGCGCGATAGCCAGCGCAAGGCCCGTCTGTACAGAAAACTGGTGGAGGAGGCGAACAGCGTTTTTCTGCGCTGGGACAGAAACGGGAAGATTATTTCCATCAACCGATTTGGTGAGGAACTGTTTGGCTATACAAAGGAAGAGCTGGCGGGCAGACCTGTGCTGGGCACGATTATGGAAGAAAAGGATTCGAAAAATGTGGATGTGGAGCAACTGATCGCCGGAATCCAGTCCAATCCTGATGCCCACAGGCATCTGGAGAGCGAATATGTCACCCGCACCGGGCAGCGTATCTGGCTGGCCTGGAGAAACGCCTATATTGATGCGGGGCATAACAACAAGCCGGAATTGCTGTCCATTGGCGTGGATATGACAGAACGAAAACGTGTGGAGAATGCCCTCTATGAGCTTGCATCGTCCATTGGATATGCACAGGGAAAGAAAGACATGCTCAGGGACACCATGCGTCATCTGGCACAGGCCTATGCATCCAAATATGCCTTTTATGCGGTGTATGCCGACGAGAAGGAAGAATCCATGCGCATACTGGCGCTGTGGGATGGAGAAACGCTTTTGAGCGACATGGTTTACGGCCTTGCCAGTACGCCTTGTCAGGATGTTCTGCAGGGAAAGCTGGAGATGATCGAACAGGGTTTGCAGGAGCAATATCCTGAAGACAAATTGCTCCAGAAACTGAAGGTGGAAAGTTATTTTGGCACCTGTCTGAAAGACAGTAGCAACAACAATATTGGCGTGATCGCAGTCATGGATATACAACCCATGCGCCTGCCGAAATGGAGTCAAACCATCTTGCATGTGTTTGCGGATCGTATCAGTGGTGAGCTGGAGCGCCGAAATTCCGAGGAAAACATCTACCAGCTGGCGCACTACGATGTGTTGACCGGGTTACCGAACCGACTGCTGTTTCATGACCGGCTGGAGCAGGTAATCGCCCATGCTGCACGTAACAATCAGCATGTTGCGTTGCTGTTTCTTGATTTGGATCGTTTCAAGCATGTCAATGATAGTATCGGGCATGCGGGTGGGGATGTGCTTCTGAATGAGGTCGCAGCGCGGCTGAAATCCTGCGTACGGGAATCTGACACGGTGGCGCGAACCGGTGGTGATGAATTTATTGTTCTGCTTTCGGATTTTGGCACGGAGAAACAGCTGCTCCGTGCGACCAGTGAACTATCGGACAAGCTTGTTGAGGTCATCGCCCAGCCGTTTTATATCGATTCCATGGAATTTTATGTGTCTGTAAGCATTGGGATCACGGTTTATCCGCAGGACGGGAATAATATCGATTACCTGGTAAGAAATGCCGATATTGCCATGTATCATGCCAAGGAAAAGGGGCGAAACCGATACGAGTACTACCATGCGCGCATGAACGAGATTGCCGAGAAGCGCAGCCGCATGGAAAGCGAGCTACGCTCAGCGGTATTCCAGAATCAATTGAAGCTGCATTTTCAGCCGGTGGTTGACGTGCCCGGCGGAGAGGTGATGTGGTTTGAGGCATTGCTGCGCTGGCAACACCCGAAGTTGGGGCTGGTGATGCCGGATGAGTTTATGGGGTTGGCGGAAGAAACCGGGCTGATTATCCCCATCGGGGAGTGGGTTATCGAGCAGGTGTGCAGGCAACTTCAAGGCTGGCAGCAACAAGGGGTGGCAATAAATGCCCTGGCGCTGAATCTCTCCATGCGCCAGCTGGAGCGCGTAGGTTTGATCGCCGTGCTGGACAAAACTGCCGCTGATTATGATATCGACCCATCACAGATTATTCTGGAAATTACCGAGAGTATGTTGATGCAAGATCCGGAAAGAACCGTGCCCTTGCTCAAGGTGTTGTCCGAGCGTGGCTACAAATTGGCCATGGATGATTTTGGTACCGGCTATTCTTCTTTCGGGCAATTGAGCTATGTAGATGTCGATTCCCTGAAAATTGACCGTTCATTTATGACACAACTGGAAAAGGAAGGGAGTGCTGCATGTATCGTGCCTGCAATTATCGGCATGGCCAGGGAAATGGATATTCGGGTTATTGCAGAAGGCGTGGAAACCAGCGCGCAAGTGGAATTTCTGCTACAACAAGGCTGCAATCATATGCAGGGGTTTTATTTTGGATTTCCCATGGAAGCGAGGGAATGTGAGCAGTACATGCAGGCCAGCAAACATGCTTGGCAGAATGGCGGCACTGCGCTATAGTCAAAAAAACTTTTTGAAAATACTGATCATGAATTGGCAAGCTCTGTTTCATCGCTGTTTTGATGAGCCGGTTAACTTTTACCGGGGCCTGCTCCTGCCTGTTGGATCGCTGCTGCCCTGATGGGCAATCAAATCACACCCGCCCTGGCGAGGGCAAAAGCAACGCAACATACCGAACCAAACCTGAAAGTCCCAATACAGCGGGATGGAGCTATGTGATGAGCAGTGACAAATTGATTATTTTTGATACAACCTTGCGCGACGGGGAACAAAGCCCCGGCGCATCCATGACGCGGGAAGAGAAGATCCGTATCGCCAAGAAACTGGAGCTGATGCGGGTGGATGTCATCGAGGCCGGTTTCCCCATTGCCAGCGAAGGTGATTTCGAGGCAGTCAAAAGCGTGGCGGAGTCGGTGCAGGACTCTACCATCTGTGGGCTGTCCAGAGCCCTGGAAAAAGACATCGACCGTGCCGGAGAGGCACTTAAACCAGCCAATTCCGCGCGTATTCATACGTTTATCGCCACCTCTCCCATTCACATGCAGCAGAAGCTGCGCATGCAGCCTGATCAGGTGGTGGAGCAGGCGGTATGGGCGGTGAAACGCGCCCGCAGATATACGGATGATGTGGAGTTTTCCGCTGAGGACGCCGGGCGCTCCGAGATGGATTTTCTGTGCCGTATCGTTGAGGCGACCATCGATGCTGGCGCTACCACCATCAATATCCCGGACACCGTAGGTTATAACCTGCCACACCAATTTGGGGAGGTGCTTAATACTCTCATGGAGCGTGTGCCCAATTCAGACAAGGCGGTGTTTTCCGTGCATTGTCACAACGACCTGGGGCTGGCGGTGGCCAATTCCCTGTCTGCGGTGCTCAATGGCGCACGCCAGGTGGAATGCACCATCAATGGTCTGGGGGAAAGGGCGGGAAATGCTTCTCTGGAAGAGGTAGTGATGGCGGTGCGTACCCGCCAGGATGTATTTCCCTGCAATGTCGATCTGGATACCACCCAGATTTTGTCCTGCTCCAAACTGGTGTCCAGCATCACCGGCTTTCCCGTGCAGCCAAACAAGGCCATTGTCGGCGCGAACGCCTTTGCCCATGAATCCGGCATTCATCAGGATGGCGTGCTCAAGAATCGTGAAACCTACGAGATCATGCGCGCCGAGGATGTTGGTTGGTCGCACAATCGCATGGTGCTGGGCAAACATTCCGGGCGTAATGCATTTCGCACCCGGCTCAAGGAGCTGGGGATAGAATTCAGCTCTGAAGAAAAGCTCAATGCGGCTTTTTCCCGCTTCAAGGACCTGGCGGACAAGAAGCATGAAATATTCGATGAAGACCTGCAGGCGGTAGTGTCGGAATCCGTACATGAATTGCGGGATCCGCGCATCAAACTGGTTTCCCTCAGGGCTTGCAGTGAAACCGGTGAAGTGCCTAGCGCAGACATTGTAATCAGCATAGATGGCGTAGAGCAGGTAGTATCCGCTTCTGGCGCAGGCCCTGTGGATGCAGCCTATCAGGCGATTGAATCGTTGCTTGATACGGGTGCGAAACTGACCCTGTATTCGGTAAATAACATCACCAGTGGTACCGACTCCCAGGGTGAAGTTACCGTGCGTCTGGAAAAAGGTGAGCAAATAGTGAACGGCCAGGGAGCGGATACAGATATCGTCATAGCTTCAGCCAAAGCCTATATCAACGCCGCCAACCGCCTGATGGCCCCGGTGGAGCGGGAACATCCCCAGGGCGGAGACGTGTAAACGAATGGATGCCAGCCGCCGCCAGCAGTATCTCGACGCCATGGGAATCACGCGCTATGTGGTGCGGGAGGCGGCGGTTGATGACCATCCTCAAGCCGTTGTGGAACCCCGGGAACCGGCTGCTCCCATCCCCGTAGCGAAATCGCCAAAACCGGCTGCCGGTGTTTCTGCACAACAGTCTGCCTGGGAGGTGCTCAGAGCCAGGGTAGCATCCTGTACGGCTTGTGAGTTGCATGCCAGCCGTACTCAAACGGTATTTGGCATTGGGAACGAATCGGCGCAATTGATGATTGTGGGGGAGGCGCCTGGTGCGGAAGAAGATCGTCAGGGGGAGCCTTTTGTTGGCAGAGCTGGGCAGTTGCTTACTGCCATGCTGCATGCCATCGGCTTGACGCGGGAAGCCGTGTATATCGCCAACATTCTGAAATGCCGTCCTCCCGGGAACCGCAACCCTACTGCGGAAGAGGTTGCAAAATGCCAGCCATTCCTGATTCAGCAGCTATCCCTGATCAAACCAAAGGTAATGCTGGCAGTCGGTGGTGTTGCGGCCCACAATCTGCTGGAAACGGATGAAGCCGTTGGTCGCCTGCGCAACCGTATCCATTACTACGGAGAAGACCGTACTCCGCTGCTGGTTACCTACCACCCAGCCTATTTGCTGCGGCGCCCGGAAGAAAAAGCCAAGGTTTGGCAGGATCTGCAAAAGCTCTACGGTATGCTGCACGGAGATTGAGCATTGCTACGCACCAGATCCATGACAGATTCCGATCTGACAGCTGTCATGCTTATCGAAGAGCAAATCTATCCGCACCCCTGGAGCAGGAAGATTTTCCATGATTGCCTGCGCACGGGTTATGAGTGCCGTGTATATGAAGCTTCACACAGCGTTCTTGCATACTCGGTGATGTCAGCTGCTGCCGGAGAAGCCCACTTGCTGAATCTGAGCGTGCATCCACAACAACAGGGGAAAGGGTTGGGGAGATTTGTGCTGCAACGAGTAATCCGGCAGGCAAGGGAGCAATCTGCAGACACCCTGTTTCTGGAAGTGCGCATATCGAATCATATTGCCTGCCGCCTGTACGAATCAGAAGGGTTCAATGAAATTGGGCAGCGGTTTGGCTACTATCCTGCGAAAAATGGCAGAGAGGATGCGCTGGTATTTGCACGACCTTTGTTGTAGCGTATTCAACACCGGGAAAAGGCGCAAGGTGATCCTGAATGGCTGATCAAGATAAGGGAAAAGACCCGAATACCGGGGCGAGGAAAAAGACTACGGGAAAGAAGGCGGTAAAGAAAAAAGTTGTCAGGAAAAAGGCTGCGCCCAGGAAAAAGGCGGCAAAAAAAACGGTGCCGAAAAAGGCTGTGAGTAATAAACCGGCAGCGAAAGGCAGCCCGAAAACCGCTGGTGCGGCGGTAAGGAAAACCGCAGCCAAAAGAGCACCGGCGGCGTCTGCAAGGCACACAGACCCCCGGGAGACGCTAGCAGGCGACAGCGCAATGTGGTGGCTCAATCTGGTTTTGATCGTGGTTCTGGTGGCTATTTCTGTCCTGTTGTATGTGCTGATGGAGCAGGGAGCGCTCAAAGGCATGAATATGGATAAAATCTGGTCTTCTTTGGGTGGCTCTGGCATACCGGTTGCTGAACAGTTGATTCTGTCTCCGGATACTCCCGCAGAAGCTGATGTTATCGTGATAGAAGCCATAGCGATAGATGGGGTGACCGGTGTTGAAGATACCGGGAAGGATGCAAAGTCGCCTGCCTTGCAGCCGCTACCGGAAGATCAACAGCAGCTGTTGCGGGAAATATTTATGCTTTCCCCTGAACACAACATAGAGTAGTAGCAGAACATGAAATCTGGTTTTTTGATAATAGCAGCCACTGTTGTATTGATGACTCTGGGGGTGTTGCTGTACTTTTCTGCATCGGCTTTTCTGAATGTGCTTGCGATCCCCTTGTTGCAGAACCTCGCCCCTGAACAGACAGACCAAATGATTGCAGCGGTACTGGTGATTATTTCCTTTGTTGCGGCTCTTATCGGCGGATTTTTCAGCGTTTTTCTGTTTGAAATGGCAGGAGGTGGATACCGTCCCTTGTTGATGGGGTTTGTATTTTCCCTGCCAGCTGTTCTGGTGCAGGGATATGTCGTGATCAGCAGCGGAATACCTGCGGCAATGATGGCCATCCATATTCTGGAAAGCATGATGGTGCTGTTGGCATTTGTTCTGGCGGCTTTTGCCGGGCGCATGGTTTTCCGGCGTTTCTTCTCAGGAGAAGCGCATCCCGCCTGATGTGTCAGCGCGAGTACAGTCCGGTAATGGTGCTTTCCGCCAGTTTATGCTGGTTGATGGAAAACCCCACCTGGGCAGCAGGTGCATCCATGCCCTGGGGCAGCTTTTCCACGTCCAGAGCATACAGGGTGAACCGGTAATGATGTATGCCGTGACCTTTGGGAGGGCAGGGGCCTCCGTAACCAGGAGTACCGAAATCCGTGCGTGATTGCACCGCCTGTGGGGGCAGAAGCTTGAGCTTGACGTTACCAGCATTTTTGGGCAACTGCCTTGCATCTTTGGGAATATTGAATACCACCCAGTGCCACCAACCGCTGCCGGTAGGCGCATCGGGGTCATAAACCGTCAGGGCAAAGCTCTTGGTTCCAGGGGGAGCGTCCTTCCACTTGAGAGCGGGGGAAATATTTTCACCGTCGCAACCAAAGCCTTGGTATTCCTGCTGCTTTGTCATGCGCATGTGGTCGGATATGTCCGGGCTCAGCAACTCCAGAGCCATGCTTGATTGCATATAAAGCCCAAGCAAGCCGCCAATGATGATGCCTGTTGATTGCCGCATGAAAAAACTCTCCCGGAATGGTGGTGTATGGCCGCTGTATTTATAGCACACCCCAATCGGGCTGTGCTAGTGTACTGCGTCGGAATTAAAGGCTCTTTCAAGGGTTCCTTCGGGTGGCCCACAATGCGGCCATCTGCAGTGTTATACTCGCTTGAAA
Source organism: Sedimenticola sp. (assembly GCA_027068915.1). GTDB lineage: Bacteria > Pseudomonadota > Gammaproteobacteria > Chromatiales > Chromatiaceae > Thiolapillus. The sequence goes on along the minus strand of JAMOLT010000011.1, from coordinate 22,881 downwards.
GGGGTGGCAGCACGCCTTGCATCTGGCCGCATTGTGACTCACTGAGGGTCTTTAATTCCGACGCAGTACAGACGCAGTACACTAGAACAAATCTGATCTACAAGGAGCTGTGATCAATGAAACATACCAAGACGTATCTGTTCTGGCTGTTACTGCTATTCCCCCAGTTTGCACAGAGTGCGGAGCCGGCACTCCTGTTGCTGGAAAAGTACCGGTCGGGAATGGATGTCCATGGCTGGCTGATGAGCGAGAAGCTCGATGGTGTTCGTGCGCATTGGAACGGACGTAAGCTGTTGAGCCGTCAGGGAAAGGATTTTGCCGCTCCCGGCTGGTTCACCAAAGAGTTTCCTCCTTTTGAGCTGGATGGTGAGCTGTGGATCGCCAGAAGCAGTTTTGAAGAAACACTGTCTGTCGTTTCACGAGATCAACCCCATGGGGGTTGGCAGCGCGTCACCTACAACATCTTCGAAGTGCCTCATGCCCCAGGGGGATTGGAAGCCCGCCTGAAAAAACTGGAGACCTATCTGTCCCAGCGTCCGCTGGAGCATGTACGGATTATTCCACAGACGTTATACCATGATGCGGAACAGCTCATGAGGCACCTTGATGCCATTATTGCTGCCGGTGGCGAGGGGCTGGTATTGAGGAATCCTGATAGCTCATATGAAACAGGCCGTAGCTCCAACGCCTTAAAGGTAAAGCGCTTTGAAGATATGGAAGGGCGAGTGGTTGGATACCGGCCAGGCAAGGGCAGGCTTCAGGGAATGGTCGGTGCCCTGTGGGTGGAGATTGAAGGCGGAAAGCGTTTTTACGTCGGCTCCGGCCTGACCGATGAAGAGCGTGCCGTCCCCCCGGCTATTGGCAGCCTGATAACTTTCAAACACCAAGGGTTTTCCAGCAACGGAATCCCGCGGTTTGCGTCCTTCCTTCGCATCAGGGAAGCCCCCTGAAACATGTGTCGAGGAAGGTGGAAACCTCGTGTTTCGTATACCCAACATCAATAAAGGGCTACGCTCTCACGTAACCCTTTGATTTTTAACTGGTGCCGAGGAGAGGACTTGAACCTTCCTTAAAATACCTATATTTAATATATAAAACAACATGTTATAACTCTGATATTTGTCTTCGTTCCACTCACGTTCCACGTTGATTCTTGCCGAGGCCCTGTTTGCCCGGTCTTGATCCAGACTTTTTAGCGTATCCAGGACACTTGTTGTATTACATTCAGGTGGCACGGCGACATTGCTGTATGACAATACGCTCGATGCGTTGCAGTGATGGATATTTACCGTATTGCTCTTCAAACAGCGCCTTTGCTTGTCCGATTTGTTCCAGTAACGAGGTTGCCGTCTCTTCTACCAGCCCGATCAGGAAACGTGAACCCACATCGCATTCTCCGGCCAGCGACGCCCAGTGTTTTGTGGTGATTTGCCCTGGGTCTCTTTGCTTGCCAATATCGAAGGCGAGGTGAGTGTCGATTCGTTCGATGGCGCGCGTACAAACCAGATCATAGAAGGGAGACAGACGAATCTCGCCGCTTGGTAGATATAGTATCGACAGGTTCTTGGCATGGCCATCCGAGTTGCCGGCCAGGAGATTGAAAATCTGCCAGCGCAGGAGATTCTGTGTATCAATGGCAGGATCCGTCGAAGCACCCTGCAGTAATTGGTAGCATTCAGCAAAGGTTGGGCCGCCGGAATCCTGGTATTTTTTTTCGTGCCCGTAGCCAAGTGCCTGACAAAAGTCTTCCTGGTGTAGACGTTGCACTTCACCGTGTTCATCCCATACGCGATCATAGCGCCCAATCTGCGCATAGAAACGCTTTTCAATGGAATGCAATTCGATATCGACGACGGGCAACCCGATTTGTCTGGCAAGCAAGCTGGTAAATGTTTCATAGGCCGGCAGATGATGATAGTCCGTCAACTCGAATTTCAGGATATGACTGGTGGGCGCTTCGCCCTCGGGAAGAAAATAGTGACCATCCCGGATCAACACCGGGCATTTATCCTGAGCACCTGCCAATGATAGCCGGGGCCGTTTATCCTTCGGCCAAGCCGCATAAATCTGGCCGCGCCGAGCAATCAGTTGGGCCAGTTCCTTACCTGGGAGGGGGCGGTAACTTCGATCGTCTGATGGGTTGCGCTCCACAGGCAGAATAGAGAGTGCGCCAGCACACTCGCCACCGATGGCGCGCAACAAGTCAAAATCGGTATAGGGAATTTTCAGATCGCGAACAATGTGTTCCCGGGCACCACCCTCGGGCAGCAGATTGGCAAAAAAACGATGAGCAACGCTGGCATCGCAGGAAAAGTCTTCTATTGTGAGAGGGAGTGTGAGCGAGATGGCGAAGCCATTGTTGTTGATCCAATCAGGCTCATAACGAAATCCAATGGCACCGACTGGATTTCGCCACAAGTATCCCACCAAGCGATCGCCAAACCAGACATTGAGTGCATCCCGGTCGGTCATGATTGTCCTGATCTGGTTTTGGTCGGGTATGGACTGTGAGAGGAGGGGGTTGCTCCTCCCCTTGGTTGAACGATGATGTCCAGCCCCAGGGTTCGCAAAGCCTTCAGAATTTTTCCAATCTCGGCAGTTTCCTTGCCGCGTTCGAACTCAGATAGAAACCGGGTGCTCAGGTTACCGAGTCCGGAGACCCTTTCGAGGGTCAATCCTTTACTTTTGCGGTGGGCACGCACAAGCTGGCCGAGGTCTTCAGCCGACTGGATCCGCCCGTAAGAGACATCATTTTTTTTCATCTTTTTAGTCCAATAATTGTATCGTACGGTAAAAAATAGCAATAAATTTGGTGTAAATCAAGAAAAATATCCTGTACGTGATAAATATCGTAATTATTAGGAAATGACCCATAATAGTTCACGTACGGTATTAATACAGGCCCTGTCGTATGCGAAGCATGATGCTCTTATATCGGTAAGGTTGGCATAAATAGTCTGTACCTCTAACTTACTGGCACTGGAGCTTGCCAACCGAAGCCACTGTGATCCGAAAATGCTGACAAGGGTGGCACGGGATTACCTTGACACCGAACCGGTATTTGCTCTCGGCTCCGCGATGGCATTGAGTCAGGGGTGGGGTTATGAAGTGACCAGCGCCGATGTTGTGGAGGCTTATGACCGGGCGATGGATGCTGCAACCAGGTTGAATAAAATCGACGATATGTCCGATCAGGTTCGACAACTCGTCGAGTCAAATGAGAGTGCGTCGATGCAGTTTGTTCGGCAGGCTTTGCAAGGAAGAGTGGGGACACATTCTTTGTCGGTTAACGAGGTCCATGCGTCCAAATCATGAGCAGTGAACGTGCATATTTTGGAAACGAAAACTACCGATCTGCGTTCCACCCACGTTCCACAAAGCGACATTCAGAGACAATGGGAGACAACGGAATGAATTTACAAACACAAAAAAAGCACTGTAAATACAGTGCTTTTCGAGGTTTATGATGGTCTAGTAAAATGGTGCCGAGGAGAGGACTTGAACCTCCACGGGGTTGCCCCCACTAGCACCTGAAGCTAGCGTGTCTACCAATTTCACCACCTCGGCAAGAACTCAGGATAGACCTATATTCTTGAGGCGCGAACTGTACAAGTTGCTGCGCTGACTGTCAACCTCCATCTGCCCATACAGGGCAGATGGAGAGAGATGTTCTTTCTCCCTATTCGTCCTTTGCCTGCATCCCGGCGTGATAGACAGCGTATACATAGATGGGGATGTCCAGATCGCCAAGATGTTTGTTGATCAATGGTTCTACATCACTCCAGTCCAAGCCGCCAACGCCTGTAGCCAGACGAGGTAGTGCGATGGAGGTGAATTTTTCTTTTATTGCCATTTTGTGTAGGGCTTTCAGGGCGTGATTGACATGCTGAATGGTCGCGTGTTCCGGTTTGCTGCCACGGCCGTAGCCACCGTCCTGGGTGATCAGATTGACGATGCGGACACCATCGGGGCCGCCCCACATCCAGGTTTCACCAGGCTTTGGGTGATGCTGGTGGCACCAATGATGGAAATCCTTGTGCATGGCAGGATATTTTTCGTGCAAGGACTTGGCCAGTCCCTGATTCATTGGGTCCATGGCGGCAACACCATGGGCAATAACCTGTGCTTTTGTAAGCAGGATATCGCCTTCCACTTGCTTGATCATGTCTGCTACTCCTCGGGTTTGTGCGTTGAATATGAATCTATTGTAAACAAGCTTGCCTGCCATGACCTTGATTTGTGGCATGGTTGCCGGATCAATAGTGGAGACCGTGGTTAGTATTGAACCAGGCAAGCGCGTATAATGTGTTTCTGATTAATAAGATGCATTGAAGGTAAATAGGCCTGTGGCCAAGTCGAGAAAGAAGAACAAATCACAAAAACGTGATCCCTATCGCGCCCGGGAAGAGCGCAAATACGATAATCCCATTCCCAGTCGGGAGTTCATACTCGAAACCATGGAAACCCATGGTATTCCCCTGAAACTTGAAGACCTTGCACCATTGCTGGGGTTGAAAGACCCGAAACAGGTGGAAGCATTGTCGTACCGGATAAAGGCCATGCTCCGTGACGGGCAGATCGTGCGCAATCGTCGCGGCGGCTTGTGCGTGGTCAACAAGAAAGACCTGATTGCCGGACGGATTATTGCCCACGCCGATGGTTTTGGGTTTCTTCGCCCTGATGAGGGGGGAGAGGATTTGTTCATGTCTCCCCGGGAAATGCGCCCCCTGTGGCACGATGACCGGGTGGTGGTGCAGGTTACGGGTGTGGACAGGCGTGGCCGCAGAGAAGGTTCTGTGGTGGAAATTCTGGAGCGTGCCCATAGCCAGGTGGTTGGGCGTGTAAATGTGGAAGCCGGTATGGGCTTTCTGGTGCCTGACAACAAGCGCATGACGCACCGCGTCATCATCCCCGATGAGCATTTCAATGGGGTAAAAGAAGGCCAGATGGTGGTGGTGGAGATCCTCGAACAACCGACCAAATGGCGGCAGCCCATCGGGCGGGTGATAGAGATCATCGGCGATCATCTTGCGCCAGGCATGGAGACGGATGTTGCCATCCGTGTGCATGACATTCCGGTGATCTGGCCGCAGGAGGTAGAGCAGGAAATTGTGGCTCTGAAAGAAGATGTCCCCGAATCGGCCAAGGAAGGGCGTACCGATCTGCGTAATCTTCCTCTGGTGACCATTGATGGCGCTGATGCAAGGGATTTCGATGATGCAGTGTATTGTCAGCGGATGCCCAAGGGGTGGAAGTTGCTGGTTTGCATCGCGGATGTTTCATCCTATGTGCCGGTAAATTCGGCCCTGGATAAAGAAGCCTACAAGCGCGGAAACTCCACCTATTTCCCCGACCGGGTTGTACCCATGCTGCCGGAAATCCTTTCCAATGGCCTGTGTTCACTAAACCCCGAGGTTGATCGCCTGTGCATGGCCGCAGAGCTTTATATCAGCAAGGAAGGCAAAATCCTGCGATCGCGTTTCCTGCAGGCAGTGATGCGTTCTCATGCGCGCCTGACCTACGATGAGGTGGAAGCCATGCTGTTTGGCGGTGACAAGAAGCTGCGCAAGAAGCATGCTGCCTTGTTGCCTCATCTTGAAGAGCTGAACCATCTCTATCATGCGTTGCATGAAGGCAGAAAAGAGCAGGGGGCCATTGATTTTGATACGGTGGAGACGCGCTTTGTATTTGATGAAAACGGTCGGCTGAATGGTATCGTTCCCACGGTGCGGCATGATGCCCACCGCATTATCGAGGAATGCATGTTGGCGGCGAATGTCGCCTCTGCGCGACTGCTGCTGCGCAAGAAGATTCCAGCGCTGTATCGTGTGCATGAGCGCCCCAGTGAAGACAAACTCAATGACTTGCACCAGTTTCTGGCGCAACTGGGTTTGCGGCTCAACGGGGGTGACAAACCGACGGCGAAGGACTATGCCGAGCTGATTGAGCAGATCAAGGAGCGACCGGATGTGCACATGATCCAGACGGTGTTGCTGCGTTCCATGATGCAGGCGATCTATTCGTCTGAGAATATCGGGCATTTTGGCCTGGCCTTTCCTGCCTACACACATTTTACCTCGCCCATTCGCCGCTATCCGGATTTGCTGGTGCACCGAGCCATCCGCCACCTGCTTATTGATGGCCAGGCGGACAGCTTCGAGTATTCGTTTCCGCAAATTGCCACCATTGGTGAGCATTGTTCCATGACTGAACGCCGTTCGGACGAAGCCACCCGGGATTCTGCCGATGCCCTGAAATGCGAGTTCATGCTGGACAAGGTGGGGCTGCCGTTTGAGGGACTGATAGTCAGCGTCAACAGCTTCGGTGTGTTTGTGGAACTCAAGGATGTGTACATCACCGGGCTGGTGCATATCACCTCGCTTGACCATGATTTCTTCCATTTCGATCCCATTGCCCACAAACTGGTGGGAGAACGTAGCGGCAAAACCTATCGTCTCGGGGATTCCATCCAGGTCGTGGTTGCGGCTGTCAATATGGATGACCGGAAGATCGATCTTGCACTGGCTGGGCGCAGTGAAAAACCAGCGAGTCCAAAAAAATCGGGGAAAAAACGCCGCTCCGGGCGGCGAAAACGGCAATGAGCAAAAGCTCCCGTTATGTTGCAGGCATTCACAGCGTGCGCACTGCCCTGAAGCATGGAGCGGGACAAATACAAGGGGTCTGGTTTGATCGCAAGCGCAACGACCGGCGCCTGGGGCAGCTGCTTTCGGAGGCGCGTAAATCCGGTGTGCAGGTAGTTGCTGCAGATAAGCCCGAGTTGGAGCAGTTGGCGCCTGGCGCCCGGCATCAGGGGGTGGTGGCGAGGGTTGCCATGCCTGCTGCCAGAGGGGAAGACTCCTTGGATCGGCTGTTGGAAGAATTGCAGGAGCCACCTTTCCTGCTGGTACTCGACGGGGTGCAGGATCCACATAATCTTGGTGCCTGTCTGCGCACAGCTGATGCGGCGGGTGTGCATGCAGTGATCGCGCCCAGGGATCGGGCTGTGGGGCTCACCCCTGTGGCCTGCAAGGTGGCAAGTGGTGCAGCAGAAACCATGCCTTTCATCCAGGTGACCAATCTGGCGCGCACCCTGCGCCAGTTGCGTGAAGCATGCGGGTTGTGGGTGGTGGGGTTGGCAGGTGAAGCAGAGCAGTCCCTATATCAAGCCAACCTGAAGGGGCCGCTGGTGATGGTGATGGGTGGTGAGGAAAAGGGTATACGGCGGCTTGTTCGTGAGCAGTGCGATCTGCTGGTATCTATACCCATGGCGGGAGTGGTGGAAAGTGTCAATGTATCTGTAGCCACTGCCGCAGGCTTGTTTGAAGCTGTTCGCCAGCGGGGAATTTGATCTGCTGCGCCGCCGTAGAAGGGCAATACAAAGCAGGATAGCCAGGGATGCACTAGAATTTAGACACAAGAGGGGAAAGTACAAGGGGAGGGAAAATGTTTGGGAGTACGGGGGGTCTCAAATCCGGGCGGTGGGTGGCTCTGGCTTTGTTTTTCTGGGTGCAGGGGACGGTGGCCGCAGAAAAACAGGAGGAGTGGCTGTACAGCTTTCAACCGGGTGATAACCTGTGGAATCTGACGGAACGTTTTCTCATTGACCTGGGCTATTGGAGCAAACTGGTAAAATTAAACAGGATTCAGCACCCCAGGCAGATGCCCCCTGGCACTCTGGTGCGTATTCCCCTTGACTGGCTGAAGGTTGAGCCGGCGGCGATTCAGGTGATCGATGTTCGGGGTCAGGCAGTGCATCTCATTGCCGGAAAAAAGGAGCAACCACTTGTACGGAAAGTCTGGTTGCATAGCGGAGATCGGTTGAGAGTGGGAAAGAATGCCAGCGTGCTGCTGAAGTTCTCCGATGGCACCAGGCAATTGCTGGGAAGCAATACCGAGATCGAGCTGGTTCGGGTAAATAGGTTTCCGGGCACGGGAATTGGAGATACCACGGTCAAGATACTGCATGGAGAAACGGAGAACAAGGTGCCTGCCAGAGGTACGCGCTTCGAAATCCGCACCCCTTCGGCCAATACCACAGTCCGGGGAACGCTTTTTCGGGTAAAAATCCCTGCTTCACAGCATCCCGCTTCCCAGGTGGAAGTTGTGGCCGGGGTGGTGCAGGTACAGGGAGACCAGGGCAGGCTAACGCTTTCGACCGGGTTTGGTACCCTGGTGAAAAAAGGAAGCGCACCGGCGCCAGCGGTAAAACTGCTGCCTGCGCCCCGGATTGCCGCTCCACCGCCGGTGATACGGCGCTTGCCCCTGGAGCTGCGATGGAGCCCGGTGGAAGGAGCGAAGGCGTATCGGATACTGGTTGGCGAGCCGGGGGAAGACAGTGCATCAGTGCTCCGTTCTCTGGTGACTCACCATCGTTTCAGCACCAGCTCTCTGCCTGATGGCCGGTACCAGGTGCGCGTACGCGCCATCGATGCTGCAGGGCTGGAAGGAAAAGAGAGTAACATCGCATTTTTGCTGGATGCAAGGCCGTTGCCGCCGGTGCCTGTAGCGCCTCCTGCCGATTCCACCGTAAGGACTGAAGCTGTAGATTTTGAATGGTCCACTCCGCCACAAGCCAGCCATTACCGTTTCCAACTGTCAGTCGATGAGCATTTCCAGACGCTTGTGGTGGATAACAAGGGCTTGAAAAAAACAAGCCTGGCACTCGGCTCGCTGGCGCCTGGAACCTGGTTCTGGCGCGTGGCTTCCTTTGCTGCGGCCGAGCAAGGGCCTTGGGGCATGCCCCAGCAGTTTGTCTTGAAGCCTGCGCCAGCGGCTCCTGCGGTGGAAACAGTTACTCATGATGACTCATTGCAACTGCACTGGCAGAAGATCGGGGCAGGGCAAAAATACCGTCTGCAGCTTGCAGAGGATCAAAGTTTCACCAACCTGCTGACCGATGTGGTGCTGGATGAACCCCGCTGGTCCATGCATCGCCCCCAGTCTCCCGTGCATTTCCGTATTCGAACCATTGATGATGATGGGTATGCAGGGGCGTGGAGTCCGGCGCATATCATCTACCCGAAATCCGAGCCATGGTACCTGTTTGGCATACCTGCAATTGCAATCATACTGCTGGCTTTGTGAATGTCTGAGCGGCGCAGAACAGAGTGGAGCCTGCGGCTGATCATCGGCTCCACCCTGTTGTGCCTGGCGATGCTTTTTACCTGGCGGGGCTGGTTATCTGATCTGGACAACCTGGTCTATGACGGGTTCATCCGCCAAATGGACACTCCGGTTCTGGATGAAATTGTTGTCGTGGCAATTGATCCCAAGAGCCTGTCCAGCCTGGGTCGCTGGCCGTTTCCCCGTAGCCACCATGCTGATTTGCTGCAACAGCTGACCCGGGGGAAGCCCGCAGCCATAGCGATGGATATAAATTTTGCCGAACCGGATCTGCAGCACCCGGAGGATGACATCCGCCTGGTGCAGGCGGTGCAGGAGAGCGGGCGGGTGATACTGCCAGTGGTGCTGGAGCAATATAGTGCCGAGCCGGGGCTCAGGGAGAGCTTGCCCATGCTTGCCCTGCACCAGGTAGCTGCTGCGCTGGGCCATGTGGATACAGAACTGGATGCTGATGGCATTGCCAGATCCGCATTTCTCATGGCGGGACTGGACAGGCCCCGTTGGCCAACGCTATCGCTGGCCATGGCGCAGGTTGGGGGCGGATGGCCAGCCGGAAAGCCTCTTCCTGATTCCGGAAAGACCCCTGTCTATACTGATATGCTATCGGGTGTGTGGCGGCGTCACCACCAGGTGTTGGTTCCTTTTCCTGCATCCGGCAGCGACCTCACAGTGGTTTCCTATGTGGATGCCCTGACGGGAGCTGTGCCGAACACCAGGTTTCGCAACAAATATGTGCTGATTGGCGCTACCGCACCTGGTTTGGGGGACAACATTCCGACACCGATATCGGCTTCGGGGCGACCGGTTGCCGGGGTGGAGTTCAATGCGTATGTACTGAATGCGCTTTTACAGGACAGGCTGATCGTTCCTGTGTCCCTGAATCTGCAATACCTGTTCAATGCAGTGTTGATTGTATTGATGGTGCTGTCGTACCGCCCCCGTGGATGGGGATATGTCTATGGAATTGTCTTGCTGCCAGTTGTCGTGCTGGGGGCGGACTACCTGCTGCTTTCCCGGTTTCAGTACTGGTATCCTCCTGCGGTTATGTTGCTCAGCATCGTGCTTTTTTTCCTTATTGCGAACGCGCATCAACTGAGAAGGTTGCTGCAGGTGCTGTTTGAAGAGAGGCAGTTGTCGCAAACAGCGTTGACGGCAATTGGTGATGCAGTTATCCATCTGGATGATCAAGGGCGAATCCGCAAATTCAATCCCATGGCGGAAAAGCTTTCCGGGCTGGACGCAAACAAGGCGGAAGGGAAGCTGGTAGATGAAGTGTTCCGGCTGATCTGTACCACCAATGGCCGCAGGTTTTCCCTGCAGGAGTATCTGCAGCGAAAACAGCCGCTGTACGACCGGATTCTGTCCCTAAGGAATGCGTGGGATGAGGAGTACCAAGTACATATGGCGCTCAACACGGTTCCCGGCACGGAAGGCAGCGCCCAGATGACGATCTTGGTGCTGACTGATGTAAGCAAGGAATATGTCCTGGCAAATGCAGTTACCTACCGGGAGACACACAATATTCTTACTGATCTTCCAAACCAGGATTTGATCGTCAAGCACTTGGACTTTGCTTTGCAAAGAGGGGTGGCGGCCAAAACCCAAGTGGCTGTTGTAGATCTCGATATCGATCATTTCTCTCAAATCAATGAAGTGCGCGGGATCGATATCGGCAACCAGCTGCTACAGGCAGTGGCTTACAGGCTGCATGAACTCCTCGGCGGGCAGGTGGAGATCGGCCACATTGGTGGTGATGAATTTTTGCTGATCCTTGAAGAGCAGAAAATCGACAGACCCATTGAGGAAATGGTGAAGCTGGTGTTTACGCTGTTTGCGCGTCCTTTGCATGTTGTCGGTCATGAGATGCGTATCTCGCTTACCCTGGGGGTGAGCGTCTATCCGGCGCATGGAAACAATTCGGAGCTGTTGATCGGCTGTGCCGGAACAGCCATGCATCGCGGCAAAAAGGAAGGCGGTGGACAAGTTGCCTACTACGCGCCGGGCATGCAGGATCAAGCCAACCGTGCTCTGGAAATCGAATCCCTGCTTCACCAGGCGCTGGAGTCGGGAGGATTTGAGATTTTCTACCAGCCATTGATACAGGCATCCAGCCGGAAAATTATTGGCGTAGAGGCTCTGGCGCGATTGCGGGATGCAAGCAATACCTACATCAGCCCTGATGAGTTTATCGAAGTGGCGGAAAAGGTTGGCTTGATTGCCGAAATGGGCTATCAGCAACTATACAGAGCCTGTACGCAGCTCCAGCAGTGGCAAAAGCTTGGTTTTGCATTGCGCCTTTCCTACAATTTTTCACCCAGGCAAATGGGGAGTGCTGATCTTATTGAAAGAATCGGGCGAATACTGAAGCGCACAGGTTTTGACCCTCAATTGCTGGACTTTGAGGTTACGGAAAACTTGTTATTGTCCAATGATCAACTGGTGGAAACTGTTTTAACGCAGATTCAGGCAATGGGTATCGGGGTAGTTATTGATGATTTTGGCACCGGCTATAGTGCCATGAGTTATCTGACCCGCTTTCACTTTGACCGCCTCAAGATTGACAAATCCTTTATCAGCAGCCTGAACAGCAGCTCAGGCTCCCGTGCGATTACCTCGGCGATTATTACCATGGCCCATGATCTGCAGATGGAGGTCGTGGCGGAAGGCGTGGAAACGGCCGGGCAGTATGAGCTGTTGCTTTCCCAGGGTTGTGATGAAATGCAGGGGTATTTTTTGGGGAAACCCATGCCGGCGCAAAAAATCCAGGAATACATGGTTGCCAATGAGGGATACGTCCAGCTGCCTTAGTAAATCGGTCAAAAGTGTTCAAATACTTGAAAAAGCTTGAAATCCTTTCGTTGTTCTCCTAAAATCCGCGCTCCTGATCGACTTTCGGGTCGATCCTCCTTGCCTCACTGTATTTGCAGGAGGCTGTTTATTAGCCATAAGGAGCTACAATGCGACACTATGAAATCGTTTTTATGGTTCATCCGGACCAGAGCGAGCAAGTGCCCTCCATGACTGAGCGTTATGTTGCCAGCATCAATGAAGATGGTGGCAAGATTCATCGCCTGGAAGATTGGGGCCGCCGCCAGCTTGCCTACCCCATCAACAAACTGCACAAGGCACACTATGTGCTGATGAACATCGAGTGTGAAAGCAGCACCCTGAAGGATCTGGAAACTGCTTTCCGTTTTAATGATGCAGTGATTCGTCATCTGACTATCCGTCGCGATGACGCACTGAGTGAACCCTCTCTGCTGGCCAAGGCTGAAGAGAAAGACGCAGCTCCCGAAGCTGCAGCCTAATATCCGGGAGGAGTATAGATATGTCACGTTATATGCGTCGTAGAAAATATTGCCGTTTTACTGTTGAAGGTATCACCGAGATTGATTACAAGGATCTTGGGTTGCTGAAACAGTATGTAAGCGAGTCGGGTAAGATTGTGCCCAGCCGCATTACCGGTACCAGTGCCAAGTATCAGCGCCAGCTGGCAACAGCTATCAAGCATGCGCGGTTCCTGGCTTTGGTGCCTTTTACCGATTCCCACAAATAGATTCTAAATAGAATCAACTAAGTCTCGTATGGCTTTGTTGTTCAAGAGGAAAAAGTGCCCAATCTTCTGAAGAAAATCTGATGAAAGCCTTAGCCGCCTTCATCATGAAGGGCCGTATGCAGGCCGTCATGGTAGCCACCGTGTTTACCGTGCTGGCCTTGCTGATTACCCCTCTGGGAATTGCCAGTTCAGCTGTCATTGCGCTGGTGGTGCTCAGGAAAGGTGTCAGGGAAGGTCTGTTGACCGTGGTTCTGGGTGGAGTGGCGCTTTCCATTCTGGGGTTGTTGATTTTCGGGCAGCCCCTGTCCCTGGCTATTGTCGGCACGTTGTTGTGGTTGCCGATGCTGGTGTTGGGTGAGGTGTTGCGCGCTACCCGCTCCCTGCGGCTGGTGATTGAAGTGGCAGTGGTGTTGGGTGCATTGATTATTGGTGTTCAGTACCTGTTGCTTGACGATGTGGTTCTGTTCTGGTCTGGAATACTGGAAGAGTACAGCGCCCAGATTATGGATGCCAAGGTAGTCAGCGATGCCGATCGTAAGGCCATGGTGGTGGATTTGGCTCCCTGGATGGCAGGTGGCATGGGGGCGGCCTGGTTTTTGCAGCTGGCTCTGTCGTTGTTTCTGGCCCGGAGCTGGCAGGCAGCCCTGTACAATCCGGGCGGTTTTGCCGAAGAGCTTCGGCAGTTGCGCCTGGGGCGTTGGCTGCTGATCCTGGTGCCCCTGCTACTGGTGGTGGGCAGCCTGTCGGATACACCGGGATTTCCCTTGCAGCTGGCGCTGGTGGGCATGACGGCGTTCTTTTTGCAGGGAGTGGCCCTGGTGCATGGTCTGGTGCAGGAGTTCAAGGGAAATCAGGGGTGGTTGATCGGTTTTTACATATTGTTGGTCATCGGTATGCCGGCGAGTTTTACAGCAGTATCTGCTGCGGGCTATGCTGATGGCTGGTTGAATTTTCGGGCGAGAGTCCGGGCTCGCAACCCCAAGGGTGACGAGTAAGACCTAATGAGGTACAAGTAAAATGGAAGTGATTCTTCTGGATAAAGTGAGTGGCCTGGGTGATCTGGGCGACAAGGTTGCAGTAAAACCCGGCTACGGCCGCAATTTTCTGATTCCCAGTGGCAAGGCAATTCCCGCCACCAGAACCAACCTTGCGGAATTTGAAAAGCGCCGTGCGGAACTGGAGAAAGAGGCTGCCGGAAAACTGGCTGTGGCGGAATCCAGGAAAGCTGCAGTGGAAGGTCTGAATGGCATTACCATCAGCCACAAGGCGGGTGAGGAAGGCAAGTTGTTCGGTTCTGTAGGCACCGTGGATATATCCAGTGCCTGCAACGAAGCTGGCGTTGCTGTGGAAAAGAATGAAATCCGTCTTCCGGATGGCCCTATGCGTGCTACCGGGGAGTTTGAAGTGGTGCTGCATCTGCACCCAGATGTGAACGCCATTCTGAAAGTGATTATCATCGCCGAAGAATGATCTTGGAGCAGTCCGGGTTTTGAGCATGACTCCTCCAGGTCGTGTCCGGGGCTGAATTGACTGCTCGGAACAAGAAAGTAAGGTAACGCTGCAAAAAGCTGCGATAAGTAATTGTCTTATCGCGGCTTTTTGTTTTTTTATTTAGCCGCTGTTCTCAAAGCCACATTTTTTCTGTAACCTTCCTGCATGTCATTCGATACCTCTTTGTCAGAAGCCGTTCCAGACTATCCTGAAGCTGATCAGGAAATGGAACAGTTGCGCATTCCTCCCCATTCCGTGCAGGCGGAGCAATCGGTGGTAGGGGGGCTGATGCTGGATAACAGCACCTGGGATCAGATTGCCGACCGGGTGGGATCCAAGGATTTCTATCGCCGCGAACATCAGCTGATTTTTTCCGTCATCCAGATTCTTGCCGATGAGCAGAAGCCATTCGATGTTGTGACCCTGGCCGAAGAGCTGGAGCGCCGGGAGGAACTGGAAGACGTGGGCGGCCTGCCTTACCTGGCGGCCCTGGCGGAAGATACGCCCAGCGCGGCCAATATTCGCGCCTATGCGGACATCGTCCGGGAGCATTCCGTAACCCGTCAGCTGATTCGCGTCGGCACCGAAATCGCGGAAAGCGGTTTTCGCCCGGAAGGGCGCAAGGTCGCCGAATTGCTGGACAATGCGGAAAGCAAGGTGTTTCAGATTGCCGAACAGCGCCAGAAAGAAGGTGAGGGGTTTCAGGCCATCAAGGGTTTGCTGGTCAAGGCTATCGACCGTATCGAGGAGCTGCAAAGCAGTGATGAACCAATTACCGGCATCAGCACGGGATTTGATGATTTTGATGAAAAGACTTCCGGATTGCAGCCTGCCGACCTGGTCATTGTGGCGGGGCGTCCCTCCATGGGCAAGACCACCTTTGCCATGAATATCGCCGAGAATGCAGCCATAAAGACCGGTCTCCCGGTGGCGGTGTTTTCCATGGAAATGCCCAATGAAGCGCTGACCATGCGCATGATTTCTTCTCTGGGGCGCATCGATGGCCACCGCATCCGCACGGGAAAGCTGGAGGATGATGAGTGGCCACGCCTCACCTCTGCAATCAATATTCTCAACCAGACCAAATTGTTTATCGATGATACGCCGGCGCTCAGTCCCACGGATCTGCGAGCCCGGGCGCGGCGCCTGATGCGCGAGCAGGGTGGCAAGCTGGGCTTGATTGTCATTGATTATTTGCAGCTCATGCAAATCCCTGGTGGAGGGGAGAATCGCACCAATGAAATATCCACCATATCGCGCAGTCTCAAGGCCTTGGCCAAAGAGCTGAATGTTCCGGTCGTCGCCTTGTCCCAGCTGAACCGCAGCCTGGAACAACGCCCCAACAAACGCCCCATCATGTCTGACTTGCGGGAATCCGGCGCCATCGAGCAGGATGCGGATCTGGTAGTGTTTATTTACCGGGATGAGGTCTACAACGAAGAAAGCACCGACAAGGGCATGGCGGAAATCATCATCGGCAAGCAGCGCAATGGTCCCATAGGCAAAGTGCGCCTGACCTTTCTGGGGCAGTTCACCAAGTTCGAGAACTATATCAATCCGGTTTATGGTGATCCTGTACATTGAGCCGTACCACGCTTACTGAGCTGCCAGGTTGATGCCTTTTTCTCCATGGATAGAAATAGACCGCGAAGCGTTGCGGCACAATCTGAGAGTGGTGCGAAAGCATGCTGCGCATTCCCGGGTGATGGCCGTAATCAAGGCTGATGCCTACGGGCATGGCATGTTGCCGGTTGCCGCCGCTCTCGCAGAAGCTGATGGCTTCGCTGTGGCACGGGTCGATGAAGCAGCCCGGCTGCGTGAAGCCGGCATCGACAAGGAAATACTGGTGCTGTCTGGAGCTCATGATCGCCAGGAATTGCTCCAGGCCTCCCGGTTGGGGGTGGAGCTGGTAATGCATCACGCTGCCCAGCTCACATTGTGGGCGGAAACCGGACTGTCCCGCCCGGTAGCTGTGTGGCTGAAGCTCGATACCGGCATGAACCGCCTGGGGTTCCCGCCGCAACAGGCACAAGAGCTGCTTTCCCGGCTGCGAAATTTGCCCGGTGTTGCGAAGGTGGCCGGGATTCTCACCCATCTGGCAAATGCCGATAATCTGGGAGATGACTATACCCCGCTTCAACTGCAGCGCTTTTCCAGGGCAACTGCCGCGCTCAATCTACCGCTGTCGATTGCAAATTCTGCGGGTATTCTGGGCTGGCCGTCCAGCCATGAGGACTGGGTGCGCCCCGGCATTATGCTCTACGGTGCTTCGCCGTTTTCCGCACCGGTGGAAGAGCTGCGACCAGCAATGACTTTTGGATCAAAGCTGATTTCTGTCAACACCGTTCAGGCCGGTGAGCCCATTGGCTATGGTGGCATCTGGCAGGCGCCGGAGTCCATGCCTGTAGGAGTGGTCGCAGCAGGCTATGGTGATGGTTATCCACGGGAAATGCCTGCGGGAACACCAGTGCTGCTCAATAACCAGAGGGTTCCTGTTGTGGGCCGTGTTTCCATGGATACACTGATGGTGGATTTGCGCCGGCAACCACAGGCGCAGGTTGGTGATGAGGTGGTTCTCTGGGGACGGGGTTTGCCTGCAGAAACCATTGCGGCGGCAGTACAGACCATTCCCTATACGCTGTTTTGCGGCATTACCTCAAGGGTGCAACGCAGGGAGCGTGAGGGACGCTGATGGCAAAAGCCAAAACTTTATATGTCTGCCGGGATTGTGGTGGTGGTTTTCCCAAGTGGGCCGGGCAATGTTCCGATTGTGGTGCCTGGAACAGCCTGGAAGAGTCCATTTCCGAAGTGAATCAAAAGACAATGCCGCGCTTTGCAGGATACAGCGGTGATGCAGCGGCAGCCATGATTCGTCCCTTGTCTGCGGTCGATGCCGAGAAGACCCAGCGCACCGCCACTGGATTACCTGAGCTGGATCGGGTGCTGGGAGGGGGGCTGGTGCAGGGTTCGGTTGTGCTTATCGGCGGCGATCCCGGTATCGGAAAATCCACCCTGCTGATTCAGGCGCTGGCCAGCCTTTCGGAGCACATGCGACCTCTGTATGTCAGTGGCGAAGAATCAGCCGAGCAGATCAGCATGCGGGCTGCGCGTCTGGGCCTGCCTGTAGACCGCTTGCAGCTGCTCACGGAAACCTGTGTGGAGCGCATACTGGCTCTGGCGGACAAGCACCGTCCCAGTGTAATGGTCATGGACTCCATCCAGACTTTTTATTCGGAACAGCTGCAATCCGCACCGGGAGCCGTGGCCCAGGTGCGGGAATCCGCCGCGCAACTGGTGCGATTTGCGAAGCAGACCGGCATCAGCCTGTTCCTGGTGGGGCATGTCACCAAGGAAGGAGCGCTGGCAGGCCCCAGGGTGCTGGAGCATATGGTGGATACCGTGCTCTACTTTGAAGGTGAGGCGGGCAGCCAGATTCGCCTGGTGCGGGCGATTAAGAACCGGTTTGGAGCGGTGAACGAATTGGGCGTGTTTGCCATGACAGACAAGGGACTCAAGGAAGTGAGCAATCCCTCGGCTATTTTTCTTTCCCGCCACGAAGAGCAGGTGTGCGGCAGTGCAATCCTGGTCACCCGCGAGGGCACACGCCCCATGCTGGTAGAAGTGCAGGCGCTGGTGGACCAAAGCTCCCTGGGCAATCCGCGGCGGGTGGCCCTGGGGCTGGAGCAGAATCGCCTGGCCATGCTGTTGGCGGTGCTGCACCGTCACGGTGGCATCGGCATGGTCGATCAGGATGTTTTTCTGAATATCGTGGGTGGCGTACGGGTGACCGAAACGGCGGCTGATCTGCCCGTGCTGCTGTCGGTACTGTCCAGCTTTCGTGACCGGCCTTTGCCCCTGGGGCTGGCGGCTTTCGGAGAAGTAGGTCTGGCCGGGGAGATCAGGCCGGTGCCCAGTGGTGAAGATCGTGTGCGCGAAGCCGCCAAGCATGGCTTCAAGCGCATTCTTCTGCCCGCAGCCAACCGGCCGCGCAAGGCGATAGCCGGTATCGAGGTGATACCGGTTCAGCGTCTTTCCCAGGCTTTGTCTGTTCTTTTCGAGTAATGACTGCTTATTTGCCAACAACGCTGTTTGACTGGGTGGTGCTGCTTTATCTGTGCTGGAGCATACTGCGTGGCTGGCGAAGGGGGTTCTATCCGGAATTATATGCTGCCATTAGTGCGGCTTTGCTGCTGGCCATGCTGGCGGGATTCAGCCTGACCACCGTGTTGTGGCATTCCCTGGATCTTGTATTGCAGGATCTACTGCATTTTTCACGCCTCCTGGGGGTACTCCTTCTGCTTGTGCTTACGGCCTGGTTTTTATGGAAGATACGTTTCTATCTATCGGATTTAAAAAAGAAAAAATCCAGATCCTCATCTTTGGGTCTGGTAGCGGGCTTGTGCCAGAGCCTGTTATGGGTAACAGTAGTGCTCGTGGTTGCCCGAATGCTGCCATTTTCGATCTCCAGCGTACTGTATTCCACTTCGGCCCGCCTGGGCCGGCCGTTGGTGGGAATAATTGTTCAGTAGGCGAAGATACCAAAAACTCTATTCGTTCTCCAAAAGGGCATGGCAACTGACGGGCAAGCTACCTATAATCAATGATTCAGCAAGGGATAATGCTGGTTTGTCTGCCCAGGATCGGGCTCCTGTAACTTTCCAAAGGAAATCGCAATGTTTGATAAAACCAAGAAAGAGACGGAAAAGAAGCCATCCGCTCCCAAAGCAGCTACACCAGCAGCATCCAAACCAGCCCCCGCAAGCAATAGCGGGCAGACTACTACCATCGGTTCTTCGATCAAACTCAATGGTGAGCTGAATGGTGATGAGGATCTGCTGATCCAGGGACAGGTAGAAGGAAATGTATATCTCAAGGAGCACAATCTTACGATCGGTGAACAAGGTGTCATCAAGGCTAACGCCTTTGCGCGGACGATTACCGTGCGTGGCCGGCTCACGGGAGACCTCAACGGGATGGAGAAGGTAACCATTACCTCCACAGGCAAGGTAAGAGGAAATATCGTTTCACCCAAAGTCATACTTGAGGAAGGCGCAACTTTTAAAGGTAGCATTGATATGGATGCAAAGGCAGCCAAGTCAGCATCACAGCCGACATCACAGCCGGCGCCACCAAGCGCCAAGTCTGCCTGACGCAGAAACTGATTCATACCCATGGCTCTTTTTGCCAAGCCAAAAACCCCAGGTAATATTGCGCCGGAGCAATCACAGTCTGGAGAGCTGGGTTGCCCGGCGTTTGCTTCTCTGGTGGAAACACTGGAGCGCAAACCGGAACACAAATACCATATTCTGGATTTGGCGGCAGCATCAGGGAATCATATCGAATTTTTTTCCCGTTTCCGCTGTCGTTATCATATTGGGGATGTGTTGCATGTTCTGCCGGATCTGTCCCCACCGGAGGAAGATGAACCCGAGCTGGATTTTGGGCGCATTCTTCCTTTGAATATGCCTGACAGGCTGGATCTGATTCTGGCCTGGGACGGATTGAACTATCTGGATAAAGAGCTGCTGCCTCAATTCAGCCAGCATCTTGTTCAGCAGTGCAATCCGGGCGCCTGGCTGCACGCTTTCATTTATACTCGTGGAGATATGGCGGCACAGCCGGTTCAGTTTGAGCTGCTCTCCAGCAATGCCATGCGGCGTCAGGCCGTTACCGGCAGCACAGTGGGGGCGCCCTGCTATCCGCAAAGGGTGCTGGAAAAGTTGATGCCCGGTTTTCGCACGGCACAGTCCCGGTTGTTGAAAAACGGATTGCAGGAATGCTTGTTTCAGGTTCAGGAATAGTGAATTGTGCATGCCTGTTCGTGATGCATCTTTGAACCCAAGATCCACCATTGGTGGCGGATCTTGGGTTCAGAGATGCGCTAGCATTGCATTCAATCTATAATCACTACAGGGCACTTCTGTAAATTGTCATTCCGGTGCATGCCGGAATCCATCAATTCCTGAAAACTGTAGACACCGGCCTCGGCAATTGCTCCTGCATTGCTTTACCTTCACCCATCCATGGGTTCGTGCGCCGGTGTGACGAAAACCGAGTTATTCGAGGTGCCCTATATTCTGTTTGAGATAATATGTACAGGGGGGTGAAAGCTTTTTCCCCAGGGATGGATTGGACGATTGGAGGGGCTATGGGGTTATTCAGTATCAAGAAACTTTTCCGGCGCGATCAGGCGCGGGCTGTACATATTATTCGGGATCGGCGGCGTAATTTCCGCACGATGCCGAAAAAAGGCGCGGCTGTTTTGGTTGTCGATGATTCCAAAACCATACGTTTTGCCTTGAAAAAAATGCTCTCTCAGGGCGGATATCAGGTTCTTGAGGCCGATAATGGCAAAGATGCAATTGAGCTGGCCAGAAATCACGGCCCGATATTGATCATCATGGATATCGTAATGCCCGGGCTGAACGGCTTTCAGGCCACCCGCCGTATACGCAAGATGGATGAAACCCGCAAAATCCCTATTATCATCATGAGCGGCAACAAGGAAGCAACAGAAAAGTTCTGGATTCAGCGGATCGGCGCCAATGATTTCATGGGCAAGCCCTTCAACCGCCGCGATGTGTTTCAGCGGCTGGAAATGGCGGTTTACAAGAACGAAATTGCCTGAGCAAGGCTCTTGTTGCCCCGTACCCTCTTTCAGCTGCCTCGTCTTTGCAGGGGCAAAATACGGGCGGTCTTCACGGCATTGTCCTGCATTTGCAGTATTTCTACCGGATAGCCATTGATAAGCAGGCTGGTGCCTGGTTCAGGGATGCTTTCAAGCTGCTCGATAATCAGCCCATTGAATGTTTTTGGCCCGTTGGTGGGCAGTTCCCAGCCAAATGTTTTTACCAGCTCGCGCACATTGGCGCTGCCGTTTACCAGAAAGCTGCCATCTTCCTTGGGTTGAACATCGGCTATGCTGTCTGTTGGGTCGCTGGTGAATTCCCCGACAATTTCTTCCAGCAGATCACTCATGGTAACCAACCCCAGTACATCACCATATTCGTCTACAACCAGGCCCACACGGCGTTTTGCCTTTTGGAAGTTCAGCAGCTGGGTGTTGAGGGGGGTGACTTCGGGGATGAAATAGGGGGGCTGGATCAGATCCTGCAGGATTTCCCTGGTGAGCTCTCCGCTCATGAGCGCCTGCATTACCTGGCGGGCATGAATAAAACCTACCACATGATCGATGTTGCCCCGGTACACCAGTGCCTGGGTGTAAGGCATTTGCCGCAGGTCTTCCAGTAGTTCATCCCATGATTCGTCCAGGTCGATGCCATCGATTTCCTGCCGGGGAATCATGATGTCTTCTACCGTGGCTTTTTCCAGATCCAGGATTCCCAGCAGCATTTTTCTGTGCTTCTGGGGAATGAGCGCCCCGGCTTCGTTCACGATGGTGCGCAATTCCTCGCGGGTTACTCTGTCCTGGCCACCTTCTTCCGGATACACTTTCAACAGGCGCAACAGCGCGTTGGCAAAGAGATTGACCAACCATACCAAGGGGTAGGTGATCTTCAGCAGCGGGGTGTAAACCCAGGCGGCCGGGAAAGCCAGCTTTTCCGGGTGCAGGGCAGCCAGTGTTTTTGGTGCGACTTCAGAGAAGATCAGGATCACCAGGGTGAGCAGGCCGGCGGCAATGGGTATGGCTCCTTCCCCCCCGAGGCGAATGGCGAGGATGGTGGCCAGGGAGGAGGCAAGAATATTGACGAAATTGTTTCCCAGCAGGATCAGGCCGATGAGCCGTTCCGGGCGCTTCAGCAGGCGTTCGGCAAGCTGTGCCGCCTTGTGCCCTTCATCCGCCAGGTGCCGCAGGCGATAGCGGTTCAAAGTCATCAACGCGGTTTCAGACCCGGAGAAACAAGCGGAGAGTATGATCAGAACAAACAGGGCGGCGAACAGTCCGCCGATGGGAATCTCGTTCAATGGTGATTTACCTTCAGTACAGGTTAGAATCATTGTCTGTGTTTGCTTGCCAGACTGTCAAGGAGAGGATAGCCCATGAAGAATGTAGTGCTTGGAGGGATGCTGGCCGGTGTGGTGCTGTTTATCTGGGGAGCAGTGGCCCATTTGTTGCTGCCTGTAGGCAAGATGGGGATGCAGGAGCTACCCCATTCCACCAGTATCAGCTATGCGCTGGATCTGGCGCTGGAAGAGCCTGGCCTGTATGTATTTCCCTGGATGAATGCAGATGAGAACATGTCAAAAAAAGCGCTGGCGGATTGGGCGGAGGCGTATCGTGATGGCCCGGTAGGGATGATTCTCTATCGCCCCCAGGGGGAGGAACCCATGAGCGGCCGCTTGTTTGCAGTGCAGTTCGCTACGGATCTTGCGGCTGGCTTGATTGCCGCAGTGTTGCTGTCTTTTACCACATTGTCCTTTGTCGGAAGGCTGTTGTTCGTTACCGCTATTGGCACGTTTTCCTGGATCACATCCAGCATTCCCTGGTGGAACTGGTACGGTTTTCCCGGTGAATTCGTTGCTGGAGCGGGAATCTATATGATTGTCGGCTGGTTTCTTGCCGGGCTGGTGCTGGCAGCATTGGGGGGAAGCCAAAGGAGATCCTGACGCAGTACACTAGTACACTAGAGGATGAGGGCAGCCAGAACCTGCCGGTCTTCCGCCAGCAATATATTGTAAGTGCGGCATGCCGCATGAGTGGGCATCACTTCGTAACCAATGCCTGCCTGCATCAATGGTGCAAAAACCGA
>JAMOLT010000010.1 GCA_027068915.1 Sedimenticola sp. | reverse complement strand
TTCGTGTTTCCCAATGCGCCCGCCATGCCGGTGAGCGTCAACAACGGCTATGTGATGCCCGCCTGGTACGACATCTATGCCATGGACCTCATGGCGAAGATCGACGTTGAAGGCATTCTGCGTTCCGCGGATTATCTGCAGACCCTGGTGGATGCCGAGATCCAGGCGGGCATCCGGCCCGAGCATATCGTTCTGGCGGGGTTCTCCCAGGGCGGCGTGATCGCCCTGACGACCGCCCTGCGCACACCGTTGCCCCTAGGGGGAGTGATGGCCTTGTCCACCTACTTGCCCGAGTCCGTTCCCCTGGACAGCCCCACCCTGCGGCAGATCTTCCAGGCCCATGGACGCATGGATACCGTGGTTTCCTGTTCTGTGGGGATGGATACCTGCACCAGGCTCAGGCAGATGGGCCACACGGTTGACTGGCATGAATATGACATGTCCCATACCGTGTGTGCAGAAGAGGTTGTGGATATCCGGGGGTGGTTGTTGGGGTGGTTGTAGCGTAACCGACAACGGCCAGCGATGGAATGTCTCCCCCCCCTGTGTCACAAAATGATTGACCACGTCACAAAACTATTGACGATCCAGACATCCCGTTAAGCGCGAGTCAGTTTTCTGTATAGCATGGATATAAACAGGCCAAATAGAATATAAGATAAACCTATATGTACTGCACCCAGCAAATAATACTTACCACCTGTCACAATCTCATACAGCGCATCATCCAGGCTTAATCCAAGAGAGCTAAACAATACGTGCGACCACGTTTCGTAAAAAGACATATCAGTAACAGCAAGATATGGGGTGGTTATTAATATGGAAAACATGAATGCACAAAGCACCCAGTTCTTTATTGATGTAGCAACTTTTAATATTCGCCGCTTAAACCAGTGCTTGAGGTTTTGTTCCCATTGCCCTAAGTCTATCCCTTTCAATAACAACTTTGACAACCATTTTGGCTTCGCCGGCACAAGCGGCCATTTTGCATGAATAAAACTCCCAACATTGGCCTCTTCTGCCGCCTCAAATTGTTCGCCATCCCTATATATTGGCCGCAATTCCGCCCAAAACCGACTTAAAAACATGTTCCTGGCATCATTTGCCGCATTTCCTGAAAATATACTGGCAGCCGAAGATTCGATATCGTTCTTTCTTTCTTCTATCTGTAAATACTGCGACATACCGGGAAAAATAACCTCGGCCCGTACTTCAGCTTTGTGCATTGCCAGCAGTGCTTCCAGTGCGGTTGTTTTACTCATTCCCAGCAAAATCTCATAGGCTTCTGACGCCAACAAAGCACCCAATAAGTATGAATCCGGTGACCCTTCGCATCTGGCTGACTGCCCTATTAATGATTCAGCAATCATCAAATTTGAATATGGTGCTCCATGTCCGCTATCACTACTCTCGGGCTTGGAGCTAGAATCTTCACCGTTTGGTTTTGTGGAAGAGGTTTTTTTCAGTAACTTCGCAATCACACTCTGATTTTTGTTGTCGTCTTGAGGCTTCCTGTGGACAGCATCCGCATCCTCGTCATGAGAATGAGCTTCAATAGTGCATAGATACTCACTTAGATCATAGATAGTACCCAGTGGTTTCGAAAAACCTCGGTATTGAATCTTATTCTCATGCTGACGCTGTCCAAGTCTCTCCTCATCCTTCTGGTTGCTCTTCTCGTTAGGCCATTTTTCTTTGGGAGAGACAATATTAGCCTCACTTGATACTGCATAAACCTTCCATTTTTCGCCTATCTTTTCTACCGACCTTCCTTCAAGGGAGTAATCCTCAGTTTCTGTTCTTTCTTTCCAGGGTGCTTTTTTGATGTCCTTGATATTCTCCCTTACCGTTAATTTATCGGGAACATCAGGAAAGCGCATGTCAATATCACGCAAAAGGACGACATCATTCGCTGCCCCACAGGTATTAGATGCTACCCACAGTGGATCTTTATCAAACTCCTCGAAAGTAGTAACAACCCATGCCCGCCGACCATATTTCCATGCCGCATAAGCATTGAAATGACAGAACCTGCGCTCTTCATCAATGGCAATAGCAACGTTACACACTCTTGAATTCAAGACCTCCCTTGCCTTCACGACTGCCCATTTTCCTTTTTCTCCAAAAACCTCGCCCAGATAGCGATTTCTTACCAAGGTACGAAGTCCAGTAGGATCAAACCAGCAACGCATTCCCCTGGCAAAACGTTCCAGCGTCGAGCAAAGACCTCTCCCCTCATCAAGGGGAGAAACAAATAGTAACGGTGAAGAGAACGCATTTAATTCATTTAGATCAAAATTATCATCCGCTCTTCCATTATCTTGTTTATTCTTAGTGCGTAGTACTTTTTTAAGATCTTCAAATGTTTTCCATTCTTGATCGTTCTTTGAAGCTTGCTTAAATAAAGGAGAGAGGTATGAATGTCCGTTAGTATTCTCTAAGTCCTCATCTGGAAAGTCACCAACTGGTACGCTAGGACTAAGGAAAACCGGAAACACGTGAGGGAAACGCAGCATCAACTCAACCCCAATACCTGGAGTTCTGGCTTTAGAACGATACCAACCACGGTTCTGGTTTGATGGCGCTGCTGGATTGAAGGCATGACCCAAGTCTGTACCAACATCCAAGACAACCAGAGAATCAGCCAGACTCGTCGGGTCGCGGGACTCTAGATGATCAAATAGTTCCTGGGATGATTCGTAGGCGGTAATAGGTTCAGCGTATGGATGTGCATGCTGACAAAATGGTGGCTCTGCACCAGGATCCGTTTTGGAGCCTGCCGGGCAGACTTCCAGTTTTAACCCTAGCTTAAGACAGGATCCCTCCAATCTCGCCCGTAATGCAAACGCCATTGGAATGTCAGTCGTGGCAATAATTACCGTGGATCGCGCCATCACCATTGACCTCGTTCTTGAACCATATTAACCAATTCAGGATATGCCCGGCAGATTGTTGCCTGGGTATCGGGGTTGAGCTTTTTCATTATATTCTGTACCCAACGATCAAATTCGTTGGTTGAGCTTTTCTCCTTGCCCTTTAGCATGGCAGCTGCGCTTGCGCGGTTTGGCGCACCCGTGCGAGCATCCCGCGTTTCCTGGAGTGCTGAATAGAGTAGAGACAACTCCTGCAGTGCCAACTTCTCCAGGTAGATATCAGAATTATTGACAGTCTCTTTAGGCAGGGTGGATAGCTCTATTTGCGGTGTGTCAGAAAACCCATGATCGGCCATCTTAAGCGCCTTGCGAAAAACCGTCGCACTGAAATCCTTCTCTCGCGTCGCCAGGTCAAAAACACTTTGAATGAAATTCCAGATATCCCTTACATTTCCATCCCAGTGGATATTATTCAACTCATCAACTATTTGTTCAGGCAATTCAGGGACAGGCATTCCGGGCATGCGTTCCACCACACCTCTGCATAGCAAATGCCGAACCATCAAAAGTATATCATTCGGACGATCTGATATTGGTGGCAGCCGTATGATCATGCCCCCTAATCTTTTATAAAGATCCAAGCGAAAGGTGTTTTCTTTTACCCTGGCGCTCAGGTTTGCGTTGGTGGCGGCCACCACCTGAACATCAATTTTACGCAACTTGCCGTCACCCAAACGCGGAACTTCACGCGTCTCCAGCATCCTCAGCAATTTTGCCTGAATAGGCAGACTCAGATCACCAATCTCATCCAGAAACAGAACGCCGCCGTCTGCTTCACACAACTGCCCATCCCTGTTGCGATCCGCTCCTGTAAATGCGCCCCGGCTGTAACCAAACAGATCTCCCTCGATAGAGGATTCTGATAATGCCGAAATTTGAATAGCCTGAAATGGGCCACTGCTACGCGGCCCGTGCCGGTGTAGATATCTTGCAAACAGCTCCTTACCCGTGCCCGACTCCCCCAGCAACAGCACCGAAGTAGCGCCACCCTCTGAGGCCATCGCCACCATATCAACGGCATTAGAGAACTCTTCTGACTGGCCTACTAACCACCATTTGGGTGAAGAAGTACCGACATAGCGATCAAGGGTCTGCCAGAGGAGATCCGGCTGTAACGGCTTCACCAGGTAATCAACCGCCCCAAGTTCCAGGCATCTGGACAGTAGTTCCTCTTTTGGAACAGAGGTCATCATTACAATGGGCAATTCCGGATACGACTCTCTTATACCCTTAATAATGTCCAGCCCCAGAGTATCACCTTCATCACCAAAACGAATGTCCAGCAATACACCATCAAGATGCTCTTTTAATTCACCCATTGCACTCAGAACGGTCTGAGTTGAATAACAGTTTCTTTTTGAATCAAACCCTGATGTAACTTCAAATTGGAACGGCCCATCGCCATAGTCACGTAGAAAGGCGCGTCGATCATAGCCAACAGAGTCAGCTACGGCGTCGGTTCCGTATTGATCATCTATTACCAGGACAGTGGAGCGTTTTCTCTTCAAGATGTGGTCTGTTTTAGTTTGGATGGGATAGCGGAGACTGCGCAGGTGAATTCCTGGCAGTCATTTAGAAACTGATCAACCACTAGCTGCGCATCATTCACAGACATTGGTTGCCTACTGCTGGAACATGCAATTTTCAAAATATTATCTACAAACTCATCAATCGAAGCCAGACTTGATCGAGGTTTACACAATACTTTATCAATGTGTTCAGAGTTCAATATTGACTGCTTTGATAGAATCTCATTAGCAGCTTTCACGGCGGCATCCCTTACCTTTTCCGAAAAGTATTTCTTCTCGATTTCAAGTAACGCTTGCTGTGCAAACCATCCGTCGACATCAGTAATCAAATCTTGATTGGCGCGATCGAACAAGTTTTCAAATTGTTGCGATATATTATTCCAGCCGTTTAGCACTTTATGAATTTCAGGGCCCATATCGGACTCTCGATTTTCTAAAAACGCTATAAGTTTACAGCGGTTGAACGATTGCGCACCTGCACCGAAGTGGTGAAAGAAGTTATGGTGGAATACGTCATGATTTAGTCGAGTCCTTTCTTTGTCCCAAGTAGCCAAGTTAAAGAAACCTCCTAGCGAGAACATGCAGGAATTTAGTGTTGTATTTCAACCAATCGCCAACACCATTAGTGCGCAAGGCGGACATCAGCTTAACCAACTCATCAACGTTCTGATCAACCATCTTGTGCTCTAAATATCTAATAACCCAATTTTTCCATGATTCTCCTTTATTGAGGATCTGATTATCCAGCTCACCAGACCGTATATCGTTAGAGATAACCCAAGGCGAAACGAGTGACAAAAACTCACCTATAACATTTGAGTCAAAAACTTCATAAGCTTCTTTAGTTTCATTTTTACCCTCGGCTGCTTCTAACATCTCACATAGATGTTTAAAGTCCTCTCGAAGGTATGATAAATCTTGCCCGGACGGAAAGGGGCGTTGGCATGCATGAGTCCACCAAGGAAGTTCTTCTTGATCTGAAGCGGAACATCCAGGCGTATGGACATACATTATAAATGGCTTAGGTTGAAATTCGTCACACTTCAACTTATTTAATAGTGAGGAAATTTGGTTTAAACAATGATCCTTGTGAATTAGGATAATTACCTTGTTATTATTATCTTGGCACCCTTTAATCACTTCCATGGCTAGGCTTCGTTCATCCCTTAACGTGCAATTATAGATGTCTATTTCACAACCAAGAGTTGACCATTGCTTATACCATTCGTTATCACTTTTCCTGTCAAATGCAATTATTTTCATCACATGCTTAGCTTATGGTAGATATTTCATATGTAAATATATAGTAATCTATTGTTGCATTATCTTCGGGTGCCTCCTTGGTTTCCAAAACAGATTCCTCAAGACTCCCAATTGCCGCAGTACCAAGCAACGCCAATGCACTTGAAGTTTGTTCCCGCGATAAATTAAACTCGGAAACATTATTACTCTTTTCTAAAACAGTTTCATAGAGCTTCCTGAGGTTATCACTAAAATGACCGCCCCTTTTACTTACAGTAAATTTAACGACAAGCTGTCCATCCATTATTTTTATTTGAGTTTCGACTCCATTGTTCAAGGTTTCCTTTAATGTACGCAAAGCAAAAGTAAAAGCAAGAGGATTAATATCCTCTCCTAAAACCACTGTTTCACACATTTCCGCACAATGCCCTTCAATTAAATCATCAATCCACAAAAGAGGACAACACTTTCTATTAAGTGCTTTTGCTATAAAAGGGGAACTTGTGTTATAACCACCAGCACCAACAGAAAAACAGCCAAAATACTTTTTATAAACACCATCACCTGCTTGTTTTAGTTGTAGCTTAAGATTGCCGAGCCCGCCAGCTTCATTCCACTCTTTACAAAGTTCATTAATATCGCTACTTGAATACGCGCTGGCCTCATGTAGGCCATCTCTAAAATAACCCCTGCTAGATTTCCCAAGCTGATCGATAACTGCCTGCATTGGCTCCGCACCAAGCCAAAGATCGTAAGGATTCATTATTCCCTCAATCACTCCTATCGTTTCATTTAATCTCTGAAATGGCTCTCTTAGTTCCCTGATTTTATTAATCTGCTCTTTTAACTCATCATATTTTTTTGACATTTTCTCTTCCACCAAAGCAGATACCGCCTTCTTTGAAAAGACCAATGTTCCAATAAGTTGTATCTTTGATAGATGTCTTAATAAGTCATCATTGCAATTCCCATTGCATTCAAAAACACCGAAAAAGTTGCCGGGCGGTTTCCCGTCGGGCACTAAAAAAGGGCAATATATAATCGTATACGCCCTATCGTTTGTTGGGAAATAACCTTTGATTACATTTTGGTATTCATTGGCTGTTGTTTTATCATCTTCGTTTGAAAATAGATCTCCTAATCTAGAAAGCAGAGTATACACAAACCAAGCCTGTTCCCGCATACTATCACAGCAATTCGTCGTGCAATCCGCACGACAATCATGATGAAGCAATTCAATCTTTTTCGCACGCACCTTATCCAATTGATGCAATTTCTTGCTGATAAATAACTTCCCCCCGTTTTTTTGTAATTCCTGGAGTGTTTTTAAAGCTTTATCCTTAAAGTTATCTTGAGCATTTGTATGAAAGAATAAACCTTTGCCATCTATTTCATATAATGTCGGGACACTAGAATCAACACCATCCCAGAAAACATACGACCCTAATATAAAACCATCTATGTTATTTATCTCAACAGCCAATCTCTCAAGTAATTTTAAACTATCTTCTTCTTCAGAACTGAACTCATGATTTCTTAATTCTGTGAAAAACGGCATTATTTGCAAGTCGCCGTTGGATGTTTTTTCCGCCACCTGTCCTTCCTCTTTCACATAATGTTACAAATAATTTCTTCTACCCTATCGCATATTTTGATTTGATCAAGATCTTCCTCGGATGCCACCTTATGCTGAATGAGTAATTTTGTATTTAATGCTGAATTCCAGAATTTGCTGCCAAACAAAAACATTGGCACCTTTTTTCGCATCCCCAACTGCATATGCAATAATGAGTCAGTAAGCTCCATAATCGTCCCGAGACCGCCAGGGAAAGCTACTATCGCTTCAGAATTCTTATAAAGCCAATAATCTCTGATCCCAAGGTCGGTAAACAGATGCGTAAAATCATCATCTTGGTGCTGATTGACTCCGTGACTTTCGAGCCGGAAGCCAAAACCTAAACTTTTTTCTCCAGCCAACAAGGCTCCTTGTGACACCTGCTCCATGATGCCAGACTTTCCCCCACTCACAAGCCATAGCTTATTTTCAGGCCGTTGCTTTGCGGACCACTGTGCCACCGAGTGTGCCAGTTGCCTGGCATTAGCCATATATGGTTCCATCTGAGGAGTGCACCGAGAAGAGCCCAGAATTACCAAAGTTCTAGATACATGGTTCTTTCGGAAAATCTCCTCTGGGGACAGAATATCTCTTTTTGCATTTTTTAGGAGATACTCAGATTCTACAGAAAATTGATGTTGCGCGACTGCCTTCATATTTATTCTACCGGCTTAACCTTACCATCTGTAATTCTAGCAATACGAACTGGAAAGCTTGCTTCCCTATTACTTTGAAATGATATTTTACCCAGAATGGTGGGATGGTCTTTTATCTCCAGAAGGCCTTTTTGCACCTGCTCTCTATCTGTTCCGCTGCTTCTCATGGCTGCAGCAAGTAATTGCACAGATACATAAGCAGAACCCGCAAGATAATTTGATGGTGATTGGTACGCAGATTTATATTCTTGGTCAAAAGCTTTTGTGGCTAGATCCTCTGGGTCAGATTTGAAGTAACTGCTAACCAAATATGCTCCTTCTGCCGCATCGCCTGCCAGGGAGCGCCATGATGGGACAGACAACGGTGATGTCGCGGCAATTTGCACACCCTTACCTAACTGGCCTAATTGCTGGATCAACGTGGCAAAGGATTTATCATACCCAACAACAAAAACACCATCCGGCTTACCTTCCAATGCTTTGAAAATAAGACTACGGTGATCGGTACTGCCTTTCTCAAAAGCACTATCAAAGATTACTTCACCACCTTTGATCCTAAATTGGCTAGCGAATTCCTCCTTCCCTCCCACACCGTAGTCATCGTTCACATAGAGAACTGCCATTTTTTTAAATCCTTGGTCGAACATAAAATCTGCCATTATTCGTGACTCGATATCACTTGTAACAAAAGCTCTGTATATATTATCACCTCGCAGGGTAATTTTAGGTACAGAAGCTACCGTGACAAAAAGCAATACCGGCATTTTATTTCCAACGTAAGAAGACAGTGGGGCGCTGACCCCACTCATTGTACTAAGAACGATGTCAATTTTGTGTCGATTTAACATCGTATTCATTGCAGTAATTCCTTCTTTCGCTTCATTATGACTATCCTCGTAATGAATTCGAATGGGTGAACCGTTAATGCCTCCGTTTTTGTTTATCTCTTTTATCGCCAGATCAATGCCATTTTTTTGATACTCTCCGTCTTGAGAACCGCTGCCTGTCAAAGGCAGTATTGCGCCAATCAAAATCTCATTTTCCGGGCTTTTTCCACATCCCGCAATCAACAAGACAAAACAAAACAGCACTATACTAATAAATTTATTTATCATCTTATAAACTCCGGATTAACGTAATAACTGATGTTCGATAACACAAAGTGTCAAACCAGTTTTCTCTAATTCAAAATCACTTGTTCCAGCAAACGGCTCATCTGCTAATATAACCCTTAAATTAGTCAACTTCACCATTCCCCAAGCCAACTTCTGCCTCTGTCCACCGCTCAACATTCCACCAGACCTGTCAGAAGGAATATCTTTAGCCCATTCAGAAAATTCTTCATGAAAACGTTCGTAGCCGTTTACTCCAACGGCCAATTGTAGGTTTTCTCGAACTGTAAGTGTTGGAAATATGTTCTCTCTCTGCCTCATGTACCGGATCCCTAAATGGCTGCGTTCATGAGTAGGCAAACTTGTAATATCCCGCCCATCAAACATGATTCTGCCTTCCTCAACCGGAACCACTCCGGTTATCGCATTAAAAAGCGTACTCTTACCAGACCCATTAGGCCCCGTCACACGCAAATGCTCTCCCTCATACAGATCTACATTTACAGAATCCAGCACCAGACGCTGGCCGAGACGTACTGTCAAGTTCTCCACTGAAAGCAGTGGCACATTGGCAGCTTTCTGTCTGCCGCCAATCCATTCAAATTCCAGCAAGCTCATTGCCCTTCATGCTCCTCATAACGCAGGAAGCCATTCTCCAGAGTATAAGAGATATCACATACGGGGGAGATCGCATCATGATTGTGCTCAACAATCAGCATAGCTTTTCTGGTGTCATCAGCCAAAAGGTTCAAGTCCTCTACCAACCGAACGGCCGATTCCTTGTCAAGCCCAGCCAGTGGTTCATCAAGAAGAAGAATTTCCGCACCAGTCTGTAGCATTCTGGCAATTGCGACCCGTTTAGCCTGACCACCAGACAGGCGTTCCCCGGTAGATTCGGCACGATCTGCCATGCCCAGCATATCCAACAAGGTCATAGCCTGATGTTTGAACTCCCTCTCTTGCTTCTGGACTCTGGAATAGGCGAGTAGTGACATTACCGGACTGATTCCCAGTGGACGGGGAGATGCCGCCAGAACGTTTTCCAGCACAGTCATACTGGCAAACAGGCGTGTATCCTGCCAGAGGCGGGCAAGCCCTAGTCGGGCAAGGGTCGCTGGAGCATGGCTGAGCACGTCTATTGGCTGATTGTCAATCACCAGCTTTATTTGTCCCGAATCCGGCTTAAGAAACCCTGAAAGAATATTTAGCAAGGTTGTCTTGCCGGAGCCATTGCCACCGCGCAGGTGGGCGATCTGGCCAGATCTAACTTCAAGATCAATATTCTTTAATACCTGTTGCCCGCCAAATGCGAGTGACACCCCATCGGCGCACAAAGATGCAACACAGCTTGCTGCTTCGGTAGTCTTGGCTGAGCTGTTTGCCGACTGATTGATGGCTTCTACGGGCATTATTCCTCTTTCGTCTCATTGATAGCGGTATGTACCTGCCAGCCCCTGCGGGCGAACATGCATCATAATTATCAGAAGCAATCCGTATGCCAATAAACGAACATTGGCTGCCACCGCATCAGGCAGTGCCAGAAATCGGAGTAGCTCAGGAAGCAATATCAGCACTGCCGCTCCGACAAGGGGGCCGCGAACATTTCCAGTTCCTCCTATTATCACCATGCTGAGCATGAGAATGGATTCATCGAGAGAAAAAGACGTGGCGTCTATATAGCTGATATATGAGGCATACATCCCCCCGGCGACCCCAACCATGGCTGAGGCAATGGCAAAAGCCTGTAGTTTTAACCATTCCACGGGGATACCAATGGATCGTGCAGCCAGCTCATCATCTCGCATTGCCTGTAACGCCCGGCCAAAGGGGGACCACTTCAAGATTGCGAGGATAAAGGCCAAGACCAACGCAATACCCGCGAAAAGCACGGATACGGAACCAGTGGTTACAAAATTGTAACCGAATAGCTCTGGCCGGGGAATACCCGATATGCCGAAGGCGCCATTGGTGACTGATGTCCAGTTGTACATCACCGTGTATAAAAGGGTTTGTACTGCTATGCTGATCATTACGAAGTAGTCGCCCTTGAACCGCCACGCCGGGAGTGATACCAAAAGACTTAGCAAGGCTGCCGTTGCCGCGCCCGCCAACAGCCCCGGAAAAAAACCAAGACCCGCGTTGAGCCATAGCAATGTTGCTGCATAAGCACCAACCCCGTAGTAGGCCGCGTGAGCTATCTGCAACAGTCCGCCGTATCCAATCAATAGATTAAGCGATAGCGCAACGATTGCGTATATCTCGAAATAGACGAGAAGGTGAAATAGGTAATTCATTTGGCTACCCTGCCTCCTCTAGTCTTTGCTTCCGCCCAAAAATTCCTTGAGGTCTCAGAAATAGGAACAATGCTAACAGCACGAATGTGGCGGCATCTTCCCAACGGGCGGAGCCGTACCAGACAACCTGGCTTCGCAGGATCCCAAGCAGTATTCCACCAATCAGAGGGCCTACAAAAGTGGTGGAGCCGCCAATGATCATCGCCACCATGCCCAGTAGAACGGTGTTCAGTCCCACATGCGGATCAAAACCAACATCCCACGCCTGGCCCAGGGCTACAACCGCAACAAGTGCCCCGCTTAGCCCAAATACCCATCTGCGAAGTGCGCGGATATTTCTGCCCAGCAAGGCTACCAGAATCGGGTTATCCGCAAGCGCCCGTAGTTCCAACCCCCGATTTGCACGAGTGAGCCAAATAAAAAGTAACAGAACAGCACTTAATGCCAATAGCGGCCCAAACAGTTGGGCCTTGACCAGAATTACGCCGAACAGCTCCCAAGTCGTATCCCCTCCTGGTTTAAGGACCTTGATTTCATTCCCCCAGACAAGGGCGATAACTTGCACCAACACGAGATAGAAGCCGAGAGAACCGATCAAATGCACTTCAGTAGGTGAACGCTTACGCTCGAAAGGCCAATGAATAGTCTCTTCTGCCAGGATGCTGATAAGCATGGAAAGAGCCAGCGCGAGCATAATTCCAACTACCAATGGAACATCAAACTCAAGTGCTGATAGAAGAAAATAAGGGGCCAAAGCGTAAACACCACCAAGGGCAATGTAAAATACTTTTGTCGTTCGATAGACAAGCGCGAAGGCAACGCCCACTGCACCGAACAGAATGCCTTGCAAGAACCCGTTGATCAGTATTTGCATGATAAATTCAGTTATTCCTGTCTTTATTTCACCAGCTCAAAGACCAGTTACAATAATCATTGGTCAATGAAAGTTGGTAAATCACTATTTTCATACCAGCTACAAACTGCAAGTTTTACGCCATTTGTGTTTGAACTTGCGACCATCATCAAGGCTAAGTAATAAAAAACAGCCTGACCAGCGCTTACTCATTGAATAATATAAATATTACGCAAAACTTAAGCATCCTGATTTTTTCGGGACACCCGCCTCTTAAATTTAGGAAAAACAACCCACTGAAAAGAATGATGTGTAGAAGATACCATATGGCACTCTTTGGTTGCATAAGTGTAATCGACTGCGGTTTGTTCTCTCCCTAGCAAGAAGGTCGCAAGAGCGGGGTTGGGTCTCGCGTTCTGCCTTTCCACAAGGCACTAGAATGAAGCCTAGCCAGCTTAACGGGTGCGAGACTTGCTCCCTTTTCCGCAGAAGCGGAACGATGGGGTCGGACTTGAATAGCACTTACCTAAGCCAAAGGTCTCGTTATTCGTCATCCCGGCGCAGGCCGGGATCCAGGACAGCCACATATTCCCGAGATCCTGGATTCCGGCCTGCGCCGGAATGACCATGGTTTTTTGCTTAAGGTTAAGTGCCAATCATATATGCCCCCATTTTTTGCTTAAAAAATTGTCATTTGCGCATTGTTGGCTATACTCTTTCGAAAAATAGAAAAAAGATGCTATGACATAACGCCCCACTGGCTTGGAAGCGGCCTGTTGAAAAGTTGGGGTTCTTGTTTTTGCTCAAGTGTCCTGCCTGTTCATACCACAAACACATCGAGAGGATGGAGGAGTCATCATGAATTTTCGTCAGTGGATATTTGTTTTTCTGTCGCCGTTTTTGTCTGCACCGGCAGCCTTTGCGGACAATCTTACTGCCACAGGTGAAATCCGTACCGATACCGGATACCGTTTTCCCGATGGCAGCCTGCAAACCAGTGCGGCTACCAATCCCGCCCTGAACCTGCCTGTTCGCTGCCACCTCAATACCCTGAACAATATTCGCCAAAATCTGCCAATCCCATGTGAGTCACCAGACGGCGTAACCTATGAAAATGTACCGGACGACCGTTATTTTTATGTCACCGATATTATCGTCAGCCAGCGAATGGCCAGCCAAACAAAAGTGGCAGCTTCAGTGCGAATATGGAAGGAAAACTTTTCGAACCCCACGGCGTGCAGCGGCGGCGCCGTCGTTGGTAGTTTTGTGACAGCTCAATATATTGTCTGGAACAGCGCCAGTGGTTCCAATGGCGTGCACCGGAATTATGAAACGCCTTACCTGGTGCTGACACCAAATGACTGTTTGGCCGTACATACAAGCACGTCAGGGGGCTTGAATGTGGAGGTCAGCGGTTACTTTAGTGCGGAGCTGGGCGTGCACAATTGATTTGCCGGTAATTCCTGGAAGCAACTGAGCAGGAAGCGCGGTGGTATCACTCTGCGAGCAACACCGACCTCGTTCGGTCAGGAGTATTCTTCCGCCCGCCGCGCATCACCTTTGACCTGTTCCACGGGATAGCGCTTTTCGTTGATGGCAATCTTCTGCCAGGCGGCATCCAGCAGGTTGATGTCCAGGCGCTCGGCCAGGCGCACGAGGTAGATGAAGATGTCCGCCATTTCCAGGGCGATGGCTTCTTTCTTGTCATCATCGAGATGCTGGCTTTGTTCTTCATTCAGCCACTGGAAGTGCTCCAGCAGCTCTCCGGCTTCGGCGGACAGGGCCATGCTCAGGTTTTTGGGGGAGTGGAACTGTTCCCAGTCCCGCTCCTGGGCGAAGCGCAGCAGCCGGTCGCTGAGTTCCTGGAGTGATTCGCTCACCAGTTTTCGCCCAGCAGTTCGAAATGCGCCTGGGGGTGCAGGCAGGCGGGGCACAGGTCGGGGGCTTCATCGCCCTCGTGGAGATAGCCGCAGTTGCGGCAGCGCCAGACCACCTTGCCGTTGCGTTTGAATACGCGGCCGGCTTCCAGGTTTTCGGCCAGATCCCGGTAACGCTTTTCGTGCTGTTTTTCCGCGACGGAAATCGCTTCATAGGCCAGGGCGATCTCTTCGAAGCCTTCTTCTCTGGCGGTTTTCGCCATGGCCGGGTACATGTCCGACCATTCGTGCTCTTCTCCGGCGGCTGCGGCGCGGAGGTTTTCCAGGGTGCTGCCCAACGGGCCTGCCGGATAGGTTTCGGTGATTTCCACATCGCCGCCTTCGAGAAACTTGAAGAAGCGCTTGGCGTGCTCTTTTTCCTGGTTGGCGGTTTCCTCGAAGATGGCGGAAATCTGCACCAGCCCTTCCTTGCGTGCGATGCCGGCGTAATAGGTGTAGCGATTGCGCGCCTGGGATTCTCCGGCAAACGCTTTCAGCAGATTTTTTTCGGTCTCAGTGCCTTTGATGCTTTTGCTCATGTTCTGGCTCCCAACAATTGGTTTCCGGCACACTATACTACAGCCGCCCGGGTGTATGCACCGGCAGACAGGTAAATGCTACAGCCGCAGCATCGCCAACTCTGTGGTGATTTCGTCCGCCCCGAGCTGGCTGAAAATCGTCCGGTTGAAGGTGGTCACAGAGCCGCAGGCTTCCGCCCAGGCAAAGCTGCTGAGGCCGCTCTTTTGCTTGTAGCTGCCTTGCATGGCGCGCTGAATCACATAGATTTTTCCAGGACGGTAGAGCAGGTTATAGGCGTGGTTCTGCTGGTGCAGTTGTTCGATATGCCGCCAGGAATCCGTTGCGGCGCCAAAGCATTCCACCTGCAGGGGGTAATCCTGTCCGCCGCCGTTGTGCCGCCATTGCGGTTGTTCGATGGGGTAGCCACCGGTTTTTCCGGCATACATCTGTACATGCAGATGATTGACGGAGGAGCATGCCCCCCGCGCATTGTAGCCAAAGCCGCAATCCGGCAGGGTTTTTCCCAGCAGCTCCAGCAGCTGCCAGTAGTGTTCATGGGCGTCTCTCCCAAGATACTGGGGGTGGTTTTTCTCCGGCTCGATAACCAGTAGCCCGTGCAGGGGGGCAAAGGGAAATTTGTTGTACAGCAGGCGGCAATGGTCGCCCAGCAACCCGCCTTCCCAGATGATTTCCTTGCGCAGAAAATCCTTGTTGAAATGAAAGCCGTTGGCGTCGAATGGGGCCTGCAGCCCGGTCACCACCATGTTGCTCATGCGCGCCGGGCGAAAGGCGCGCAGGTGATTGAACTGCACTTCCCAGGGATCTGCCCGGCGGAACAGGGCGCCCTGGAGGTTTTCCAGGCCGAGGGCCATGAGCTTGAGAAAAACCGGGACATCATCGTCTGCATATTCCAGGGAGCGGCCCTGAATGAGCAGGTCGCGCACCTGCTTCGACAGGAGGGTGAAGCGCTGTTCCAGCCGGTCGCCGAGGATGGCGTGAATCCGTGGATCGTAAATGCTGTTCGCCAGCACCAGCACGAAGGTTCCCAGCTGATCGGTATGCAGCTGGTTTTCCAGGCCGGCGACGAATGCGGTTCGGTAGTGCTCCTCGCTTTGGAAAATAGGATCGGGCATCAGTCTTTCTTTTTATCAGGATCCGGCACGGGATCATAGCCCCCTTCGTGAAAGGGATGGCAGCGGCCCACCCGCTTCATCCCCATCCAGATGCCTTTCAGCGGCCCGTGTTTTTCCATGGCCTCGATGGTGTAGGCGGAGCAGCTTGGGGAATACCGGCAGTTCTGCCCCAGAAAGGGGCTGATCAGCAACTGGTAGCCGCGCACCAGGGCGATGAGCAGACGTTTCATGATTCCGCGGCCTGCACCCGGTGCTGCCACCATTGGCTGAAGATGGCGGAAAGAATAAAGCTGCCGCCGGCGACCAGGATGATGATGGCCCCCGTGGGCATGTCCAACACATAGGACAGCCAGATGCCGAAGGTGGTGAAGGTCATGCCCAACAGGCTGGCGAGGAGCATCATCCATCCCATGGTATGCACATAATGACCGGCGATGGCGGCGGGCAGGGTCAGCAGGGCGATGACCAGAATCAGCCCCACTACCTGCACCAGCAGCACGACCGTCAATGCCACCAGGCACAGGAACAGCAGATAGAAAAAATTCACCGGCACACCACGCAGCCGGGCAAATTCTTCGTCGAAAGAGACCGCCAGAAACTGGCGGTAGAAGGCCAGCACCATGGCGGTGACCAGAATGTTCAGTACCGCCATTTCCCATAGCTGGGTGGTGGAAACCAGCAGGATGTTGCCGAACAGGTAGCTCATCAGATCGGTGCTGTAGCCTGGTGTGCGGGAAATAAACAGTACGCCAATGGACATGCCAATGGCCCACATGGCACCGATGAGGGTATCTTCCTGGGTTTGCCAGCGTATTTTGATCCAGCCGATGAGCAAGGCGGCGAGCAGAGCGGCGAGCAAAGCCCCCAGCATGGGAGAAAAGCCGAAGAACAGGGCGGCCCCCATGCCCGCCAGTACGCTGTGGGAGATGCCGCCCGCCATGTAGCCGATGCGCTTCACCACCACATAGCTGCCCATGATGCCGCAGCCAATGCTGGCCAGCAGTCCGGCGAGCAGGGCGGTTTGCAGGAAGCTGTATTGAAAAAAAGCGTCCATCAGTGCTTGTGCGCCACCATGCGCACATCCCCGTCATAAAGCTGCTGGATCACCTGGCCATCGATGTTTTCCGTGCGGTGGCAGATCAGGGTGCGGTTGAGGCAGGCGACCCGGTGCACATAGCCGGAGATGAAAGCGATGTCATGGGATACCACCAGGATGGTCATGCGCTGGTTGAGAATTTTCAGCAAATCGAACAACTCGTTTTCCACCCGCATGTCGATATTGGCCGTGGGTTCGTCCAGCAGCAGGATGCGCGGCTCGCAGGCCAGGGCCCTGGCCACCAGGGTGCGCTGGAGCTGTCCGCCGGAAAGCTGGCTGATGCGGCGTTGCGCCAGATCCAGAATCTCGGTCTCCGCCATCACCCGGCGGCTGATCTCGCGGTCCCTGCGGCTGTAGCCGCCAATGATGCGCCCCTGTCCCAGCCGCCCCATCAACACCACTTGTTCCACGGTAACGGGGAAGTCCCTGGCGAATGCCGGGTATTGGGGCACATAGCCCAAATGCCGCCGCGCCTGGACAGGGCTGAGGCCCAGCACCCGCACCTTGCCCTGCCGGGGTTTGAGCAGCCCGAGAATGATTTTCAGCAAGGTGCTCTTGCCGCCGGCGTTGGGGCCTACAATACCCAGAAACTCCTGCTCCGGCACCTCCAGGCTGATCTGGTCGAGCACCGGCGCCTTGCCGTAGGAAAAGGAAAGATCCTGAAT
The DNA here is from genome assembly GCA_027068915.1 of Sedimenticola sp. GTDB lineage: Bacteria > Pseudomonadota > Gammaproteobacteria > Chromatiales > Chromatiaceae > Thiolapillus. Next base: position 522,355 of record JAMOLT010000010.1, on the reverse strand, counting down.
TTCGATGGCATTGCCGGTCATGATGTCTGCCTTGCCAATGCCGCCGCCAGCTTGCGCAGCGCGGAAAAAAAGTCCGGGGCCAGGGGATCCATCTCCAGCAGTTTTGCGCCGATGGCCTCGGCCAGCACCTTTGCCGTCGCCGAACTGTGTTGGGGTTGCACCAGAATAGTATGGATCTTTGCTTTTCTGGCAGTTTCGATGAGTTGCGCAAGGGTGCGGGGGTTGGGCTCCTTTCCCCCCTGTTCCACGGCGATTTGCCGCAGTCCATACCTGTGGGCAAAGTAGCTCCAGGCCGGGTGATACACCAGAAAGCTGCCTCCCTCGACCGGAGTCAGCATGGCTTTCAATTCCCTGTCCAGCTCATCTAGCCGTGTGGCGAACTGGCGGTAGTTTCTTTCAAAGCGGTGCTTTTCCGCGGGATACAATTCGCTCAGTGTATCCCGCAGGTACTGTGCGTGGCGCTTCACCAGCAGGGGATCTGTCCAGACATGCGGATCCTCCTCGCCGGCGTGATGGCCGTCTGCGGGAAGCAGCTTCAATCCCTTGCGCATGTCCAGCACCTTCATGGAAGGATTGACGGCAAGGAAGCGGGGCAGCCAGCTCTGCTCAAACGGCATTCCCGCCCGTACATACAACGCAGCATCCGACAGGCGGGCGACCTGCCTTGGGGATGGCTGATAGGTGGCCGGATTGAACCCCTTGCCCACCATGGCCTCAACCTGGACAAGATCACCGGCAATGCCCTTGACGATGGTTGTTTGCGGCAATACGCTGACAAAGACCAATGGCTTATCGGCGGCCAGGGTCTGTACAGAGAAAAACAGCAATAAAACGGGGAGAAAATGCATTGCAATCCGGATCGCAAGAAGGATGCTATATTGTAGCATTCCCGTAAATCACAAATAGTATGAGCTCCAGCCTGTATCTGTTTCCCCTGCCGGTTTTAAATGAGCCGCCGGCTATTTCCGTGATTACCACACTGCTGCAGGATTGCGGATTCATGGGTGGCAAACTCAATGCGCGGCGCTACCTCACCGGCCCGGAATTTTTCCGCTATATCACCTTTGTCGGCTGTGCTCCGCAGATGCAGCTGGAAATGCCTGCCGAAGGTGGCTGGGACTTCTGTCATATCCGTCTGCATGAAGATCGCCAGCCCCCGCCGCTGCAAGTGGCGAAATTGCGAGGACGGCCACGTTGCCCTGCCTGTCGTAGCAATGTTTCCGGTTGGAAAGAGCAACTGCCTGTCTGGCGTGAAGACGCTTCCCGGCCCTGGCAATGTGAAAACTGCGAAATTGTACTTCCCGCTGCGGAACTGGATTGGCGCCAGTATGGCTTTGCCGCCAGATGCAGTGTGGAAATTCACCAGGTCTACCCGGGAGAGGCTGTACCCGTTGACGGATTGATGCAGCTGTTGAAGGTGGGAACAGGCAGGGACTGGCGTTATGCCTGGGCGGATGCCGCTGAATAGGTTGTCTGGCGTGCGCTGTCGGGCAGCTCCAGCTCCAGGCTGACGGGGAGATGGTCAGACAAAGGGTAGTCCAGTACCTTGGTGCCGACGACCTGGAGTTTCCGGGAGACAAGGATGTGATCAATTTTCTTTACCGGTCGCCAGCTGGGGAAGGTGGGCTGGGTGCAGGCGGGTTCGCTCATGTCACAGGTCTGGATGAAGCTGCGCATTTCCGGTGCTTCACAGGCGGCGTTAAAATCGCCCATGAGCACCACATGTGGATGATTACTGAGCAGTTCACTGAGAAACACCAACTGCTTTTTCCGGGCGCGTCGCCCCAGTGCCAGATGCGCGCTGCACAATAGCAAGGCCTCGCTATGTGTGCCGAACTCAAGCAGCATGGCGCCGCGCCCGGGGCTGCCGGGTAGCTTGTGGTGTGTAATCCTGGTAGGGCGGAAGCGGCTGAGGAAGCCATTGCTGTGGCGTGCAATCACGCCGATGTTGCGGTTGACCTGATGGTACCAGTAGGGAAAGCCGGCGCGGTGCGCCAGATACTCGGTAATATCGACAAAGCCGCTGCGCAGGCTGCCTGCATCCACTTCCTGCAGGCTGACCATGTCGAACTGCGAGAGCATGGTCGACATGCGGTTGAGATTTACCATGCGTTCCCGGTGGGGCAGCACATGCTTCCAGCCCTTGGTTATGTACTCACGATAGCGACGGGTATCCACACCCACCTGAATATTGTAGCTGAGCAGATGGAAGCGTTGCGGCAGAATGCTGTGGTGGGTATGGACGTCCTTGTCTGGGCTTGCTGTCACTGCTTGCGGTCAGCAAGGGATTTTTCGATCAGCGTGGTTGTGGTTTCCAATATCATTGGGGTGTTTTTGATGCGATAGCGCCCATCCACAACGATTGCCGGTACGGAACGAATACCATAGCGGCGCATGAGCGCTGCAGCGCGGTTGGCCTTGGTTTGTACGGTAAAGGAATTCATGGCAGCACGGAACTTGTCCAGATCCACATCGTTTTCCTTGAGGAATGCTTCGATATCCTTCTGCTTGTGCATGTGGCGCTTTTGATCGTGGATAGCCTTGAAAAAGGCTTCGTGTATGCGCTTTTCCTCGCCCATGACCTCCAGGGCAAAATAGGTTTTTGCATGCAGGTTGGCTGCACCGCCGAACATGGCGGGCATGTGCTGGAATTTGACGTTTTCGGGCTGCTTGGCTGCCCATTCCTGCAGTGCAGGGTCAAGATTCTTGCAATGGGGGCAGGTGTACAGGAAGAATTCCACCACTTCCACATCCGTGCCGGTTCCCGGCGGTGGGGTGGGGGAAATGGCGTCATAGTCAACGCCTTCCTTTGGTTCTGCAGCCAGCAGGCTGGCGGATGAGAGACATAATACAAAGAGAACTAGCAGTTTTTTCATCGAACACTCCGGTGGAAATTGTTGTATTTATTCAGTATTTAAGACCATGGAAGGTTGGCAAAGTTTCCCGAAAGCCTCTCAGAACGGGATATCGTCCTCAAAATCACCGGCTGGCCCGGCTGCCTTGGGCGCATTGCCGCCCTGCGAGTCGGCCTGGTTGGTGGGCGCGGAGCGGGAAAACTCGGCGCTGCCGCCGGCGCCACGGCTGTCCAGCATTTGCATTTCCCCTGCTACAATTTCTGTGGTGTAGCGATCCTGGCCATCGTTGCCCTGCCACTTGCGCGTGCGCAGGCTGCCTTCGACATAGACCTTGGAGCCTTTTTTCAGGTATTCCCCGGCGATTTCCGCCAGACGGTTGAAAAACACCACCCGGTGCCATTCGGTGCGTTCCTGTTGTTCGCCGGTCTGCTTGTCTTTCCAGGATTCTGATGTGGCTACGGTGATATTGGTTACCGCGCCGCCGCTGGGCATGTAACGGGTTTCCGGGTCTTTGCCCAGGTTACCAATCAGGATAACCTTGTTGATACCTCTTGCCATGTTTCCTCCTTCAGGGTTTATCTTCCATGAAATGTATTGAATAGCCCGTGAGTTTACCGCCCATCTGCTGAAATTGCATCTGCTTTGGCAGGTGTTTGCATGCTTGCTGCCAGCAGTAGCCACAGCAGAATAAAACCCGCTCCCAGCAGAAACACCGAGGTTTCCCCGAAATGTGTATGTGCCCAGCCACCCAGCAATCCGCCGACAAAGGCGCCGCTGAACTGGGAGGTGGAATACACGCCCATGGCGGTACCGCGGATGGTGCCGGGGGCCAGCTTGGAGACCAGGGAGGGCAAGGTGGCCTCCAGCAGGTTGAAGCCGATGAAAAACAGCAGCAGCATCAGCCCCAGTCCCCAGAGACTGCTGGAGAGTAGATAAAAGCCCAGCAGCGCCACCCCCAGCAGGCTGATGGCGCCGAGAAAGACCTGTTTCATCCGGCCCTTTTTCTCCGCCATGATGATAAAGGGCACCATCAGCCCCATGGACAGGAGCATGACCGGCAGATACAACCAGCTGTGCTTTTCCACTGGCAGGCCGGCATCACGCAATGTCAATGGCAGCGCCAGAAATAGGGAGGTAAGCACGAAATGCAGGGTGAAGATTCCGGCATCCAGGCGCAGCAGCTGGGGGTTGCGTAATACTTTGCCGAATAGAGCCGGCACGGGTTCTGCATCACTGTGGACGCTGCTGTGTTCCGGGGTGGGGACTACCAGCAGCAGAATCAGGATGCCGGAGACCGCCAGGGCGGCGGTGATCCAGAATAGACCAGGCACGCCCACCCAGGTGTTGAACAAAGGGCCGGCAATAAGAGCCAGGGTGAAGGAGAAGCCGATGGTGACGCCCACCACGGCCATGGACTTGGTGCGCTGGCTGTCGCGGGTCAGATCCGCCAGCAGCGCCATGACGGCGGCGGCGATGGCGCCACTGCCCTGAATGGCGCGACCCAGGATGATCATCCAGATATCATCGGCCAGGGCGGCGATAACGCTGCCCAGCACGAACAGCAGCAAGCCGCCGACGATCACCGGCTTGCGCCCGATGCGATCCGACAGCAGGCCGAAGGGAATCTGCAGCAGCGCCTGGGTTAGCCCGTAAATGCCGATGGCCAGGCCAATCAGTACCGGAGTGGCGGAAGCCAGCTCTTCTGCATACAGGGCGAATACCGGCAGGATCAGAAACAGCCCCAGCATGCGTGAGCCGTAGATGCCCGCCAGTCCGTAGGTGGCGCGCCTTTCCGTGTCGTTGAAGCCGCCTTGTTCCTTGTTGTCCGCCATGATTTGTCGAAGGGTTTGAAGCCAGATGGAATAACGGCGTATAGTACCCTGTTTGGCCTCAGTACTGAATGACAATGGACAGTATCCGTCTGCGGGGTGCCCGCACCCACAATCTGAAGAATATCGATCTGGAACTGCCTCGGGACAAGCTCATCGTCATTACCGGGCTGTCTGGCTCGGGCAAGTCGTCCCTGGCTTTCGACACCATCTACGCGGAAGGCCAGCGGCGCTATGTGGAATCCCTGTCCGCCTATGCCCGGCAGTTCCTGTCCATGATGGAAAAGCCCGATGTGGATCATATCGAGGGCCTGTCCCCGGCCATTTCCATCGAGCAGAAGACCACCAGCCACAACCCCCGCTCCACCGTGGGCACCATCACCGAGATCTACGATTACCTGCGCCTGTTGTTCGCCCGCGCCGGCACGCCTTTGTGTCCCGAGCACAAGCTGCCCCTGGAGGCTCAGACCATCGAACAGATGGTAGATCAGGTGCTGGCCCTGCCCGAAGGCAGCAAGCTCATGCTGCTGGCCCCGGTAATTTCCGAGCGCAAGGGGGAATACCACAAGCTGCTCAAAGAGCTGGCGGCCCAGGGCTTTATCCGCGCCCGCATCGACGGCGAGATCTGGGAGCTGGATGATGCGCCGGATCTGGATCTGCGCAAGAAGCACACTATCGAAGCCGTGGTGGATCGCTTCCGGGTAAAGGGAGATGATTCCCAGCGTCTGCGCCTGACCGAATCCTTCGAGACTGCCTTGCGCCTGGCTGATGGCGTGGCTCTGGTGGCCTGGATGGATGAGCCAAAAAAGGACGAGTTGGTGTTCTCCGCCAATTTCGCTTGTCCGGTTTGTGGCCACAGTATCGAGGAGCTGGAGCCAAGGCTGTTTTCTTTCAACAACCCCGTGGGTGCCTGCGAGGTCTGCGATGGCCTGGGGGTGAAGCAGAGCTTCGACGTGCACAAGGTGGTAGCCCATCCCGAACTGTCCCTGGCGGCGGGGGCGGTGCGCGGCTGGGACAGGCGCAACGCCTACTATTTTCAGATGCTGCAATCCCTGGCCCGGCACTATGGCTTCGACCCGGAAACCCCTTGGCGGAAGCTGCCAAAAAAGATCCGTGACATTATCCTCTACGGTAGCGGCAGCGAGGCGATCCACTTCGACTATCACAACCATCTGGGAAGGCGGGTGAAGAAAACCCATCCTTTCGAAGGCGTGATACACAACATGGAGCGCCGCTACCGCGAGACGGACTCCAGCGCCGTGCGGGAAGAGCTTTCGCGCTATCTTTCCAGCCATGTCTGTCCTGCCTGTAAGGGGGCGCGGCTGAACGAGGCGGCGCGCAACGTGTTTGTCGATGACAGCAATCTGCCGGGTATCACCGCCCTGCCGGTGAGTGATTGCCTGAGTTTCTTCCAGCGTCTGGATCTGCCGGGAAAGCGCGGGCGCATCGCGGAAAAGATCGTCAAGGAGATCGAGGAGCGCCTGAGCTTTCTGGTGAACGTGGGGCTGGATTACCTGACCCTGGATCGCAGCGCCGACACCCTCTCCGGCGGCGAGGCCCAGCGCATCCGCCTTGCCAGCCAGATCGGCGCGGGCCTGGTGGGTGTCATGTATGTGCTGGACGAACCTTCCATCGGCCTGCACCAGCGGGACAATGCCCGCTTGCTCAAGACCCTCACCTATTTGCGTGATCTGGGCAACACCGTGATCGTGGTGGAACATGACGAGGAAGCCATCCGCGCCGCCGATCATGTGGTGGATATCGGCCCCGGTGCGGGCGTGCATGGCGGCGAGGTGGTGGCCCAGGGCACGGCGGAAGATGTGGCCGCCAATCCGGCGTCCCTCACCGGAAAATATCTCAGTGGCGAGCGGGGCATCGCCATTCCCCCGCTGCGTACGCCGGTGGACAAGGCGCGCCTGCTGGTGCTGGAGGGCGCACGGGGCAACAATCTGAAGAAAGTGCGCCTGGAAATTCCCGTGGGTTTGTTCACCTGCGTCACCGGGGTGTCCGGTTCGGGCAAATCCACCCTCATCAATGACACCCTCTATCCTCTGGCGGCCAACGAGCTGAACCGCGCCAGCCATACGGTGGCGCCCCATGATGCCGTCCACGGCCTGGAGCATTTCGACAAGGTGGTGGACATCGACCAGTCCCCCATCGGCCGCACCCCGCGCTCCAACCCCGCCACCTACACCGGCCTGTTCACCCCCATCCGCGAACTGTTCGCCGGGGTGCCCGAATCCCGCTCCCGGGGCTACACGCCCGGGCGTTTCAGCTTCAATGTCAAGGGCGGGCGTTGCGAGGCCTGCAAGGGCGACGGCGTGATCAAGGTGGAGATGCACTTCCTGCCGGATATCTATGTGCAGTGCGACACCTGCAAGGGCAAGCGTTACAACCGCGAGACCCTGGAGATCAAGTACAAGGGCAAGAGCATCAACGAAGTGCTGGACATGACCGTGGAAGAAGCCCTGGATTTCTTCGACGCCGTGCCCGTGGTTCGGCGCAAGCTGCAAACCCTGGTGGATGTGGGCCTGACCTACATCCAGCTGGGGCAGAATGCCACCACCCTCTCCGGTGGCGAGGCCCAGCGGGTGAAGCTGTCACGGGAACTGTCCAAGCGGGACACGGGCAATACCCTATACATCCTCGATGAACCGACCACCGGGCTGCACTTCCATGATGTGGAACAACTCCTGGGCGTGCTGCACCGCCTGCGGGATCACGGCAATACGGTAATCGTTATCGAGCACAACCTGGACGTGATCAAGACCGCCGACTGGATCATCGATCTCGGGCCGGAAGGTGGCGGCGGCGGGGGGGAGATCATCGCCGTCGGTGCTCCGGAAGCCGTGGCGGACAATGGCCGTTCTCACACCGGGGTCTTTCTCAAGCCCATGCTTGCGCCGCGGGGGTAATACAAGATGATCTCGTTGTGGGTCTCCTGAAGGCAGTACACTTGTGTACTGTGTCAGAATTAAAGACTCTTTCAGCGTCCCCCAAAAGTGCCAGGACAAGGCGGGGTGCGCAGGCAATGGTTGCTCCCTTGGCAAGTCCCCCAACACCGCCCTGGCGCTTTTGGGGGACTCCCTTCGGGTGAGCCCCAATGCGGCCATCTGCGGTGTTGTACTCGCTTGAAAGGGGGTGCCCCTTCCTGTGCGAGTACGCCTTGCATCTGGCCGCATTGTGACTCACTGAAAGGGCCTTTAATCCCGACGCAGTACACTAGTTGACAATCATTCACCAGTGTCCAGGGGTTCGAACAGCACCTCCAGGTCGGTGTCGCTCAGCTGGAAGGTTTCGCCTTTTTTGCCTTGGCGGTATACGCCTTCGGCCAGGGCTTTCTTTTTCTCTTGCAGGGCGAGTATCTTTTCTTCCACGGTGTTTTCGGTGAGCAGCTTGTACACGAATACCGGCTTGTCCTGGCCGATGCGGTGGGCGCGATCCATGGCCTGGGCCTCTGCTGCGGGATTCCACCAGGGATCGAAGAAAATGACGGTGTCCGCTGCGGTGAGATTCAACCCCACACCACCAGCCTTGAGGCTGATCAGGAACACGTCTGCTGCGCCATTGACGAAGCGTTCGATGGCCTGGTCGCGCTTGCGGGTCTGGCCGGTAAGTTTGGTGTAGCGGATGTGCCGGCTATCCAGTTCTTTCTGGATCAGACTGAGCATGCTGGTGAACTGGGAAAACAGCAGTATCTTCCTGCCTTCCTCGAGCATCTCCGGCAATAGCTCCATGAGCATCTCCAGCTTGGCGGACTGCTGCACCTTCTGTGCCTGTCTGAGTTTGAGCAGCCGTGGATCACAGCAGACCTGCCGTAGCTTGAGCAGAGCGTCGAGTATGGTGATGTGGCTGCGCGCCAGGCCCTTGGAGGCGATGGTGTCGCGAACCTTTTTTTCCATGGTCAGGCGGATAGATTCATACAGCGCAGCCTGGGTTTTGCCAAGAGGGATGCTGCGAATGATTTCGGTTTTTTCCGGTAGATCTTTTTCCACTTCATCCTTGCGGCGGCGAAGCATGAAGGGGGCGATGCGCCTGGCCAGGCGTGCCTGGACGCCCATGTCGCCGTGCTTCTCTATCGGAGTTCGATACAGCCGCTTGAAGCTGCTCTGGTCGCCGAGAAATCCCGGCATGAGGAAGTCGAACTGGGTCCATAACTCGCCCAGGTGGTTTTCCATCGGAGTGCCGGTAAGACACAGGCGTTGGTCTGCCCTGATCAGTCGGACGATGCGGGCTGCCTGGGCCTTGGGGTTTTTTACCACCTGGGCTTCGTCCAGCACCAAAATGCTGTATTCCCTGTCGAGCAGTTTTTCCTGGTCGCGAGGCAGCAGGGGGTAGGTGGTGAGGATGAGATCGTTGCTGTGGATCTGTGCAAAGTGTTCATGTCTGTCCGGGCCATGAAGAACCAATACGTTCAGTTCCGGCGTGAAAACTTGTGCCTCGCGCCGCCAGTTGCTCATTAAACTGGTGGGAGCGATGACCAGCGCCGGTGCTTCGAGTTCGCCCCTGGCTTTTTGATTGGCGAGGAAGGCCAGGGTCTGTACCGTCTTTCCCAGCCCCATGTCGTCGGCGAGGATGCCGCCCAGGCCATATTCCCGGAGAAAATGCAGCCAGTCATAGCCGGTTTTCTGGTAGTCCCGCAGGGTTCCGGTGAAAGTTCCGGGGGGATCGACCGGTTCCAGTTGCTCGAAATCCCGCAGGCGTTTTCCCAGTTCCTGCAGGCGCTCTCCGCCCTGCCAGGTCAGGCTGCTGCTGTTTTCCAGATCCGCAATCCTCGCCGCCTCGAACAGGGACAGGCGCAGCTTGCCTTCTTTGGGCGGCTGCTGGTTGAACAATTCGATAATGGTTTCCATCCAGGGCCGGATTTTTTCACCAGGCACGGACAGGTATTGGTGATCGCCCAGGGGTATGTGCAAGGTCTCGGGCAGCTCGTCGATTGTGTAGGTTTCGAGCGCAGGCCCGAGCAAGGGTAGCAGGGCCATGGGTTTGCCTTCGATTTCGACTTCCAGGCTCATGGAGAACCAGCCGTCATCGTCTTCTTCGAGCGCGCCCCGCCATTGTTCTACTTCATGAAAACCGATGCGGAAGGATTCGTCGGTTTCGATGATCCAGCCTTCTTCTTTCAGTTGGGGCAGCAGCTCGTCCAGCACTGTCTTCCACAGGCCGGCGCTTTCCAGTCGGGAAGAGGCAGGGATGTAGCCTGCCAGTTTGTTTTCGTTGCCGGAGCTTGCCCACTGGATTCCCTTTTTCTCCAGTCGGAGCAGGGCAGCGGCTTCGTCGGGTAGTTGGCGGTGAATGCTAATGAAGCCCGAAGATGTTTCCAGGCTCGTGTGTTCGGCCACTGGCAGAGGGTGAATGATTTGCTCTGCATAGCTGAAGCGAAGCTGCATCATATGTGCCTGATCCTGGGACAGCTGGTCGCGGAACAGAGTCAGGACGGGAATCGGCGCCACATTATGGATCTCCCTGGTTTCCAGCGCCACGGGTGGCGGCAATGCCAGTGTGGGATGATGCAGTAGCAGTTCGCGGCTGAGATTCAGCGCGTCTTTGCCGGACAGCGGTGGTGCCTTGAGCAGTTGCTCGACCTGGGCGGTGGAAAATCCTCCGCTGTTGACATGCCCGGCGCTGCCATTGTCCGGGTCGATGAAGCAGGCAGGTTCGACCAGCACCGGGAAACCGCCGCCCTCCAGGTTGGTCTGAAGGCGCAACAAGCCGCTATTGTCGTGCTCCCAGGACAACACCAGTTCACGTGGTTCCGCAGCCCAGTTCAGGCGCGTATCGTCGCCGGGAATTTTCCAGAAGCAGCGGCCGGTTTCTGCCATGAGCTTCAGCGCCATGCCTCCGGCTCCCCCATGCAGGGGAAATCGGTTCCAGGTGCGTCCCCGGCTGATTTCTACCAGATCGATGATTTCCCGGTCACTGGCTGATACACAGGATGGCGCATAATAACTGTTTGTCAGGCTGGAGTGGCTGATGTTGCGTGGCTTGCCAAAACTCCCTTTCTTCAGTCGCCTGAGCACCTTGTACTCTACTTCTATCTCACCGGATTTGGTGCCGGGTTTCAGGAGAAAACCGAGAAAATCTCCGTTCTGGCTTTCCGGCATGGAGCTTGTTTTCGCAGGGTTTTCCAGCTTGGCCAGCCACTGAAAAAAGTCGTGCTGCGGCGCTTCGGCCTGGTTCTTTTTCTGCATGAATTCAAGGCAAGCCGCCACCACATGTTTACAATTGAAAAACACCGGGCAGCTGCATGCACCATCGATATCCACCCGGCTATCGTTGCCGGTCAGGTGGATCTCCTGCTGGTAGACATTTTCTTTGGAGCCTTTGGTGTGGGCAACAAAGTAAGTGTCTTCAGCCGTTTCCCGCTTGATGAGCAGTTCCAGTACCAAGCCATGCCGGTGGTAGCTCACCCCGCGATTGTAGTAGGCGTCTCCACATTCCCTGCGAATGTCCCCGCGCTTTGGTGTTCTCAATGCCTGTACCCGTTTTTTTTGTCGAAATTGCGGTTGGATGCGGGCGCTAATCTACCATCCTGAAACCCAAAGATCACCCATGCCGTCCCCCCTGCGCATGTGGCATTTCTTCCGTCGTCCCTGATCTGCGCCGGTTCCCACTATCAACGCGCTGCATGATTTCCTGGTGCAGTCATTCAATGGAATTTTGGGTGCGTTTAACCTGCTTTAGTTTTATATGAATGGCCGCTTTGGCCATTAAGTGTGCACTTACAGGTGCTGTGATAAACAAGAAAATGGTAATCAATACTTCGTGCAAGCTAATTTGATCTGTATTAAAACTAAAGTACAAGGCCGATGCAATTAAAAGCGCCCCTACACCCAAAGTGGTTGCTTTGGTTGGGCCATGCAAGCGCATAAAAAAATCGGGAAGCTTATACAAACCAATTGATCCCACAAGGGTAAAGAATGCGCCTATCAGTATTAACGCAGATAAAATCCATTCAAACATATTCTTAACCTTTTAAAGATTACCCTCAATACATACCAATAAACAGAGAGGGGTGTATATGATTGTTCCATCAGTTTTACTTCAGGAACAATAGGGCGTCTCGGTAAATTGTCATTCCGCCGTAGGCCGGAACCCGTAATCTCTTGAAAACGTTGGGTACCGGCCTCGACAACTTTTTCCGCATTGCTCTACCTTCCCCGTCCATGGGTTCGCTTGGTGGTGTGGTGAAAACCGAAGTATTCGAATTTCCTCTATTCCATAATATCGCCGCGAAGCAGGTATTTGCTTAAACCAATGGTTCCAACAAAGCCCATGACGGCAATCAGCAGCGCAGCTTCAAAATACAATGCACTATGAAAATAAATTCCCAACAAAACCAGTAGTGCAATGGCATTAATATACAGCGTGTCTAACGCCAAAATGCGGTCAGGCACATCGGGTCCTTTTAGCAGCCGGATAAAGGCCAGTAGCAGCGCCAGGGCGACAAAAGAAAATGCGATTAACAAGGAGGTTTCTAACATGCTGTAAATATCTTATTTAAGGGAGCTTCGTAACGCTCTTTAATTTCTTTAACCGCTGCAGGAATGTCTTCGATATGAAGTGCATGCACCAACAAACGACTCCTGTCTTCCGTCAAGTCACATGAGACTGTTCCGGGGGTAAGCGATATGGTGTTGGCTAACAAGCTAATTCCTATGGGGGTTTGAATATCTAAATCGACATAAAAGAATCCGGGGCGCAAGTCTTTGTTGCGGCCTAAAATGAGTTTTGCGACGGCCATATTGGCCACTAAAATATCCCATAGCACCACGCCTACATACTGTAACAAGGCAAACGGCGCTCGAATACGATTTTTTTCCGGCCAAAAGCCAGAGGTTAAAAAGGGAATTGAAATTGCTAAAATTAATCCTAAAACAATATGTCCTGCGCCTACGGTGTTATTGAGCAACAACCAAACGCCCCATAATGCCAAGGTAAGAATGGGATGAGGAAAAAGCTTGTTAAAAAAAACACTCATCGCTTGGTAGCCTCCGTAACCGCTGGCGTAGAAAGTACCGCTTCAATATAAGCGGTACTGTTAAACAACTGGTTACCTGCCGATTCTGTAAACTCAGTAATCGGTTGTGCGAAAAGCACCAATACCGGGCCAGCAAAAAACAAGGTTATTACCGCGACAAACGCCATGCGGTTCAATGGCTCTCCCGGTGTCGTAGCCGTAAGCTCCGCATTTTCTGGCAAGGTGCGATAGAAAAGGAAAGAGCCTGAGCGTGCCATGGTTAAGATGGTGAGCAAACCTGCCGACAGAATGATAAAAATTGCTCCTGCAAACCACGGATGATCCAGAGCAGCACTTAAAATAAGCACCTTGCCAAAAAAACCTGATAATGGTGGCATGCCTGTCATGGCTATGGCGCCGAACATAAAGGCGGAACCAATGGCAATGGCATTTGGCATGGAGGGTGCTGCTTCAAAGCGGTCTTCATAAATACCGCGTCCCCTTAACACTACATCTGCCAACAAGAACATTGCGCCCGCAATCAAGGTGGAATGAATCATGTAATATAGGGTGGCGCTCAAGGCGGCAGGGGTCATTAGTCCTACCCCAATTAACAAGGTTGCGACAGAAGCCAGAACCAGATAAGCCACTTGCTCACGTAAACCACGTGCGGCCATTACGCCTAAAGCAGCTAATAAAAGCGTTATCAAACCTAGTCCTAACACCCAGGGGGCATAATACTGTGCAAGCTCCCCTGCTTCACTACCAAAAATAGTGCCATGAATTCTAATAATGGCATAAATCCCTACTTTGGTCATAATCGCGAACAACGCCGCCACTGGCGCTGACGTATTCGCGTATGCGCGGGGCATCCATAAATACAGCGGGAACATTGCGGCTTTTACCCCAAAGACGACTAACAGCAGCAAACCTGCAGCGGCAATAAGCCCAAGATCGTCTGCAGGCGCTACCGCAATTTTTGCGGCCATATCGGCTATGTTAAGCGTACCTAAAACACCATAAAGCGCACCCACCGCAAACAAAAATAAGGTTGAACCAATGAGGTTGATCACCACATAGTGCAGTCCTGCTTTGGTTCGCAAACGTCCATTGCCATGTAATAACAAACCGTAAGACGCCAATAGCAGCACCTCAAAGAATACAAACAGGTTGAAGACATCTCCTGTTAAAAAAGCGCCATTCAAGCCAAATAACTGCAGCTGAAACAACACATGAAAATGTGCGCCTTTATTATCTGTATTGGTGGCGATGGCATACCATAACGCGCCGAGTGCCAAAAGCGCGGTAATCAACACCATCAGCGCAGACAACCTGTCCAGCACCAGAACAATCCCGAACGGAGCTGTCCAGTTGCCCAACAAGTACACCTGGTATTGCCCGGTCAAAGATGTTGATACCAATGCGCAACTGAGTAGCACTAGCCCGATAACAGCCAGGAAACTAATGGTACGCCGGAGATGAATCCCACCTGTCTGGGCAAGTATGAGGATAAACCCTGTTATTAGCGGTAACAGAACAGGCCAGGCGATTAAATGTGTCACTTAATTTGCCTCCTTTTTCGGGGGATGGCTGCCTTGTGCGGAGGGTTGAGCATCTGTTGATTGTTGCCGTGGCTGCTCAGCTTGTTCTTCTTTTGCAAGTATTAAACCATCCACATGGTCATTGCCTAGCTCGCCACGTGCTTTCAGGGCTAATACAATTAAAAACGCAGTCATCCCAAAGGCAATAACAATTGCTGTTAGCACCAGTGCTTGAGGCAAAGGGTCGCTATATTGCATGGACGCTGCTGTTTTATCGATGATTGCAGGTGCTCCTATTGTTAGGCGACCCATGGTAAATAAAAAGACATTGACGGCATAAGCCAACAAAGTTAATCCCATTACCACGGGAAAGGTTCGTGCGCGTAATGTTAAGTACACGCCCGCAGCCGTCAGCACTCCAATTGCCAGAGAAACAAGCCATTCCATTATTGTGGCTCCTGTGGTGAGCTTTGTAAGGAGTGCCGAGCTGATTCCTGTTCTAGTTTTTGTTGCATTTTATGCGAAGAGTCGCTTAGTTTACCCAGTTCAACCAAGCTCATAACTGCTGCGCCCACCACTACCAAAAAGACACCTAAATCAAAGGCGATGGCACTGGCTACTTCAAACTTTCCGACAACAGGCCAGTTTAGGTAGGTAAAGGTAGAGGTTAGGAAGGGATAGCCTAAACTCATCGCCACCAGACCAGTTGCAGTAGCAATTAATAGTCCCAAACCAATCGCCCAATGCATATCAAATTTAAGACGATCATTTGTCCATGCAATGCCATTGGCCAAGTACTGAACAATTAATGCAACGGCTGCTATCAAACCCGCAATAAACCCACCGCCCGGCAAATTATGCCCTCGCAGGAAAATATAAACAGCAATCATCAGCATTAAAGGAAACAGTAAGCGAGTAAGCGTTTGCATTATTTCGGGGTGGTTGTCATTGCTCCATGGACGTCCATGGCTGTCCTGGTCTGGTGCAGGTAATTTCATGCCTTGTAACATGGCGTAAATACCCAGTCCAGCTAATGCCAATACGACAATTTCGCCTAAGGTATCCGTGCCCCTGAAATCAACCAGAATGACGTTAACCACGTTGGTTCCGCCACCACCAGAGACTGCGTTTAACAAGAAAAATTCGGAAATAGGCGTAAATTCACGCGTTAATACCGCCATGGTTAAAATCATTACCCCAACCCCCGATGCAATGGCAATAACCACATCGCGGGTGATATGAGTCCGGGCAGATTCTTTGGGACTTGTTTGAGGTAAAAAATATAAGGCTAACAACAGTAAAATAATTGTTACCACTTCAACTGAAAGTTGCGTTAAGGCCAAATCAGGTGCAGAAAATTTAACAAACACCAACGAAACCACCAGGCCAACTACGCCCAGCATGATTAAAGCAATCAAGCGTTTTTGATGTAATACAACGGTCATTAAGCTGGCAGTTATTAATATCGCCATGGCCAGTACGCTCACCGCATCGACAGGTAGTAGCTCTCTTGTGCCTAACAAGGGTGCGGAAACCGTTGTAAAACCAATGAAGCCTGCCAATAACGCTGTGACAATCACCCAGGCTGAAGCGCTTTGTAAGGATCCTTTATCAAATGAACGGGTAACATAAGCGGCAAAAAGATCTATTCCCTTGAGGATTGCATTAAAAATAATACGCGCATCCCAGCGTGCGATGCTTGCTTCATGCCAGGAAAATAACCGTTTGCGAACAACATAAACCA
The DNA here is from genome assembly GCA_027068915.1 of Sedimenticola sp. GTDB lineage: Bacteria > Pseudomonadota > Gammaproteobacteria > Chromatiales > Chromatiaceae > Thiolapillus. Next base: position 506,426 of record JAMOLT010000010.1, on the reverse strand, counting down.
GTATTCCCAAAGCCAATGCAACAAAGCTCATTAACAATGGCAAATTAAAGCCGTGCCATATGGCCAAGCTGTAACTCGGGGGATCTGTTTGCAAAGCACCGGATACCGCAACTGCCAATATCGGCGCTACAGTAAACATGGGTAAAATTCCTACGGATAAACAAATTATCACCAGCAGATCGACTGGAATCTTCATAAAACGTGGTGGTTCATGTGGTGTTTTGGGTAAATCAATTGGCTCACCATTAAAGAACACATCATGAATAAAACGTAATGAATATGCCACCGAGAAAATAGCCGCAATAAGCACTAATACAGGAATCGTCCATGCAAGGGCTGAAGAGTGTGATGCCATTAGTGCCTGATCAAAAAACATTTCTTTACTCAGGAAGCCGTTTAGTAAAGGTACGCCTGCCATTGCTGCGGCAGCGATCATTGCCAATGCTGCTGTATGTGGCATGTATTTGAGCAAGCCATTGAGCCTACGCATATCTCGTGTGCCGGTTTCATGGTCGATGATTCCCGCCACCATAAACAGCGAAGCCTTGAAGGTGGCATGGTTGATAATATGAAAAATCGCCGCTACTGCGGCCAGTTGGGTGCCGAACCCGAACAACAAGGTTATAAGCCCCAAATGACTAATAGTTGAATATGCCAGCAATCCTTTAATATCATGTTGAAACAGTGCGGTATATGCACCGATAAGCAAGGTAATTAACCCTGCCCCACCTACGAGCCATGTCCACTCAGGTGTACCTGACAGTACCGGGAAAAAACGTGCTAACAGGAAAATGCCCGCTTTAACCATGGTGGCGGAATGCAAATAGGCTGAAACAGGTGTTGGTGCAGCCATGGCATGTGGTAGCCAGAAATGAAATGGAAACTGTGCTGATTTTGTAAAGACACCGATTAAGATCAATACCAGAATAGGTAGATATAATTCATGAGACTGTACTAATTCACCTGCGGCCAGTACATCTGTCAGGTTATAGCTGCCCACGACGTTTCCAAGTAACAGAACGCCAGCCAGTAATGACAAGCCACCTGCCCCTGTAATGATCAAAGCCATACGGGCGCCAGCTCGGGCGTCCTGTCGGTGTTGCCAATAACTAATCAATAAAAAAGACGTAAGTGAGGTTAGTTCCCAAAACACCACTAACTGAATCAAATTTTCAGACAATACGATCCCGAGCATGGAGCCCATAAACATTAATAAATAGGCAAAGAATCGGCCCATCGAATCATTTTTAGACAAGTAATAACGGGCATAGATAATAACCAGCAAGCCGATCACTAGAATCAGTAGCGCAAATAGTAAGGCCAAGCCGTCTAAGCGAAAGGCAAACTCCAATCCAATGGCGGGAATCCATGACCAACTTTGGATTAAAGTTTCATCTGCAAATGGTAGTGCCATCACGGGGGCTAAAAAAGCCAATGCTAAAATAGTAATGAATGCTGCAACCCATGCTGATGCCAGGCGATTAATTTTAGACGCCCAAGCTGCAAAAATGGCACCCACAAAAGGCAATAAAGCCACTATGGGCAAGTTAAAGCTTAAAAGGGTCATGGATGTCATGAGTTACCTGTTATTAAATAAAATTACAAAATGGGCTTGAGATCCATAAAGAGCACCTCTATAAATGTCATTCCGGCGCACGAACCCATCCATGGGTTCGTGCGCCGGTGTGACGAAAGCCGAATTATTCGAGGCTCCTAGCAGGTTGTTGAAAAAAACCTTCCATGGCTTTTTTCAACAACCGGCTAAAGATGTTAAAACACTTTAAAAGGATTGAAAACATTCTATAAAGGCTTTGCAAGCTTTTGAAATAAAGGGCGTCTCGATTCATCCTGTTGGAGCAGAATATGTGCTTGAGAAGCCTCAAAGAAAACCAATCATCCTTTTCATACTGTCCGAGACCCATATTCCCATTTGCAGAATGACGACGGATGGTATCGTAGCATGCCTCGATATACTCGAAGATACTGTGTCTTGCCTGGTTGCGTAAAATTATACCCCTCAGGATAAATCTGCCTGTGTAAGGCGCAATAACCATAAGGTATTTTGCCCCGGCCCAGCCAACCGGCGGCTACTATACAGCCAGTAACTAATTCCTGCTTTCCTGTGTGGGCGGGGCTTTGGGGGGAGATGCGTTTTTCACTCCCACTGATCCGGTGGGGCAAGCTGATTTCTGTTATCATGGCAAGTTACGTTGAGCAGGCTCATACGTCCCGACTCACTCTGAAGCATGACGAATATAACCGCTTGGATTTGTTGATGAAATCACAGATTGCGAACCTCGTTTCCACGGCATTGAATCAGCTGGCGCAAGACGCCGTATTGGCTGCTGAAGACATCAAGACGCCGGCGGTGGAACGCACCCGCGACAGCTCTCATGGCGATTTTGCCACTAATGCCGCCATGATCAATACCAAAGCCGCGGGCATGAAGCCGCGGGATCTGGCGGAAAAAATCGTGGCTGCCCTGCCCGAAAGCGCGCAGATTCAGAAAGTGGAGATCGCCGGGCCGGGCTTTATCAACTTCTATCTGACCGCCGACGCCTATCACGCCGTGGTTCCGCAAATCCTCGAGCAGACCCACGACTATGGACGCTCGAACCTGGGCAAGGGAAAGAAGATCCAGGTGGAATTCGTATCCGCCAACCCTACCGGCCCCCTGCATGTGGGCCATGGCCGGGGAGCCGCCTATGGCGCTGTAGTGGCGGATCTTCTGCAGGCAATGGGTTTCGAGGTTCACCGGGAGTACTATGTCAACGATGCAGGCCGGCAGATGAATATTCTGGCGGCCTCTGTATGGCTGCGCTATCTGGAGCTGGCGGGGGAAGGGCTGACCTTTCCCAGCAACGGCTACAAGGGTGATTATGTATGGGACATTGCCGCCACTTTGCACCGTGAGCATGGTGATGATTATCGCCACAGTACCGAAGAAGTGTTCGCTGGCGTGGCCGCTGATGAACCCGATGGTGGCGACAAGGAGATCCATATCGACATGCTTGTCGAGCGCTGCAAAGCCCTGCTGGGCGACAACCGCTACCGCTATGTATTCGAGCTGGCGCTGAATACCATTCTGGATGATATCCGTGATGACCTGGAGAAATTTGGCGTCATCTATGAAGAATGGTATTCCGAACGCAGCCTGGTGGAATCCGGCGCAGTGAACAAGGCCATCGAACGTCTGCGCCAGGCGGGCCATGTGTATGAAGACAAGGGCGCACTCTGGTTTCGCTCCACCAGCTTTGGCGATGAAAAGGACCGGGTGGTGGTGCGCGACAACGGCCAGCCCACCTATTTTGCTTCGGATATCGCCTACCATATGGACAAGCTGGAGCGCGGCTTCGACCGGGTCATCGACATCTGGGGTGCTGACCACCACGGCTATGTGCCCCGGGTAAAAGCGGCCCTTGCCGCCCTGGGAGATGATGCCTCCAAGCTGGATGTGCTGCTGGTGCAGTTTGCCATTCTGTACCGGGGCGGCGAGAAGCTCGCCATGTCCACCCGCTCCGGTGAGTTTGTCACCCTGCGCCAGCTGCGCAAGGAAGTGGGGCGGGATGCTGCACGTTTCTTCTATGTGATGCGTAAGTGCGAGCAGCATCTGGATTTTGATCTGGATCTGGCCAAGTCCCAGTCCAGCGACAACCCGGTGTACTACGTGCAATACGCCCATGCGCGAATCTGTGCGGTATTGCGCCAGGCATCAGAGAAAAACATTGCCGTCACGCCCACGCCGGGGCAGGCTAATCTGCAACACCTGGCTGAAAAACATGAACTGGCCCTGCTGAAAAACCTGTCACGCTATCCGGAAGTGGTGGAAGCTGCAGCACTGAATGAAGAACCACACCAGCTCACCCACTACCTGCGCGATCTGGCGAACGACTTTCATACCTATTACAACGCCCATCAGTTTCTGGTGGATGACGCGGCGCTGCGGGATGCGCGCATCAAACTCATTCTGGCCACCCGCGAAGTGCTGCGCAACGGCCTCAACCTGATCGGCGTATCTGCACCGGAGACGATGTAACTCATGGCAAGAAGGGATTACAAAAGCCGCGCTTCACGCGCAAAAGGAAAAAGCCCGGTTCCCATATGGATCTGGTTGCTGACAGGGTTCATTCTCGGCACTGTATCCACAGGCTTCATTTGTCTGAAATATGGATCAGCGCCGGCTCAGAGTAACTGGATAGGCACCAGACCTCCCATCCCGCCGGAACTGAACCGGGGGCAGGAACAGGTCTCCCCAGAGCCCGCTAAAATCAAGCCGCCGCGCTTCGATTTCTACAATCTGCTGCCGGATCAGGAAGTGCTGGTGCCAGATGAGGAAATTGAGCGCCAGGTGCGCCAGTCCCCGCCGGTCAAGCCGCAGCAGCAACAGCAACAGCAAGATACCACGCCTCTCCCCAGAGCCACCGGCAGTGGCAAACGCTATGTCGTGCAGGTCAGCTCGTTCCGCAACAGCAGGGAAGCCCAGGCGCTCAAAGCCAAGCTGGGGCTGCTGGGGCTGCGCGCCAGGGTGAACAAGGCCAACATCAAGGGAAGCACCTGGTACCGCGTACAACTTGGCCCCTATGGAAGTGCCGCAGCCATGCAGGACATACGCAAACAGTTGGCCAGCAGCGGATATAAATCCCTGGCCATTGCGTTGAAATAGGGTGGGCGGCAGTGCAGTTTTTTGCCGATTCCGGTAAGATTACTAGTTTGGTGGTCTGATAAACAGGGGTTCCGAGCGGGGATTTCCCCGGTGAAAGCCGTGACTCCGACAGGTATGAGGCCGCAGTGGGCAAGGGCGGTGCAATTGCCGGATTGACGCACGCCGGCGCCATCTGCCCCTTTGCAGATATTATTTCGTTTCCAGTTTTCCATGCGCCGGCAGTCCGGCAGGGAGTATTCATCATGACAGATTTCGTATTGGCACCCTCCATTCTTTCCGCAGATTTCGCCAAGCTGGGGCAGGAATGCGATGATGTGTTGGCATCCGGCACCGATTTTATCCACTTCGATGTCATGGACAATCATTATGTGCCGAATCTGACCATCGGCCCCCTGGTATGCGACGCCTTGCGCAAGCATGGTATTACCGCGCCCATCGATGTGCATCTCATGGTCAGCCCTGTGGATCGCGTGATCGGTGATTTTGCCGAGGCAGGCGCCACCTATATCACCTTTCACCCCGAAGCTTCCGAGCATGTGGATCGCAGCCTGCAACTGATCAAGAGCGCTGGCTGCAAGTCCGGCCTGGTGTTTAATCCCGCCACTCCCCTCACCTATCTGGAGTATGAGCTGGAAAATGTGGACATGATTCTGCTGATGTCCGTGAACCCCGGGTTTGGCGGCCAGAGCTTCATTCCTTCTGCGCTGAAAAAGCTGCAGGAAGTCCGCAAGATGATCGATGACTCCGGCCTGGATATCCGCCTGGAAATCGATGGCGGCGTTAAGGTGGACAATATTGCTGAAATCGCCGCAGCAGGCGCCGATACCTTCGTTTCCGGCTCCGGCATCTTTGGTGGCCGCAATGAGTCTGATGCCAACAAATATGACAGCAGGGTCAGGGAAATGCGCGAAGCCTTGGCCAAGGTTGGCTAACGATGTCCGACAAGCCACAAATGGTTCTTATCGACGTAGATGGAACGCTGGTTGACAGCGTTCCCGATCTCGCCTGGTGTGTGGACGAAATGATGAAAACCCTGGAGCGCGAGCCCTGGGGCGAAGATCGTGTCCGCGACTGGGTGGGAAACGGTGTGGAGCGCCTGGTGCGACGGGCCTTGATCGGCCAGCTCGACGGCGAGCCTGACGAGGCGGAATTCGAAAAGGCCTATCCCCTGTTCTTGGCGCTGTACGCGGAAAACACCTCCAAGCGCTCGCATCTCTACCCTGGTGTGGAAGAGGGCCTGGCCTGGCTGCAGAGAGCGGGCTACCCCCTGGGTTGTGTCACCAACAAAGCCGAGCAGTTCACCCTGCCGCTGTTGCAGGATCTTGGTATCTACGACTATTTCGGCATTGTCGTGGCGGGTGACACCCTGCCGGTAAAAAAGCCCGACCCCACCCCCCTGCTGTATGCAGCCGAATTTTTCGGTGTTGCACCGGAACAGTCGCTGATGATTGGCGATTCCAGGAGCGACGTTACCGCCGCCCGCGCCGCCGGATTCCGCATCATTTGCATGAGCTACGGTTATAACCACGGAGAGGATATCCGCAACTACGAGCCGGATGCGGTAATCGATTCCATGACTGAGCTGGAAACCGTTCTGCCAATGCTAAATTAACTTGGCGAACGGCCCGTTTTGTTTTATCTTTGGCCTTTACGGCTTGAACTTTTCTGCAATAGAACCATGACAGACACAATGAAGAGACACCAAGGGCGATGGCGCAGCTGAGCATTCAGTTGCGTTGTTCTGTTTGTGTTTCAATTTTGTGGAGAAAGTCATGACCCCTGAAAAATTCGATGCCCTAGTTTCCCAGGGCTACAACCGCATCCCCGTGGTTTGCGAGGTGCTTGCGGATCTCGACACCCCCCTGAGCGTATACCTGAAACTGGTGGATGGCCCTTATGGCTATCTGTTCGAGTCGGTACAGGGCGGGGAAAAATGGGGGCGTTACTCCATCATCGGCCTGCCCTGCCGCACCCAGCTGCGGGTAAACCGGCGCCAGGTCACCATCACCAGGGATGGCGAGGTGGTGGAAACCGCCGAGGCGCCCGATCCCCTGGCCTTCATCGAGGAATTCCAGGCCAGATACAAGGTGCCGGAGCTGCCCGGCCTGCCCCGCTTCAGCGGCGGACTGGTGGGGTATTTCGGCTATGACACCGTGGGTTATATCGAGCCGCGGCTGTACCGTGAAGACAAGGCCGATCCCCTGGAGACGCCGGACATCCTGCTCATGGTGTCAGACGAGGTGGTGGTGTTCGACAACCTGGCCGGGCGCATGTTCATCATCGTTCATGCCAACCCCGAGCAGGGTGACAGCTACGCCTCCGCTCATGCAAGGATTGCACAGCTGGCCGGGCGCATGCGCAGCAGCCCGCCCCGGCTGCCCCAGGTGCAGGGCCGGGAAATTCAGGAGTCCGATTTTGTCTCCGGTTTTACCGAGGAAGGTTTCAAGGCAGCGGTGAAGCGCATCAAGGAATACATCGTGGAAGGCGATTGCATGCAGGTGGTGCTGTCCCAGCGGCTGTCCATTCCTTTCCAGGCGCCGCCCCTGGATCTGTACCGGGCGCTGCGTGGGCTGAACCCTTCCCCCTATATGTATTTTCTGGATCTGGATGATTTCCAGGTGGTGGGCTCATCACCGGAGATCCTGGTGCGCCTGGAAGACAACGAAGTCACGGTGCGCCCCATTGCCGGCACCCGGCGGCGCGGGCACAGCGAAGAGGAAGACCTGGCCCTGGAGGCGGAGCTGCTGGCGGATCCGAAAGAGCTGGCGGAGCACCTCATGCTCATCGATCTGGGGCGCAACGACGCCGGGCGGGTGGCGCAAACCGGCACCGTCACGCTAACGGACAAGATGATCGTGGAACGCTATTCCCATGTCATGCATATTGTCTCCAACGTCACCGGGCAGCTGGCCCCGGGCCTTTCCGCCATTGACGTGCTGCGCGCCACCTTTCCCGCCGGCACCGTGTCCGGCGCGCCCAAGATCCGCGCCATGGAGATCATCGATGAGCTGGAGCCGGTCAAGCGCGGCGTCTACTCCGGCGCCGTGGGCTATCTGTCCTGGAACGGCAACATGGACACCGCCATCGCTATTCGCACCGCCGTGATCAAGGATGGCCAATTGCATATCCAGGCGGGCGCGGGGGTGGTCGCCGATTCCATACCCGAACTGGAATGGAAGGAAACCATGAACAAGGGCCGGGCGGTGTTCCGCGCCGTGGCCCTGGCCGAAGCCGGGCTGGAAAAGCACCTGTGCGAAGGGGAGGGCTGAATCATGCTGCTGATGATCGACAACTACGACTCCTTCACCTTCAACCTGGTGCAATATTTTGGCGAGCTGGGCGCGCAGGTTAAGGTGGTGCGCAATGACGAGATCGATCTCCCGGATATCGAGGCCCTGGCGCCGGAGCAGCTGGTGATCTCTCCCGGCCCCTGCACGCCGAATGAAGCGGGCATCTCCCTGCAGGCCATTGCGCATTTTGCCGGCAAGCTGCCCATTCTCGGCGTATGTCTGGGCCATCAGTCCATCGGTCAGGCCTTCGGTGGCGAAATCGTCCACGCCCGCACCATCATGCACGGCAAGACCTCACCCATTCATCATGCCAATAGCGGCGTGTTCCACGGGCTGGAGAATCCCTTTCAGGCCACCCGCTATCATTCCCTGGTGATTGAAAAGGACAGCCTGCCGGATTGCCTGGAAATTACCGCCTGGACGGAACAAAATGGAAAGATGGATGAAATCATGGGGATCCGTCACCGTGAACTGGACATTCAGGGCGTGCAATTCCATCCGGAATCCATCCTCACCGCGCATGGCCACGACATGCTGCGGAATTTTCTGCAGGGAAAATAGCCGTTGAAGCAGATGAGGTTTACCCGGTATTTTCTCTACACCCGGGAAGCGGACAGGCGCCTTCGGGTAATAAATACTTTGAAGACACGGACGCCACTCTCGTCGAATTGTCGGATAACATTGTGAGCGAAACCCGTCAGATCGATGAAAACATCTCTATCGACCTGGATGCCGAAGGCAAATTGGCGAGTATGACCATAGAACATGCTTCGACCCAGGCGAACATGAGGGAAGTGGCATTTCAGCGAGTAACGGCTGAGGATTGAATAACAGGAGTCTTAGCATGAATATGAAACAGGCGATTGCCCGGGTTCTCGATAAGCAGGATCTGAGCGGAGAAGAAATGAATGCGGTCATGCATGCCATCATGACCGGCGGCGCCACCCCCGCCCAGATCGGTGGTTTTCTCGTTGGCCTGCGCATGAAAGGAGAAAGCGTAACCGAGATCAGCGCCGCCGCACAGGTAATGCGGGAGCTGGCCAGCGGCGTGGACATTTCCGGTCTGCAACACTGCGTGGATATCGTCGGCACCGGCGGCGATGCCTCCGGCAGCTTCAATGTCTCCACTACCAGCATGTTCGTGGCTGCGGCCGCCGGTTGCCATGTGGCCAAGCACGGCAACCGCTCGGTTTCCTCCAAATCCGGCAGCGCCGATGTGCTGGAGGCGGCGGGGGTGCGCCTGTTCCTCACCCCGGAGCAAGTGGCCCACTGCGTGAAGGAAGTCGGCGTGGGCTTCATGTTCGCCCCCGGCCATCACAGCGCCATGAAACACGCTATCGGCCCCCGCAAGGAAATGGGCGTGCGCACCATTTTCAATGTCCTGGGTCCCCTGACCAATCCCGCCGGGGTTCCCAACCAGCTCCTGGGCGTATTCAGCGAGGCGCTGCTGCTGCCCCTGGCCGAAGTGCTGCAACGTCTGGGCAGCCGCCATGTGATGGTGGTGCACGCCAGGGACGGCCTGGATGAAATCAGCATCGGGGACAAGACCGAGGTGGCCGAGCTTCGGGACGGCGCCATCCGCCGCTATACCATCTGGCCGGAAGAATTCGGCATGCAGCGTACGCCCGTCAGTGAAATCACCGCGGATGGCCCGGAAGACAGCCTTCGCATCATGCGCTCGGTGCTGGAAGACCACCCCGGCCCGGCGCGGGATATCGTCACCCTGAACGCCGGGGCCGCCATCTATACCGCGGGGCTGGCCGAAGACCTGAAAGAAGGCGTGGCCAAGGCCAGCCAGGCCATCAGCAGCGGCGAGGCGCGCAACCGCCTGGACAAGCTGGTCATCGTCTCCCAGAGTTTCGAGTAGCTTTCATGGCCGATACGCCGGACATTCTGAAAAAGATCATCCGCCGCAAGGAAGAGGAAATTGCCCGGGCGCAGGCAAGTGTTGGCCGCCAGGAGCTGGAGGACAGCCTGGAGCGGAAATCCCCGCCCCGGGGCTTTGTCCGGGCGTTGCAGCACGAGATCGCCCTGGGCCGCTCCGGGGTGATCGCGGAGATCAAGAAAGCCTCGCCGTCCAAAGGGGTGCTGCGCGAGGATTTTCGCCCTGCGGATATCGCCCGCAGTTATGCCGCCCATGGCGCGGCCTGCCTGTCCGTACTGACCGACCGGGATTTCTTCCAGGGCGCGCCCGAGTATCTGCAACAGGCCAGGGCCGCCTGCGCCCTGCCGGTGATCCGCAAGGACTTCATTATCGACCCCTACCAGGTGATCGAGGCCCGGGCCATGGAGGCGGATTGTATCCTGCTCATTGCTTCCTGCCTGGATGATGCACGGCTTGTGGCGCTGAATGCCCTGGCGCATTCCCTGGGCATGGATGTGCTCATCGAGGTGCATGACGAGGAAGAGCTGCACCGGGCGCTGGATGTGGACAACCCCATGATCGGCATCAACAACCGCAATCTGCGCAGCTTCGAGGTCAGCCTGCGGATCACCCTGGACATGCTGGAGCAGATCCCGGCGGACAAGCTGGTAATCACCGAATCCGGCATCCTCGGCAGGGACGATGTGGCCCTGATGCGCCAATATGATGTGCATGGCTTCCTGGTGGGCGAGGCCTTCATGCGGGCGGAAGATCCCGGCAAGGAACTGGCGCGGTTGTTCGCCACGGGGTAGTATCTTCTCAAAGGTCAAGAAGACAATGACCGGCAAGGAGGAAAGTCAAATGCTTCAGGCTCTGGAAGCCCCCAAGCTGCCTGGATTGTTCATTGCCTGCTGCCTGGCGGCAGGTGGTTCAGTCACTGCAGCGCCTTATGATAACCTGGTAATAACGCCAGCGCGGGGAGAAAACTTCTTCGGCGCACCGGAACGCTTCAACCGCTACTATACCGACCCCAGGTACCAGTCGGATCGTGTGTTGCACGTCAGCCCATCAGGAAATGGTGATGGCAGCATCTCTTCCCCCATGAGTCCTGATCAGGCTTTTTCCCGGGTCAAGGCCGGAGAGGAAATCCTGTTTCTGGATGGCCAATACGCTGGTTGCTGGGAGCTCGATAGAGGAAACTCCGGCAGCTACGACAAACCCATCGTCATTCGAGCCGCTTCGGACAAGGTCAGCATTGATTGCTGCGGCAGCGGGCGAAAAACCTGCTTCAACCTCGAAGGGGCGAACCATGTCGCCATCGACGGCTTCACCTTGAATGGTGGCAGCTACGGCATCCGTGCCGTGGGCATGGAGTATGTGGCGTCTGGCCACCAGAAAGGCATCGCCGTGCTCAACAACCGCGTCGGTAACCAGTACAAGGATCCCATCTTTTCCGGTCAGTCCGACTGGATGGTGGTGGATGGCAACACCGCCTTTGGCGCGGGCAGGGGTGACGGTCATGGCATCTACCTTTCCAACGGCGGGGACTGGCTTATTGTGCGCAGCAATGAGCTGTACGATAACAGCAGCTCGGATTTCCAGATCAACGCCGATCCTGCCAGCACTTGCGCGGAAGACAATATTTCTTATGATGATCCGCGTTGCGACGGCAGCGCCCTGGATGGCCAGGGTCAGGGGATCAGTGAATTTGTGCTGGTGGAAGGCAACTATTTTCACAACAGTGACGTTGGTCCCAACTTCACCTCGGTGCGAAACTCGGTGATCCGCAACAATATTTTCGGCCCCTACGTTAGACACGGCACCAGTTTCTGGCAGGAGACCGGCAACCCGCGCCTGGGCTCCAGCGATAACCGCATTGAGCACAATTTGTTCATCGGCTCCAATCGGCGGCATGTACTGCAAAGTATCAGGTATTCGGATCGCAACACCGTGCGCAACAATATCTTTCTCGGATATGAGCAAGCCGGCAGTTCAATCACCGCCAACCCGGACACCGTACTGGTAGAGATCGACCCGGACACGGTGCATGAGAACCTGTTTTCCGGAAATATCTATATCGGTGGCCGTTTCTCGGGCTTTTCCCCCGCCACGGGAGAGCTGCGCCTGAAAGCATTTGATCCGGCCTGGTTCAGCAGTTTTCCCGCAGATGGCATGGGCACGGCAACAGGCTTCCGCCCCGGGAAAACAGCGCCTTTCGTGGATGCCGCCAGGCTGCTATCGACCACCCCCATGGATATGGAGGGTCGGCCGCGCAGGAACCCTGTCAACCCCGGTCCCTGGGAATATTCCGGAAAACTGCAAGCTACCGTTATCCAGAAAAAAGCTTCAGGGATCACAGGAAACAGGCGCTAGCCATGGCTCGTCAGAAACAGCTCGACCTATTAACAGCAGGGCGTGGCACCTACGATATCACCCAGGAAGTGAAGAAGGTGGTCACGGCATCCGGCATTATCACCGGTCTGTGCCATGTGTTCGTGCAACATACCAGCGCCTCATTGATCCTGTGTGAGAATGCTGATCCGGACGTGCGCGGTGATCTGGAGCGATTCCTGGTCAACCTGGTGCCGGAAGGCTCTCCCATGTTTCGGCATATCGATGAAGGCAGTGACGACATGCCTGCCCATATTCGTTCTATCCTCACCAACATGGATCTGACCCTGCCTGTCGCCAGGGGGCAGCTCGGGCTGGGCATTTGGCAGGGGATCTATCTATACGAGCACCGTAGCAGTGCCCACCAACGGCAGGTGACTGTAACCATCATCGGCTGATTTCCAGCTCCAGCACTCCATCCATCTCCACCTCGGCATTGCGGGGCAGCGCGGCAACGCCGATAGCTGCCCGCGCCGGATAGGGCTGGCTGAAGTAGTCGGCCATGACCTTGCTCACCAGGGGGAAATGAGACAGATCGGTAAGAAACACATTCAGTTTTACTACATCCGCCAGGCCACCGCCCGCTGCTTGGGCAACCGCTTGCAGATTGTCGAATACCCGTCGGATCTGCTGTTCCATATCGCCTTCCACCATTTCCATGGTTTCCGGCACCAGGGGGATCTGTCCGGACAGATACACGGTGTTGCCGATTTTTACCGCCTGGGAATAGGTGCCTATGGCCTGGGGTGCCTTGTCTGTGCTGATGATTTCTCTTTTCATTTTTTCACCTGAACCTGGTTCTTCGAAGGGAGTGATTTTGCCATGGGAAAGCAGGCGATTCCCAGTAGCAGTATGGAAAGCCCCACCACCAGCCAGTTCCGCCAGAGGGAAAACCCGGTCTGTCCCTGCATGGGCTGGATTTCCGCGCTGATGGCGCCGCGTTCAAACTGGGATAGCACACGCACCAGGGCACCCTGGGGATCAATGATCGCCGATACTCCGGTGTTGGTCGCCCGCAACAGATAGCGCCCCGTCTCCAGGGTGCGCATGCGTGCCATTTCCAGGTGCTGATGGGGTGCGAGGGAATCGCCAAACCAGGCATCGTTGCTGGCATTCACCAGAAATGCGGCCTGGGGCAGCGCCTGGACGACCTCTTCCCCGAAGGCATCTTCATAACAAATGGAAATGCCCGCCTCCATACCCGCCAGCTTCAGCAGTGGCGGCTTGCTCTTGTCGCCGGGGGAAAAAGATGACATGGGAATGGCGAACAACTCGACCAGGGGCTGCAACAGGGTTTTGAACGGCATGAACTCGCCAAAGGGCACCAGATGGCGCTTGAAATACTCGCCGCGCCCGGAGCCGCCCAGGCTGACCATGGCATTGTAGGAACGCCCCTGGGCATCGCGCACGGGAATGCCTAGCAGCAGATCCCTTCCTTGCTGGCGAAAGCGCTGATCCAGGGGCTGCAGGAAACTTTCTTCCACCTGATGGGCAAAGGCGGGAACCGCAGTTTCCGGCCAGACTATCAGGCGGCTGTCTGGGTGTGCATCACTGGCCTCCAGGTAAAACTCCAGGGTAGGGCGTAGCTCGGAGGGAAGCCACTTTTTTTCCTGGGGGATGCTTGCCTGAAGCAATGTCGCGGTGAACGGCTCCCCGACCGGCTCGGTCCATTGCAGCTGTTGCAAGGCCCAGCCTCCCGCCCAGATACCGGGCAACAGCAACAACCACCAGCTGCGTCCCTGGTTCAGGGCAGTGGCGCTCAGGGCCAACATCAAACTTACGCCATACACACCGAGTAACGGGGCATAGCCGGAAAGCGGAGTGTCGATTTGCGAATAGCCGACAGTGAGCCAGGGAAACCCGGTCAGTAGCCAGCTGCGTACCCATTCCATCAATACCCAGCTGGCCGGGTACGCCAGCACCAGGGTTGTGGAGCTGATCCCGGAGCACTTTCTGGCAAGCCCTCCGGCCAGGGCGGGGAAGAGAGCCAGTACCGCTGCAAATGCCAGGGTAAGCAATATCGCCAGAGGCAGGGTTACGCCACCAAACTGGGCAATGCTGTTGTGCAGCCAGAAAACGCCAAAGCCCATGCAACCCAGGCCCCAGGCCCAGCCAATGGTAAAAGCCCGTGCCGGGCTGGCGTTTCGCCACAGCGTAAACAGGGCGGCAAGGGAGAGCACCGCAATCCACCCTTGGGAAAAGGGGGCAAACGCCAGCACCATTGCGCTGCCGCCGAGAAAAGCGAGGAACAAGATCAGTATGGTGCTGCGTTTGTTGTCCATTTGGCTGAATTGATTTTGGTGCAGCGCACCAATGGTCAGCCCGGCAGGCGTTCGATATTCAGCAAACGCACCTTGCGGCTGTCCGCCCGCACCACGGTGAAGCGAAAATCACCGATTTCGGCAACTTCTCCACGCTGGGGGAGGTGTCCCAGGGCGTTGACCACCATGCCGCCGATGGTGTCATAGTCGTCATCGTCAAACTCGGTGCCGAAGAACTCGTTGAAATCCTCAATGGTGGTATGGGCCTTGGCGGTGTACAGATCCTTGCCCCGCTTGAGTATGTATGCGCCTTCGTCAAAATCATACTCATCCTCGATTTCTCCGACGATTTGCTCCAGTACGTCTTCGATGGTGATCAGCCCGGCGGCACCGCCATATTCATCGATGACGATGGCCATGTGGTTGCGGCTGAGGCGAAACTCCTTGAGCAGGACATTCAGGCGCTTGCTCTCCGGTACGAATACGGCGGAGCGTAATACATCGCGCATGTTGAATGTGGGGCTGCCTTGTCCACAGTATTGCAGCAGATCCTTGGCCAGGAGGATGCCTACCACTTCGCTGCGATCATCACCGATGACGGGGAAACGGGAATGCGCGGACTCGATGATGACTGGCATCAGGTCTTCTACGGACTTGTCTCTTTCCACCACCACCATGCGTGCTCGGGGGATCATGATATCGCGCACCCGCAGTTCGGAAACCTGAAGCACCGCCTCCATCATGGAAAGTGCTTCTCCGTCCATCAAATGGCGGGTGCGCGCCTGCTTGAGAACCTGCACCAGCTGTTCACGGTTTTCCGGTTCGGCCTGCAGCAGCGGCTTAAGCACCCGGTTGAGAAACCGGCGCAGTGATGAAAATTTTGAAGGGCTGTTATCGTTCATTGTCTCTCGTTATAGGGATCAGGAATGCCCATGCCATGCAGCAATTCCTGTTCCAGGGATTCCATGTGGCCTGCGTCTTCTTCGGTTGCATGGTCATGACCCCGCAGATGCAGGATGCCATGCACGATCATATGAGCCCAATGATGCTCCAGGGGCTTGCCCTGCATCCTGGCCTCTGCAGCAACCACGGGGGCGCACACTACCAGGTCGCCAATATGCTTCACCGGCACCCCGGGGGGCGCCTCAAAAGGAAAGGAAAGGACGTTGGTGGACTTGTCCCTGCCCCGGTACCTGTTATTGAGTCGGCGGCTTTCTTCTTCATCCACGATGCGGATGACAACTTCGGCATCTGCTGCATTCGGCCCCAGCGCAGTCTGCGCCCATTGCTGAAGATTATCCTCCGCGGGCAAGCTCTTTTCTCTGCTTGCAACCTGGATTAGCACCCTCGGACTCATTCTTCGCGGTTCTCATGGCGGTCGTAAGCCCGTACCACTTTTTGCACCAGGGGGTGACGCACCACATCCCTGGCGTTGAAGAAGGTAAAGCTGATGCCTTCTACCTTGGCGAGGATTTCTGTGGCTTGGCGCAGGCCGGACTGCTGGTGTCGCGGCAGATCCACCTGGGTTACATCGCCAGTGATCACCGCAGTGGAACCGAAGCCGATGCGGGTGAGGAACATTTTCATCTGTTCCGGGGTGGTGTTCTGGGCTTCATCGAGAATAATGAAAGATTCGTTCAGGGTGCGTCCGCGCATATAGGCCAGGGGGGCAATTTCGATGACATTGCGCTCCACCAGCTTGTGCACTCGTTCGAAGCCCAGCATTTCATACAGGGCATCGTACAGTGGGCGCAGGTAGGGATCGATCTTCTGCGCCATATCACCTGGCAGAAAGCCCAGCCGCTCACCGGCCTCCACCGCCGGGCGCACCAGCATGATGCGGCGAACCTTGTCGCGCTCCAGGGCCTCCACCGCACAGGCCACGGCCAGGTAAGTCTTGCCCGTGCCGGCCGGTCCCACGCCAAAATTGATGTCATGGCGCATAATCCGGTGCAGATATTCCTTCTGGTGAGGGCCGCGCCCCCGTACCATGCCGCGCTTGGTCTTGATCACCACCTCGGGCAGATCGGGTTCGGCGGGCAGCAGCAGTTTTTCGATGCCGGATTCCTGCAGGTAGAGGTGCACGGTGGCCGGGGTAAGCACTTCATTTTCGGTGGCCAGGTACAGCTTCTGCAACAGCTCCGCTCCGGCCTGCACCGCATCTTGCGTACCGATCAGGCGAAAGCTGTTGCCACGGTTGTTGATCTCGATGCCCAGGCGTACTTCCAGCTGCCGCAGGTGTTCATCCAGCTGGCCGCAGACGTTGCGCAGGCGTTCGTTGTTTGCAGGCTCCAGAATGAGGTCCAGAGATTCAGGGTGGTCAGATGCCAGGGCGGTTGTCATACAGTCTTCAGGCGATGGCCGCGGCAGCGGTCTCGTCCGGTAATTCTCCGCGTAATGAGTTGGGCAGGGCGCCCGTGATGCGCACATCCACGAACTGTCCAATGAGGGATTCGGGGGCGGCAAAATTCACCACCCGGTTGTTTTCGGTGCGGCCCGCAAGTTCTGTAGCATCCTTGCGCGCATGGCGTTCCACCAGCACCTGTTGCACCGTACCCACCATCTGGTGACTGATGCGCTGGGCATTGCTGTTGATCACCTGCTGCAGCTGCGCCAGCCTTGCCTGCTTTGTTGCATGAGGCACGTCATCGGGCAGGTCGGCTGCGGGCGTGCCAGGGCGGCGGCTGTAGATGAAGCTGAAGGACTGGTCGAAACCAATTTCCTCGATGAGCGCCATGGTGTGGTTGAAATCATCGTCGGTCTCTCCGGGAAAGCCGATGATGAAATCGGAAGAAATGCTGATGTCTGGGCGGATCTCGCGCAGACGCCTGATTTTCTGCTTGTATTCGAAGGCGCTGTGGCCACGCTTCATGGCCATGAGGATGCGGTCCGAACCGGTCTGTACCGGCAGATGCAGAAAACTCACAAGTTCTGGCACATCGGCATACACGTCAATGAGGCTGTCAGTGAATTCGACAGGATGGGAGGTGGTAAAACGAATGCGCTCGATACCATCCACTGCCGCCACGAAGCGGATCAGCAATGCCAGGTCGGCAATCCCGCCATCATGCATCTGGCCACGATAGGCGTTGACGTTCTGCCCCAGCAGATTGACCTCGCACACGCCCTGTGCTGCCAGCTGCGCCACCTCATCAATCACGTCATCGAAAGGACGGCTGATTTCTTCTCCGCGGGTATAGGGCACCACACAGAAGCTGCAGTATTTGGAACAACCTTCCATGATGGAAACAAAGGCGGTGGGGCCTTCCGCCCGGGGTTCAGGCAGGCAATCAAACTTTTCGATTTCGGGAAAGCTCACATCCACCACCGGCTGATTGTGCTTGCGCTGGTTATCCAGCATCTGCGGCAGGCGATGCAGGGTCTGGGGGCCGAAGACCAGATCGACAAAAGGCGCCCGGTTACGGATCTCCTCGCCTTCCTGACTGGCGACGCAGCCACCCACGCCGATTACCAGTCCGGGCTTTTCCAGCTTCCAGTCCTTCCAGCGGCCCAGCAGGGAAAACACTTTTTCCTGGGCTTTCTCGCGGATGGAGCAGGTGTTGAGCAGCAACACGTCTGCCGCTTCGGGGTCGGTGGTGATTTCCAGGCCGTGAGACTCGCGCAGCACATCCTCCATCTTGCTGGAGTCGTACTCGTTCATCTGACAGCCAAAGGTTTTGATATACAGCTTGCCGGGCATAGGGTTCAAAAATCGAAAACGGCTGGAAATTGTATAACTTTCAGACAAATTTCGCTATGCGCACACATGAGCCTGGCCCTGCAACAATGACAGGCTACCACCAATTATTTTTGTGCCCTTGCTGCGGATATCTGATGGCAACGCCAGCAATACGGATTTCGCCGCAATTGTCTGCAGGATCATCGCCTTTTCTGGAAATTTCCAACCGAAAGGGACTCTCGGGGGGGATGCCCGTCAGTTTGTATTCCTGAGACAGGGAACTGTGGGGCCCGGTAAATGGCGGAAACGGGTCAGCGGTTATGCCGACACTGTAATAACCATCCTGAAATCCCACGCGAAGATAGCTGGTAACATCCTTGGGCAGCGGCTCGATCACCGCCTGGCATGCACCCGCCGACCCTGGATAATACACCATGATTTCCACGATCAGTTCCGTGCTATTGATTGTATTCCAGTAGTAAATGTCTTTTGGGGCGACCGAATTTATGGTGAAAGAGGAGGTGCCACTGGCAGGTAACGTCACTCCCCAACTATCGAAAGCGGCATTATTGAGAAACAGCGAACCCAACGGAACGGGAATATATCCCCCATAACCATAATCCAGCATGAAAGCATCCGCATCCATGCCGTCCAGTTTGTCTGCATCCAAGCCTGAACTATCGCCATCTGCTGTCAGAATGGCCGCCACTGCCTCACCATCTGTATAGCGAGCATGATGCGCGCTGCCATTGGCTGAATGTGTAGCCAACTGCGCATCCGAATAGCCCTTGGTGGCGGCATCGCCGGGCTGGGCAGGATCAGCCAGATTGGATATCTTGTTGTTCCCTGCGTTGATGCCCGTCGACGGATCAAAACCTATTCCATCCGCAAGAGCACCCTGGACACAGAACACAAGAACCACCGCTATCAGCGTTTTCATAAGCCTACTCCTGCATAGTTAAACTACAATAACCTTACTAATTGTATGCCCATAGCGCGGGGCACGCCAACGTATTCCGTTGCCTGAACAGCCAAGATAAAGGAAACCTGCTGTGAAAAATAGCCAGGTCAATTACAGGCCAATCAGTTTAGCGTGCAAGCCATGATTCTTCATCTTGTCCAGTAGCTCCTGGGAGGCGACACACCCGGGATCATAGTCCACCAACATCAGGTGGCGAGTGTTTTCATAGGTGCAGACGCTGTAAACGCCTTCGATCATGCTGATATCTCGCTCGATATCATGAATGCTGGCGTCATCCAGGCTTTCGTTAATATGGATCAGAATATCGGCACAATGCGCTGTCATTTTTTGTTCCTCACATTCATTCCCTCTTATAGTAACCAATAGACCACAACCGGGAAAATTCAAGGAATAATGCCCAAATAATATGTAAACGACCCGGTAGAATTTCCCGATTGGCATACTAGAAATTTATTTAAATGAAGTCGAGTAACATAATAAAAACATGGTTGTTTAATGTTTTTTTTTGTGGTGTGATGTTTTCTCATGGGGGATAGTGCGGTATGAAAGCTGCACAGAAAACTATAAACCTATAATAAAAATGGTTTTTTTGTGAGGGGTTTTATATGATCAAAGTTAAGTCGGTACGTAGTAATTTATTAGTAATGTCACTGATAGTGGTGTTTGCTTTTTCTCTTGCTGAAGCGAAGGAATATGGGGACATCTATATGGACGCGACTCGTGATGGCATGGAAAAGGCGGAGGTTGGTGCGGTAGTCTTTCCGCATTGGTTTCATCGCATACGCTACAAATGTAAAGTTTGTCATGAAAGCATATTCGTAATGCGCAAAGGGGCGAACAATGCCAACATGAATGACATTATGGACGGAAAATCTTGTGGTGTTTGTCACAATGGGCAGATCGCCTGGGAGCCTCTTGAGTGCGAGAGATGTCATTCGGCAGAATTTAAACCGAAAGCAGATGAAGCAGCTAGCAATCAATGAGAGGCTGATATAGATGAAAACACTATTTCATAGAATTATTAATGTTGGTGTAATAGCAACTCTACCGCTGATAGTCATCGTAAGCTGTACTACCTCGGGTGAGCCTGGCCGATCGGAACCTGTGTCCGCGCTAGAGAACAAGGCTGAAGCTAAGGCAACGGAAGTAAGTGTAGCGCCAGCCAATAAAGTGAAAAATAAAGTCGCAGAAACTGCCGGAAAAGAAACGGCAGTGCCGGTGAAAGTTGTTGATAAGGCTAAAGATGCAGCAGCTGCTACAGCTGCAGCCCCATCAAAGCAGGCAGCGTCTAAAAACTCAATCTACTTGGGGAGTGATGGAAAAATTGCTGGAAAAGGAGATCCAAATAGCCCTTCAAGTGAAGCCTACCAGATAGGTATGAGCGACCGCCCCGCCGCACTAGCAGGCCTTCCCAAAGATAAGTTTGGATTGACCGACTGGGTTGCAGTGGTAGATCAGGGCGAAATCCAGCCCCTCGATAGCCTTGACCAGAATGCGCCGGTTATTCCACCACTCGACTTGGATATAATCATTAAGGCCAAAGGTGATTTTGTTAAGGATGTATTGTACCCGCACAAGGCCCATGCTTACTGGTTGGACTGCTCGAGCTGCCATCCGGCTATTTTTATAATGGCCAAAGGGCAGAATAAAATGAGCATGTTGGAGATCAGCAAAGGCGAATGGTGTGGCAGATGCCATGGCAAAGTGGCTTTCCCACTGGCAGACTGTTCCCGGTGCCATACTCAGGAAAAAGTCAAAAAAGAACAAACTAAATCAACAGCAGTTAAATGAAGCATGGATGAGTCTGGCTGCCTGGTACAAGCGGGCCGCCGCAAGCTTATTGCTTTAGGTTAAAAATAACGGGAAACACGTTTATGCGCCTTTCTTTCGGTGGTTTGAGATATCCCCGGCCTGAGTCGGCTCTTATTGTGGCGGCTCTTCTCCCCGTTGTTTTTCTTGTCGGCTGTACTGCAACAGATAGTCGTATGCAGTCCCAAGAAGTGTCAGCAATGGTTCCTATAAAGCAGACACCAACAGAGGCGGGTGACAGTTTGTGCAAACAGGTAACCGGCTTGGAATGTGAGGCTTCCCAGGAGCAAATGCTTGGTCAATTCCTCAACGACGTAGATGTGTACGGATACCTGAAACGGAATGAGGGTATTGATGGAGATGCGCCGGCATTCGAGCTGTTGCCAAAGGATAAGTTTGGGCTGGTGAACTGGACAAAGGCGGAAATTGAAGGACTGATATCGCCGCGGGCTAGTATTGATGAAAAACAATCCTCACAGGAAAAAGCGGAAGAAGGCTTTTTTGAAAACATGATCAGGCTCGAGGTGGCAGAAAGTTTTTTCCCGGATGTCCTGTTTCCGCATGGTGCTCACAGCAACATGATAAATTGCAATAGCTGTCATCCAGTGCTGTTTAAAGAGGAAGTTGGAGCTACTAATATTCGGATGGCTGGAATATTCGAAGGAAAATGGTGTGGAAAATGTCATGGAGTAGTGGCTTTCCCGGTGACTTATCCGGTTCAGGAGCCCTTCAATTGCAGACGCTGTCATATGCTGAGGAAAAAAACCGAGCATTAACAGGTTGTTGAAAAACACTGTTTTTCAACAACCTGTTAATGAACCATAGAATGAATGGTCTTTTATCTAAACTCCATGCAATGAATGGGGCATCATCACAATAACGGTGACATGGAAAGATATATAAAACTGTTGGTTGTACTTATTGTACTTGCCTTAGGGGGCATGTCGTTCTATTTTATTGCCTTAAAGCCCTCTCCAGACACTGAAAACAATAAACAGACAGTCGCAGAGAATAAAAAACCCGGAGCAATAACAGGCTCTCTAGAGACTGCAGTGCAGGTTGAGGCCTCGCAGGTAAAGTATGTGGGGGTTGAAAACTGTAGAATATGTCATATGCCGCATTATGAATCGTGGCTTGGCACAAAAATGGCAAAAAGCTTTGAGCTTTTGAAGTCGGGCGTAAGGGCGGAGGCAAAGCTCAAGGCGGGGCTGGATCCTGACAGGGATTACACTACAGACGGGGAGTGCCTGAAATGTCATGTGACCGGGTATGGAGAGCCTGGCGGGTTTGTCAGTATTGAAGAAACGCCTGAAATGGCCAATGTTGAATGTGAAATGTGTCATGGCCCGGGCAGTGTGTATGTCGACATGATGATGGAAAAAACAGGAACCTACACATTAGATGACTATAAAGAGCTAGGTGGATTAACCATGCCATCACCTGAAAATAATATATGTAGTGAAAAATGTCATAACCTAAAGAGCCCATTCGTGGGCTCTGGCTTTGAATTTGACTTTGAAGATAGAAAAGCCATCGGAACACACCGGCATGATTTAGACTATATCTATTTGCCTTTTGATATTTAGGGCATCTCTATCAGTTTGAGAAGATATGAGCTTGAGAGGCTCAAAAGCCGGCATTCGTTAGCAGGTCTTCATGGGTTGCCGCCAACAGTAGGCGCTTTAGCAGGATGTTGAAAAAAGCCTACCATGGTTTTTCTCAACCCGGAAAGATAAAAATGTGATTTTGTCTTTCCTCGATTTTCAATGACTTATGGTCATTGAAAATGGCCGTACGTCCTTATACGGCTAACAGCCTTGTTAGGCGACGCGGGGTCGGGCCATTTGCGGGCCTCCCTGCGGTTGCTGCATATCTTGAAAAGGGCATGCCATTCTCAGCGAGACGCGCTTTGCATCTGGCCGCATTGTGATTCACTGAAAGGGCCTTTTATTCCGACGCAGTATAACCAGTGAGCATAAAAAAATGGATGGGTCTACCATCCATTTTAATTGCTTTAGGACACCTCGAATAATTCGGTTTTCGTCACACCAGCATAGACCGGTGTCCAAAGTTTTCAAGGACTTATGGATTTCGGCCTGCGCCGGAATGACAATCTATGGAGGTGGCCTTTACTATCACCAAGTTACGCTGGTGAAACAAGCCCGTGCAGTATTATTTACTTTGTTAGTAGCGTCCAGCTAGCGCACCATCCATCCCTGGCAACGGTATTGCCGGGAAACAGTGGACATGGAAAAAAGTCGCCCTCATGGGATGGTGCAAGCAGACAGTTATGACAAAATTGCTGATCTGCAGGAGTGCCTGCTTTATCAACACGCTCAGCCTTTGTTGCATCAGCTGAATATTTCAGTGCGACAGCAGTGGCGCTGGCTTCGTCGACGTGCGGCAAGCCTTCTGCAAAAGCCTTACGGGTAGTTAACATACCCAATGGTACGGCAACGGCAGCGCCAACAGCCAGCTTCAAAGCACTTCTGCGATTCTTATCAACATTCTCACTCATTTGCATTACCTCTTTAAAGTTATATAAATCCATCTATAACGCAACCGTAAGACTTGCGTATTATCGGTTGGTTCAATCGAATATATCGCAATTTTATCCTAAAATAAAGCCCGGCCTTATGAGGTGGGGGATAAAATCATGATCCTTTTCGGGCAATGGAAGAATTTTCTTTTATATTATTTTGCCAGGGTCTTGATGTACAGAGTGATGTCTTTGATCTTATCTCTAAAACCATCTTCGAATACTGGCATATTTCTGCCACCACCTCTGCCGGAATTGGTGGTTAAATAGGCATCGATGCTTGCTGGCGTTATCGTGGCAGCTAAAGCAGGGTCACTTAGTGCGGCGGGTTTTGTTGCAAGGTTTTTTCCACCCTCGCCATCACCATCGCCAGATTTACCGTGGCACCCGGAGCAGTAGTGAAGGTAATGCACACGCCCCCTTTCTAGCGGGTCATCCCGGAATTTTTTCTCTCTCTCCTTCGGAGATGGAGTTGTCAGCGGTCCCTTGTCTACAGCCAAAGAACGGACATAGTTTATAACGGCTCGTATTTCCTGCTCTTTCAGGCTGGATCTCCAGCCCGGCATCTGCAGGTAAGGAAATTTCTCCTGGCCCCAGGCAATGCGGTCATACAGCTCCTGGTCTGACAGCTTTGACATGTATGCCTGGTTGGACAGGTCACCCGTGTCTACGCCAGACAACAAGCCAGCGGGGCCATCTCCTTCCCCCTTGCTTCCATGGCAATAGATGCACAAACGGTCAAAAATGCTCTTGCCGGCAATAAGGCTGGAGTCTTCAGCTGCAGCGATTTGCGTGAAGCAGCCGTATATAGCCAGAGAGAATGCTGCAAGTAGCCTTGTGTACCTAAAAGGTGATCTCATGCTCTCCTCCTCTTTAATTATAGTGACGAGCCAAAAAAACACCCTCCAGTCTGCTTCGTCACCGCCTGCATCAGGCTGAATTTTTGTGGTCTGCTTGCCGGCTTGGTTTGGCTTGTTTAAATGCAGGCAGGATTACCATGTCTGGCATGCGGTCAAAACTTCCTGGGCCAGTTATTGTGCGGCCCCCTGATGAATAATTACCCCAGCCTTGCCGGCTCCCTTTTTCTGGTTGTGGCAACGCTTGCAGTCTGCAAAAGTAAAAGATACTTTGCCATGGCAGTAGCCGCAAAATTTTCCTTTTGACATTCGAATCATTTTTACATCATTAGTGGTAGTTTCACGAAAAATTTCCGGATGGCATGACGAGCAGTTAATCCAGTTAGAATGTACTTTATGATCAAAAATTACATCATCAATCTTCCCTTTTGATTTAAATAATATTTTATTATCCCGTACTTCATGTGCAAAACCCTCTCTTAAAGAGTGGATTGGCTTAAAGACTCCATTTTCTTTCAGATTAAGCCAGTTGATAAAGCCAAACTTATCAACAGGAACTTTACCTTCTGGGAGATTCTCAATATTCCATTCAGCCCCCACCCGTTCTGCAACTTGCTTGATCCTAGCATGATCAATCTTATCTGTATGGTGCAATTTTTCAGCCTCGGGTTTTCCGGCAATATGACATTTTGTACACTGCCCCTTGTCCTTGACTCCGAAAACCATTTTCCCATCATGGCAAACACCACACTGTTTTCCTGACTCAATTTTTTGATGTGAGACCTTGTTACGCCACCTGTTCATTGCAAAAATATCCTGGTGACAGACCTTGCATTCAAACCAGATGCGATGCACCCAATGCGGATATATAACTGGCGCAACACCTGCCTGCTCCATTTCTGCCATATGGTCTTTCATTACAAAATTACCAAGAAATCGTTCCTCTTTCTTCCACCGCATCAGCTTGGCAACACGTATTTCTTCCTGCTTAAGCTCCGCCTTTATTAGTTTTTCTATTTCCTTTGTCAAAGCCTTGATATCCCCATGCCAGTGTTGGTAGGCACTGGCCATGGCATTGGCTACATCCAGCATATACAGTCTATCGGTGTAATCCTTGTTAGTAGTCATTGCCTCATCGACCAGGGTACGAATTTCAGCCTGCATATGCCGGGCACTAGTTCCCTTAACCAGCTTTTCCTGGGCGCCAAACTGAAAGGTCTTGTAATTCGTTATAAACTGTTTTCGGAAGTCTTTCTCCCCTGCACCGCACAGGTCGGAAAAAACCAGCAGGATCAGGAGGAGCGTGGTTACCCCGTGTTTCTTGCTCCCGTTTAAAAAAAGATGGTTCATGAGAACATTGTTACTGGTTCTATACATACGACTCACTCCAAAACTCTAGTTCAGGCCAGCTCTAATTAATATTCTTGCTTGGCATCTGTGCACTTGAGAGGCTCAATACTTTCGTTGAAAATCCCTGCAGTTACTCATGTACTGCCTTATCTTTACCCATCCCCGGGCTTGTTACAAATCCCGAAGCACTCGTTGCGCTCGTGAGCAGTACACTCGATAAATTGCGCTTGCACAAGGGAAGACGCCTTGGGGCGCTTGCTGCGACTCTCGCCTTGCTCTTGGGCATCTCAAGCATGCACCTGCTCAAACAGAATAAATAGAGATGCCCTTCAGATTGAGTTTGGCGAATTCCAATTTCAAGTGCACAGGGTAGCTAAAAAAGGAGGCCATTGTGGAGTGGCCTGGGTAAGATAGGGTTCAACCGAAGGCCAGGAAGCAGTTGTGCATACTGCAGAAAAGACCCGTACAGGTTAAAAAGTATTTCGAGCATGAAAAGATTCATTATGCACCATAGCAGATATATTTGATGGCCAAGTTAATAATAACCAATAGACCACAGTCAGGAGAAATCAAGGGTACAATGCCCAAATGGCACACAGGGCACGCAAACGATTCGGGCAGAATTTCCTTCATGACCCTGTGGTTATCGACAAAATCATCCGCTCCATCCGTCCTGCCCCTGGCGACCACCTTGTAGAAATTGGCCCCGGACAAGGCGCTATTACTGAACAGCTGCTGGCGACGGTGAACAAGCTTGATGCTGTGGAGCTGGATTGGGATCTGGTAAAGCTGCTGCGTACCAAATATGCCCATCACCCAGGTTTTCACCTGCACTCTGCAGATGCCCTGAAATTCAACTTCTGCCA
The DNA here is from genome assembly GCA_027068915.1 of Sedimenticola sp. Lineage (GTDB taxonomy): Bacteria > Pseudomonadota > Gammaproteobacteria > Chromatiales > Chromatiaceae > Thiolapillus. The sequence goes on along the minus strand of JAMOLT010000010.1, from coordinate 479,875 downwards.
GCTGGCAGCAACTGGTGGAAAATTGCGCATCGTCGGCAATTTGCCCTACAACATCTCCACCCCCCTGATGTTTCATCTGCTGGAAAATGCCCAATGCCTGCAGGACATGCACTTCATGCTGCAAAAAGAAGTGGTGGAACGCATGGCTGCGGGGCCGGGAAGCAAGACCTATGGCCGTCTGAGCGTGATGTTGCAAGCCTCCTGCAAAGTACAGATGCTGTTTCCCATCGGCCCCGGTGCATTTCAACCCGCACCCAAGGTGGCATCTGCCTTCGTGCGCCTCATCCCCTATGATAAGCCGCCCATCGCTATTCAAAAGCCTGAAATATTCTCGCAGGTGGTCGCCCAGGCCTTCTCCCAGCGGCGTAAGACCCTGCGTAACACCCTCAGGGAGCTGGTATCAGTAGATACGATGAGGAATTGCGGTATAGACCCTTCTGCCAGGGCCGAACAATTGTCTGTGGAGGACTTTGCCCACCTGAGTAACGCTATTTCCTGAAACTAATGTACTGCGTCGGAATTAAAAGCTCTTTCAGCGGGTCGCAATGTGGCTGGACGCAAGGCGTGCTTGCGCAGGAAGGGCCACCCCCTTTCAAGTGAGTACAGCACTGCAGAGGGCGGCATTGTGGCTCAGCCGAAGGCCCCCCCAAAAAAGCGCCGGTTCCTCAGGTGTTGGAACGGCACATTTCTTTTTCTCTGTCTTGATTTCTCTTGTTTCAGCCCCATGTCAAAAGGCTCATGGAAATCAGCGAATAATGAAATACGAATGAACGACGAAAGCCAGTTGCTTGCCCGTGCCGATGAGGTGCTGCCCAGCATCATTCACCTGCTGCCCATCGCTGCCCGGCCATTTTTCCCCGGCCAGGGGGTTCCGTTGCTCATGGATGCGAAATACTGGGCGCCCACCCTTGAGGCTATCCGCAAATCGGACTCCAATTTGATCGGCTTGGTATTGACGGCAGATGACGAGGCGGAAAAAACCACCGCCAAGGCCATGTACCGGGTCGGTACCGTGGGCCGCATTCACAAAGTGCATGAGGTGGATGGGCAGTTGCAGGTGCTGGTGGAATGCCTGCAGCGCTTCCGTATCGAAAAATATATCAGCGACAATCCGCCCTACATCGCCCGGGTGGACTACCTGCGCGAGCCAACTGGCAAGCTGACCAAGGACGTCAAGGCCTATGCCCTGGCCATCGTCAATACCATCAAGGATCTACTGCCCCTGAACCCCCTGCTGCAGGAAGAATTGCGCTTTTTCCTGGATCGCTTTGGCCCCGAAAACCCTTCTTTATTAACGGATTTTGCCACCGGGCTGACATCCGCCAGCAAGCGGGAACAGCAGGAGGTGCTGGAAACCGTCGAACTGCTGCCGCGCATGGAAAAGGTGCTGGCACTGCTTAGCAAGGAGCTGGATCTGGCACGTTCCCAGCAGAAGATCCGCGATACCGTGGAAGAGCACATGGATGCCCAGCAACGGGAGTTCTTCCTGCGCGAGCAACTCAAGGTGATTCAACAGGAGCTGGGCATCTCCAAGGATGACCGTACCGCCGATGTCGATAAATATCGTGAACGCATGGAGAAGCTCGAACTCAGTGAAGAAGCCCAGGCGCGGGTGGAAGAGGAGCTGGACAAGCTCTCCATCCTTGACAGCAGTTCGGCGGAGTACAATGTCACCCGCAACTATCTGGACTGGATCACCCTGCTTCCCTGGGGGAAGGAATCTGAAGACAACCTGGATCTCGCCCATGCCCGCAAGGCGCTGGACAGAGATCATTTCGGCCTGGATGACGTGAAGGAACGCATCCTGGAGTTTTTGGCTCTTGGCATTCAGCGCGGGGAGATCAAGGGCTCCATGATCCTGCTGGTGGGGCCGCCCGGCGTGGGCAAGACTTCCGTCGGAAAATCTGTGGCCCAGGCCATGAACCGCAAGTTCTATCGCTTCTCTGTGGGCGGGATGCGCGACGAGGCTGAAATCAAAGGGCACCGCCGCACCTATGTTGGCGCGATGCCCGGCAAGTTTATCCAGGCCATGAAAACCGCCGGCACCCAGAATCCGGTGATCATGCTGGACGAGATCGACAAGATCGGTGCCAGCTTTCAGGGCGATCCTGCTTCGGCACTGCTGGAGGTGCTGGATCCGGAGCAGAATGCCGAGTTTCTCGATCACTATCTGGATCTGCGTTTCGATCTTTCCGAGACCCTGTTCATCTGCACTGCCAACCAGCTCGATACCATCCCTGCACCCTTGCTCGATCGCATGGAGATCATCCAGCTTTCCGGTTATATTGCCGAAGATAAGTTGCAAATCGCCCGGCGTTTCCTGTTGCCCAGGCAGATCAAGAGTGCGGGCCTGAAGCGCGGCCAGATCAAGATCAAGGCTCCGGTGATGCGCAGAATCATTCAGGACTATGCCCGGGATGCCGGTGTGCGCCGTCTGGACAAGCAACTGGCGAAAATTGTGCGAAAGGCCGTGGTAAACATGCTTGAAGGCACCAGGCCGCCCATTGAGGTCACGCTGGATAACCTGCAGGGATATCTCGGCCCGGCCGTGTTTCGGGATGAGCGCAAGCTGTCCGGTGCGGGCGTGGTTACCGGCCTGGCCTGGACTGCTATGGGTGGCGCCACCCTGAGCATCGAGGCGGTGCATACCCACAGTTTTGTACGGGGCTTCAAACTCACCGGGCAACTCGGTGACGTGATGAAGGAGTCAGCAGAAATTGCCTATGGCTACGTCATCAGTCACGCAGAACAGTTTGGTATCGAGCAGGATTTTTTTGAGAAATCCTTCATCCATCTGCATGTTCCCGCTGGCGCCACCCCCAAAGACGGCCCTTCTGCTGGTGTGACCATGGCCTCTGCATTACTGTCTCTGGCGCTGGGCAAACCTGCGCGCAACATTGCCATGACCGGCGAACTGACCCTGACTGGTGAGGTATTTCCCGTCGGTGGAGTTCGTGAAAAAGTCATTGCTGCCCGCCGCGCAGGCATCCGAGAATTGATTCTGCCCGCAGATAACCAGGGTGACTGGGAGGAAATTCCGGCCCATATCTGCAAAGGCATCAAGGTGCATTTTGCCATCACTTACCATGATATTCTCCCCCACCTGTTTGCGAGGCGTTGAACAGTATGCGCTATGATGGCAGGTGTATTCACCAGAATCTGCCATAATGTAAGACAGGTTGTCACTACATGAGTGTGGAGCAAAAATGGATCGAAGAATCAGTCCGCGGGTGGAATGGCATGGTCCGGTGCATTACCGCAAACAGGGAGGGGGAGAATACCGCACGGGCTTTCTCACCAATATCAGCACCACCGGTGCCATGCTATGGCTGCCGGAGAAACTGCAGATTGAAGAGGCATTGAACGTGGTGATGAAGTCAGAATATGATCCCGCTCCGGTGCATATGCATATGCAGATCAAGCGCAGTGTGGAAGAAGAACGACATGGCTATTACGGTTATGGCTGTACGCTGGAAATTCACGAACCCTGGGAACATCAGGCCTGAATCCCGGCAATGGCCATAAAAAAACCCCGCTGCAGTGCGGGGTCTCTTGATTCGGGTATGTCAGCAGATCAATGCAGCCCCTGCACATACTGGGAAACCGCTTCGATTTCCTCATCCGTCAGCTTGGAGGCAACACCGGCCATCATCCCGTTCAGATCATTGCTGCGGGCTCCGGAACGAAAGTCCTTGAGCTGCTTGGCGACATAGGCAGCACTCTGACCACTCAGGGCCGGGAAGTTGGCAGGCCCATTTCCATCACCGCTGGGGCCGTGGCAGCCAGTACAGGCAGAGGCGCCATTGCTGTTGCCAGAGCGATACAGGCTTTGCCCCAGCTCCACCTTTTCCGCTGCAGCCTCGCCGATCTTGCGGCTCAGGCTGGAAAAATATGCGGCCAGATCATCAATGTCCTGATCCTTCAGGGGGGCAGCCATGGGCGCCATGGTGGCGTCCTTGCGTTGGTTGGCCTTGAAGTCATGCAGCTGTTTGGCAATGTACTTGGGATGCTGGCCGGCCAGCTTGGGCCACAGGGGGTTTGCGCCGCTGTTACCATCCGCGCCATGACAGGCAGCACAAGCTGCGGACTTTGTTTTGCCGGCTGCCGCGTCACCGGCTGCTTGTGCGGTGCCAGAAACGGCCAGGGCCACAAAAGAAGCGATCAACAGTGCTTTTTTCATTTCATACTCCAGGTACATTCGTAATTCTTGATCGGTTTGCAATAAAACAGGGAGCATTCGGCTGCCCCCTGTTTCTGGTTCATCTTACTTCAGGCCGGAAAAATGCGCCGCCAGGTTTTCCATATCCTGCTCGGACAGCTGTGCCGCCTGCGGAGACATCAAGGGGTCTTTGCGTGTGCCATCCTTGAATGCTTTCAATTGCTTGAGCATATAGGCTGCGTGCTGACCGGCCAGATTCGGCCACAGCGGATTGGGGCTGATGCCGTTGGCACCGTGGCAGGCAATACATACCGCTGCTTTTGCCTTGCCAGCTGCCGCGTCACCCGCAGCTACCGCCGAACCAAAAGAACCCATGCTGGCTGCCAGCGCCGCAATCACGATGATTTTTTTCATTTCCCAACTCCACTCATTTTTCAGTTACTTAAAAGAGGTCGCCCATAGGGCGCGACAAAAACCCCGTATGTATAACAAAAAAAGCTTATTTAGGTCAACTGGTATTATTCTGCAGAAATGGACGGGGTGTAGTTAATGATTCTTGTTTTTATGATGTAAAATAAGCACCTACAGTGATATCAGGCGGCCTGGGATGAAATCCATTGTTGCAGCTGTTCTTCGGTCAGCGGTTGGCTGATGCAGTAGCCCTGGAGCATGTCGCACTCCATTTCACGTAATATGGCCGCCTGGTCCATGTCCTCAACTCCTTCTGCCACCACACTCAATCCCAGATCGTGGGCCAGATTGATGGTTGCCCTGACAATCGCCCGGTCGCTTTCCCATTTGATCATGTTACGCACAAAACTCTTGTCGACCTTGAGTTCATCCACCGGCAGGCGGGAAAGATAGGCAAGAGATGAATGTCCGACTCCAAAATCATCGATGCTCAGGCCGACGCCAATAGCAGCCAGTTGCAGCAATACCTGCAGGGCGCGTTCTGAATCTTGCATGATGGCGCTTTCAGTCACTTCAAAGCGAACCAGGGTTGGATCCAATCCATACTGACCAATCATGCGTTCCACCCACAGGGGGAAGCCGTCCTCATCCAGCACCCTGGCAGACAGGTTGATGGCGATACTTACGCTTACCCCCTTGTCCAGCAAATCGCGCTGTGTGGTAAAAATATTCTCTACAGTCCAATGAGTAAGATCGATAATATGACGGGTTTGCTCCACCAGGGGGATATACATGTCGCAAGGCAGCAGGCCATGTTCCGGGTGATGCCAGCGCAGTAATGCTTCGAAGGCGTGGGTATCCGGTGCAGTCAGTTTCAGCTTGGGTTGATAGACCATGCTTAGATGCCCTTCGAGCATGGCGTCCTTGATGCCGGTAATCAGCGCCAGCCTTTCCATGCCACTGTTGGCGTCTTCTTCAGAAAATACAATGTTGTTGTTGCCTGCAGCCCGGGCCTTGGTTACGGCATCATCCGCATGCTTGATGAGTACCGACATGTCTTCACCCTGATCAGGAAAAATGGCGGCGCCAATGGCGGCGTTCACCGTCAAAGGTGATTCTGCAACATCGATGGGGTGGGCAAGGCTGCCCTGTACTTTTTGGGCAATAATGTTGGCTTCCGCTTTTTCGTTGATATCCGCGACAACAGCAAATACATCCCCGTCAAAACGTGCTACAGCATCTGCATCGCGCAACCCGCTTACGATGTTCTGGGCGACAAGCCGCAAGACTTCATCCCCGATTTCATACCCCAGATTCTTGTTGATGCGCTTGAAGTCATTCAGGCTGGCCAATAAAAAAAGAAAGCGCTTTCCTGAGCGGCGGGCGGCGGCAATTTTGTTGGCGAGCCGCTCTTCCAGCAACATGCGGTTTGGCAGGGAGGTCAGGGGGTCATGAAAACTCTGGTAGCGCAGTTGGGATTGTAGTGCTTCATGCTGAATGCGCATTTGCTGCAGCTCTTTCTCCCGCCCGACAAGTACATACATGAGTATCGCCGGAGCCACCAGCATCAACACCAGCAACAGGCCATGACTGAGCACCAGGCGGTAAAGGGTCTGATCCGGTGTTGCGATAGTCCCGGCGCCTGATTCCAGCAGACGAAGAGACTGATATTCCTGATAGCCGTTGAAAATGACCAGTATTACAAGCACCCCGTACAGTACCAGCACCATGAGCATTACCCATGAGCTCTTTTTCGAGCGAACCGGCTCTGCCGGGGGCGCAATCCCTTCCGGTTCCTTGCCTGCGGGCATACCAGGTTGCGGGGTACTCATAAAAACATGCTTCCTGTGTCAACAAATATGTGCCGACAAAATATTGCCAAACTCATCCAGCTCCGGTGAATCGAATACGATGGAGTCGATCTGCCAGCGTCCGCTCCTGACCAGCCAACCCGCTGGTATTCCTGGACATTCTTTTTTTCAGATCAGGCATGATCCCTTACCGGTGGCATTAAACCACAGAAAACCAATTGGAAGACACCGAATTTTCACTAGAATCAAGACTAGTGTACTGCGTTGGAATTAAAGACCCTTTAATTCCGGCGCAGTACACTAGGACTAGGTGACCCTCTCCCTATTTGCCGCTGCATAATGTCGGCAGAGCTTTGCCCTGTTTCAGGGGTCAGCTCGCCAGCCCGTGAATGCTATTGACCTTTCCGGTCTGGCTGCTAAAGTAGCAACGCTATTGATACTGCGGCAAACAACGGGGAAATCCCGATAGTATTGAACTTCTGCGGCCGGTCCCTGACAAAACTTGTGCGCAATCCTGACTCCGGTGGCGAAATATACGCTTGGAAAAGCAGGTCTATCTTCACCTGAACCATCTGGATTCACAAGCAACACAGATTCAGGTATTCACTTAATTCTATAACTATCAGGAGCTTCCATGAAAAAAACCGTTATCCCGTTTGTTCTTGCCTTCCTTCCTGCGATTGCAGTTGCCCTGCCGCCCGGAGGAGCCAACCCAGCCTCCATGTCCGATGCATTCATGCAGCAGCTGGACAGCAACAAGGACGGTGCCGTCAGCAAAGCGGAGTTCCTTGCACCCCAGGAAAAACAGTTTGCCGACATGGACGGCAACAAAGATGGCGTAGTGGACAGAGCCGAAATTGAGGCAATAGAAAAGTCCATGCGGGAACAAATGCAGAAGATGCGCAAGCATCCCGCCGGAAGCCGGTAATGTATAGCGGGCGCGCACCGTTTCTTGCCGGCTTTCTGGCCTGTGTTGTCGCCATTGGCGCCGCACTGTTTTATTTCCAGTACCACCTTGGGCTGGAGCCTTGCCCTCTGTGTATCTTTCAGCGCATTTCCATCATGGTGATTGCTGCAATTTTCTTCATCGCCCTGTTGCACAATCCTGACGGATTCGGTCGGCGTATTTATGGCTTGCTGCTGACCACGGCCAGCCTGGTCAGCGTTGGTATAGCGCTGCGCCATTTGTGGCTGCAATACGGCACCCATGAAGAGCTCAGTTGTGGTGGCACCTTGGAATTCATGCTGGAAAACGATTCCCTCATGAAGGTTATCGAAGATGTATTCAAGGGCACCGGGGACTGTGGCGAGATTCTCTGGTCCATGTTCGGTATCAGCATACCCGGATGGACGCTGGTATTCGTGCTTGGCCTACTGTTCCTGAGCCTGGGTATTCTGCTCGGTAAGGAAGAGCGCTAACAGATGTTGAAAAAAGCCTTCCATGGCTTTTTTCAACCCTGCTAAAATCCTCGCAGATACCGCGCCGGGTTCCACGGAACCCGGCACATTAATCCATCTCCACCAGCTCGAAATCGTGACTGATCTTGGCAGTTTCTCCCAGCATGATGGACGCGGAACAGTACTTCTCTGCGCTCAGTCTGACCGCCCGCTCCACCGCTTTTTCCGTCAATCCCCTGCCGCCCACCCTGAAGTGAGCATGAATACGGGTGAATACCCTGGGTTCGGCGTCTGCCCGTTCTGCCTGCAACTCGATTTCACAGAAACGCACATCCTGGCGGCTCTTTCTCAGAATATGAATGACATCGAATTCTGCGCAGCCGCCCATACCGAGGAGCAGCATTTCCATGGGCCGCACGCCCAGGTTCCGCCCACCATGCTCTTCCGGTCCGTCCATGACCACTGCATGACCGCTGCCGGATTCACCCAGCATCAGGGCGCCATCCACCCATTTCACTCGCGCTTTCATTGACTGTTTTCTCCTGCGATCTCGATAGGCCCCAAAAGCTAACACAGGCCAGGACAAATAACAGCTTTGCTGTAAGGGCTTACTCATGGCAGAATGCCGTAACAAAGGATGAAAGCAACACCAGCAGAGGGTAGAAAAGAATGAGCATAGTCAATCCTCCGCCACCACCTCCACAGTGGCTGGCCCCGTTTCTTGCACATTGCCATATCCATAAATATCCGGCGCGCAAGGAGCTGATGAAGCCGGGTGACCCTGCGGACACCCTGCTCTATATTCTTGGCGGGCAACTGACCGTATTGCTTGAAGATGACGATGGCAAGGAAATCATCCTCGCATATGCGAACAAGGGAGAGTTCATTGGCGAAATGGGCATGTTTGTCCCGCAATCCACCCGCTCAGTCATCATCCGCACCCGCAGCGCCTGTGAAATTGCAGAAATCAGTTATCAGCGCTTGCAGGCACTGCTGGAAAACGAACTGAAAGATCACACCAGGGATTTCTTTTTTGCCGTGGGCAAGCAGTTGTCCGAACGCCTTCTCAGCACCAGCCGAAAAGTCAGCCACCTGGCCTTTTTCGATGTCACCGGACGGGTGGCAAGCACCCTGCTGGATTTGTGCGAACAACCAGACGCCATGACCCATCCCGATGGCATGCAGATCCGCATCACCCGTCAGGAGATCGGCCGCATTGTCGGTTGCTCCAGGGAAATGGTTGGCCGGGTGCTGAAAAACCTCGAGGCCCAAGGGCTGATCAGCGTCAAGGGCAAAACCATGGTGATATTTGGCGCACGCTAAAGGTTCTGGCAGCCCGGGCACAGATAACAGGTCTGTCCTCCCTGCTTTTCCTGAATGATGCATGAGCCACACCGGTAGCAAGGCTCTCCTGCGCGGCGAAATACCTGAAAGCGGGCCTGCTCAAAACTGCGCCCTGCCTCCATCAGCTTCTCCGCCCGGTGCACATCATTGGTAATTCCCCGGGTCTTGTAGGACTGGCGCGGCAGGGCAAGAAGTTTCTCTGCCAGCAGCCTGCATTGTTCCTCGCTCAGCTCGTGCGGACGCCGACGCGGATGCAGACCGGCGGCAAACAGTATTTCACAGCGCAAGTAGTTGCCCAGGCCTGCCACAAAAGACTGATCGGCAAGAAAACCACCAAGCTGTCGCTTGCTGTATGCACTGGAGCGCAGACGCTGGTGGATCTCCTCTGCAGCTGTGCTTTCCTCCAGAACATCCGGCCCCAGTTTCTTCAGGAAAGGGTGGTTGTGCAGGTCATCGGAAGGCCAGATTGCGATATCAGAAGCGCTGTACAGCAATGCAGACATACGGGCGGTATGGATGGCCAGGCGTAACTGGCGGTTGCCCTCCGGCATTTTGCCCGGTTCCGCCACCAGCCACCGGCCATACAGTTGATTGTGGCTGTAGATGCTGTAACCATGGGCAAAATGCGTAAGCAGGGCTTTGCCCTTGTTGCGCACCTCCAGGATTTTCTCGCCATCGAAACGACCGTTCCACCGCTCCAGGGCTGGCTGGTAAAAAATTACCCGGGTGGCGGTTTCCCCCTCGATAGCGGCGGCTATTTCATCCCTGGCGCGGCGTATTTCTGGCCCTTCCGGCATCTAATACAGGGTGCGGATTCAATCCACAAAGCTGGATAGAAATTGCGCAGTTACATTGTCCATGCTGTTCACATGCAACTGAAACCACTGAGGCCAGTTGTTGAAGACAAAATTGCTCAGGTCATTTACTTCCCGGTTTTGTGCCCATTGCTGCTGAATCCTGCGCAGGTTTTCCAGGGCGAATGCATGCTCCTGTGCATGAACTGCATAGGGAGGAAAGCCGTATTCCTGCATCAGGTGGTTTTCCCGTGCAAAATGCTCTTCCGTGTGGATGATCCACCCCTCCAGGGCTGCGCTAATTGCAGCTTCATCGACATCGCCACTCTGGGCCCGTTGCAGCAGTGTGCCCAGGGCATTCACCAAGACTACTTCTTCGTGATGGGTGTCGTTCATGGATCCCAGGGCAATGCTGGGAATATCTTCCGGTGCAAGTACAGGGTGCTGATTGGACATGTTCCTGCCACACTCTCGCGCAAAGTATAGATTAGAGCCGAATGCAGGCTGTTTTGCGTTGAGCAAGATCAAGAATGAAGAAACGCCCTTACCGCTCGGCGTAAGCCTTCCAGCGCTGCTTTTTTGCCTGAAAACCCCAAAATGGCGGCGGTGCTCTGCCAACTGTGTTTTTGCAATAGTTTGACAATATGGATATCCGAATTTGCCGCCCCGCTTTCGAGCAGGTGCAGGGCAAGGCGGCACAATGGCGCCAGGCTGTCCAGATACTGCCTGCCGCCTGTGGCGAATGCCTGAAGCGACCTGCGATCCTCTTCTGACAGCATTGCCCTTGCTGATTGGCCTTCTTGCCCCAAAGACCGGATCAACGGCGGCTCCAGGTCGCTGAACCTTTCTGCCAGCTGCAGGGGGAATTGCTCAAGGAATCGCTGCCGGCTCCCGGTCTGGATATCCCTTGCCAGCGGTTGCAGCCCTTGGAGCACCAGCAGCGAATGCGCGCCACTGCTGGCTTCCCGCCGGAATCCCAGGCGTACCGGTAAAAACCCGCTTTCGCGCCAGAAGTTCACCAGTCCGGGGGTGGCGCCAAAGCTGCTTCCCACCAATTCCGTCCCGCGCCCGGAGGCGCTGCTCAACAGGGCCTCCAGCATTCTGCTGCCAATGCCGCGCCGATGCAGGGACGGATGCACGGCGATGCGCACTACACGTTCACAGCGCAAACCCAGTGCTTCGGGAAATCCGCACTGGGTAGCCAGCGCCAGAGGCAGGAGATGCCCTGCCGGGCGGCGCCTTCCCGCCATGATCTGTTCATGCTGTTCCATTGGTAATTGCCCCTCTGCAGCCACCAGCATGGCGGCCACCGGCAGCCCGTCAATGCTGCCAAGCCACAGCTGGAGGTTGGGTGCGTCCAGCAGGTGCCGCAGATCTGTTGGTGTGGTGCGGTAGTGGGCATTGATGAGCAGGCCGAACAGCTGGCGCAGCAGTGGTTCATCATGGGCCAGTTCTTCCCTGGGCAGTTGCCGGGCAACCAGCCTGGTGGCATCGGCAGGGGCGTCATCTGGCACTGCTGCCGGCTCTGCATCCAACAACAGGGCGCGGAAACTGAAGTCTTCCAGGGGATCATTTTCCGCCCAGCGTACGGGCTGATGCATATGCAGCTGCTTCCATTGGGGGCTGTGCTTGTCCAGCACCCGGGAAAAACGAAGGCTAAAGCCCTTTCCGCTGCCTTCATACCCATGCACCGTGGTGGCGAAGGCGGCTCGCTTGTATCGTAGCAGCAGTTTCTCCAGCAGTGGCACGGGAATGCCTGCCGCTTCATCTACCAGCAGCAGATCTGCCACCGGCAGTTTCTGCACAAGCTCATCCGGAGCTACAAATTGCAGTCGGGAATCACCATATTCCAGCAGACCGTGCTGTTGCCGGGCTGCGGGCAGAGCCGAACCTGCGTGGCGGAATAGGGCGATGGTCGCATTCCGGCGTGGTGCCGTTACCAGGATTTGTTTGCTGCCTTCCGCCAGCAACTTTGCTGCCGCCATGCCGAATGCAGAAGACTTTCCTCTTCCCCGATCCGCAATAACGATGAGGGGGCGATTTCTGTGCCCGTGGGCGATGGTTTCCAGCGTGCTGATCACCTGCTGCTGTTCTCTGGTGGTGATCCCGCCAGCTGAGGTGTTCGTAGAAGCCTGGCGCAATGGCGCTAATTGTTGGTATTTTTGGCAAATACGTGCCAATCGTTCAATAAAATAGCTGGTTCTGCCGCCTTCTGTGTCGCTGGATTCCGGGTCGTGCTGCTTAGACCAAACAGCCAGGGGAGGGGTCAGTAACAGAAAGTTTCCTCCGCCTCTCACCAGTCCTGAGGCGATGGCGAAGGCATCTACATCAAATGCATCCAAGGCATCAAAAACCAGATGGGCTACATCCTGGCCCAGCAGTTCGGCAACTTTTTCCGCCGGCAGGGCATCTACCCCTTCCGGAGCGCAAGCGCTGATCCAGAGCGCCTGTTCCCCGGCAAGGGCGGTCATGGCTTGCTGATAGCAGCTGTCTGCTTCACCACTGATAATCTGGAAATTCCGCCATTGCCGATGAAAGTTGGAGCCTTGCGGGGGAGTACTCATGTTGGTGGCTTGTTTTTTTCCTCTTTCAGCAGAAACTTGTCGATCACCGATTCGCCGCCCAGATAGTGTTCTTCTGCATATTTCAATGCATACCAGGCGCCGCCCAGGATCAAGACGATGGCCAACACCGGCCCCAGCAGCTCTGCGATCCAGAAAATACGAATACCGCGGCGGGTTTTTTTCAGCTCTTGCTGTAGCTCAAGCAGCCTGATTTGCGTTTCTTCGGTGTTCCTGCGGATGGCTTGCAGTTGTTGCTCCAGCGCATTGGTTTTCTGCAGTTCCTGCAACGCGGCATCTTTGATGATGGGTTCGTTGCCAGGGGACTCCTGTTCCTTGCTCATATATCTCGCTCCTGCTGCCCCGTCACATGATTTATCGAATCTATCCGGGGAAATAACCAGCTATCAAACCTGATTCGTGATTTTGGACGAAGTACACTAGTCTGATGCAGTGTATTATTCGTCGGGATCATATGCCAGGTTCTGCCCCAGCCAGCGCTCCATGATCTTTTCGTCCATATTTTTACGGGCAGCATAATCCTGCAGCTGATCCTGATTGATTTTTCCCACGGAAAAATAGCGTGCTTCCGGGTGAGAGAAATACAGCCCGCTTACCGCCGCCGTGGGCACCATGGCCTTGGATTCGGTGAGCCAGATGCCGGTGTTTTCCTCGGCATCGAGCAACTCCCAAAGCAGATCCTTTTCCGTGTGATCCGGGCTGGCGGGATAACCCATGGCAGGACGTATGCCTTCATAGCTTTCCTTGATCAGCTCCTCATTAGTAAGTGCCTCCTTGCTGGCATAGCCCCATAAAACCTTGCGTGCCTGCTCATGCAGCCATTCGGCCTGGGCTTCGGCAAGACGGTCGGCCAGGGCTTTGAGCATGAGACTGGAATAGTCGTCATGGTCTTTTTCGAATTCGGCAATCTGTGCGTCTATGCCCTCACCTGCGGTGCAGGCAAAGGCGCCGATCCAGTCCATTTTGCCGCTATCTGCCGGGGCGATGAAATCCGCCAGGCATTCGTTGTATTTTCCCGCCGGCTGTTTTCCCTGCTTGCGCAACATATGGAAAGTGGCCAGTACTTGCTTTCGCTCTTCATCCTCGTACACGAGGATGTCGTCACCCCGGGCATTGGCGGGAAACAGCCCCACCACGGCGCGGGCACGCAGCCATTTTTCGTTCTTAATCTGCTCCAGCATCTGTTCGGCATCCTGGAACAGCTTGCGCGCCTCTTCGCCTTTTTCCGGGTCGTCGAGAATTTTCGGGAAGCGCCCGCGCAGCTGCCAGGCGTGGAAGAAGAAGGTCCAGTCGATATAGGGAATCAGCTCGTCCAGGGGGATATTTTCATACACGGCCAGTACACCGGCGCCCTTGGAGATGAGCTTCAAGCCTTTGGGGGCTTTGTCCAGTGCTTTGGGGCGGGTGGGTTGCCAGTTCGGCCAGTCGATGGGGGTGGGGTTGGTGCGGGCATCTTCGATGGAGACGAGATTGCGAGCCTCATTTTTCTTTTCCCGGCTCTGGCGCACGGTTTCATATTCAGCGTTCAAATCTGCGAGAAAAGCGGTTTTCTGATTGGAGGAAAGCAGGGCGCTGGCCACACCCACGGCACGGGAGGCATCTGCAACATACACCGCCCCATGCTCGTATTGCGGTTCGATCTTGACTGCCGTATGCGCCTTGGAAGTGGTGGCTCCGCCGATCATCAGGGGAATGGTGAATCCCTGGCGCTTCATTTCCTTGGCTACATGCACCATTTCGTCCAGGGACGGGGTAATCAGTCCTGACAGGCCGATGATGTCCACGCCTTCATCCCTGGCGGCCTGGAGAATCTTGTCTGCCGAAACCATGACGCCCAGGTCAATGACTTCATAACTGTTGCACTGCAGAACGATGCCCACGATATTCTTGCCAATGTCATGGACATCGCCCTTCACCGTGGCCATGAGGATCCTGCCAGCATTTTTCGCCGGGCATTCTGCCTTTTCGGCTTCCAGGTAAGGTTCCAGCCAGGCCACGGATTTCTTCATCACCCGGGCGGACTTGACCACCTGGGGCAGGAACATCTTGCCCGCGCCAAACAGGTCGCCCACCACGTTCATGCCTGCCATGAGCGGCCCTTCGATGACGTTGATGGGGCGGCCCAGTTTTTCCAGGGCTTCTTTGGTGTCGTCGTCGATAAACTCGGTGATGCCCTTGACCAAGGCGTGCTGCAGGCGCTTTTCCACCGGCCAGGTGCGCCATTCCAGGTCTTCCTTTTTGTTCTGTACCTTGCCGTCGCCGGCATAGTTGGGCGCAATGTCCACCAGCCGGTCTCCGGCTTCGGGATCGTGGTTGAGGATCACGTCCTCCACCGCCTTGCGCAACTCTTCCGGCACCTCGTCATACACTACCAGCTGGCCGGCGTTGACGATGCCCATGTCCATGCCTGCCTTGATGGCGTGATAGAGAAACACCGCATGAATCGCCTCGCGCACCGGATTGTTGCCGCGAAAGGAGAAGGAGACATTGGAAACGCCCCCGGAAATCAGGGCATGGGGTAGGTTGGTCTTGATCCAGGCGGTGGCCTGGATGAAATCCACGGCATAGTTGTTGTGCTCGGGAATGCCCGTGGCCACGGCGAAGATATTGGGGTCGAAAATAATGTCTTCGGGGGGGAAGTTCAGCTCATCCACCAGGATGCGGTAGGCGCGTTCGCAGATCTCGATCTTGCGCGCATAGGTATCCGCTTGGCCCGCTTCATCGAAAGCCATGACGATGACCGCCGCGCCATAGCGCCGGCACAGGCGCGCCTGCTCGCGGAACTTGTCCTCGCCTTCCTTCATGGAAATGGAGTTGACGATGGCCTTGCCCTGTACGCATTGCAGCCCTGCTTCGATGATGTCCCACTTGGAGGAATCGATCATGAAGGGAACCTTGGCGATATCCGGCTCCGCCGCGCACAGATTCAGGAAG
Organism: Sedimenticola sp.; assembly: GCA_027068915.1. Taxonomy (GTDB): domain Bacteria; phylum Pseudomonadota; class Gammaproteobacteria; order Chromatiales; family Chromatiaceae; genus Thiolapillus. Next base: position 464,442 of record JAMOLT010000010.1, on the reverse strand, counting down.
CGGATCATCGCCGCCTTGCCGTCCAGCATGCCCTCGTCCATGTTCACATCGACGACTTGCGCACCTTCTTCCACCTGGGTGCGGCATACGTCCAGGGCTTCCTCGTATTCCTCGTTGAGAACCAAACGCTTGAATTTGGCTGAGCCGGTGACATTGGCGCGCTCGCCCACGTTGACGAACAGGGATTCTTCCGTGATGTTCAGGGGCTCCAGGCCGGACAGGCGGCAGGCGGCGGCAGGCCCGGGCAGGCGGCGTGGTGTCTGATCCTTGACCGCTTTGTAAATGGCGGCAATATGCTCCGGCGTGGAGCCGCAGCAGCCGCCAATGATGTTGATGAAGCCGGAGCCGGCCCATTCGGCCACCTCTTCGGCCATGGCCGCCGGCCCCAGATCGTACTCACCGAACTCGTTGGGCAGGCCGGCATTGGGATGGGCGGAGACGAAGGTTTCGCTTACCCGGGACAGCTCCTCCACATACTGGCGCAGCAGATCCGGGCCCAGGGCGCAGTTGAGGCCGATGGAAATCGGATTGGCATGGCGCAGGCTGTTATAAAAGGCTTCGGTGACCTGACCGGACAGGGTGCGGCCGGACTGGTCGGTGATGGTGCCGGAGATCATGACGGGCAGCTCGTTGCCGGATTCGCGGAATACATCCTGCACGGCGAAAATAGCTGCTTTTGCATTCAAGGTGTCGAATATCGTTTCGATCAGGATGATATCTGCACCACCTTCCATGAGCCCCCGGGTGGCTTCCCGGTAGTCTCCTGCCAGCGCATCAAAAGTGATGGCGCGAAATCCCGGATCGTTCACATCCGGCGAGATGGACAGGGTCTTGCTGGTGGGGCCGAGGACACCGGCGACAAAGCGCGGCTTGTCTGGGGTGCTGTATTTGTCTGCCGCTTCCTTGGCCAGGCGGGCTGCCGCCACATTGATCTCATATGCCAACTCTTCCATGTGATAGTCGGCCATGGAGGTGCGGGTGGCGTTGAAGCTGTTGGTCTCCAGAATGTCCGCACCCGCTTCCAGATACTGTTCGTGAATGCCACGAATGATGTCCGGCTGGGTGAGCGCCAGTAAATCATTGTTGCCCTTCACATCACTTTGCCAGCCGGCAAAGCGCTCACCCCGGTAGTCTTCCTCTGTAAGTTTGTGACGCTGAATCATGGTGCCCATGGCGCCATCGAGGAGAAGGATGCGTTGCTGGAGTATCTCGTACAAGAATGGCTGGGAATGGTTGCTCACGGGATTGGCTGTCTACAGGCTGACAAAAGCCGATTATACCTGACAGCAGGGCTTTATTGACCTGGCAGTGACAGAAATGCCGGAGTTGCAAGGTTCTTCTGCGGTCAGTTATGATTGGCTCAGCCCACGGATTGGTGCGTATTTTCGTATGTTTAAGGAGAGAGCCATGTCATCAGCAAGCCTTCTTTTTCTCGGTTTTGTCTCGTTCCTACTTATCGGTAGCAGTCATGCAGCACAAGTGTATCGCTGTACGCAGGCGGACGGAGGCATCAGTTTCCAGCAGCAGGCCTGTGCAGGCGATGGGGAGCGCATCGAAACCGGCGAGGCCCAGCCGGTATGGTCCCCCTTACGCTCCGGGGAGAAATCGCTCTATAAACAATATCGCAAGCGTGACCGGGATCGGTTGAAACACAAGCGCAAGCTGGCGAAAAGCAATGCCAGGAAAAAGCCCGGGCCGGCAAAGCTGCGCGCCTGCTGGAACAAGGGCAAGCAGCTGGAGGCCGTCAGCGCGAAGCTGCGCCGGGGTTACTCCCCCGCGGAGGGGGAAGGCTTGAGGCGCAGGCGTGACAACTATGAAGATTACCTGAGAACATTCTGCCCCTGAATGGATTCACCCGCATTTCTCACCGGATCGGAAGCCTGCCCTGGAAAAAGATTTATGATCCAGTTGGTTACCAGTGACCAGATCATTGCCAACATCTTCGCCAGATCGATCGGAATTCCCGAACCCCGGTGAGAAAGGCGGGTTAACGGTTACGTTCTGCGGAACGCCACAACTGGAAGCTGGGGTAGGATAAATAGCCTTTGGCCAGTATATAGCTCAGAACATTGCGTAGGCGAAAAAAATGCACCACGGAATCCACGCGGATAATTTCCCCGCCGTTTTCGTCGAAGAAAACCAATGTCGGAGCATAGAAAATGCCCAATGACTCCGCCCACCGCCTGGCGCTGGTTCTGGTGCCGTCCGGCGTAATCACCGGGTCGGTTGCATACATGTTCAGTTGTACCGCCTCGAAAGCCCCGAGTAACTCCAGGATGGCAGGCTGGCGCAGGGGCTGAGTATGGAGGATGTCGCAGGCATGGCAGTTTCCCTGCTCAAAAAACACTACCAGAGGACGCTCTCCGGGGAAGCGGCTGCGATCCAGATTATATGGCGGTGGCAGGAAAAATTCCTCTTCCACCATATCTTCTGCCTCAAACCGCAGGGTGCTGTCGCCCCGGGCCAGATAATAGTTGAACGGCTCCCGCTTGTAGTGCTCATCTGCCACATACTCCAGGGCGGCCCGAAACTGATAGGGTGGATAATAACCACGCAAACGCAGAGCGGCTTTGCCGGTTTCATCATAAAACACCAGTGACGGAGTAAAGTTGGTGCCCATTTTCACGGCATATTCCCGCTGGGTCATGGTATTGCCTTCAGGATCTGTGACCTCTTCCGGGTTCCAGATGTCGATGGCAATGACATCAAAGTTATCACGGGTGTATTTGACAATGTCCGGCTGCCTGAAATTGACTTCCATCAGCTGGCGGCAATAGGGGCAGCGTTTCTGCCCAAAGTAGACGATGATTCCCTGCTTGCCGCCATTCAAGGCCTCGCGCAAATCATCCTGCAGATCCAGAAAGCTTTCCTTGAACCAGTCCGGGTGCTGAACCAGCTCCTTGAGAGGAATATCATCAAAAACCAGAGGATCTTCGCCCGCTGCAGTCAGAGTCAGGCTGCCTGGCCCCAGCAGTGCCGTCAAGATAACGAAAAGGAGGCTCAGGCGTAGTTTCACAAACAGGCTTTCCAGTCGATGGTATCGTCGCCAAACACCAGAAAATGCGGATTCAGCAAGGAATCCTTCTGATTATAGCGCAGCCTTTGCAGGCTGGTGTCTGTTACCTGGCCGCCAGCGGCTTCCACTACTGCCTGGGCGGCTGCAGTGTCCCATTCCGAGGTAGGTCCCAGGCGCGGATAGATATCTGCCTTCCCTTCCGCCACCAGGCACAGCTTGAGGGAGCTGCCCATGCTGACGATTTCATGCGCTGGCAATCTCTGCAAAAACCGCGCCAGGCTGTCTCCGGCGTGAGAGCGGCTTCCCGCAACGCGCACCGGGGTGGCGCAGGGGCGTGTCACCTGGATTGGTTCTGGCTCCCCGTGGTTCTCCTGACGAAAGGCTCCGCTGACGATATCTCCAAAGTAGGTGGTGCCGGTGACCGGTACATGCACCACGCCAAGAATGGGGAAGCCTTGATCGACAAGTGCGATATTCACCGTGAATTCCCCGTTGCGCTTGACGAATTCACGAGTGCCATCGAGAGGGTCGATTAGCCAATAGCGCTGCCATTGCCGGCGCTCTGCATAGGGAATCGCTGTGGATTCTTCCGAAAGCACGGGAATCTCCGGCGTGAGCTGCTTCAAGGCATCTTCGATAAGCCGGTGTGAAGCCATGTCTGCCTGGGTAAGGGGAGAATGGTCTGATTTTTCCTGCACGTCAAAATCCTGCGCATAAATTTGCAGAATGTCTTCGCCCGCTCTTCGGGCAATCTGGCTGATATGCCGGATGTCTGGTAATGTCATATGAAGGGGTCTGTATATTGTTATACAAACCACAGGCTACAAAGCCCGGAGATAGAGTGCAAATGCTTTTTTTCAGGAAATTCCATGTTTGACTGGGCACAGATCGACACCGTATTGCTGGATATGGACGGTACACTGCTGGATCTGCATTTCGATAATCATTTTTGGCTGGAATACGTGCCCCGACGCTATGCCGAGCAACACGGGCTGACGCTGGAGGCAGCAACAGAAGAGCTGCTACATCGCTACAAGAAAGTAGAGGGAACGCTGAACTGGTACTGTGTGGACTACTGGAGCAAGGAGCTTGCCCTGGATATTCCGTTGCTGAAAACAGAAGTGGAGCATTTGATTGCGGTACATCCTCATGTGGTGGACTTTTTGCGATGCCTCAAGGACAAGGGCAAAGCCAGAGTACTGGTGACTAATGCGCACCAAAAGGCCTTGCAACTGAAGATGGGCAAAACCCGCCTGGGCGAACACCTGGATCAGGTAATCAGCAGCCATGAAATTGGCCTGCCAAAGGAAAATCCTGCTTTCTGGGGGCGCTTGCAGCAAGTGGTGAATTATTCACCTGAGCGCACCCTGTTTATTGATGACAGCTTGCCGGTGCTTCGTTCTGCTCACAGCTTCGGCATTGCACACCTGTTGTGCATGCTGCAACCGGATGCGAAACAACCTGCACGGGATATTACGGAATTCATGGCGTTGCAGCATTTCGAGCCGTTGTTATGCGGCCTTGGCTGCTCTTGATCAAGTCTCTATTGTTTCCAGAAATACCAGCAGTGCATCCACCGGCAGCGGCTTGCTGATAACAAACCCCTGCAGGTAGTCACAACCGATGCTGACCAGGTAGCTTCTCTGGGCTTCGGTTTCCACCCCTTCTGCAACCACTTTCATGCCAAAGCTGTGGGCGAGCTGGATGATTGCCTTGACTAGAATTGCATCATCTTCATCGGAACAAATATCCCTTACAAATTCCCGGTCAATCTTGATGCTGTCAAACGGGTAGCTGCGCAAATGATTGAGGGAGGACTGCCCGGTGCCAAAGTCATCCAGTACCAGGGATATTCCCAGTTGGCGTAACTCACTGAACAAGGCGCGTGCAGTGGCAAGATCCTCAAGCAGGGTGTCCTCTGTAATTTCCAGAATGATGTGAGACGGATATTTCAGCTGGCTCAGCGTTGTTACGACGCTGCTGTGCCGGGCCGGGTCACGCAACGCACCGGGAGCCATGTTTATTGAAACCCGTAGCTGCAAACCGTGCTCGACCTGGGCGACAAACTGCAGGTCGTCAACCTGGGAAAAAAGATGTTTTGTAACCTTTTCGCTCAGATCCAGGTTCTGGCTTTTCATGATCTCCATGAAATCTGCCGGATACTTCAATGGCTCACCTTTCGGCTGCCAGCGCATCAGCGCTTCCACAGCGATAAGTTTGCCGGTATCCGCCTCCACTATGGGTTGATAGTGGAAAAGAAATTCCTTTTTCAGCACCGCATCGCGCAAGCGGTGTTCCATGTCGAGCTGGCGGCTGACGCGCTGCAGCAGCTCACTGGAAAAAAAGTAATAGTTGTTTTTTCCTCGCCGTTTCGCCTCATACATGGCGGCATCAGCATCACGCAAAAGATCGCCGGGCTGATTGTCGTCATAGGGAGCAATGGCAATGCCGATGGAACCGGAAATATGATATTGCTGACTGCCGATTTCCAGCGGTGTCTGCAGTTCTTCCAGGATTTTCAGTGCGACATTTCTGGCAAAGGTCTTTTGTCCGATATCTTCCAGCAGGACGGCGAATTCATCCCCTCCCAGGCGGGCGACGGTGTCTGAATTGCGTATCACCTTCTGCAGGCGACCAGCTACATTCACCAGCAATTCATCTCCGGCAAAATGCCCAAGGGCATCATTGATTTTTTTGAAATTATCGAGATCCAGAAACAGCAGCGCAACCATCGTGTTGTGCCGGTGGGCAATGCTCAGGGCATGTTCCAGGCGATCCATGAACAGCAGGCGGTTGGGCAGCTGGGTAAGGGGGTCATGATGTGCCAGATGATCCAGCCCCTGTTGCCGCTTCCATGCCTGGCGGCGCATTTCACTGAAGGCTTCTACCAGATCCTGGGTCTCTGCCAGCTTTGGCCGGGGAATGACTACATCGCTGTTGCCGTTGGCTTCCTGGCGCAGGGCATGGGCGGTTTCGGCAATGGGTTTTATTACCCCTATCCTCAGATAGATGTAGGCAAATACAATCCAGAAGATTCCCAGGACGGTAAGGACAAAAATTGTCTGGCTAAGGCGTGATGCAATATTTGTCAACCCGGTGATATCATCAGCTGTCTGCCGAAAAAGGCTGTCCTGTATCTGTTTCAAATCAGCCTGCATCTGCTTTATCTGGGGCTGCAGGGAGGTTCTGTATAGATACATGTCTTCCCGCCACCGCTCGGAATGCAGGTTCTCCAGCAGGTTTTCGTAGTGTTGGTTCCATTCCTCTACGTTTGCCAGCAAACGCTGCCAGATATCGTCCGCCAACTGCAATGACGCAGGCGCCCGGGTTTTCTGCAGCTGCACCAATTGCTGCTGCATCTGCCGCAAGTATTCTTTTATGTTTTTGGAATTGGCCTCTATACCCACTTCAGGGTTGTCCGAGAATACGCTGAAACGATTTGCCACCAGCAGGTGGAATTCAGACAGCAGCTGCAACCAGGTATGGCGCACCTGATACACCAGGTGAGTAAATTGGCTCCGGTTGTTTTTCTTGGCAATTTGAAAAGCGATAGTGTCCAGCGTATCCAGAATCGCCCTGGACTTTGGCTGCATGATGTAGATTCCCGGAAAACGCAGGACATTGTTGTTGGAGATATGCAGAAACGTGGCAATATCCGCCTTGAAGCGTGACAGTCTGGCCAGGGGTACGGGTTCCTTTAGCGGCGGTTCCTCCTGGTTTAGCTCCTGCATGCTCCGGGCGAGTTCTGCAAAGTGCTTTTCCAGAGCCTGGGTCAGGAGATGGAGCTGATTGCTGGACTGGGTTCCTGGCTCGATAAGCTGATTCCCCAGCCACTCCTGTATTTCCTGCAGTTCCCACAGCAGTTTTCCCGTTTCTTTCTCTGCCTGGGCGCGAACAGCAATGCGACTGATCTGCTCTTCCGAAGCATGGTTGACATAATGCTGTCCCACCCAGGCAGACGATATCAGCACTGCAACCAGAACGAGCGCCATGTAGAAATACTGTCCCTGATAGGAGGCGAGGGTTGGCAGTCGCCACCGTTGCTCTCGATTCCCGGTCATACTTTTCTTCCTTTCTGGGTTTCCTCCCCAGACATTATCCTTGTCGACGTTTCCTTGAATGCCGGGTCTGGTCGCTGCTTCTTCCCCTGTTGCCGCGACCGTTGTTTTGCCGTGGTTTGCGTGGAATACGGATACGACTGGAAGGATCCACTTCTGCCAACAGCTCTCCAGGGACGGAGGTCATGGGAATGCTGTGGCCGATATAGGCCTCGACATCCGGCAATGAAAAGGCATGGGTTTCGCAGGCAAAGCTGATGGCGCTGCCAGCAGCCCCGGCCCGGCCAGTGCGACCGATTCGATGCACATAATCCTCGGCATCTTCCGGCAAGTCATAGTTTACGACATGGGTTACGTCCGGAATATGCAAGCCCCGCGCAGCGACATCTGTCGCCACCAGCACATCTAAACCGCCTTCAGTAAATTTCTTCAGCAGGCTCATGCGCTTTTTCTGCGGTACATCACCAGACAGCACAGCAGTCTCTATACCGTTGCCCTGCAGAAACCCCCAGACCTCGTCAGCAGCGCGTTTGGTATTGACGAAGACGATGGTTCTGGCATTTTGCCAATGGCGAAGCAAGCCAATGAGCAAAGGTATTTTCTCGTCGTTGGCGGTCATGAAGCCCTGCTCCTCAATGCGATCGGCAGTAACCTTGTCCGGCTCGACTTCGATGGCCTTGGGGTTGTTCATATGCTCGTAGGCAAGCTCCTTGACCCGAAAAGACAGGGTTGCCGAGAACAACATCCCCAGGCGCTTGTCCGGTGGGGGACAGCGGCGCAGCAGGAACCGGATATCCTTGATGAACCCGAGATCGAACATGCGGTCTGCTTCATCCAGCACCACCACCTGGATCTCTTGCAGGTCATAGATTTTCTGTTTGAAGTAATCAATAAGGCGTCCGGGAGTGCCGATGAGTATATCCACCCCTTCTTTTACCGCATTGCGCTGGGATTCATAGCCAGTGCCGCCGTACACGACCTGCACCTTATGTCCTGTATGCCCGGCCAGCACTCTTGCGTCCCTCTCGATCTGGATCGCCAGCTCACGGGTAGGTGCAACGATCAATACCCTGGGCTGGTTGGGGCGCCGCTTTTCCGATGGTGGGTGCTCCTCCATGCGATGCAACGCCGCCAGCAGGAAGGCTGCGGTCTTGCCGGTGCCTGTTTGTGCCTGCCCGGCTACATCCTGACCGGCCAGAGCCGGAGGGAGGGTTGCTGCCTGTATGGGGGTGCAATACTCAAAGCCGGCATCCTTGACGCCGACAAGTATGGCTTCTGACAGGCCAAAGCTGTCAAAACGTATGTTTGTAAGGTGTTTTTCTTCATTCATAGCGGGGGAAGGATACCGCAAACAGAGTTTTTCTGTAGACCAGCATGCCTCAAATGCAATAAAAACTTGAAAAACATACCCCGGTCAGGGCAAAATCCGTACATAGGGGCGTTTCGGATCAGGTTCTTTGGCAATATCAAGCCAGGAAGCGACCCGCATCTACTGCATCTTTGAAGTTTTTACATACGCATATTGAATCCATATCAAGGCATCGTTGCTTCAGACGATGCAAATTCTTTACTTTAATTTTTTCCGGAGAAATAGTCAGTGAGTGACAAAATCGTTCAATTGGCGGACGACACTTTCGAACAGGAAGTGCTAAAGGCAGAGGTACCCGTGCTGGTAGACTACTGGGCCGAATGGTGTGGGCCCTGCAAAATGATTGCGCCCGTGCTGGATGAAATCGCTGCTGAATATGAGGGCAAGCTGAAAATAGCCAAGCTGAACATCGACGACAATCCAGATACCCCGCCTGCATATGGTATTCGGGGCATTCCGACATTGATGTTGTTCAAAAACGGCGAAATTGAAGCCACCAAGGTGGGAGCAGTATCCAAATCCCAGCTTACCGCCTTCATCGACAGCAATCTCTGAATTTTCAGGGTGCCATGGCAATATTCGCCATGGCGCTCACGTCAATACTGCAGTCGGTACGTCATTACAAAATTTCTGATTCCCCGGTAATTCATTGTCCGGGAGCTTTTTTAACCTTCTTTTCTCAACTCTTCTAAATCAAATACCCATGAATCTTAACGATCTCAAGCAAATGCCGGTCCCCGCTCTTTCCGAGCTGGCACAATCCATGAAAATCCAGGGCACAGGCCGTTCCCGCAAGCAGGACCTTATATTTTCCATTCTCAAGGCGCATGCCAAAAAAGGTGAAGACATTCACGGCGGAGGTGTACTGGAGATTCTGCAGGACGGTTTCGGCTTCCTCCGATCGGCAGACTCGTCCTATCTTGCCGGGCCGGATGACATCTATGTCTCTCCCAGCCAGATCCGGCGCTTCGCCCTGCGTACCGGAGACACCATTACCGGTACCATCCGCCCGCCCAAGGACAATGAACGCTATTTTGCCCTGCTGAAGATCGATGAGATCAACTATGACAAGCCGGAGTCAGCCAAGAGCAAAATCCTGTTCGAGAACTTTACCCCCCTGTTTCCCAATGAATCCCTGCATCTGGAAATGGGCAATGGCAGCACCGAAGATATTACTGTACGCACCATCGAGCTGGTGGCGCCCGTGGGCAAGGGGCAGCGCGGGCTGATCGTGTCCCCACCGAAGGCGGGCAAGACCATGATGATGCAAAACATCGCCCAGTCCATCGCCAACAACCATCCTGAAGTGTATCTAATCATTCTGCTCATTGATGAGCGTCCCGAAGAGGTCACGGAAATGGCGCGCTCGGTATCCAGGGCGGAGGTCATCTCCTCCACCTTCGATGAGCCTGCCGCCCGCCATGTGCAGGTGGCGGAGATGGTCATCGCCAAGGCCAAGCGCCTGGTGGAACACAACCGTGATGTGGTGATCCTCCTCGATTCCATCACTCGTCTGGCGCGGGCCTATAATACGGTCATTCCCTCTTCCGGCAAGGTACTCACCGGCGGCGTGGACGCCAACGCCCTGCAGAAACCCAAGCGATTCTTTGGTGCGGCGCGAAATGTGGAGGAGGGTGGCTCCCTGACCATTCTGGCAACTGCCCTGGTGGAAACCGGTTCACGCATGGATGACGTGATTTACGAGGAATTCAAGGGCACCGGCAACATGGAAGTGCACCTGGACAGGCGCATCGCCGAGAAGCGCGTCTTTCCCGCCATCAACATCAACCGCTCCGGCACCCGCCGCGAGGAACTGCTGATTCCTGCAGCCGAATTGCAGAAAATCTGGATACTGCGCAAGATCCTGCATCCCATGGACGAACTGGCCGCCATGGAATTCCTGTATGACAAGCTCAAATCCACCAAAACCAATGCAGAGTTCTTCAGCTCCATGAAGAAAAAGTAGGCCGTGGCGCAGGATCGCGCATATCCTGCCATGATTCTGGCGGCTGGCCGTGGCGAACGCATGCGGCCTCTGACGGATTGCGTCCCCAAGCCCCTGTTGAAAGTGGCCGGCAAAGCCTTGATTGTCTGGCACCTGGAGAAACTGGCGAAAGCAGGTTTCAGTCAGGTGGTGATCAATCACGCGCATCTGGGAGCGCAGATCGAGGATGCCCTTGGCGACGGCAGCCGCTGGGGATTGCAGATACGCTATTCCGCGGAAGGACAGGGCCGCGCCCTGGAAACCGGCGGTGGTATCTGCAAGGCGTTGCCGTTGCTGGGTGACGGCCCTTTCGTCGTCATCAATGGCGATATCTTCACCGAGCTGGATTACGCCGCCCTGAAACTCCCCGAACACAGCCTCGCCCATCTGATTCTGGTGGACAACCCCGAACATCATCCCCGGGGTGATTTTGCGTTGAAAGACGGTGTGGTGCAGGAGGAAGGCGCGCCGCAGCTCACCTTCAGCGGCATCGGCGTCTATCATCCCCGCCTGTTCGCAGGCTGCGAGGCAAAGCCCTTTCCCCTGGGGCCCCTGCTGCGCCGACAGATGCCCCAGGGTAGAATAAGCGGCGAGCATTTTCGCGGCTACTGGCTGGATGTCGGCACGCCGGAACGGTATCAACTTCTGCACAGGAAACTCTCTTAATGGGGCAGGAAATCAGTCGTAGCAGCTTTTCCGAGGAGGATTTCAAACGTTTTCGGGATCGGGTGATTGCAGAGACCGCCCTGCTGGAACAATGGATGGCGGATGGTGTTCTCGACCAGGGAGAAGCCATGGCAGGCAGTGAAATTGAAGCCTGGCTGGTGACCGACCGGGGCCTTCCCTCTCCCGTCAATCAGGCCTTTCTGCGGCATATGGATGATCCCCTGGTGGTGCCGGAGCTATCCACTTTCAATGTGGAACTCAATACCTGTCCCGTGCCTTTTGCGGATGGCATGTTTGATCACATGCATGAGGAGCTGGCGGCGCTTTGGCAGCGCTGCGAGGTGGCGGCGAACCGGGAGGCGGCCCACATGCTCATGATCGGCATCCTGCCTACGGTGCAGCAGTCGGACTTGTGCCTGGAGAATATCTCCGCCATGCAGCGTTATCAGGCGCTCAATGAGCAGGTGTTGCGCATGCGCAATGACCAGCCCCTGGCCCTGGACATTCTTGCCCGGGAGCATCTGGTGGCGGAACATGATGATGTGATGCTGGAAGCGGCCACCACCTCCTTCCAGATTCATCTGAAGATTCCTCCGCAACAGGCCGCCCGCGCCTACAACCTTTCCAAGATCATTTCCGCGCCCATGGTGGCCCTGTCGGCCAACTCGCCCTTTCTGTTCGGGCATGAACTCTGGGATGAAACCCGTATCCCCCTGTTCGAGCAGTCCGTGGCTGTGGGCGCCAGCGATTATTCCAAGCGCGTCACCTTCGGCGTGCGCTATGCGGAGCATTCCATCATGGAGTGCTTCGAGGCCAACCGTGACCGCTATCCGGTGCTGTTGCCCCAGCTCATGGATGAACCGGTGGAATCCCTGGCCCACCTGCGCCTGCATAACGGCACCATCTGGCGCTGGAACCGGCCGCTGGTCGGTATTTCAGAGAACGGCAAGGCGCATATCCGCATCGAGCACCGGGTGATTCCGAGCGGCCCTTCCATACTCGATGTCATTGCCAATGCGGCATTTTATTTCGGGCTGACCCAGGAACTCATGGCCATGGAAAAGGATGCGGAAGCCCGCCTGCCCTTCATCGACGCCAAGGAGAATTTCTACAGCAGCGCCTGCCGCGGGCTGGACGCCCGGATCGTCTGGTTCGACGGACAGGAAGGCAGTGTTGCTGACCTGTGTCTGCAAAAGCTCATTCCCCAGGCGCGGGCCGGGCTGTTGCGTCTGGGGATTGGCACACAGGAGGCCGACCGCTGGCTGGACATCATCGAAGCCCGCGCCGCCAGCCGCCAGACCGGAGCCCGCTGGCAGCGCGAATGGATCTCCCGCAACGGCAAGGATTTTCCTGCCATGGTACGCACCTACCGGATGCGTCAGGACAGCGCCCAGCCCGTTTCTGCCTGGAAGATCTGATTATGTATGCTGAACTTTGCGAACTTCCCAAGGGACTGCTGGATTTGCCTGCAAGGGATTTGCATGCCTTTCTCGGTGGCCCCACCCTGATTCACCTGCAGGGACGGCGGGAAGCGCCGTTGTTCATGTCGGTACTCATGCATGGTAACGAAGATGTGGGCTGGGAAGCCGTGCGCCATTTGCTGCGCAAATACCGGCCGGGCGGCGGTGACCAGGAACTGCCTCGCTCCCTGTCCCTGTTCATCGGCAATACCTCGGCGGCGGCGGTCAACATGCGCAGACTGGCGGGACAGCCGGACTACAACCGGGTCTGGCCGGGCAGTGAGCTGCCCCGTACCGCAGAGCACGCCATGATGGAAAGCATCGTCGATGCCATGGCGAAAAAGGGCGTCTTCGCCAGTGTGGATGTGCACAACAACACCGGCCTCAACCCGCACTATGCCTGCGTCAATGTGGTGCGCACGGAATCGCTGCATCTGGCGGCCATGTTCAGTCGCACTGTGGTGTACTTCACCCGTCCCAAGGGTGTGCAGTCCATGGCTATGACCGAACTCTGCCCCGCGGTGACCCTGGAATGCGGTAAGGTCGGCCAGGTGCATGGCGTGCAGCATGCCAGTGAATATCTGGACGCCTGCCTGCACCTGGCGAAGCACCCTGCGCATGCCATCTCACCCCATGATCTGAATCTTTATCACACCGTAGCTATCGTGAAAATCCCTCCGGAAGTCAGTTTTGGCTTCGGCTGCCAGAATTATGATCTGTGCCTGCTGGATGATCTGGAGGTGTTGAACTTCCGGGAGATTCCCGCAGGCACCTGTTTCGGCAGGGTGGGCAAGGGCCTGGATATCCCCCTGGAGGTGAAAAACGAAGCAAACCATGATGTGGCCACCCGTTATTTTTCGGTGGAAAATGGTGAGCTGCGCACGCGCACCCCGGTGATGCCTTCCATGCTCACCAGAAACGAGGCGGTGATTCGCCAGGACTGCCTGTGCTACCTGATGGAGCGCTATGACCTGCATCTTCCGGATGCGGGCTAGTGTACTGCGTCGGAATTAAAGGCTCTTTCAGAGCCCCCCAAAAGTGCCAGGACAAGGCGGGGTGCGCAGGCAATGGTTGCTCCCTTGGCAAGTACCCCAACACCGTCCTGGCGCTTTTGGGGGGCTCCCTTCGGGTGAGCCACAATGCGGCCATCTGCGGTGTTGTACTCACTTGAAAGGGGGCGGCCCTTCCTGTGTGAGTACGCCTTGCATCTGGCCGCATTGTGACTCACTGAAAGGGCCTTTAATTCCGACGCAGTACACTAGGGCCTGTTATTCGGCATACCCCTGGGGATTGTTGTATTGCCAGCGCCAGCTGTCCTCGCACATTTCCGCAATGCCTTTTTCCGCCCGCCAGCCCAACTCCCGCGCGGCGAGTCCGGGGTCGGCATAACAGGTGGCGATATCACCCTCGCGCCGGGGTACAAGCCGGTAGGGCACTGGCTGGTCGCTGGCCTTCTCGAAGGCCGCCACCATTTCCAGTACCGAATAGCCCTGCCCGGTGCCGAGATTATAGGTAAGCAATCCGGGGTTGCCCGCCAGTTTTTCCAGCGCCTTGATATGCCCCTTGGCCAGATCCACGACATGGATATAGTCCCTGACCCCGGTGCCGTCCACGGTGGGATAGTCGCTGCCGAAAACCGACAGGGCTTCCAGCTTGCCCACCGCCACCTGGCTGATATAGGGCATCAGGTTGTTGGGAATATCATTGGGGGATTCGCCTATCCTGCCGCTTTCGTGAGCGCCTACGGGATTGAAGTAGCGTAAGCGGGCGATATTCCAGCGCGGGTCCGACTTGTGGATGTCCGCCAGCATTTCCTCGATGATGAGCTTGGAGCGCCCGTAGGGATTGGTGGCGGAAACCGGAAAATCCTCTGTAATGGGAAGAGAGGCCGGTTCGCCATAGACCGTCGCTGACGAGCTGAACACCAGGTTCTTCACCCCGGCATCGTTCATGGCTTCCAGGAGGTTGAGGGTGCCGCCGATATTGTTCTGGTAGTAGGGGATGGGAATGTTTACCGATTCCCCCACCGCCTTCAGCCCGGCAAAGTGGATGACCGCATCGATGGCGTGTTTCCCGAATACCGCCCGGGTATCGTCTTTGTTGCGCAAGTCGGCTTCGATAAAGGTGATTTTTCCGCCGCTGATCTCCTCGACCCGCTCGATGGCTGTGTACTGGCTGTTGCTCAGGTTGTCCAGCACGATCACCTCATAACCGGCCTTGAGCAATTCCACATTGGTGTGAGAGCCGATATAGCCGGCGCCGCCTGTTACCAGGACTGTATGTATCTTATCCATGAGCAAATGTGTTCTCCGCTTCATCGTTTCAATATGGGGTTTGCCTGCAGATCTGCATGGTAGGAAGAGCGCACCATGGGGCCGCTGGCCACATTGGAAAAACCCATGGATTCGCCCAGCTGCCGCAGCTGCTCGAATTCTTCCGGGGGAACGAAGCGGGAAACGGGCAGATGCTCCCGGCTCGGTTGCAGATATTGTCCCAGGGTGAGCATGTCCACGCCGTGGCTTCTCAGATCCTTCATCACCTCTTCCACTTCTTCTGGTTCCTCCCCCAAGCCCAGCATGATACCGGATTTGGTGGGCAGCCGGGGATGGCGGGCCTTGAATTCCTGCAGCAGTTTTAGCGACCAGGCATAATCCGCGCCCGGGCGGGACTGGCGGTACAGGCGGGGCACGGTTTCCAGGTTGTGGTTGAATACGTCGGGCGGCGCCTGCGCCAGGATCTCCAGGGCGATCTCCATGCGCCCGCGAAAATCCGGCACCAGAATCTCGATGGTGGTTTCCGGGGTATGCTGGCGGATCGCAAGCAGGCAGTCCCGGTAGTGACCGGCGCCGCCGTCCCTCAGGTCATCCCTGTCCACGGAAGTCACCACCACATACTTGAGGGCCATTTCCTGGATGGCCTGCGCCAGTTGCCGGGGCTCGTCCGCGTCCAGGGGTTCGGGGCGGCCATGGGCCACATCGCAAAAGGGGCAGCGCCGGGTGCATATGTCGCCCATGATCATGAAGGTGGCGGTGCCGTGGGTGAAGCACTCTCCCAGGTTGGGGCACTGAGCCTCTTCACAGACGGAGGAAAGCTTGTGCTCCCGCAGGATCTTGCGGATGCGGCTGACCCCCGGCCCCTGGGGAGCGCGGGCGCGAATCCAGTCCGGCTTGCGGGGCAGCTCCGTGGCGGCTTGCACCTTCACCGGAATGCGGCTGAGCTTGTCCTTGCCCCGCTGATGGGTGCTGTTCTTGCTGCGTGAAGGTGCGCGGTAGTCGTCAGTCATGGGCGTTCCATCGGGGTTCCAGGTTGAGGCGGCTGCAGAGAATGCCGGCCAGCTTGCTGCCGGCCTGCGATGCTTTCAGGTCTACGCCAAGATCCTTGAGCCGGGTCACCTGCTGCCCCGCATGACCGCAGGGATGAATGCGTTCGAAAGGTGCCAGATCCATGTCCAGATTCAGCGCCAGGCCATGGTAAGTGTACCCCTTGCGCACCCGCAGCCCCAGGGCGGCGATTTTTTTTTCGTCCACATAGACGCCCGGGGCCTGTGGTCTTGCCGCCGCCTCGATGCCGTGATCCGCGAGCAACTGGATGACGGTATCTTCCATACAGCTGACCAGGCCGCGAATGCCCTTGTTGACGGCCTTGAGATCCAGCAGCAGGTACATCACCAGCTGGCCGGGGCCATGATAGGTGACCTGCCCGCCGCGGTCGCTGTGGACTACCGGGATGATGCCGGGGTCGAGAATATGCTCGGCCTTGCCTGCCTGCCCCTGGGTGAACACGGGTGCATGCTCCAGCAGCCAGATCTCTGAAAGCGTTTGAGGGGTGCGCCGGTCGGTGAAGGCGCGCATCTCCCGCCAGGTCTGCTCATAGTCCCGAAGACCGAGCCAGCGCAGGATCACCGGCTGCATCAGAGGCGCATCAGCACCCGGTCATGGGCTGTCAGATCGTCGTAGATGGCGTCCAGATGCGCCCGGCTCTGTGCTTCGATGTCCACGGTGACGGAAACATATTTTCCGTTCTTGCTGGGCTTGAGGCTTACCGCGCCTTCGGAAATATCCGGGCAGTGGCGGCGGACGATTTGCACCACCAGGGCGTCGAAGTCGTCCTCGTCCAGGCCCATGGCCTTGATGCGGAAGTGGCAGGGAAACGCCATGCCTGCGGGTTCTTTTCTGTGTTCGGCCATATCAATCCTCCGGCGAGGAGCTGCGTAAACGCAGGCGCGCCTTGCACGCGGCGTACAAGGCGTCCATCTTCTCCCACATGGGGCCGGGATGCCCGTTGTCAACCGGGTGGCCGTTGAGGCGGGTGACCGGCATTACTTCCTTGGTGGAGCTGGTGATCCAGATCTCCTCCGCGGCTTCCAGCTCCTCCACGGAGATACTGGCTTCCGCATAGGGCAAACCGGCGTCCCTCGCTAGCTCCAGCACCAGATCCCGGGTGATGCCGGGCAGCAAATGCCGGCTCTTGGGGGGGGTGATAATGAGATTGTCCTTGACGATGAACAGGTTGGAGGCTGTGCCTTCATTGGCTTGGCCGTCGCGCACCAGAATCGCCTCCTGGGCGCCCTCGTCTCGTGCCTGCTGCTGGGAGAGGATGTTCGCCAGCAGGGTAATCGCCTTGATGTTGCAGCGATCCCAGCGGATGTCATCCAGGGTGATGACGCTCATGCCCTGTTTTACCAGTTCCGGATCGCGGCGGGCAAGCTCCGTGGCGAAGGCCATTACCGTGGGGTTTATGTCTTCCGGGATGGTGTGCAGGCGCTTGCCATAGGCGCCGCGGGTGATCTGCAGGTAGATCTGCTGATCCGCATCGCCCCGTTGTGCCAGCAGCCGCTGCAAAATGTCACGCCACTGATCCTCATCCAGGGGCGGTGACATGCGAATCCCCTCCAGGCTGGCGTCGAGGCGCCGCAGGTGCTCGCGGAGGCGGAAGGGTTGCCCTGCGTAGGCGGGAATCACTTCGTATACGCCGTCGCCAAACAGGAAGCCGCGATCCATTACAGAAACACAGGCGTTTTCCTGGGGAATGAATTCGCCGTTCAGATAAATCAGTTCAGACATAATGACAGGCTGGAAGCAGAGGTTAGTGAAAAACCATCAACACCTGATCAATCAGGTTATGGATGATGCCGCCTTCGCGTACATCGTGCAGCGCCACCAGGGGTGCTTCCTTGATGGTTTCCCCGTCATGCTCGAGAATCACCCGGCCCAGCACCTGCCCCTGGGAAACCGGCGCCAGGATGTTGTTCTCGATGCGGATTCTCGCTACCAGTTTGTCGTAGCTTCCGCGGGGAATGGTGATGTAGAGATCTTCTTCCAGTCCCAGATTCAGATGGTCGCTGTCTCCTTTCCACACGCGCAGCTCCTTGAGCGGCTGGCGGGCATTGAACAGGCGGTGAGTCTGAAAGAAGCGGAAGCCGAAATTCAGCAGGGTCTGGCTTTCTTTGGCCCGGGCTTCATCGCTGGCGGTGCCCATGACCGCGGACATCAGACGCATGTTATCGCGCTTGGCGGAGGTGACAAGGCAGTAGCCCGCCGCCTCGGTGTGGCCGGTCTTGACCCCGTCCACGCTGGCGTCGCGCCACAGCAGGAGATTGCGGTTCTTCTGCTTGATGCCGTTGTAGCTGTATTCCTTGATAGAGTACAGGGGATAGAACTGAGGGAACTCCCTGATGATGGCCCGGGTGACCTTGAGGATGTCTTCCGGTGTGGTGTAGAGATTGGGATCCGGCAGGCCGGTGGAATTGGTGAAATGGGAGTTCTCCATGCCCAGCTCCAGGGCGTGCTTGTTCATCAGTGCCGCAAAGGACTCCTCGCTGCCGGCGACGTGTTCCGCCAGGGCTACGCAGGCGTCATTTCCCGAGGAGATGATCATGCCATGGATAAGGTCGTCCACAGACACCCGTTTGCCCACCTCGATAAACATACGTGATCCGGGGGTTTTCCAGGCCTTTTTGCTCACCAGCACCTGGTCGTTGAGGGTGATGTTTCCCTCTTCCAGCTCCTTGAATACGGTGTAGGCGGTCATGATCTTGGTCAGGCTGGCGGGCTCCAGGCGTTTGTCGGCGTTGTTCTCCGCCAGCACTTCGCCGCTGTGGAAATCCACCAGCAGATGGCCCGTGGCCGCAATCTGCGGCGGGACAGGCACGGCTGCCTGTGTCTGGCCGAGGACTGACAGCAACAGGAAAAGGGGCAGCAATGTATGTAATGGCAATCGCATCGATCAGATTCTGAACCAGGTTAAGAGCAGGCGGCCTATTGTACTACGCGGTAGGTTTCTATGCCCCATTCGGACAACTTTTCCCTGATTTGCTGCAGCTGCCCCGGGTTATCTACCGGCCCCAGCCATACCCGGTAGGCAAGCCCCGCATTCTGTTCCAGGGGTTTGATCATGGCGTCAATACCGGCCTGTTTCTGTAGCCGCTGCTGTAGCTGATGCGCATTCTCCCGGCTGGAAAATGCACCGATCTGCACCCAGGCCGGAAACTGTAGGGAAAGGGGTGATTCCTCCTTGCCGATGCTGTTTTCCGGGGCAAGGGCGACCACCTCCACAGGCGCGGTTCCCCTGGACAGTACATCCAGTTTGGATGCCGCCGTATAGGACAGATCGATGATGCGCCCGGCGTGGAAAGGGCCGCGGTCGTTTACCTTGACCACCACAGATTTGCCGTTGTCCAGGTTCGTCACCCGCACCCAGGTGGGCAGGGGCAGAGTCTTGTGCGCCGCCGTCATGGCGTACATATCGTAAGGCTCACCGCTGGAGGTGCGCCTGCCATGGAATTTCTTTCCATACCAGGAAGCAAGCCCCCGGGCGCGATAGTCCCGGGCATGTTCGCGCACATAATAGGTCTTGCCGAATACCGTATAGCTGGGCGGATTGCCGTATTTGCTGCGTGGCGCGTGCTGTGGCACTGCGTCGGGAACATGACTGACATCCACGGGAATTTCCGGCCCGTAGTCTTCGTCCGGAAAATCGCTGGTCTTGATGCTGCAGCCCCCCAGGAGGGACAGGCTGCAACAGAAGCAGAGGGCTTTAGCCCTTGTCGGCAAACAGGTCACGAATACGCTCACTCAGCTGGTACACAGCCATGGCATACAGCTCGCTGTGGTTATAACGAGTGATGACATAAAAGTTCTTCAGGGCGGCCCAGTACTCCTCGCCCTGGTCGGTTTCCAGGCGGATCAGGGCTGTCTCCAGCGCATCATCCAGGCCAGGCTCCACCACCATGCCTGCCTTCCTCAGCTCACCCAGGGTAAAGCTTGGCTTCACCCCGGCTTCCAGATATTTTTTCGGGTTCTCCGGCACAGAATCAAACTCTGCCGTTACCGGCAGCCCTTTTTCCCAGCCATGGCGGGCAAAATAGTTTGCCACACTGCCAATGGCATCGGTTTCATTGTTCCAGATGTCGCGCTTGCCGTCCCCGTCAAAATCCACCGCATAGGCCAGATAGCTGCTGGGCATGAACTGTCCCAGTCCCATGGCGCCAGCATAGGAACCCATGGGCTTGGCGGGATCCAGTTTTTCCTCCTTTGCAAGAACCAGGAATTTTTCCAGCTCCGAGGTAAAAAACTTGCTGCGTTTGGGATAGTGAAAGGCCAGGGTGTAGAGGGCGTCCAGCACCTTGTCTTTGCCGGTAATGCGTCCGTAGAAGGTTTCCACGCCGATGATGGCGACCACGAACTGCGGCGGCACACCGAAAGTTTCCTCTGCCCTGCGCAGCGCCTGCTGGTTCCTCTTCCAGAATTCGATACCTTGGTTGGCGCGCTTGTCGGTCAGGAAAATTTTGCTGTACTGGCCCCAGTTCAGGGTTCGTTCCGCAGGTTTGTTCATGCGGTCGATAATGTCCTGGCGCTTATGTGCCTTTGCCAGCACTTCACGCAATTCCCCTGCGTCGAAGCCCTGGGTTTCCACCAGACGCTGAATGAACTTTTCCACCTGTGGGTTGGCGTATGCAAAGGCGGACAGGCTGAGCAACAATGGTAAAAGCAGTATAGATTTCATTTTGGCACCAACTTCCTGTGTGTGTGGATGGACATGAGCATACCGAAACCGGCCATCAAGGTCACCAGTGACGTTCCGCCATAGCTCACCAGAGGCAGGGGCACCCCCACCACCGGCAACAGACCGCTGACCATGCCGGCGTTGACAAACAAATAGACAAAAAATACCAGAATCAGTGCCCCGGCCAGCAGGCGGCTGTAGCTGTCCTGTGCCCGGGAGGCAATATACAAACCACGCAGAATGATGAACAGAAAGATTGCCAGCAGCAGCAGGACGCCCATCAGACCAAACTCTTCGCCGAGCACAGCAAAGATAAAGTCCGTGTGGCGCTCCGGCAGAAATTCCAGCTGTGACTGAGTGCCATTCAGCCATCCCTTGCCATAGACGCCGCCGGAGCCGATGGCGATTTTTGACTGGATGATGTGATATCCGGCCCCCAGGGGGTCGCTTTCCGGGTTGAGAAAGGTCAGCACCCGTGTGCGCTGATAGTCATGCATGAGGTACCACACCGCAGGAGCCGCTGCCGCCACCAGCAACCCCAAAACAATGATCAGGCGCCAGCTGATGCCCGCAAGAAAAAGTACAAACAGGCCGCTGCAGGCAACCAGAATCGCCGTGCCGAGATCGGGTTGCTTGGCAATCATCAGTACCGGCACCAGTAGCAGCAGCAAGCTCAGGAGTAGATGCTTCCAGTTCGGCGGCAGGGGTTTGCTGGACAAATACCATGCCAGCATCATTGGTGCCGCAAGCTTTACCAGTTCTGCTGGCTGAAAGCGCATAAAACCGAGATCCAGCCAGCGCTGGGCGCCCTTGCCGATCACTCCGGTAACCAGTACCGTCAGCAACAGGCAAACACCGATGGCATATAGCCAGGGACTCCAGCGGCGCAAGGTATGGGGATGTACCTGGGCAAGAAAAAACAGGGCGCCAAAGGCAATCAGCATGCGTATCGCCTGCCTTTCCACCTGCTGAAGATTTTCTCCAGACGCTGAATACAGAATCACCAGCCCGTAAACGCAAAGCAGCAAAAGCCCGGTAAGAAGAGGCAGATCCATATGAACGCGTGCCAGTACCCCCCGGTGCCGGGCCGGCTCACTGGCGGGTAACCCGCTGGGAGAGCGACCGACTGGAATCACTCTGTTTCTCCTACTGTTGCTGCATGGTTGCTCCGTACCGTATTGCCGCCGTCTTCGAGCAACCATGCATCCATCACTTGTTTTGCCACCGGTGCTGCCGTTGCCCCACCATGACCGCCGTTTTCCACGATTACCGCCACTGCAATCTGTGGATCTTCCACCGGCGCATAGGCGATAAACAGGGCATGATCGCGCATTTTTTCCGATATCTTGCTTTCGTCATACTCTTCATCCTGTTTTACGGTAAAAACCTGCGATGTGCCGGTTTTTCCTGCGATGCGGTAATGCTCGTTCTGCAGATGCCGGGCGGTACCCCGCGGTCCTTCAATCACATGAATCATGGATTTGTGAATCTCATCCCAGTTGCTGCTGTTCTTTACAGGAATAACATGTTCCCTGCCACCTGATGGGAGCACCGCCCCGGTGCTTTCATCCACAATTTCTTCCACCAGCCTGGGCTCGTGGTAGTGACCGCCGTTGGCAATGGCTGCTGTGGCAGCCGCCAGTTGCAGCGGCGTGGCTTCAAAAGCACCCTGGCCAATGCCGATAATGACTGTCTCCCCGGGGAACCATACCTGTTTAAAGCGTTTGCGCTTCCATTCGCGGGAAGGACGAATGCCTGTGCGCTCGCCAACCAGGTCGATGCCGGTTTTTTCTCCAAAGCGAAACTCCTTGAGATATTGCTGGATCTTGTCGATGCCGATCTCATGCGCCAACTGGTAGAAAAACACGTCGCAGGACTGGGTGATGGCTGCATCCACACCCATGAGTCCATGGCCGGTTTTTTTCCAGTCGCGGTATTTGTGATCATGGCCCGGCAATTGAAAGAAACCGGGGCAATAGATTTTTTCCTTGAGCCCAAGATAGTCCATCTCCAGCCCCGCCAATGCCATGAACGGCTTGATGGTGGAGCCCGGAGGATACGCTCCCTGCAAGCTTCGATTGAACAAGGGCTTGTCATGATCTTCCTGCAATGCCTTGTAGGCTTTGGAGCTGATGCCTTCCACAAACGGATTGGAGTCAAAGCCGGGTTTGCTGACCATGGCCAGTACTCCGCCTGTTCTGGGATCTATCGCGACCACAGCACCATTTACGTCGCCCAGGGCATCCAGAGCCACCCGTTGCAGATCCAGGTCTATGTGCAGGCGCAGGCTGCGCCCCGGTTGCGGCGGCATTTCCTCCAGCACCCGCACCGCCTTGCCCAGTACATTGACCTCTACCTGCTGCAGGCCGACCTTGCCATGCAGGATATCCTCATAGGACTTTTCCACCCCGGTCTTGCCGATATAGGTGGTGCCTGCATAGTTGGATGCATCGATGGATTGCAGGTCCTTGAGGCTGACGCGCCCCACATAACCCACCACATGCGCCATGAGGTCTTTCAGGGGGTAGGTGCGCGTCAAACTGGCCTTGATGGAGATCCCGGGGAATTTGTAGCGGTTGACCGCAAACAGGGCGGCTTCCTCCTGGGAGATATCCAGCTTGATGGGAATGCTCTCGAACCGCCGCTTCTGGCGTTTGAGCTTGTAGAACCGCTCCTTGTCCACTGCGCTGATTTCTATCAGTCCTTCGAGTTCTGCCAGTGATTTTTCCAGATCCTGCACCATCTCGGGAATGATTTCCAGGTTGAAAGCAGGACGGTTAAGCGCCAGCAGCCGGTTTTTCCGGTCATAGATCAGCCCCCGGGTGGGCGGCAGGGGAATCAACTTGACCCGGTTGTCCTGGGCCAGGGTGGTGAAATGCTCGTGGTCCACCACCTGCAGATAGACCATCCGCCCGACAATGCCGCCCAGCAGTATGACCACCAGTACGCCAGCGGTAATCGCTCTATGGGTAAACAGCCTGCCTTCGCGGCGATAATCCTTGAAGTCCAGATTACCTGACATGGAAACGTCGTCTCAAATCTCTGAAGACAATGAAAAGCCAGGGCCAGATCAGCCCGCCCAGCAGGGGAACAACCCAGGATTCCATTACGGCCGCTGGTCGGCCGATGGCGCCATCCACCCAGAAGAACAACAGCCGGTCTACATACAGTACCAGCGCCACAAATACGGATTGCTGCCAGAGGGGGAATACCCGTACCCGCTTATGCGCCTTCAGGGTAAGAAAGCTGATTACCGAAAGCCCGAAAGCATGCTGGCCGAGCAGGGTGCCGGTGAGAATATCCAGCAGCAATCCCACAATAAAACCGATACCCACGCCCACGCGCTCCGGCAATGCCATGCACCAGTAGATCAACACCAGGGCGCTCCATTGCAGGCGGTAATATTGCAGGTTCTCCGGCATGGGCATGACGCTCAGTACCAGGCTGATAACCAGGGTTATAACGATAATCGTCCGACCCCGGGAGGTTTCCGGACTCATGGTGCAGCCACCTCGCTTTCCGCCGAGATCCCGGTTGGCGGGGAAGAGGGCTCCTCTTCCTCCGGAAACTCCGGCGGGATATTGACTTCCCACACCAGCAGTGCCTCCCGGGTGCGATCCAGCTGTGCCAGAGGGCGGGCGAGCACGGTTGCAAAAGGCTTGCCCGGCTGCCGTTTTACTTCCGTAATCCTGGCCACGGGATAGCCTGGTGGAAATTTGCCACCAAGACCGGAGGTAACCAGCAGGTCATCACTGCGGATATCTGCATTGTTCGGCAGGTATGGCATTTCCAGCTGATTGATCCTGCCGCTGCCCACGGCAATGGTGCGCAAGCCGTTGCGCAGCACTTGTACCGGCAGGGCATGCTCCACATCGGTGATCAGCAATACCGTGGCGTTCAACGGACTGACATGAATCACCTGCCCCATCACCGCATGGGCATCGAGCACCGCCTGGCCCTCGAAAACCCCGGAGCGGCTGCCCTTGTCAACGACAATCTGCTGGCGGAAAGGATCGAGATCCATGGCGGATAACTCGGCCACCAGCACCCGGTTGCCGATCTTGTAGGCCGACCCCAACAAATCCCGTAGCCGTTCGTTCTCTGCCTGCAATGCCGCAGTCAGCTGCAACTCGGCTTTCAGCTTCAGGTTTTCCCGGTGGAGGTCTTGATTGGATTGTTGCAGCTCGCCGCGGGTTTGCAGGGTTTCTGTAACCCAGGTGCCGATATTGCTGGGCGCCTCGGCCAGAAATTGTATGGGATAGGTCAATACGGAAAGGGTGCTGCGCAATGTTTCCGTCTGGTGGAAGCGGTGATCCATCACCATCAGCAGGATGGACAGAATCATTGCTCCGAGTACGCGGGCACCCTGCGAGGGTCCTTCTGCGAAAATAAACTTGATGTCAGGGCTCCTTGTGCTGCGTTATTCCCGTATCTTGTGTGAAGTTCGACCTACTCGACGCTGAAAAAGTCCCCGGCTTTTTCATCCATCAGTTCCAGGGCACGTCCACCGCCCCTGGCTACGCAGGTCATGGGATCTTCGGCAACGATCACCGGCAGGCCGGTTTCCTCTTCCAGCAGGCGATCCAGCCCCTTGAGTAATGCGCCGCCGCCGGTGAGCACGATGCCCCGCTCTGCCACGTCGGCGCCGAGTTCCGGCGGCGTCTGTTCCAGGGCCTTGCGCACCGCATCGACGATGCCGGACAGGGGCTCCTGCAGGGCTTCGAGAATTTCGTTGCTGTTGAGGGTGAAGCTGCGCGGGATGCCCTCTGCCAGATTGCGTCCCTTGACTTCGATTTCCTGCACCTCGTTTTCCGGCCAGGCGCTGGCGACCTTGTGCTTGATTTTCTCCGCGGTGGCCTCGCCGATGAGGCTGCCGTAGTTGCGCCGCACATAGTTGATGATGGCTTCGTCGAACTTGTCGCCGCCGATGCGGGTGGAGTTGGCGTAGACGATGCCGTTCAGGGAGATGATGGCGACCTCGGAGGTGCCGCCGCCGATATCCAGGATCATGGAGCCACGGGCTTCATCGACGGGCAGGCTGGCGCCGATGGCCGCCGCCATGGGCTCTTCAATAAGGTATACCTCCCGGGCGCCGGCGCCGGCGGCGGATTCCTTGATCGCCCGGCGCTCTACCTGGGTGGAGCCGCAGGGTACGCAGATCAGCACTCGCGGGCTGGGGCGGATCAAACGCGATTCATGCACCTTGTGGATAAAATACTGCAGCATTTTTTCCGTCACGGTGAAATCGGCGATCACGCCGTCTTTCATGGGGCGGATGGCGGTGATATTGGCCGGGGTGCGGCCCAGCATTTTTTTCGCGTCCTCCCCCACTGCCGCAACGGCCTTCATGCCCCGCCCCCGGTCTTCACGGATGGCTACCACCGAAGGTTCGTTGAGCACGATGCCGCGGTCGCGGGCATAAATAAGGGTGTTGGCCGTGCCCAGGTCAATGGACAGATCATTGGAGAAAAAACCGCGAAGACGTCTGAAAAGCATCGAGTAGATCCGTTATCCCGGTCTGCTTGCCGGTATTGAGTTGGGGGATCAACCGGCAGAACAAATGCGGCCTTTCCCGATTCAAGAGCGGTAATCTATCAACTGTAGCCACCTTTCGGCAAGAGCTGTATTCTGCGCTCATTGCCCACGTTCTGTGATGATGTTCGTAGTTCCTTGATTTACCGCTGATAATCGGTTGTTTTCGAAGCTGGGCCACCGCAGTTTTTTTTCCACAACAGGTTTTTTTGCCAGGGTTCGGCGTGTAAATTCACCTCGATTTATGCTAGTTTTGCCTCCTTTGAAGCATCGCCGTGGAAAAAGCATGGATCTGGAACCCGATGAAGTAGAAAAAATCGCCCATCTGGCCCGCATTGCGGTCGCTGCTGGCGAGATCGAGGCGCTGAATACAGAGCTGTCCGGCATACTGGATCTGGTGGAGCGCATGGGGGAGCTGGATACCAGCGGTATCACGCCCATGGCCCACCCTCTGGACATGCCCCAGCGCCTGCGACCGGATGTGGTCACGGAAGAGAACCACCGGGAAGCCTATCAGGCGGTGGCCCCCGCCATCGGGAACGGGCTGTATCTCGTCCCCAGAGTGATCGAATGATGAGTGATTTGCACCTCATGTCCATCGCCGGATTGTCTGCCGGGCTGCGGGCCGGCGATTTCACCAGCGTGGAACTTACCCGCCACTTTCTGCAACGCATCCAGCAGTTCGATGGCGAGCTCAATGCGGTGTTGACCCTGGCGGAAGAGCAGGCGCTGGAGCAGGCGAAGGCGGCGGATGAGCGCATCCGGGCGGGTGATGGCGGCCCGCTTACAGGCATTCCCCTGCTGCACAAGGATATTTTCTGCACCCAGGGCGTTCGAACCACTTGCGGTTCCCGCATGCTCGACAATTTCATCTCGCCCTATGACGCCACGGTCGTCTCCCGGCTGAAGGACGCCGGTGTGGTGATGCTGGGC
Source organism: Sedimenticola sp. (assembly GCA_027068915.1). Taxonomy (GTDB): domain Bacteria; phylum Pseudomonadota; class Gammaproteobacteria; order Chromatiales; family Chromatiaceae; genus Thiolapillus. The sequence goes on along the minus strand of JAMOLT010000010.1, from coordinate 437,420 downwards.
AAGACCAATATGGACGAGTTCGCCATGGGCTCTTCCAATGAAACCAGCTTCTACGGCCCGGTGAAGAATCCCTGGGACAGGGAGCGCGTCCCTGGCGGCTCCTCCGGCGGCTCCGCTGCGGCGGTGGCGGCGCGTTTGGCAGTGGCCGCCACGGGTACGGATACGGGCGGCTCCATACGCCAGCCCGCAGCCCTGTGCGGCATCACCGGCCTCAAGCCCACCTATGGCCGGGTATCCCGCTACGGCATGATCGCTTTCGCCTCCAGCCTGGATCAGGCCGGCCCCATGACCCGCAGCGCGGAAGACGCCGCCCATTTGCTGGGGGCCATGGCGGGCTTTGACGAGCGGGACTCCACCAGCGTGGATCGCCCCGTGGACGACTATGCCGGACAACTGAACCAGCCCCTGAAGGGCCTGAAGATCGGCATGGTAAAAGAATTTTTCGGGGAAGGTCTGAACCCTGGCATGAATGCCTCCATGCAAACCGCCATCGATACGCTGAAAACCCTGGGCGTGGAAATGCGGGAAGTCTCCCTTCCCAACTCTCACTACTCGGTGCCGGCTTACTATGTCGTGGCGCCTGCGGAATGCTCGTCCAATCTTTCGCGCTTCGATGGCGTGCGCTTCGGCCACCGCTGCGAAAATCCGCAAGACCTGGAAGACCTGTACAAACGCTCTCGCGCAGAGGGCTTTGGCCCCGAGGTGAAACGCCGCATCATGATTGGTGCCTACGCCCTTTCCGCGGGATATTACGACGCCTATTACCTCAAGGCGCAGCAGGTGCGCCAGGTGATTGCGGATGATTTCCGCCAGGCATTTGCTGAAGTGGACATTCTGCTTGGGCCGGCATCTCCCGAGACTGCGTTCCGCCTGGGAGAGAAATCCGATGATCCGGTTTCCATGTACCTTTCCGATATTTACACCATTGCCGTGAACCTGGCGGGTCTGCCCGCCCTGTCCATGCCCGCGCCCATGGTCGATGAGCTGCCGGCAGGCTTGCAGCTCATCGGCAACTATTTTGAAGAAGGGCGGCTGTTGGCGCTGGCGCACCAGCTACAGCAAATCAGCGACTGGCATCGACAGATGCCTAGCGGCTATTGAGCAGGACGACAAGCTATGCAATGGGAAACCGTTATCGGGCTGGAGATTCATACCCAGCTCACCACCAAATCCAAGATCTTTTCCGGCGCCTCCACCGCGTTCGGGGCGGAACCCAACACCCAGGCCTGCCTGGTTGACCTGGGTTTCCCCGGCGTGCTCCCCGTGCTCAACGAGGCAGTGGTGAAAAAAGCCATCCTGTTCGGTACTGCCGTAGAGGCCGAAATTGCCCGCCGTGCGGTGTTTGCCCGCAAGAATTATTTCTATCCCGACCTGCCCAAGGGATACCAGATCAGCCAGCTGGAACTGCCCATCGTTGGCCCGGGACATGTGGATATCACCCTGGAAAACGGCGACAACAAGCGCATCGGCGTGACCCGCGCCCATCTGGAAGAAGATGCCGGAAAATCCCTGCATGAAGACTTCCACGGTATGACCGGTATCGACCTGAATCGCGCCGGCACGCCCCTGCTGGAAATCGTCTCCGAGCCTGATATGAGCTCGGCAAAAGAAGCTTTGGCCTATGCGAAGAAAATCCACCAGATCGTCGTCTATCTGGGGATTTGCGATGGCAATATGCAGGAAGGTTCTTTCCGCGTGGATGCCAATGTCTCGGTACGCCCCGTAGGGCAAAAAGAGCTGGGCACCCGGGCCGAGCTGAAAAACATCAACTCCTTCCGCTTCCTGGAAAAAGCCATCAACTTCGAGGTGGAGCGGCAGATCGACATCCTCGAGGCCGGGGGCAGGGTGGTGCAGGAAACCCGTCTGTATGACGCCGCCAGGGACGAAACCCGCTCCATGCGTTCCAAAGAAGAAGCCAACGACTACCGTTATTTTCCAGACCCGGATCTGTTGCCGCTGATCATCGAAGAAGATTTCATCGCCGAGACCGTCCAGGAAATGCCCGAGCTGCCCGCCGCCCGGCGCGCCCGCTTCGAGGAACAATACGGCCTGTCCGCCTACGACGCCGATGTGCTCACCGCCACCCGGGAGCAGGCGGACTACTACGAAACCGTCGTTGCGGAAGCGGGTGATGCAAAGCTCTCTGCCAACTGGGTAATGGTGGAACTGGCCGGCGCGCTAAACAAGGCCGGGCTGGATCTGCCCCAAAGCCCGGTTTCCGCCCGGCGTTTCAGTGGTCTGGTGAAACGGATCGCCGATAACACCATCTCCGGCAAAATCGCCAAGCAGGTGTTTGAAACCATGTGGGAAAGCGAAGATTCCGCCGATGCCATCATCGAAGCGAAAGGGCTGAAACAGATCACCGATGCCGGCGCCATCGAGGCCATCGTCGATGAAGTCATCAGCGGCAACCCGGCCCAGGTAGAAAACTTCCGCAATGCCGCCCCGGACAAACAGCCGAAAATGCTCGGCTTCTTTGTTGGACAAGTCATGAAAAAAAGCCAGGGCAAGGCCAACCCCAAACAGGTCAATGAGCTGCTGCGCAAAAAACTTGCGGACGCTTAATCAGGCTACTCGATTAGGCTTACGCCGCTATTCATGCTGCATGTCCCAGCTTGGAAATACCAAAACTACTGGATGGCGTTGCAGCACTCTTGCAAATAGTTTTGCTCTTTCTGCCCCAGGTTGGATTCCGTCATCTTCTATAGCTGGTAGAGTGGATTGAGAAATATGAGTCAACTCAGCCAGTTGATTTTGACTAACTCTTAATGATTCCCCAACAGAAATCTCTGCCAGTTTTCTGCTTTGCCATCATTTTCCATGCTACTTCCTCCGGTAGTCATGAGGAGTGGCTTTTTCTATCTGCAATATACACTTTCCCTTTCTCAAATTTAGGCCCCCATGTTGTGCAAACAAACCTTTCCTTGCATCGCGGGGCGAAGCATATATGCCCCTTGTTGCATTTGCCTTGATTAATCATGACCTTGAGAGGATTCCTGGAATAGTCAGGTAACTCCGCACGGGTAGTCTACACTCTATTGCTCCTGGACAGGCAAGGTGAAGGCATAAAGCTCTAGGAGTGATTTGGTGTTAACCACGGTGTATGAGGAGAAAACAAATGTTTGACAGGATTACGGAAAAATGACATGCCAATGGTGATTTTTTTCTAAAAGGGTTTGCATTGTCTACCTTGGCAATTGCCATGGCTGCGGCAACCGCAGCTGTTGCTGATCCGATTGATACAGAGGCGGAAACCGCCCAGGCTTCGGTGAGAAGCATGGAGATGCAAGCGCGTAATGCCGATGTGAGGGCGCTGCAGGAGATGGCGAATCGTGCGGGATTGGCACTGACGCCCGCGGAAATTCAGTCGGTTCTGGAGAGCCATCCTGATGCGCTGGCAACGGGAGCGCCGGATGAGCGTAGCGCAGAGCAACAGGCGCTGCTGGCTACCTCCCCCGCCAAGTTTGAGGTGGTTGGTTCGTCAATCATTGCTTCTACGGGTGGGGTTTTCAGCTCCACTACTCGTGCCGGCGGAAGCTTCAACAATGGTTCCGATGTAGAGGCGCTGCTGAACTATTCCTCTAGCGGATTATTCGGGGGGAATACGGCAGTTTATGGCAGGGCCGCTGATGGTGATATTGCCGGGTATCTTGCGCGTGATGGTTTTGGTGCTATTGGCGTATACGGCAGTGCAAACAAAGTGGGGGCATTTCTCAACTATGGTGTAATGGGCACGACGAACCAGGCAAGCGGCTATGGTGTTTATGCCGATAATACTTCCCCCGAGGGTGATGCAGCAGGCAATGGTGGTGGGGTGGCATTGTTTGCAACGGGTGCAATCAGCGGATTCTATACGCCAGGGGGGGCGGACAATCGTGACAATCATATAGTAATTGTTGAGAACAACAGTACACTCGATACGCATGTGTTGGCATTGGCAATGCCAAAAGATTTAGGCTTGGGCTCCGCGGACAATTTTATTACTTTTTTCCACAATCAGGATGACGGAAGTGGTGGACTGGAAGATAGGGCGGTGGGATCTATTCAGGGAAGCGCCACCGGCGTTACCTACAACACCAGTTCGGCCGATTTCGCCGAGTGGATTCCGCGACTGAATACCGGAGAAAAAATTGAAGCCGGTGATATTGTGGGCCTTGCCGCCGGCAAGGTGAGCCGTAATCTGGACAAGGCCGATCATGTGCAGGTCATTTCCACCGCGCCGGCGTTTAGCGGCAATGATCCCGGTGTGAAAAAACGCGATCAATATGCCCTGGTCGCCATGATGGGGCAGGTGCCCGTCAAGGTTTCCGGGGTGGTAAAGGCCGGGGATTACATTGTCGCATCCGGGCGCAATGATGGGATTGGCGTGGCTGTATCCGTGGAGCGGATGACTCCCGAAGATTACCGGCTTGCTGTAGGGCGCGCCTGGGAATCTTCCGATGAGCAAGGCGTGAAACTGATCAATGTTGCCGTGGGTCTGGGCGCCAGTGATGCCTATGCCTATATGCGCAAGCAGGATCAGCGTATCGCCAGCCTGGAGCAGCAGTTGTCCAGCAAAATGGCGAAACTGGATCGTCTGGCTTCCCGGATGGAAACACTGGCCAGGAAGGTGTCCTACATTCAGTCCGCTAACATGGTGGTGAAGACTTCTGCCGAATGAGCTGAAGCGATCTTAAGTCCCACAGAAAAAACAGCCTCGGTGCGCCGGGGTTGTTTTGTATCCGAAAGACAAAAGTGTGATTTTGTCTTTCCGCCCTTTTCAAGGACTTATGGCCATTAAACATGGCTGCGCACCTGTTAATCCCCTTCCCTTGTCGATGGCCCATTTGTGGTGCCTGCTGTGGAAAAGGGCATTGTCACGGTGTTTTTTCTGGCTTTGGGCTTGCGAGGGGTGGGACGCCGGCCATGTCCTTGCCTGTTCCCGGTATATTCCGGCAAAGCATGCCATCCCGTACGGCGATGCTGTGATTTCCCTTGACCACGGGTGATCGGGTGCGGACAATGAATTTCTTTTGTGTGCGCCTTTGAGAGTCCATGTCCCGTAGAGAGTCCAAATCCGGGAAAGCATCGCAGCAACAGGCTGTGCAGCTTTCTGCCGGGGTAAAGAAAGACGAACCCGGGTATGAGGCGGTTCCTTTGGTGCGTATTCACGATCTGCACTTCAGTCGCGGTGAGCGGAAGATTTTTTCCGGCCTGAATATCGAGATCCCCCGGGGCCGGATTACGGCTATCATGGGGCCGTCCGGCACGGGTAAAACCACCTTGCTAAAGCTGATTGGTGGCCAGCTGCGCCCCGACCAGGGTACGGTGGAAGTGGATGGGCTGGATGTACACCAGCTGAAGATGAAGGAGCTATACCGTCTGCGGATGCGCATGGGTATGTTATTTCAGAGCGGGGCTCTGCTGACGGACCTGAACGTGTTCGAGAATGTCGCCTTCCCCCTGCGTGAACATACCCGCCTGAACGATGCAATGTTGCGTAAGCTGGTGTTGCTGAAGCTTGAAGCGGTTGGATTGCGTGGCGCAAGGGATTTAATGCCTGCGGAATTGTCCGGCGGTATGGCGAGGCGGGTGGCGCTGGCCCGGGCGATTGCCCTGGATCCCATGATGATCATGTACGATGAGCCCTTTACCGGGCAGGACCCTATTTCCATGGGCGTGTTGGTGAAGCTGATTCGCCAGCTCAACGATGCCGCAGGGCTGACCAGCATCGTGGTTTCCCATGACGTGAAGGAAACCAGCGCCATCGCCGATCTGCTGTATGTGATTTCCGATGGCCGGGTGGTGGAGTCGGGCGCCCCTGGTTCATTGTGGGAATCCGGCTCGGAATGGACGCGCCAGTTTATGCACGGACTTCCTGATGGCCCCGTGCCTTTTCATTTCCCCGCACCGCCACTGCAAAAGGATTTGTTTGGAGAGCAGGCATGACCGAGGCATTTGCAAGGCTGGGACGTTTCGGCATCGATTCCGTGCGCCATCTGGGGCGGGCCAGCCTGCTGTTGCTGCAGGTGCTTGCGAGCATGGGGGAAGTGCTGCGCCGCCCGCGCCTGCTGGTGGAGCAGCTGTTCTCTGTCGGTGTGCTGACGGTGCTGATTATTGCGGTATCCGGGCTGTTTGTAGGCATGGTGTTGGCATTGCAGGGATATTACATACTTTCCCAATTTGCTGCGGAAGCCACCTTGGGCGTGATGGTGGCCGCTTCTTTGGTGCGGGAACTCGGGCCGGTGGTCACTGCCTTGTTGTTTGCCGGCCGGGCGGGGTCGGCACTGACGGCGGAGATCGGCCTGATGAAGGCAACCGAGCAACTGTCCGGCCTGGAGATGATGGCAGTGAATCCGGTGCGGCGAATACTGACGCCGCGCTTTCTGGCCGGTTTTATCTCCATGCCACTGCTGGCGGCATTGTTCAGCGCCCTGGGAGTGCTGGGAGGGTGGTTTGTGGGAGTGGGCCTGCTGGGCGTGGACGATGGGGCCTGGTGGGGGCAGATGCAGGCGAGGATTGATTGGAACGAAGACTTGATGAATGGTGTCATAAAGAGTTTGGTATTTGGCTTTGCCTGCGTCTGGATCGCGATATTTCAAGGCTACAACAGTGTGCCGACTTCTGCCGGCGTCAGCGGCGCCACCACCCGTACCGTGGTGCATTCCTCCCTGGCGGTGCTGGCACTGGACTTTGCCTTGACGGCGCTTATGTTCGACTAGGGATCAAATAATGAAACTTGCGAAACAAACAGAAGTCTTAGTGGGAGTGTTCATGGCCATCGGCCTGCTGGCGCTTTTCTTTCTGGCAATGAAGGTCAGTAACCTGGGCACGATAAACACCGGTGACAGCTACCGTGTTACGGCGCGATTTGACAATATAGGCAGCCTCAAGGCAAAAGCGCCGGTAACCATGGCGGGGGTCGAGATTGGCCGTGTTGTTGAGATCGGTTTCGACAAGGAGCGTTTTCAAGGGGTGGTGGGAATGAATATTTACGCAAATTATGACCAAATCCCCGACGATACCTATGCCAAGATTCTCACCGCAGGGCTGCTGGGCGAGCAGTACATCGGCCTCGATCCCGGTGGCAGCGATGTTGTGCTGAAGAACGGCAGTGAAATTGAAATAACCCAGTCCGCTTTGGTGCTTGAAGATATCATCGGTCAGTTTATCTTCAGCAAGGCGCAGGAAGGAGAATAAAAATGATGCTGAAAGGATTCGTTGCAGGTTTGTTGTTGCTTGTCGGCGGCGGGGTGCAGGCGTCAGATCCGCAACCGGTAGAGTTGATTCGCTCTACCGCAGATTATGTGCTGGAGCAGGTGCGTGCCCGCAAGGCTGAGCTTGAAAAAGACAGCAGTGGTATCTACGCCTTGGTGTATAAAAAAGTATTGCCGCATTTTGATTTTCGCCTCATGAGCCGTGGTGCACTGGGAAAATACTGGCGCAAGGCGACCGAGGAGCAAAAAGAGAAGCTGGCTCATGAGTTTCAGGAGTTGCTGGTGCGAACCTATGCGACCACCCTGCTCAACTATTCGGATCAAGAAGTCGAATATCTGCCCTTTCGTGGAAAGCCGGGGGACAAGCGGGTAACCGTTTCCACCCGCGTTCACGATGGTGGTGCTCCTCCGGTTCCCATCAACTACCGGCTTTACCGCCAAGACAATGGTGATTGGAAAATCTACGATGTGGTGGTGGATGGCGTGAGCCTGGTGTCCAACTACCGGGGCAATTTTTCCGCAGAGGTAAAAAAAGGCGGTATTGATGGCCTCATTTCCACCCTGCAGAAGCACAATCAAAAACTGCGGGGTGCATGATCCCATGTCCAGATGGGATCTGAAGGGGGCGCTTGATTTGTCCACGGTGCCTGACCTGTGGGAAGAAATGGCGGCCCAGATTCGCAGCAACCAACAGCTGACCATATCCCTGGCCGAGGTGGAAAGCGCCAGCAGCGCGGCGTTGGCCCTGCTGCTGCAGGGGCTGGACGAGGCGCAGAATGTGGGCTGCAAACTGAACTACGAGCATATACCCAAGGATTTGCAAGCCCTGGCCAGGGTCAGCAATGTACAGAAACTTCTGGGTGCATAGGGAATCCCTGATCAAGTCGTGAACTCATATCTCGCCCTCTGCATCCATGATCAATCGCGGATCTTTGGCGATCGGATTCCATAGCGCCGATCATGAAAGTTTATTATCATGACAGGCTGTTTCGGAAAGCCAGGCCATGATGAATGGATAAACTTGTAATTACCGGTGGCGCATCTCTGGAAGGTGAGGTGCGGATCTCCGGCGCCAAAAATGCAGCGTTGCCGATTCTGGCTTCTGCGCTGCTAAGTGATGGCATTGTGCGCCTGAGCAATGTTCCGCATTTGCAGGATGTCACCACGACCATCGGTCTATTGGGGCGCATGGGTGTGGGCATTACCGTCGATGAGCGCATGACCATCGAAATTGATCCCTCCACCATTAACAGTTTTGCCGCTCCTTATGAGCTGGTGAAGGTCATGCGCGCCTCCATTCTGGTGCTTGGACCCCTGCTGGCGCGTTTTGGCCAGGCGGATGTTTCTTTGCCTGGCGGCTGTGCCATTGGCTCCCGGCCCGTGAATTTGCACCTGGATGGCCTGCGCGCCATGGGGGCGGATATTTCGGTGGATGGCGGTTATATCAAGGCCCGCGCCAAACGCCTGCAGGGTGCGCGCCTGGTGATGGATGTAGTGACGGTCACCGGCACCGAAAACCTGATGATGGCGGCCACACTGGCGGAAGGAAAAACGCTGATTGAGAATGCCGCACGGGAGCCGGAAGTCGTGGACCTGGCCAAATGTCTGATCAGCATGGGAGCCGATATCGAGGGCGCCGGGACAGACACCATCGTCATACGGGGTGTGGAACAGCTGCATGGAACCTCATACTCTGTGATGCCGGATCGTATCGAGACGGGAACCTTTTTGGTGGCCGCCGCTATCAGCCATGGCTGTGTCAAGGTGCGGGACACCGACCCGAACCTGCTGGATGCGGTGCTGGCCAAATTGCGAGAGGCAGGCGCAAAGCTGAAAATCGGCAAGGACTGGATTGAACTGGATATGCAGGGCAAGCGTCCCCGCGCCGTGGATATTCACACGGCTCCCTATCCGGCCTTTCCCACGGACATGCAGGCGCAATTCACGGCCTTGAACGCTGTGGCGGAAGGTGTGGGCACCATTACGGAGAATGTGTTCGAAAATCGCTTTATGCATGTACAGGAAATGCAGCGCATGGGGGCGAATATCAAACTCGAAGGCAATACCGCCATCGTTGCCGGAATCGAAAAACTTGCGGGCGCGCCGGTGATGGCGACAGACTTGCGGGCATCGGCCAGCCTGGTGCTGGCCGGCCTGGTGGCCAAAGGCGAGACCGTGGTGGATCGTATCTACCATATCGACCGGGGCTATCAGAATATCGAGGAAAAACTGGCGGGCCTGGGGGGAAAGATCCGGCGACTCCCGGACTGAGAGTGGAACCAATGGAATTTAAATCACCCATAACCATTGCCCTGCCCAAGGGGCGCATACTCAAGGACACCTTGCCATTGCTGGCGGAGATCGGAATCGAATTGCGTGATAATCCGGATACCAGCCGCAAGCTGATCCTGGACACCAATATTGATGCGCTGAAGGTAGTGCTGATTCGCGCCACGGATGTGCCCACCTACGTGCAATGGGGTGCGGCGGATCTGGGGGTGACCGGCAAAGACACCTTGGTGGAGCACGGTGGTGAAGGGCTGTATGAGCCCCTCGATTTGCAGATCGCCAAATGCCGGCTCATGGTTGCCGGCCACCCCGACGCCAGCCTGGACGGGCAGCGCCTGCGCATCGCCACCAAGTACGTCAAGGCGGCCAAGCGGCATTTTGCCGCCAAGGGACAGCAGGTGGAGATCATCAAGCTCTACGGCTCCATGGAACTGGCGCCCCTGGTGGGCCTGTCCGATCTCATCGTGGATCTGGTAGAGAGCGGCAATACCCTCAAAGCCAACGGCCTGGTGCCCCTGGAGTTTGTCATGGACATCAGTTCTCGCCTGGTGGTGAACAAGGCCAGCTGGAAAATGAAACATGAAACCATCATTGCGCTGGTGGAAGCACTTTCGGAGGCGGTTGATGGCTGAGATATGCATGCTCGATACAGGGGCAGCTGATTTCCGGGAGCGGCTCGATGCGTTGCTGGCCTGGGACAGCGTTTCTGACACAGCGGTCAATGATACGGTAAATCACATCATTGCCCGGATTCGCAGCGAAGGCGATGCCGCCTTGCTGGAATTCACCAATCGTTTCGATGGTTGGCAGGCTGCCACAGCGGCTGACCTGGAAATTCCCCACGATCGCCTGGAGCAGGCATGGAATGCCGTTCCTGCAGAGCAGCAGCAGGCCTTGGAGCATGCGGCAGCGCGCATCCGCAGCTATGCCGAGCGGCAAAAGATAGGCGCCTGGGAATACGAGGAAGCAGACGGCAGTTTGTTGGGGCAGCAGGTGACGCCACTGGATCGGGTGGGGCTGTATGTGCCTGGCGGCAAGGCCGCCTATCCGTCTTCTGTGCTCATGAATGCGATTCCCGCCAAAGTGGCCGGTGTGGCGGAGTTGATCATGGTGGTGCCCACCCCCGGTGGTGAAGTCAATGAACTGGTGTTTGCTGCAGCCTGTGTGTCCGGAGTGAGCCGGGTGTTCGCCATCGGTGGCGCCCAGGCAGTTGCTGCCCTGGCGTATGGCACGGAAACCATACCCCCGGTGGACAAGGTGGTAGGGCCGGGCAATATCTATGTGGCCACGGCCAAACGCGCCGTGTTTGGCCAGGTGGGCATCGACATGGTGGCGGGGCCGTCGGAGATACTCATCATCTGCGACGGCCGCACCGATCCCCGGTGGGTGGCCATGGATCTGTTTTCCCAGGCGGAACATGATGAGGATGCGCAATCCATCCTGTTGTGTCCGGATGCCGGCTTCATCGAGAGAGTGGCAGCGGCTATTGATGAGCTGTTGCCGGGCATGGAACGCCGGGACATCATTGCCGCTGCCCTCAAGGACAGGGGCGCCCTGATCCGGGTTACAGATCTGAATGAAGCTGCGGAGATTGCCAATCACATCGCCCCAGAACACCTGGAGCTGTCCATGGACGACCCCCGGGAGTATGCGCGCAAGATTCGCCATGCCGGCGCCATTTTCATGGGGCGTTACACATCAGAACCCCTTGGGGATTACTGCGCTGGCCCCAATCATGTGCTGCCTACCTCGCGTACGGCGCGCTTCAGCTCGCCCCTGGGCGTCTACGACTTCCAGAAGCGCACCAGCCTGATCATGGCGTCCGGGGACGGTGCAGACACCCTGGGCCGCACGGCTTCCATACTGGCAAGGGGTGAAGGTCTGACGGCCCATGCCCGCTCCGCCGAGTATCGTCTCAAACCGAACAGCTAGTGTACTGCGTCGGAATTAAAGGATCTTTCAGCGTTCCCCAAAAGCGCCAGGACAAGGCGGGGTGCGCAGGCAATGGTTGCTCCCTTGGCAAGCGCCCCAACACCGTCCTGGCACTTTTGGGGGAGCTCCCTTCGGGTGAGTCACAATGCGGCCATCTGCGGCGTTGTGACGCACTGAAAGGGCCTTTAATTCCGACGCAGTACACTAGTAACCCGGCATCAACATACACCGTATTCAGCCGTCGCGTGCCGGTTCACGGCAAGGCAGCGATGCGCCGCTGCAGCATTTCTACAGCAAGCATTACTAACGCAGTCCTGAAGCGTTGAACACGATGTATATTGATGCCGGGTTAATAAGAGATTGGGTTCGTCCGGAGATACAGGCCCTGACAGCCTATCATGTGGCGGATGCATCAGGCCTGATCAAGCTTGATGCCATGGAAAACCCCTGGACCTGGCCCGAAGACCTGCGCCAGGAATGGCTGTCTGTGCTGCATAAGGTAGATGTGAACCGCTATCCTGACCCGCAGGCGGGTGCATTGGCCGGGCAATTGCGACAGGCCATGGAGGTGCCGGATGATATGGCGGTGCTGCTGGGTAATGGCTCGGATGAAATCATCCAGATGCTGGCCATGGCCGTGAGCGGGCCGGGACGGGGCATCTTGTCGGTAGAGCCGGGGTTCTCCATGTACCACATGATCGCTATCTGGTGCGGCATGAATTACACGGGCGTCCCCCTGAATGCCGATGATTTCTCGCTGGATATGCCCGCCCTGCGTAAGGCTGTTGAAGAAACTGCCCCTGCGCTGATATTTCTCGCCTGTCCCAACAACCCCACGGGCAACCAGTTTGCCGAAGAAGATATTCTTGCAGTGCTGGAAGCCGCACCCGGGCTGGTGGTGGTGGATGAAGCCTATGCCCCCTTTGCCGAAGCCAGCTTCATGTCCCACCTTGGTCAGCATGACAACCTGCTGGTGATGCGCACGGTTTCCAAGTTGGGCCTGGCGGGCCTGCGTCTGGGGATGCTGGCCGGGCCGCCCGCCTGGCTGGAGCAGATCGACAAGCTGCGCATGCCATACAACATCAATGTGCTGACCCAGGAAACTGCCCGCTTCGCCATGGAGCACCATGATGTGCTGGATGAACAGACGGCGAATATCCGCCAGGAACGGGAGCGGCTGTTCACTGCCCTGGAAGGAATCGATGGCATCCATATCTGGCCATCCCAGGCCAATTTTCTGCTGGTGCGCACCGCCCCTGGCCGGGCCCTGGCGCTGTTCGACCACTTGCTGAAAAATGGTGTACTGGTGAAGAAGCTTCATGGCAGCCATCCGCTGCTGGATGATTGCCTGCGTTTTACCGTGGGCAAGCCGGATGAGAACGACCGGTTGCTGGAACTGGTGGGGAGCTTTCATGGCTAAGGGACGCTTTCCCCTGCTGTACTGGACCAGTATTGTTCTGTTGCTGCTGATGCTGGTTTTCACTGGCTGGTATTTCTACCAGAACCAGGATGGCGTATGCCGAAACAGTATCTCGGAGCCGGTAACCAGGAATCAGTTGCAGCGCTATTGGCAGAAGGGACGGATCATCGCATTGATGTCGTCTGCCGATGATGGAGAGCCTGTAGCAGCGGGTTTGGCAAGGGTGTTGCCCGGGGACTATAGCCTGCTCGCCGCCGAACCGGACACGAAAGGGGCGTTCGGCCAGCCACCACAGGTTCTTCCCTGGCTGAAAACCTGTGATTCCGCTCTGCCGGAGCGAATCTCCCGGCTGGGTCGGGGCAATCAGATGCTACTGTTGCCGGTCGGCTGCCTGGATAGTCTTGTGGGTGGAGGGAGAAAGCCGGGGTCGGTGCTGTTTCTGCTGAAGGGGGAGGACGGCCAGACGCCGAAGTTGCTGGCCTGCGCCGGCCCGGAGGACTGGCATCAGGAGTGATCCGAAAGCTGCCTGTCCTGCCAGGGGGCAATAATAATGAGAGCTGCGACACCGCCGATCAGCGCCATGAACATATCCGATTGCGTATCCCACACATAACCCTGGGTGGCGAGAAACTCCACCGCATCATCGCCATTGGCCACGGCCACCCACCACTCGATCATCTCATAAAACGCGCTCAGGGCCAGCACAAAGCAGATCACCAGGAAATTCAGCCAGGCCTTTCCCCGAATGACCTCCAGCCGCAACAGCAGTTCCCGGGCAATGGCGGCGGGAATGAACCCCTGGGCCAGATGCCCGACCTTGTCATAATTGTTGCGCTGCTGGCCAAAAGTTTCCCTGATCCAGTCGAATAGCGGGACTTCTGCATAAGTATAGTGCCCTCCCACCATGAGAATGATGCAATGGGCGAGGATCAGCCAATAGGTAAGGCGGGTGAAGGGAAAAATGCGGTAGGTGGCGGCGAGGACGACCAGCCCGATGAGTGCAGGGGTCACTTCCAGAAACCAGATGAACCTGTCCTTGGGAGCGATGGCGGACCACAGCAATACCAGGGTGTAGATGCCCAGCCAAAGGGCGATTTCTCGTTTGTGTGGGTACGCGGGGCTTTGCATGTGAAGATGGTCAATCCACATCTCTGGGGCGTTCGATTACCACCAGCTGCACGGGAATCGGGTGGTTATTGCGCAAAATGGTCAGCTGCATGCTGGTGCCTGGTGATGCCGTGGCAATCTGGTTCATAACTGCCTGGGCACTGCTTGCCGCTTTGCCATTGATGCTTTGAATAATATCTCCCGGCACGATGCCCGCCTGGTCTGCCGGGCCGCCTTCCAGCACGCCGGAAAGGAGCACACCTTTGGTGTTCTCCGGCAGCCCAAGTGACTTGGCGAGCACCGGAACGAGATCCTGTCCGCTGGCGCCTATCCAGCCGCGGATTACCCGCCCGTGTTCGATGATCTGCTCCATGACCTGCCTTGCCAGATCAATGGGGATGGCAAAGCCAATGCCGTGGGAGCCGCCAGTGCTGGAGATAATGGCGGTATTGATGCCGATGACCTCTCCCCTGGCGTTGATCAGGGCGCCGCCGGAGTTGCCCTGGTTGATGGCGGCATCGGTCTGGATGAAATCCTCAAAAGTGGCCAGCCCCAGCTCATGGCGTCCCGTAGCGCTGATAATGCCCTGGGTAACGGTTTTCCCTACGCCGAAAGGATTGCCGATGGCCAGCGCCACGTCCCCTACCTGCAGCTGGCTCGAATGCCCGAACTTGGCAGGAAGCAGTTCTTTTCCTGCCGCCTGGATTACGGCCAGATCGGTGTCAGGGTCAGTGCCTACCACCCTGGCCGGCACTTGTACTTGTCCTTTGGTTCCTATGAAAATGTTGTCTGCCCCTTTTACCACATGATGGTTGGTAAGGATGTAGCCGTTGTGATCCACAACCACCCCGGAGCCGAGGCTGTTTTCCCGGTGAATGCGGGGCTTGCTCCTGGGGTCGCCAAAATAGCGCTGAAAAACGGGATTTTTGAATAATGGTTTGCCCTCCTCCCTGGTGATTTTGCTGGTATAGATGTTGACTACCGATGGTTCGGTGAGAGCCACCGCGTCTGCCCAGCCGAGGTTGTTTTCCAGGGAGGATGAAGAGGACGCAGGGGGATTCAGGGGGGCGAGCAGCTCTGGCCAGAAGGTAAGCACCAGAAAGGCTGCCGCCAGCCCGGTGGCCACGGAAGTGAAGAAAAAAGTAAAAAGGCGCTGGATATTCATGACGGCAACATTCTACCATGTGCTTTTTCCTCCGCGGACAATGCCATGACAGCACTGCACGAAATAATCGACTATTGTGATGCGCGCCTTGCTATCGACCGTTTTGAAGACTACTGCCCCAATGGTTTGCAGGTGGAGGCATCGCAGAAGATCGAGCGCATTGCTACCGGGGTGACAGCCAGTCTGGCGCTTATCGAAGCGGCTGCGGAAATGAAGGCGGATCTGCTGCTGGTGCATCACGGATATTTCTGGAAGAATGAAGCTGCTCCGCTGGCAGGCATGAAGGGACGGCGCGTCCGGGCGCTGTATGCATCAAATATGAGCCTGGCGGCCTACCATTTGCCCCTGGATGCCCATGAAGAACTGGGCAACAACGCACGCCTGGGGGCATTGCTGGGTTGTGCTGGTTCCAGGCCGGTAGGCGAAGAACTGTTGTGGGAAGGGGCGTTTCCCGCCGAACTGGCTGTGGACGCCTTGCTGGTGCGAATCCAAAGGTGCACCGGGCGTGAACCGCTGCTGTTGCCGGGTGGGGAGCATGGCGTGCGTCGCCTGGCCTGGTGCACCGGCGGCGCCCAGGCATGGGTGGCAAAAGCGGCGGACCTGGGGTTCGATGCTTATCTTACCGGCGAGGCGTCAGAAAGCAGTTTTCATATCGCTGCCGAACGGGGGATTCACTTTATTGCAGCGGGTCATCATGCAACCGAACGCTATGGCGTCCAGGCTCTGGGAGTGGAACTGGAAAACAAATTCGATATAAAACACCAGTTTATCGATGTTTTTAATCCGGTTTAGCCGGGACGGTAAAATTTGCTGTGAACCGATCTTGACCAAATGGCCTGATTAGGTGAAAATCCTCCGTTATCTTCAGGATATAAAAGCTGGTTTATCCTGAAAGCTGGGGGGCATTTTACCTGGCCCCGAACCCGAATTTTTAATTGCTACTGGGGGTATTCCATCCATGAGCTCACAAGGCGTGGATCTAAAAAAACGCCGCATGCTGATTACAGCAACTGCTGGACTCGGCGCGGTAGGCGCGGGCTTTGCTCTCGTCCCTTTTCTCAGTTACTGGCAACCCAGTGCCCGGGCCAAAGCCCTGGGCGCTCCGGAAACCGTTGACATCAGTAAGCTTGAGCCGGGGGCGATGATGACCGCCAAATGGCGGGGCAAGGTGTGTTGGGTGGTGCGCCGTACCGAAGAGACCCTAAAGGTCCTCAAGGAGGAGACCGCACATCTGGCTGATCCGGATTCTGAAGTTCCCCAGCAACCTGAATACTGCAAGAATTACCACCGCTCTATCAAGCCGGAATACCTGATTGCCGTAGGTATCTGCACCCATCTGGGCTGCTCACCTTCCTACCGGCCTGAAATTGGACCGGCAGATCTTGGCGAAGACTGGAAAGGCGGTTTCTTCTGCGTCTGTCACGGGTCACGTTTTGACCTGTCCGCCCGTGTGTTCCAGGGGCTGCCTGCCCCCACGAATCTGGTGATACCAATACACAAATACCTGTCTGATACGGTAGTGATCATCGGTGAAGACGATGGAGGTGCAGCATGAGTTTCATGACCTGGATTGATGAGCGCTTCCCTGCGACCAAAGTGTGGAACGAGCATCTGGCGCAATACTACGCGCCCAAGAACTTCAATTTCTGGTACTTCTTTGGTTCTCTGGCGATGTTGGTGCTGGTGAATCAGATCGTTACCGGTATCTGGCTGGCTATGTCCTACAAGCCGGATGCAACCCTGGCCTTTGCCTCCGTCGAATACATCATGCGGGATGTGAACTGGGGCTGGCTGATCCGCTACCTGCATTCCACGGGTGCTTCGGCGTTTTTCGTGGTGATCTATCTGCACATGTTCCGCGGGCTGATGTATGGTTCCTATCGCAAGCCGCGGGAGCTGCTGTGGATCATCGGCATGATCATCTATGTTGCGATGATGGCGACTGCTTTTATGGGCTATCTGCTTCCCTGGGGACAGATGTCCTACTGGGGCGCCCAGGTTATCATTAACCTGTTTGCTGCGATTCCCGTGATCGGTGAGGATCTGTCCATCTGGATTCGTGGTGATTTCGTCATCTCCGACGCTACCCTGAACCGATTCTTCGCCTTGCACTTCCTGCTGCCGTTTATTCTGGCTGCCCTGGTGTTCGTACACATCGTGGCGCTGCACAAGGTTGGCTCCAACAATCCTGACGGCATCGAGATCAAGAAAGGGCCCAAGGGCAACAAATGGAGCGATACCGCACCTGCTGACGGCATTCCCTTTCATCCGTATTACAGCGTGAAGGACATTGCCGGTGTGATCGGCTTCCTGATCCTGTTCCTGGCCGTGGTGTTTTTCATGCCGGAAATGGGAGGCTACTTCCTGGAACCGCCGAACTTTGAGCCGGCAAACCCGCTGAAGACGCCCGCGCATATTGCGCCGGTGTGGTATTTCACCCCCTTCTATGCGATTTTGCGTGCGGTGCCGAGCTTTGCCGGCACCCAGGTCTGGGGTGTCATCGCCATGGGTGCCGCCATTGTGGTGTTGTTCTTCCTGCCGTGGCTGGACAAGAGCCCGGTGAAGTCCATTCGCTATAAGGGCCCCATCTTCAAGGGTATGATTGCCATGTTCGTGGTGGTGTTTATCACCCTGGGTTATCTTGGCATGTTGGCGCCTACGCCCATGGGAACCCTGATGTCGCAGATTTGTACCATACTGTACTTCGTTTTCTTCCTGGCGATGCCTATCTACAGCAAGATGGACAAGACCAAACCAGTACCAGAGAGGGTGACCAAATGAAAAAGTTGATTGCAATCCTTTCCCTGGCCTTGCTGCCGCTGACCGGCTTTGCCGCCGGTGGCAATGTTGCACTGGAGTCTGCGGATATCGACCTGACAGATCATGCATCCCTGCAACGGGGCGCGAAGTATTTCGTAAACTACTGCCAGGGCTGTCATTCCCTGCAGTATTTCCGCTACGAGCGCATGCAGGACTTCGGTCTGAGCAAAGAGCAAATCGAGAATAACCTGATCTTCGGCGGTCACAAGATTGGCGAGCAGATGAAGACCAGTATGCCCGCCCTTGATGCTGCCGAATGGTTTGGTACTGCCCCTCCCGATCTGACCCTCACCGCCAGGCTGAGAAAAGGCGGCGCAGACTGGATTTACACCTATCTTAAGGGTTTCTATGCAGACGAAAGCCGTCCTTTTGGTGTCAACAATGTGGTGTTCCCCAACGTGGGCATGCCTCATGTGTTGATGGAGCTGCAGGGCGTGCAGGAAGCGACCATTGAGACCGATGCACATGGCAACAAACATGTCGCCGCGCTCAAGCTGGCCAAGCCCGGACGCATGTCCGTGGAGGAATATGACCAGATGGCTCGCGATCTGAGTGCCTTCATGACCCATGTGGCAGAACCCAACAAGCTGGAGCGTCAGCGCCTTGGTATCTGGGTGATGTTGTTCCTGCTGGTGTTCTTTGTCGTAGCCATCATGCTCAAGAAGGAGTTCTGGAAAGACGTGCATTGATTCCTGAAATGAGGTGATGTACAGCCCGAAAGGCGCACAGTCTGCTATACTGTGCGCCTTTTCGGTATCTGTATTATCCATAGCGGAGAAAGCCCCGACCTCCTCTATTGGCCAATCCCCTGAAGCCGATTCAGCCGTAAATCAAAACTTAGGTAGGTGCCAGTGGCAACAAGAAGATCAATCATGACCCTTTTCTCCGACCCCGCAGATTTGCATAGCCACCGTGTGCGTCTGGTGTTGGCGGAGAAGCATGTAACCGTGGACATCATGGATGTGGATCCTCTCAATCTTCCCGAGGACGTGATGGACCTCAATCCCTATGGTACGGCGCCGACCCTGGTGGATAGAGAGCTGGTGCTATTTGATTCCCGCATTATTCTTGAGTATCTGGATGAGCGTTATCCACATCCGCCATTGCTGCCGGTGGATCCGGTCTCCCGGGCCACATTCCGCATGTATATCTATCGCGTGGAAAAGGACTGGTATGGACGTGTGGACACCATACTTGCTGGCGGCAAGCTGGCTGCCAAGGCGCGCAAGGAGCTGAGGGAGAGCCTCACGGCAAGTGCTCCCATACTGGCCGCGAAGCCCTTCTTCATGAGCGATGAGTTTTCCGTAGTGGATGCAAGCATCGCACCGTTATTGTGGCGTCTGCCGCATTTGGGTATTGAGCTTGAAGGCAACGCATCCAATATTTACAACGCCTATGCTGCACGCCTGTTCAAACGTGATGCCTTTGCCAAAAGTCTCACCGAAGCAGAAAGGGAAATGCGCCTCTGAGGTTGTTTCATGTCCATGACTTCCAATCGCCCCTATCTGATTCGTGCCATCTGGCAGTGGGTCAGCGACAATGGCATGACGCCCCATTTGCTGGTTAATGCAGATGCACAAGGCGTGGAGATTCCGCGCCAGTTTGTTGAAGATGGTCGTATTGTGCTCAATGTCAGCGCCAGTGCGGTGCGTGACCTGGAGCTGGGAAATGACTATATATCGTTTGGCGCCCGGTTTTCCGGCTCGCCCATGAATGTATTGTTGCCGGTAACTGCTGTGCTGGGTATCTATTCCAAGGAAAACGGCCAAGGTATGTTGTTTCCGGAAGAAGATGAAGGTACACCGCCGGAAGACAATGAGCCGGAGGATACGCCTCCATCCGGTGGTGGGCGCCCCAGCCTCAAGGTGGTCAAAAACTAGTGTACTGCGTCGGAATTAAAGGCCCTTTCAGTGCGGCCAGATGCAAGGCGTACTCGCACAGGAAGGGCAGGGCTATTTGACGATCAGGATAGGTTGAGTTAATCGTCATCCAGTGATTTGCAGCCAAATAGCGTTAAATCCGACGACAGGCTCCTCGTTGGCATCACTACCGTTTTTTGGGGAAGGGAATAACTTCGGCGGCTTTTGGTTCTGTCTTTTCCGGATACTCTTCCTCTTCCACCTGGATGTTTTCCTGCTCGATGGTGTGTCTGCCCTGAATATGGACGGCTTCCAGCTGGCTTCCCAACAGCAGAACATAGCCTGACTGGCGCAAGGTTCCGTCAACACTGTAGTCAAACCGGTACATGCGCCGGAAGCGCAAGCCAGCGGAAGTCCAGCGCAGGGCAAAGCGCTGTAGATAGACGCCACCATCCAGAAACTGGTACCTTTCTTTTTCGCAAGCTGCACGGCTGATGCCAACGGCCAATTCGCGGGCGCGAGCGGCTTCTAGCCAGAAGATGACGATCAGGCCCAGAATAATGATTGCTGCCAGGGTGGAGGCCACGGGATGAATTGCTCCGTATCAGATAAAGATGGATTGCAGACTTGTACCGGCGATCTTAACAGATTTGCGATTGCTTACCCGGTACGGGTGTTATTATTTGCTCCTGCTTCCACAAACAAAATGCAGTGCTTTATCAACAACCGACTCTGGAAACCTGCACATGAAATGGATCGATGAAATACCGCTGGGTTTTCTGGTGCTGGCTTCGGCCTTTTTTGGTCTGATGCCGTTCACGCCGGAGCCTCATGTCTGGGAGAAAATCAAGATGCTGATGGCGGGAGAGCTGGTCAAACCTCTGGATATCTTCGATCTGTTGATGCACAGCACTCCTGTGGTGTTGCTGGGAATCAAGCTGTGGCGTGAGCGGCAGCGCCAGCAGGACGGTGATCTTCCTCCAGGCTCGTTTTGATCCGCAGTCATTTTTGGCTTGCTGACAGCCGATCCAGGCGCAGCCGCTGACGCTCGTCGAAGAGACGCCTGCTGCCCGCCCAGATTGCCGTCAGGCTGCCCAGCCCGGAGCCGGCCGCGATCATGAACAGAATCATGAGCTGATACTTGGCCGCCTCCATGGGCGGACTGCCGCCGAGAATCTGGCCGGTCATCATCCCCGGCAAGCTGACGATACCGGCGGTGGTCATGGCATTGATGATGGGAATCATTCCGGATCGTAAAGCATCGCGGCGTATATTTGATATGGCCTGCGTCCATTCATGGCCCAGCATCAGCCTTGCCTCGATACGCTGGCGTTGCTCCCAGGTGCTGCGGGTAAGGTTGTCCAGGGCGATGGCGATGCCGGACATGGTGTTGCCCAGCAGCATGCCGAGCAGGGGAATTAGATACTGGGGCTGATACCAGGGGTCGACCTGAATCACCACCGTCAGCGCCAGCAGGGTAATCAGGAAAGACGATAGAAACATGGACAGGGTTCCCAGTCCATAGCCCCAACTGCCCCGAAAGCGGCGTTGCTGGCGGGCCATGACCTCATAACCTGCCACGGCAAGCATCACCAGGGTCATCAGGGCAATCAGCCACAGGTTGGTCTGGGCGAACAGGGTTTTCAGGATCATGCCCAGAATCAGCAACTGCACGGTACTGCGGACGGTGGCGATTAGCAGCTGGCGTCCGATGCCCAGATGCAGTGCCCAGGACAATCCCGCCAGCAGGCAGACCAGGGTGGCGGCGATGCCCAGATCCCAGGCGGAAAGGCGTATCAGCTCCATGTCCCGCTGCCCTCCATGGTGAACCTCCCCTGGGTCATGACCGCCCGGTTGCCAGCGACCCGGCCCAGCTGGGCCGGGTCATGGCTGACCCAGATTGCCGCAGCCTGGTGCTGTTGCAGATAGCCATGAATGATTTGTTCCACGGTTGTGGTGTTGCTGTCGTCCAGGTTGGCCGTAGGCTCATCCAGGAGCAATACCCGTGGCTGGTTGGCCAGCATGCGCACCAGCGCCAGGCGCTGTTTCTCGCCACTGGACAGGCGTCCGGTCTGCCAGTCCAGTACATCTTCGGGGAAGCCCAGGGCAGACAGTAATTCTGATGACCAGTGCAGGGCATGTTCACCAACGCTATCCCCCCACCACTGGCTTTCTGCAGGCAGCAGGCCCACCTTGTGTCGCCACTGGGGGCCGGTGAAACGACTGCGGGGGATGCTTTCCAGCAGCACTTCTCCGGTATTGATGTCCAGATCGGCAATGGCGCGCAGCAGCAGGGTTTTTCCTGAACCAGAATTGCCATGCAGGCCCAGGCAGCTGCCGGGGGGCAGGTGCAGATCGGTTGGCTGGATGAAGTCAGTTGCCAGCGCCAGCGTCACCAGCGTGTAGGGCTTGTTGCTGTGCATGGATAATGCCCGGCCCGGCTGTTTCAGAATGATGTCCGCTCGAACATCAGATCCCATACCCCGTGTCCCAGGCGTTTTCCCCGGCGCTCGAACTTGGTCACGGGGCGTGTTTCCGGCTGGGGCATGTATCTGCCAGAGCCACCCAGGTTCTCGAACAGATCAGTGCGCGCTGAAAAGTGCCGCATGATGTGCCGGGCGTAGTCTTCCCAGTCCGTCGCTGCATGGAATATGCCCCCGAGCTGCAGCAGCCTTGCCATCAACTCCACGAAATGCGGTCGAACGATGCGCCGCTTGTGGTGTTTTTTCTTGTGCCATGGATCAGGAAAAAACAGCTGTACGCCCTGCAGTGATGCCGGGGGGATGACCTGTTGCAATATTTCCATGGCGTCGGCGTTCATGATGCGCACATTGCCGATATCCTCTTGTGCCAGCTTCAGCAGCAAATGCCCCACGCCCGGCGTATGCACCTCAATGCCCAGAAAATTACGCCGGGGAAAAGTCTTTGCCATGGTCACCAGGGACTCTCCGTCACCAAAGCCGATTTCCAGCCACACCGGATTGCTGTTGCCAAACAGTTGTGAAAAATCCAATGCTCGTGCGGGGGCAAATTCCACGCCATAAATCGGCCACTGCTGTCTGAAGGCCTTTTCCTGCCCCGGTGTCAGGCGTCCGGTACGCAGCACGAAGCTGCGGATCGGGGGGTGCTTGGGGCTGGCTTCGTCCACCTAGAAAAACAGGCCTTCCACAGGGGAGGAGGCGGAAGCGAAGCGTTTTGCCGGCATGCGCCCGGCCAGGAAAGCTTCACGTCCTGCCTGTATCGCCTTTTTCATGGCGGAGGCCATAAGCACGGGGTTCTGTGCTGCGGCGATGGCGGTATTCATCAACACGCCATCGCAGCCCAGCTCCATGGCCACGGCGGCATCGGAAGCTGTGCCTACGCCGGCATCCACCAGGATAGGTACGTTGGCGTTTTCCACGATGGTGCGGATGTTCAGGGGGTTGCGTACACCAAGGCCGGAGCCAATAGGGGCGGCCAGGGGCATGACGGCGACACAGCCCATGGCTTCGAGCTCCCGGGCGACAATGGGGTCGTCGTTGGTATAGACCATGACGTCGAAACCATCCCTGATCAGTTCTTCAGCGGCCTTGAGCGTGGCTATGACGTCGGGGAACAGGGTTTTTTCATCCCCCAGCACTTCCAGTTTGACCAGATTGTGACCATCCAGCAGTTCCCTGGCCAAACGGCAGGTGCGCACCGCAGTCTTCTGATCGTAGCAGCCGGCGGTATTGGGCAGGATGGTGAACCTGTCCGGTGGCAGCACATCCAGAATATTCGGCTCATCGGCATGCTGCCCGATGTTGGTGCGGCGCACGGCGATGGTGATGATTTGCGCACCCGATGCCTCGATGGCGGCGCGGGTTTCGTCCATGTCCCTGTACTTCCCTGTTCCCACCAGCAGGCGGGAGGAATATTCGCGCCCGGCGACGCGGAAGGTATCTTTGTTGTCTGACATTGATTTGCTGCTCCAGGAAAATGTAGGTGGGGATTTTAACCTGAAATGCTGCGCAAAGTTCAGCCGCCGCCAATGGCCTGTACGATTTCCACCGCATCACCTTCCTGTAACTGGTGACAGGCATGCTGGCTGCGTGGAATCAGCTCTTCATTGACCTCTACTGCATAGCGTGTTCCCTCGAGTGCCATGCTCTCGATTAAAGCACCCAGCGTCATTTTGTCTTCGGCGCTGGTTCTCTCGCCATTTACCAGAATATTCATGGATGGATTCAAGATGTGGGTTATAACTGAGGCGATTTTACACTAAAATCAGTAGTTCATACCGCTTTGGGGGAAGCTGTTGCATGCAAAAATTCCATGAAAATCTGATAACAACCGAAGAGGCGGTAACGCTGGATGGTGTTTTTGCCCGCCGCTTGCACCGTTCGCCGGATGGCCTGGCCTACCAGTACCATGACCGTGAAAGTGGGGAGTGGCACAGCTATACCTGGGCGGAAATGGCCCGCCAGATTGCTCGCTGGCAACAGGCGCTGGGCAGGGAGGCACTGGGTCCGGGAGATCGGGTGGCGATTCTATTGCGCAACTGCCCTGAATGGGTGATGTGGGATCAGGCGGCGCTGAGCCTGGGGCTGGTGACAGTGCCACTGTACACCGATGATCGCCCGGACAATATCGCCTATATTCTGGAGGAATCGGGAGTAAAAGTCCTGCTGGTGCAGGATGCCGGTCGCTGGAAGCGCCTGGTGCCGACCCTGCCAGAAGAAGGGGAGGGGCGGCTGCAGCGGGTGGTTTTGCTCGATGGCGGTACTGAAGCGGGCAAGTTCAGCCGCAATGACGAGCGTATCCGGCTGGCTGCACAATGGCTTGCCGAAGATGGTGGGGAAATGTTGGTGCGAAAACACGCCGACCCCCACGCCCTGGCTTCCATCGTATATACCTCCGGCACCACGGGAAGGTCGAAGGGTGTGATGCTCAGCCATCACAACATGCTGTCTGTCGCTCATGGCGGCGTCACCCTGCTGGACTGCTACGAAGAAGACCTGTTTCTTTCCTTCCTGCCCCTTTCCCATACCCTGGAACGCACGGCGGGATATTATCTGCCCATCATGGCGGGTTCCTGTGTGGCCTATGCGCGCTCGGTGGCGCAACTGGGGGATGATCTGGTGCAGATTCGTCCAACAGTGTTGATTGCCGTTCCCCGAATCTTTGAGCGCGTATATGGCAAGATCAAGGATCAGCTGAAAAAGAAGCCAGCTATTGCCCGCACACTGTTCCAGCTTGCAGTGGATGTAGGCTGGCGCAGGTTTGAGTATCAGCAGGGGCGTGTCGGCTGGTCTCCGAAACTTCTGCTGTGGCCGATCCTCAACAAGCTGGTTGCCAGCAACGTGGTTGCCAAACTCGGTGGACGCCTGCGGGCAGCGGTGAGCGGGGGGGCTCCTCTGTCACCGGATATCGCCAAAGTCTTCATCGGCCTGGGCATTCCCATCGTTCAGGGTTATGGACTTACCGAAACCAGCCCGGTAATCAGCGTAAATCCCCTGGAAGACAACATTCCCGCCAGCGTCGGCGTAACCATTCGTGGCACAGAAGTAAAAATTGGTGAGCAGGACGAGCTGCTGGTGCGCGGCCCCGGGGTGATGCTGGGATACTGGAACAACCACAAGGCCACCACAGAGATGATCGATCCCGACGGCTGGCTGCATACGGGAGACCAGGCCAAGATCGAAGACGGGCATATCTTCATTACCGGCCGCCTCAAGGATATTATGGTGCTTTCCAACGGGGAAAAAATTCCCCCGGCGGACATGGAGTTGGCCATTGCCCTGGATCCCTGCATCGAGCAGGTGATGGTGGTTGGCGAGGGCAGGCCCTATCTTACTGCATTGGTCGTACTGAACGAAGAGAACTGGTCGGCTCTGGCCCAGGAACATGGCCTGAGCGCGGATGATGCCGCCAGCCTGGAGCACAAGAAGCTGCATGCCGATGTGCTCAAACGCATCAAGGCCGCCTTGTCGGATTTTCCCGGCTTTGCAAAAATCCGCCAGCTGCGGCTTATGCTGCAGCCCTGGACCATAGAAGACGGCCTGATAACACCAACGCTGAAGGTCAAGCGACCCAAGGTGCTGGAGCATTTTGCCGAAGAAGTCGAATCCATGTATTCCGGCGGGCCAACCAACTGAGTTGCGAGTATAATCATCAGGGCACCTGAAGTGCGGGTATCGTATATCGGTATTACCCCAGCTTCCCAAGCTGGTGAGGCGGGTTCGACTCCCGCTACCCGCTCCATTTTTATTGACAATCGGTGGTGCGCCTAGTATCTTTGCCGCCCTGATTTTCCTATGGCTAGGTAGCTCAGTTGGTTAGAGCACAGCACTCATAATGCTGGGGTCGGCAGTTCGAATCTGCCCCTAGCTACCATGCATATAAATGCCTGCAGGCAATAGCGACCGCTGTTACCTGCGGGCATTTTTGTTTCTTGTCTGCTTTTTGCTACTTGGGTTCTAGTGTAAATGCTACTTCTGGCTTTTGCGGCATGAACGCGTTCCTGTGCAAGCGTCGCTCCGGCCATCCCTGGCCTTCGTGACATAAGCACTTTCCTGTGCAAGAGCCACTCTCGGCCATCCCTGGCCTTCGTGACATAAGCACTTTCCTGTGCAAGCGCCACTCTCGGCCATCCCTGGCCTTCGTGACATAAGCACTTTTCTGTGCAAGCGCCACTCTCGGCCATCCCTGGCCTTCGTGGCATAAGCACATCCCTGTGCAAGCGTCGCTCCGGCCATCCCTGGCCTTCGTGGCATAAGCACATCCCTGTGCAAGCGTCGCTCCGGCCATCCCTGGCCTCCCGCGACATAAGCACATCCCTGTGCAAAAACTTTGCAACTTTTCTTGGGAGGGGGGGTCATAGGGTTGTGGGTCATGAACTGCCCACAGATTTTCGAATCATTACATTTACTCCCTTTGGTAATATTTGAACCGGTGTACTCAGGTACACCGGCTTTTTTTTGTGTATCATTGCAAGGTTGTTTTTTTGCTTGGGGGGGTTGTTATGAGAATCGGACAGTTTTTTATGGCGGGCTTGTTGTTGCTGGTCGCGGGCGCCGCGTGGGCGGAAGAAGCTACGTTGAATGCGGGCAATACGGCCTGGATACTTACTTCGACGGCGCTGGTGTTGTTCATGACCTTGCCGGGGCTGGCGCTGTTTTATGGCGGACTGGTGCGCAGCAAGAACGTGCTGTCGGTGCTCATGCAGTGTTTCGCCATTGCCGGCATCAGTTCCATCCTGTGGTTGATTGCCGGTTACAGCCTGGCATTTGGTGAGGGCAATGCCTTTATCGGTGATTTCAGCAAGGTGCTGATGGCTGACGTCGGGCGGGAAAGCCTTTCCGGGGACATTCCGGAATCGCTGTTCATGTTGTTTCAGATGACCTTTGCCATTATCACCCCCGCCCTGGTGGTGGGCGGCTTTGCCGAGCGGATGAAGTTTTCTGCCATGCTGTTGTTCAGCGCCATGTGGTTGATGCTGGTGTATGTGCCCATCACCCACTGGGTTTGGGGCGGCGGCTGGCTGGGGCAAATGGGGCTGTTGGACTTTGCCGGTGGTACGGTGGTGCATATTACCGCTGGCGTGGCCGCGCTGGTTACTGCGCTGGTCATGGGGCCGAGACGGGGCTTTCCCACCACGCCTTTCACCCCCCACAACATGACCATGACGGTCACCGGAGCCTGCATGCTCTGGGTCGGCTGGTTCGGCTTCAATGGCGGCAGCGCCCTGGCGGCTAACGGGGATGCGGCCATGGCGATGCTGGTTACGCATATCTCTGCGGCCACCGGCGCCATGACCTGGATGGCAATCGAGTGGAAGCGCTTTGGCAAGCCCAGCGCCTTGGGCGCGGTAACGGGTATGGTGGCTGGTTTGGGCACTATTACCCCGGCATCGGGTTTTGTCGGTCCCGGCGGAGCCTTGATCATCGGCCTGTTGGCGGGCAGTGTCTGTTTTGCCGCCACTATGTACCTCAAGCGGGTGCTGAAGATCGACGACTCCCTGGATGTTTTCCCCGTGCATGGGGTCGGCGGTATACTGGGAACGCTGCTGGTCGGAGTTTTCTCCGCCACCAGCTTGGGCGTGTTCAGCGGCTACGGCTTTGCCGATGGCATCAGCAGCATGGGTGGTCAGCTATGGGTGCAGTTTGTTGGCGTGGCAGCCACCGTGGTGTTTACTGTGATCATGACCTGGGGCATCCTGAAAGTGGTTGCATTGGCCATGGGAGGGCTGCGGGTGAATGCGGATCAGGAGCAGGAAGGGCTGGATATCGTTTTGCATGAGGAGCGTGGTTACGATATCCATTGACCGGCTCGGGGGGTTCCATCCAGAAAAAAAGCCGCCGCTTCCGGCGGCTTTTTTTCTGGTAAGATGCTGATTCTTATTGGAGATTTTTTTGTTGCCGAGCGTAAGTAACTGGGTGTTGGTGTTGCTGGCCCTCGTTGTATCGGGTGGTTTGTGCTGGCGTTTTCTGTCACCTGCTTCCCGGTTTCATGTGCTGGATCATCCGGGAGAGCGTTCCCTGCATCAGCAGGCCACGCCGCGCAGTGGCGGGGTGGCCATCGTCACCGCCATACTGCTGGCCTGGGCGGTGGCTGTGGCCGTTGGTGAGCTGTCCTGGAGTGGGGGGCTGGCCTGGTTGTTCACGGCTGTGGTGCTACTGGCAGTGATTGGCGGCATTGATGACCGGCGGGATCTTTCTCCCCTGATCCGCCTGTTGGTGCAGTTGCTGGCCGCCCTTGTCTTGCTGGCGGCGGATCTGCTGCCCCGGAATTTGCAGTTGCCCGGAATGGACATCCCTCTGCCGGGTGGTGCAGCTGTGGTGGCGATGCTGCTTTATGTGCTGTGGATGACCAATTTGTATAATTTCATGGACGGCATGGATGGTTTCGCCGGCGGCATGGCGGTGATCGGTTTTACGATCATGGCCTGGCTGGGCTGGCGGGGCGGGGATGAAGGCTTTATGCTGGCGTCCCTGATTGTGGCGGCGGCCAGTGCGGGGTTTTGGCTGTTTAACTTCCCCCCGGCGCGGCTCTTCATGGGAGATGCGGGGTCGCCGGTGCTGGGCTTTCTTGCTGCCGCGTTTTCCCTGTGGGCGGACCGGGAAGGCCTGTTTCCGTTATGGATTGCCGTATTGATCTTTTCTCCCTTTATTGCGGACGCCAGTTACACATTGTTGCGGCGACTGCTGGCGGGCCGAAAAATCTGGCAGGCGCACCGGGAGCATCTGTATCAGCGCCTGGTGCAAATGGGCTGGTCCCACCGTCGTACCGTGCTCTGGTCCTATGTGCTGATGCTGGCTGCTGGCGGAGCCTCCATCATGGCACTGAATCAAAATACGCTTGTCCAATGGGCAATCATGCTGTTCTGGTGTGTGGTATATGGGGTCATAATTTTGCTGGTTAGCCTGCGAGAACAACGAAACTGATGAGAAAGCTGGCAGACAGGCTGCTCAACCGGGGCATGGCGTTTCTCCATGACCTGCTGATGATTCCGCTGGCCTGGCTGGGAGCCTATATCCTGCGCTTCAATCTGGAAGCCGTGCCTGACTGGTTCTGGCAGCAGGCGTTGGCCAGCTTGTTTGTGCTGGTTCCGGTGCAGGTTCTGGTGTTCTGGCTGTTCGGTCTGTATCGGGGGGTGTGGCGTTTCGCCTCCCTGCCGGACATGATTCGCATTGGCAAGGCTGTATTGACCGGACTGGTGCTGGCGACGCTGCTGTTGTGGCTGTTTCGGGATTTTACCGGCGTGCCACGCTCGGTGCCGGTGTTATACGGTATTTTGCTGATGATCTTTCTCAGTGTGCCGCGCATGGTGTATCGCTTTATCAAGGACCAGGGCACACGCAGCAAGAGCGCCCAGCGGGTGCTGGTGGTGGGTGCGGGCAGTGCCGGGGAGATGCTGGTGCGGGATCTGTTGCGCGATCCTCAGCGTGCTTATCTGCCCCTGGCCTTTGTTGATGATGATGCCAACAAGCGGGGTCGGGAGATCCATGGTGTGCGGGTCATGGGCAGCTGTGAAAAACTGCCGCGCATCGCCCGCAAGCTGGCGGCGGATCTGATCATGTTGGCAGTGCCTTCTGCGGACAAATCCCAGATGCAGCGCATCATCGCCCATGTGGAAGAAACCGGCCTGCCGTTTCGCACCGTGCCGCCCCTGAAAGAGCTTATGTCCGGCAATGTGCGGGTGGATCAGCTGCGTGAAGTGCTGATCGAAGACCTGCTGGGGCGTGATCCGGTGGCGCTGGACTGGCGGGCGATCAGGGAGGATCTGTCCGGGCGCTCGGTGCTGATTACCGGGGCCGGTGGCTCCATTGGCTCGGAACTGTGCCGCCAGCTTGCGAACCTGTCGCTGAAAAGCCTGATTTTGGTGGAAAACAGTGAGTTCAATCTATTTTGCATGGAACGGGAGTTGCGCCACAGCTTTCCTGATTTGGCGATCTTTCCCCATCTGGGGGACATTACCGAGAGGAAGGTGGTCGAGCGCATTTTCGACCACTACCGGCCCCAAGTGGTGTTTCATGCCGCGGCATACAAGCATGTGCCCCTGCTGGAGCAGCAGATTCGTGAAGCCATGCGCAACAATGTGCTTGGAACACGCAATGTAGCCCTGGCCGCGAATGCGAGCGGTGCGGAGGAATTCGTGCTGATTTCCACGGACAAGGCGGTCAATCCGGCGAACGTGATGGGGGCGAGCAAGCGTGCTGCCGAAATTTATTGCCAGAACCTCAATGACCGCTCTTCCACCAACTTCATCACCGTGCGCTTTGGCAATGTGCTCGGCTCCACGGGTAGCGTGGTTCCCCTGTTCAAGGAGCAGATTGAAAAAGGTGGCCCGGTAACCGTGACCCATGCGGATATGGAGCGCTACTTCATGACCACCCGCGAAGCCTGCCAGCTGATCATGCAGGCCAGTGTGCTGGGCGAGGGCGGGGAGATCTTCGTCCTGGACATGGGGCAGCCCGTGCGCATCCAGTATCTGGCGGAACAGCTGATTCGCCTGTCCGGGAAAAAACCCGGAGAGGATATTGCGATAGAATATATCGGATTGCGCCCGGGAGAAAAACTCTACGAGGAGCTCTTTCATGAACAGGAGCCCCTGCAGGCCACGGCGCATGAGAAGATACTGCAGGCGCGTTATCGCCCCATGCCCTGGGAAGAGCTTGCCCAGGCAATGGAAGATGCCGAAATCGCCTGCGGCGAATATGATTGCAGGAAACTCAGTGATTTGCTGACCCGGCTGGTGCCGGAAAGGGCGGATCATGGCGGCGGACGGGAGTGCGCCTTACAGCCGGAATCTGTGGATTCGGCTTACAGGACAACAGATGAATACAGAACGAGCAGAAACCACCCTTGAAGAAGATCTGACCGCTGTGGGCAGCGATGGCCGCCTGGCAGCCCTGCTCGAAACGTCGGGCAAGCTGTCCACCCAGGACTATGCGCGCGCAGCGCGGCTGGCGGCGGAAAGCGGTTTTTCCGTATGGCATATGGTGCACAAGCTGGGGCTGGTTTCCGAGCGGGATCTGGCTCAGGCCTTTGCTCAGGAGCTGGGCCTGGAAATCATCGATACCGAAGCCTTTCCCGATGTTGCCTTGCTGGAGGATGCCGTATCCCAGCGTTTCCTCAAGGAATCCCGGGTGCTGCCTCTGTATCTGGAGGATGAGCGCCTGTATCTGGCCATGGCCGATCCCGGTGATGAATTTGCCCGCAGCGCCATGGAAGCCGCCAGCGGCCATGAAGTGCAGCCCGTGGTCGCCCTGCCCACCGATATCGATAACGCCATCGAAAAGCTCTACGGCGCTGGCCGCTCCGCCATGGGGGAAATCCTCGATGGCCTGGGTGAAGGCGACGAAGGCGAGGCCGATGTGGAAACCCTCAAAGACCTGGCCAGCGAAGCCCCGGTGATCCGCCTGGTGAACCTCATCGTGCAGCGGGCGGTGGAATCCCGGGCCTCGGATATTCACGTCGAGCCGTTCGAGGGACAGCTCAAGGTGCGCTACCGTATCGATGGCGTACTCTCCGAAAGCGAGGCGCCCCCGGCCCATTCCACCGCTGCCATTATTTCCCGGATCAAGCTCATGGCCAAGCTCAATATTGCCGAGCGCCGCCTGCCCCAGGACGGGCGTATCAGCCTGCGGGTGCAGGGTAAGGAGCTGGATTTGCGGGTGTCCACCGTGCCCACCATGTTTGGTGAGAGCGTGGTCATCCGCCTGCTGGACAAGGAAAGTGTGAAATTCGATTTTGGTGCGCTGGGTTTCGATGGTGAGCCGCTGAAGCGCTTCAAGCATATCCTCGACATGCCCCATGGCATCGTGCTGGTCACCGGCCCCACGGGTAGCGGTAAATCCACCACCTTGTACACCGCCCTGAGCCGCCTCAACACAGCGGAAAAGAAGATCATCACCGTGGAAGACCCGGTGGAATATCAGGTGGCGGGCATCAACCAGATCCAGGTCAAACCACAGATCGACCTCACCTTTTCCAGCGCCCTGCGCTCCATCGTGCGCCAGGATCCGGACATCATCATGGTGGGGGAGATGCGGGATCTGGAAACCGCCCGCATCGCCGTGCAATCCGCCCTCACCGGCCACCTGGTGCTGTCTACCCTGCATACCAATGACGCGGCAGGTGGCATCACCCGGCTGCTGGACATGGGGGTGGATGACTATCTGATTACCTCTACCATCAATGGCATTCTCGCCCAGCGTCTGGTGCGGCGGCTGTGCCAGCACTGCAAGGAGGCATATGAGCCTCTGCCGGAGCTGGTGGACGAACTGGGTCTGGACGAATTCAGCGCAGATGGCGAGGCCGTCACCCTGTACCACCCATCTGGCTGTGAGGAGTGCGGCGGCAGCGGTTATTTCGGCCGTCTTTCCCTGACGGAAGCATTGGTGATGAACGATGAGATTCGACGCCTGGTCATGCGCCATGCCAATGCCGGGGAAATCCAGCGGGCGGCCATCGACGATGGCATGGATACCCTGCGGCGCGATGGTCTGCGAAAATCTGTCACCGGCCTGACTACCCTGGAAGAAGTCGCCAGGGTGGCGGAAGACTGATGCCTTTGTTCAGTTACAAAGCAGTTCGCGCCAACGGAGAAGTGGAGGAGGGGGAGCTGGAAGCCGCAGATGAAGCCGCGCTGGTACGCCAGTTGCAGCAGGACGGACTCATGCCCATTCGCACCAGCCGTGCGGGTAGTGGGCTCAAGGGGCTGTTCAAGCGCAGCAGGCCCAAGGTGAGCCAGGAGCAGATTCTGCATTTCACCCGAGAGCTTGCGACCCTTTTGGAAGCGGGCATGACCCTGGATCGTGCCCTGCAGATCCTGGCTGAATTGTCCGAAGACGAAGCCCTGGTGCGTGCCATGGAAAGCATCCGCGAGAAAGTGCAGGGCGGTGATACCCTGTCTTCCGCCCTGGAAGCCCAGGGCAAGACCTTCTCCCCCTTGTACATCAGCATGGTGAAGGCGGGAGAAGCGGGCGGCGTGCTGCACAGCGTGTTGCAGCGCCTTACCGACTATCTCGAACGCTCCCAGGATCTGCGGGAAAGTGTGCGCTCCGCCCTGGTGTATCCCACCATATTGCTCACAGTGGCGGGATTGTCCGTGATCGGTTTGCTGGTGGGTGTGGTGCCGCAATTTAGCCAGATGTTCGCCGACATGGGCAAGGCCTTGCCCCTGCCCACGCAGATCGTGGTGAACATCGGCAATGCCCTGACCAACTATTGGTGGGCGATTCTCTCGGGAATTTTTCTCGGCACCGCCTTTGCCAGCAGGCATTTTGCCCGGCCGGAGGTGAAAAGGCGCTGGGACAAACGCCTGCTGGGCTGGCCGCTGCTGGGTGATCTCATCGCCAAGGTAGAGACGGCGCGTTTCACCCGCACCCTCGCCACCCTGCTGCACAATGGCCTGCCGTTGCTGGCGGCACTAAATCTGGTGAAAGATGTCATAAACAACACAGTGGTTGCCGAAACCATTGCAGAAGCGGCGGACAGTCTCAAACGCGGCAAAGGACTGGCCGACCCCTTGATTGAAAAAGGTATACTTCCCCCTCTGGCGCTGCAGATGATCAAAGTCGGTGAGGAGTCCGGTGATCTGGAACCCATGCTCAACAAGGTGGCGGATGTTTTCGACGGAGAAGTGCGTACCAGCGTAAAGCGCCTGCTGACCCTTCTCGAGCCGGCGCTGATCGTCGGCTTGGGGCTGATCGTCGCCGGCATCATCGTGTCCATCATGCTGGCCATCCTTGGCGCCAATGACCTGGCTATGTAGCAGGTGTTCCGCCTGTGCTGTGATGTCGCAGAGCCTGAGTTTGCGGGTTCAGTTCAGGTACAGAATATTGAATGGAGAAAAAAGTAGTATGAAAATCAAAAAGTATCGCGGTAACGCAGGTTTTACCCTGCTTGAACTGCTTGTGGTGCTGGCGATTCTTGCCATGCTCGCCGGTCTGGTCGGGCCCAGGGTTATGGATCAGTTCGGCAAGGGAAAACATGACGCGGCGGTGGCCCAGATTGGCAGCCTCAAGGGTGCACTGGATTTGTACCGGCTGGACGCCGGGCGTTATCCCCAGTCCCTGGAAGAGCTGACCAAAGGCGCCAATGGCGGCAAGCCGGTGCTGGATAAGCTGCCCAAGGATCCTTGGGGAAACCTCTATCAATACCGCTTCCCCGGCGAGCATGGTGATTTCGATATCGTTTCCTATGGCGCTGATGGCAGCCCCGGCGGTGAGGGTGAGAGCAAGGACATCACCAGCTGGCAATAGTGTAGTGCGGGTCAGGGGTTTTACCCTGCTGGAGCTAATCGTGGTCATGGCGCTGATGGCCATATTGATGACCTTGGTGCCGCCGATGATTTCCAGCGCCCTGCCCGGCACTCAACTCAAATCTGCTTCCCGGGAGCTGGCTGCCGGGCTGCGCTTTGCCCGCAACCATGCGCTCACCGCCCGGGAAGAGTCCACCTTGACCCTGAACGTCGAGAAACACAGCTTTCAGGTTACAGGCAGAAAGAAGAATTATTCCATTTCTGAAAAGCTGAAGATCGAATTGCTCACAGCAGAAAGCGAAACCCGTGGGGAAAGCATTGGTGCGATCCGCTTTTTCCCCGATGGCGGTTCTACTGGCGGGCGCATCACCCTGAGCTATGGTGAGCGCGCTTTCGGCATCGATGTGGACTGGCTGACCGGCAAGGTGCGCATTCTGGATGTGGAGCCGGAAAGCTGATGCGGCATCAACGGGGCTTCTCCCTGTTGGAAGTGCTGGTGGCCTTCGCTATCCTGGCCATGTCTCTTGGCGCCTTGTATCAGGCCTTTGGCGGCAGCCTGCGCAATCTGTCCGTGGCCGGTGAATACACCAGCGCCATGATCGTTGCCGAATCCAAGCTGGCGGAAGTGGCTGATCAGGTACCCCTGCGCCAGGGCAGCGAGCAGGGCGAGGAAAATGGCTTTCGCTGGAAGGTGGATGTGCTGTCCTACGAAGAACTGGAAGATCTTCCCCGAAGCTTCAAGCCCTATCGGGTGCATGTAAAAGTGAGCTGGGGAGATGGCGGACGCCATCGCAGCTATGTTCTCGATACCTTGCGCTTGAGCGACAAATAATGCGTGCAGTCGAAAAATGCCATATGCGAGGCTTTACCCTGCTGGAAATGATCATTTCCCTGGCGCTCATCGGCCTGATGATGCTGTTGCTGTTCGGTGCGTTGCGTTTTGCCGGAAAGGCCTGGGATGCGAGCGAGACGCGGCTGGAGCGGGATACCAGCATCAGCATGGTGTGGCAGTATCTGTCCGACCGGTTCCGCCAGGCCAGAGCCTTGAACAGCCATGTGGAATCGGAAGGCGGCAATGTTTTTTTCTTCAAGGGCAATACCCGGGCTGTGGAGTTCGTCAGCCCCATGCCTGCCCATCTGGGCAGTGGCGGGCTGTACATCATTCGCCTGCAACAAGGGCTGCGGGACGGCAAAAAACAGCTGGTCTTGCGCCGCTGGCTGTACCATCCCGAAGTGCTCTCCGGTGATGCCGGACTGCCGCAATGGCGCCCCCTATCGGGAGCGGCGGTGTTCCGGGGTGAGAAGGAAAAGCCGGAGCTGCGCGCCTGGTACAGTGAATCCGTGCTTGTCGATGAAATCAGGAGCCTGAGCTTTTCCTATTACGGCGTGGAGAACAAGGGAGATGATTTTGCCAGTTGGACGGATGGCTGGGATGATCACCCCTTTCTGCCCATGCTGGTGCGCATGCAGATCGAGGATCAAAAAGGTGCATGGCCGGAAATGACCTTCGAGCTTCCGGGGTACTGATTATGATGAGGTCGGTACGACAAAAGGGAATCGCCCTGGTGCTGGTATTGTGGGTAATCGTATTGCTCAGCGTGATCGCCGGCTCCATGTCCATGGTACAGCGCACCGGGGTTGCCATGACCAGCAACATTCGCCAGGAGCGTGAGGGAAGGGCGCTGGTCAGCGCCGGGTTGAATTTCATGATGCTGATGCTGGAAAGGCGCGCCCGTTCCCCTGAGGACAATCCCTGGCCGGTGGACGGGCGTTTGCACCCCTGGACATTCGCCGGCAAGACCATCTGGATCGGCGCCATGCCGGAAAATGCGCGCATCGATCTCAATCAGGTGAATGCGCAGATGCTGCAAAGCCTGCTGGAGTCTTTCGGGCTGGAAGAGGAGCAGGCAATGGCGGTGCGGGATGCGATCCTGGACTGGCGTGATCCTGATAACGCCACCCACGCCCAGGGCGCAGAGGATCGGGACTATCGTGCCCTGGGGCGTCCCATCGGCGCTCGTGACGGGGTGTTTCTGTCTATCGAAGAGTTGCAGCAGGTCGCAGGAATCACTCCTCAGTTATACAAAAAGCTGGCCGGGGCATTGACCGTGGATGCGCGGCAACGTACAGTCAATCCCGCATTTGCCTCCAGAGCGGTGTTGCTGGCCATACCCGGTGTAACGCCGGTGCAGGTCGACCAATATCTGCTTGAGCGCCAGCAGGCACTGGAGCAAGGGCTGCCGGTTCCCGCTCCGGCATTTGGCGGCGCCTTTTTGAAGGTGGGCAAAGGCACACGCTTTCGGCTGGTTGCCGAAGTGGATCTCTCTGGCGGAGGAAAGTCCCAGGGAGAAATGGTTGTTGGCATCGAATCCAAGACACGCAAAGGTTATATGTTGTTACAGAAAAAATTCGGCAAACTTCAGTCTCTGGGGCGGGTAGCGCTCCAGCAGGAAGAAGGCTGAAGATGGACATGAATTTTTCCAGTCTGGCCAGGCTTCGCTTCTGGCGGCAGCGTTTGCTGGCCTGTCTGCCTGGAGCGCTGGCCGAACGTGTTGCTTCCGGCGTTACGCCCTACATCCTGGAAATACGGGGGGAACGCGCCGAGCTGTACCGGGATGGCAAGAAACTGGGCGAAGTCCTTCTGGGCAGTACAGTTGTCGATCCTGCCGTTTCCGCCCTGCTCAAGTCTCATGAACATCCTCTTGCTGTCTTGCTTCCTGTTGACTGGTTGCTGAGTCGCACCATTGCCTTGCCTGCGGCAGCCCGGGAAAATCTGCGCCAGGTAATCAGTTTCGAACTGGATCGCTTCACTCCCTTTTCCGCTGAGCAGGTGTATTTCGACTTCCACCTCAATGCCCGCAGGGAAGGCGCAGACATGCTTCC
Source organism: Sedimenticola sp. (assembly GCA_027068915.1). Lineage (GTDB taxonomy): Bacteria > Pseudomonadota > Gammaproteobacteria > Chromatiales > Chromatiaceae > Thiolapillus. The sequence goes on along the minus strand of JAMOLT010000010.1, from coordinate 400,021 downwards.
GGTGGAAGTGGCGCTGGTGCCGCGCAAGCGAGTGGACGACTGGCTGGGTGTGTTGCGTTCGGCGGGTATAGCGGTAGACAGCCTCAGCGCTGCTGGTCTGTGGGATGATGCAAACCTGCTGCCGCCAGCGTTGCGTCCCAGGCTGAACCTAAAGCGCCTGGCCCAGCGTATGGCGCCGGCAGCCCTGGTGGTTGTGCTACTGGCCACTGCAATGGCGCTGCCCTTGTGGCAGAAGCGCGAAATAGCAATTTCCCTGCAATCCAGAGAGGCGGCACTGCGTGGCAAGGCGGGTAAGGTCATGGAATTGCGTGAGCGGGCGGACGAAGAGATCAAGGCTCTGGAAGTGATTCGTGATCAATGGCAGACCTTCCCGCCAGTGCTGGATGTGTTGCAAGTGTTGACCAACTTGCTGCCGGACGACACCTCACTGCAACGCATGGAAGTAAAGGGCAAGACCCTGACCATCAACGGCACATCCAGCTCCGCGTCTTCGTTGATCGGCTTGCTGCAGAATTCTCCTGCTTTCGATAATCCACATTTTCTTTCGCCGGTTACCCAGCAGCGCGGCAAGGAAGTATTCAACCTTGCTGCCAATATCAATATGCCGTTTCCCCGTGATCTGACCGGCGTCGCTACAGCGTCCGCCGGGGAACAGGGAGCGGCGGCAACGCCCGCGCCCGCGCCAACAACGGGAGCGCCACCTGCAGGGCAAGTGAAAGAGGGCAAAGTCGCTCCATCTATGCCTGCCGTTGAACCAGCCAGCACCGGAAACGCGCCTGTTCCGGCACCAGCGCAACCGCCAGCTCCGGCGCCCATGCCGGTAGTTGAATATGGGACGGACATGGAGCGGGCTGCTCCCCGGCCCAGTCCGTCCGCCATGCCGCCGCAACGCATGGTGTCGGGGGCTAGTGGATAATGAACCTGCGAACTGATAATGGGAAATGCGTATTGTTGCTGGGTGCCCTGTTCCTGGCTGTGGCGTTTGTTCTGGCCATGATTTTTCTGCCTTGGTGGTCCAAGATGCAGTTTTATGATGCTGCCGCCAGCCAGTCAGTGGATCATATCGAGCGTTATCAGCGCCTTCTCGACAGCCGTCCCCTGCTGGAAAAGCGTCTCAAGGCGCTGCGTCAGGATTTGCGCAAACGTAACTATTTTATCGCTGCAGCAAACCCGGAGCTGGCGGCGGCAGAGCTGCAGAACCGGGTAAAGAAAATCATTACCGGGGCAGGGGGAAAGCTGATCAGCACCCAAAAGCTTGATGCGGACAAGGACGGCGACACTCAGGAAATCGAGATCAAAGTGCGCATGAAAGGAGATGTGGAGGCCCTGGCCAAGGTTTTGCACGAACTGGAAGGGCAGCTGCCCATCATCATGGTGCAGAATATCTCCATACGCAGTCGCCGCACGGTCAAGGGACGGCGCCAGAATCGCGTAGAAGGCTATGAGCTGGATGTGAGCTTCGGCCTGGTGGGGTATCTCCCGGGGGGAGGAAAATGAAGAAGCTGTGGCTGACAATAGCCGTATTGCTACTTGGTTTTCTTGCCTGGCGCTGGTACTTTCCGCCGCAGATCCCGAAAGTCGCAGCGAATGCGGTGCAAGAGCAAAAGGGGGATGAGATCAAGACCTTGCTGGACAGTATGGACAGGGTTTCCGGCTTCCCGCCGCAAGCAGTCTATCAGCCGATTGCCGAACGCCCGCTGTTTTTCAACAAGCGCCGCCCGCCACCACCCTATGTGCCCGCACCGCCAGGCAAGAAATCGCCAATCAAGCCGACGCGCAAGGTGGGAAAGCCGCGGATGCAGTTGAGCGCGATCATCATCATTGGCAAGCAGAAATATGCTTTGGTAAAGGGGGGTAGGCAAAAAGGCTCCCGGCGGGTACGTGTCGGCGAAGAAGTGGATGGCTGGAAAGTAACCCGCATCGATGCCGATCGGCTGGTGCTGAGCAATGGCAGCGAAACCGAGGAGCTGCTGCTGCGGAACTACAGGCCGGTAGTGCCGGTCAAACCTGTGCCCAAGCCGCGAGTTGCAAAGAAAAACAATAATGCGGGCAAAGCTGCACCCAAGCCTGCTATCCCCAAACCCTAGCCGGCATTTCTCACCGGGCCGGAAATCCCGAACCCCGGTGAGAAATGCGGGCCAGGCCGCTGTGTTTCAGCACGGAGTGGTATGTGCTACTATCCCGCGCTTATTAAATAAGGAAATGTAGATTGAATAACACCGTGTCCATCCATCACCGTATTGGCCGAGGGCTGTTGCTCATGCTGGCAGCGCTTTCCCTCGGTGCCTGTCAGTCGTTTCCTTTCGTGAAAGCGCAGCAGCAGGAATCTGCCGCGCTCCCTCCCGTTCCGGTAAACACCGCCAGTGGCGCGCTGGAAGCCAAACAGGGAACCGATCTGGCAAAAAGCATTGCTGCAGTCACTCCCCGGGAAGACGGAGCTGTTTTGCCCATTGCACAGGATTGGCAGGTTACGGGTAGCGGAAAACTGATTGGCAAGCCTGCTGCCCCAAAAGTCGCCACCAAGGCGCCCGTGTTCAGCAACAAGCGAGACATCACCCTGAATTTTGAGAACACCGATATTCGTGAAGTGGTGAAGGTGATCCTGGGCGATACCCTGCAGCTTGGCTACATTGTCGATCCCGGGGTGCGTGGCGGCGTAAGCATGCAAACCGGCGCGCCGGTCTCCCGCAAGGATCTTCTTCCTCTGCTGGAAACCCTGTTGCGCATGAACAATGCAACCCTGGTAAAGCAGGACGGCGTCTATCATGTACTTCCTGTGACCAAGGCGCACAAGGGACTGATGACGCCGCAACTGGCGGACTCGACAACTCCGCTGCCTTTCGGCCACAGCTTGCAGATTCGCCCCCTGAAAAATATCAGCGCCGAGGAAATGAACGAAATCCTCAAGCCCCTGGTGCGGGACAACAGTATCGTAAGGGTGGATCCCAAGCGCAACCTGCTGATCCTGTCCGGTAATGCCCGTGATTTGCAACAAATGCTGGCAGTGATCGACACCTTTGATGTGAACTGGATGAAAGGCTTGTCTGTGGGCTTCTTCGTGCTGGAAAACGGCAGCGTGGAAGACGTGCAGAAAGATCTGGACGCTGTGCTGGGCGGCGATGCCGGCAAAGCTCTGGGTGGCCTGGTGCGCATTACACCCATCGAAAGCGCCAATGGTTTTCTGGTGGTTACGCCACAAAAAGAATACCTGAAAGAAGTAGGGAAATGGATCAAACGCTTTGATGCCATGACCCAGTCTGGTGATGAACAGCGCCTGTTCGTCTACCGGGTGCGCAACGGCAAGGCGGAAGACCTGGCTGGCCTGCTGAACGAACTCTTTACTGGTAAGAGCGCCAGCAAAAAGACCAAATCCGCAAGTGTCGCGCCCGGGCTGAAAAGCACCACGGTAGCGTCGAAGGATAAGAAAAGCACCGTGGCCAAGGCAAAAAAACCGCCTGCCACCGCCAAGAAGAGCGTTTCCGCTGGCAGTGGCAACACCAGCGCCCTCGAAGGCGAAATCCGCGTGGTCGCGGATGAAAACCACAATACCCTGTTGATTCTGGCGTCTGCCAGAGACTACAAGAAAGTGCTGAGCACCCTGGAGCAGCTGGACATCGTGCCCTTGCAGGTGCATATCGAAGCAACCATCGTGGAAGTGTTGCTTAAGGACAAGCTGAAATACGGCATTTCCTGGTTCTTTGATGGCGGCGTAGGCAGCGGCAAGCAGAGTGTCGGCGGTGTCGGTGGAACGTCGTCCGGCACCAAGATCGACGGGATCAGCAATTTGCTTAATGGCTTCAACTGGTCTCTCATCGACAGCACCGGGGCGGTCAAGGCAGTGCTCAATGCCTTTGCCAACGATTCCCTGGTCAATGTATTGTCTGCGCCTTCGGTGATGGTGCTGGACAATCACGAAGCCAAGATCCGCGTGGGCGATGAAGTGCCCACCCTCAGCCAAAGCCAGTCCACCGATGCCGGCAATATCATCCAAACCGTGCAGTACCGCCAGACCGGCATTATTCTCACCGTAAAGCCCAGGGTAAATCCCGGTGGCCTGGTGACCATGGAAGTCACCCAGGAAGTGAGCGCCGTGGCGGATACGGAAATCCAGACCAATCAGCCCACCATTCAGACCCGTGAGATCAACAGCACCGTGGCGGTGCAGAGCGGCCAGACCGTGGTGCTTGGCGGATTGATCAGGGACAAGCGCACCAATGCAGAGGGCGGAGTGCCTTTTATCTATAAAATTCCGATATTTGGCGCGCTGTTTGGTTCTACGGAAACAGGTAACGAGCGGGTGGAACTGGTCATTGTTCTCACCCCCAGGGTGATTACCAGTGCCAACGACGCCTTGGACATTACCCGTGATTTCCGCACCCGCATGCAGGGTTTGAAGCAGGAATTTCTTGAAGAAGCCGGTGTGATCCGGGCCCATGGCGGCGAGCGGGTATATGGCACATCGGTGGAAAATCAGGATCGGGCGAAAGAGGTTGATCAACCATGAGAAAGTATGGGTTATTCTGTAAATTCCGGCGAATGACAGCGCTTATGGTGACGTTGGCGCTAGTGGTGATTGTTACGGGTTGTAGTGAAAATGATGGCAAAGTTGCAAATATGCAAGATGGTGTTGCAGATGTGACACAGCTCTCAAAAGAAGAAGTCGTAAAGCAACGAGCCCAGGAGCATATGGACGCGCTCATTGCCATGGATTGGAAAAAGGCCTATGGCTTTTTTTCGCCGGCCACGCGCTCGCTCAAACCGTTCGAGGTGTATGCCAACCGCATGAAAGGAGGGGCGATCATACGCAAATCCGCCAATGTAGAGAAAGTGGAATGTGAAGAAGAGCTTTGCAAGGTCAGCATCCTCCTTGGCTATCTCTATGTGGGGGATATCGCACAGATGCGTGGCCAGGAAATGACTTCCCGCTTTCAGGAAAAATGGATCCTGTCGGATGGCAACTGGTGGGTTTCGCCTAATTGAGTCCAGACCTGAATGGCGAATAGGCCATGGTCATCCCGGCGCAGGCCGGGATCCAGGACGACAGATTTTTCCTCCCGGGATCCTGGATTCCGGTCGTGCCCGGTGTGCTCGCCTTGCCTTGAATTGATCCGCGAAACACCCCTGGAAACCACCGGATGCTTGTGCGGGTGAAGATGTTTTTGTTGTGTGACAGACCGTGTTTGTTGTAAAATAATCACACGTCGCATGAATAACAAAAGTTTTCAAAAATGTTTGCTATACTGTTTTTCGTGTGGTATGTTCCGTTTAGCTGCATCAAGTCTGGTGGCGGCTGGGTGCAAAAAATGCTAATTGCTTAGTCACCTATAGATCTATAGTTGAATAGCTTTCAATTAAATTTAAGGAGTTTCATTAAATGAAGATGAAAAAGAAAATCCTGTCCGTAGCAGTTCTGGCCGCACTTGGTGCAGGTTCTGCGCAGGCAGTCAACGTAAGTACCGATGGTACTGGTGAAGTGCTGGTTTTCCCTTACTTCACCGTTCAAGGTAACGAAGAGACTCTGCTCTCCATCGTTAACACAACTAATCAAGGTAAAGCCGTTAAGGTTCGTTTCCGCGAAGCTTACAATACTCGTGAAGTTCTTGATTTCCATGTATACCTGTCTCCCTATGACGTTTGGGTCGCCAAGATCCAGGATTCCGCCAACGGCGGCGCCGAGGTGTTTACCCCGGACAACAGCTGTACCACCATGGATACCAACCCTGAAGTTTTCCGTGACCTGCTGTTCACCGATGGCGGTCCTACCGGCATCGAGCGTACCCGCGAAGGTTACTTCACCGTTATCGAAATGGCTACTATCGTAGACATGGATCTGGACAACAACGGCCTGCAGGATTACATCCACACTGCGGCTGGTGTTCCCGATAACTGCGCGGCGATTCGTCAGGCGTGGATCAACGGCAGCATGGCTGCAAATTCCACAGTACGTGCTCCTGAAGGCGGCCTGTTCGGTACCCTGGGTATCATCAACGTGCAGTCCGGTACACAGGTAACTGTTCCTGCTACCGTACTGGAGAACTTCCTGTCCCGTCCTGCCCATAATGAGCCAGGCACCCTGCGTCCAGATTGGCAGGATGCTGATCCCGTCAGTGTTGTTATCAACAGCGACTCTGCTGCCGGCACCGTTACTGTGTACGAAGATAACTGGATGAGTGGTACAGACGCGGTTTCCGCCGTTCTCATGGCTTCCTCTTTGCTCAACGAGTACAGTGCAAACCCTGCGACTGAAGCAGAAACCGCCTGGATCGTGACCTTCCCGACCAAGAGCAAGTATGTCGATCCTAATGAGACTGCCCTGCCTCCTGTTGCGCCCTTTACCTCCGTATTTAGAGCGAGCGCTGCGGGCCTGGAAGATGGCATGGCTTGTGAAGAGATCACCATTACCAGCTGGGATCGTGAAGAAGCGGAAAAAGAAGCAACTGGTTCTACCGTTTCTCCTCGTCCACCTCAGGCAAGGGTTTCCCTGTGCTACGAGGCTAACGTAATCGAGTTCGGTGACGATTCCAATGTATTCAGCGCCACCAATACCACAAGCAAGCTTGCTACTGCCGGTTTGCCAGGGGTTGCTGGTTGGAGCAAGATTGGCTTTGCCTCCGTTGGGCACCAGTTGACCGGTAGCAACAATACCTATTCCGGTTTGCCGGTAATCGGCTTCAAGGCTACCGTTCTGGGTAACAGCAATGTTGGTGTCGGCGCGTCTTACGGTTCGGCCGTAAACCACGCATACGAGCGCATGATATCAGGCTCTGCAGCTGGCGTTACCGTGTTCAATGCTGCTACCATTACCAGTGGTCCCTAAGGTTCGGCGTTTACGCTGAGATTATTATTTCCTTGGGAAATGAAAAGGGTTGCTTCGGCAACCCTTTTTTTGTTCTTGTTGCCAAGTGCTGGTAATGTGGAACTATTCGCAAACTGCTTAGTCTATTGTGGTAATATTTGCATTAAGCATTCGCTTTTTTTCAACGTATAGTTAAGTCAGGTATCTGGTATGGGTTTAAGGTTGTTTTTGGCAAGTGCGGTTCCCGTGTTTTGCGTTGGTGTTTTGTCTTCGCAACTTGCAGTGGCTGCCGTTACCGTAGAAATAAATGACGGGAATGGGAGTGTGCTCTGTAGTGGAAACCTTGTTAATATGTCCACCACCACCAGCCAGTTGACAGTGGGCATGGATGGAGACTGTGGTTCCGGGATGGGCAATCTGGTTTCTTCCCAGATTGACATGGGCAGTATTGATGAAGGGAGCTATACCGCGCTGACCAAATCCATTCTCGACGGTGTGACGCTTACGCCACCGATTAACATACAACTGGATTCAAACAACCCGCCTATGCAAGGCGCTGTAGCGTCAATCAGTGTTGCTGCGGATTTGACTTACGATGTTTCTTATTCTGCCGCCAATGCTCGGGTTGACAGCAACACTCTGGACTCATTTGGTGTCTTCGTTTCTGATGCTGCCGGCCAGTCTGCTACCCTGACATTTGCTGTGACAGTGAATGATGTGGCGGATCCCCCTCCGGGTGGCGCCTGCACGCCAACCACTACCATTATTTGCAGGGGGGAGCTGGATCTTACCCTGAATGGCGAGCAATATGCCGTACCTATTGATTTCAATACCACCCAAGTGTGGACGATCAAGCCGGAAAATAGAAGCGACTTTGAAAATCTCATATTTGATTACTTGTCTGGCCCTATGACGGTTTCCCTGAGCACAAGTTACGTAAGGGATTCTGCTGATCCGGATTGCACCAAAACAATAAAAACAGGAAACTTGTACCTGAATACATCTGATGTGGCTTACCAATGTCATGCGCAGCCGGATGTTATCTATTACCTGCGTGTTACCAGCCCAACATCTGGAAGGTACAGCGTTTTCTATTGAGCGCCACAGTTACCATTCACTGATAAAGAGGCGGTGGCGAAAGCCACCGTTTTTTTTGTATAGTTTCCTTTAAATTAAGTTTACTGGTTGAGATGATGAACAAAATTGTTATTTTGCTGTTGTTGCTAGTGCCTGTTGCCGCATATTCTCTGGATGATAGTCAGGTGCTAATTGATGGTCCGGAGGTGGATCTTACCTTGGGAGAGTTGCGCATGGCGCTACGGACTGCTCCGGAAGATGTGCTGAAACTGCTGCTGGTTCAACCCAAGAAAGTACGTGAGGTGATGGACAGCACCTACATGGCCAAGGTGGCAGCGACCAGAGCCAGGAAGAAGGGCCTGGACAAGGATCCGGTAGTTGCTGCGCAGATATGGAAGTTCACCAATAACATTCTGGCGGAAGCGGAAATTGCCGATGTGCAGGCAAAATTGGTGGACAATGCAAATTATGAAGCCGCCGCCAAAGAGCTGTACATCACTGAAAAAGACAGGCTGAAAGTGCCGGAATCATTTGTGGCCTCCCATATATTGTTGAGCGCAGAGACCGATGAAGCAGACGAGTCGGTGCTGGAGCGGGCCAATGCTCTGCGCAAACAGATTGTCGAAGGCAAGCTGGATTTCAAGGAAGCCGCAAAGCAGTACTCCAAGGATACAGGCAGCGCCAAAGCTGGTGGTTCTCTGGGCACGTTCAACCGTGGACGCATGGTGCAGCCTTTTGAGGAAGCGCTGCTGGCGTTGAAGCCGGGAGAAATCAGTGAGCCGGTAAAAACCCGCTTTGGGTATCATCTTATTCTGCTGGAAGAGCATACACCTGCACATACCAAGCCGTTTTCCGAAGTGAAGGATGCGTTGGTTCAGAAGGCAAAGAACAAGGTTGCACACGAGATCAAGGTTGATTACTGGCTGAAGGTAAAGAATGATCCCGAGGCCAGGGTCAATGAGGATGCGTTCAAAGCCTTTACCGATAGGCCTGTGTTGACGCCCTGAGGCTTTCCCTGCCCGGCAAGCCCGAAGCTTTCTGTTGCTTCGGGCTTTTTTGTGTCCGTGAAACATCTGGTAAGATGGCAGCCTATGCAGAATCCCAGCTTTCCCAGGCAATCCGCGCAATCTGTGTTGTTCATCACCCTGGACTCCTGCCGCTACGACAGCTTTGTTTCTGCAAATCTGCCTGTATTTGGGCGGATTGGAAACGTCTATTGCGCACAGGCGCCCGGGAATTTTACCTATTCTTCCCATATGGCCATGTTTATGGGGTTTACTCCCGGAGATGCCCAGTCCTGCATCACCGGGGTCAATCCCAAATACGGCAAATTGTTCCGCATGGGTCAAGGTGGCATTGCGGGCAAGGGCAAGGAATACTTTTTGCTGCAAGGGCGAAATATTGTTGATGGTTTTAGCCGCAAGGGCTACCGCACCATTGGTACGGGTGCAGTGGCCTGGTTCAACCCGGAGACGGAAACCGCAGGCAATCTCATTGCGGATTTCCAGCATTTTTACTATCCGGGCGATCCCTGTGTCACCTGGACGCTGCCCCAGCAACTACAGTGGCTTTCTCAGCAATTGGATGACCGGGGTCTGCCGGTGTTTGCTTTTTTGAATATTGGTGAAACCCATGTGCCGTATTACTTTGAAGGTGCGCCCTGGTCACCACAGGAGAACCCCTGTGTGCCTTTTGCTAAGGACAATGATGCTGCTGAATCCCGTCGGCGGCAGGTATTGGCACTGGAATGGGTGGATGGGCAACTGAAAGTGTTATTGGATGCGTTTGCAGATGCCACTGTGGTTATTTGTGCCGATCATGGCGACTGCTGGGGAGAGGATGGGCTGTGGGAGCATGGCATCTCTCACCCCAAGGTGCTGGAAGTGCCATTGTTGTTTCGTATCGGAAAAACATCATGACACCCCACTATCTGCAGCTGATTTTGTACAAGGCCAGGGCTGACCTCAAGGTGGAAGCCGCCAGAGGCTATATGGGAATGTTATGGTGGGTGCTGGAGCCGGTGTTGTACATGGGGGCGTTCTATATTATTTTTTCCGTGGCCTTGCAGCGGGGCGGGGAGCATTTCGTACCCTGGCTGCTTATCGGTCTGGTGGCCTGGAAATGGTTCGATACCACCGTGCGCATGTCCCTGAATGCCATTACCGCCGGCAAGGGGCTGATGTCCCAGGTGTACCTGCCCAAGGTTTTTTTCCCGGCGGTGGTGATTCTCAAGAATACGGTGAAATTTCTGGTAACGCTGGGATTGTTGCTGCTGTTTCTGCTGTTCTACGGGGTGGGATCCTGGTCGTGGCTGGCCATTCCCCTGCTGTTAGTGGCGCAGCTGTTGCTGGTATGCGGGGTGACATTCAGCGTTGCTGCGCTTACGCCTTTGTACCCTGATCTCAAATTGCTGATGAACAATGTGCTGATGCTCATGTTCTTTCTGTCGGGCGTGTTTTTCGATACCAGCAATCTGCAAGGCTGGCTGGGCATGTTGCTGGATCTCAATCCCATGGTGCATATTATCCATGCCTGGCGGGATGTGCTGCTGTTCGGGCAGTGGCCGGATATGTTCCATTTGATTGTGGTGCTGCTGTTTTCTGTTGCCATGTGTTGGTTGGGGCTGTTTCTGCTGCATCGTTATGATCGTCTCTATCCGAGGCTGGCGTGAATCCGGTTCTTGCCCTAGAGAATGTGGGTGTCGCGTACCGGCGCGGGCGCAGCTTGCGCAGCGGGGAGCTGTATTGGGCATTGAAGGACATTTCCCTTTCCCTCGGGCATGGTGAAACCCTGGGGGTAATCGGTCGCAACGGCGTTGGCAAGACCACCTTGCTGAAGGTGATTGCCGGCATCATTGCACCCGACCGGGGACAGATCCGCAATGCCGGCGTCAGCGCCTCTTTATTGTCCTTGCAGGTGGGTTTTGTCCCCTTGCTCACCGGGCGGGAGAATGCAATATTGTCCGGGATGTTGCTGGGTGCGCCAAAATCCCGCATCGAGGAAAACATGGATGAACTGGTGGCATTTGCCGAGCTGGAAGAGTTTATCGACGAGCCTGTGTCCAGCTATTCCGCAGGAATGCGCGCCCGCCTGGGGTTCTCCGTAGCCATGCAGGCGAATCCGGATGTATTGCTTATTGACGAAGTGCTGGGGGTGGGTGATGCGGCTTTCCGCAAGAAATCTTCGGAAGAGATTCAGCGCAGAATCCGTTCCAACCGCAGCGTCATTCTGGTGTCGCACAATACCCAGGTGATGGCAAAGCTCTGTGACCGCGTGGTGTGGATCGAGCAGGGGGTTTCCCGTATGCAGGGCGAGGCCGGGGAGGTGCTGGCGGCTTATGAGGCTTCTGTCTGAGATTTTTGCATGATCTCCATACAGGCCTCCCAGGCCTGGATGCCTTGTGCAAAGCTTGTCCATAGTATGCGCGCCAGGGCTCTTTGCTCGTCCTCCTTGCCCGGCATGCCCCGGAAGCCGGTTGGCAATGGCATGGCCAGGCTTTGCCTGCCGGCCTGTATAATGTCTTGCAGGTCGTCCTTCCAGAAATCCGGTGCATCTCCACTGGTTTCCAGCACTTGTTGTATTCTGCAGCTTTGTGCGGTGCGCAGCCCCAGAGTTAGCCGGGCGATCTGATCTGTCAGCATTTCGTCTGACAGTTTGCCGAGGCTGGAAAAAAAACTGCTGCAAGCCTGTAAGCGCTCGCCTGGAGGATCTGGGAGAAATGATGGCGGGTCGAGGGCCAGGGCATCTGAGGAAAAATCCAGCAGGCTATAATTTTGGGATGCGAGTGCCAGGCCTTTTTCCCATTGTCTGTGTTCTGCAGGGAGATGAGGTACGGCCCAGGGGGCATCCAGAAACAAGCCATCGGGATGCAGGAAATGCAGCATTTGCCCAAACAGCAGATCTTCGTTTCGATACAGGGGAAAGAAGGGGGGCGTCAGGTGGCTGGCGTCGATACCCATCATTGGGGACATCAGGGAAAACTGGCGCCGAAACGCCGGGGCAAAGCTGCCCAGCCAGGTGTTTCGTGCGGTAATGTGGTGCCGATACTCTTTTTCTGATGCGAGCAGGCGCTTTCGGTAGCCTTCTGGCAGCTGATAGATCCAGGTGTTGGATGTGGTGCCTGGATCCCCAGCATAGCCACAGGAGGTCAGCAAGATCCTGGAATCGGCGTTCACATGGGGAAAATCCGCCGGATGCAGGTTGCGCAAGGTGCGTTGCTGGAGTATCTCTGTTCCGGCCAGGGAAAGTGCTTCCGCCAGTGTTGTGCTCAATGCAGCACTGAAAATATTTGCGCTGGGATCCGTGTTTTCCGTATTGTACAGCGCGCGCCACTCGCTATCGGAACAGAAAAACTCTGCTCCTCGTGGCTTGGAGGTAATGGTGATTCCCTCATGGTTTTCCGGGGGATCAATGCGTTGGAACAATATGTCATCGTCGATAAGCATCACCTTGCGTCCAGCGCCCAGCAGCAGCCCCCAGTTGCGGGTGCGGCCATAGGAGGGGATGGCTGGATTATCCTGGTAACGCCCCAGGAGAAAATCAATGCCCCGGGCATGTTCAGGCAGTTGTTTTTTGAGCTGCCTCAAAATGTTGTTTTGCTCTTCAATGCCAAAATAGCGCAGCTCTACCCCGTGAGTGATGGAGAATTCCTTGCAGACACTTTGGTTGCTGTTCCGGTTATCCTGCTGCCTGGAATCATCAACGACATAATAGAGATTGTGCGCAAGAAACTGGTGGCTGGCGGCCATGCTTTCCAGTAACCGGGAAAGTGATTCTGTGCGGTCGCAGCTAAGGATGCAGAAGCACAAGCCTTGCGGACAAGGGTGGGAGATGGCTGCGGGCTTAATGCTTGTTGCCTTGTGTTGAGCAGAGAGCATCAGGCCGGCCTGCCGAGTGCTGGTGAGCGCCTGGCGGATATCCTCCTGCTCGTCCTTCAATTCAGGTATTTCCCGGCCTAGATGTTCCGCATGTTCCGTCATGGTTTTGAACTCCCGGCACAGGTACAGAGAGTACAATACGTCGTTTGTGACTATGATTTGCTGGCCGCTGTGTTTGCTACGAATCAGTATCCGCTGGTCGGGCAGCGGAAACTCCTGGCAGTCATCAAAGGCTATCAGCTCTTCTTCTTTTTGTGTTTGGGGCGCGGAGCCAAGGTTATAGCTATAAGAAAAGTTGTAGTTCACTGTATCATTCATGATTCATCTGGCTGCAGAAAACACGTATCATCCCGGATATATGTGCAAAGCTTACCTGATTCCAACTAACTCTGCTCTGGTGGGAGAGCTGTCCCATCATGCCTGAAGGCCGGACATTGATCCTGGTGCTGGGCATGCACCGTAGCGGAACCTCGGTGTTGACCAGGGTGTTGAATCTGCTTGGCGCTGACGTGGGCACAAATCTGTTGCAGGCGCAGCCTGACATCAATGCCCGGGGCTTCTGGGAACATGAGGAACTGATTGCGATCAATGAAGCCTTGCTGGGTGTGCTGGAGAGAAACTGGTATGACTTCCGGCCACTGCCAGAGCACTGGTGGTCTGGTGATCGGTTTGCCGAGTTGAGGAATCAGGCTGTCACTTTCCTGAAAACGGCGTTTGCCGATGATGCACCTTTGGCGGTGGTCAAAGACCCGCGCCTGTGCCTGCTCCTGCCATTCTGGAAAGAAGCGGCACGCCAGGCGGGGTGGAGGCCCGTGGCTATTCTAGCCTCCCGTGCTCCCTGGGAGGTGTCGGCATCCCTGTGTCGCCGCGATCCATTGAGCACCACCAGTGCCAATCTGTTGTGGTTGCGCTACACGCGGGATAGTGAAAAAACCAGCCGTGATTTGCCACGCAGCTGCGTGGACTATGCAGCTTTGCTGGATGACTGGGCTACTGTGTTATCCCGAACTGGCAGCTTGCTGGGGATTGTCTGGCCACAATCGTTAGAATCGGCAGCTGACGCTGTCGCGGCAGAGATTGACCCGGGGTTGCACCATCAACGTGCACATTCTGATGAAGTGGGTGGAGAGATCACAAGGCAAACAACGCGGGCCTACCACCTGCTTCAGATGGAAAAGCTGAATGAAGCAGCGCTGGATGAGGTCTGGCAGGATTTCGACAAACTGTTGGAGGAGTGCCCTGTGCTTGCTCTTGATCTGGAAGAGACTACCCGCCAGATATTTGCCATCAACAATGATTTGCAGATATTGGGGAAAGAGCATGGGCTGGCCCTGGCGGTGGTTGCAGAAAAAGATCAGCAATTGGGGGAATTGGCAGCTGAGCTGGAGCATGCTGCATCCGTGGTTGATGAGCGGGAAACACAACTGCGCAGCCTGTTTGAGGATCTGGAATACACCAGGTCTATCGTTGAGGAACGGGATGATCAGCTGCAGCAGGTAACCACAGAGCTGAATGCGCTGCGCAGTCATCCTGCCGTGAAGCTGGTGCGCAGACTGTTTTTTCTGGACAGGAAATGAAACCGGTAGTGGATATTATCGTTCCTGTGTATGGGGGGCGGGAAGAGTTGCGGTGTTGCCTGAAATCTGTGGTAAACAGTCTCCAGAAAAGGCCCCATCGCCTGGTGATCATCAATGATGCCTCGCCTGATCCCGATATACACGAAGACTTGCGGCAGTTCGCTTCGGCTCATGAGCAGGTGATCCTGCTGGAAAATGATGAAAATATGGGGTTTGTCGCTACGGTCAACCGCGGCATGGCTCTGAGCGAAGATAACGATGTGGTGTTGCTCAACAGCGATACCGAAGTCGCCAACGACTGGCTGGATCGGCTGATGGCCGCCGCAGAAGGGGATGAGCGCATTGGTACCCTGACCCCTTTCTCCAACAATGCCACGATCTGCAGCTTCCCGAGATTTTGTCAGTCCAGCGCCCTGCCGGATCAGTGGGATGTGGCGGCGCTGGATGCCTTGTTTCGCCGGGTCAATGCCGGTGAGGTGGTGGATATTCCCACCGGTGTGGGTTTTTGTCAGTATATTCGTCGCCAGTGCCTGCAGGAAACCGGCCTGTTTGATGTGGAGCGCTTTGGCCGCGGTTATGGTGAGGAAAACGATTTTTGCCGCCGGGCTGCGAAGCTGGGTTGGCGTAATGTCCTGTGCTGCGATGTATTTGTTTTTCATGAAGGTGGCGTGAGCTTTTCTGATGAACAGGCGGAGCGCATCGCCCATGCTCAGGAAATACTGCAGCAATTGCATCCTGATTATCATGCTTTGGTGGAAAAACATATCCAGCAGAATCCAGCGCGGCTTCAGCGTACCCGGGTGCTACTGGAAATGTTGCGTACTTCGCCGCGAAAGAAGGTGCTGCATCTCACCCATCATCTGGGCGGTGGCACCAAAAAACATATCCGCGAGCTGTCAGCATGGCTGGCGGATGATATGGATACCCTGGTGATCCGTCCGGTGGAAGGCGGCGGCGCCATGCTTTTCTTTGGCGCGACCGATGAGGCGCCGGGCCTGTTTTTTTCTCTGCCGCAAATGTATCCGCAGCTGCTGGAATTTTTGCGAATGGCTGGGGTAAGCCGTCTGCATTTTCACCATACCCTGGGACTGGAAACCTGCCTGTGGGGGGTGCCGGGTGACTTGCAGCTGCCTTTTGATGTCACCTTGCATGACTATTATTTTATCAATGCGCATCCCAGCCAGACTGATGCAAAAGGCCGCTACACGCCGAACCTCGATGCCCAATCAAGTTCCTATCCCCTGGCCGTCAGCCTGGAGGAATGGCAGGACAACCAACGGCAGTTGCTGCAAAAGGCGCAACGGGTGATTGCACCTTCCGCCTGGGTGGTGCGGGAGTTCCAGCGCTATTATCCTGATCTGAATTATCTGGTCGCCTGGCACCCCGACAGCGAAGAGCACATGCCCTGGCCGGCTGTGGAAAATTCTTATCGAGGAGAACGTCCTTTGCGGGTGCTGGTGTTGGGGGCATTAAGTCCCGAAAAAGGTGCAGACATCCTTGAGGCTGTGGCAGTGGCGGCGCGCAAAAAATCTGCGCCACTGGAATTTCATCTGCTGGGGTATGCCTATCGGCCTCTTTCAGAAGCCATTATCGAGCATGGGGCTTACAGCGAGGCGGATCTGCCCCGGCATTTGCAGGAATTGCAGCCTGACCTGGTATGGTTTACCGCACAGTGGCCGGAAACCTACAGCTATACCCTGAGTGAAATGCTCCTGACCGGACTGCCCATCGTGGCGCCGGATATCGGTGCTTTTCCCGAGCGTCTGCAGAATCGTCCCCTGACCTGGATAGAGTCATGGGATAGCTCCCCCGAACAATGGCTGCAGTGGTTCGTGGAAATGCGGGACTATCTGGAAAACAAAAGCCCCCATGCGCAACCTTGGCAGGATCAGCCTGTGTCCCGTGAAGGAGAAAGATTTTATCGTCACAGCTATCTGTCAGAGACAGATTTAGCTGAGGAAAAAGAAGTACCTGCCATGGATGATAGCTGGCTGGGCAAGCTGCTGCTTCAATCCAGGAATGCGGAAGGCAGGCAGGGGCGATTGAGCCGTAAAGAGCGTTTGCTGATGCATCTTCTGGCCCTGAGACAGGGACGGGTTGGTCGTTTTGTGTCCAGGCTGGTGCCGGTTAATGTGCAGAGAAAACTCAAGCGCAGGCTTTCCCGAAAGCCGATACATGAGCTGTATCGCAAATAACCTTTCTGGAATTGCAACTTTTCCCGGTTGTAAAAGTCTCATGAAAAAGCCCTGTTTCCTGAAACCAGGTGTGGTGTGACGTATTAAAGGACACCATCGGCGTGGCGGGAAGCCGTCACCTGCGGTGCGGTGCCTCTTGGAAAGGGTCTTAACAGGATGTTGAAAAAAAGCCGTTTTTCAACATCCTGTTAAGACCCTGTTAATACCGACGCAATACACTGGAAACAGCAGGGGTCAGGCTCACCGAGCAGAGCTACCTTCAATCTTCACCAGAGATCTTTAGATATGAACACAAGCTTGCGCGATGTTTCCCGGTCAGTACGAATCTGTTTCCTGATCGTTGCTGGTTCGATACCGATGGTGGCTGGAGCTGCCGGAACGACGGCAAGTTCACAGGTACTGGCTGCAACAGTTGCTTCCATACCAGTCTCTCTGCGTGATGACCGATTCCAGTTTGATTGCAGTGCATCTGATGTCCAGTTGGGGGTTGATGGCTCGCTGAAACTGGAAGGAAGCACCTGCAGTGATGTGGTGCAGATTGGCGCATCAGGCAGCCTGCAGTTCCTGGAGACCGGTGGTACCACTCCAACTCATAGCTGCATCTTTTCAGGCATGACCATGGATGCAGAAGGAAGCATGGTCATCACTGCTGCGGGGGATTGTTTCCGAGACAGTGACGGAGATAAGATCCCGGATCTGATCGACCCGGATGTGGGTACGGCAGCCACCGCAGACTGTACTTCTCAGGGAGCAGGCCCGGATGAAACAGTAAGCTTGTCCGGGGCCAGCTATACCGTGGATGGAACCTGTGTATTGCCTGCACCGAACCGCCTGGTTGCGGCGAACACCGTTGTCGGAGCGGTAAATATGCCCGCAAGTGTAGATTTCCATGCGAACGATGGCGTCGATCTCATTGGCGCAACCATTGATGGCAGTAGTATGTTTCGGGTTCACGGCGGTGCCCAGACGCTGCCTGTAGTGCGCATCTGGGGGCCGTTTCTGGTTCAGGCCGGTGGCGTATTTTCCGTGCACCCGTCCGGCCAGCAGTAGGCAGCGCCGGTTATTCGGGATTGACGGCGGGGCTCCCCGCTGCTTCATTTGTGAGAAGCGACCGGGAATGATAATCTGGTCATCCCGCTTCCACGTGTCTGAAACCCGATGCCCTCCACTGATTCCATATTCCGGCTGGAAAAAGAAGGTATCAGTGCCCGCATCTATCTGGATTCCCTTGCCGGCCTGCGCGGTCTTGCCGCCTTGTGGGTGGCGGTCTGGCATGTGTGGGGATTTGCCGGACGACCGGCTTATGAACTCAATATGTGGGGGCTGCATCTGGATCTGACGCCCCTGGTGCGCACGGGTTGGGCAGGGGTGGATGTTTTCTTTGTGCTTTCAGGCTTTGTTCTGGGCCTTGCCTATTGTCAGGCCTGGCTGGGAAACCGCCCGCCGGTTCGTACCCTGGAGTACTTCCGCCGCCGCCTGTTACGGGTACTGCCTGCCTACTATGTGCAGATTGCCGTGTTGCTGCTGATCCTGCTGGTTACCGGTGCAAGTCTTCCTGCGGGCAAAGATATTCTTGCCCAGTTGCTGATGGTGCATAATCTCTTTGGCGAGCCTTCCACTCAGCTGAACCCGGTGTACTGGACGCTTCCCGTAGAGTTTGATTTCTACCTGCTCCTGCCCTTGCTGGCCTTTGCTGTCGCGCCTGCGCGCTGGATGTGGTTGCTGGCTCTTGCGTTGCTGATGGCGGTGCTATATCGCTACAGCCTTTTTCAATATTTCCTCCAAGACTTGCCGGTGAGCCAGAAGGTATGGTGGCTGAATCAGCTGCCTGGACGGCTGGAGCAGTTTGTTTCCGGCATGGCGGCAGCATGGGTTTACTCATCGATTCGTGAGAAGGGGATGCAGCATTCCCGAGTCTATCGGTGGCGCTATCTGCTGCTGATGATGGGGATTTGTGGCCTCGGTCTGCTGGCGTGGTTCATTCATGTTGCCCAGCCTATCGGGGCAGTCAATGTGGAAGGGCTTACCTACTGGGGTGGTCATTGGTCATTGCTCATCTGGCACAGTCTTTTTGGTTTGTGTGTTGCCGTACTGGTGCTGGTTGTCGCCTTGGGGACGCCGATAACGGATTTTTTTCTGGCCAATAGGGCAGCCATGTATCTGGGGCTGATCAGTTACAGCTTGTATTTGTGGCACTTTCCACTGGTGAAGTGGCTGCACCTGGCAAAACTGCCTGTGCTGTTGCCGGGTATGCCGTTGCTGAACGGCTTGCTTTGGGCTGCCGTGCCGGTGCTGCTGGTGTCTTCACTTTCCTATTGGATAGTGGAGCGCCCGTTCCTCAGAATTCGTCATTCCCGCTGACCTGCATCCGGAGGATATGGGATAATCGGCAGCAGACCCGAATGGCGCTTACTTAAGCCAATAACTCTGGTCATCCCGGCGCAGGCCGCGATCCAGAGCGGCTGCTTGTTCCCGGGGTTCTGGGTTCCGGCCTGCGCCGGAATGACAAACAGCAAGCTCCTTGGCTTAAGTAAGCGCCATTCGTGCCAAACCCAATTCAGGGCTCCCTATTTATTCAAGGTACAGTTTTATGGCAGATGCACCCAGCCGGGATGAACAGATCCTGGGTATGATCGATCAGTTTGTAGAAGTGGCGAACCGACTCAAGGATGAAGGCAACAATACCGATCTGGTAAATGCAGCCTTCATGCTGGCTTCCGGAACTTACGCGACCTATCTTGCGGCAGGCAATGAAGGCTATCTGAAGGAGGATGGCATTCGCAAGGTTGCAAAAGCCTACCAGCATAACCTGGAGTTGCTTCAGGGTTTGAAAAAGGCCCAGTACAACCCAGATGGAAAAAACTGACGCAGCAGACAATACTGCCGTCGCGAAACTCCCCCGGTGTTCTGTGGTTGTTGTCAATTTTAATGGTGGCGAACTGTTGCTGGAGAGTCTTGCCGGGATTCTGGGCAGCACCCTCCCTGTTGAAGTCATCCTGGTAGACAATGCATCTGCAGATGGAAGCGCAGCGCAAGCACAGGCAACCCATCCCCGGATCCAACTGATACAAAACACCAACAATCTGGGGTTTGCTGTTGCCGCCAACCAAGGGCTGCGCGCAGCCAGCGGAGACTATCTTCTGTTGCTCAATCCGGATTGCATTCTGCAACCGGACACCCTGGAAAAAATGCTTGGAGTTTTGCATTCTTGTCCTCGGGTGGGAATGGCGGGCTGCCGCATTCTTAATCCGGATGGCAGTGAACAGCGCGGTTGCCGCCGCAATCTTCCTACTCTGGGTAGCGGTTTGCGTAAGGCTGCGGGAGCGCAGGGCGATCAGGCAGGGGTGGATTTGCATCAGCAGCCACTGCCTGACCAGCCTCGGTTGGTGGAGGCCGTTTCCGGCGCCTTTATGCTGACAAGGCGCACTGCGCTGGAAGAAGTTGGCTTGCTGGATGAGCAGTATTTCATGCATTGTGAAGATCTGGACTGGTGTCGGCGTTTTCAGGATTATGACTGGAAGATCCTGTTTGTCCCCCAGGTGGAGGTAATACATCACCAGGGTGCTTGCAGCAAGGCAACTCCGATACGGGTTTCCTGGTACAAACACCGGGGCATGGTGCGGTATTTCCGCAAATATCTTGCAGCAGAAAGCGGCATGTTTGCCGCTGTGGTGGTCATTCCCGGTATCTATGCGCGTTTCTTGCTGTTGGCGATGGCTTCCGGCATCAGGAAGCTGGCAGGCAGAGCATGAAGGTGCGCTTGCTCGATCTTGCCCGATCCTTGCCGCCGCATCCGGTACTGGTGACAGGCGCCAGCGGGCGCATCGGCGGGCGGCTGGTGGAAGTTCTTGCAGCGGCGGGAGTAGCGGTTCGTGCAATGAGCAGACGGGGGGATGGTGATATTCCTGTCGGCGCACAGCGCTGTGTGGCTGATCTGGCACAGGCACAAGGCCTGGAAGCTGCCCTTGATGGTGTTGCCACAGTGTTCCATCTGGCCAGCTATGCGCCCCTGGCAGCGGATTTGCAGCCGGAAAACAATCCCCTGCATCAGGCCGTTACCGTTACGGGCACCAGGAATTTGTTGGGCCTGGCGTCGGCGGCAGGTGTGGCGTCTCTGGTATTTGCCAGCTCCACGCGGGTGCTGGATGGGAGCAAAAGCCTTTATGCGCAATCCAAGGCCGAGGCTGAACAGTTGGTGCTGACAGGCGCAGGCGCCATGAAGACGGCGGTTCTGCGCTTGCCTCCCGTGTACGGATTTGCCCGGCAGGGCAGTATTGCACAGATGCTGGCGGCCATCGATGCAAGGCGCTTGCCGCCACTGCCGGATTTTGGTGACAAGCGCTCTTTGGTGCATGTGGATGATGTGGTGCAGAGTTTGCTGCTTGCTGCCCTGTCGCCTGTGAGCAGAAGCAAAACCTATACGGTTACGGATTTACAGCAGTATTCCACCCGACAGATCTATGAATTGATTTGCAGGACTCTGGGCAGGGAGCCTTCCTCCCGGGTTATTCCGCAATGGTTATTGAACCTGGGAGCAGGTGCCGGCAGTGTGCTGGAAAAAGCCACTGGCAGGAAAATGCCGCTGAACAGGGAAAAGCTGAACAGCCTGCGCAGTTCTGCATGTTTCGATGCGCAGGAAATTGTCAGGGATCTGGAGTTTTCGCCGCTCTATACCCTGGAACAAGTCCTGCCGGAAATGGTTCGCCAGTATCGCAACGGATCTACCGGTGTAGTGCGTCGGAAGTAAAGGCCCTTTCAGGGAGCCTTTACTTCCAACGCAGTACACTAGGGCATGAAGGGATTCATGGACCCCATGGGGTGGGCGATTTCGCGCACATGGTAGCGCATCACGTTTATCCCCTGGGTCATATGCTTGAAGCGCTGGTCAACATGCAGCATGCCGTTGGCCATTTTACCCATATCCGTGTCCATTACTGCAATGTCCTCGTCCATTTGTTGCATGCTGGCGGAAATGGCGGGCATCATGGTGGCCATGGTGCCGGTGCTTGCGACGATACTGTCCATATGCTGCATGTGGATCTCGAATTCCTTCACATTGTCCGTGATATGCGCCATGTTGCTGGATACTTTTTGCATGTTGCCGTGCATGGAGTCCATGCTGTCCACAATGCCGTTCAGATCCTCATAGAGAACCGCAACGTAATAGACATTCACTGCCGCCAGTATCATCAGTAGCATAGAAATGATGATGATAAAGATCTTGTTGATATGGAAATGATGGCGTCGCTCGTCCAGGTGCAGCTGGGTTTCCCAGCTCAGGCGTCCCACCATATCAACAAACAGGCGTTTTTCTTTTTGTGGCATGGCTTGTCTCTCAGGGCAGGGGGAATATTTTATTGATACTGCGTGCGGGCTTGGCCATATGTTGCATATCCGTCGCCATGAGCTGTACCTGGTTATCCATACGGCTGACGGAAATCGACATGCCTTCCACGGATTTTCGTACACTGGTGACTCTGCCGGCCATGCTGCTGATGGTTTTCTGCATATTCGCCATATTGGTGGTGATGCTGGTGATTTCCTGTTGCATACCAGAGGTCTGTTTGTCCATGGTTTGCAGCAGCGCGACCCGTTTCGCCATGGAATCGACGTATTGGCTCATTTGATCCATGCGCACGGTGACGGCGGAAAAATTGGTGTTCATGTCCAGAACCACGTCCGAGATGCGGTTGATCTGGGAAGACAGAGTGAGCAGCAGAACCAGTATGGAAATGGCGATCAGCGCCAGCACAGCCATGCCGACGCGAATGGCGTACTTGAGATCATCGGCCAGCTTGGCGGATATATCAATCTGGCTGAGCATCATGGCCTCGAACGAGCGGCTTGCTCTGAGTAGCTGCTCATCAGAAATAATGTCTGGCTTCGCTTCTTTTTTTGTGGTCATGAGAATTTGGCACCGAATCTGCGTATTCCGGTAAATGTGGACAATAAGCTTTTTACTATATCAACATATCGTGCTGTTTTCCCATGATTGAGCGATTGAATGCGATGCATCGCCTGGTTTTTGGGGGCGTTGCGCCGGAAAGCCCTGTCAGCCCTGGCGATTGCAGGGAAGCAGGTGTAGTTTTTCGCGGACAGGCCAGATTACATTTTTCCTCAATCACTGATGAGTGGTATGATTCAGGAAGTTATGACTTAATCTGTCAGGCGTTCCTGTGAATGTCTGACCCCGAATTCGAGGAAATAATTGTGGTAAAGAAATTCCAACCTTCTGTTCTATCTCTCCTGGTTGTTACAGCCATGGGTTTTGCTACTGTTGCCGTTGCCGAAGATGATGTGGCGGCCCGCATTAAACCTGTGGGTGAAGTGAAAGTAGCGGCCCCTGGGGCTGCCGCGTCTGCTCCCGCCACCCCGGCTGCCGCTCCTGCTGCATCGGCAGCCGCTTCTTCCGATCCTGGCGCGGCTTTGTATGCGGCGAAAGGCTGTGGAGCCTGTCATGGCGCAGATGGAAAGACCACGATTATGGATGCCTACCCGAAGATTGCTGGCCAGAGCGCCGAGTATTCCCTGGCGCAAATGAAGGATATCAAGGCAGGCACTCGCAGCAACGGTCAGTCCATGGTGATGAAAGGCATCGTTGCCGGTGTATCTGATGAAGACCTGAAAACCATTGCTGAGTGGTTGTCCAAGCAATGAGGAAGCGCTGATCAGGCCGTGAGCGCGCACTGAATTACGAATCACTTCGTGCAAACCTGATCAGGGCTTTCGCGAGCCGCTATTCGAGCATTGCCTTGAGGTTGGCCAGGTGGGATTTCCCCCTGGCCTTCTTTTCTTCCGGGGATGTGTTGCTTTCCCCTCCTTCCCATTGCAGGTCGTCCTTCGGCAGTTCCTGGAGGAAGCGGCTGGGTTCGCAATCCACCACTTCGCCGCCTTTGCGGCGCTTGCGGGCGAAGCTGATGTGCAATACCCGGCGGGCGCGGGTGATGCCTACATAGGCCAGGCGCCGTTCTTCCTCGATGTTGTCATCTTCGATGCTGGCGCGATGGGGCAGCAGTTCCTCTTCCATGCCCACCAGGAATACATAGGGGAATTCCAGCCCCTTGGCCGCGTGCAGCGTCATGAGGCTGACCCTTTCTTCGGCGCTGTCTTCGTCCTGCCGCTCAAGAATGTCCATCAACGCCAGGTGGCTTATCATTTCGGCCAGGCTTTCACCGCGCATTTCGTCCTCATGCAGGCGCTGCAGCCAGTCCAGCAGCTCATCCACATTTTCCGCACGTCGCTGTGCGGCTTTGTCATTGGGAGAAGTCTGATACAGCCAGGCTTCATAGTCCATGTCTTCCAGTAGTTGGCGCACAGTTTTTACCGGGTGCCCTTCGTGGGCAAGGCGGGACAGTTGGCTGATCCAGCCGCTGAATTCCCGCAAGCGGCCAAGAGCATTGGGTTTGAGCCGTTCCGCCAGTCCCATTTCGTCGATGGCATCGAACAAGGGGAGCTTTCGGCTGCTGGCATAGCTGCTCAGTTGCTCCAGGGTGCCGGGGCCGATCTGCCGCCTGGGGGTGTTGACCACGCGCAGAAAGGCTGCATCGTCCCGAGGGTTGGTCAGCAGGCGCAGGTAGGCCATGATGTCCTTGATTTCGCTGCGGGAGAAGAAGGAGCCGCCGCCGCTGATGAAATAGGGCACATTGTGCAGGCGCAGCAGTTTCTCGAAGACACGCGACTGATGATTGCCGCGGTAGAGGATGGCGTAGTCACCGTAGCCGCGCCTGTGCATTACCTTCTGGTGGATGATTTCTGATACCACCCGTTCGGCTTCGTTTTCCTCGTCGCGGCACTGAAAGATGCGGATTTCCTCTCCCGGCCCCAGTTCGCTCCACAGGCGTTTTTCGAATACATGGGGATTGTTGGCGATGAGCTGGTTGGCAGCCTTGAGGATGCGGCCGGTGGAGCGGTAATTCTGCTCCAGCTTGATGACCTTGAGCTGGGGAAAATCTTCCTTGAGTTTCGCCAGGTTTTCCGGGCGGGCGCCACGCCAGGCGTAGATGGACTGGTCATCGTCGCCGACCACGGTCAATGCGCCGCGAACTCCCGCCAGCAGGCGCACCAGCTCGTACTGGGCGCTGTTGGTATCCTGGTACTCATCTACCAGCAGGTAATGGATTTTGTGTTGCCAACGCTCGAGGATGTCCGGGTTTTGTTGCAGCAGCTGCACCGGCCACTGGATCAGGTCATCAAAATCCACGGCATTGTAGGCGCCGAGGGTGCGTTGATAGGCGGCGTAGATCTGCCCGTGGCGCAGTTCCAGGGCGTTGTCCGCACGGGACATGGCTGCTTCCGCGGAGAGCAGGTCGTTTTTCCACTGGGAGATTTGCCAGCGCGTCAGGCGGATGGCTTCGTTGTCCGGCTCGTCCTTGAGCAGAATTTCGCGGATCAGATGTTCGCTGTCCTGAGTGTCGAGAATGGTGAACCCGGGGCGCAGGCCAGCGGCCTGGTGTTCGTGTTTGAGTATGTTCAGGCCCAGGGTGTGGAAGGTGGATATGCGCAGCCCGCGGCTGTTGCTGCCTCGCAGTAGCTCTCCCACCCTGGCTTTCATTTCCCTGGCGGCCTTGTTGGTGAAGGTCACGGCGGTGATGTGGTGTGGCGCCATACCGACCTGGTTGATCAGGTGGGCGATCTTGCGGGTGATAACCCGGGTTTTTCCCGAACCCGCGCCGGCGAGCACCAGCAGCGGGCTATCGAGATAGGTTGCCGCTTCGCCTTGCCTTGGATTGAGGTCGTTCATGGCCTATAGTTGGGTTCTTTATTTGCAACCAGAGTTCGGGGTTGAGGATTCTAATCCAACCCGGATAGACAAACCATGAATGATTTTTCCTCCAGCCGACCCAAAAGCCCTGGCACCAATGCCGAACTCAGCCGCGAATCCTGGCGCGTGTTCCAGATCATGGCGGAATTTGTCGAAGGGTTTGAAAGGCTCAGCCGTATCCGTCCGGCAGTAAGCATCTTCGGTTCGGCCAGAACGCCGGAGGATCATCCCTGGTATACCAAGGCGGAAGAAGTTTCCCGTCTGCTGTCGGATTCCGGGTTCTCGGTCATCAGCGGTGGCGGCCCGGGGATCATGGAAGCGGCCAACAAGGGGGCTTTTGCCGGTGAATCGCCCAGCATCGGCCTGAATATCCATCTTCCTCATGAGCAGGGCGCAAACCCCTATCAGGATGTTTCCCTGACGTACCGGCATTTTTTCGCCCGCAAGGTGATGTTCATCAAATATGCGGCGGCCTACGTTGTGCTCCCCGGGGGCTTTGGCACCCTGGACGAGCTGGCAGAATGCCTGACTCTGGTGCAAACCGGCAAGAGCCGCAGAATCCCCATTATCCTGGTGGAAAGCGATTTCTGGGATGGCCTGCTGGAGTGGTTTCGCAATACCCTGTGCGAGGCGGGCACCATCAGCGTCGAGGACATGGACCTGATCCAGGTCTGTGATGAGCCGAAACAAATCGTACAGGCCATCTTCGACCACTATGGCGGGCGTGGATTCGAACCCTCTGCGGATGAACTGGAAATTCTTCTGGAGTTATAATCATGACTTTCTCCCTCCAGGATATCCAGGATATTTCCATGAAACCACTGATTCTCGCCAGTATGCTGCTTTTGCCCACGGCTCCCCTTTGGGCGCAAGACCCGCCTTCCTCCCCGCCACCGGTTCAGGAAAATGCGGAAGACCTGGAGCCGGATGTGACCATTCGCCAGGAGGATGCGAAAACCATACACGAATACCGCATCAACGGGCGTTTGTATATGGTGAAGATCGTGCCGCAAAAAGGCGCCCCCTATTATCTGCTGGATCTGGATGGAGACGGGGAGATGGATACTCAGGAAGATGACCCAAACAGTGTGGTTGTTCCGCAGTGGGTGTTGTTCCGCTGGTAGCGGCCTGATCTCCAAGCGTTGAAAACCTCGATCCGAAGACTGGAGTCCCTGGCGGAGTTCACCGGGCGCGCCGTTTCCTGGGCGACGTTGCTGATGGTGCTCATTACCTTCGCCGTGGTGCTGCTGCGCTATCTGCTGGATACGGGGTGGATCGCCATGCAGGAGTCCATCACCTATCTGCATGCCCTGGTATTCATGTTGGGGGCTGCCTATACCCTCAAGTATCAGGGGCATGTGCGGGTGGATATCTTTTATCGCAAATTTAGTGACAAAGGACGCGCCTGGGTCAATCTGCTGGGCACCCTGGTGCTGCTGTTCCCCCTGATGGGTTTTATCTTTTGGGTCAGCTGGGAGTATGTGCTGGAGTCCTGGAAGGTGTTTGAGGGGTCGAGAGAGGCCGGTGGCCTGCCGGGGGTTTTCCTGATCAAGACCCTGCTATTGCTGTTACCCCTGAGCCTGATGCTGCAGGGGCTGGCGCTGATTCTGCGCAGCCTGGCGATCCTTCGGGGAGAAGATCATGGCTGAATGGCTGCCTTTTATCCTCTTTGCTGTGGTGGCCATGGTGCTTATGCTGGGTTATCCGGTGGCCTTTACCCTGGGTGGCGTTTCCCTGATTTTTGCCCTGCTGGGGGAATGGGCCGGTCTTTTTGATGGGGCTTTCCTGCAAGCATTGCCCAATCGGTTGTATGGAATCATGACCAATGCGACCTTGATCGCAGTGCCTCTGTTTGTGTTCATGGGAGTCATGCTGGAACGCTCCAGAGTGGCGGAAAGCCTGCTCGATACCATGGCCGCATTGTTTGGCAGCTTGCGTGGTGGTCTGGGCATCTCTGTCACCCTGGTCGGCATGCTGCTGGCGGCCAGCACCGGCATCGTCGGCGCCACCGTGGTAACCATGGGGCTGCTGTCCCTGCCGATCATGCTCAAACGCAACTATGATCCGGCCATTGCCGCGGGCACCATCTGCGCGTCGGGAACCCTGGGGCAGATTATTCCTCCTTCCATCGTGCTGGTTCTGCTTGGTGATGTGCTTTCCTCCGCCTATCAACAGGCGCAACTGGAAATGGGGATATGGAATCTGGAAACCGTATCCGTAGGTGATCTTTTTGTGGGCGCGGTGATTCCCGGCCTGGGGCTGGTACTGATGTATCTGCTGTATTTGCTGGGGGTGGCTTTTTTCCAGCCCCAGCGCTTGCCGCCGGCGGAAATTCAAACCACCGGGCACAAGGCGCTGTGGTGGCGGGTGATTACGGTGTTACTGCCGCCGCTTTCGTTGATCGTGGCGGTGCTGGGCTCTATTCTCGGTGGGCTGGCCACGCCTACCGAGGCGGCTTCCGTGGGTGCTGTGGGTGCCATGCTGCTGGCTGCCCAGCGCCGGGAGCTGAATATGGAGGCATTGCGAGAGGTGATGGAATCCACGGTCAAAGTCACCAGCATGGTATTCATGATCTTTATCGGCGCCGCCGTGTTTTCTCTGGTGTTTCGTGGCTTCGGGGGAGATGAGCGCGTCAGCGAGCTGTTGACTGATCTTCCCGGTGGTGTGGTGGGTGCCGTGGCGGTGGTCATGTTGCTGATGTTCCTGCTGGGATTTATTCTGGATTTTATCGAGATTACCTTTGTGGTGGTGCCCATCGTTGGCCCGATTCTCCTTGCCATGGGGCTGGATCCGGTGTGGCTGGGGATCATGATCGCCATTAATCTGCAGACCTCTTTTCTGACGCCGCCATTTGGTTTTGCGCTCTTTTATTTGCGTGGAGTCGCCCCTCCGGAGGTCACTACAAGCGCAATATATCGGGGTGTGCTACCATTTATCGTCATACAGCTCATCATGCTGGGCATGCTGGCGTGGTGGCCACAATTGGCGACTTGGCTGCCGGGAGTGGTGTATGGAGAGCAATAAAGAAACCAATAACCGACAATCTGTTTTTGGGTCAGTAAATCAAGTTGGGGGTATGTCGTGGCGCAACATGTAGGTCTTGGTCTGGCTGTAATCATATTTTTCGCAGGTGTGGTCTTTACCGGTCTTTTCAATATGGGCTTATCGGCCACCAACGAGATGGATTTCTGCACTTCCTGTCATTCCATGAAGATCAACCTGGAAGAGTACAAGGAAACCGTGCATTACAAGAGCGCATCCGGCGTACGCGCCACCTGTTCCGATTGTCACGTGCCGAAGCCCTTTGTGCCGAAGATGGTAGCCAAGGTCATGGCTGCCAAGGATGTATATCACGAAATCATGGGCACCATCGACACCAGGGAAAAATACGAGGCTCATCGTTGGGATATGGCCAGCCGGGTGTGGGCAAAGATGAGAACAAATGATTCCCGGGAGTGCCGTTCCTGCCATGACTGGGATGCCATGGATCTTGCCGAGCAGGATCGTATTGCGCGCAAGCGCCATGGCAGGGCAAGGGATGAAGGAAAAACCTGTATCGACTGCCACAAGGGCATTGCTCATGAGGAACCGGATGAGCCGGATGAACCTGAAGAGGCGGAGGTTTCTGGGCAGGGTTGATCCTGTTTTCAGATAGGCGGGCGATGAAATACAAAAAGGGGTTGCTGATGAATTTCCGGGTGCTTCTGAGCTGTGTGCTGCTGCTGGTTTCGTGCAATGTGCTGGCTGGTGAAACAGCACTGGACAGGGAGCTGCGGCTGTCGGCTATGGTGGGCGATGTGGAGGCGATTGAAAAACTGCTGAAACAGGGCGCGGATGTAAACAGCGCCAACAAGTACGGCAAGACGGCGCTGATGATGGCTGCGGAGAATGGCAACCTGGCTGCTGTTTCGGCGCTGCTCGCCCATGGTGCGGACGTCAATCGCAAGACCGTTGCCGATTGCACTGCCTTAACCCTGGCAGCTGAGAACGACTCGCCGGAAGTGACGGCGTTGCTTATCGAACGTGGCGCTGACCTGACGGCGCGAACCCATGCTGGTGCTACAGCACTGCTACTGACGGCCCGGTACGGCATAGCGGATATGGTGGAGCAGCTGCTGTTCCGCGGCGCTGATCCCAATGATCGGGACAAGGAAGGACGTACTCCCTTGATGCTGGCGGCAGCTCATGGACATGGCGATGTTGTCAAGATACTCCTTGAGCATGGTGCGAAGGTCGAACTGGCGGACAATAAAGGCAAGACCGCATTGATCCATGCAGTGGTAGCCAACAAGGGGTTGGGTGTGCTGAAGGCGCTGCTGGAAGCTGGTGCGGATGTTCATGCCCGTTCAAAAGACGGTGCAACTGCGTTGATCTGGGCGGCGGGAAAGGGCAATGCGGAAGCAATCGTATATTTGCTGCAGCATGGGGCGGATATCAATGCACAAGACAAGGAAGGCACCACGGCGCTCATGGAAGCTGTCGATGTCCGCAAGCCCGAGGTGGTAAAAATGCTGCTTGCCAGAGGCGCGGATGCGTCCCTGAAGAACAAGGCGGGCGAGACTGCCAGAGACATTGCCAGTGGATTCCGCGATCACCAGTGCCTGGACATACTGGTAGAGCACGACAAACACCAATGACCGAACAGGTTAGTGTACTGTTTGGCTGCAGGTCACTATTTCTCATCGGGCGGTAGTCCCGAATCCCGGTGAGAAATACGGGCTAGCGGATTTGCATGGGCCGCCAGCTGCGGTCAAAGGTATTGAAATCACGATTGCGCCATCCCTGCGGTGCAACATTTTCCGGTTTCAGGCTGGCGACATAGGAAAGCACTGCCACCTGCTCGGGAGGCGTGAAGTTTCTGATCTGTTTGATCATTTTTTCATCGCCATTGCGGCGTCGGCCGTTGCGTATCCAGTTGAATTGACGTGTCAGATAGCTGTAATGCTGCCCTTGGATGCGGGGGATATGCTCTTCCATGTCGCCTTCTCCCTGCTTGCCGTGGCAGTCGGCGCATAGCCTGTCATAGACAAGCTTTCCTTCCTGCAGGCGCAAGCGGAAGCCCTGCTCGTTATTTGGAGTCATGGGCATGCTGGCGATATATGCGGCGACATCGGCAATCTCCTGGGGGCCACCCAGAGATCTGCGCGAGGAAAAAGCGCGCATAATGGGATTGTCTCTGTTGCCGGCACGAAAGTCCGCCAGTTGCTTGATGACAACATTTTTCAGTTGCCCGGCGATTTGTGGATAGCCGCTGCCCGGAACGCCCCAGCCTTCCGGCCCGTGGCAGGTGATGCAGCTTGCCTTGTACAGTTTCTTGCCGTTACCAGCATTGGCATCGAGCTTGATGGCCTGCTCAAACTCGACCAGGTGCCCTTCGGCGAATGCCGGCAATGAAAATCCGATCAGGGCAATCCCCGACAGCAGGTTCAAGGCTTTCCTCACGGGGGAGGGCTTGCATGAGCGGCCAAGTGTTTTTCTGCGCATGAATTAGGTATCCAGGTGTTGTGGAGTGCTTTAGGGCCTATTGAATGCATAGGTGCCAAGCTGAATGAAGCGCTGCCCTTGCACAGTATGTTTCTATCTCGCAACCGCAGTGCTTGTCCTTGATCCAGATCACAACCTGGCTGGAAAAACAAATGCCCCGTAAATCCGATGACACTGAATCCGGCTGTTTCCTCTGAAAACAGGATCCGGGTCGGAAGTGCATTTGTGGAGGGGTGGCCATCGCCCTGGCCCCTTGTCCTGCAACGGTACGGATGGCGAGCAATTTGTTCCGATTCCCTGTAATATTCCCACCTCTGGTTCATAGCGCAAGCCTGAATCCACAGAAACAGAGTGGAAATCAGGTAACATTTTTTCATGCTCGAAGTGGTCAATCTGCAATGCACTCGTGGGGATAGATGCCTGTTTTCCGGGATCGGCTTTACTGTGGGCGAAGGAGAATTGTTGTATCTGTACGGCCACAATGGCAGCGGCAAGACCACCCTCATGCGAACTTTGTGTGGACTCGTTGCGCCCACGGATGGTGAGGTTTGCTGGAAAGATCTGCCGATACGCAAGCAGCGGGACGAGTATGCAGCGGAACTATTGTACCTTGGACACAAGAACGGACTCAAAGATGATCTTACCGGTGTGGAAAACCTGCTGGTTGCCTGTCGCCTGGCGGGTGTGTCGGTAAAGGAAGACAAGGCTTGGAGCGTGCTGGAGCGGATGGGCTTGCGCGGTCATGAAGATTTGCCTGCGAGAGTATTGTCCCAGGGACAGCAAAAACGGGTGGCGCTGGCGCGGTTGCTGCTCAGCGAGGCGCCCTTGTGGATTCTGGATGAGCCCTTTGTGGGGCTGGATGTGGCGGCGGTAGCGCTGCTGGAAGCAGTGCTGGCCGAGCATGTAGCGCAAGGCGGCATGGTGGTTCTGACGACCCATCAGGAAGTTGCACTGACTTCCGGCAAGGTGAAGAAGCTGCGCCTGGGCTGGAAAGAGGACGGTTGTGTTTAGCGCTTTTCGGATTATCGTTGCCCGTGATCTGTTGCTGGCCATGCGGCGGCGCTCGGATGTACTTACGACCTTGTTCTTTTTTGTCATTGTGGTGAGTCTGTTCCCCCTGGGAATAGGGCCGGAACTGAATACCCTGCGCCTGATTGCGCCGGGGGTTTTCTGGGTGGCGGCGTTACTCGCTTCCATGTTGGCGCTGGAAAAGTTGTTTTTCGTCGATTACCAGGATGGCTCCCTGGAGCAGATGTTGCTTGCGCCACAGCCGTTGTCCATTCTGGTGTTGGGCAAAGTGCTGGCGCATTGGCTGGTGACCGGGCTGCCGCTGGTGTTGTTGTCGCCATTGCTGGGGCTGCAGTACGATCTTTCCACGGCAACCATAACAGTCATGATGTTTACGCTGTTGATTGGCACCCCGGCGCTGAGTTTGATCGGTGCCATAGGTGCGGCATTGACTCTGGGTATCCGTGGTGGCGGGGTGCTGGTGTCCCTGCTGGTATTGCCCTTGTATATCCCGGTGTTGATTTTCGGTGCAGGGGCGGTAGAGGCCGAGGCTTCCGGACTTGGCGGCTCCGGGCATTTGTCCATGCTTGGCGCAATCCTGCTGTTGTCCGCATTGGCTGCCCCCCTGGCAACCGCAGCCGCTTTAAGGATATCGGCGGAGTAATCTTTGGTATGGTAGAGCAAACCTGAAAGCTGAATCTATGAATTATACTATTGTCTTCAAGCGTAGCTGGAATTTTACCGGCATCCTGTGGTCACATATCCTGAGTCTGTGGATTGATAAGGGGGGGTGCAGAATGCGAATTGGTGGTTTGGATGGTGTAATAACCTGTTCCGGACAGATTTCCGGTGTGTCTGTAGCTTCGGGATGCAAATTAACGTCCGGTGTGGCGGGCGAGTTTCTATGAGTGGCAGATTGAGTTTTTACAGGTTTTCATCTCCGGCGGCTTTTTACCCCCTGGCTGGAACGATTGGAAAAGTATCCGCGCTGATTGCGGTGGTATTGCTTGCCATTGGCCTTTACATGAGTTTTTTTGTCGCGCCCACGGATTACAAGCAGGGTGAAGGTTATCGTATTATCTTTATTCATGTGCCTTCTGCCTGGATGTCCATGTTTATTTATCTGGTGATGGCTTTCTGGGCCGGAATCGGCTTGGTGTTCAATACCCGCTTGTCCTCCATGATGGCGCAGGCACTGGCGCCAACCGGAGCCATCATGACATTCATCGCGCTGTGGACCGGCGCCTTCTGGGGCAAGCCCATGTGGGGAGCCTGGTGGGTGTGGGATGCGCGCCTGACCTCGGAACTGATTTTGTTCTTCCTTTACATCGGCTTTATCGCCCTGCAGGGTTCCATTGATGACACACGGCGCGCTGATCGTGCCGGAGCCGTATTGTTGCTGGTGGGTGTGGTCAATATTCCCATCATCTATTTTTCGGTCAAGTGGTGGAATACCCTGCATCAGGGGGCGACAGTGAGCGTAACCGAAGGCTCGAGCATGAGTACCATCATGTTGCAGGCCATGCTAATCATGACCTTCGCCTTCTGGGCCTACAGCGTTGCGGTAGCCATGTACCGGGTGCGGTCGATCATCCTGGAGCGCGAGAAAGATACGCGCTGGGTATCTGAACTGCCGGAGGTGCGCCGATGAAAGGTGGAATATCTGAATTTTTTGCTATGGGCGGCTATGCCCTGTACGTGTGGGGGTCTTTCGGGGCCACCGCATTGCTGATGATTGCCGAGCCCTTGCTGGTCAGGCAGCGCCGCAAAGCGGCCCTTCAGCGAATTTCCCGTCTTGTTCGTATTAAATCGGAGCAACAATCATGAAAGCCAGACACAAGCGACTGGGTTTTTTACTGGTGGGACTGGTGGTGCTGGGTGCAGCCAGCTGGCTGGTGTTCAATGCCCTGGGCAACAACCTGTCCTATTTTTTTTCACCCACGGAAGTTGCTGAAAACAAGGTGCCGGCGGATCATGTATTTCGTCTTGGAGGACTGGTGCAGCCCGGCTCTGTGGAAAGAGGCGAACAACTCACCGTGCATTTTGACGTTACAGACAATGCACACACAGTGAAGGTCGCCTATACCGGCATTCTTCCTGATTTATTCAAGGAGGGTCAGGGGGTGATTGCCCAGGGACGCATGGGGCCTGACGGTATTTTTGTGGCCGATGAAGTGTTGGCCAAACATGATGAAAACTATATGTCTCCCGAAGTTGCCGACGCGCTGGAAAAAGGGCACCAGAAGGGTATTGAAAACATGGCCAAGGGGAATAAACCGCTATGATTCCTGAAATCGGACATTTTGCCCTGGTTCTGGCGCTGGTTCTTGCCCTGATCCAGTCGTTTTTCCCCCTGGTGGGCGCACAAAAGGGCATAGCCTCCTGGGTGGCCATTGCCAAGCCGGTGGCAAGGCTGCAACTGGTGTTCACCGCCTTATCTTTTGCCTTCCTGACCTGGAGCTTTTTGCAAAGCGATTTTTCGGTGCTGTATGTGGCGACGAACTCCAATACCAGCCTGCCAACTCTGTACAAGGTATCCGGCGTGTGGGGTGCCCATGAGGGTTCGTTGCTGTTCTGGGCGTTGACGCTTTCCGTCTGGACCACGGCAGTCACCCTGTTCGGGCGGAGCATTCCGCCAATAATGATGGCCAGGGTACTGGGTATTCTCGGGTTGCTTTCCGTGGGTTTCCTGATGTTCATGCTGTTTACCTCCAATCCTTTTGATCGTCTCATGCCGCCGCCGATGGAAGGCAAGGATCTGAATCCGCTGTTACAGGATCCTGGTCTGGCACTCCATCCTCCGCTGTTGTACATGGGCTATGTGGGCTTTGCCATTCCCTTTGCTTTCGCTATAGCCGCCATGCTGGGTGGGCGGCTGGATGCAGCGTGGGCGCGCTGGTCCCGCCCCTGGACACAGGTTGCCTGGGTATCTCTGACCCTGGGCATTGCCCTGGGATCCTGGTGGGCCTATTACGAGTTGGGCTGGGGCGGCTGGTGGTTCTGGGATCCGGTGGAAAACGCCTCCTTTATGCCTTGGCTGGCAGGCACGGCTCTGATGCATTCCCTGGCGGTGACGGAAAAACGCGGGGCATTCAAGGCCTGGACCGTGCTACTGGCGATCTTTGCTTTCTCCCTGAGCCTGCTAGGAATGTTCCTGGTGCGTTCCGGGGTGCTGACATCCGTGCATGCGTTTGCTTCCGATCCCGCCAGAGGAATGTTCATCCTGATGTTCCTGGTGACCGTAGTTGGTGGCTCCCTGGCGCTGTACGCGGTGAGAGCCTCCAAGGTGCGCAGCTATGTGCGCTTTGATCTGGTATCCAAAGAATCCGCCCTATTGCTCAACAATGTAATTCTGGTGGTAGCTTGCGCGGCCGTCTTGCTGGGAACCCTGTATCCCTTGTTGCTGGATGCACTGAACTTGGGCAAGATTTCCGTAGGTCCTCCCTATTTCAACGCCGTCTTTATTCCCCTGACCGCGCCTTTGGTCGTGTTGATGGGCATTGGTGCCATGGCGCGCTGGAAGCGAGACAGCCTGGAGAATCTGTGGCCCAAGGTGCGCGTATCCCTGGTGGCCAGTGTGGTGTTCGGCGTGTTGTATCCAATTGTGGTGATGCAGCGGTTCGACTGGTTGGCAGCCGTCGGTATGGTGCTGGCTTTCTGGGTATTATTCACCACCCTCAAGGCGACCAAGGATCAGGCACGGGGCCGGGGACTGGGCGGTTTGTCTCTCTCACACTGGGGTATGGTGTTTGGGCATATCGGTATTGCTTTTTTCATCGTGGGCATCACCCTGACATCTGTTTACAGTACCGAGAAAGATCTGCGGCTGGAAGTTGGTGAGTCCTATGAAATGGGCGGCTATGCCTTTACCTTCAATGGCTCTACTCATTTGCAGGGGCCAAACTATAGCGGAGATCGCGGCGAGGTGGTGATTACGCAAAATGGTGAGCAAATCACCGTGCTGCATCCGGAAAAACGCAATTACCGCTCGGGAATGCCCATGACCGAAGCAGGGATTGATGCCGGCCTGACCCGCGATCTCTTTGTTGCCCTTGGCGAGCCTCTGGGCACCGAGGGCGCCTGGAGTCTGCGTCTGTATCACAAGCCTTATGTGCGCTGGATCTGGCTGGGTGCGCTGATTATGTCCCTGGGCGGCCTTTTGTCTGCCGCCGACAAGCGTTATCGGGTGCGGGCGCGTCGGACAGTGGCGGAAAAATCCCCGGTGGGGGCAACCGTATGAGCAAGAGCCGCGCCTTTATTCCCCTGTTGGCTTTTCTTGCCCTGGCGGGGCTGTTCTATTTCGTGTTGATGAAAATGGGCAAAGGGGAATACAACCCCCGGGACATTCCCACAGAGTTCATTGGTAGGCCCGCGCCGAGCATTGATCTGCCCAACTTGCTGGACGAGAATGACCGGGTAAAGAGCAGCGACTATGCAGGC
Organism: Sedimenticola sp.; assembly: GCA_027068915.1. Lineage (GTDB taxonomy): Bacteria > Pseudomonadota > Gammaproteobacteria > Chromatiales > Chromatiaceae > Thiolapillus. The sequence continues at coordinate 363,806 of JAMOLT010000010.1, read as the reverse complement.
AAGGTCTGGCTGGTGAATGTCTGGGGTACCTGGTGCCCTGAATGCTGGAAAGAGCACGAATACCTGATGCATCTGTCACGCCAGGGCGTACCCATTCTGGGCATAGACTGGCGGGATGAAAAGGCCGATGCTATCGATTTTCTCAAGCAAAAGGGCAATCCTTTCGTGGAAGTCGGATTTGATCCAAACAGCGATGCCGCCATTGATTGGGGTGTGTATGGCGCACCGGAGACCTTTCTCATCGATGCCGAAGGTATTGTTCGCGAGAAACATGCCGGTGCATTGTATCCCCAGGTGTGGCAGGAAAAATTCGCCAAATATTTTCATGCCCAGAAGCCAACGGAGTAATCCATGCGTTTTATTGTTCGTGAAGCCACCGTCGTGAAAGCCTTTGTTCTGGTGCTCGGTTTGTGCATGGGTGCAAATGCCTTGGCAAGCGTCGATACCTACGAGTTTTCCGACCCCGGGCAACAAGCCCTGTACCTTGATTTGGTGCAGGAATTGCGTTGCCTGGTTTGCCAGAACCAGAACATTGCAGATTCCAACGCGGAGCTGGCCCAGGATTTGCGGCGCAAAACCTACGAGATGATCAAAAAAGGCGAGAACAAGGATCAGATCGTGGAGTTTATGGTGGCCCGCTATGGCGATTTTGTCATGTACAGCCCGCCTTTCAAGGCCACCACCCTGATGCTTTGGGTTGGCCCCGTGCTTATCTTTATTCTGGCGGTGGTGATGCTGGTACGCGTCATCCGCCGCCGCCCTTCCAGCAATGACCGCCTTCTCAGCGATGAACAGCGCCAACGCGCTGAACAGCTGCTGAATCAGACCGAGGAAAAATAATGACTTTCTGGATTATCGTTGCCCTGATGCTGGGGCTGGGTGTTGCTGTGCTGGTGGCCGTGTTCTTGCGCAAGCGACCGGATATAACGAGCAGTCAGCGGGAACAGAATTTGCTTCTGGCAAAGGAAAAGCTTGCGGATCTAGATCAGGAAAAGGCAGCAGGCAACATTGACGAAGAAACCTATGCCCAGGCAAAAGAAGAGCTGGAAGCCGGCTTGCTGGAAGATACGGAAGTGGAAGAAGCCGTCGCTACCGTACAGCCAGCCAGCGCCAGGTTTGCGGCGATTGCCGTTGCTTTGCTGGTGCCGGTGCTGAGTGTCGGCATCTATATGAAAACGGGATCACCCCAGTATGTGGAAATGAGTGGTATCCCGAATCCGGGGGCGCAAAATCCCCATGCCATGAATGCCGGCGGAAATACACCGACCATGGAAGAGCTGTTGCAGGGTCTGGAAGAGCGGGTGCAGAATGCACCGGATGATACCGAGGGCTGGTTCATGTTGGGGCGTGTGTACCAGTCCATGAACCGTTTCCCGGAAGCAGTAAAAGCTTATGAGCAATTGCGCAAGCTGACGGATAATCACCCCCAGGCGCTCATTGCTCTGGCGGACACGCTGGCCATGGTGCAGGGTGGAAAGATCAGCGGCAGGCCCTATGAGCTGGTGCGCCAGGCGCTGGACAAGGAGCCGGACGACCCCACCGCCCTGTGGCTGGCGGGCAAAGGTGCGGTGGAAGCGGCAGACTATCAAAATGCTATTTATTACTGGCGGCGGGCGGAAGCGGCCCTGGCCGACAATGCCGATTTTGTGCGGGAGTTGCGGAACATGATTGCCCAGGTGAAGCAGGCAGCAGCCCAGGCCGGCGCGGAGCTGGATGATCCAGGCTCCGCCGTCGCCGGAGCTGCCGCACAGCCCGCTGCCATGGCGCAGCCAGCTGTTGCTGCGGGAGCGGCTATTGAATTGAGTGTCAGCCTCGCCCCCGGGTTGCAGGACAAGGTGAATCCCGGCGACCGTCTGTTCATTTTCGCCAAGCAGGTGCAGGGGCCGCCCATGCCGGTGGCGGCGGTGCGCATCACCGCAGGCGATTTGCCCGCGAAGCTGGTGATGAATGACGGCAATATGCTTCAGCAGGGAACGAAGCTGGCGGATTACCAACAGCTGGTCGTTGCCGCCCGTATTGCCAAGGGTTCCCAGCCCTCGGCGGCAAGTGGTGATCTGCAAAGCGCGGAAGTCACGGTGTCCGTGGCGGACGGAAAAATGGTGGAACTGGTGATCGACCAGATCGTCCCCTGAACCGGTCAGGCGATCTTATCTCTATAGCGGGCAATGTCGGCGGTTTCCGGCAAAGGCTGGCGCCGCATAAGCCAGCGGCACATCTGTTCGCTGTACCAGGGAATCATCAGGCTGCCGTGGGCGCCGAATCCATTGAAGATATGGGCCTTCGGGCAAGTTGGGTGTGTTCCCAGGAACGGCTGCCTGTCGCTGGTGGCCGGCCGTACGCCCGCTTCACTGCGCACCAGCTCTAGCAGTTGTGGGTTCTTCAGCAATGCATTCATGCCCTGCAACAACTTGTTTGTGCCTTCCTTTGTGGGCTGATGATCCCGGGTTTGGTGGTTGTGGGTAGAGCCAAGGCGAAACATTCCGTCATCTATGGGCAGCAACCACTCGGCGCCATTGATGATCTTGTTCGGTAATTGTCCGGGGCGGGCGTTGGGCTTTTGCGTCAGGGTGAGTATCTCTCCCTGATCCGGGGCAAAAGGCAGATAGCCGAACCAGGGGCTGTGCATGCTGCGGTAGCCATCGCAGAACACGATTCCTCCGGCCTGAAAACTGCCATAGCATACGCGTTCTGCGCTGATTTCCAAATCCTCATGGTTTACTGTTGCGATATGCAGCGCCTGGTGTTCCCGTAGCCAGTGGGCGAGAAAGTGCAACAGGGCAGGGAGTCGTACGTAGCCGGTGCGGTGCTGGGTGAATCCTCCCAGCGGCGCCTGTACGGGCTGGGATGGTTCATCCGGAGGGAAGCTCCCGCCCAGCAAATCCGCTATTGCTGCCTGTCCGGGCAGTCTGGCGTAAAAATGATGTTGCTCGGGGCTGTGAAACAGGCGCAGCATGTCCACCCATTGCAGGAACGGCTCTTTTGCCTGCTGCGCGAGATGCGTATACGTCGTTTCAACGGCTTCCAGCCAGTCATGGATCTGCGGCGCATGGTTGAAGCGTTTTCCGGCAAGAGGGTTGATCACTCCGGCGGCGACCATGGAGGAGGAGCTTGTGTGCCCGTCGTCCAGGACCAGCACTTTCTTGCCGAGATTGATCAGACGCCAGGCCAGCAAGCTGCCCGCCAGCCCCTGACCCACGATCAGGTAATCGTACATTTTGTTCTCAGGCACTATAGGGCAGCTCTTATCATTCGTGATTGGCATCTTTGCGCTTGATAGGCGCGATAACTGCGTTGAAGACCGCTGCAAATAATACACTATTTGTAACGGTCTTCGCCTTGTTCCCACACCTCTCAAGCACAAATCTGCTCAAACAGAATGATGAGAGATGCCCTATACTTCCTGTCTAATAAGAATCAACGAAAAAGCAAAACCACCATGAGCTATCTTACCCGCCCCGTGGATCAAAAAGGCATGCCTGCCGGTATTCCCTATATCATCGGCAATGAAGCTGCGGAACGCTTCAGTTTTTACGGCATGCGCACCATTTTGGTCGTGTTCATGACCCAGTATCTCATGGGTACAAGCGGCGTGCTTGCGCCGATGAGTGAAGAGGATGCCAAGGGCTGGTATCACCTGTTCGTGTCAGCAGTCTATTTGACTCCCCTGCTGGGGGCAATTCTAGCGGATGTGTGGCTGGGGAAATATCGCACCATCCTGTTCCTTTCCTTGGTGTATTGTGGCGGGCACCTGGCGCTGGCGCTGGATGACAGCCGGCTGGGGCTGGCCATCGGCCTGGGACTGATTGCCCTGGGTGCCGGCGGTATCAAGCCCTGTGTGTCTGCCCATGTGGGTGATCAGTTCGGGCATGCCAACCGGGCATTGATCAGCCGTACCTTCGGCTGGTTTTACATGGCGATCAACGTCGGTGCGTTCATTTCCACCCTGCTGACTCCCTGGCTGCTGAAGAATCACGGCCCCCATTTGGCTTTTGGTATTCCCGGTGTGCTCATGGCGCTTGCCACTTTCATGTTCTGGATGGGGCGCAACAAGTTCGTGCATGTTCCTCCTGCGGGCAGGGGTTTTCTCAGGGAAGCGGTTTCCGCAGACAGCTTGCGCATCTTCGGGCGATTGCTGCTCATCTACCTGTTCATTGCGGTTTTCTGGGCGCTGTTCGATCAGACGGGGTCTTCCTGGGTGCTGCAGGCCCAACATATGGATCGGGTGCTGTTTGGCATCGAGTTGCTGCCTGCGCAAATTCAGGCGCTTAATCCCTTGCTTATCATTGTCCTGATTCCGCTTTTCAGTTATGTGATTTATCCCTTTCTTGGAAAAATCATGACCCTTACGCCCATGCGCAAGGTGGCGATGGGGCTCGTGCTGGCTGCTGCTGCGTTCGCCGTTTCTTCCCTGGCCCAGGAGCGCATCGATGCAGGGGGGGTACCCGGTATTTCCTGGCAATTGCTGGCCTATGTGCTGCTTACCAGCGGCGAGGTCATGGTGTCCATTACCGTTCTGGAGTATTCCTACACCCAGGCGCCGCGCACCATGAAGTCTTTTGTCATGGCCCTGTTTATGCTGTCGGTTTCCCTGGGGAATATTTTTACCAGTACCGTAAATTTCTTCATTCAGAATGAGGATGGCAGCCTGCTTCTTGCAGGTGCGGAGTATTTCTGGTTTTTTACCGTGCTGATGGCAGTTACTGCGGTGCTGTTTGCTTTGCTTACGCCCTTCATCAAAGACAAAACCATTCTTCAGTCATCAGAAAGAGCCGCCTGAAGAGCGCTGCGTGAGAGGTCTGCCAGGCTGCGGCGATCCTGCCCGGATGACGGGATAGGATCGCAAAAGTACACATGAACCTTGCTTTCCCTGCGGGCCAGTATGCCAAACAGGATGGCGAGGAAACTGCGGCCTTTGGTGTAGGGTATGCGCTTGTCCGGTTTTCCCTCGCTGGTATAGCGTAGTGCAATGGGGATAACCGGGTTGCCGGTGTCGATAGCAGCCGCGAAAAGCCTTGGGAAAAAATGCCCTACTTTGCTGCCGTCAGAGGTGGTTCCTTCAGGAAAGATAGCCAGGCTGCGCTCTTCAAGCAGGCGTTCCGCAATCGCGCTGGATACCTGCTGGGCTTCGTGTTTTCCCCGGCGAATGAATACTGTGCCCGAGGCGGTGGCAAACCAGCCAATGACCGGCCAGTAGCGAATGCTGTCTTTGGAGAGAAAGGCTGCTCCGGTGAGAGAGTTGATGGTTGGTATGTCAACCCAGGATATGTGGTTGGCTACGATCAGGCCGGGATCTTGTGGTGGATTTCCGTGGGTGATTATCCTTATCCCCATGATTTCCAACAGTCTGGCTGACCAGCGTGCCACGGGCTTCGGTTCGGGAAGTATTTTTCCATCGGAAAGCCTGGTCTTTTTTATGTTCAGGCTCAGCCAGATGCCCGCCAGCATGTGTAGCAGCAACAGCAGAAAACGCCAGAGGATGCGCAGCGGGCTCATGTCCGTGTCTGCCCCATGGCAATGGAGGCGAAGGTGCCGATAAAACCTGCGGGCAGCTGACGAAATACACTTTTTTCGAAAGAAGAATCGAAAGGTCTGATGTTGATGAGCTGTACTTCCCTGGCATCAAAGGTCTTTGCGTTATGGATAATCCTGAGAACATTACATCCCGCTTTCAGGTGATCCGGTACGTTGATGAAATCATAAACCCCCGGCGCTGCCAACAGGTTCCGGCGGAGGTTTTTTTTATAGGTGCGCAGCATTTGTTCCTGGCGCTGCTTGCGCAGTTGCCGCGCTGACAGTTTTTCAGTCATGGACAGGCTCTAAACTGTTAGAATAAGGGTTTACCCGTAAACGATGTATTCTACCTTAATGTCCACCAGCGGCGAGCATCAGACATCTTCCTTGTTGCAGCAGATCGATCTGCCTGAAGATTTACGCCTGCTGGAAGTAGAGCAACTGGATGCACTGGCTGTGGAGCTGCGCAGATTTCTGGTGGAGAGTGTTTCCCGTACTGGTGGCCATCTGGCGGCAGGGCTGGGAGTGGTGGAACTCACGATAGCCTTGCACTATGTATTCGACACCCCGCGGGATCGCCTGATCTGGGATGTGGGGCACCAGGCTTATCCCCACAAGATCCTCACCGGCAGACGTGACAGAATGCGCAGCCTGCGTCAGAAAGGTGGACTGTCAGGCTTTCTGAAATGTGCGGAATCAGAATATGACGCGTTTGGTGCCGGCCATTCCAGTACCTCTATCGGCGCTGCTCTGGGCATGGCCATCGCCGCCAAGCTGGAAGGCATGCAGCGCGAGCACATTGCCGTTATTGGTGATGGCGCCTTGTCAGCCGGCATGGCATTCGAGGCATTAAATCATGCGGGCGCACTGGATATGGACTTGCTGGTGGTGCTCAACGACAACGATATGTCTATCTCCCAGCCTGTGGGTGCGGTCAGCAACTACCTGGCGCGGGTGTTGTCCAGTCGCTTTTACAACAAGGTGCGCGAAGGCGGGAAGAATGTTCTGGGGGTTATGCCCGGAGTGCGTGATCTTGTGGATCGCTGGGAAGAGCATATGAAAGGCATGCTGATTCCCGGAACCTTGTTTGAAGAGCTGGGGTTCAACTATATCGGCCCGATCGACGGACATGACCTGCCGCTGCTGGTACACACCCTGCACAACATGAGACAGATGCGCGGCCCCCGGTTTTTGCATGTGGTAACACAGAAAGGCAGGGGCTTTGCGCCGGCGGAAGGCGATCCCTGTGTGTATCATGGCGTCGGCCCGTTTGACCCTGATACCGGGGAGCAAGCGGGCGCGGGCAGCTCTGGCGCCAGAGCCTATACCCAATTGTTTTCTGACTGGGTTTGTGACTGTGCCGTGGTGGATGAACGGCTGGTGGCGATTACTCCGGCCATGTGCGAAGGCTCCGGCCTGGTGCGTTTCGCCAGGGAATTTCCACAGCGCTATTTCGATGTGGGTATCGCCGAACAGCATGCCCTGACGCTGGCGGCGGGGATGGCCTGTGATGGTTTGAAGCCAGTGGTGGCGATCTATTCAACCTTCCTGCAGCGTGCCTATGACCAGCTTATTCATGATATCGCCCTGCAAAACCTGGATGTTACGCTGGCGGTGGATCGAGCGGGCCTGGTAGGTGCTGATGGCGCCACCCATGCCGGAGCTTTTGACCTGAGTTATGTGCGCTGCATTCCCAATATGGCCATACTGGCGCCGGCGGATGAAAATGAATGCAGGCAAATGCTGCAAACAGCCTGGGAGTATCATGGCCCGGCTATGGTGCGTTTCCCCAGAGGGGCGGGGCCGGGTGTGATGCCGGAGCCAGAGCGGGAGGCCTTGCCCTGGGGCAAAGGCGAGATCCGCCGCCAGGGCAAGAGAGTCGCATTGCTTTGTTTTGGTTCCTTGGTACAGGTCGGGCAGGAAGTGGCTGAAGAACTGGATGCCACCCTGGCGAACATGCGCTTCGTGAAACCTCTGGATGAGGCGCTGGTGCGGCAGCTGGCCGAAGATCACAGCCTGCTGATTACGCTCGAGGAAAACGCCCTCATGGGTGGCGCGGGATCAGCGGTTGCTGAATGCCTGCATGGCGAAGGCCTGAAGGTGGATATCATGCATTTTGGCTTGCCGGACGAGTATCTGGAACAGGGCACCCAGTCTGAGCAGCTGGAAATGGCGGGTTTGACCGCAGGGCAAATACTGACAGTTGTCAGGGAACGCATGGGGACAGATTCTTCCTGATTCTTTATCCACAGGCTAAGAAAAAAGGGATGGCATTGCTGCCATCCCTTTTTTCATATACAGGTTAACAAGTCAGCCGTGGTTGCGTGCGTCCATCATCTTGTCGATGATCGGGCCGAGGATGACCTCCATGGCGAAACCCATCTTTCCACCGGGCACCACGATGGTGTTACGGCGGGACATGAAAGAGTCCGGGATTATGCTCAGCAGATCCGGGAATTTCACATCACATTTTTCTGGATTGGCGAAGCGAATGACCACAAAGCTTTCGTCCGGTGTGGGAATATCCCGGGCGATGAAAGGGTTGGAGGTGTCCACTGTTGCAACGCGCTGGAAATTGATGTCCGTACGGGAGAACTGCGGGGTGATGTGGTTGATGTAGTCCGGCATGCGGCGCATGATGGTCTCAACAGTCGCTTCTGCAGAATAGCCGCGTTCCTTGCCGTCACGGTGGATTTTCTGGATCCATTCCAGGTTGACCACAGGTACCACGCCAATGCCCAGGTCAACCTGACTGGCAACATCCGCTTCATCGGTGACAACCATGCCGTGCAGTCCCTCATAGAACAGCAAATCCGTACCGCCGGGGATGTCTTCCCAGGGAGTAAATTCACCCGGTTTGTTGTCGCAGCCCAGGCGCGCATTGTGTTCCTCGGCTTCCTCGCCGCTGTGTAGATAGTAGCGTTTCTTGCCTCCCCCGGTTTCGCCATAGACGCGGAACAGTTCTTCGATCTTGTCGAAGAGATTGGCTTCTGGCCCGAAATGACTCATGCCTTGCGCCATTTTTTCCCGCATTTGAACGCGGTCATAGCGGTGAAAGCTGTCGCCTTCGACGATGGCGGCGTTGATGCCTTCGCGGGTGAAAATATGCTCGAATGCACGTTTTACGGTAGTGGTTCCGGCACCGGATGAACCGGTAACAACTACGACGGGGTGTTTCTTGGACATGTCAGCCTCCGGAAAAGATAATTAATATAGTTCAAGAGTAAAACCACCTGCCAGCACATGCTGGTGGCTTGACTCTAAAGCCATGTAAGGTTTGAACTATATCATAATCCGCTGCTATCCGAATTGTGGCGGCGCAAGGAAGTTGCTGTATCCTGCAGGCTGCTGGGCGGCATCAGACCCGGTCTGTGCGTTGCTGCATCAAGAGGCAAAAAGATGGTTGTTCAGCCACATGTGCATTAATATGCTGGCCCCGTAGCCCAGAGCAATGACCGGCGTCCACTTCAAATGACCGAAAAAGGTGTATTTCCCCCTTGCCTGTCCCATCAGGGCGACCCCGGCTGCGGATCCGATGGATAGCAGTGAGCCGCCCACTCCCGCGGTCAAGGTCACCAGCAGCCACTGTCCTGAGGACATGTCTGGCATCATGGTGAGAACAGCGAACATGACCGGAATATTGTCCACGATGGCGGACATTACCCCGACTGCTATATTGGCATATGTGGGCCCCCATTGGCTGTACATGACCTCGGATGCCATGGACAGGTAGCCGATGAAGCCCAGTCCCCCCACGCACAACACCACGCCGTAGAAGAAGAATAGGGTGTCCCATTCTGCCCGCGACACACTGCTGAAAATATCAAATGCAACCGGATCACCGATCTGTCCGGCTTTCTCGGCGGATTGGCGGCTTTCGTTGCGGGTGCGGGATTTCTTCAGGTAGTAACCGAAGAACTGCAAATAGGCCAGTCCCGTGAGCATGCCGATGACCGGTGGCAGTTGCAAATAGTTGTGGAACAGCACTGCCGTGGTGATGGTCAGCAGGAACAGAATTACGATACGCTTGGCGCCTCGCTTGGTGGTGATGGATTCTTTTACGGGATCCGGGTGGGCTTTTGGTACGGACAGGCTCATGATTGCCGCCGGTATCAACCAATTCACCAAAGAAGGGATGAACAATGCGAAGAAAGCCCAGAAATCGACGCCTCCCTGGGCGGTTTGAATGCCTTTCTGCCAAACCATCAGGGTGGTGATGTCGCCAAAGGGACTGAAAGCACCCCCCGCATTTGCTGCGATAACGATATTGATACAGGCCAGGAGGATGAACTTTGTATTGCTTCCTCCCACGGCCATGACCACGGCGCACATCAGCAGTGCGGTGGTGAGGTTGTCTGCGATGGGGGAGATGAAGAATGCCAGCAGGCCTGTGACCCAGAACAGGGAGCGGAAACTCAGCCCCTTGCGCACCAGCCAAACCCGCAGGCTTTCGAATATCAGGCGTTCGTCCATTGCGTTAATGTAGGTCATGGCCACCAGCAGAAACAGCATCAGTTCCGCATATTCTTCCAGGTTGTGCCGTACTGCATTTTCGACTTCGTGATCGAGTCCCTGGAATTGGTACACCAGCGCAATCATTGCCCAGATGATCCCCGCTGCCAGCATTACCGGCTTGGATTTACGCAAATGGGTGAATTCTTCCGCCATTACCAGCAGATAGGCGACGAAAAAAACTCCCAAAGAGGCAAATCCTACCCAGTGGGTGGTCAGATTGATGAGGATCTCCTCTGTTGCCAGCACCTGTGTCGGTGCAAACAGCAGTAAAATAGCAGCAAACAATTTCAGCATGTGATGCAACTCCTTGAGTTTGTCGTTTCATCCCTTTTCGGGAGAGACTGCTGCCTCGTTAATAGCGCACCAGTACCCTGTATTCCAGAATGGTGGATCCTTCCGCAGGTATCTCGATCTGCCATTCGGCCAATCCTGCCGCCACTTTTTTGTGCTTTGTGGATTCATGGATGATCTTCCAGTCTCCTGGGATGGGCTCCTGTACCATGACTTTTATCGGCATGCTCTTGGCATTCTTTAGCTCGATGCGGTAAGTGCTTTCCGCGGCATAGCGGTAGGGATGGCCAAAATTCACCTTTACATAGTCGAGTTGGGTTTTTTTGGCGGTGACGTCGAAGGCCTCTCCCAGCTTCAGGCGGATGGTTTCATTTTTTGGGGTATGATCCATACGGTCTTCGCCCACGAACTGGGCACTGCCGCTGTTGTCGCGTTTGTATACCCGCACGATGCCCTTGGGCAGGGGCATTCCCATGCCGTGGCTGACCTGGTTCTCAAGCTTGATATAGACTGCCGCCTTGAGCGGGCGGCCAAGAGATTGGTAGGCATCGTGGTAGTAGTAGTCCTGCCCCCTGAAAATCAGCTCCTTGGTGACAGGTACTTTGCTCGCGCTGAGCAGTGAAACCTGCTTGGTTTGCTTGTCGGCAATGGTGGTGGGGTATTCCAGGGTGTACAGGTGATATTCAAACAGTGCTTCTTCGCGCATGGGAGGGGGCGCTTCTGCGATAGCCATTTCTAATGCGGCGGCCCTTCTGTAGCGTTTTTGTTCTTCCACCTGATTGACATCCCCGGCGACCAGCTGCAGCCGGACCCGTGGGTAAGTTGTGCCGCTGTTGTTGGTGAGGGTGACCCAGCCAGCCAGATCCAGCGCGTCATCCGTGCTGTTCAGCTCTGCAACATAGTCTGCTTTCCAGCCCAGCCCGCGGGACAAATAAGATAGTTCCAGCTCTTGTACACCTGTGGCTGTGTTGTTGATCTGCGTCACCAGGGTAGGCTTGTCCCGCAGGTTTTCCGGGATACTGGGGAAAATATAACGGCCTTTCGGATTGGTTTCGATGCGCCCGGCGATTTTTGCCACCACGCCGTTGTTGGTGCTGAGAATGGTGGCTGCCTGTTGGGTTTCCTCGCCAGTGGCGGGATTCATGCGAATGATCTCCACGGTCTGGCCGACATATTTTTCCAGCATCTTTGCTGGGGTCAGCAGATCGAAGTTGAAATTCTGTTCCAGCACCTGCAATGCATCAGGCTGGTTGATGTTGCGGAGCAGGGCGGTTTCCGGGCGTATTTTTGCGCTGACGCCGCGAATTGCCAGATCGATGCTGCCAGCGGGCAGGTCGGTCTTGCGTCTGTCCTTGATCAACGCCAGGTCATTGTTGTAGATGGTAATGGAGAGCCCGGTCTGGTCTTCGATCCCGGATACCAGTTCTCCAGCGCCGAGCGATGCCGGGGTGATCGAGCAGGCCAGAAGAAAAGAGGTGAGTGAACGCAATGAAACCATGAGCTTTCCTGCTGTTGTCGGCCAAAGGTTTCTTAATATTAACCGAAATGAGGCCGGGTCAGGGCAGGGTTTTCCCCGGATTCAAGATGCCATTGGGGTCAAACAGGTTTTTCAGCTGGTGCATGAGCGCCAAGGTAGGGTCGTCGATCTCCCGGCGTACGAACTCGCGCTTGACCAAACCGATGCCATGCTCGCCGGAAAGGGTTCCACCCAGCCCGAGAACCAGGCTGAATACCTCATCCAGACAAATCTCGGCCTGTGCAAGCTGCTGCGGGTCGTCAGGGTTGATCAACAGATTGACGTGGATGTTGCCGTTGCCTGCGTGGCCGAAATTGACGATGGTGATGGCGTGTTTTTGCGCCAGTCCGGTCAGTCCGTGAATGAGATCCGGAATACGGGAAACCGGCACCACCACGTCTTCATTGATTTTTTTTGGTGCGATATTGCGCAGGGCAGGCGACAGCGCCTTGCGGGTGCGCCAGAGTTTTTGCACCTGTTCCCGGCTGCTGGCGATTTCCACCGACAGGCAGCCCGGAATGTTGGCTGTTGCTGCGATTTGTTTGCTGGCGGCGTCGATGGCCGCGGCGCTTTCCTCGAGTTCGATCATCAACAGGGCGCCGGCGTCGTCTGCAAGTCCGGGGTCGGAATAGTTTCTCACCATGTGCAGCGCCTGGCCATCCATGAACTCCAGCGCTGAAGGGGTGACGGGCTGGGCCATGATGGCGGATACGGCGGTTGCGGCGGTTGCCACGTCCGGGTAGACGGCCTGCAGGGTGCGCCGGGCTTCGGGTAGCGGGGTGAGCTTGAGCGTGGCCTCGGTGATGACCGCCAGGGTTCCTTCCGAGCCGATGAGCAGGCGGGTCAGGTCATAGCCCACCACGCCCTTGGTGGTGCGCACGCCGGTGTGGATAAGCGTTCCGCTGCCGGTAATAGCGCTCAGCCCCAGGGTGTTCTCCCGGCAGGTTCCGTATTTTACTGCCCTGGGTCCGGCGGCATTGCAGGCCAGATTTCCGCCGATGGTACATACGGCGGCGCTGGTGGGATCAGGCGGCCAGAAAAAACCGTGTTCGGCGACGGCCTGCTGCAACTGCTGATTGGTCACGCCGGGCTGTACCCTTGCCAGCCGATTTTCCGGGTCAATCTCGAGAATGCTGTCCATGCGTTCCAGGGATAGGGCGATGCCTCCGGCTGTGGGGATGGATGCCCCCGTAGTGCCGGTACCCCTGCCACGGCAGCTGAGGGGTAGTCGCCACTGGTTGCAATGCTGCAGTAACTGCGAGATCTGCTCATTATTTCGAGGGAAGACCACGGCTGCGGGAATGGATTGCAGCTGGCTGTTGTCGTAACTGTAGGCAAGGGTGTCTGCCGGGTGGACGAGCAGATCCGGCGCTGGAAAAAGTGCCCTCAGCGTATCCAGGTGTTCGGTTTTCAATCGCAAAAACCCGGTTTGCTGCTGTTGCGCAATAGCAGCAATTTAGTTTTCCTCGCCAAGCAGCTGGGTATCAATCAGGTCACAGAGGCAGTGAATGATCAGCAGATGCACTTCCTGGATGCGGGCGGTGGACGGGCTGTCCACGCGGATCTCCCGGTCTTCTTTATGCAGGAGGCTGGCGAGTTTGCCGCCATCCCTGCCGCTTAGGGCGACCACCTTCATTTGCTGCTCCTTGGCGGTTTCCATGGCGCGTAATACATTCAACGAGTTGCCGCTGGTACTGATTGCCAGAAGGATATCGCCCGGGTGCCCCAGGGCGCTGATTTGCTTGGCAAATATTTCCTGATAGGCATAGTCATTGGCGATGGAGGTCAGGGTAGAGCTGTCAGTAGTCAGGGCAATGGCCGGCAGGCCGGGGCGTTCCCGCTCAAAGCGATTCAGCATTTCCGAGGAGAAATGCTGGGCGTCACCGGCGGAGCCGCCATTGCCACAGCAGAGGATCTTGCCTCCTTCCAGCAGGCAGTTGACCATCATTTCCGCTGCGTCCTTGATGGGGGCGGCGATGAGCGGCAGATTGACCTGCTTGGTTTCGATGCTATCGGTGAAAAGGCGGTTGATGCGCTCAATAAGATCCACAGTTTTTTCCTGGGTAGATACCTCAATGTCCGGGTTCCGGCTACTGAATGGCGTTCCTGATCCATTGAACCCGGTGTTCCCGGTCAATGCCGATTATATCGAATCTGCAGGCTGGCGTATGCCGGAAACGCTGCAGATAGTGCTGTGCCGCATGTAACAGTTTTCGTTGTTTGGCGGGAGTAATGGAGTCGATTGCAGAGCCGAATTCCAAGCCGCTGCGATAGCGAACCTCGACGAACACCAGGGTTTCCCCATCCTGCATGACAAGGTCGATTTCTCCGGATTTGCAGCGATAGTTCTGCTCGCTCAGGGTAAGTCCCTGGGTCTGCAGCCAGCGGCAGGCGAGGGCCTCGGCAGCCTCACCTTTGCGCAGGTGTGGTGCTTTCATCAAGGCGAATGTCCGGGGGGGCTGCGGGAAGCACGCTTACGGCGTTGGCGGGGGGCGTGATCCCCAGTATCCGGGGGGGCGCCTGCAGGGAAATCCAGGTCATGCGGCGCAGTAACTGGCGTTCGTTATCCAGGTACAGCAGCCCGGTATTGCCTTTGAAGGGAGGCAGGCCGGCCGTTTCCAGTTTTCCAAGATGGGACAATACCTGGTAGGCATCGATTCCCATGGGCAGGAGGCGCAGATACTTTCTTTCACTTCGGGCCAGATGATCCTGCAGGTTTTTCCGGGAAAGCGGATTGTCGGTATCACCGTCCAGCATCCAGGGCATTTCGGGCAGGATGATGCCGGCCAGGTCGAAACTTTCATCATTCTTCAATTGGCCGTCCCAGGCTCTGGATGTACTCAGTACCGGCAACCCCTCGGCAAAGTGAAATTGCAGCATGGGGCGTATCTGGCGCATTTGCTGTTTGTTGCCAATGGCGAAAATAAAATCCATGCCCCTGGGGGGCAGCGTATATTCGATACCCTCTTCCCTGGCTTTCTTCTGTTCTTCCAGCTGTGCCTTGCGTTGGGCGGACATGACCAGCTGGGCAACAGGGGTGGAAAAATCCTTGCTGGCCGGGTCGTAAGCCTGGGAGCGCATGCTGCTGCCGCCCAGTTGCCGCCAGGTTTCCATGAAAGCTGTGGCCATGCGCTTTCCCAGAGAAGAAGAGGGATAGAGCATGGCGGGTTCGTGGTATCCCTGGTAAGCGGCCCAGATTGCCACCTGGCGTGCCTCATCCTCGGGAGATAGTGAAAACTGGTAAAGATTCTGTGGAGGGATGCTGTCCGTGTTTACCTGATTCAGCGCCAGCACCGGCAGCGGCAGGCCGCCTGCCCGGGCAAGCTGCACTACGGCCTGTTTGGAAAGGGGGCCGATCACAATATCCGCCCCCTCGTCTGCAACCTGATTCAGCAGCGGCCAGATCTGCTCGCTGTTGCTGGAATCATAGAACTTTAGCCGCGGCCGGCTTTCGTCGGGGTCTTCGTACCAGGCGCTCATCAGGCCATCGCGGATGGCGCGTGCCGGTGAGGCATAAGGCCCTTGCAGCGGCAGGAGTACCGCAATCTGGCTGATTTCGACGGGAACTTGCTGCTGCTGACGGCTGTAATAGCTGGTGAGTAATTCCGGCACAGCAGGGTGATCAGGGTACAAATCCCGCCATTCTCGGTAGGGCGCGATGATTTCCCCGGGAGCATTGGGAAAGTCTCGCAGCAGACCGGCAAGCTCCAGCCAGCCCTGGGTGATGGTGTCGGGGGCGGGGAACTGCTCTTTCAGTGACTGGGGGCTATGGCGGGCAAGGACAGAGAGGATCTCGGTTTGTACCTGTAGTTGCTGTTCGTCGGAGGGAAGCAGCTTGTCCAGGGCGATGAGCTCCGTGACATACCCGGTTCCATCCTGGCGCTCCCTGAATGCGGCGGCACGGGTGGTGTGAAAGCGAATTTTTTCATCATCGCCTGCAAGTGGGGGAACCGTTGCCAGCAGATCGAGAGCCTTTTCCGGTTGGTGGCGCCCAAGAGCAAGGTCGGCCTGAATCAGTGCTTGCCGAAATCGCTGTTCCCGGGGCAGAGCTGTGCTGTCCAGCTGCTGAAGGATGCTGTCAGCCTTGTCAAGTTGCCCGTCATGGATCAGACTGTCAGCTGCAAACAGCAGATACAGGTTGTGGGTGTTGTTCGAAGTGCGTTCTGCCAAGTCCAGATACAGATCAGCTGCTGCTTCATAGCGCTGCTGATCGAACATGCGCGCTGCATGGCTTGCCTGGGGGTCAACCGGCGCTGCTGGTTTGACTGAAATGGTGTCACAGCCTGCCAGCAGCAACAGAAGCATGAGCGGAAAGAAGATCTGTATGGTATATCTGTTGCGCATCGTCCATTTGCCCAAATAAAGGAAGCAGCAGAGTATCATATGAGCAAGCCTGAAGTGTCAAATCCCAGCGCTGTTTTATATGTGGTGTCCACCCCCATCGGGAACCTTGATGATATCAGCTTGCGCGCCATCGATGTGTTGCGGCAGGTAGAGCGAATTGCCGCCGAAGATACCCGTCACAGTCGCCGCCTGCTGCAGCATCATGGCATAGATACTCCGATGCTGGCCTTGCATGAACATAACGAGCGGCAGGCAATGCACGGGATTTTGGACATGCTCAGGGAAGGGAGGTCCCTGGCGCTGATTTCCGATGCCGGCACGCCCTTGATCAGCGACCCCGGCTTTCCCCTGATCAGGGCTTGCCGCGAGCAAGGCATCCCTGTTTCTCCCGTACCCGGCCCCAGTGCTCTGATTGCTGCGCTGAGCGTATCGGGTCTGCCGGTGGATGCCTTCTGCTTTCATGGTTTTCTGCCCCGCACATCCGCAGCACGCAAGCGGAAGCTTGCCGAGCTGCAGGTAGTGGCGAGCACACAGGTTTTTTATGAGTCATCCCACCGGATACTGTATGCGCTGCAGGATATGCTCGAAGTGCTGGGTGGCGAAAGGGAAGTCTGTGTCGCTCGGGAGCTGACCAAACAGTATGAAGAAGTGATGCAGGGAAAATTGCAGGAAGTTGTCGCCAGCGTGGCTGCTGACACCATGCGTCAGCGCGGGGAGTTTGTGATTGTCGTGGCAGCAAACACTGCACGAGCCGAAGGCGGCCTGTCGATGGAATCCCGGCGGATACTGGGGCTGCTTTTGCAAGAGTTGCCGGTCAAACAGGCGGCAGCCTTGACGGCAAAGATTACCGGAGAGAAGAAGAACCGGCTCTACCAGTTTGCGCTTGGAAAGCGGTAACAGGCTGTTGAAAAATGCCGTTTTTATCTTTCCGAGTTGAAAAAATCCATGGAAGGCTTTTTTCAATATCCTGGATAAATGTGCCGGAAGCCAGCCGAAACCCGAACGCTGCTTGAATTCAAGTCAGGTTCGGGTTGTATTCGGGGGGTTCTTCAGGATGATATCTGGCCGGCATTGGCGATGAAAACATGCTCCTTTGCGACAGTAAAGGGAGGAAGTATCCGGATTGCTCCCTGGGTTCTGAATTCCACGGTAACCGGGGTAGTGCCGGCCACATTAACATTTCCTGCGGTGATGGAGGCGGGCAAGGTTTCATCACAAACATCATCCATGTCATAGGATGGAACATTCAATACAAAGGCTTTGTTGTCTTCATCGATAAAGCAGTTATAGTCAATATCCGCCACATTGTAGACGCCTTCTGTTGAAAGACACTGGCCATCTGCCTTGATGAGAAGTTCGCCGCTGCTGGTAAGCCCGATTTGACTGAAAGTGCATCCTGCTTGCTGTGTGCCGTTAAAGTCGTTGGCAACGAACTTCAGCGAATCAGCCAGAGTGCCTTGGTTCAGGTAGTTCTGGCAGTCTGCACTGGCATCCAGGATAACCTGGACTCCGCCATCATCCTGAACCAATTCAGTGACATTGCAGGTGAGATAGTGATTACTATCGTCCTGAATGATTACGTTGAACCCGGCGATAGCGCCAGTAACGCCAAAGATTGCAGCTCCCGCCACCAATGTAGGAGCTATGTGCTTGAAACGCTGATTTTTTCGGGCATTTTTCATCATGGTAAGTAGCCTCATGCTGTTGTATAGCTTTAGTCTCCTGGAGCAGAGACAAGCTTCCTTTCAGGTAAACCATGATCATAACGTGTTTGCGGAATTGAAGGAACAGTTATGCCGGCTCGTTCCTGGAGGAGGGTGTGATCAAGATCACAAAAAGAGGGGCGGATTTTTTCTCCACAATGCTTGCAATTTTCGCGCCGCGTCATTATGTTTGCGCATGAGGAAGACGGTCGGATAGTCGCTGTCGAGTTTTCGATGGAGGAAAGTCCGGGCTCCACAGGGCAAGTCGCCAGGTAACGCCTGGGAGGTGCAAGCCTACGGAAAGTGCCACAGAAAATATACCGCCTATATAAATAGGTAAGGGTGAAATGGTGCGGTAAGAGCGCACCGCGCTGCCGGTAACGGTAGTGGCAGGGTAAACCCCGGCTGGAGCAAGACCAAATAGGGAAGCGCATACTGCGGCCCGCAGATGCTTCCGGGTAGGTTGCTTGAGGCGTCCGGTGACGGGCGACCCAGATGAATGACTATCACAGCAACTCAGCTTGCTGACAGAACCCGGCTTACAGACCGTCTTCCTCCTCTACTTCTCATTTTTCGTAATTTTTCTTACGGAACATTCCTGATAATTCACTTTAAGTGCATTGCGCACCCCCTTGTTTGTGCGATTTTTTTCCAACTTTACGCTCCTTTCGTAAGCCATTGAGAATAAAGACTTTTTTCTGCTTTCTTCCTTGACCATGTGGGGAGTAAAGCCTATTATTCAATGCAATGTGGGGAAATGTGGGGAAAAAGGGGTAATTGTGTTTCTTGGTGTCAATACGTTGAATCTGGATGTAAAAGGACGTCTGGCGATTCCGGTCAAGTATCGGAAGGAGCTGGGTGCGTCTGATGGTTCCGGTGTGGTGGTGACTATAAACCCCTATGAGCGTTGCCTGTGGTTATATCCCGAAAGTGAATGGCAGGAAGTGGCACAAAAAGTCATGCGCCTGCCGGCATTGAAGAAACATAACAAGAATCTGCAGCGTCTGCTGCTGGGACATGCCTCGGAGCTGGAGCTTGATGGCCAGGGGCGGATTTTATTGAGTAACAGCCTGCGTGAATATGCGGGCATGGACAAGCAGGTTTCCCTGGTGGGCCAGGGCCGCAAGTTTGAGATCTGGAATGAGCAACAGTGGTTTACCAACAGGGAAGAGTGGCTGGGTGATATCGACCAGCCAGAATCCGAAATGTCGGAAGAGCTGGCGAACCTGGCGCTGTAGGTGACTACTGCGGCGTTGCACAAGCCGGTTTTGTTTGAGGAAGCGATTGAGGCGATGAATATCCAGCGAAACAGCTGTTGCGTGGATGGCACCTTTGGCCGGGGTGGGCACAGCGCTGCGATTCTTGCTCGCCTGGGAGAAGAGGGCTGCCTGATTGCCTTGGACAAGGATGAGCAGGCGATTGCCTATGGTCAAAAGCACTTTACCCGTGAACCGCGCCTGCACTTGCACCACTCTAGTTTTTCCAGGCTTCGGGAAGTAGTGGAGGAGCATGGAGTCGCCGGCAGGGTAAATGGTATCTTGCTGGATCTTGGCGTGTCATCGCCGCAACTGGATGATGCCGGACGGGGGTTCAGCTTTCAGCAGGATGGCCCTCTTGATATGCGCATGGACCAGAGCAGTGGCATGAGCGCCGCTCGATGGCTGGCCACAGAAGAAGAATCTGAAATCGCCAGAGTGCTGTGGGAATACGGGGAAGAACGATTTTCACGACGTATCGCCCGAGCCATTGTTGAACAGCGTGGTGCCGAGCCTCTGCACACCACAGCGCAGCTGGCGCAGCTGATTTTCCGGGCCAGTCCGGTGAAAGAGCGGCACAAGCACCCCGCGACGCGCAGTTTTCAGGCCATTCGCATTCATATCAATAGTGAGCTGGGTGATCTCAGGGAGGGGCTTGCCCAGGCGGTGGAAATGCTTGCTCCTGGCGGCAGGCTGGTAGTGATCAGTTTTCACTCCCTGGAAGATCGAATCGTAAAGCGCTTTATTCGGGATATGTCGCGGGGAGATCAACTCCCCAAGGGCGTGCCGGTGATGGAGAAACAACTGGAGCCGGGAATATTGAAACCCGTAGGAAAACCGGTGCGGGCCAGCAAGCAGGAACTACAGCAAAATCCCAGAGCCCGTAGCGCCATCATGCGCATAGCCGAAAAACGGGCATGAGACGCCCACATTTATGGATGCTCATGGTGCTGGCAATTGTGGTGCTGGTCTCTGCTGTGGCGGTCGTGCATGCGAAATATCGTTCCCGGGTATTGTTTGGTGAGCTGCAGAACCTGGATGCGCAGGCAGATGAAGTGGATATCGAATGGGAGCGTCTGTTGATCGAACATGGTGCCTGGGGAACCCCGGCGCATATTGAAGCAAGTGCAAGGAAGAAACTGAAAATGCGCATGCCCAGGGCAGAGGAAGTGATCATTATCAAAGGGCGTCATGGCAGCTAAAAGGGAAAAACGGGCAAAGATGCACAAACGGGCAGAAGCGCTGCCCAAGGCCTATGTGGGCCGCCGTCGCGTTGTGCTTACGGTTTTTATGATTGCCGTGAGCGGCCTGATCTGGCGGGCGGTGGATCAGCAGATATTCGAAAGGGATTTCCTGCAGTCGGAAGGTGATCATCGCTATCTGGACAGGGTCGAGGTGCCCGCGCATCGTGGCGCCATTACCGACCGTAACGGTGCGGTGCTGGCTATGAGCACGCCGGTGGATTCCATTGCAGCGAATCCGCGCCTGTTACGTCCTGATGCAGAAACGCTGCAACCCCTGGCGAAGGCGTTGGATGTCGGGCTGGATGACTTGCGCCGCCGCCTGGCCCGGTACAGCCACAAGCATTTTGTGTATCTGAAGCGGCGTCTGCCTCCCGAGTCTGCACAGGAAGTGATGGAGGTAGCAAAAAAACACCATATCGTCGGGCTGCAGACCACCCGGGAATACCGGCGCTACTACCCGGATGGAGAGATTTTTGCCCATGTGATCGGCTTTACCAATCTTGACGATATCGGGCAGGAAGGTCTGGAGTCTGCATTTAACGAACAACTGGCAGGTAAGCCTGGATTGAAGCGCGTGTTGCGTGACGGGCGCCGTCAGGTGGTGGCGGATGTGGAAAGCCTGCGCATGCCCCGGCCGGGAAAGAACCTGGCCCTCAGCCTGGATCAGCGCCTGCAATACATCGCCTATCGTGAACTCAAGGCTGCTATTGCCAAGCATAATGCGGTTTCCGGCTCTATTGTGATGCTGGATGTGAAAACCGGCGAAGTGCTGGTGATGGTCAATCAGCCGGGTTTCAATCCCAATGGCAACCGCAGCACTCATGGCGGGCGCCTGCGCAATCGTGCGGTCACAGATGTTTTCGAGCCTGGCTCCACCATGAAGCCCCTGACGGTGGCGGTGGGGCTGGATCTGGGGGTGATCCAGGCGGATACCCGGATTGATACCAGTCCGGGATATTTCAAGCTGGGAAAATTCAAGGTCAAGGATCATGACAACATGGGTGTCGTGGATATAGAAACCATCATCAAGAAATCCAGTAACGTAGGCGCGGGCAAGATCGCCTTGTCCCTTCCCAGGGAAAAGTTCCGGGATTATCTTGTTGCGCTGGGATTTGGTGAAAGCACCGGATCCGGATATCCCGGAGAGGCGGTTGGGCAGCTGCGCCCGGCTGCCAACTGGGCGCGGATCGACCAGGCGACGCTTTCCTATGGATACGGCATTTCGGCGACTGTGCTGCAACTTGCCCAGGCTTATGCAGTGCTTGCGGCGGATGGGATCTATCGTCCCGTCAGCCTGTTGCGCAGGGATGAGGTGCCACGGGGAACAAGGGTTTTCAGCAGGAAAACCGCGCTGGAGGTGCGCCATATGATGGAATCTGTGGTGGCTCCTGGTGGCACGGCCACTCTTGCTGCTGTTGCAGGCTATCGTGTTGCCGGCAAGACAGGCACGGTAAAGAAGGCTGGCGTAGGCGGATACTCCCAACGCAAATACCTTTCCCTGTTTGCAGGCATGGCGCCGGCCAGTAACCCACGGCTGGTGGTTGCAGTGATGATCAACGAGCCCAGGGGTAAACAATATTATGGTGGATTAGTGGCTGCACCGGTATTTTCGGCGGTCATGGATGATGCGCTGCGTTTGCTGAACGTGGCGCCGGATGCCCTGGATCGAAACCAGGACGTGCGCCTTGTCCATACGGAGGTGCGCCCTTGATGGCCGGTGCGCAACAACAGTACACCAGCTGGCTGGCTGGTGATTTGCTTGTGGATCTTGGCTTGCCGGCCGGAACCTGGGAACAGTTGCCGGTTTCCAGTCTGGCGCTGGACAGCCGCAAAACAGAGCCGGGTTCTGTCTTTCTGGCTCTGGCCGGAAGCCGGGGACACGGGCTGGAATACCTGCAACAAGCCCTGGATAACGGGGTGTCGCTGGTTCTTGCAGAGATTTCCGAAGACTGGCCCGAACACAGAATACGCCGGCTGGAGAGATCTGCCCCCATATTGGTCATGGATAGCTTGCGCGCTGTCGTCAGCGAAATCGCTGCCCGTTTCTACGGACATCCTGCGCAAGACATGCGCATTGCGGGGATCACTGGCACCAACGGAAAAACCAGCGTCAGCTTGTTTCTGGCTCAGGCGTTGCCAGAAATGTGGCATTGTGCCGTAACCGGCACAACGGGCAATGGCTTTCCCGGTCGTCTGCAGCCAGCAAGCCACACCACGCCTGATGCTGTGGAAGCACAGCAGATTTTGTCCGGTCTGAAATCGGCCGACGCCAAAGCCGTCGCCATGGAGGTGTCCTCCCATGCGCTGGATCAGCACCGTTTGGCGGCGGTGCCCTTCCATACGGCGGTGTTCACCAATCTGAGTAGGGATCATCTGGACTATCACGGCTCCATGCGCGCCTATGCAGCGGCGAAGCAGCGCCTGTTTGAAACCCCGGGGCTGGAGATGGCTGTTATCAACACCGATGACGTCGTCGGGGCAGAGCTTTTGTCCGGCCTGAAAGGGAAGGTATCGACGATTGCCTGTCATCAGGGTGCGCATACCCAGGGCGCCGATGAATTTATTCATATCGAGAGCTTCGAGCCGCGCCCCCAGGGATTGCACCTGCAGTTTTCATCGTCCTGGGGAAGAGGCGAAATAGACAGCCGTCTTCTCGGCGACTTCAATGCAAGCAATCTGATGCTGGTGCTGGCCGTGTTGCTTGGCTGGGGCGTACCCATGGAACAGGCGATTTCCGGACTGGAAAAACTGGAGACAGTGCCAGGGCGCATGCAACAGTTTGGTGGTGGTGATCAGCCGCTGGTGGTGGTGGACTACGCACATACGCCGGATGCCCTGGCGAAAGCGCTTGCCGGCCTGCGCGCCCATGGGGCTGGGCGCCTGTACTGCGTGTTTGGTTGTGGTGGTGATCGTGACCGGGGCAAGCGTGCGCAAATGGGAACCCTGGCCGAAGCTCTGGCGGATGTGGTGATTGTTACGGATGACAACCCCAGAAATGAATCATCGGCGGCCATACTGGCTGATATCCTCGAAGGCATGCAGGAGCCGCGCATGGCGCTGGTGATTCCAGACCGGGCCGAAGCCATAGCCACTGCGATCCATCAGGCGCAAGCAAGTGATGTTGTTCTAGTGGCAGGAAAAGGGCATGAGATTTGCCAGCAGATCGGCGATCAACGCCATCCCTTCAGTGACATCGAGCAGGTGCGGCGTTGCCTGGGTGGCCTCCCATGATCGCTTTTCGTCTATCCGAACTTGCCACGGAACTGCATGGCAATCTGACCGGCGAAGATGTGGAAATTTGCTCGGTGAGTACAGACAGCCGCAAGCTTGCTTCAGGTGACTTGTATGTAGCGCTGGTCGGCCCACGATTTGATGGACATGATTTCCTGCAGGAGGCTGCCCGGAAGGGAGCCGCTGCCGCACTGGTCAGCGCCAGCTGTAGTCCGACCCTGCCCTGCGTACAGGTGGCGGATACGCGCATTGGTCTGGGGCAGCTGGCGGCGGCCTGGCGTGAGCGCTCCAGGGCCAAGGTCGTGGCCATTACCGGCAGCAACGGCAAGACCACGGTCAAGGAAATGCTTGCGGCCATCCTCTCCCGCAGGGGAAAAACCCTGGCGACCAGGGGCAATCTCAACAATGAGATCGGCCTGCCCCTGACCTTGTGCCGCTTGCAGGACGAAGCCTATGCAGTGGTGGAGATGGGGGCCAATCATCCCGGGGAAATAGACTACCTGAGTCGTGTGGCTTGCCCCGATGTCGCTATTTTGAATAATGCCGGTCGCGCCCACTTGCAGGGGTTTGGCGACCTCCGCGGGGTGGCCACAGCCAAGGCGGAAATCATCAACGGCCTTGCCGCTGATGGCGTGTTCGTGTTCAACGCGGATGATGTCTATGCCGACTTGTGGCGGCAACTGGCCCGATCCCGCCAAACGCTGAGCTTCGGTGTTTCTTTGCCAGCAGATATCAGCAGTCCTGCCGATTCCCTGCAGCTGGTCTGGGGTGCAGAAGGCTTCCGCAGCGAATTTGCGGTGCGAACCCCGGCTGGTGAATTGCAGATCAGTATGCGTCTTGCCGGCGAGCACAACCGCATGAATGCCCTGGCGGCAATTGCCGCCGCCCTGGTGCTCGATGCCGGCCAGGAGGAAATTGAAGCCGGGTTGGCGTCTGTGCAACCCGTGTCTGGCCGCCTGTTTCCCCGGAAAGGCGCGGTAGCAGGCTGGGTCATCGATGACAGCTACAATGCCAATCCGGATTCGGTAAGCATGGCAGTGGATGTATTACGTCAGTTTCCCGGGCGCAAACTGCTGGTGCTGGGAGATTTGGGTGAGCTCGGCGACGATGCGGCTGCATTGCATGGGGAGCTGGGGGAGCTTGCTGTACGCAAGGGCATAGACCTGCTGTTCACCTGCGGCCTGCTGAGTGAAAAAGCCAGCCTTGCCTTCGGTGCCGGCGCCAGGCACTTTCCACATCAGGAAGCGCTCATTGCCTGCTTGCAAGGTGAGCTCAAAGAAGGGGATGCCGTGCTGGTGAAAGGCTCCCGTTCAGCCGCCATGGAACAAACTGTCGCAGCGCTTTGCGGGGAGAGTAGCTGATGTTGATCTGGCTCACGGATTATCTGGCCCAGTTCGACCCGGCCTTCAACGTGTTTCGCTACATCACCCTGCGTGCAATTCTGGGTGTGCTCACCGCCCTGGTGATTTCCTTTATGGTAGGCCCGGTGATGATTCGTCGCCTGAGCCGGTACAAAATAGGCCAGACGGTGCGCAATGACGGCCCGGAAAGCCACTATTCCAAAGCGGGTACGCCCACCATGGGTGGAGCTTTGATTCTGGTGGCGGTGTCCATTGCCGTATTGCTGTGGGCGGATCTGAGCAACCGTTATATATGGATTGTACTGCTTACCACCCTGAGCTTCGGGGTGGTGGGTCTTGTTGATGATTACAAAAAGCTGGTGCTCAAGGATTCCCGTGGATTGCCTGCGCGCTGGAAATACTTGTGGCAGTCGGTATTTGGTCTGGCGGCGGCTGTCGCCCTGTACGTTACTGCGGCTGCTCCCGCCGAAACCCAGCTGATCGTGCCTTTCTTCAAGGACGTGGTGCTGGATCTGGGGCCGGCGTTTGTCTTGCTGGCCTATCTGGTGATCGTGGGTTCCTCGAATGCAGTGAATCTGACCGATGGCCTGGATGGCCTGGCGATTCTGCCAACCGTGCTGGTGGCGGGAGCGCTGGGCGTGTTTGCCTATGTTTCCGGGCACATGTATTTATCGAAATATCTGTTGATCCCCTATCTCCCCGGGGCGGGAGAGCTGGCCATTTTTTGTGGTGCGCTGGTTGGAGCCGGCCTGGGGTTTCTCTGGTTCAATGCTTACCCCGCCCAGGTGTTCATGGGAGATGTGGGTGCCCTGGCCCTGGGAGCAGCCCTGGGTGTGGTGGCGGTAGCCGTGCGGCAGGAGCTGGTGCTGTTCATCATGGGTGGCGTGTTTGTGGTGGAGACCATATCTGTGATCCTGCAAGTGGCCTCCTACAAGATGACCGGTCGCAGAATATTCCGCATGGCGCCGCTACATCATCATTTTGAATTGAAAGGCTGGCCGGAGCCGCGGGTGATCGTGCGTTTCTGGATCGTAACCGTCATCCTGGTGCTGGTGGGGCTGGCAAGCCTGAAGATCCGGTGATGAAGAATATGGCCACAGCATTGCATATTGATGATTTGCCAGAGCGGGTGCTGATTGTGGGCCTGGGGGTGACCGGTTTGTCCTGTGCGCGCTATCTGCATGGTCTGGGGGTGCCGCAATTGCTGGTTGCCGACAGCCGTGAACAGCCTCCGGGTCTGGATGCGCTGCGCCGTCAGCTGCCGGATGTGGAGCTGTTTCTGGGGGGGTTCGACCGCAGCCTCTTTGCCGGGGTGGACATGCTGGTCGTCAGTCCCGGTGTCGCGCTGGCCACAGCGGAAATCCAGCATGCCTTGCAGCAGGGCGTGTCCGTGGTGGGAGATGTGGAGTTGTTCGCCAGGGAAGTGCAGGGAAAGGTGGCGGCAATCACCGGCTCCAACGGCAAAAGCACGGTCACTACCTTGCTCGGCCTCATGGCGGCGGGCAAGGGTGCTGTGACCGGCGGCAATCTGGGCAAGCCGGTACTGGATTTGCTGGAAGACGAGCCTGCACTGTATGTGCTGGAACTGTCCAGCTTTCAGTTGGAAACCACAGCGAATCTGGTGTCGGAAGTGGCAGCGGTGCTGAATATTTCCGCAGACCATATGGATCGCTATTCCAGCCTGGATGAGTATGCACAGGTCAAGTCCCGGATCTATGCCCGGGCGGCAATCGGCGTGTACAACCTGGATGATTCCCGGGTGATGAGCATGTCGCGTACCGCCCACGCCCTGTTCTTTACCCTGGGCGAGCCCCGGGATGCAGACTGCTTCGGTGTCCGTTCTATTGATGGGGAGACCTGGCTGTGCCAGGGGAGCAAGAACTTGCTGCCTGCAAGAGAATTACTGATGCCAGGGCAGCACAACCTGGCCAATGCGCTGGCGGCCCTGGCCATGGGGACGGCATTGGAGTTGCCCATGCCGGACATGCTTGGTGTATTGCAGACGTTTCCTGGTCTGGCGCACCGCACCGAGTATGTCTGCACCCGTGCGGGCGTGAAATGGTACAACGATTCCAAGGCCACCAATCCCGGTGCAACTGTGGCCGCCCTGCGGGGGTTGCATAAAGGAGATGGCAGTTGCACGGTATTGATTGCCGGGGGTGATTGCAAACAGGCGGATTTCACCGCCCTGGCGCAGACAATCAAGGACACCGCCCGGGCGGTGGTGTTGATTGGCCGTGATCGCCAGCGGATCCGCCAAGTGCTGAATACCGGGATCAACATCGTTGATGCTGTGGATATGGATGAAGCCGTAGCCAAAGCGGCGGAACTGGCGTTGCCGGGAGACCGGGTGTTGTTGTCTCCGGCCTGCGCCAGTTTCGATATGTTTGACGGGTTCGAGCATCGCGGCAATGTTTTTAGGGAATGCACAAGGAGGTTGTGCTCATGAGTGCAGTAGCCCGTCCCCGCACCATGATGTCGACATCTGTCCCCTCCGTGGACTGGGTGTTGCTGGTGGCTGTGCTTGCGCTTGTCGGATTGGGCATTGTGATGGTCAGTTCGGCGTCCCTGCACCTCGCTGGCAGCGGAAACTCCTTCCACTATCTGGGCAAACATATGCTCGCATTGAGCCTGGGCATGACCGCGGCATTGCTGGTTCTGCAGATTCCGGGAAAATGGTGGGAGCGGGGCAGTGCCTGGTTGTATTTTCTGGGACTGGTGTTGCTGGTGGTGGTGCTGGTTCCCGGCCTGGGCAAAACCGTAAATGGCGCAACCCGCTGGGTGGAGCTGGGATCTTTCAATCTGCAGACCTCCGAGTTCATGAAATTGTTCATGATTTTTTATATGGCCGGTTATCTGGTGCGGCGGCAGGTCGAGGTTGCGCATTCGGTGTGGGGCGTGATCAAGCCGTTGCTGCTGCTGTCTCTGGCGGTCATTCTGCTCATGGCGCAGCCGGATTTCGGCACTACGGTGGTGCTGCTGGCCACGGCACTGGGCTTGCTGTTCCTTGGTGGCGCTCCCTTATGGCAATTTGGCCTGTTGCTGTTGCTGGCGATTCTCGGGGGTGCGGCACTGGTGGTGACTTCGCCCTATCGCCTGGAGCGGGTGACTTCCTTTCTCAATCCCTGGGCGGATCCCCTGAATTCCGGTTATCAGCTTACCCAGGCGCTGATTGCCTTTGGCCGGGGAGAATGGACGGGCGTCGGCCTGGGCAACGGCATCCAGAAGCAATTCTATCTGCCGGAAGCACACACGGATTTCATCATGGCGGTGATTGGCGAGGAATTTGGCCTGGCAGGCACCCTTGCCGTGATCGCCTTGTTCAGCATTCTGGTATGGCGGGCATTCAGCATTGGCGCCGCTGCAGAATCCCGGCAACGTCGTTTTTCTGCTTATGTTTCTTATGGCATAGGCTTGTGGCTGGGGCTGCAGGCGTTCATCAATATTGGCGTGAACGTAGGCCTGCTGCCCACCAAGGGGCTGACCTTGCCCTTCGTCAGTTACGGTAGCAACAGCATGATTATCAGTTGCGTGGCCGTTGCCGTGTTGCTGCGCATCCATTGGGAAAACCGCACCGGGGATGAACGTGCGGGAGGCATGCCGTGGCGCGCATAACCATTCTGGCAGGCGGCACCGGTGGACATGTCTTCCCGGCTCTGGCGGTGGCGCAGGAAATGCGGGCCCGTGGTTGGGAGGTCAGCTGGATGGGAACGCCAGACAGTTTCGAGTCCCGCACCGTACCGGATTACGGCTTTCCCCTGGAAACCATTTCCGCCTACAGGTTGCGTGGACAGGGCATGGGTGGCTTGCTGCTGGCTCCGTTCCGCCTGCTCAAGGCCATGGCTCAGGCAGGGAAGATTCTGCGCCACACCAGGCCGCAGCTGGTATTGGGCATGGGTGGTTTCGTTACCGGCCCTGGCGGATTGGTCAGCAAGCTGTTGGGCATCCCCCTGGTGATCCATGAACAGAACACCATTCCCGGACTGACCAATCGCTGGTTGGCAAAGATTGCCACGCAGGTGTTGCAGGCCTTTCCGGGTAGTTTCCCGGAAGCCGTCGGCGCGGTGCTCACTGGCAACCCGCTACGTGCGGACATTACGGCCGTGGCCGAACCGGCAGCGCGCATGCGTAATCGCGACCAGACGGCCAGAGTGCTGGTTATCGGCGGCTCCCTGGGTGCCCTGGCCCTGAACCAACAGGTGCCGCCGGCGCTGAGGCAACTGCAGCAGCCTCTGGCTGTCCGTCATCAGGCTGGGCGCGGCAAGGCGGAGGCCACGCGGGAATTGTATGCGCAGCAGCCCTGGGCGGAAGTCACGGAATTTATCGAAGATATGGCCGCAGCCCTCGCCTGGGCGGATTTGGTGATTTGTCGCGCCGGTGCTCTGACCGTCTCCGAGCTGGCGGCCGTGGGCGTGGCTTCTGTACTGGTGCCCTATCCTCATGCCGTGGATGATCACCAGACCTGCAATGCCCGATATCTGGTGGATGGCAGCGCGGCTGTGCTGCTGCCGCAGTCGGAATTGACTGAGGATGGGCTGGCGCGGCAGTTGCAGCTATTGCTGGGAGACAGGGAAAAGCTGCTGGGCATGGCGCTGGCGGCCAGAACACTGGCTAGGCCGGATGCCGCCCACACGGTAGCAGACTGCTGTGAAGCGCAGGTGAAATCGTGACCGATATCCAGAACATCAATGCGATGCCGAGAATCCATGCTGCGGAAGCCATGGGGCGCATGCGCCATTTGCATTTCGTGGGCATTGGTGGCTCCGGCATGAACGGTATCGCCCAGGTGATGCTCAATCTCGGATATCAGATCAGCGGGTCGGATCTGGCGGAAAATGCGGCAACCAGGCGCTTGCAGGAGCAGGGAGCGGTAATTTACCTGGGACATGCAGAAGAAAACATCCGGGGGGTGGATGCAGTCATCATCTCCAGTGCGGTGACCGATGAAAACCCGGAGGTCATAGCCGCCAGGGCAGCCCGTGTTCCGGTGGTGCCCCGGGCGGAGATGCTGGCGGAAATCATGCGCTTTCGCTATGGCATCGCCATTGCCGGAACCCATGGCAAAACCACCACCACCAGTCTTGCCGCAACGCTGCTGATAGAAGCGGATATGGATCCGACTTTCGTCATTGGTGGACAACTCAATGCCGCGGGCAGTTACGCCCGGCTGGGCACGGGGGAGATCCTGGTCGCCGAGGCGGATGAGAGCGATGCCTCGTTTCTGTACCTGCTGCCCATGATGGCGGTAGTGACCAATGTGGACAGAGACCACATGGGAACCTATGGCGGAGATTTCAGCCGTTTGCAGGATGCCTTCGTCGAGTTTCTCCATCACCTGCCTTTCTATGGGTTGGCCATTTTGTGCATCGACGATGCCGAGGTGCGGAAACTGTTGCCCAGAGTGACCCGCCAGGTGCTTAGCTATGGCACCCGGGAAGAAGCGGACTTGCGTGCGGTCAATATTCGCTATGACCGTCAGACCAGCCATTTTCAGGTGCAGATGAAAGGCCGGAAGGCTTTTGATGTGAGCCTTAACCTGCCGGGCAAACACAATGTCATGAATGCCCTGGCTGCAATAGCAGTGGCGCTGGAAATGGGGGTGAGTACAGATGTCATACACAAGGCGCTGGCAGGTTTTGCCGGTATTGACCGCCGCTTCCAGGTGCATGAACACTGCGATTTTGGTGGCGGCAGCTTCATGCTGGTGGACGACTATGGCCACCATCCCAGGGAAATAGCGGCAACCATCAGTGCCGTGCAGGAAGGCTGGCAGTCGCGGCGTCTGGTGCTGGTGTTTCAGCCGCATCGCTATACGCGCACCCATGATGCGTTTGAAGATTTCGTGCAGGTTTTGTCCGAGGCGGACGTGCTGGTGCTGACAGAGGTATACGCCGCAGGCGAGAAGCCGCTGCCGGATGCTGATGGCCGGGCTTTGAGCCGGGCCATTCGCGCCCGGGGGCAGGCCGATCCGGTATTTGTCAGTGATTTACCAGAGCTGCCGGAGGTGCTCAAGAGCGTGGTGCAGGCCAATGACATCGTGCTCATGATGGGAGCGGGAGATATTGGACAGATGGCAGCCAGGCTGTCGGAGGAATGGTGCAAATGAAACAGCAGAGCATGATCAGGTATTTGCACATGGGATGTGGTGAATCGCTGGCTGCCCGCCAGCTGGGAAATCTGGCTTTGAAAGATGTGGTGGCTGCCAGGCAGTTGAACCCTGCAAAGCCTGTTGTTGTGGAGAAAAGGAGGAAAACCCATGAGGAGCAGCGTTGAAGTAACGCGTCACCATACGATGCTACTTTTTGATGAATCGATGGCCAAACATACCACCTGGCGTGTTGGCGGCCCGGCGCGCTATTACTTTCAGCCGGCGGATGTGGCGGATTTGTCGGATTTTCTGCGATCGCTGCCTGCCGGAGAGCAGATCTTGTGGTTGGGGCTAGGCAGCAATTTGCTGGTGCGCGATGGTGGCTTCGCCGGAACGGTGATCGCCGTCTGTGGGCGGCTGAATGAAATCGAAACCATTGCCAGCAGCCGCTTGCGGGTTGGCGCCGGTACGCCCAGCGCCCTGGTGGCGAGACATGCCGCCCGCGCCGGTCTATGTGGAGCGGCGTTTCTTGCCGGTATTCCCGGCACCATGGGTGGAGCCTTGGCGATGAATGCCGGTGCCTTTGGTGGTGAGACCTGGCAGCGGGTGATCAACGTCCAGACCATTGATCGCCAGGGAGTCGTACACCGGCGTACTTCCCTGGAATACAAGGTGGCGTATCGTGAAGTGGAAGCCCCGAAAGAGGAATGGTTTGTCGGGTGTGAGCTGCAACTGGAGCCCGGTGATGCAGAGGCGGAACGGTTGGAGGTGCAGCGCCTGCTGGTGCAGCGCAATGCCACCCAGCCCGTAGGGCAGCCCAGTGCTGGCTCGACCTTTCGCAACCCGCCGGGAGATCATGCAGCGCGCCTGATCGAGGCGGCAGGATTGAAGGGATTTCAGCTTGGCGGCGCTAGGGTATCGGAAAAGCATGCCAATTTCATCGTCAATACGGGTGTTGCCACAGCGGCGGATATAGAAGGGTTGATCCGGCATGTGCAGCAAACGGTAGAACAGCACGCAGGAACCTGCTTGCAGACCGAAGTGCATATTGTGGGTGAGCCTGCATGAGTGTCCAGGCAACAGATTTTGGCAAGGTTGCGGTGCTCATGGGGGGCTGGTCTGCAGAAAGGCCTGTGTCCCTCATAAGCGGCGCCGCGGTGCTGGCTGGTTTGCAGGACAAAGGGGTGGATGCCCATGGTGTTGATGTAGGCAGGGACATTTGTGAAGTGCTCAAGGCGGGTAGTTTCGACCGGGCATTTGTCATGCTGCACGGTCGTGGTGGGGAAGATGGCGTGATTCAGGGCGTACTGGAAACGCTGGGCCTGCCCTATACCGGTACCGGCGTGCTGGGCTCGGCTCTGGCCATGGACAAGATGCGCAGCAAGCAGCTGTGGTCAGGCATGGGGCTGCCCACGCCGGAGTATATGCGTATTGGTGGTGAAGAAGATCTCGAATCTGCTGCGCAAACCCTGGGATTTCCGCTTATGGTCAAGCCGGTGCACGAGGGTTCCAGCATCGGCATCAGCAAAGTGGAGAATGCCGCCGCCCTGCAGCAAGCCTGGGAGCTTGCGTACCAGTTTGATTCCGAAGTGTTGGCAGAGCGCTGGATAGCAGGCAAGGAATATACAGTCACGGTTCTCGATGGTGCGGCTTTGCCCGTGATCCGCCTGGAAACGCCCCATGAAATCTATGACTACGCAGCCAAATATGAAACAGATACTACCGGTTATTTTATTCCCAGCGGCCTGTCGGTGGCTGCAGAAGATGCCATGCGGCAACTGGCCCTACAGGCGTTTCATGCAGTCGGGGCGACGGGTTGGGGGCGCGTGGACTTCATGGTGGATGCCCGGGGGAAAGCCTGGCTGGTGGAGGTCAATACGGTGCCGGGAATGACAGATCACAGCCTGGTTCCCATGGCAGCGGCAGCGGCGGGGATGGACTTCCCCGAGCTGGTGTGGCGCATTTTATGCGGTTCTCTGGAGAGCAGCCAGTGAAGGGGAAAAAGACAAATGTCCTGGCCCGGCGCTGGCGTCTGTGGGTGCTGGCGGGTTTTGCGGTGACGAGTGTTGCAGGGTTTTATGTTCTGGCTGGTTATCTGATGAATCCCCAAGTAATGCCGGTTCGCAGCATCCAGATCAAGAATGAATTCCGCAACCTGGACAAGGTCAGTCTGCAGCAGGCTTTGCTCAAAGCGATTGATGGTGGCTTTTTCAGCGTTGATTTGCGCAAGTTGCGGGCAGCTGCCCTGAGTGCTGCCTGGGTAGCGGAAGCGAAGGTCACGAGAGTCTGGCCGGACAAACTGGTGGTGGAGGTGGTAGAGCAGACGCCAATTGCAAGCTGGGGCGAAGACGCCTTGCTGAATGCCAATGGTGAAGTATTTCGTCCGCAACAAAAACCAGATAAACAGCTGCCTCTGCGTTTCAACGGAGATGAGGACAAGGCATCGCTGATGCTGGATTTCTTTATCACCGGGCAAAAGATGTTCCGTCAGTACGGGATGTCCATTCGTGAAGTGGATCTGGACAAGCGTGGCGAATGGCGGCTGAAACTGACAAATGGAACAACTATCGTGGTGGGCAAGGAACAGATGGACAAGCGAATAAAACGCCTGCTGGGCGTGTATGCCGTGCTGGAGCAGGCACAGCGAAAGCCCTTGCGTGTGGATTTGCGTTATGAACAGGGCTTTGCCGTGAGTTGGCGGGAAGAGGAAAAAGGCTGATGAGAAAGTCTGGCAAGAAAATTATTGTGGGTCTGGATATCGGCACTTCCAAGGTGGTGGCCATTGTCGGGGAAGTGACGGAAGACGATGAAATCGAAATCATCGGCATCGGCAGCAACCCCTCCCATGGCCTGAAAAAAGGCGTGGTGGTCAATATCGAATCCACGGTGCAGTCCATACAACGGGCGGTGGAAGAGGCGGAGCTGATGTCCGGCGTGGAGATTGAATCCGTCTATGCAGGCATTGCTGGCAGTCATGTATCCAGCCTCAACTCCCATGGCATCGTGGGCATCAATGATGGCGAAGTTACCGCCAGTGACGTGGAGCGCGTCATCGATGCGGCGCGGGCGGTGCCCATTCCGGCGGATCAGCGCATTCTGCACATCCTTCCCCAGGAATTCATCATCGACAACCAGGAAGGCATCCACGAGCCCGTGGGCATGTGTGGTGTGCGCCTGGAGGCCCAGGTGCACATGGTTACCGGTGCGGTCAGTGCGGCGCAGAACATTATCAAATGTGTGCGCCGCTGTGGACTGGAGGTGCAGGATCTGATCCTGGAGCAGATTGCCTCCAGCCATTCGGTGCTGGATGAGGAAGAAAAGGATCTGGGGGTGTGTCTGGTGGATATTGGCGGTGGCACCACGGATATCGCCGTGTTTACCGGCGGCTCCATTCGTCACACCGCGGTGATCCCCATCGCCGGCGATCAGGTGACCAACGATATTGCAGTGGCCCTGCGTACGCCCACCCATTTTGCGGAGGAGATCAAGCTGAAATATGCCTGCGCCCTGAGCAAGCTTCCTTCGGCGGATGAAACCATCGAGGTGCCAAGCATCGGCGACCGCGCCCCGCGGCGCATGTCCCGCCAGACCCTGGCGGAAGTGGTCGAGCCTCGTTACGAAGAGCTGCTCACCCTGGTACATGAAGAGCTGCGTCGCTCCGGGTTCGAACACCTAGTCGCTGGTGGCATCGTGCTTACCGGTGGCAGTTCGAAAATGGAAGGGCTGGTGGATCTGGCCGAAGAAGTATTCCACATGCCGGTGCGCCTCGGGGTGCCCCAGTATGTAACCGGTCTGGTGGATGTGGTGCGCAACCCCATCCATGCGACAGGTGTTGGTTTGCTGTTGTTCGGACAGCAAAACAGTTCAATCAATGTGCCTCACGAGAACAAGGGCGCACTACGGGCAACCTGGGAGCGGATGAAAAGCTGGTTCCAGGGAAATTTTTAGTATTTGGGTTTTATTGTATTTAAACGGCTCCCGGCAGGAGCATACAGGCAGATTGTTTAGGAGATTGGTGAAATGTTTGAATTAGTGGATGTAGACAGCCAGAATGCGGTTATCAAGGTCATCGGCATTGGCGGTGGCGGTGGAAACGCCGTTACCCATATGCTGCGTGGTAATATCGAAGGTGTGGATTTTATCTGCGCCAATACCGATGCCCAGGCACTTAATAACTCGGAGGTGAATACCACCCTGCAGATCGGGTCGGGTCTGACCAAGGGGCT
The DNA here is from genome assembly GCA_027068915.1 of Sedimenticola sp. Lineage (GTDB taxonomy): Bacteria > Pseudomonadota > Gammaproteobacteria > Chromatiales > Chromatiaceae > Thiolapillus. The sequence continues at coordinate 328,520 of JAMOLT010000010.1, read as the reverse complement.
GGGCGCGGGTGCCAACCCCCAGATCGGCCATCAGGCGGCCATGGAAGATAAAGATCGCATTGCCGAGGCCATCAAGGGCTCGGACATGATCTTCATCACCGCCGGTATGGGTGGCGGCACCGGCACCGGCGCCGCCCCCGTGGTTGCCGAGGTGGCAAAAGAGCAGGGCATCCTGACCGTTGCCGTAGTCACCAAGCCCTTTCCCTTTGAAGGTGAAAAGCGCATGAGGGTGGCCGAGATGGGCATTGCGGAACTTGGCAAACATGTAGATTCCCTGATTACCATCCCGAATGAAAAGCTGCTGGCGGTGCTGGGTAAGAGCACCAGCCTGCTGGATGCCTTCAAGGCAGCCAACGACGTGTTGCTGAATGCGGTGCAGGGCATTGCTGAACTGATCACCCGCCCTGGCCTGATCAACGTGGATTTTGCTGATGTGCGCACAGTGATGGGCGAAATGGGCATGGCGATGATGGGTTCCGGCAGCGCCTCCGGGGAAGACCGGGCGCGCAAGGCGGCAGAAGCAGCAGTCAATTGCCCCCTGCTGGATGATTTCCACCTTACCGGCGCCAAGGGTGTGCTGGTGAATATCACCGCCGGCCTGGATCTGGGTATCGGTGAGTTTGACGAAGTGGGCACCACCGTCAAGGAATTTGCCCGGGAAGATGCTACCGTTGTGGTAGGTACGGTCATTGACCCGGATATGCATGACGAGTTGCGGGTAACCGTGGTTGCCACCGGCCTTGGTGAGGAAGAGGAAGTGGATATTGCCCGACCGGAGATGGAGGTGGTCCCCGCGCCAAAGGCGGTTATTCCCGAGGCGGACACTAGCAGCCAATACGAAGAACCGCAGGTGCAGAGAAATGCCGCCCGATCCTATGAAAACCTGGAGGTTCCCACGGCCATTCGCCGCCGCCAGGAGCAAAAGGCAGCTTCCCAGCCCCTGGAGAAACAGGACATGGATTATCTTGATATCCCTGCTTTTCTGCGCCGTCAGGCGGATTGATCAAGGTCTCGTCCGGGAGGCGGGAATTTGCATTTGGGGCCGAAAAAGGGTAGATTAGGGAAATCCCTGATTTACCCCTAGATGTTCCCTAGGGGTAGCTCTGAAAATTTTCGGCATTTGGCCGCAGGCAAAGAGAAAACGCTGATGATAAGGCAACGCACACTAAAAAATGTCATACGGGCTACAGGAGTTGGCCTGCATACCGGTGAAAAGGTTTTCCTCACTCTGCGCCCCGCAGCAGTGGATACGGGAATCGTGTTCCGGCGTGTTGATCTGCCTGAACCCATGGACATTCCAGCTACTGCAGAAAATGTCGGTAATACCCAGCTTTCCACCACCCTGGAAAAGGGTGGTGTGGAAATCTCCACTGTGGAGCATTTGCTTTCAGCCTTTGCCGGACTGGGCGTCGACAATGCCTATGTGGACGTAAGCGCCCCGGAAGTGCCGATCATGGATGGCAGTGCAGGCCCTTTTGTCTTCCTTATTCAGTCTGCCGGTGTGGAAGAGCAGAATGCCCTGAAAAAATTTATACGCATCAAGGATGTGGTCGAAGTCAATGATGGTGACAAGTATGCCCGCTTCGAACCCTTCGAAGGCTTCAAGGTTAGCTTTGGCATCGATTTCGATCATCCGGTGTTCACCGATGACACCCGGTTTTCCAGTATTGATTTCTCTTCCACCTCTTTCGTGAAGGAAGTCAGCCGTGCGCGCACCTTCGGCTTTCTGCGGGAAATCGAAATGTTGCGCGAAAAGAACCTGGCCCTGGGCGGTAGCATGGACAACGCCATTGTGGTGGATGACTACCGCGTGCTGAATAGCGATGGCTTGCGTTACGACGACGAGTTCGTCAAACACAAGATCCTGGACGCTATTGGTGATCTGTATCTTTTGGGTCACAGTCTGATCGGTTCTTTCCGGGGCTATAAGTCCGGCCACGCGCTGAACAACAAATTGCTGAACAAGTTGATTGCCACCCCGGAAGCCTGGGAAGAGGTGACTTTCGATAAGGGAGACGGCCTGGCGCCAATCTCCTATATTGCACCAGTTCACGCTTCCTGAAGCAAAATGCTGGTAGATTCAGTTACCTGAAGTCCCACTCAATCGTTTTAACGCCGCACGGATGGCCTGATCGTCAATGGAATCAGCCAGTTGGCTGACCAGCGCGGCGGTGTGTTCCGGCAGGGAACCCAAGGGCCTTCTGCCGGGTCTAATGCTGTCAGATAAATAGATACGGATATCCAGCTTGTTCAGGTTTGGCGCCTGTTGCCTGGCGGCCTGAATAATTTGTGGGGCATGGAAGCGCAGACGTGTACCCCATACGGGGGAATCCGTGTGCAGGACAAGTCGCGCGCCGCTGATACGGGCATGGATGCAATGTTGCTGCAGGGGCGCAGGCAGCAGCTGGCGGATTTGCTCCAGTAGCGATTGCTGCTGTCGCAGCATACGCGCCAAGTGCCCCAGTTGTTCACTATTGTTGACTACGTTCGATACTGTGCGTGGTTTTTTTGTCATAGCGGGTTGATTATACGATGTCTTCCAGTCATGGGATCACGAATAACACTTCTGTCTGGTCGGCGAAATATTTGCTGCCGGTAATTTTGCTGATTGGTGCAGCGCTGTTATCCGGATACTATTACGGCAAGCTGCAGGCTGTGCAGATTGCTGAAAATCAGGCCATGCAATCCGCCCTGCAGGCCATGGCGGAAGAAAGGCGTGAGCTGGACGCCCTGCGCAGCAGCATGGAAGCCGAGCTGGATGCCCTGGCGTTGCGTATCGGCAGTCTGCGTGCCCATCTGTTGCGCCTGAATGCCTTGGGCGAGCGTCTGGTCAGTGTCGGCAACCTGGATTCCCAGGAATTTGATTTTGCATCCGAGCCCGCGCAAGGTGGTGTGGAACAGGCGGATGCTGAATCTGTGGGCATGCTGGAGCTGGAAAGCGAGCTGGAACGTCTTTCGGCGGCATTTGCTGACCGGGAGCACAAGTTGATCCTGCTGGAAGAGATGCTGTCCAAGCGCGACGTGCGGGAGCAGGTGATTCCTTCCGGGCGCCCCCTCAAACACGGTTTTATCAGCTCTACCTTTGGCCGTCGCACCGATCCTTTCACCGGCAAGAAGAAATATCACAAAGGCGTTGATTTTGTCGGCAAGCGCGGCAGCGAAGTGCTGGCCGTTGCTGCCGGTGTTATTACCCAGTCCGAGCGCACCGGCGGTTATGGCAATGTAGTGGAAATTCGCCATGCGGATGGATATTCCACCCGTTATGCGCACAACCAGGAGAATCTGGTGAAAGAGGGTGATCGTGTGGAAAAAGGCGAGCCCATTGCCATGCTGGGCTCAACGGGTCGCTCCAGTGGCCCCCATGTGCATTTTGAAGTGCGCCGCAATGGAAAGATCGTCAACCCCGCCCGTTTTGTCAAGGGTGGGTAAGCTCCATTCCTTTCTTCCATATTCCTCAGTAAATACACCGCTTTTGCGGTATCATTTCCTTTTTGTTTCTGGCTGAAAGCAACTGTGTCATTGCATGGTTTGCAGCCGTTTTTGTTATCGACCCTGAAAGGTCCCAAGCTACATGTTCAATAAAATCGCAAATAAGGTTTTTGGCAGCCGCAATGAGCGGGTGGTCAAACGCATGTTCAAGGAAGTTGAAAAGATCAACGCCCTGGAAGATTCTGTAAAAGGTCTTTCTGATGAAGAACTCCGGGACAAGACTGCAGAGTTCCGGCAGCGCCTGAAAGATGGCGAATCCCTGGACAAGCTCCTGCCGGAGGCATTTGCCGTGGTGCGGGAGGCAAGTACCCGGGCTCTTGGTATGCGCCATTTCGATGTGCAGCTGATTGGGGGCATGGTTCTGCATCAGGGGAAAATTGCGGAAATGCGCACAGGGGAAGGCAAGACCCTGGTGGCCACCCTGGCGGGGTACCTGAATGCCCTGGAGGGCAAAGGGGTGCATGTAGTGACCGTAAATGATTATCTGGCGCGAAGGGATGCCGTCTGGATGGGCAAGCTCTATCATTTCCTTGGCATGAGCACCGGAATCATCAATTCTTCCGGCGGCGCCGGGCCGGACTCCAGCTCCTATCGTTTCGACCCGGAAGATGACGGCGCCGGAAGCGGCCATCGGTTTTTGTCTAGTGTCAGCCGCAAGGAAGCCTACGATTGCGATGTCACTTATGGCACCAACAATGAGTACGGTTTCGACTATCTGCGCGACAACATGGCTTTCGAGGGCGCCCAGCGGGTGCAGCGCATTCACTATGCGGTGGTGGATGAGGTGGATTCCATCCTTATCGATGAGGCCAGAACACCGCTGATCATTTCCGGGCCAGCGGAAGACAGCTCCGAGCTGTATCGCCAGATCAATGAAATCATTCCCCATTTGACGCGCCAGGATCCCATTACCAATGAGGAAGGCAAGCCGGATTTTGGCCCCGGCGACTATTCCGTGGATGAGAAGGCCAAGCAGGTCTTTCTCAGCGATGAAGGTCATGAACATGTGGAGAACATGCTCACCGAAGCCGGGCTTCTGGATACAAATGCCAGCCTGTACGATACCGGCAATATCATGCTTATGCATCATGTGATGGCCGCGTTGCGGGCGCATGTAATCTTTCAGCGCAATGTGGATTACATCGTGCGTGACGGTCAGATTATCATTGTCGATGAATTTACCGGGCGCACCATGCCGGGAAGGCGTTGGTCCGAAGGTCTGCATCAGGCAGTGGAAGCCAAGGAGGGAGTGGAAATCCAGCAGGAAAACCAGACCCTGGCTTCCATCACCTTCCAGAATTTCTTCCGTTTGTATGACAAATTGTCGGGCATGACAGGTACCGCAGATACGGAGGCCTTCGAGTTTCAACAGATCTATGGGCTGGAAGTGGTGGTTATTCCCACCAACAAGCCTATGCTGCGTGATGATCAGACGGATCTGGTGTACCTTACGCCGCAGGAAAAATTTGATGCCATCGTTGAAGACATCCGGGATTGTGTAAAACGTGGCCAGCCTGTGCTGGTGGGCACCGCTTCCATCGAGGTTTCCGAGCTCGTATCAGGATTGTTGCAGAAGGCAGGTATCAAGCACGAGGTGCTCAACGCCAAGCAACATGAGCGTGAAGCCCGCATCGTTGCCGAAGCCGGTTTGCCCGGTGCAGTCACTATCGCCACCAACATGGCTGGCCGTGGAACCGATATTGTGCTGGGTGGAAATGTTGATGTAGAGATCGACGACCTGGGGCCGGATGCCACCGAGGAACAGCGGGAAGCGTTGCAGGAAGCCTGGGGGCAGCGGCATCAGCAAGTGCTGGATGCGAGCGGCCTGCGGGTAATCGGCACGGAACGGCATGAGTCCCGCCGTATCGACAACCAGTTGCGTGGCCGCTCCGGTCGTCAGGGTGATCCGGGCTCCAGCCGCTTCTATCTGTCCCTGGAAGACAGCCTGATGCGCATTTTTGCCTCCGAGCGTGTCGGCAAGCTGATGCAGAAGCTGGGTATGCAGGAAGGGGAGGCCATCGAGCACCCCTGGGTGAACAAGGCTATCGAGAATGCCCAGCGCAAGGTGGAAGGCCGCAATTTCGACATCCGCAAACAGTTGCTGGAATACGATGACGTTGCCAATGACCAGCGTAAGGTGGTGTATGAACAGCGCAATGAGCTTATGGATGTGGATGATATTTCCGATACCATCGCCAGCCTGCGGGCAGATGTGCTCAACGATGTTATCAACACCTATCTTCCACCCCAAAGCATCGAAGAGCAGTGGGACATTCCCGGTCTTACGGTCGCGCTGAAGGAGCGTTTCGATCTGGATCTGCCCCTGCAGCAGTGGCTGGACGAAGATGATTCCCTGCATGAGGAAACCTTGCGCCAGCGTCTGCAGGAGTCCCTGGAACAGGCGTATGCGGACAAGGTGGCAGTTGCTGGTGAAGAGCAGATGCGCTACATCGAAAAGGCCGTGATGCTGCAGACCCTGGACACCCATTGGAAGGAGCACCTGGCGGCAATGGATTATTTGCGTCAGGGCATACATCTGCGTGGTTATGCGGCCAAGAATCCCAAGCAGGAATTCAAGCGCGAGGCTTTTGAGCTGTTTTCTGGCATGCTGGATGCGATCAAAGTGGAAGTGGTGGAGATCCTCAGCAAAATGCAGCTGGCGGATGCCCCCTCCCTGGAAGCTGAACCCCAGACCAACGAATTCGAATTCAAGCACGAAGCTTTCGGTGGCCTGCCGGAGCAAGCGCCAGCGGAAGCTGCCGAAGAAGAACCCCGGCAACCCTATGTGCGCCCCGACAGGAAAATCGGTCGCAATGAACCCTGTCCCTGTGGCTCCGGAAAAAAATACAAGCAGTGCCACGGCAAACTGCAGTAGCAATGGCGACCGAGATACTGCCGGTTGCCGGTGTCCGCCTGGCGGCTGCCGCCGGGGGGATCCGCTATCAAAACAGGGATGACCTGGTGCTCATGGAGCTGGCGGAAGGCAGTGTTGCGGCTGCCGTGTTTACTCGCAATGCATTCTGCGCGGCACCGGTGATTGCCGCCCGCCGCCACCTTGGTCAGGCAGTTCCGCGTTACCTGCTGATCAACTCCGGCAACGCCAATGCAGGCACGGGGGAAGGGGGGATGGCGGCCAGCCTGGAAACCTGTCGCCTAGTGGCCGCCGCCGCTGGTGTCGCCATGAACCAGGTGCTGCCGTTTTCCACCGGCGTTATCGGTGAAGACTTGCCTGTGGACCTTTTTGCACGCGCCGTGCCCGACCTGCTTTCCTCCCTGAAGGAAGACAACTGGCCGCCAGCCGCCCGTGCCATCATGACGACGGACACAGTGCCCAAGCTGGCGAGCCGCAGCTTCCAGGTCGAAGGGCAAACCGTGACCGTTACCGGCATGAGCAAAGGTTCTGGCATGATCCGCCCTGATATGGCGACCATGCTGGCCTTTATTGCTACAGATGCTCAGATCTCTGCTGCCAACCTGCAACAGGCGCTGGAAACGGCGGTTGGTCCCTCGTTTAATTCCATTACCGTAGATGGAGACACTTCCACCAACGATGCCTGTGTGCTGGTCGCCACGGGTGTTTCCGGCGTGGATGTGAATGCGGCCGCTTCCGGGCAGGCATTTCGCCAGGCTGTCGATGGGGTCTGTATGGAATTGGCTCGCGCCATCGTGCTGGATGGGGAAGGTGCAACCAAGCTGGTCGAAATCGCTGTGGAAGAAGCTGAATCGGAAGCCCAGGCAAGGGATGTCGCCTATACCGTCGCCCATTCTCCTTTGGTGAAAACCGCATTATTCGCCTCTGACCCCAACTGGGGGCGTATCCTCGCAGCTGTGGGCAGAGCCGGGGTCAGTCACCTTGATATCAGCAAAGTCCGCATCTGGCTGGATGATGTCTGCATCGTCAGCCGGGGAGGAAGAGATGCCGGGTACACTGAAGAAGCCGGTCAATCGGTCATGCATCAACCTGGCTTCACCATTCGCATTGCCTTGGGGAAAGGACAGGCTCATACCCGCATTCTGACCTGCGACCTATCTTTCGACTACGTTAAAATCAACGCCGAATACCGTACCTGATGTGGCTGGGCTCCCCGTTATTCATGTAGCTGCGGGTGTGCTCAAAAACCCGGAAGGAGAGGTCTTGCTGGCGCGGCGTTCCGCTGACAGCCACCAGGGCGGCTTGTGGGAGTTTCCCGGTGGCAAGATTGAACCAGGCGAGACAGCGCAACAGGCGCTGGCGCGGGAGCTGCTGGAAGAGTTGGGAGTGCGGGTGGAGAAATGCCGTCCGCTGATTCGCATCTCCCATTGCTATCAGGATCGCAACGTGGTGCTGGATACCTGGCTGGTCAGCCAGTGGCAGGGCGAGCCCTATGGAAACGAAGGCCAGCCCCTGTCCTGGGTGCCGCCCCAGGAACTTTGCAGCTGGCCCATGCCGGCGGCGGACAGGCCTGTCCTGGGTGCCCTGAATCTGCCAGATATCTATCTGATTACTCCCCCGGCGGTTGAGAGCCGGGAGCATTTCTTGGCGCAGCTGGAAAGAGCGCTGAAATCCGGTCTGTCTCTGCTGCAGTTCCGCGTGTTCGGCCTGGAGGCCAAACGGCTGGAGCATCTGGCCCGGGAAGCCTGTCTGCTATGCAAAGAGCATGATGCGCGCATGATGCTGAACGGTTCCGCAGCCTTGGCGCAGAAAATTGGTGCGCATGGCCTGCACCTGGATCGCCGTCGCCTGCTATCGTCAGACTGTCGCGAGGACTATCCGGATTTGCTCCTGTCGGCATCCTGTCATGATGCCCGGGAGTTGCAGCAGGCAGAGGATTTGGGGGTGGATTTTGCCGTGCTGTCACCCGTGCTTCCTACCTTGAGCCACCCTGATGCAGAAGTGCTTGATTGGGATGGATTCAGCAAGCTGTGCAGGAGTGCGTCTATTCCCCTGTATGCCCTCGGGGGCATGTCAGCTGCAATGCTGGAACAAAGCTGGGCGCAGGGGGCGCAGGGAATAGCCGGTATTCGTGGCTTGTGGCCGGCATAGCAGAGGTAGTTTGGTTAACACCACCATTCCCGCGCAGGCGGGAATCCAGAACTATGGAGTGAAGGTGATACTTACTCCGGCTTCCGTTTTTCCTCTTCCTCATCGCCGAGCCATTCATTCAAATCGATCAACTGACAGCGCTGACTGCAAAAGGGCCGCCAGGTGGAAGATTGTTCCCATTTCACGGGCTGGCCGCATGTGGGGCATGGGACGGTCACTGGCCTGTTCTTTGGTGAGTCTGATTTAGATTGCACAGGTCTTCAATTCAAAAGGAATATCCTGTTCGGTTTGCTGCGGATGATCCCAATCGATGCTTTCCAGAAAGCGAACACAGAAACGGTGCTTGCTGCCGCTGATTTCTGCGTACAGCAAGGATTCAGCCTCCACTTTTACCTGGATCAGCTGCATTCCCCGTTTAGAATCCAGGTTGTGCTGATAGAGCCCCCCGACTGCAGTTTGTTCCTGGTACACACTGCTGCTGCGTAGCAGTCCCAACAGCAATTCCGCTGTTTCCTGCACCGTGCCGATTTCATGTCGCCAGCCGTCGAGTTGTATGACTCTTTCCGTATGCGGCAGGTTGAGCCAGTAGTGGAACTGAGGCAAGTCAAACTCATAACTGCCACCGGGAATCGGTGCGCGTTGTGAAATGCTGTTCAGAAAGCCGTTTTTTCGCAGGGAACCACCAAGCTGCCGGTTGCTGGCGTACAGGCGCTCGACCGTGTGAGCGATATCGTCCAGCACCTGCTGTAAACGAAGCTGATCCACTTTCGGGTTGGCGCTGATGGACGCCAGGGACTTCTGTTGCTGATCCAGCTGCTTGATCAGGTCTTTCCTGATATCCGTGCGGGCGAGTATGCTGCTGATGTCCAGCAACGCCTGCAAGGCAGCCCGGCTTTGCCACTGGCTGCTGCCAGCGAGATGATACTCGAACTGCTCGAATAAATGGGATATCCGCAGCAGGGTGCGCGTCCGTTCGTTTAATGGATGTTCGAAAAGAATCGGGTTTTGCAAAGCAGGCATCCGGCCAGTGGCAATGATGTTGGTATTGTCCTCCAGATGGAGGAGAGGTTCAATCTGAACGGGCTTCCAGGGATAGGTATTGTTTGTGCAGTTTCTCCACCAGCCTGTGCAAATCCTGCAAAGCGCCGGTATTTAAAATAATGTCATCAGCAATATTCCTGCGAGCCTCTCTGGAAGCTTGGGCGGCAAGGATTTTTTTTGCCTGTTCCTCAGTGTTGCCATCTCTTTGGCGTACGCGCTGAATCTGCAAGCTTTCTGGGGCGTCTACCAGAAGAATCCGGTCTGACATGTAACCCAGATTGTTTTCTACCAGTAAAGGGACAACCAATATGGCATAGGGTTCATTTTTGATTCGAGACAATTGGCGCTCCACCTCTTTCTGAATGGCGGGATGGAGAATGCTTTCAAGGGTTGTTTTTGCGGCGTCATCGGTAAAGATATGCTCCCGGAGCAGCCTTCGGTTCAGGCTGCCATCTGCCGATAGAAAGCGGGCGCCCAGTTGCTTCCGTATTTCTGCAAGTGCGGGTTTTCCCGGCTCGACCAGCTCTCGGCTGATTTGGTCTGTGTCGATCACCGGCACGCCCAGGCGGGTAAAGTGATCACTGACCGCTGTTTTACCGCTGGCTATACCGCCTGTTAAGCCAATTTTGAGCATGGTTGTGGAACAGGATCAACCTATACCCGCAAATTGCAGGTAGCTTTGGTTGATTTCATCTCCCCAGAGCATGGCAATCCATCCTGCTGCTGCCAGGTAGGGGCCAAAAGGAATGGGCACGGCCTTGTCTCTTCTCAGGAACAGGATCATGCTCAGGCCGCTGATTGCACCAACCACAGCAGATATCAGCAGGATCTGTGGAAGAAATTGCCAGCCCAGCCAGGCGCCGAACAGGGCGAAGAGCTTGAAATCCCCATACCCCATCCCTTCCTTGCCAGTGACCAGAAGGAACAGATGGAAGATAAACCATAGTGATAGATAGCCTGCGACAGCGCCGTAAACAGCAGACTCGATGTCGGTGAACCAGCCATTCAGGTTCAGCATCAGTCCTAACCAGATCAATGGCAGTATGAGTACATCCGGCAGCAATTGCAGCTTGATGTCGATGACGCTCATGGTGATCAGCGCCCAGGTTAATGCCAGTGCCGCCAAAGCCTGCCAGGTGAAGCCGAAATGCCAGGCTATGGCTACAGACATTATGGCGGTAAGTAGCTCAACGACAGGGTACTGGATGGAAAGATGGGTCCCGCATGAGGTGCAGCGCCCTTTCTGTAACAGCCAGCTGATGACCGGAATGTTTTCCCAGGCTTTTATACGGTGGCCACAGGAAAGGCAGGTGGAAGGAGGGGTCATTAGATACGCCAGACCAAACCACTTGTTCGATTGGTATTCCGTTGCCTGCCCGGCCAATTCGTCGCAGGCGTCCTTCAGCTCCTGCTCCATGCGTTTGGGCAGGCGGTAGATGACTACGTTCAGGAAACTTCCAACGATGAGGCCGAGAACAAAGGTTAAAGGGTAGAAAGCGGCTGGTTGAGAAAACACCTCTTCCATCAGATAACTGCACCGAGTTTGAAGATGGGCAGGTACATGGCCACCACCAGGCCGCCTACCAGGGTGCCGAGGACGACCATGATCAGTGGCTCCATGAGGCTGCTGAGAGAATCCACGGCATTGTCTACTTCTTCTTCATAAAAATCAGCTACCTTGCTGAGCATGTCATCCAGTGCACCGGATTCCTCGCCGATGGCGACCATCTGTTTGACCATGTGCGGAAACAGCGGTTGCTGCTCCATGGCCAGCCGCAAAGACTGGCCGGTGGCGATATCTTCGCGCATTTCCTTTACGGCATTGCCATAGACAATGCTGCCGGTTGCTCCAGAAACAGATTCCAGAGCCTCGACCATGGGTACCCCAGCGGCGAACATGGTGGAAGTGGTGCGGGCAAAGCGTGCCAGCGCAGATTTGTGCATGATGGAGCCGAAAATCGGCGCTTTGAGCATGGCCCTGTCGATTAACTCCCGAAACTTTGGTGAGCGTTTCCATAAATTGGAGAGAAGGATCACTGTAGCGGCCATTCCCAGCAATATTGCCCACCAATAGTCTTGAATAAAATAAGACATGTTGAGGACGAGTTGGGTAAACGCAGGTAATTCAGCACCAAAGCTTTCAAACAGCTCCGCAAATATCGGCACGACAAAAATCAACAAGATGGCAGTGACAACAACGCCTACGACGATAACAGAAGCAGGATAGACCAATGCTTTCTTGATTTTTTTCTTCATGGATTCCGTTTTTTCCTTGTAGGTCGCAATGCGATCCAACAGGGTTTCCAGGACACCGGCCTGTTCACCAGCCTCAACCAGGTTGCAGAATAAATCATCAAAATACAAAGGATGCTTACGCAGGGCATTGGTCAGGGACGTACCGCCTTCGATTTCAGCCTTGATTGCGAGTATCAATTCCTGCATCGATTGATTGTTATGCCCTTTTCCCACAATATCCAGTGCCTGCACCAGGGGCACCCCCGCTTTCATCATGGTTGCCAGCTGGCGGGAGAATACGGCAATGTCGCCGGTGGCGATTTTTGGCTTGCCGAATGAGAGGGTGATTTGCTTCTGAACCTTGATCGGAGTTACGCCCTGCTTGCGTAAATCCGCCCGGACGATTGCATCGTTTGCAGCCCGGAGCTTACCCTTGATTTTCTTCCCCCGCCTGTCGGTTCCCGTCCAGGCGTATTCGTAGGACTTTTCCGTCTTTGGTTTTCTTGCTGTTTTGGTTGCCATGCTTGTATTTTAGTCCTTGGTAATTCGGTTGACTTCTTCCAGACTGGTCAGGCCATTCTTCACTTTTAGCAGGCCAGCTGCTCTCAAGTCATAATAATAGCCTTCTTTCAAGGCCTGTTCCTTGAGCTGCATAGCATTTCCTTCCTCCAGAATAATCCGGGCGATGCCTTCCGAAACGGGCATGATTTCAAAAATGCCCACCCGCCCCTTGTAGCCATTGTTGCATTTGTCACAGCCAACGGCCTTGTAAATGATAAGACCTTCAGCCACTTCGGCTTCCGTGAAACCTTCCTCCAGTAATGCGGTGCGAGGAATCTCCTCTGGCTCCTTGCAGTGTTCACAAAGACGCCGCCCAAGGCGCTGAGCCATGATCAGGTTTACGGACGATGCAATGTTATACGGCGGGATGCCCATATTGGCAAGACGAGTAAGGGTTTGAGGTGCATCGTTGGTATGCAGGGTGGAGAGCACCATATGTCCGGTTTGGGCGGCTTTCACGGCGATTTCGCCAGTTTCCAGGTCCCGTATCTCCCCCACCATGATGATGTCCGGATCCTGGCGCAGGAAGGCGCGCAGTGCATCAGCGAAGTACAAACCGCTTGCCGCATTGATATTGACCTGATTGATGCCTTCCACCTGGATTTCCACCGGATCTTCCGCGGTGGAAATATTAATTTCCGGGTCATTCAGAATATTCAGGGCCGTGTACAAGGTTACAGTTTTGCCACTACCTGTGGGGCCAGTAACGAGGATCATCCCGTAAGGCTTTTTGATGGCCTCCATAAAAAGCCCTTTCTGATCCTCTTCAAAACCCAGGGCATCTACGCCGATGGTCGCAGCTGTAGCATCCAGTATACGCAAAACGACCTTTTCCCCGTACAGGGTGGGGCAGGTGTTTACCCGAAAATCGATAGCGCGGTGTTTGGATACCTTGAGCTTGATACGTCCGTCCTGGGGCACTCTTCGCTCGGCGATGTTCAGTCGAGCCATAACCTTCAGGCGGGAAGACAGGCGTTGCGCGATATTCACTGGTGGAGAGGCCTTCTCAAACAGCAAGCCATCCTGGCGGTAGCGTATGCGGAAAGACTTTTCATAAGGTTCAAAGTGAATGTCCGATACCCCGCCATTGATGGCGTCGAGGAGAATCTTGTTGACGAAGCGTACGACCGGGGCTTCATCAATTTCTGCTTGGTCATTGGCATTGGAATCGGCATCGTCAAAATTGTCGAATTCAATGTTCTCCAGGTTTTCTTCCAGCATTGCGCCAATGGTTTCTTCTTCAGTCCTGGATGCCTCCTCCAGTGCCACAGCAAGTTTGTCCTCTTCAACCAGGATAATTTCAATGGCAAGGCCGGTATTGAACTGGATTTCCTTGATGGCCTCCTGATTGGTTGGGTCGGATGCCGCCAGGAACAGCCGATTGCCACGTTTGGCTAGTGGTAGTACATGGTGTTTTCTTATCAGGCTTGATTCCACTTCCTGTATGGGTAACGTGTCCTTGCTGATGGGTTCCAGATCCAGCAAGGGCAATCCAAATTCCTGGGAAGCGAGAATGGCGATTTGACGAGAAGAGGCCAGTCCATTGCTGACGACATGGGAGACAAGGGGAGTTCCCTCTTTGCCGGCTTGTTTGGTAGCGTCAACTGCATTTTTGGCATCCAGTAAGCCAGCGTTTACCAGATAGCGGGAAAAGCCTTTGAGATTCTTATCTAGGTTATCATTCATGGTGTGTGTTCATTTGGCAAAAATGGGCATGTTCAGAGAGAGTTTTTTCATTCATGTGCATTTTGTTCTGAAAACATATGAATGTCCAATGGGTTATCGTCATATTCTAGAGGGGATCTCACAACTGGCGGGTGTGGTTACCCCAAACCAGCTGGAGTTTATTGGCCTTCAAAGGGTGTTTCAGGCAGTAAGGTTCATTATTATGGTAATAGTTGAAGTTTTATTTGGGTAGTTCGCCAGTTAATGGTTTGGCCAGAAGGTATCTGGAAGTAATCATGGCTCGAGTTGGTGGAAGAGATTGTCAGTATGCTGACGTAATTTGTCACATATTGAGCTAAGAGCAGCTCCCTGCTTTCTATCGCTTAAGGAGAAAACCAAGCCGGGGCGAGTAATAAAAGCGTTAAAACAAACAGATACAGTAGTTTTATCGGTCTGACTGTGTTGTTGGCATGTTGATTGCATGATTTTCTAGCAACCCGATTACAAACGCATCGGGAAACAATTGACTAATTTTAGCGTAGTGGAGAATTGAGCATGAAGAGCATGAAGAGCATGAAGAGCATGAAGAGCATGAAGAGCATGAAAAAACAAGCTGGTTTTACATTGATCGAACTGATGATTGTTGTGGCGATTATCGGTATTTTGGCTGCTATCGCGCTGCCTGCTTACAAAGACTATACAAACAGAGCCAAAGCTTCTGAAGTAATTCTGGCGGCTAGTAGCGCTAGGACATGCGTATCCGAAGTTGCTCAATCTGCAGATGCTGCAGACTTTGCGGTTAGTGTAGTAGCTTGTGATGATACTTTTGTGCCGACAGGTTATGCGACAGGTTTGGCGGTTTCCGCTGGAGGTGTAATAACTGTGACAGGTGCTGTTGAAGCTGCTGGAGATACAGAAGTGGTGTTGACCCCTGCTATGGATGCCAATAACAATATTTCATCATGGGACTGTGCTGGAACTCCGGTAAACTGGATGCCTGGTTCATGTAAGTAAGTTCTATTCCAAAACCAAATGCAAATTGGTTTGGTTCGCATAAAAAAAGCCCCGGTCTAAACCGGGGCTTTTTTGTGAAGTGGGTGGGATCATGAAATCTTGAAATCGAGGTCATATATGGTTCGCCCCGCGATGCAAGGAAAAGTTCGTTTGTGGCAAGAGGAATATTGCATCCATATATCCGGCCTTTGGGATGATGCGACTTTCATGCCATCATCTGAGCTTTATCCGCGCAACTCGTTAGCACTTCAAAAAATACCCACCAAACCAATCAATGGGAATACAGGTATTTGTCGATGAAGCAAGCACCATTCATCCCTTGTGCTGTTGTGCACTGTATCCATGCAGGGGTTCGGGATTATCCTACAACCGCATCAGCCGATTCCCCTGTATTCCCGTATAGGTTTTATCTAAAATGAAATTACCGTCACTGAGCGAAGGCAGGCAGGGAGCCGCCGGAAAAGGAGTTCCAGTTTGGTTGCGGTTGATTAACCCCGGTTGCAAGGAAGTGGCCGGGGTTTTTCTTTTTCCGGGAAGGTGTTGCTTTGAGTGAATGGCTTTCCCGCGGTCTTTCTTGTCGAGTTCGGCCGGGGTTGTAGTGGCTGAGAAAAATTGTAACAGAATGGTTGTGATGGTAGGTATGGATCCGTATCTCGGAATATTCCTACAGTCTGCTCGGAATCTGCTGATGCTTCCGGCGTCTGATTCAGCGTAGTATCAACCTGTCACTACAGATTGATGCTCATTGAAGAGCGGGCAGACAAGGAAGTTTGCAGGAATGGATCTCCATCATCTGCAGTGATACCCCCGCCCCGGATACATGGAAGTGGTCCGGGCTGTTTTTTTCCTGCAGTGGCCTGATTTTGTCCGGCCTGCTTTACAGGCTGGCCATTTGTGCTGCCTGATGTATCGCGGCCAGTAGGCTGCCCACCTCAGCCTTTCCCGAACCGGCCAGTTCCAGTGCTGTGCCATGATCGACAGAAGTGCGGATGAAAGGCAGCCCCAGGGTGATATTCACGGCCTGGCCAAACCCCTTATGCTTGAGTACCGGCAACCCCTGGTCGTGGTACATGGCCAGGACTGCATCAGCCTGGTCGAGATAGCGGGGGGTAAACAGGGTGTCTGCGGGCAGAGGGCCCAGGAGTCGAATACCCTCCTGGCGCAGTGCTTCCAGCACCGGGGCGATGACTTGTGTTTCTTTGGTTCCCAGGTGGCCACCTTCACCAGCATGGGGGTTGAGGCCACAAACCAGGATCTTCGGGCAGTCAAGACCAAATCGGGATTGCAGGCCGGCATGCAGGATCCTGATGACGCGGGTCAACAACTCCGGGGTAATGGCGTCGCTGACCTTGCGCAACGGCAGATGAGTGGTGGCAAGGGCAACCCGAAGCCCCGGGCAGGCCAGCATCATTACCGGATAGCTGCCGCTCAGTTCAGCCAGGAATTCTGTGTGGCCGCTGAAGGGAATGCCGGCATCGTTGATGATGCCTTTGTGCACGGGGCCGGTCACCAGAGCAGTGTATTCGTTTTTCAGGCAACCTTCTGCTGCAAGCTGCAGGCACTCCAGTACATATCGGGCATTTCCTGCTTCAAGTTTTCCGGGCGTACAAGGTTGCGACAGGGGAACTGGGTGTACATGGAGCTTGCCGGGTTCTGCTGTTCGCACAGGTGCGGTATGGGCTTCAATGAAGGTGATGTCCAGCTCCAACTGCCGCGCCCGCTGTGCCAGCATGGCGGGGTCGGCGATGATCAGGGCGGGCGTGCCCAGGCCTTGGTGCGCTGCTTGGAGAACCAGATCCGGCCCGATCCCGGCTGGTTCTCCCGGCGTGATGACGATGCTCAATAGTCGTCTTCCAGGCGCGTCTCAACGTAGGCCTGATCGCGCAGTTTGCGCAGATAGAGTTGCAGGGCCTCATCCGCCTTGCGCTTGCGCAATGCCAGCTTGGCCTTGTTGCGTTTGACTTCGTCGGTAGCATCGAAATCACGGCGATCCAGCACTTGTATGATATGCCAGCCAAACTGGGTGCGGAAGGGCTCGCTTAACTCGTCTTCGGGAAGTGCATCCATCACTTCTTCAAATTTTGGCACCAGGTTGCCGGGGCTTACCCAGCCGAGATCACCGCCCTTGATGGCAGAGCCCTTGTCGTCGGAATGGGCGCGAGCCAGGGCAGAAAAATCCTCTCCGCCCTTGATGCGTTGGTACAGTTGCTGGAGACGGTTTCTTGCATCGTCGTCAGAGGTCAGCTCGTTGGTGCGTATCAGGATATGGCGGGCATGGGTTTGTTTGACAATGTTGCGATCTCCGCCTTTGTAGTCTTCCAATTTGATGATGTGGAAGCCGCTGGCGGCATGGAAGGGACCGCGTATGTCTCCTCGCTCCATTTCTGCAAGTTCCCCAAGGAACAGGCTGGGCACCTGCCCGGCTTCCAGCCAGCCGAGGTCGCCGCCATCCAGGGACTGCCTGCCTGCGGAATAGCGCGTCGCCAGGGCGGCAAAATCTTCACCCTGTCTCAGACGCTGCATGATTTCCTCGGCTTGTTGTCTCGCCTTGGCAATGTCCGCGCTGGAGGCGCCATCCGGTGTGGCGATGAGAATATGTCGGAGACGGTAGGCATCGCGTCCGCCCGGGTTTTCTTCGGCGTGGGTCAGGTAGTTGTCCACCTCTGCCTTGGTGACCTGGATGCGGCTGATCACCTCCCTGTTGCGCAGGCGTTGCAGGGTAATTTCGGTGCGTAACTCCCGGCGGTATTCGTCCATGGACATGCCCTGTTCCTGAAGTACTGCCGCCAGTTCCTCCAGGGTCAGGCCGTTCTGGCCGGCGATGTTGCTCATGGCGGTGTTCAGGGTTTCATCATCAATGGAAATGCCCAGTTTTTTCGCTTCCGCCATTTGCAGTTTGAGCAGGATCAGGCGTTCCAGCGCCTGTTTTTCCAATTCATCCCGGGGCAAATCAGGAGCGCCGGCCTGCGCCAACTTGCTGCGGACGGCGGCAATTTCTTTTTGTAGCTCGCTATACAGCACCACGTCATCGTTGACCACGGCAACAATACGATCCATGAGGCCGCTTTCTTCGGCATGGATTTTCGGAGGCAGGGAAAACAGGCCGGAAAGCAAAATAAGAAGCAGGAGACAGCGTGTCAGCACTTTATCAGTAACCATAAATTGTTCGATCCAGGAAGTTGTCGATATTGTTGCCGAGCTTGCCCAGCCCGTTCAGTTCGAGCTGTAGCAAGGCGGTGTTGTTGTATTCGGTGCCATTACTGTCCAGATAGCGGCGCCACACGGCGCGAATGCGCCAGCAGCAGTCGCTGTATTCCAGGCCGGCAACGGTTTCCAGGGAATGGCTTTCTTCCATGGAGTAATACCAGCGGCCAATCAGGCTGATTTTTTCGGAAACTGGCCAGTACGCCGCCAGGTCGGTCTGCTCCAGTATGCCTTCACGCAACCGCCAGGAAGCGTGGATACGTTTTCCGTTGCTGCCTCGATAGCTTGCCTGAACCAGTCCCTGTTGCAGTGCGGTATCGGCATGAGGGTCAACCTGTACTGCAGCACGCAACAGCCAGTGATCAAAAATGCCGGTAGACAACTCGGCAATTACTGAAGAACTGCTGGCATCCGGCAGGTCGCTTTCGTCAAGAGTGACCTGCCGGTCTTCAAAGTAATAGATCTGACCAATACTGGTACGCAACAGTTCCCGGCCATCGTCCCCGGCTATGATTCGGCTGGTGAGCGCCAGGGTCAGCTGGTTGGCATCGCCTACCCGGTCGGGGCCGTTGAAGCGGTTGTCGTGAAACAGGTTGCCGAAGTTGAAATCCAGATAGCTGGTGTCGAACAGAGGGATGTCGGATTGGTTTTCATACGGCGTATAAAGATAGTAGGCACGTGGTTCCAGGGTGTGGGTGATGGCCTGGCCGAACCAGGAAGTCTCGCGGTCGAAGAACAGGCCGCTGTCCAGGCTGATGCTGTAGGTGCTGCGGGCGGGTGATGGGTCTTTTCCCGGCAGTTGGTCATCCAGGGAGTAAGAGGTATAGCGGCCACTGAGCGCTGGTTCGACAAAGCCCCAGTCGCGGTGCATAGGCAGGCTCACGCGAGGGTTCAGGTCGATGCGCTGGCCGGTAACGCTGTCTTCGCGGTAGAAGTTGCTGAGCTCGGCGTTGAAGCCGTAATCCAGCCCCGCCGGCCCCTGGTGTTTGCGCCAGTCGAACGCCACTCTGGGCAACAGGCTGTAGGGGCGATCCTGGGGCAGAATGTTCCTGTCCAGGGTTTTGTAGTGGCGCAGTTCCGCCAGGGCATCCCAGTCGCGGTTGCGCCAGCTTAGGGCTGCGCGGCTGCGCAGATGGCGGGTGCTGGTGACGGTGAGGCTTTGTCCCAGATCATCCAGATAGTCCCGGTCGGATACCCAGTTGAGATCCAGGTCCGCTGTCAGCCCCGGCGTGATGAAGGCAAGGTTGCTGCGGCTGCGGGCGCGCAGGGCGCCACGGCTGCTCTGGTTGTCATAGAGGCGGTCGTCAGGCAGGATCTCGGCCCGTAATTCCCCCTGGTGGGCTGGTGTGAGAAAGCGGAACTCTCCCCCCACCAGTAGCCCGCGCCTGCCCAGCAGGCGTGGCATCAGGGTGGCGTCGTAGTTTGGTGCAAGGTTGAAATAATAGGGGATGGTCACGTCTGCCCCGTTCCTGGATGAATAGCCCAGAGAAGGCGCCAACAAACCGCTCTTGCGGGCGCCATCGAGGGGCACCGTCAGTTTTGGCGCGTAGAAAATCGGCACGCCCAGAAAATGCAGTTTGGCTGCCCGGAAAGTGCCGATCTGCCGTTTTTGGTCGATCTCCATGCTGTTGGCGGAAAGTACAAATCCTTTGTTACCCGGCGGACAGGTGGTGTAGCTGATGTTTTCATAGCGGCTGTGGTTTTCGTTCAGCAACACCATCTTGCTGGCGGTTCCCCGTGCCTTGCGGCTGGGTATGCGGTAGCTGATTTGCGCCATTTCTCCCTGGTGTTTGTTCAGGTCAAACCATGCCTGGCTGCCGAGAAGACGCAGGTCGCGCAGCCGTATCAGCAGTTGCTCATCGACTTTGATCAGTTGCCGCTGATGGTCATAGAAAAGATCATCCGCATACAGGGTCTGGTTTGGCTGGCGAATGATGACGTTGCCCCGGAAGCTTGCGTTATCTTCTTCCGGAAGTGCAGTCGCCGCATCGGCCTCTATGACGATACGGTTGTCCGCGGGTTTCTCGGGAGGAGCTGCGGGCAGGGTGTGGCACTGATCCCATTCCATGCCCTGATCCAGCAGACTGGTGTAGGGTCTGGGAATGGCAGGCGCA
The DNA here is from genome assembly GCA_027068915.1 of Sedimenticola sp. Lineage (GTDB taxonomy): Bacteria > Pseudomonadota > Gammaproteobacteria > Chromatiales > Chromatiaceae > Thiolapillus. Next base: position 308,174 of record JAMOLT010000010.1, on the reverse strand, counting down.
GGAGTGTTTTCCTCGGGTTGCTGCCGGGTGGGCGCTGAGTCGATCGCTTTCGGCACGGGGGCGGGTTGGCCAACAGATTTTCGGGTGGGGGGCGCTACAGCAGGTTCTTCCGTTGAATCCTGCATCTGCCCGCTCTGTTCTTCGGGCTCCTGGGGGAAAGGAGCTGCCGCTGGGGTTGTCTTGGGGGCAGGCGTTGTTTTCTGGGGCGGCATGATGGGTTTTTGCTGCGGGCTTCCCGCCTCGCCGCATTGCCAGCTTTCGCCGTTGGCTGTCGGCAGGCATTCCCAGCGGTTTTGCTTGGCAATGCTGTTGCCGTACAGCAGGCACAGCAACGCAAGGACAGCGAGATGGTGGTAATGATAGAGGCGATAATCCAAAATCCTTTGTTCCGGTAGTTTCCACGCGAGCGCGGGTAAAATCGCATAGAATGGCGGCTGATTCAATGCTTGTTCCGATATTTGGTTACCGGAGTAATAATGTCTGAACGTCGATCCCTGTTGGAAAGCTGGCTCAGAACAGATTGCGGCCTGCCTGATTTTACCCTTAAACCGGCCTCGGAAGATGCCAGTTTTCGCCGTTATTTTCGTATTTTCCTGGCGGATGGCGAGACCCGTATCGCCATGGATGCACCGCCGGACAAAGAAAACTGCAGCTCTTTTGTCAATATCGCGCAGCGCTTGCGAAAGATGGGTGTGCATGCGCCGCTGATTCATGCGCAGGATCTTGAGCAGGGATTCTTGTTGCTGGAAGATCTGGGTGTGCAATCCTATCTTGATGCGCTCAATGCAGATTCCGTAGATCGCCTGTACGGAGATGCCCTGGCGGCGCTCATGACCATGCAGGCCTGCGTCGAACCGGAAGGGCTGCCAGACTATGACCGTGATTTGCTGTTGGCGGAAATGTCCCTGTTTCCCCAATGGCTGCTGCGCCGGCACCTGGGCCTGGATTTGTCCGGGGCGGAGCAAAGCATGCTGGATGAGGTATCTGCCGTGCTGACGGACGCCGCCCTGGAGCAGCCGCAGGTGTTTGTGCATCGTGATTATCATTCGCGCAACCTCATGGCCGGTGTTGTGCATCCGCCTGGCGTGATCGACTTTCAGGACGCGCTGCGGGGGCCGGTAACCTATGATCTGGTGTCCCTGTTGCGGGATTGCTATATTCGCTGGCCGGCAAAACAGGTGGATGAATGGGCCTGGGGGCATTTCCAGCTGGGCGTACAGTCCGGGGTGTTGCAGGAACAGCACGAGCGCCAGTTTCTGCGCTGGTTCGATCTGATGGGCGTCCAGCGCCATCTCAAGGCCGCCGGCATCTTTGCCCGCCTGGCGCACCGGGATGGAAAAATCGGCTACCTGGCGGATGTTCCCCGCACCCTGGGCTATATCGTGGAGATTGCCGGCAGAAGGGAAGAGCTTGCCCCCCTGGCGGAGTTTGTCGAAGCACGGGTGCTGCCGGGTCTATGTTCGAAAACATCCGCCTGATCACCTTTGATCTCGATGATACCCTGTGGCCGACCAGGTCGGTCATCATGGCGGCGGAGCAGCGGGTATACGACTGGCTGGGCCAACATGCGCCAAGGGTAACGGATGTCCTGTCCATCCAGGCCATGCGCAGGCAGCGCCAGACGTGGATGGAGCAGCACCCCGATCTTGCGTATAACCTCACCCTGGTGCGCCTGAAAACCCTGGAAGACCTGATGCGTGAGTTCGACTATCCTCCGTCCCTGGCGGAACAGGGGCTGAATGTGTTTCGGCAGGCCCGCAACCAGGTAACCCCCTGGGGTGATGTGCTTCCTGTACTGAAGTATCTGCGGCGACGCCATACCCTGGTATCTCTGACCAATGGCAATGCACAAATTGAAGCCACGCCGCTACGCGACTGCTTTCATTTGTCCTTGAGCGCCGAAGAGGTGGGAGCGGCCAAGCCCGACCCGGCCATGTTTCATCAGGTGCGGCTTTGGTCCGGTGTTCCATTCGCGCAGATGTTGCACGTTGGCGACGACTGGGAGAGAGACGTGTTGCCGGCCGCCCGGCTGGGCATGACCACCGCCTGGGTGCACCGCCAGGCGTTGCAGGTACAAAAATGGGGGCAGGCTGATCTGTGCTTGTTCAACTTGTACCCTTTGTGGGTATATCTTTCAAGATATTCTGTTACAAGCGCTAATTCTCTAAACGACCATTGTTATTAGGTAGTATTGATACCCTGTTTTTACTGGGTCTTTCCCCATTTAGGTAGTGCAAGTATTTCATTACAATAGGTATGGAATTAGTGCATGAAATAGAGGTGCCGCTTAATGTTATTCCGGAAATTGGCCATGTTGGGTGCCTGCATCATTGCAGTTAGTAGTTGTTTAGCCATATCAGAAGAAGAATATCTAAACAACATTGACCAGCATGTGGATTCAGAGGCCTCAAAAATGGATGCAGCACATTCACTGGATCCCGGCGGCGCTCCAGCCCCTGTAATCCAGATGAAAAGTAGGGCAGAGGGGCAGCTGAACAAAGCTGAATTTGAATCTTTTATGAAGGAAAGGAATAGGGGAACATATTCTTTCTATCAATCTCTGTCAGAAGATGATCAGGTGGCAGTATATCGGGAGTTTTCTGCGGGAATGTCGATGCGAAAGATAAGGCGCTTGATCATTAAGCTAAAGTTGCAGCATAGAAGCGAGTAAAGGATATCTTGAATAATTCAGTTTTCGTCACACCGGCGTAGGCTGGTGTCCAAGGTTTTTAAGAACTTATGGATTCCGGCCTCGGCAATTGCTCGACAACTGTTCCTGCGTTGTTCTACTACGATGCATCCCCGTATCTATCCTGCATTGCTCTGTCTTTACCCATCCATGGGTTCGGCGCCGGAACGGCAATTTATAGAGCTGCCCTAACAAGATGTTGAAAACAGTCTTCCATGGCTTTTTTCAACCCGGGAAGACAAAAATGTGATTTTGTCTTCCCTCCATTTTCAATGACTTATGGTCATTGAAAATGACCGCATATCCTTGTATGGCATATAGCCTGCCAAAGGCTTTTATTGCTGAAATGTTAATTCCTAATGTTTATTGAATAGTGAGGTTTGGTATGAAAATTGGGTTGTACTCAATATTTGTAGTTCTGATTGTGAGTGGGGTATTTACTTCACAAGCTGCTGCTGAGCAGGGGGATCAAGGCGCGAATGACAAATTTGTCGGCCTGACCAATGAGAAAGCTTTTATCCATGTGATTCACGACGGGAAAAGCATAAAGGTTCAACGTGTTCAAAATCCCAACTATCGGCTAGAAGGCTATTTGGCAAAAACCAGTCGACCCTGCCCGCCACATTGCCTCAAGCCTATGTTTCCTAATCCGGGTGTGGATGTATATGGTGAGGTAGAGCTTTTTGATTTTATGGAAAACGCTATGCGAGACAACAAGGGCATCCTTGTTGATGCCAGAACACCCTCCTGGCACAAGAAAGGCACTATACCTGGGGCACAAAATATTCCGTTTACTGAACTGACAAAAAAACCGGGCTCAGCAGAAATGATAAAGATGTTGAAGCGTTTTGGTGCAAAAGAACGTGGTGAGATTGGGCTATTCACTTCGTTGCTGGAAAAGTGGGGAATAGTTGATGCTACCTATAAGGATGAAAAATGGGATTTTACTAATGCAAAAGAGTTGGTGCTGTTTTGCAATGGTGCGTCTTGTGGTCAGTCTGTAAGGGGGATCCGCGGCCTCCTTGCTGCAGGATATCCATCCGATAAAATCAAGTACTACCGTGGTGGTGTGCGCATGTGGGAATTTTGGGGGTTGACTACCGTTGTTCCTGGACATGAGTACTAGTGTACTGCAATTCTGACACAGCACACTAGAACTCGAGACAGATACTTCAGCTCAGATATTTTTTCCCAGCACCGCACGAATATGCTCCAGGATGCGCTTGGGCGAGTCGCTGTGCTGGATCATGTCCGCCAGCTTGCCGTCCTTTCCCACTACGAAAATAGTGGAGGAATGATCCACTGCATAGCCCATGGAGGAGTTCTCCACTTCCGCCTTGCGGAAATAGGCACCATAGCGGCTGGCCAGGGCTTGCAGGTAATCCAGGTTGCTGGTTGCACCAATCATCTTCGGGTGGAAATAACGGGAATACTCCTGCAGCTTGTTCACATTGTCACGCTCCGGGTCAACACTGATAAACAGGGGCTGGATCTGCTGCATTTCCTTGCTGTCGAGTTTTTTCAGAGCGGCGGACAGGGCGCCCAGGGAGGTCGGGCAGACGTCCGGGCAGGAGGTGTAGCCGAAGTAGATCAGCACCACCTTGCCGCGAAAATCCTTGAGGGATATTTCTCCCTGAGCAGACTGCAGGGTGAAATCCCCGCCCATGCCGGGGTAGCGTCCCTCCTCGGAGCCGGAGAACAACGACCAGGCATAGACGCTGGAGGTTGAGATCAGCAGCGCCAGAAAAAGCCGGAAAAATAGTTTCATTTTCGTATAGCCCGTGCCGGGTGCTCTGGCGCGTTCCAGCACCGGAGAGCCCTGATTAGTGCTTCATGTTTTCCATGCTGAAATGGCGTACTTCCGCTTCGATGTCCTTCTTGCTGCCATCTTCAAACACCAGAGTGATGGCCATCTTTTCACCTGCTTTCAGCGGCTTCTTTATCATCATCAGCATCAGATGCAAGCCACCGGGCTGAAGCGTGGCGGTGCTCCCTGGAGCAACAGGTATGTTTTCCACCGGGCGCATGCGCATCACGCCATTGTCGTTGATATGGGTGTGTAATTCGATCATGCCGGTGTTGGCAGATTCGGCGGCCACCAGTTTGTGCTCCTTGTCACCAGTGTTCTTCATACCAAGAAAGCCGGCGCTGGTGGTCAGGCCGGGAGGAACTTCCCGCGCCCAGGGGTCGATGACCTGGATATCATCGGCGGCGGTGCCCGCAAAGGCCGGCATTGCCAGGGTCAGGCCCAGTAACAGACCGGGGAATAGTTGCTTAAACATGTGCTGTCTCCATTGCGTTAGGAAGAATTCATGAGTGACGTGATGGTAGCAGTTGCAAAAAACCTGTAAATACGACAAATATCAATCCGGGGGGATATTTCTGAAAATCCATGCCGAGTTGTGCCAAATGGCGCGACTGGAAATTGGCGTTGGGTTCGTGAAAGTGCCTCCATTTGGGTATCATGCCTTTTTCTTGCCGGTAGTGTACAAATTCCATGCAGAAATCCCATGCCCAGGCATTTTCCCGCGCCTTGCTGAACTGGTTTTCGCTGCACGGGCGCAAGGATCTTCCCTGGCAACAGAACAAAACGCCTTATCGGGTCTGGGTGTCCGAGATCATGCTGCAGCAAACCCGGGTGGCTGCGGTGGTTCCCTATTATTTGCGGTTCATGCGGGCTTTTCCCGGAATTGCCGATCTGGCAGCGGCTGATGCCGATCAGGTGCTGCACCATTGGTCCGGACTTGGCTACTATGCGCGGGCGAGAAACCTGCACCAGGCGGCCATGGTGGTCATGGAAGAGCACGAAGGGCGTTTTCCCGAGGTGTATGAGCAGGTGCTGGCCTTGCCCGGTGTAGGCGAATCTACCGCAGGGGCTATCCTTTCTCTCGCCCTGGGCCAGCACCACGCCATCCTCGATGGAAATGTGAAACGGGTGTTGGCAAGAGTGTTTCTGCTGGAAGGCTGGCCTGGAAAAGCCGCGGTGCAGAAGGAACTTTGGAAACTGTCCCGAGCCTTGACTCCGGTGGAGCATGTCCAGGCCTACAATCAGGCCATCATGGATCTGGGAGCCACCCTTTGTGTGCGCGGCAAGGCGAACTGCAAATGCTGCCCCTTGCGCGACCTGTGTGCTGCATACCAAGGGGATTGCGTGGCGGATTATCCCTCCCCCAAGCCTTCCAGAGCCTTGCCCCAGCGCTCGGTGCAAATGCTGCTGGTGATGAATCAACAGGGGCAGGTTCTGCTGGAAAAACGCCCTCCGGCGGGGATATGGGGCGGGCTGTGGAGCTTTCCCGAGCTGGCCATGGAGGAAAATGCCGCCGGCTGGCTGCAGGCCCGCTCTGCCGCCGGAGATGTGAAAATCAGGAATTTGCCGGCGCGCAGACACAGCTTCAGCCATTTCCACCTGCATATTCATCCGCGGCTAATCCTGCTGCGAAAACCGGGTTGGCAGGTGCTGGATGGTGACGGGCAGGTCTGGTATAACCTCTCTCAAACGCAAAAGTGCGGCTTGGCTACGCCGGTGCAGCAGCTACTGCGGGAACTGAAAGAGGAATTGAAATGAGCCGAATGGTGAATTGTATCAAACTGGGTAAAGAGGCCGAGGGGTTGGATCGCCCTCCTTATCCCGGGGAGCTGGGACAACGGATATTCGAGAGTGTATCCAGGGAAGCATGGCAGGGGTGGCTCAAGCACCAGACGATACTGATCAACGAACACCGCCTGTCGCCCGTCAACCCCAAGGACAGAAAGTTTCTTGAGGAAGAGATGGAAAAATACTTCTTTGCTGGTGGATCCGCCAATCCTCCGGAATTCAATATCAAGCTGTGATTTTGCTTGACTAATCCGTCTCGTCCGGCTTAAATATGCCGCCTTGCCGTTATTCAGGACGGCAACGATGCCCAGGTAGCTCAGTCGGTAGAGCAGAGGACTGAAAATCCTCGTGTCGGCAGTTCGATTCTGTCCCTGGGCACCATTATTTCAAATGAGCCTGCGCTTTTTGCCGTTTTAAGCATAAAGCCGCCGTTTGGCGGCTTTATGCTTTAATCGAGCACCGGCAACAATATGCTTTAATTTCCAAATATCCTGTATTTGCTCAGGATTACTGCTTGTTACCCTCTCTGCACCGTAACAATTCCGGCAACAAATTGATTCCTGCATTCGCAGGAGCAATTCGGGCTTCCCTCAAGCCATTTCCATATAGTCAAAGACCAGGTGAAACAATTCTGATCCAGGATCTTGAATCTGGATGTGCCGCACAAGATTTCACAGGGCTGTGGAAAACACAGCTCTGTGAATCCCCAATCAATAGAGACGGAGTGAACCAAAGGGCATGCTTTCACCTCCCGGGTGAAAAGCAGTGAGCGGAGATCTATGCTGACACAGGGGGCTATCCTGGATGTGCAGTCCGGGTGCATGTTTTGTGGTGTAAATACTTGGTGTTACGCCGCCGTTGACAACGATATGCGCAAGGAATAGTCTCGAATCAGTCATTTGTGAAATGACGTAAGGATGTTAGCGAGCTGTTACAGCTAACCAGGAAGTATTTTATCGAAGAGGAAGTATTGTCATGGGAATGATTAGTGAGTTTAAGGAGTTTGCAGTCAAGGGAAATATGGTGGATATGGCCGTAGGTATTATTATCGGCGGCGCTTTCGGCACAATTGTGAAGTCACTGGTTGACGACGTTATTATGCCTCCGATTGGATACCTTTCCGGCGGGCTTGATTTTTCCAATCTGGCGCTGTCTCTTGGCGAAGGAGTGGATGGTAAGGAAGTCCTGATCAAATACGGCACATTTATGAACTCCGTTATTGCTTTTCTGATCGTTGCTTTCGTGTTGTTCATGATTATCAAGGGGATCAACAAAGCCAAGGCGACCATGGAAAGCGAGAAAGAAGAAGAGGAAGCCGCAGCCGAGCCGCCCAAGCAGGAAGTTTTGCTCGGGGAAATACGCGACCTGCTGAAAAACAAGGCCTGATTGTCTTAGCATATATAGCCACTCTGGCTGCAAAGAGGGAATCCCTGCATTATTTGTTATAGGGTTTCCTGGTGCATGTCAGAGTGGCTTATCCGTATAGGGAAGATGGAAGGCGCTATTCTTCTGCTTCCTCGTCATCCAGCCCTTGTGGTGGCACCAGACCATATTCGTTGATCATGCGTCGCAGGCGGGGGCGGGATACGCCAAGCACTTCGCAGGCTCTTCCCCTGTGCCAGTTGTTGGCTTCCAGAATTCTGCTGATGTGCTCTTTTTCCACTTCTTTCAGGCTGCGGTCAGTAACGGGCTTCTCCATTGCGGGCTGCGGGCTGTCGTTGCTTTTGCAGAGTATCTGTTCCGGCAGCAGTTCCCGGGTGAAGGTGTCGCTATGGGAAAGTGCTACGCCTTTCATCAGTACATTTTCCAGTTCGCGGATGTTGCCGGGCCACTGGTAGGCTTCCATGCAACTGAGTACGTCTTTTGAGATGTGGGTGACATTGCTGTGCAGCTCCTGGTTGATACGCCCGAGGAGGGTTTGTATCAGATCCATCAGGTCTTCCTTACGTTCCCGCAGCGGGGGCAGGTGGATGTTGATGACCTGCAGGCGGTAATACAGGTCTTCACGAAAACTGCCTTCCTGTGTTTTCTGGGCAAGATCAACATTGGTTGCAGTAATGACCCGTGCATCAGAGTGCTGGGCCTGCTTTGCCCCCAGAGGGGTGTATTCCTTGTACTGCAGTACCCGTAACAGCTTGGCTTGCATGGCGGGGGAAAGCTCGCCTACTTCATCGAGAAAAATGGTGCCGCCCCGGGCCAGGGAGAATTTCCCTTCCTGGCGGCCTACTGCGCCGGTGAATGCGCCTTTTTCATGGCCGAACATGTCGGATTCGAGCAGGGTTTCCACCAGGGCGGCGCAATTGATGGCGATAAAGGGGCCTTTTGGGGTTTCGCTGGAGCGGTGAACGGCTCTGGCCACCAGTTCCTTGCCTGTGCCAGATTCGCCGGTGATCAGGACGGTGGCAGGGCTTTTTGCCACCAGGCCGATGGTTTTGAAAATTTCTTTCATGGCGCGGCTGCGGCCAACCATGCTTGGGTATCCGTTGATGCTTTCCTGGGTGGTGGAAAACAGCAGTTCATCGCTGTCCTTGCTGGCATTTAGCAGCTTGCTAATCGAAGAATCCAGCTCATCGATATCGATAGGCTTGTGAATGTAGTCATCAGCGCCTTTCTGCATGGCCTCGATGGTGCTGTCCATGTCGTGAAAGGCGGTAATCATGATGATGCATATCTGGGGCCGTTGCTTCTTGAAGTCTGCCAGGCCTTCCAGGCCGGATCTGCCGGGCATCCGGATGTCCAGAATAATCAAGTCAGGCTCGTAGCCGGCTGCCAGCTCCAGGCCTTCATCGACGCCGGCGGCCAGCTTTACCTGATGCTCCTGGCTGCTGAGATGAAGCTGAAGGGTGCGGCTGCTGGCAATATCATCATCGACGATAAGAATTTTACTCATGATTGTGGCTCGCTGTTGCACTGGTCTGGGTGGTTGGGTTAATGGGCAGTATTACCGATATGCAGGTGCCTGTGGGGGTGTTGCCGGAAACCAGAATGCTGGCCTGATGTTGTTCAAGTATGCGTTTCACTATGGCCAGCCCCAAGCCGGTACCTTTTGCACGAGTGGTGAAAAATGGCTCGAAGATTCGCTTCCGATCCGCCTTGCTGATGCCACAGCCGTTGTCGCAGATATCAATGCGTACATTGGTTCCTTCATGGCCTAGCTCAATCATGGCTTCGATGCTGATCTGGGGGTTTTCGCTGTCTGCCGTGGCCTGGAAAGCGTTGGCAATCAGGTTGGAGAACAGCTGGCGCAGTTTGGTGGCATCGGCATAAATAGTGGGCAGTCCGGAATGGTACTGGGTGTGCAAGGTGATTTTTTTCTTGTATTGGCGGCGCTGGGACATGCCGATGGCCAGGTCGATGACCTTGTCAATGGGAATCCATTCGGGTTTGAGGGCATCGGGACGGGAATAGGAAAGCATGTCTGAGAGGATCTCTTCCATGTAACGGATCTGCTCCAGAGAGATTTGGCACAGTTCCCTCGTATCGGCGCTGGTGGCGGGATCGGCTTTCTTGTCCAGGATCTGCAGGGTCATTTTTACGGAGGACAGGGGATTGCGCAAGTCATGGGCGATCATGCTGGCCATACGTCCCATGGCGGCCATGGTTTCTGCCAGTGCCAGCTCCCGGTTCTGTTTTTCGACTTCTTTTTCCAGGCGCTTCTTTTCGGTGATGTCTTCTTTCACCGCGAGAATGCTGGTGATATTTCCTTTGCCATCACGAATGGCGGATATTGCTGCCGCCTCCCAGAACAATGTGCCATTTTTTCGCCGGTTGTGAAACTCGCCGCGCCACTCGCCCCCTTTCTGGATGGTCTCCCACAGATTGCCGTACTCTTCCTTGCTGGTTTCCCCTGATTTCAGTAGGCGCGGATTTCTGCCGATGACCTCCTCTGAGCGATAACCGGATACCTCGGTGAACTTCGGGTTTACATACTCGATGTTTCCCTGGGGATTGGTGATAACCACCGAGCTTGGACTTTGCTCCACAGCCTGGTAGAGCTTGAGTAGTTCGCTCTCTGTGCGCCGTATGTCGGTAATGTCTTCACCGATGCCGGTCACTCCGATAACCTCCCCCCTGCTGTTGTAGGAAAGGGTGTTGTTCCAGGCGATCAGGCGTGGTGCGCCGCTACGGGTTTTGACCTGCAGCTCCAGGTGGGAAGGAAACTGCCGGGGAGAGTCCATCAGCCGGATAATGCCGGAAACTTTCTCCTTGTCCTGTTCGGCCACCAGTTGCCTGATCCAGTCCTTGCCGATGATTTCTTTTCTCTCCCAGCCAGTGATATCGAGAAAATGGTTGTTGCAGAATGTCAGCTTTCCCTGTCTGTCGAGAGCAACGGCTGCCAATTCGATATTTTCCAGGGTGTGCCGGAACCGCTGTTCATAGTCGCGTTGCGCCTCGGCGATACGGTGCAAATGGGTGGTACGCGCCAGAAATCCTGTGCCGACAAACACCAGCAGGAACATGGAAAGATATAGTGTACCGTTGTTTTTCAGGAAGATTGGAAAGGTGGAAGAGATCTGGCTGTAGGGAATAAGAGAGACAATTTTCCATTGGGGGCTTTGCCCCCCCTCATGGCTGACAGTTTCTGCGGTGGCGGGAAGTGCGGCCAATGCGACTTTTAACGGATAAATTGTGGTGTAGGTGAAAAACCCTTCTGGAGTTTCAAATTGACCGCTTTCGTTATTTGAAATTTCCCGCCATGCAACAGGCTTGTCATTCTGGAAGCGGTTGCCGCTATTGAGCATAAAGCCCCATTCATTTTCGTGTTTGGGACTGCTCAACCAGTAACCGTCGCTATTGAGGAGTTCGATATGGTCAGCGATGCTGGCTGCCGCACGGGAGAAGTTGTCAATCAGTCGTGCGCCCAGGTAGTTGATCAGAACGATGCCCTTTTTGTTGCCGCTATGGTTGACAACAGGAGTGGCAAAACGGATCACCGGCTTGAAGGGTTCTTCAATTTTCCCGTTTTCCACGTTCAGATCAAATCTCGACAGATAGATCCCACCGGGTTCCTGTGCCAGGGCTTCGCGAAAATAGTAGCGGTTGGCCTTGCTCTGCAGCAATGCATAGGGAACAACCTCTACATTTCCGTCGTTGTAGTTGATGCGGACGATTTCCATGCCGCTGTTGTCCATATAGCGAATCTGATCGTACAGCCCCTTGTTTTTTGCGAATACCCGGAACTCTTCTGCAATACGTTGTTCCCTGGTCCAGGGCAACGCTTCCGGCAACCCCTGGCTTTCGATATGTTCGGCGAGGAAGCGCAAGTCTTTTACCACGTCGGCAATGTCTTCTTGCACCATGCGCCGGGCGAGATCCACATTCAGGGATTCTGTGGATTCTATGCTGCTGTGTTCGGTGGTATAGAAGGTGTAGTAATGCATGCCGCCAATAATCAGCAGCACCAGACAGATGGGCAGGAACAGGCTGATGAAGGTTCTGATCTGCCCGAGATGGCTTGGTTGTGCTGGAGGCTGAACTATGGGCATTGTTGTTCAATGTGCCGCTGTAGCCGACTCAGGTAACTGTTTAGTGGTTCGTCGGGTTTGCGGGGAAGCAGGAAGGTTAGGCGGGCGGCGATGATATAGGGCTTGCGATCCCCGCTTCCGGCTGGTGTCTTTTCGGTCAAAACTTGCTGTATGCGACCCAGGGTTTCTTCAGCAGGGTATTCACAGTAGCGTGGCATGGTGATATTGCGGCTATACCACTGGGCGGCAAAGGAAATGCCGATCAGCAGCCCCAGAATTACCAGTATTAGCCTGATTGGGCGGAAGCCACTGTATTGTTCCTGGTTTTGAGGGGCATTTTCCGACATTTTCAATGGCTGGGTGTAAGCATCTGCTGCTGATAGCAGTCACAGTTGCCGCTGCGCAAAGAGGCAGCAATGGTTTGGGCCGTGCGTTGCCCCTGATAAATGCGTTCCCGAACGGAAACCCCGTCGATGTAATTTGCGTTCAATTGCAGGCCGGGCATCGTATCCAGGCGGGAGGAAATCTGCGCCAGTCTGGCGCGATACTGGCCATGATACAGAGGCAACCCCTGATAGTGCCTTTCCACTTTGGCATAGTCCGGTTCACCCTTGATTTTCATCAATGGACGCAGGTTGTCAAGCACCATGTCAGTAAGTTCGTCGTCGCTTCGTTGTAGTTGCCCGGGGTGCTGTACCCCGCCAATATAGCAGGTCAGCAATGCCTGTTCCGGCGGTGCCCGGTGGGGGAACAGGGCGCTCATCCACAGGTTGCCATTGATGGCCAGCCGGTTGTGCTTTGCCACCAGGAAGCCGGTGCCGTCCAGTTTGTGCTGGATGTTGCGGCTTTTTATCCCCAGGTGCAACACTCCGACAGGGGCATATTCGATATCTGCGAGCAGTTTCCCCAATCTCTCATCTGTGGCTGCGAGAAGTTGGCTGCTGATGTCTGCCGGAGTGCTCAGCACCAGCTGTGGCACCTGGATACGTGTGGGGCCGCTACTGCTCGTCCCTTCTGCCTGCCAGCCGTTGTCCTGCCGCCGGATGGTAGTGGCCCTTATCCCGGTACGGATGGTGATGTCGGGGCTGCTGGCGATAGCCTGTACCAATTGCTCCATGCCGCCGGAAAAGGAAAAGGTGTCGGCACGGTTGGTTTGGCGGCGTTTGATTACCTTGTTGATGAACATGCCCATGGTAAGGCTGCCATACCGCTGTTCCAGTGCGGTAAGGCGCGGCAGTACGGATTGCGCCTCTGCCAGGTCAGGGTCTGATGCCAGGGTGCCGGATATGAAAGCATCCATGGCGGTGTCCAGAATTTCCTGCCCCAGACGGCGGCGAATAAATGCGGATACGGTTTCGCCTGTATGGGCGCCTTTGGGGATGAAAGGTTCTGCCATCAGCCGCAGTTTTGCCGGCAGACTCCACAGGGGTGAGGCCAGCAATGCAGGCATGAGCATGGGAACCTGGGTGAGGCGGTTGTTGTGGATGATATAGCGGTTGAGGCTGTCATCACGCCGCTGTTTGTCCTGATCCAGCCCCAGGCTGGAAACCAGCAGGTCAACCTGGGGGCGGAAATTGACCAGCAGGGCGGCTGCATCCTCGGTAAGATAGCCGGCTTCGCGGCGGCTGCGGATTTTACCACCAGGACGCTGTGCGGCTTCCCATACTTCCACGGCAATGCCTTTTTGCGCCAGCCACCAGGCAGTGGAAAGGCCAGAGATACCGCCGCCGACAATGAGTACCTGTGTCTTCATCCGCTACTTGTTTTTCAGTTCGGCCTTCATTTTATCCAGCAATTCCCGGTCGAGAAGCCCCAGGCCTCCATTTTCCGGATCCTGTCTGGCTTCCACATAGTGCTGGATCTCGGAGAAGCGCTTTGCAGCCTGCTCATTTCCCTTCAGCCGGGGCACCTTCTGTTTTGCAACAGCAAAGGCGTCGAAGTTCAATTCCCGCATGCCAAAACCCTTCATGCGGCGTACCGCCTTCATCATGGCCCGGTTGCGAAAGCGAGTCAGGTCTTCCGGGGTGATCAGTTCAATGCCTTCGCGACGGGCGCCGAATTCCGCTGCTTTCTTGATGCCGGCGCGGATGAAATCTGGTGCGGATTCCACCCGGTGCAGGGCTTCGGCGCTCCAGTTGACGCCGGCGAGATCCGTATGGAAAACCTTTTCCACGTCTTCCCGGGTGACGACGATGGCGCTGCGGCGCTTGGCCTCGCGCTCGGCGGCGGCCTGCATGCTGGGTTTTACAAACATGGCGGCGGCGGGGGAGCGTTTTTCCAGTAGTTCATCCAGTAGTGCTTCAGCGCTGTTTTCCCAAGGGAGCTTGCGTTCGTTACTGTCACCTTCTTCCAGACGCTGCAACAGCTTGATATTGACTTCCAGGCGGCCCTCGTTGCGCGCCACGTCTTCGGCAACGGTAGCGATACCTTCGCGCAGAAAACCTGGCAGCTCGTTCAGCCAGGTTTTGGCTTCCGTGGTCCAGGCCAGTGCTTTGGCGGTGTTTTCCCCGGTGTCTGTTTCCGGGCGCTGCATGGGGAAGTTGTCGCCGAAGCGATTGGCTGCGAGCGTACTCAGGTGTTCCACGGTGACTATGGATTCTCCCAGCCCCTGCACATGGGATTCGGCGCGCTTGCGTACCATCTTGCGCAGGAATCCCGGCACTCTTTGCAGGCGTTGGCTGGCTTCTTCCGACCACTTTATGGTGCCTGCACTCTGCTCGACAAGGGGCTGGATGATGGCCTTGCCGCTGGGACGGTGGCCGCACCAGGGGTCGGCGTCCATGATGTCTCCGCCCATGGCCAGGGGGCGCGCCCGGCAGCCGCCGCAGAGCTTCTGGTATTCGCATTTTCCGCATTTGCCCTTTAGCTCCGGGTTGCGCAAGCGGTCGAAGGTGGGGGACTGGTCCCAGATTTCCCAGAACCCCTGGTTGCGGATACTGCCTTCTTCATCGGGGATGTACGGGCAGGCGGTAACGCCCCCCTCGGGGGTGATGCGGCAATAGTGGATGCCCGCCAGGCAACCGCCGCCCTCATAGCCCTGGGCGCGGGTGAGGGGGGATTCCGGATCGTGTTCGTAGGCCACGCGCTTGTAGTGGGGCGCACAGCGGGCGCGGATAATCAGATCCCGGGTGTTTTCCTGGGCTTCCACCAGTTGTTTCAGCACCTGTTCATAGCGCGCCGGGCTGATGTCGGACATGGATTCACCCCGGCCGGTGCAGACCAGAAAAAAGATATTCAGCACATGCGCGCCGCTGGCTTGGGCGAAGTCGATCATGGGTTGCACTTCATGGGCATTTTTCTCGGTGACGGAAAAATGCACCTGAAAGGGCAGTGCATGCTGGCGGCAGTGATCCATGCCCGCCAGGGTTTTTTCCCAGCTTCCGGGGCAGCCGCGAAAACTGTCGTGGCTTTCGGGATCCAGGGAATCCAGGCTGATTCCCATGCCCAGTGCGCCGGCGGCTTTCAGGGTTCGTACCCGGGCTTCGCTGAGCAGTACGCCGTTGGTGCCCACCACGATGGAAAGCCCCAATTGACTGCCGTGGGCGACCAGGGTTTCCAGATCTCGCCGCAGCAGAGGTTCGCCGCCGGTAAGTACCACCATGGTTTCATTGCTGCGGGATGCAATTTCATCCAGCAGGTTTTTGACTTCCGCGGTGCTGAGTTCCTCGTCACCCCCGGCGTCCCGGGTTTCGGCGTCCATGTAGCAATGGGTGCAAGCCAGGTTACAGCGGCGCGTCAGGTTGACGGCGATGAGAAACAGATCGTTATCCATTGCGGGAGTCATCAGGGTTGAGGTGAAAAACGCCGCGTTCCATCCAGATGGCCTTCACGGCATTTACCGACTCTTCGGTTACTCTTTGCAGGCCGTTGCGTTGGCTCCAGTCTTCGATTTCCTTGATCAGCATGCCGCGCACCATATCCGGCGCTTTGTCGATGCGTTCCCTGGCGGCTGTTTCCCAGGGCATGGTTTCCCTGTGTTGCTCTGAACCGGATTGAAAAGTTTGCAATACCTGCTGTACGAATGCGGGTTTGATGATGCTCATGTCGTTCCGGGCGGCGATTCCCTGAGCCGCCTTGCGGGTCATGTCGCGACAGAACCCTGGTGGCACGTTGTTCAGCAGGGCTTCTGCCTCCCTTTCCCATTGTACTTTTGCAGTGGAGCTGGATTCCTGGCCCGGCGTATCGGTTCTTCCGGCTGCGGCGAAGGGGCAGCGACTATTGCTGTCCGGGACGGGTTCTTGGGTGGCTGAGGTGGCAGTCATTTGCTCCTCCATGGTTTCGCGTGCTTCGGCCAGGCCTGCTTCAGCGGTTGTCAGGCTGATTTCTGTCAGCCCCTGATTTTTTGCGTAGTTTTCGATACGCTGCCGGGAGCTGTCGCGCATAAAACCCTCGGGTACGCGCATTAGCCGGGCAAGGGCTGCGGCCTGCCATTGCAGGGAGGCTTGTATTGCGTTGGCCTGGAGATCTACGGTGTCTTGATTGCCAGGAAGGGCGGCTGCTTCTGTTCCCGGCTGAAAGCGGGCAACAGGGACGTTCTCGTCAAGAAAGGCCTGTATGTGTGTGGCCTCCACGACCTGACTGCCTGTGCTGCGGGCTTTCTTTTCTGCCCGCATGCTCAGGTTGCCGCGCAGGCTGAGATCCTTGATGGTGAGCAGTAGCGCGGTGGCTGCTTCGCTCCAGCGCATGATGCTGTGTGCTTCGGGCTTGCGCTTGAGGTCGCCACGATCATAGGCTTCGACGATTTCTCCCATGGCCTGCTCTGCGTGGCCGGGCATGAGTTGGGCGGTGGCTTCTTCGACGATACTCTCGGTGATGACGGTATGGCCTTTTTCCTGGGCGTAGCGCAGGATGGCCATGCGCGCCATGCTGCGCACGAATGAGGGCACCCGTTCCATGCGGGTTTCCGCTTCGTGGGTCCAGGATGTGCTCACGGATGCCAGCCTGTCCACCTGGGGCTGGTGCTTACGCTGGCTGAGCAGTACAGCGCAGGGAGCATCGTTAAGCAGATACTCGGTGTTTCCGCCAATGTCCAGTTCCGGGTCGGCGTGGATGCCGGTGGTTCCCAGTACCAGTAGGGAAGGTTTGATCTCGTGCAGGTAGCGGTTGATGACTTCGTGGGGCTTGCCGTCCAGCAGTATGGTTTCCACTTCCATGCCGTAGTCTGTGGCGATGGACTGCACCACGGACAGGTGTCCCTGGTAGATCTTTGCCAGGCCGGAGTCGATGATTTCCTCGTGGAGCTTTTCCTGCTCCTGAAATTTGAATACCTTGCCCGCTTCTTCCGATAATACCCCGGCAATGCGGTTGAAAGCGACATAGTGATAATAGGGGTCGAATGCGGATACCACCTTTATTTCTGCGCCCCAGGTTTTCGCCAGATTCAGGGCGGTGAGCAGGCCGCCGTAGGATTTTGCAGAACCATCTACGCCTACTACGATTGGTCCGTCACCGAGTTGGCGGACGGGGTCTTTGATGATCAGGGTGTCGATGTTGCTGCGCCGCGATACCCGCTGACAGACCGTGCCCAGACGGCTGCCCTTGACAGCGCCAAGGCCAAGGGCTCCCATGATCAGCAAATCGTAGTTGCCGCTGTTGGCTTCATTCACCAGTTCGCGGTAGTTTTTTCCTTCCAGGGAGCGGCGTTGCACCTGCAGCTTCTCTCCAGCGGCGGTTTCCACCTGGTCCAGATAGGAGTCGGTAATAATCGACAGTCCCCGGGTGATCAGATCATCATGCACATCGCGCTGGCGCTCCAGTTCCTGCTCCTCACGAAACTGTTCCGGGAGCCCGCCTTCCATTTGCCGAAACCGTGCATCATGGAGCTTTGCGGCGTATACATGAGCCGCTGTAAGCTGCGCCTGGCAATGCCCCGCCAGGGCAATGGCCTCCAGGGTTCCCCGATTGGCATGATCTGAGGAATCCACAGCCAGCAGGATGGACGAGTAGCCGGGCAGTGCAGGCGTTGGTTCGGTTTTGTCTTGTGCTCGTGCATTCATAAGCGGATCTGCCTAAAAAAATCAGCCGTGATTTGTTGACATGGCAATTCACGGCTGGCTCAGGTGGGGTGAGATAATGTGCTTGCTTTATTCACCCGGCATCAACAGGGGCTGGGCAGGAGGTCGATGCCGGGTGAATATCAATGCAATAACCAGTAACCGACAATGTAACCGATGACCACCAGATTAATGATGCCGCCGATAATAGCCATGCCGTCCAAAAGGCTGGGTCGCCATTTTTGTTTTGTGGCCACTGTTGCTGACTTCATGTCGGCTTACTTGAAAGTGAAGTCAACGGTAGCAGTGCCGCTGGCATCCACGGTCACTTTGGCTTTCTGGTTCTTCAGCATGCCATGCCAGGCTTTGATGGTGTATTTTCCCGGGGGAACATCTTTGATGGTGAAGCTGCCATCATCCGCAACTTTGGCAAAGTACGGATTTTTGGCAATGAAGACAAATCCGTGCATGAAGTCGTGGGCATCGCATTCCACTTTCATGGCGGGTCCCTTCTTGACCTTGATCGTGGATTTCACTACGCCTGGTTTGGGCTGACTGACATTGGTCAGGGTTTTTTTCGGCCCCTTGGCGTCACCACGTATCAGTTCATAGGTGTGAATATTATGCAGGATGGGATCATCGTTTACGGCAGAAAGAACCGCCTTGTTTTTCATCACCTGGAGAAAGGGTTTGAACTCGCAGCCCTTCTGGTCAATGGTGGCGTCGCCTACATCAGCAGGGAAGAGCTTGCCTTCCTTGACCTTCTCCAGATACACCACGGTATCCATCAGATGGCCGTTTTCCACCCGTACAAAGTCGATCTCGCGCACTCCGGTGCCACATACGTCGTTGTCCTTGGAAATGGTGTATGTCTTTGGTGGGCGATCCTTGCCTGCAAATTTCACGCTACCGGTAATGGTTCCGCCGTTGGAAACGCTGGTCTCCTTGTAGGCTGCCTGACTCGCCAGGGGCAAGGCGCAAAGACCGGCAATGCTGAGGGTAACGAGTGCTTTTTTCATGGTGCTGTCTCCTGGGTATGGTTTCAGGCTGCCTGTTCAGGATTGTCCTGTGCAGTCAGCAATTCTTCTATCATTTCAATATATACGCTGCGTTTGACGCTGTCGTCAGCCTGCTTGAGGTTTGCCAGCAATATGCTGTTGGCAAGGTCGGTATCGAACTGGCGTAGCGCACGGCCAATCAGCCTTGCTTCTTCTCCGGTGCCCATGGTAACGCCATCGATAATCTTTTCGACTGCTTTGCGGGTAAATGATTCCTCCTGCAAAGGCTTCAGCAGCCTCGCCAGCCCTTTGGCTGAAGTGACGCGCACGCCCATTTCACTGTCTTCCAGGCATTCCATGAGTCTGCGGGCAATGCTCAGGGCTGGGACATCGCGTACAACCATGTGATCCGCCTTGAGCGGATCCTGGCTGTTGAGAGATAGATGTACCAGGGCATCAATAGCCTGGATGCGCAGGGTGAATTCCGGGGCTTTCAGTGTTTCCACCAATGGAACCAGAGCTGCTCGGTTGCCGATATGGCTCAGTGCTCTGGCGCTGGCAATTTTCTGATCCAGATCGCCAATGGCCAGTTGGGTGATCAGGGTGCCGACGGCGTCGGACAGGTCGGCAAGCAGCGGGTTGCGCTGCGCCATGATGCCGATGGACTCTGCTGCTTCCCGGCGTACTGGGGCGGCATCGTCATTGAGCGCCTGGATCAGGGTTTGCAGTACCTCTGCCTCGTCGATATCTGCAAGCACATGCGCCGCCAGCCGGCGTATATCCTGCTGCGCGTCGATTTTGCGGTTAGAGCGCATGCGCCGCATAAGCTCCTTGTTGTCTTCAACGATTTTCATGTATTCCGAGGTGGCTTCGTCCTGGATATCCTCTACCGGACGCGGCGTGGCAAGCATGGTTTCCACATTTGCCATGCTGATCGCATCCAGGGTGGACATGGCGGGCGCAACTTCGCCTTCGGTGACGATTTGGGCAGGTGTTTCCGGTAGATCGAGGTCAGCTTCTGCTGGTTTTGATGCTTCTGGCAGGTTTTCCTCGTTATTGTGCAAATCTTCCCCGCCTTCGACGCTGGTGTCCAGGGTCACTTCCACGGGGGCGGTGGCGGTCGGCGGTTCCGGAACGGTGATTTCTCCGTTCAATGCACCCATGATCAGATCCAGGGGCCGGGATAGTGGTGTCTCTTCATCATCCGGCTGTACAATCAGGCCGGTCTTTTCCAGCTCCATCAAGGCTGCCAGGGCTGCCAGGCGCACCACCTGCTGTTCATCCGTAATGGCCTTTTCCAGCGTGCCGAGTACTTGTGCATCGATCTGCCCCAGGCTACCAATGGCTGTGGCAGCCTCTTTTCGCACCATGGGATGGGCGCTGCTGTCGGCTACTATCTCCAGCAGGTGTGCGATGGCGGATATGTCCCCGTTGGCCCCGAGGAGGGCGCAGGCAGCAGCAGCCGTTTCGGCAGCGGCATCGCAGATGTGATTGAGCACTACCTGAAAATTTTCTTCCGACAGTGGGTTGTCGGCAACAACGGGCAACAGCATGGAGTACAGAATGGCACGCACTTCAGGGTCGGGGTCAGCCAGCATGTCCTGGAATGCTTCTTCGATGTCCGGTGCATTGTCGCTGTTCTGCGCCAGTCGGGTAACGGCCTTGAGCGATGCCTGGCGTACTTGGTTGTCAGGGTCGCGCAACAGCAGGGTCAGGGCACTGAGGTAGGAAATAGCGTTTTGTGCGGAAAGGGACAAGGCCGCTTCTGCACGCACGTCGGCGGCGGGATCCGTCAGCGCACGCCCCAAGGCCCTGGTTGCATTGCTGGAGGGTGAGCGCGCCAACGCATGGGCTGCCCTGCGCCGGTGAATGGAGGTGCTGTCCTGGTTTTGCAGCCGCTCAATGACCCGGGCTTCGCCCTTGCTGGATATCCGGATCAGGGTATTGAGAATATCGGGTTCCATGTCCTGCTGGGTTTCATCACCAATGAGAGCAGCCAGACGATCAACCGCCTTTTCCGCCTGTAGCGTTCCCAGTGCGTGAACAGCGGCCTTCTGCACATCCCACCAGGTGTCCCAGTCATCGTTCCATTCCATGTTTTCCGGGCGCTCCAGGCAGATTTTCAACAGGGGGTCGATGGTATCGGTGTCCCCGATCTTGCCGAGTGCAACAGTCACCATGGTGCACACCTCACCACTGGGGTCGTTCTCCAGGGATTCGACCAATGCTGGCACCGCTTTTGGCGAGCCAATATTTCCCAATGCCTCTGCGGCATCGATGGCAACGTCCAGATCCTCATCCCTGAGGTGTTCAATCAGGGTTTCAATGGATGCCGTATCTCCCAGCAGACCCAGGGTGCGGGCTGCATAGCAGCGATCTGCTTCATCACCAGTTTGAACAAGCTGGCACAAGGTGTCCACGGTTTCTCTGTATGTTGTCATGGTTTTGTTCCGAAATTCCTGTGACGGGTCTGGGTTAAAAAATTATGCAGTTTTCATGCCATGCAGGAGGCCGAAAATGTGCTTGTTCATGGGGGTGTCGGGTGATATGCCACAGGAGGAGCTGAACGCATCGTTCAATAACCTGCCGTGATACCTTCTGGATGCATCGATATGTGCAATATTGGGCGTCGGGTTTGCTTTTGTCGGTGCGAGTCTGAACAGCGCAAATGCCAATGAAATTTGAAGGATTTCGTTCAGCTGTTCTATTGGTGTGAATGCTTTGTTCAAGAATGCAGGGAAAATGCTGATCCCGTAAGCACCCATGGGTGTTGTCATTTGCCCGGCTACGGTGCTTTTCAATGGGTTATTGTCTACTCCATGCTGTTGGCTTGGTTTTTGCTAACCATCACTGGGAGGCGCACCGTAGTCGCTCTTTATATGTCCGTCAGGAGATTCAGCATGGCCGAGTTACCAGAGGAAGTGAAATCCCCGCCATCAGGGGAGCAAAACAATTGGGGAAAAAAGCTTTTTTTTGGCACCTTGATTGCGCTACTGGTTTTTTTCTACTGGCTGCTGATCTATTCCGGCGGCGTAACAGCCAGCCACGGCTAGGGCGGAGGGAAAAATGGAACAACAGAACAATACGGGAATTGCCAGCCAGTTGGCGGCAGTGGTGATTGCCATTGCCATCATGCTGGCGTTCTTTTACGGGCTGGATCATCTTGTCATGGGTATGCAGGGATTGCCCTTGAATCTGGATTTGACCCCAGCAGGCTAAAACAATGAAGCAAACAGAATCTATATATACGATTGGCGGCGGCCGTTTGGCGGCAATGCTGTTTTCGGTGCTGGTGTTGCTGATCTTTGGCATGGCGGATGTGGCCCAGGCTGATGCCGGCATGGGTGGCACCCAAGAACGTATTGCGCCAATTGGCGAAGTGCGCCTGGCGGGGCAGCCGCCAGTTGAGGTGTCTGCAGAACCTGCCGCTATCCAGGAGCAGGAGACACAGCTCAAGGCGGCGCCCCAGCCCAGCCGTTCCGATTATCCCAATATTGGTGTCAGCAGCAGGGCCATCGTATGGGTTTTGGGCCAGATGCATCTGTTTTTTGGTGCACTGGTGCTGGCGGTGCCCCTGTTTGTGCTGTTGATCGAATTGGTCGGGGTGTACACCCGCGATGACCGCTATGACGACATGGCGCATGAGTTCATGAAGATCAGCCTCACGGGTTTTTCCATTACCGCCATCTTTGGTGGGTCGTTGGCTCTGGCGCTGTTCCTGCTGTATCCGGATCTGATGGGCTATTTGATGAATGTGTTCGGCGCCCAGTGGCTGGTATATGCGGGCCTGTTCTTTTTTGAGAGTTTCTTTTTATATGTTTATTACTATGGATGGAATGCGCTCCGTTACGGAAACCTGAAATGGGTGCATCTCACCCTGGGACTGTTGCTGAATGCATCGGGCCTGACGATTATGGTGCTGGCCAATTCTTGGGCGACTTTCATGATGGCGCCATCGGGAGTGAACGAGGTCGGTGCGGTTGTCGGCAATATCTGGGAGGTGATGAAAGGGCCCTTGTGGAATCCCATCAACCTGCACCGTTTCATTGCAAACATCGCCTTTGGTGGTGCGGTGGTCGGTGCATATGCGGCGTTCAAGTTTCTCAGTGCCAAAGATCCAGTCAAGCGCGCCCATTATGACTGGATGGGCTACACCTCGAACTTCATCGCGATTCTGTCCTTCCTGCCGTTGCCTTTCGCGGGTTACTGGCTGATGGCAGAGATCTATGCCTACTCACAGCAGATGGGTATTACTGCCATGGGTGGCATTCTCGCCTGGCTGTTTATCGTGCAGGCGGTGCTTATCGGCACGATTTTGCTGGCGGGCAATTTCTACCTGTGGTCGGGGATGTCACGCACGGATGGTTCGGAACGCTACAAGGGGCTGATCAAGGTCATTGCCTTGGTGCTGGTGGTGAGCTTCCTGATCTGGGTAACGCCTCATACGCTGATCCTTTCCGCCTCAGAAATCTCTCTGCTGAGAGGGAGTCATCATCATATTCTCGGCCCTCTGGGCATCATGCCGGCAAAGAATATTGCGGTGAATCTGATGCTGATCGCAACTTTCCTTTCTTTCCAGCTCTATCGTCGTTCCGACAAGGTGGCCACGGTGAGCTGGGCGCCCATGGGGAATGCGTTGATGGTCGCTGTGTACATAGGTGCCGTGGTGAATATCATTTTCCTCGGGGTTTACTACGGCTACTTTACCAATACCGTGTACAAGGTGGGTTCTTCCGTTGCTCAGGTGGTTACTACTCTGGTGGTGATCGTTTCCGGGCTGGTCATCGATTCCCTGATGTTCAAGAAAGCCAAGGTTCTGCCGTCTCATTGGGGTCGTATTCCTGATCGTTCGCAGTATGCGTTGTTTGCACTGCCTATTGCCTTTACCTGGCTTATGGCGCTGATGGGCTATGTGCGCTCTTCGGTAAAGACTCACTGGCATGTTTATACCGTGATGAAAGACAACTCGCCGGATAACTTCATTCCCACCATTGGCTATGCAGGAAACATGATCACCCTGGTGACTGTATTGTTCCTGCTGTGCGTACTGTTCATGTTCTGGGTGGCGAACCTGAGCGGCAGTAAACAGCCGAAGCCTGGCGCTGTTGCAGCCGGAGGTGAGGCGTGAGTGTACTTTTCAAGACGTTGGGCTTCAGCCTGGGA
The DNA here is from genome assembly GCA_027068915.1 of Sedimenticola sp. GTDB lineage: Bacteria > Pseudomonadota > Gammaproteobacteria > Chromatiales > Chromatiaceae > Thiolapillus. The sequence continues at coordinate 284,271 of JAMOLT010000010.1, read as the reverse complement.
CTGACCCTGCTCTTTACCTTGGTAACCTACCTGCTTCCCCAGGTAAAGGGTGAGGCTCCGGTAGAAAAGGCGGTGGATCTGGGTTCCCTGACCATGGAAAGCTTCATCGCCTTGGGGGACGAGATCTTCCACAACAAGGGTACCTGTACCCTGTGTCACCAGCCCGCACCCTTGGGACGAGCGCCGGATATTGGGGGAGAAGACATGGTGGCGCTTGCCAACAAGCATCTGGCGGATGAACGCTACCAGGGAGATGCGAAGAATGCCGAGGAATATATCCGGGAGTCTCTGCTTCATCCCGGCAAATATGTTGTCGCCGGTTGGGGGAAAAAAGGCAGCAATGATACCGAGTCCCCAATGCCTATGGTGGACAAGCCCCCCATACAGCTTACACCAATAGAGATTGATGCCGTGATCGCCTGGCTGGAGGCAAAGGATGGTGGTGAGGTTACCGTGGCCCTGCCCACAGCGGAAGCGGCGGCGGAAGTGGCTTCGGCAGCAACTGCCGATGACAGCGGCAAAGCTCCTGCTCCGGCGACAACCGCGGAAGAGGCGCTTGCCAAATACGCCTGTACTTCCTGCCATGCAATGGACAGTAATGACGTCCTGGTCGGCCCGGGGCTGGTGGATATCGGTTCCCGCCTGAGCAAGGAAGAGCTGCGGCAAAGCATTGTTGACCCGAATGCGGTGGTGGCTGAGGGCTTCCCGCCTGCCATGCCGCCTGATTTTGCATCCAAGATGACGGTGAGTGAGCTGGAGATGATCGTGAACTATCTGGCGGAGAAGAAAGGATGAAAGGTTTCCGGATTACTGCATTCTGGCAAGCTTTGATTGCCGCTGTACTGGCCTGGCTGATTTTCGATAACGCCTTCCCTCCGGTGCTGCCAAAGACCCTGATGATCCAGTACATGATCATCACCATTATCGGCATCCTTTTGTACTTTGCCTTTGATGACAAGAAATGGTCCGAATTCAAGGCTCCCATACTGGCCACCCTGCAGAATGATGACAGGGCGTTGCTGCGTGGGTTCTTTCTCATAGCCATTCCCTTGCTGGTGGCCTATGTGATCTATGGTGCGGTCAAGCCGTCACTTGAAGCGCCGGTGGAACTGCGCCAGGTGCATCCCGCGCCACCCTCCGCAGTCAAGGCATACAACAAGACCTTTGATCTGGCGACACTGGAGAACCCGGTACGCCATGATATTCTGGATACCCTGGTAAAGGACAAGGAGGCGGGCTGGAGCAAATACCAGGAATCAGTAGCCGCAGGACGGGATGTCTACTACAAGAACTGTTTCTATTGCCACGGTGACCTGCTGGATGGCAAGGGACAATATGCCCACGGTTTCAGTCCCCAGCCGATCAATTTCCAGGACCCTACCATCATCCCGCAATTGCAGGAATCTTTCCTGTTCTGGCGCATTGTTACTGGCGGTCCGGGGCTGCCGGTGGAAGGTACGCCCTGGAATTCCGCCATGCCCGTATGGCATGAAATGCTGGAAGAGAACGATGTCTGGAATGTGATCAATTTTATCTTTGATTACAACGGACAGGTGCCGCGCATCTGGGATCCCGAAATTTCCAGAACCGTAACCGGCATGAAAGATGAAGTGCTGGCGCGACGCAAGAACATGACGGGCAGGGATCTGTACAAATTCCGCTGCGAGGTCTGCCATGGCGAGGTTGGCGCTGGTGATGGTGTGGCGGCGGATCTGATGTATCCGAAGCCCCGGGATTTCAGCCTGGCCATGTTCAAATACAAGAGTTCTCCTGGTACGCAACTGCCGCGTGATGAGGACTTGTTTGCCACCATAAAAATCGGGCTGCCAGGTACGGCCATGCCTGGCTGGGGAATCAAGGGGCGCGCCCTGCTCACCGATGAGCAGATCCGTAGCCTGATTCCGGTAATCAAGGGATTTGACATCACCCAGTCCTGGCCACCGGAAGAGGCGGATGAGGAAGCCTTCGACGATGACGGCTTTTATACCAAAACGGATTTTCGGGTGATTACCGAGATTGAGCCAATAACAGGCCAGATCGCCTATTCCGGGGAATCGGTGGAAAAAGGCAAGCTGGCGTTCCGCAAATCCTGTTCTGAGTGCCATGGTGATGATGGCCGGGGCAATATCCAGTCCGGGAAAAAACTGGAAGATGACTGGGGTAACCGTATCTGGCCACGGGATCTGACCAAGCCCTGGACCTGGCGCGCTACCCAATCACTGGCCGCCACCGACAAGGAGCGGGATGAAACCATCAAGGCAATCTATTCCCGTCTGTCCATCGGCATCCCCGGTACGCCCATGCCCGCGCACCGTGCCCTGGAAAAAGGCAACCCGGATCCGGTGAGCCTGGAAGACCGCTGGCATATCTCCAACTTCGTGTACAGCCTGCGGGAAACTGCAGTTCAGCCCCAGGATGCTCCTGTTGTCAGCAGCAAGAAACTGGAGGCCGATCTGCCATCAACTGTAGATGATGAGCGATGGTCTGAGGCGCCGCCGGTAACCCTGCATCTGGTTCCCAACGTGATCAAGGAGGATCGTTTGTTTACCCCGCTAAACGATGCAGTTACTGTGCGGGTGTTGTATAACGATGAGGAAATCGCCTTCCTGCTGGAGGTGGATGATCGCACCATGAGTGTGCCGGGAGATAAATATTTTACTGAATTGCAGGACGAGAATCTGGAAATGCATCCGGATGCATTCGCCATACAGTTTCCCCATGAAGATGCCTACACGTCTGCACCCATGGTAAGGAAGCCGCTGTACCGCCATGGTGATGCCAAGCATAAAACCACCATTTGGTACTGGAATGCGGGCAGTCTGGAACCGAAAAGAGAGCCCGTGGCCATGCTGCTGGATGGCACCGGCCCGGACAAAAAACTCAAACCCCGGGAGAAAGACGCCAGCCTCAGCGCCACCGGTGAGTGGAAGGGCGGGCGTTGGCAGGTGCTGATGAAACGCCCCAGATATGCCGCAAATGGTGATGTATTGTTCGATGAAGGACAGTTTATTCCTGTATCCTTTGCCAACTGGGACGGCAGTAACGGGGAGGCCGGAGGCAGACATACCCTGACTACCTGGTACTGGCTGATACTGCCGCCGGAAACGAATGCACTGAAAGTGTATGGGGTGCCGGCTGGTATTGGATTTCTGGTGTTTCTTGCCGGATTGCTGCTGGTGCGATCACAGCGTAAGGAACAAGCATAGCTACATCGAGAAGCTCATGATGCGCAAAACCGTATTGCTGGTTTTCTGGCTGCTGTGGATGCCCTTGTTGCTGGCTGATAGCCAGCCAGGGGAGGATGCGGAAGTACCTGGAATTACCGAGGCGCCCCCTGGGGGCGACTTTATCCTGCATACCAGCAAGGGGCCTTTTGCCCTGAAGGACTATCGGGGCAAGGTGGTGTTGCTGTATTTCGGCTACACCAAATGCCCGGATGTCTGCCCGACCTCTCTTTCCTATTTGGCACAGGCGTTCAATGAGCTCAATGATGAAGAGCTGAAAAAGGTCGTTGGTGTTTTTGTCAGTGTTGACCCCAAAAGAGATACCTTTGAGCTGCTGGATGAATATGTGGAATACTTTCATCCCAACTTCATTGGTGTAACCGGCAGTGAAAAAGAGCTTTCTGATGCTGCTGCGCTGTATGGCGCCCAGTACTATGAGGTAGGGCTGGAAGACTCGGCTTTTGGCTATGCGGTTAATCATTCTGCCGCCACCTACCTGATTGCACCGAACGGGGAGCTGCGCTTTATTTTTCCGCACGGTACATCGCCGACGGTGATCAGCGAGGCCATTCGTTATGTGATGGATGGAAACTAGTGTACTGCGTCGGAATTAAAGGATCTTTCAGAGCCCCCCAAAAGCGCCAGGATAAGGCGGGGCGCGCAGGCAATGGTTGTTCCCTTGGCAAGTGTCCCAACACCGTCCTGGCGCTTTTGTGACTCACTGAAAGGGTCTTTAATTCCGACGCAGTACACTAGTCCCAAGACCCACGATTGATGGAGGCGCAGAGCGCAAGCTGTTGATCTGTCTGGTCTTTGTCTTCCTGCGCCGCGCTATCTCCTGCATCCCTGCAGTCGTAGCCATCCGAATCAACATCTTGCACTCTGTATCCACAATCAATCGCTGATTTTGGCTGAGCTGTTTCCGTGCCTGTTTCGCCATCACAGTGCTTTGCTTGTCAGGTATTTTTTTCTTTGGCACGAGGTATACAGGTGAAGTTGGCAGTAGTAACTATTTGATATAACGGATAATTTATTTTATATCTTCCATTACAAAATTCTCCTGTTTTCCAGGCGGCATAAATAATCCAGGTAACCGTTTTTTCTGAATAAATTGGTGCCTTGTCTTCCGCTGATAGAACGATTTATTCAACACAAAACCTATGGGCATTTGATTTGGCTCAACAAGATCGGCCTAAAGCGTGGTTTTGACAGGCTTTGATGGGACTTTCTGAAACTGGTCTGTTTCGTGCATGGAATTAGCCAGGCTGTCGGCTGTTTTTGGGTTTTGGTTGCTGCAACCAAGCCCTTTAATGTCGGCAAATTAATAATAGACCTGGAGGAAATCCAATGGTTGTAAGAGTCTCAACGGGGCGTGCTTTGCTGGCCGCCACACTGGGGGTCGGAATGGCAGTAACAGCGCAAGCTGCCAGCTATCCGGATATCGGACCCTTACCGCAGTTAAAAATCGACAAGGCGAAAGCCGAGTTGGGCAAACGCCTGTTCTTTGATAATCGCCTGTCGGGTGACGCAGCTATTTCCTGCGCTGAATGCCATGTGCCTGAAAAGGCGTATGGCAGCAAGGAGGCGCTGTCTCCGGGTTACCCTGGAAACGGGCATTTTCGTAACGCCTCTTCCCTGGTGAATACGGCCCACAAAAACATCTGGAATTGGGATGGCCGCATCGGCACCAACCTGAATGACATGACCCGTGAGATGATCACGGAAGATTACATCATGAACATGGATATGCGTATCATGCAGGAACGCTTGAAGCAGGATCCTCTGTACGTCAAGATGTTCAAGGACGCTGGCTACGGTGAACCTTCCAATGGCTCTGTGCGCAAGGCGATTCCCGAATATCTGAAAACCCTCACTTCTACCGGCTCCCCGTTCGACAAGGGCGCAATGTCTGCTTCTGCAAAACGTGGCATGAAATTGTTCAAGGGCAAGGCCGGCTGTATTCAGTGCCACAATGGCCCCTTGCTGAGCGACCTGAAGCCCCACAACACTGGTGTTCCGGAGAATTTCGATGTATTCCTGGACCCGATGAATCACCAGGCATTCATGGCCTTTACCATGTTCCAGGGTGTGCCGGACTACAGAAACCTGAAGCGAGACCCGGGATACTTCAATGTGACCCTGGAGAAGCAGGATATGGGCAAGTTCATCACCCCATCCCTGCGGGAACTCAAGTACAGTGCTCCGTACATGCACAATGGCGTGATCAAGACGCTGTCCGAAGTGGTCGAGTTCTACAACAATGGTGGAGGGAAGGACAGCAACAAGAGCAAGAAACTCAAGTCTCTTGGTCTGAGCGCCAATGAACAGAAAGATCTGGTGGCGTTTCTAGAGTCTCTTTCCGGTGATCCGCTGACCAGTCCCAAATACGTATGGGATCAGCCCTATCCGGCTGAGTATCCTGTAATCGAAAATTGGACGCAGGTCCGTAACTAATCGAGGAGAATGTCATGAGTATAAAGAAGATCGCTCCTACCCTCGTTGCGGTTGCCGTTGCGACTGTTCTGACAGCCTGTCAGGCGCAGGAGACCAAAACGGGAAGCGCTGCATCCGGAAAATCCATGGCTGCCAAGACCGCACAATCCGGTCCGCCGCCACTGGCCCCCCTGGGTGCGCCGCCGATTCCGCCGGACAACAAGCAGACGCCAGCCAAGATCGAACTGGGCAAGATATTGTTTTTTGATCCCCGTCTTGGCGGTGATGCCTCTACCGGCTGTTCCACCTGCCATGAGCCTGACCAGGGCTGGGCCTGGGCGGAAGATTTTTCCCGCGGCTACCCCGGTACGGTTCACTGGCGCAATAGCCAGACCATCATCAACAGCGCTTATTATGCGCGTAATTTCTGGGCAGGTTCTGTGCCTTCGCTGGAGAAACAGGCTCCTTCCGCCGCCAAAGGTGGTGTAGCCGGTAATGGTGAAAACGACATCATGGAATCCCGCCTGGCGCTGATTCCCGAATACCGTAAGCGTTTCAAGGAGGTGTTTGGCACCGAATGGCCGATTATCGGCCATGCCTGGAAAGCTATCGCAGCATTTGAACGCACCCTGGTGCAGCGTGACACCCCCTTGGACAAATACCTGTTGGGCGACAAGAGCGCCCTGACCGAACAACAGGTGCAGGGTATGGCGTTATTCAACGGCAAGGCTGGCTGTATCCAGTGCCACAATGGTGAATTGGCATCTGACCAGGATTACTACAACATCGGTGTGCCGCCCAACACGCGCTGGGAAGAAGATGGTTTGGCTCAGGTTACCTTCCGCTTTGAGCTTTATGCCAAAGGAATGACCGAAGAAGGGTATCGAACCACCAAGGCCGATCCTGGTTTCTATTTCCGTGGTAAAAACAAATGGGACAAAGGCAAGTTCCGTACTCCATCGTTGCGCTATACGACATTCACTGCGCCCTATATGCATAACGGGGTCTTCTACACCATGGAAGAAGTGGTGGACTTCTACAACCGCGGCGGCTTCGATGAAGATGGTCGTACCACTGCCTTTCCCGAAAACAAATCCAAATTGATCAAGCCCCTTGGTTTGACTGATGAAGAGAAAGAGAATCTGGTAGCGTTCCTGGAGGCCTTCTCTGGTGAGGAAATGTTGATGGAGAAGCCGGCAATGCCGGAATATGCACCTCTGTTCACCAGGGCTGAACTGGAAGCTGCACAGGAGGAAAAATAATGAGCGATACAAAGAAAAAAGATGAAACAGCGGCTGATCATGGCCGATGCATGTTGAATCGCCGGCAATTCCTGATGTACTCAGGTACTACGGCTGTAGCTGCCAGCACCATATCTATCAGCCTTTTCCCGGGTGAGGCCCAGGCCAAGGCGCGGGTGGTAACTTATCCACGCATGAAGGTCGCTCGCCTGAGTGAGTTAAAAGATAACCAGCCTGTGGATTTCAACTATCCTGATGACGGCCCCAATTCCCAGTGCTTCGTCGTAAAGATGGACGGCGCCAAAGCGGGTGGTGGTGTTGGTTCCCAGCGTGATGTGGTGGCTTTTAGCTACCTTTGCACGCACCAAGGTGGTCCGATGAATGGCAAGTATCAGGCCGTGGGCGAGCACCGCGTGCTGGGGCAATGTCCCCTGCACCTGTCCACCTATGATTTGACCCGCCACGGGATTATCGTGTCCGGGCAGGCTTACCAGAGTATCCCTCAGGTATTGCTGGAGGTCGATGGCGATGATATATACGCCGTTGGCATTATGGGGCTGTTGTTCGGCCGTAACGAAAACCTGATGGATGCCTAGGGAGGATATATAAGATGTCTATACTCGATTATGTTCCAGAAGATAAAACCCCATTGCCTCCCAAGAATGCGGAAGTTCTGACAACCTGCTGTGACTATTGTATCGTCGCCTGCGGTTACAAGGTCTACCGCTGGCCGGCAAGTGCAAAAGATGGTGGCCCCAAGGCTTCGCAAAATGCTTTTGGTGTGGACTTTCCTGCCGGCCCCATGCAGGCCTGGGTGGCGCCTACACAGCATAATGTGGTGATGCATAACGGCAAGCCACACAAGGTGGTCATCGTTCCTGACAAGAACTCCAAGGTGGTCAACATTGGTGGTGACTCCTCCATTCGTGGCGGCACCATCGCCGAGAAGTGCTATAACCCCAAGAAACCCACCAGAGATCGCCTCATGTCACCCATGATTCGCATCAATGGTACTTTGCAGCCGGTTTCCTGGGATACCGCCCTGGATGTGGCCGCAGAGTTGATCAGGCACACGGTCAAGGAGCATGGTGCCAATGCCTACGGGATGAAAACATTCTCCTACCAGTTCGTGGAAAACACCTACGCCCTTAGCAAGTTTTCCAAGGGTGACATCAATACCGCGAATTTCACCTTCCATGATACGCCGGCTGATGTTACCTCGACGCCCGGATTCCGGGATGCGGGTTTTGACAACTTTGGTCCGTCGTACCGGGACTGGGGTGATGCGGAAGTGTTGATGATCTGCGGAACCGACCCGTATGAAACCAAGACCATGATCTTCAACCAGTTCATCAAACCGGCCATTGATCAGGGGCAGAAAACCATCTGGCTGAATGTGCGGGAAACTGCCGGTCTGGCCTATGCCAAGAGCAGGGGAAATGCCCTGTTCATCCAGGTTGATCCCGGTACGGATGTCCCCGTCCTGGGTGCTATCGCCCGGGTCATCCTCGAAAATGGCTGGGAAGACTCTGACTGGATCAAAAAATGGGTCAACAACAAATGGGAGTCCAGTTCCGGTTTCGGTCAGGGCACTCGTAACACTCCCTGGCAGTGGCGTACCACTTGGGGCAAGTTCCAGACCAAGGGTGTTGACGACTACAAGAAATGGAACCTCGCCCAGAAGGAATATGATCCCAAAGAAGCTGCCAGGATCGCCAACATTCCTGTTGAGCAGATCTATCAGGCTGCAGAGTGGATGGCCAAACCCAAGGCGGACGGCAGCCGTCCCAAAACCTCTCTGGCCATCGAGAAAGGCTTCTACTGGAGCAATAATACCGGTAATACCAATGCGGTGAGTTCACTGGCTACTATTTGTGGTGCAGGTGGACGTCCGGGTCAGGTGGTTGGTCGTTTCGGCGGGCACCAGCGTGGCGGTACCGGCGGTGCCGGTCTTCCTCGCAACAAGTCCCCACAGAAGCGTCCCGGTCGCCGTCGTCAGGCTATGGATTGTGACCGTTACTTCTACTCCGGTCTCACCCGCTTTGCCCATGTGGTCGGCACTACCTGGATTCAGGCCATGTGCGGAGCCCAGGGGTTGAACAACAAGTTTGAGGAACTGGTTACCAATAACCCCAATCAGGTTCGTTCTTCCAACAAGCAGGCCATTATCGACACGCTGAAGAAGCGTATGGATTCTGGCGGCACAGTGGTGCTCAACCAGGATATCTACCTGCGTGATCCCATTGGTTCGAAGTTTGCCGACATCGTGCTGCCGGCAGCAACCTGGGGTGAGGAGGACTTTGTACGGGCCAACGGCGAGCGCCGCATCCGCCTGTATTCCAAGTTCTATGATGCTCCGGGTGATGCCAAGCCGGACTGGTGGATCGTCTCCCAGATAGCGCAGCGCATGGGCTTCGATGGCTATGACTGGAAAAACTCCAATGAAGTCTGCGAAGAGTCTTCGCGCTTCAGCCGTGGCAACCGCAAGGCCTATCACATGATCAAGGTGGCGGCTCACAAGGAGGGCAAGACCCTGCATGAGAAGCTACGCGAGATGGGTACTGAAGGCATCCAGGGGCCGACTTTCTACAACTACAAGACTGGTGAATTGATGGGTAGTGTGCGTTTGCACGATACCGAGATGACACCGGAAATGATGGAAGCACAAGGCCGCACCCAGGGTGCGAATATGGTCAACAAGAAAATGACCCATTTCAATTCCCAAACCGGCAAGGTCAACATCCAGAAGCATCCCTGGAGCCTGTTCTCCGATTACTGGGAGTGGATGAGCCCGAAGAAGGACGAACTGTGGCATACCAACGGCCGCATCAATGAAATCTGGCAGTCCGGTTTTGATGATGTGGATCGTCGCGCCTACATCGCCCAGCGCTGGCCGGAAAACTGGACGGAGATTCATCCTGATGATGCCGCCGCACGGGGTATCGAATCCGGAGACAAGATCCTGCTGTATACCGATCGTGTGCCGGTTTTCCGCCAGACCATCAAGGGTGTGCATGGGTCAGACTTCAACTTTGCTGAGTTGCTGAAGAATGGCTGGATCGAGCTGAACAAGGCCGCTGTGGAAGCAGTAGCTATTGTCACGCCTCATGTGAAGAAGGGAACCATGTATTCCTACTTCCTTAATACCAGCCAGCCTTCCAACGTCCTGCAAGGCCGGGTGCCTGACCAGATCAGCGGAAACTACAACTTCAAGATGGGGGTTTCCCGAGTCAAGAAGATCGGGGAATCCAAGTACAAGCATGAGTTTACGCACATGTCTTTTGCGCCGCGTAATGTAGTGTAAGCTTCCGCTAACTGAGGGGGAAAACAAGGGGCGGCCATTGGCCGCCCTTTTTCTGTTATGGTAAAACCTGAAAGTACCTGCCATTCCTATCATGTTTGACAAGACAGACCTGCTGAAACTGGCCAAAACCTCCATGCCCTTTGGAAAGTACAAGGGGTGCCCGCTCATCGATCTTCCCGAGCCCTACTTGCTGTGGTTTTCCAACAAAGGCTTTCCTGAGGGGAAGTTGGGGGAGTTAATGCAGCTTGCCCTGGAGATAAAGATTAATGGCCTTGAGTACCTGATTGAACCCCTGAAAAAGCTTCCCACGGTGCATTGAGTTGCGGTTAGCCGGCTTGCTATATATGTTCCTGCCTGGCGTGGCGCTGGCCGCCTGGTTTCTGGGGAAGGACAATTTCCCCTGCCTGATTGTACTGGCGCTGATGTTTCCCGTTCTGGGTCTGATCGCGCTGAACATGCTGGAAGTGGCGTTGATGCGACGGCGCGCCATGGTGGGTATGTATCTGCGCGATGACGGCTGGCTGTCCCGGTTGCTGTCCCGGAAAATGCTCCTGATGCTGTGGCAGGTTGTAAAGGCCACGTTCTTTACCTTTGTCCTGTTTCTTGAAGCGCTGGACTGGCCCCTGTGGTTTTGGTGGGTGCTGCTCGCCAATGTTATTCTCATGTACACTATTCATGGCTGGCTTCGGGCGTTATTGCAGACCCAGGTGAAGCCGGGGCAATCTGGCATTATCGCCCGGCGCATTCTGGTAACGGTCAATACCTTGTTGCTGGCGTTATTGCTGGCGAGCGGGCAGATGTTCGAAAAACAGATTGCGTACAAAAACATGTCCTGGCAGGAAACCGTGCTACATGCGGCGCAGCAGGAACGGCTGGCTTGTGACCTGGTGTCGCCACTGGTGCGGCTGCAGGCTGTGCAGCATGCCCTGGCTGCGCGTTTTGTCCATCAGGGGCTGGAATCTGTTGATCATGCGTGGAGCAGGATAGCAGGCTGGCTGCTGTTTTTTTTCTGGTCTGGTCTTTCCCTTTGGGCATGGAGCCGCGCGCTTCTGGGAACCCTGATCCGAAAACCGGATTTTGCTGGAGCGGGGTAATACTGTGAATCGCGGTAATACATCTTCCACCAAGCTGGTATGGCTGGGCTTCTTCGGCATGATCGTGCTGCTGGCTCTGCTCGCCAGTTTTGCCCTGTTGCGCGGAGGCAAGCAGCTGGCCGAAAAGCAGGTGCAGCAGCAGGCAGGGCCGGTTCAGGCTCTACTGTATGTGATTCTAAACGGGGAACGAAGGGTAGTCCCCGAAGCCAGCCGCCTGCAGCTTTCCCTGGACATGCAAGATGCAGTGGATGCCGAGCGAAAAACACTGCAGCAGCAGTTGCAACAACGAATAGATGCTGCCGTGGCGGTGGCGTTTGCGCCGGTGCATGGGCATGTTGGTGATTTTGCAGACTGGTACTACTCCCTTACCGGTGAATACATGCGCTATGCCCATGCTGTTGGTGGTGATATGGCAGAATATCTGGAGCAACGCCTCAAGGAGACGGTTTTTCTGCCTGCGGCACTGGATGTAAACCTGGATGCCATGCTGGCGGATCTGAATGCCGGATTGCTGCAAGGGATGCAACAGTCAGGGGGGAGGTTGGCTGCAAAATTACAGTTGTTTGTTGCGGCCAACTCCCGACCGTCAGACGCGGGGGAGGTTGTTATCGGCGACAGCCTGGATCTGGATCAGTTGTTTTCTTCCAACTTGCAACTCAGCACGACAGATGTGAGCCGGCAAGTGTTCGCCACTTTGGCAGCTACAGGGACGGGAGCAGCACTTGCCAAGGGCATGGGTGCGGCTGTGGTGAAAAAGACCGTGGCAGACATTGCAGCAACCAAGAGCTTTCATGCGGCTTCCGCGCTTCTTGTCAAGCTGGCGGCCAAATCCGCAGTCAAGGGTGGCGGGGCGCTGGCGGGGGCCGGTGCAGGCGCGCTGGTCTGCAGCCCGGCGGGGCCGGCGGCACTGGTTTGTGGTGCAATTGGTGGCCTGGTGGCATGGGTGGCCATTGACAAGGTGGTAATAGAGCTGGATGAGGCATTGAACCGAAAGGTGTTCGAGGATGATATACATGCCGCCATAACGGTTCAGCAGGAGCAGTTGAAAGAATCCCTGCAACAGGTATATGCCAAAGTCCTGGATGAAAGTTTTCTGCCGCTGCAACAGAATGCTCAGGTGCTGGCCGTGTCTGCGGGGGAATTTATCCCGGCGGATCTGCTTCTCCGTCCGGAAGATGAGGTAGATTATGAAAAACAAGCTGTTTCCCCAGTGAGGTAAACTGAAAGCGGCTGATGCCTGCATTGTTGACCCTGACCCGATACCAGGCAGCAGCAGGCGCCTGCATGACATAACCCAGCGCGGCGCGTATGACGCCGGCATGGGCGATAATGAGGATGTTCCGGCCGCCGGATTCTGAGGCTGCCCGTTCCAGGGCCGTTGCTACGCGGGTTCCGAATTGGTACAGGTCTTCTGCGTTCCGGGGGCGGTTGTTCACCGGGTCGGTGTAGAAGGCCTGGTATTCCCCGGGATGGCTTTGCCTGATGCTGTCCGGGCTGTGGCCTTCCCAGTCGCCAAAACCCACTTCACGAAAATCCCTTTCCACGGCTACCGGTAATTCATGCCTGTCTGCAAGCGCCCGGGCGAATGCAAGGCAGCGCAGCATGGGCGAAGTTATTATCTGATCCCAATGGTTCTGTTCTCCCACGGCTTGCCACATTTGCCGCCAACCCTTTTCGCTGAGTGGGTCGTCAATGCTGGCGCCGCGGTACAGGCTACCCCCCTGAGGCTCGCCGTGGCGGATGAGGTCGATGCGCGTGGTTTTTATGGAGGTGGTAGTTTGCATGGGTGTTGATAGTGCTCAGCCAGATGTTGATGATACCCACAGCAACAGGCCATAGCGAGCCCCCTTTCCCAGGGCGATGAACAGGGCTGACTGGAACAAGGGCATGCGCGTCCAGCCAGCGGCTACACACAGGGGGTCGCCGATGATGGGAACCCAGGACAGCAGCAATAGTGGCGAACCGTGCTTTTCCAGCCAGGCCAGGGCTTTTTTCTGACGCGGTTTGTGCAATCCCGCTTCAGGGAAACGATAGCGCAGCCAGCGGCCAATGCCCCAGCTGCTGAGTCCCCCCAGGGTGTTGCCCAGGGTCGCAGTGAGCAACAGCAGTGTGGGGCTGTAGCTCTGCTGGTAGTTCAGCCACAGCAGTATCGCTTCAGAGCCGCCTGGCAACAGGGTTGCCGCCAGAAAGCTGCTGAAGAACAGTCCCCACAGCCCGCTGTTTTCAATCATGTCTGTTGGGTGCGAGCAAAAACAGCACCGGGCCGGAGGATTCGATACGGCTCAGTTGCAGCTTGTCTGTGGCCAGCTTCTGCAGCTGTCGCTCCACTGCGGAGGCTTCTTCCCTGCCGCCGGGATGCCCCCGATAGGCGAGTACGCTGATGATGCCTAGCGGGCACAGCAACTCTCTGGCCTGCTGCAAGGCGGGCAGGGTGGTGACGCTGGTGGTGATGGTGTTTTTGTCGCCGTGGGGCAGATAGCCCAGATTGAAGACGGCAGCCCGGATTTTTCCGTGGGTGTCGGCGGGTAGTTTGTCCCGCATCTGCTGGTGTCCGTGATGAAGGAGCTGCACCTGTGCTGCCAACCCCTGTTCCTGCAGCTGTTGTGCAGTGCTCTCAAGTGCCTGCCGCTGAATGTCGAAGGCGAAAACCCGCCCTGTGGATCCAACCTGCCGGGCGAGAAAGCAGCAGTCATGGCCGTTGCCGGCGGTGGCATCGATTGCCAAGTCGCCAGGCTGAAGGTGCTGGCCGAGAATACTGTGGGCCAGCCGGGTTAGCCGCATGGGGGATGCTGCAGGCAGGACCGGATGAATGGCAGGGTCAGCTTGTGGCGCTTTTCCGCCAACGCGGCCTGATCAAGCTGTTCCAGCAAATTCAGCAGGTTCCGGGGGCTGCGGTTGCAGTGGGTCAGCAGCCATTGCGCCACTTTGGGTTTGAGTTGCAGCCCGCGGTTTTGCGCCTGGATTTGCAGTAGTTCCATAAGCCCGTCCTGATCCAGCGTTTGCAGCTGATAGGCGCCCCCCCAGGACAGGCGGGAGCGAAGATCAGGCAGCGCCAGGGGGAGGTGCGCCGGCCCCCGGTCGGCACTGAAAATCAGGTTTCTATGCTGCTCATGGGCCAGGTTGAAAAGCACGAACAGCGCTTCTTCCCAGCCGGGATCGGTGGCAATATGCTGTACGTCGTCCACGGCAATGATGTCCATCTCTTCCATGCCGGTGAGAAGCTCAGGGGAAAGCCGGTACAGTTGCTCCAGCGGCAGGTAGGCGCAGCTGCGCCCCTGTTGTTCCGCCTGGCTGCACAAGCCCATCAGCAAGTGGCTTTTGCCGCTGCCGGAGGCACCGGAGATGAACAGGGTTTCGTTGTTTTTCCCGTCGGCGATTTGCTTCAGCAAGGCAAGCAACTGCCTGTTCTCTCCCGGAATGAAATCGTCCAGGGTGATTTGCAAAGGCAAGGCCACCGCTAGGGGGAGTTGGTGGCTCATGCCAGCTTTGCCGCCAGCTTTGCCAATCTTTTTCCCTGGGCTTTGCACAGGGCTTTTTCTTCATCGGAAAGTGGTAATTTGCTGTCATTGCCCGCCAGATGAGAGGCGCCGTAGGGAGTGCCGCCAGTGGTGGTGGACAGCAGTTCCGCTTCGGAATAGGGCAGGCCGCTGATGATCATGCCATGATGCAACAGGGGCAGCATCATGGACAGCAGGGTGCTTTCCTGCCCGCCATGCAGGGAACTGGTGGAAGTGAACACCCCGGCTGGTTTACCTATGAGCGCGCCGCCTAGCCACAGGCTACTGGTGCCATCGAGGAAATACTTCATGGCGGCAGCCATGTTGCCGAAACGGGTAGGGCTGCCCAGAGCCAGCCCGGCGCAGTTTTTCAACTCGTCCAGTTGCACATAGGGCGGGCCGGCTTGCGGGACAGGGGGGGTGGTGGCTTCACAAGCCGCAGATACCTCGGGCACTGTGCGCAGCATGGATTCCATACCACCTTCTTCTACACCCCGTGCCAGCAGGCGCGCCATTTCTGCGGTTGCCCCCTGGCGACTGTAGTACAGAATTAGTATGTAGTCGCTCACAGGATCTCCAGCACTTGCTCTGGTGGCCGACCGATGGCGGCTTTCCCGTCCTTGATGACAATGGGTCGCTCGATGAGTTTGGGGTTCTCCAGCATGGCCGTGATGAGTTTGTCGCGGTTCAGACTGGGGTTGTCCAGCCCCAGTTCTTTGTATTCCTTCTCCTTGGTGCGCATCAGTTTTCGGGGTTCAAGGTTCAGCATGTCCAGCACCTGTTCCAGTTCCTCGCGGCTGGGTGGGGTTTTCAGATACTCTATGATCTCTGGTTTGACGTTGTTGTCCTCCAGCAGTTGCAGGGTCTGGCGGGATTTGCTGCAGCGCGGGTTGTGATAGATCTTGATGCTCATTTGGGGATCCTTTATTGCCTGATGTACAGATTGTAAACGGGAATATGGGTGGGGTGTAGGGGTATCACAAACTGCTGGTTTTCAGTACCCTGTGAAAACCCGTATTTTTCAGGATTCACCATGCCAGGATTTTTGTCCACAGCCGCTGTTTTCCTGCACCGCGTCATGAAGCGTTTTCTTGCTGACGGCGGGCTGGAAAGGGCGGGTTCTCTCGCATATACCACCCTGCTGTCGCTGGTGCCTTTGATGACAGTGGTGCTTGCCATCCTGTCGGCATTCCCCATTGCCGAGAAAGTCAGCGAGATCGTGCAGGATTTCATCTTCCAGAATTTCATGCCTGCTTCCGGGGAGGTGGTGCATCAGTATTTGCTGGAATTCAGCAGCAAGGCGTCCCGGCTCAGCGGTGTGGGTTTTCTGGCCCTGTTGGTGGTGGCCATCATGCTGATGGCCACCATTGACAAGACCTTCAATGCGATCTGGAAAGTCCGGCGCAAGCGGCGGGCGCTGAGCAAGTTTCTGGTGTATTGGGCGGTTCTGTCCATGGGGCCGGTGCTGGTTGGGGCAAGTGTGCTGGCCACTTCCTACCTGATTTCGCTGCCCATGATTTCCGAGGCTACTGCCAGCGGCATGGGCCGCACCCTGCTCGAGTGGGTGCCGACCCTGACTTCCGGCGTGGCATTTACCCTGCTGTACTGGCTGGTGCCCAATCGGCCGGTCAGGTTTTGGCATGCAATGCTGGGCGGCGCTGTTGCTGCCGTATTGTTTGAGTTTACCAAACAGGGTTTTGCCTGGTATCTCACCACCTTTCCCACTTATGAAGCCATCTATGGGGCGCTGGCGGCGATTCCTATCTTTTTGTTGTGGATCTATCTGTCCTGGCTGGTGGTGCTGCTTGGGGCGGAGTTTACTTATGGGCTGGGTGTATACCGGCAGCTGGTGCGGCATGGGGATGATGCGGCGGCCGAACTGGAGAATATGCTTTGTCTGCTGTTGCAACTTGCGCGTACCCAGAAAAAAGGTACCGCACTGGCCCTGCGCAAACTGCAGCACTGCAGCGCAGATGCGGAGCATCTGCTGGCGAAGCTGCGGGCGTGCAAGCTTGTGGAGCGCAACGAAAAAGGGCGCTGGTTGCTGGCCAGGGGCAGTCAGGATATCACCCTGTACGAGGTGTATCTTGCGGCAGACCACCGGTTGCCCGTTGCCTCTGAGCCGGCCTGGCCCAAAGGCTCGGTTTTGGGGGAATTGTATCGGCGGGTGGATGTCTCCCTTGCGGAAATACTCAGCCAGCCTCTTGCCTCATTGGAGCAGGAAAAATAGTGTGCTGCGGCCGAAATTCCGACGCGCAGTACACTAGAAGTAGTGTTAACAGGCCCTAGCCAGGATATTTCACCCAGTCACCGAGAAATAAAGATAAGCGCATGTTATCTATGGATATTGTTGGAATATTAGTACAAAGTGGAACCGGGTCACGGCTTGCGTCCGCCCTCGCACTGATCTTGCCGCCCAGAGACGATATTTCCTCAATCATCAATAGCTTGGGCTATTGATTCAATCGGAAATCCGCCTCTGAACGACAATCTCAGCACGATCATCGGACGCCTGAGTGAAACATCCGGGCTAGGGGGCTCCTGCTGCTGCGCCTTTGGCGGCTCGTTGTTCCTGCAACTGGCGTACGATTTCGCGCTGCTCTTTTTGTTTCGATGTAAGCGCAATTGCATCGAGATAGGGTACGACCCCCTGGGCGCGTATGATCTCCCGGCCTTTTCTGGAAAGCGCAAAGGAGATAAAGCGTTTTATTTCTTTCAAATGTGGGTTGTCACGCGTCATGTAGGTGACATAGAGGGGCCGGTAAAGCAGGTAATGTCCGGACTTGATGTTTTCGTAATCTGGTGTTTTTCCTTCCAGGGCAAGGAGCTTGACATCACGTTTTCTGGCGCTGGAAATGCCGGAGATTCCGATGGCGTTGGGGTTTTCCACTACGGCTTTCTCCAGTGGCCCGGACGATGGATATTCCGCCGACCCTGTGAATTCCTGATCAGGGTTTCCCCATACAAGTTGCCTGAGGGTGCTGCCTACGCCGGATATTTTTCCCTTGCGAATCAGGAGTTCTATGGGCGCGTCGTTTCCTCCCAGTTCTTTCCAGTTGCTTATCTTGCCCTCGTACAGATCCTTCACCTGTTTCAGGCTGATGTTGGATGCCGGATTGTCCTTGTGCACCATTACCACAAGGGCGTCCCAGGCGACCGGGGTCATGCGCACGAAGCGTTCTTCTGCGGCGCCTGCAATTTTTGTCCTGCAGGCGCCGCCGATATTGACGCTGCGATCTTTTACCCGCCGGATGCCTTTGGTGGCTCCTCCCCCCTCCAGGATAAAGTGCACACCATAGATTTTTTCATATTCAAGGGCCAGCTCTTTCATGAAGGCTTTTTTGGTGATGCCGCAGCCTGCCCAGCGCAAGGTGCGAGGGTCATCATTGATATTCGGGAGCGAGTCTGTCTGATTTTCAGCGGCTTGAGCTCCGGTAATGGTTAACAGAAATCCGAGCACAATGACCAGGTTGTTTTTCACCAAATTTCTCCTGCGATATACCTTTTTGTTACGGGCAAGGTAGTAATGGAACGAGCTTGCAATGGGTGAGATCATGTGGGGTGTACTAAGACAATCATAATAGTAAAGCCACATTCAGCGGGCTTCCGTGCGTTCAGCCACAAGGCGTACTGAATATCATTGATTGTCTTGGTTAAGTGCAAAATACCCCACAGGCCCAAGTCCGTGATAATTGTATTTGTCTTAATGGATAGAACTTGATGTACAAGACTATCGGTAACAACGACGGGAAATCAAGGAACGGCTTCACGTTGTGGTGGCTCACCTGCTGTGCTTCTTCCCGACGCAGTACACTAGAGAACTGTTTGTGCCGCCAGGGTTGCCGGGCCAACAATTCCCAGTGGCTCACATGCACGAATTTTATCAGAAACGCCATCAGAGGTTAATAAAAATGATGCGGGTATACAAAAATGTTATTTTCAGCTGGTTCCTACTGACGTGTATCCAGGCAACTGCAGCCTCGGGCGTTGATTTTTCCTATCCGGATCTGGATGGAAAGATGCATAAACTGTCAGATTACCGGGGGAAATGGGTGGTCGTGAACTACTGGGCGACCTGGTGTCCGCCCTGCCTGAAAGAGCTTCCGGAACTTGAGGTTTTCCACAATAGCCACAAAGACAGGGATGCGCTAGTGTTGGGGCTGAATATGGAGGATATCGAGCTGGACAAACTGCGCGCCTTCGTACAGGAGCGCTTTCTGTCCTTTCCTGTTTTGCGGGCAGGTAGTCGCCCGGAAGAGGTGCTGGGCGAGGTTCCCGGCTTGCCGACCACCTTTCTGGTAACTCCGGGTGGGAAAGTCGTTGCCCGTCAAATTGGGTATATCGATGGCAAATCCATAGAAAGCTTTATTTCGAACTACAAGAATGAAGGAGGAGAAAACCCATGAAAGCACTGCTGGCGTTGTTGTTGGTGCTGTCTGTTGGGGCGTCTGCCAGCCCCAGGGATGCGGAACAGTATTTTTTTGATCAATCCTTCGGCGATTTCACCGAAGAACTGCAGACTGCCCGTGAACAAGGAAAGAAGGGCATCCTCATTATGTTTGAGATGGATGAATGCCCATTTTGTCACCGCATGAAAACCACGGTGCTCAATCAACCGGAAGTGCAGGACTATTACAAGAAACACTTCCTGATCTTCAGTGTGGACATCGAAGGGGGCATAGAGATTACTGACTTCAAGGGCAGGCCCACCACGATGAAAGATTTTGCATTCAAGCAGCTTCGTGTACGCGCCACCCCGGTGTTCCAGTTTTTTGACCTGCAGGGAGAGCCCATAAAGGGCGGACGCTATACTGGCGCGACCAAAGATAGCGAGGAATTCATGCTGCTGGGCAAATATATCGTAGAGCAGGAATATCTGAGCACCAGTTTCACCCGCTACAAGCGGGAGGCCGCCAAGCGCTGAGATGGGAAGAGTGCTCATACTGTCCGGCTTGCTGCTTGCCGCCACCGGATTACTGGCGGAGCCCTTGCCCCAGCCGCTGACTTTGCCTCAGGCACTGAATCTGGCGGATGCGCATCATCCTGCCATCCAGGAAGCAAGGGCCAGGGAGGCGGGTGCGGGAGCGGTGCTCCTGGCTGAGGAAAGCAGTGACGACCTGCGCATTCTGCTGGAAGGCCGCCTACAGTATCTGGAGCCATCGACACTTTCGAGTTATCAGGAAAACAACGATAGCCGGCTGGGATTGCTGGTGGAAAAACGGCTGTATGATTTTGGCTATACCAGAGCCAGGCGGGAATCCGCCCGATCCAGTCTGGAAGCGATCCGCTGGGATGGTTTGAGCAAGAGGCAGCGCCAGCATATTCGGGTGCTGCAAGCCTTTCTGGACGTGCTTCTCGTGGACCTGGAATATGTGCGTGACAACGAGGCCCTGGCCATTGCCTATGTGCGCCTGAACAATTTGAGGAACCAGCATGAGCTGGGGAAACTGTCGGATATCGACCTGCTGGAAAATCAAAGCCGGTATGAGGAAGCGTTGAGTCGCCGCACCGCAACCGAAGCGAAACAGCGCAGCATGCGTCTGCGCCTTGCCCTGGCGCTGAATCGTCCGGGTGAGATCCCCAGTGAACTGATTCCCCCGGCCATGCCGGACATGAGCGTGACGTTGCCCACAGTGGAAATTCTCGCCGAAAAGGCATTGCAGAATAACGCCGCCCTGCAGTCCCTGCGAAAACGCATTGTGGCAGCGGAGCAGATGCTGGCGGCGGCGCGAAAGCGTTATGGCCCCGTGCTCCGGGGGGAGCTCGGCGCCTATCAATACCACAGGGACACCGGCTCCACTGCTCCATTTCGTGCGGCTTTGGTGCTGGAAATGCCACTATACAACGGCGCTCGTGAGCAAGCGGAAGCGGCCAAGGCCCGGGCGGAGCTGATGGAATACCAGGCCCTGAAAGGGAAACTGGAGCTCGAGTTGCGTCAACAGGTGCTGGAGCTGCGGCTGGAGCAGGATATCCTGCGCCGCAAGCTGGACGAATTGCAGGTGCGTGAGGAGTACCGGGATCTCTATCTCGATCGCAGCCGTGCCCTGTACGACCTGGAACGCACCACGGATCTGGGGGATGCCATGGTGCAGATCTCGGCGGTAAAGCTGGAGATGGCGAAGGTGCAGTACCAGTGGATGATCAACCAGGTGCAAATCAGGATGCTCACAGGCGAGCTGTTACAACAGGAGGAGCAGGAAGGATGAGGTATTTCACATTGTTGTTTCTGCTGCTGGCAATGCCCTTGGCAGTTGCGGAAGAATACAAGGCGCATCTGGAGCCAGGCAGGCAACTGGTTCTGGGCACGCTCGTTTCCGGCGTTGTAGGGGAAGTGCGTGTCCAGCCCGGGCAGATGGTCCGGCAGGGGGAATTGCTGCTGCAACTGGATCAGCGGGAGTTTCTGGCGCAACAGCGGCGGGCGCAATCCAGGCTTGCGCGGGCAGAAAGCCTGCTGGGCGAAGCGCTGCGGGAGGAAAACAGGGCCAGGGAGTTGTATGACAGAACCCTGTTGTCAGATCATGAAATGCAAAAGGCCCAGATCGGAAGACTGGAAGCCGAAGCAAGAAAGCAGGATGCTGCAGCCGAACTGGTGCAGGCAAAGCTGAACCTGGAGCGTTCGCGCATCATCGCCCCCGTGGATGGCCGCATACTGGAGGTGCTGGCGTGGCAAGGCCAGCCACTGCAGAACGCCCTGGAAATTCAGCCTCTGCTGGTGCTCGCCGCCGTGGATACCCTGAAACTCACCCTGCTGCTGCCGGAAAGGCCCCGGATTGATGCCGTCCAGGTATTGATTGGTGATCAATGGCGAAAGGCCGCCAGGTTTGTGCTGACGCCAGTGGCGGGGGAAGGATCTTCCTGGCGGCTCGAGGCTTGGGTGAAGAGCCTGAAAGCCGAATCGGGAATGGAAGTGAGGGTGCGGCTGGAGTGATCTGTGTGCGCTGCATTGTTTCCGGCCGCGTGCAGGGTGTGTGGTTCCGGGATATACGCCGCGCCCGGGCTTTCGTACCGGCTGAAAAACGTCAGGGTGTTCCTTTCAATTCCGGGGGACGGAAGCGGCTGTCGTTCCGGCCGAAGCCGGGATTGTCGGGGCGCTGCATGAAGGTATTTTCCGCTTCCGCTGGATTGGCGAAAGGCCTAGGCGCTGGGGTGGTGGGCTGCTGGCCGTACACGGGAGACCCGGGTGGATGATAGGGCTGGCTGCTCCACTTTGGCATGATGGCGGGCGGTGATGGATCATAGGTTGGTGCAATATTCCCTGGCAAGGAATCCGCCGGATAGCCATAGGGAACCGTGTTGCTTCCGGTAGCATAGGGGAATGTGCCATATGCAGAGGGGTATTGATTGTCCCGGGAAGGAAAGGTTTGGTAAGCGCCTGCCTGGGGGCTCCTCCGGCTGGAAGGCGCGAACTGCTGATTGCCCTGGCTGGGAAATTCCCCGGTCGGCCGATAGGTGCCGGGTATGGGGGAGGAGGGTTCGGCCCCCTGTGCATGCAGGCTGTACAGCAGAATTCCTGCGGCAATGCTGGAAAAGAGTATTGATTTGCTAAGGGAATCCATAATTTACTGACCTTTTTATCGCCTGAACCCCTATACTCCGGTTTCAACCTGAATCCGTGGGTTCAGAAGGAGAGCAGAGTGCAAGATATTGATTTGAATGGCATAATGAAAAATCGCAGCCATACCCCCAGGTCTGGTGAGATTTTTCATTATGCCAGACGAATCAAGAGCTTGTGCTATGTGCCCTGATGAACCCACGGATTCAGGTTCAACTCATCCTGCCTGAAAACCCACAGATTTGGAAGCGCTTTCATGGAATTGCCAGCACTGGCCAGCGGCCGCATTTTAAAGCGCTACAAGCGTTTTCTGGCAGATGTGGAGCTTGATGGCGGAGAGCTGGTGGTGGCGCATGTGCCCAATACCGGACGCATGACCGGCTGCTGGGCGCCGGGCGCGGCTGTGCAACTCAGCCACAGTGACAATCCCCGGCGTAAGCTTGCCTGGACCCTGGAGCGCGTGGATATGGGGGGTGGCTGGGTTGGCGTCAATACCCAGCGTACCAATCCGGTGATAGAAGAGGCTTTGCGCCAGGAGCGGATACCGGGGCTTGAGGGCTATGCCAGAATCCGCCGTGAAGCGACGCCGCCGTTACAAGGCTGCCGCAGCCGCCTGGACTTTTTTCTACAGCACGGGACTGGCGCAGATGCGTGGGTGGAAGTGAAAAACGTAACCCTGCTGCAGGGGGATTGCCTGTCTTTTCCGGATGCGGTCTCGGCGCGGGGCAGCAGGCATTTGGAGGATCTCGGTGCACTGGTGGGAGATGGCTGCCGGGGCGTGATTCTGTATGCCCTGAACCGCCCGGAAGGCTGCTGTTTCCGTCCTGCGGATGATGTGGATCCCGAATACGGCCGGCTCCTGCGTAAAGTGGTGGAGCAGGGTGTGGAGGCAATTGCGTTGCGCTTACACCATACCGATAACGGGATCGTCAGCGCAGAAATCGTTCCAGTGGATCTGTCAGTAGCCGGCTGAATCCGCAATCAGTCCCTTGGGCATGTGCGGAATGTGATGAACTTCTGATCGCAGCTCACCATTCTTGCCCAGGGTAAGCATGCGCCATCCGGGAGGCAGTGCGTCCAGGCCGAACTCATCCTGCCGTGGTGAGAACTGAATGCAGGTGGAGGGGGTGGCCAGCAATTGCAAATGCCCAAGCCTGCCTTCCCAGGGCTGATGCACATGCCCCCATACAACGCCTTTTACCGCCAGATTGTCCTTGATTCGGGAGAACAGCTCCCGGCTGTTGTCCAGGCCGATATTGTCCAGCCAGCTGCTGCCCACAGGTACGGGCTGGTGGTGCAGAAAAACCAGGATATGAGGCGGTGCATTTTCCAATGCGCTATCCAGCATATCCAGCTCGCTTCGGGAAAGGTGGCCACGCTCTTTCCCCGGCACCTGGGAGTTGAGCAGAATCAGGCGCCAGTTTCCCAGGTCAATTTTTCCGCCAGTGGGGATCTGGTGCTTTTCCAGCACATTTTTCATGCTCAGCACATGATCATGATTGCCCGGGATGGCGGCGCCAGGGCAATGAGTGCGAGCCAGGGCTTTGGCAAGGGAATGATAGCCTGCCTTCGAGCCATCATGCGCCAGGTCGCCGGTGACAACAACCATGTCCGGGTTTGTTTCGACGCAGGCGCTGGACAGCACCTGTTGCAAGGCATCCAGGGTATTCAATCCCAGCAGCGTTCCGGCGGGGTCTGCATATAAGTGACAGTCGCTGACCTGGAGTATATGCAGGTCTGATCCTTGACTTTCGTTGTTCATGGGCATTCAGTTAAGTATCGAGAATACCCAGCCTATACCCGAAAATTAACGATTGACACACCCGTGTCCGCAGAATGTGAACCCCTGCTCAGAAGCCTTCGGTAGATGTGAACAGGCCCACACGCAAATCCCTGGCGGTGTAGATTTCCCGGCCGTCCACCTCCAGCTTTCCATCAGCAATGCCCAGCACCAATGTTCGCGCAATAACTCTTTTTATATCAATGGTATATTTGACCATGCCGGCCTTGGGCAGAACCTGTCCGGTGAATTTCACCTCGCCCACGCCCAGGGCGCGGCCATGCCCCGGGTTGTCCAGCCAGCCAAGATAAAACCCTACCAGTTGCCACATGGCGTCCAGGCCCAGGCAGCCGGGCATTACCGGGTCGCCGGGGAAATGGCAGGCGAAGAACCACAGGTCGGGATGGATATCCAGTTCCGCGGTGATCGATCCTTTCCCGTGTTGCCCACCTTCATCGGCAATGTGGGTAATGCGGTCCATCATCAGCATCTTGTCGATGGGGAGCTGGGCGTTGCCAGGCCCAAAGAGTTCGCCGTGGCCGCATTTGATCAGTTCTTCTTTGCTGAAGGAGCTGGCTCGGGTCATGAGTTTGATTCCATTTGTTGTTTGATGTGATCGATAATCCCTTCCAGGGGAACCATCGTATTGTCTTCATCTGTGCGGGCGCGGAATTCCACCTCGCCCCTGTCCAGGCTGCGCTCACCCACCACGATGCGCATGGGAATACCCATAAGCTCATGATCGGCGAACATGATGCCGGGGCGCTGATTGCGGTCGTCGAACAGGACTTCAATGCCTGCCGCCAGGAGTTGCTGATAGAGCTTTTCCGCCGCCTCGCGCACCTTTTCCGATTTCTTCATCTGCATGGGCAGCAGGGACACCTGGAAGGGCGCAATGCTCAGGGGCCAGATGATGCCCCGGTCATCATGGTGCTGCTCGATGGCGGCGCCGATGACACGGGATACGCCGATGCCATAGCAGCCCATGGTCATGGTCACGGCCTTGCCGTTCTCGTCCAGCACCGTGGCGTTCAGGGCTTCGGAGTATTTCCTGCCCAACTGGAAGATGTGCCCCACTTCGATGCCGCGGGCGATGGTGAGAGTGCCCTTGCCGTCAGGGCTGGGATCGCCTTCCACCACGTTGCGGATGTCCGCCACCTCGGGCAGGGGCACATCCCGCTCCCAGTTGATGCCGAAATAGTGCTTGCCGTCGATATTGGCCCCGGCGGAAAAGTCCGCCAGCACGGCCACGGAGCGGTCGGCAATGGTGGGGATGGGCAGATTCACGGGGCCCAGAGAGCCGGGCCCGGCGCCCACGGCTTCGCGGATTTCCTCTTCCGTGGCGAAACGCAGGGGTGAGGCCACCTGGGGCAGTTTCTCTGCCTTGATCTCGTTGAGCTCATGATCGCCGCGCACCAGCAGGGCGATGAGGCCGCTTTCCGCAGCGTCCACCACCAGAGTCTTCACCATCTGCTCCATGGGCAGGCCGAATTGCTCCACCAGTTCGGCAATGGTTCTTGCGTTTGGCGTATCCACCAGCTCCATGTCCTTTGCGGGTGCAGGGCGCTCGTTGACGGCGGGGATGGCCTCGGCCAGCTCCACGTTGGCGGCATAGTCACTTTCCGTGGAGAAGGCGATGGCGTCCTCGCCGGCGTCCGCCAGCACATGAAACTCATGGGAGCCGCTGCCGCCGATGGAGCCGGTGTCGGCCGCCACGGGCCGGAAGTCCAGGCCGCAGCGTTCGAAGATGCGGCTGTAGGCGGCGTGCATCAGGTCATAGGTCTGCTGCAGGGATTCCTGATCCACATGGAAAGAATAAGCGTCTTTCATGAGAAACTCCCGGGCGCGCATGACGCCAAAGCGCGGGCGGATCTCGTCGCGGAACTTGGTCTGAATCTGGTAGAAGCTCACCGGCAGCTGGCGGTAGCTCTTGAGCTGGTTGCGCGCCAGGTCGGTGATAATCTCCTCGTGGGTGGGCCCCAGGCAGAATGCCCGGTTGTGGCGGTCGTGAAAGCGCAGCAGCTCCGGGCCGTACTCGTCCCAGCGGCCGGATTCCTGCCACAGCTCGGCGGGCTGCACCACGGGCATGGACAGCTCCAGGGCGCCGGATCTGTCCATCTCCTCGCGCACGATGCGCTCCACCTTGCGTAGCGCGCGCAATCCCAGGGGCAGCCACACATACAGCCCCGAGGCCAGCTTGCGTACCAGGCCCGCCCGTAACATCAGGCGGTGGCTGGGGATTTCGGCGTCAGCGGGTGTTTCCTTCAGCGTCTGCAGGGGAAACTGGGAGGTGCGCATGAGTTGCTCCGTAGCAAAAAACGCTAATTTTATCCTGAAATCGGGTGCAGCAGGTATAATTTACTATTTACCCCCATAATCGAGTGTGGTTGGTGGCTTGAAATGTCCAAAAACAACATAAACAAAGTAGTGCTGGCCTATTCCGGTGGTCTGGATACCTCCGTGATCCTCAAGTGGCTGGAAGATGAATATGGCTGCGAAGTGGTGACCTTCACCGCCGACATCGGCCAGGGCGAGGAAGTGGAGCCGGCCCGGGTCAAGGCCGAAGCCATGGGAGTGAAGGAGATTTACATCGAGGATCTGCGCGAGGAATTCGCCAGGGACTATGTGTTTCCCATGTTCCGCGCCAACGCCATCTACGAAGGCGAGTATCTGCTGGGCACCTCCATCGCCCGGCCGTTGATTGCCAAGCGCCTGGTGGAGATCGCCCGGGCCACCGGCGCGGACGCCATTTCCCACGGCGCCACGGGCAAGGGTAACGACCAGGTGCGTTTCGAGCTGGGCGCCTATGCCCTGATGCCGGACGTGAAGATCATCGCCCCCTGGCGGGAGTGGGATCTGCTGTCCCGGGAAAAGCTCATGAAATACGCCGCCGATCATGGCATCGATGTGGATTTCGCCAAGGCGGGAAAGAAATCGCCCTATTCCATGGACGCCAACCTCCTGCACATCTCCTATGAAGGCGATATTCTGGAAGATCCCTGGAACGAGCCGGAAGAGGACATGTGGCGCTGGACGGTTTCTCCGGAAAAGGCGCCGGATGAGCCCGCCTACGTGGAGTTGCGCTATGAGAAAGGCGACATCGTGGCTATCGATGGCAAAACCATGTCTCCCGCCGAGGTGATGGAACACCTGAACAAGGTGGGTGGCGAGAATGGCGTGGGCCGGGACGATATCGTGGAGAACCGCTTCGTGGGCATGAAGTCCCGGGGCTGTTACGAGACCCCGGCGGGCACCATCATGCTCAAGGCCCACCGGGCCATGGAGTCCCTGACCCTGGATCGTGAGGTGGCGCATCTGAAAGATGAACTCATGCCCCGCTACGCCAAAATGATCTATAACGGCTTCTGGTGGTCTCCCGAGCGGGAAATGCTTCAGGCGGCCATCGACCAGACCCAGCAGGTGGTCAACGGCGTGGTGCGGGTAAAGCTGTACAAGGGCAATGTCATCGTTGCCGGGCGCAAGTCCGATACCAACAGCCTGTTCGATGAGGCCATCGCCACTTTTGATGACGACCAGGGGGCTTATGATCAGAAGGATGCAGAGGGCTTCATCAAGCTCAATGCCTTGCGACTGCGGGTGGCGGCGAGAAGGCAGACATAGCTTCGGGGCGGGTTTCTGGCTCGAAGCTGCACAGAATAATTCGAGGAGAGAGCAAATGAGAATAGTATTGTTTCTGGCGGCATTACTCGTCAGCCAGGTGGTTGTCGCGGAAAAGGCGCTCCCCCTGAAGGCGGATTATGTGGCCAAGGAAGTTGCGGGCGGGGTGTTTATCATCCATGGCCCCAAAGGCCTTCCTTCACCGGAAAACCAGGGCTTTATGAACAATCCCGGTTTCGTTGTAACCCCTGCCGGAGTGGTCGTTATTGATCCCGGCAGCAGTGTCCAGGTCGGGGAAATGGTGCTGACGCAGATCCGCAAGCATACGGACAAGCCGGTAGTGGCGGTATTCAACACCCATGTACATGGTGACCACTGGCTGGGAAATCAGGCGGTTTTCGAGGCGTTTCCCAAGGTGAAAATCTATGCCCATCCAAAGATGATGGAGCGGGTGGAACAAGGCGCCGGCGTCCAGTGGCTGGAAGTGATGATGGATTTGACCAAGGGCGCAACGGCGGGCACCAAGGTAATGTCAGCGAATACTTCCGTGAACGATGGTGGCAACATAGAGGTTGGCGGCGTTGCTTTTCAGGTGCTGCATGACGGCAAATCCCATACCGA
This sequence comes from Sedimenticola sp., assembly GCA_027068915.1. GTDB lineage: Bacteria > Pseudomonadota > Gammaproteobacteria > Chromatiales > Chromatiaceae > Thiolapillus. The sequence continues at coordinate 255,907 of JAMOLT010000010.1, read as the reverse complement.
CAATGACATCATGATCCTGCTGCCGCAGAAGAAAGTTGTTTTTCTTGGCGACAATGCCGGTTATGGCCGCATGCTGCGCCTGAACGACGGCAGCTTCCTGGGAAATATCCGTAACCTCGATCGCGCGGTCGCCAGCGGCGCCACGGTGTTTGTGCCCGGACATGGTCCCACGGCAGGGCCGGAAGCGGCCACCGAGTACCGGGACTATCTGCAGGCTGTTTACGATGGTGTGAAGGACTTTTTTGAGGATGATCTCAGTGACTTCGAGATCAAGCCAAAGCTGCTGCCCCGCCTGGGCAAGTGGCAGGATTGGGTGGATTTCGACAGTCTCGTGGGCAGCCACATCAGCCTCGCCTATCTGGAAGTGGAAGCAGCAGAATTCTGATGAAGCCCCGGGTTGGCGTGAGCGCCTGCCTGCTGGGACAGGCGGTGCGCTATGATGGTGCGTCCCGGCCCCAGGCCTGGATTCGGGATCAGCTGCCCCGATATGCAGAGATCCGGCCCTTCTGCCCGGAGATCGGAGCTGGCTTGGCTGTTCCCCGGCCGGCGGTGCAGCTGGTGCGTGGCGATGATGCCCGTATTCATGCCCGTTGCGTGGAAGATCCCCGCCTGGACGTGACAGATGTGTTACACCAATGGGCGGCAATGCAGGCGGGGGAATTGCAAGTGCTGGATGGCATCATCTTCAAGTCCCGCTCGCCCAGTTGCGGGCTGGGAACCACTCCCCTTTTCAATGAAAAAGCTGCCCTCCTGAAAACGAATTTTGATGGCATCTTTGCCGCATGGGTGAAAACGAATTATCCCGAACTCGTTCTTTGTGACGAAGTCTGTGTTGAAGACAAGCAGGGCCAGGAGCTGTTTTTGGCGCGCATACTTAAAGAATGGTGATGAGCTACAAAGCTTAGCTGTTTGCTTCCTGGTTCGTCACCCCTGGCGCATGCCCCGGGAAGGTAGAATGAAGCAGGAAGCCAGCATTGAGGTCGAGTTCCATGGTTCACGATGGGGCATGCGCAGGAATAACCAACAATCGATTTTCCGGTTTGCTGAGTTTCGCAGCTAATCAGTCGAATGAAAATGCCGTCTTCAGGCTTCAGATGAATGCATACTCATGTATCTACAGACTTATCTGGGTGAGACGTAGACATACACTTGCCGGGGGCGGGCCGCTTCCTGTACGGATCGATCGCCATTCTTTGCCGGCAGCGCCAACTCACCCAATACCACGCCGATGGTCTGCCCGGTACTCGGGGCAGCAGTGGCGGGTGAATATCTGTTCGGTGATACGGCACCGATGGTTCTGTCCTCGGCATCACTCACCAGCAAAGAGCCGGGGGTGATCCGGGAGGTATCCATGTCCACGTTCACCGGTGTGGCCCCCCGCACAACCACCAGCACATAGTCACCGGGGCGTATGGCGCCTGCTGGTGTTGGATCCAGGGTGCTGGCTGTTTCGTCATCCCTTACCGCATCCATGTTGAAACGGCTGGCCGCGACCCCGGCAATGGCGGCCTCCGGCAGGGCGGTCGTGCTGGCGACCGTTACGACGGGATCATCGTCCAGACCGCCAATGGCCTGAATGCCGGAGAAACTGACGACATCGCCGGGCAAGATGTCGCTTTCCCCCGTGTACTTGAATACCTGGCTGGTCGTTCCCGTGGAGTTGTAGTTTTTCGTGAAAAGGTTGTCAGGCGTGTAGAGGCCGTAGTTGTTGTCCGCTCTGCCTGTTCTGCCGGTAACGCCCCGATAGCTGGCGCTCTGTCCCCAGATGCCGTAATTGGTGTTACTCGAGGCAAATATGCCGGTGCCGGAAGCGCTTGAGCCCACGATGCCTCTGTTTTGCCCAATGCCCACCACGCCGATGGGGCCCAAGGGAGTGGTGATGCCAGTGATATCCCCGGCAATTCCTTTTACACCATAGGCAGCAGCTCCGTGCCCCCTTCCGAATACACCTGCTGATTGGTGTTCGTTGAAATTATTCGTGTTATCCGTTGTCTGTCCAAAAACACCATAAACGGTCTGCGAGTCTCCCGGGGGGGGAGTGGTGTTTACGCCTGAAACAACCGCGTTGTCTTCCGGTGGAAGGGTCTCGTCGGATGGGGTTACTGAGCTTGCCGAGATTTGTCCTTCAACACCAAGGTTGCCAGCGTTTGCGGTTGTCGAGATGAGGCAGCCGAGCAGAATGGACAGGGCAGGCAGTGTCCTGGAATGAAAGTGAGTTATTCTCATGGTCAAATTCCTTTGGTGTCATGGGGCAGATTTAAGCGTAGTTCAGGGATAGCTGAAGATCAATGCAGGGTATTCAACCAGTATTGGCAGCGCGTTTTTTCTCCCGCCTGATCAACCAGACTTCCAGCCCTTGGCTGTTGAGGCGGATATCATCCCGCAGCAGTTCTTCCGCCAGCTTCCTGTCCTGCTGTGGATTGTGTTCTTCCAGGCGGGAGAGCATTTTCTTCATGAGCGCCTGCGCCAGACGCTCTTTCCTGCCTTCCTTGTCACCTGAGCGTTCCTCTTCCAGGGCAATCTCCACATGATCCTGGATGGACTGGCGCAGTTGCTCCTGCCATTTCATGGGTTCGTCGAGGGGGCCAAAATGGGTCAGGCAGGCCCGTCTCGGCTCCAGAGCCATCATGGTGTCGAGGGATTGCATCCAGCGCTCGGGATCGAAGGCAACGGGGGTGGTGGTGGCCATGAGCCAGGGAACGCCCTGGTAGTCGAGTTCCCGGTAATGCAAGCCAAAGCTGTCGCCGGTATACAGCGATGCACTTTCATAGTCGAAAAAACAGCCATGATGATTGGCGTGGCCTGGTGTGTCGATGAACGATAAATGGCGTTTCCCCAATACAAGCTGTTCCCCATCTTCGAGGGCATGGCAGCGTTTTTCCGCCGCAGGGATCAGGGAGCCAAAGGATCGTTCAAACATTTCCTTGCCATACACGGCTATGGCGCCCTGTTGCAGGCGTGATGGATCGATCAGGTGTGGCAGCCCCCTGGCGTGGGTCGCAAGAGTTGCGTTCTTGCAGTGGTTGAGCAAGGCGCCTGCGCCTCCGGCATGATCGAGATGCACATGGGTGGGCAGAATCCAGCGCACCTGGTCAGTGGAAAAGCCGAGCTCCTGAATCAGCTGCAGCAGTCCTGTAACATTGTTGCTGGTGCCCGTGTCGATAAAAGCCAGTTTGCCATCATCATGCAGCAGGTAGCAGGCGGTGTGCCGGGGGCGGTTCAGGCCGGTGTCTATGCACCAGCTGTGTGCGTCTGTTACCTCATAAGCCAGCCCGTTAGTTGCCATTGGCGTTCTGCTCAGGAATCCTTTTCCTTGTTGTCTATTCCCAGCTTGCTCAACCGGTAGCGAAATGAACGGAAGCTGATGCCCAGCCTGCCGGCGGCGGAGGTCTTGTTCCAGCGGGTTTCCTCCAGCGCCTGCAGCAGGATGTCGCGTTCGACTCTCGTCAGATAATCTTCCAGGCTTTCACCTGCCAGCCTTGTTTTTGCCTCAGCGCCAATGGCTTGTGATGCATTGAGAAGGCCGAGGTCTTCGAGAGTGATGATTTCATTTTCATAGAGCGCAAAAGCCCGCTCCAGTGTGTTTTCCAGTTCCCGCACATTTCCGGGAAACGGATGGTTTTTTAGTGCTTCCAGCGCGTCATTTTGCAACGCAGGTACGGGTTGCTGGTAATTGCTTGCGATGCTTTTCAGAAGATGTTCAATGAGATCGGGGATATCTTCCGGGCGTTCGCGCAAGGCTGGCATGCCCAGTTCGATGACGTTCAGGCGGTAATACAGATCCTGGCGAAATCCACCATCCTGAACGCGTTGCGCCAGATTCTGGTGGGTAGCACTGATGATGCGCACATCCGTGCGCAGCTCTTTGGTTGCACCGACCGGGCGTACCAGTTTTTCCTGTATGACGCGCAGTAGTTTTACCTGCATGGAAAGCGGCAGGTCTGCCACTTCATCCAGAAACAGGGTGCCTCCCTCGGCTTCCTGAAACAGCCCATTCTTGTCCGCGGTCGCCCCGGTGAAAGATCCTTTTTTGTGTCCGAAAAGTTCGCTTTCCATCAGCTCGTGGGGTATTGCGCCACAGTTCACAGCGACAAAGGGCTTGTCATTTCTGGGGCTGAGCTGATGAATAAGTCGGGCGGCCAGCTCCTTGCCGGTGCCGGACTCGCCGGTGATATGCACCGGCGCCTGGCTGCGGGAGAGCTTGCCGATCAGGGATCGCACCTGGTTCATGCATGATGAAGTTCCCCGCAACGGGCATTCTGCTTCATTTTCGATGGCTGGGCGGGTTGTGCCATTCTTTGTCTGGTGCAGCTTTAGTGCGGTGTTCACCAGCTTGCGCAATACCGGCAGGTCTACAGGTTTGGAGACGAAATCAAATGCGCCTGCTTTCAGTGCCTGGATCGCGGTTTCCATGTTGCCATGGGCGGTGATCATTGCCACTGGCGTGCCTGGGTACTGATCGTGTATTTCTCTGACCAGGTCAATGCCATCCCCATCGGGCAGGTGCATGTCGGCCAGACAAAGATGGAACTGTTGATGGGCGAGGGCAGCGCGCGCCCTGGCCAGGTTTTCCACCGTGACGGTGTCGATATCCATACGCGCCAGAGTGATCTCCAGCAGTTCGCGGATATCGGGCTCATCGTCAATGATCAGGGCAATGGGGCGGTTCATGTGGAAAATCCTTTTATGTGTCGTGTTTGTTGCCAGGGGTGAATTTTAACCTGAAACAGTTGCCGCCGCTGGATACTGGCAGATAACTGATGCGGATGTTGTTTGCGTCACATAGTTCCTTGACGATATAGAGACCCAGGCCGGTGCCTTGGTTGCTGGTGGTGAAAAAAGGTTCGAATACCTTGTCTACCACGTCCGAAGGGATGGGTTTGCCATTGTCTATGACAGCAATATAGCCTTCCTGAATTCCGGAATCCATACCCCCGGTAAGAGAGATGAGCAGGTCTCCGGCCTTGTGTGACTGGTGCTTGACGGCGTTTTCGACCAAGGCGCTGATGATCTGGAATACCTGCTGTGGGTCAAATGCCAGCGTTGTGTCCTGGGGTGATACATAGGAGATCATCTGCTTAGGCTGTAGCTGATGGCTGTTGCCAAGTTCCTTGCACAGCTTGCCCAGCCATATATCAAGCCTGATTCTCTCCGGTTTGACTATACGTTGCCTGGACAGGGAAAGAATGTTTTCAATGACCTGATTCAGGCGGGAAGTATTCCCGTTGATGATTTCAGTCATGCGCCGATCTGTTCCCTGCAGGTGCTTGGATTCCTGGAGCAGCTGGCTTGCGTGGCCGATGGCCCCGAGAGGGTTGCGGATCTCGTGGGCAATGCTGGCGACCAGCTTGCCCAGCGAGGCCAGCTTCAGCTGCTGGGCCGCTTCGGCGGCTCTGGATGCGTCGTCCAGGAAAATCAAGGTGCCGGTTTTTTCATTCTCGCCCAGACGCTGAAATTTGATCAGCAGGTCGCTGCCTTCCGTATGTGTATGCAAATGGCGTTGTTGAGAATAAGGTTGTTTTTCCCAGTTCACCAGAGATTGCGCCAGGTCGCTGCTGATCTGGCTCAGGGAGTAGCCCACAGTGCTGATCGGGCGACCGAGAAACTGCCAGGCCGCATCGTTCAGCATCCTGATGCGGCCACCATTGTCCAGGACCACCACGCCAGTTTGCATATGATGTATGACCTGGTCATTCAGTTCGGTAAGGTCTGCAATATCCTTGCCCTGTTGCTTTACCAGCTTTTCGCTGAGCTGGGTGCGGGCAGCCAGCTCATGGGACAGGAAGGCCAGGGCAAAATAGGAACTGCCGAGCATGACCAGCAGCGTAAAGTTGTTGAATGGCTGTTCGTGGATGACAGACTCCAGATAGGCCCCCAGAAAAATGGCGCCAGCGGCAATGGCTGCGGAAAGCATGGCGATGCGTGTCGGCATGCCTTGGGCGCCAAATGCAATGGAGATGCCCAGCAGTATCCCCAATCCGGATTCTGCTCCCCCGGAGGTATACAGCAGGATGCTGATCACAACGCTGTCAACCAGCATGGCGAAGGCGTATTCCAACTGCATGGAATCCAGATCGAAAAAGCTCAGCGCCAGAGAAGCGATGGCGAGAACCAGGTAAGCCAGGATAGTGATGATATGGAGGGCGGGGGCGGTGGCGCCAAGAAAGGAAGAGCCTGTATTTGCCATGCTGAAGACCAGCAGTCCGATGGAAAGTATGACCCGGTAGGTAAAATACAGGCGCATCAATCGCTTGTTGCGAGCCTGGGGCTCCGGCATGATAACCAGTCGTTCTGCCAGGCGGTCAGCGCGCATCAGGGGTTGTCCTTTTGTGCATGCTCCTTGCTGCAATAAGACTTGCTATTGTGCTGGACTGCTTCGTCTTCCGGAATATGCAGGCCACAATATTTGCAGGAAAGCATATCCTTGATTTGCGGTTTGGATGCGGCGGCTCGCCCGCTGCGCAAGGTTCGAAGAACCCACCAGATGAGGAACACGGCAATTAACAGAAAGATTATTTTCATGTATAAAAGGATACTAAAAAACCCTGATTCTTTGTGTTACTTTATCACTCTTTCCCGAGAATTGGAGATGTCGCCAGATGCCAGCAGCCATTGCCCTTGCCCAAGGTGATTTTCTGGTTGGAGATATCAGGGGCAATGTCCGGCGGGTACTGGATTTTGCCGTACAGGCGCGAGATGAGCAGGGAGCGTCCGCGGTGGTGTTTCCCGAGCTTTGCCTGTGTGGTTATCCTCCGGAAGACCTGCTACTGCGCCCGGAGTTTCTTTCTGCTGTCGAAGATGCACTGACGTCCATACGGCAGCAGATTTCCGGCATTGATCTGGTGCTTGGCTATCCCCGGCGGCAGGATGGGAAGCTGTACAATGCAGCCGGGGTTATTCGTGACGGTGTGCTGGTGGCGGAATACTTCAAGGCGGAGCTGCCCAACTACAGCGTATTTGATGAAAAGCGCTATTTTACCCCGGGCGAAAATCCCTGCGTGGTGGATGTCGCGGGGATTCCCGCAGGCTTGACCATCTGTGAAGACATTTGGCTGCCTGAGCCCGCCCGCAAGGCCGCCACCGCCGGGGCGCAGCTGATACTCAATCTGAATGCCTCGCCATACCAGACCGGGAAAGGCAGGGAGCGGGAGCAGATGGTGTCCCGGCGCGCCCGGGAAAATGGTCTTCCAGTGATCTATGTGAACCTGGTTGGCGGGCAGGATGAACTGGTTTTCGATGGCGCCTCTTTCGTCGTGGATGCGGCAGGAAAAATCCTTCAGCGCAGCATTTTTTTTGCACAATCCGTCGAAGCGATCCGGTTCAGGGAGGGCGGGCAGCCATTGCCGGGAACAGTGACTCCCTGCCCGGATGAAGAAGAGATGATCTATCGCGCCCTGGTGACGGGAGTTCGTGACTATGTGGGAAAAACCGGCTTCCATGGTGTGGTGCTGGGGCTTTCCGGAGGTATTGACTCGGCATTGACCCTGGCCATTGCCGTCGATGCCCTGGGGGCAGACCAGGTGGAAGTGGTGCTCATGCCGTCCCGCTATACCGCCGACATGAGCAATGAAGATGCTCTGGAACAAGCGCGCCGCATGGGAGTAAAGCACAGCATCATCCCCATCGAGCCCGCCTTCAATGCATTCCTGGAAATGCTGCGGGAGGAGTTTTCCGGGCAGCCCATGGATGTTACCGAAGAGAATATCCAGGCGCGTTGCCGGGGCATCATTCTCATGGCGATCAGTAACAAAAGCGGGCGCATGCTGCTGACGACCGGCAACAAGAGCGAGATGTCCGTGGGCTATGCAACCTTGTATGGCGATATGGCCGGCGGTTTTGCTCCGCTGAAAGACGTGTTCAAGACCATGGTGTATAAGCTGTCGCGCTGGCGTAACCGGGATGCAGAAGTCATTCCCGAACGAGTCATCGTACGGCCACCGTCTGCGGAATTGCGCCCGGATCAACAGGATACGGACAGCTTGCCGCCATATGATATTCTGGACGAGATACTCCGGCGTTATGTGGAGCAGGATCAGGGAGTGCGGGAGGTTGTGGCAGCTGGCTTTGAAGAGCAGCTGGTGCAACGCATCACGCGCATGGTGGACAGAAATGAATACAAGCGCCGTCAGGCTCCGCCGGGGGTGAAAGTCACCCGGCGTGCATATGGGCGCGACCGGCGTTATCCTATCGTCAATGGTTACTAACAGGATGTTAAAAAAAGCCTTCATGGCTTTTTTTAACCCGGAAAGACAAAAATGTGATTTTGTCTTTCCTCCATTTTCAATGACTTATAGCCATTGAAAATGGCCGCACGTCCTTGTACGGCATACAGGCTGTTGAAAAGCGATGTTTTTCAACAGCCTAAGACAACCACATAGTATGGTTGAACCCGGCGCGCCGGGCTCGGAAAATTATCAAGGGGAAGCGAATGAAAAAAATTGAAGTCATACTAAAGCCTTTCAAACTGGATGATGTCCGCGAGGCGTTGTCGGAAATCGGCATTACCGGAATGACGGTTACGGAGGTCAAGGGTTTTGGCCGCCAGAAAGGGCATACCGAGCTGTATCGCGGCGCCGAGTATGTGGTGGATTTTCTGCCCAAGATAAAACTGGAGCTGGTGGTCAAGGAAGAGCAGCTGGATTCCTGTGTTGAAACCATTGTTGGCGCTGCGCGTACAGGCAAGATCGGTGACGGCAAGATTTTTGTGTCAGCGGTAGAGCGCGTGGTTCGTATCCGCACTGGCGAGGAAGATGCGGAAGCGATCTGAGCAGGCTTCAGAAGAAAAGCGTCAGCTGTTGCCCAGGAACTGTTGCCACTGCTCGATATACAGTGCCTCTTCCTCGAGGGCGGGGGGGAAAATCAGGCGTACGCCGGAAAACAGATAGCCGGCGCCCGGCAATCCGGCGTTGCGAATGCTGATCCGGCGCAGGGCCGGCTGGGTGTGAATACAGCTGCCGCGCAATGCCGGGTGTTCGCCAGCAAATTCCTGTGTGTGCATTTCAGGGTCTACAGGCGCTTCATAGTCCTGGTAGGGATGCAGGGGGTTGCCACACCATTCCCACACACGCCCGCCATTTTGCAATGCACCGATGCGGGCAGCCGCTTCCCAGTGGTATTCATGGGGCAGTACCGCGCCGCTGAATCCTTCGATGCGCGCTGCGGCCCAGTTTGCATAGGCCTGGGCCTCGTACCAGGAGATGCCACTGACGGGAAGATCGGGCAGCAGATCCATGGGGCCGTTCAAGCCCAGGGCGTACCAATTTCCGTTTTGATCCTGCCGCCAGTGCCATGGGCAGGTGACGGAGTGGCGTTGCTTCCAGTCCCTTCCCGGTTTGCTCCAGTAGCAATCCTGGTTGTAGCCGTCATCTTGCAGAAACGCCAGCCATGCAGCGTTATCTGCGGGTTTGTTGCTGATGCGGAAATTGTGCATTTCCACCATTTGCATGGGCTGTTCGTTGTCGAACATCACCCCGTCGCGGGCGCCGATGCGATAGTGCCCCTGGGATACTTCCGTGCTGTCTGCAACTGGTGGGGATGCCTGCAGGGGCTGCTTGACATGGTATTTCCCCTCCTGGGCCACGGCGCGGGCGTGGCGCACGGACAGCATTTGCTCGTAGATTCGCCCGTGAACCTGCACCAGGTAATCGACAAGCCAGCCTTTTTTCAGCCAGGGGTGATCCGGCAGCTGTGCGGGGTTGGCCAGACGGGACAGATGTTCGTCCTGTACTTCCAGCGCCCAGTTGAGCAGGTGCTCCTTGGGGGGAAGCTGTTGTTCCTGCTGCGCACTTCGGGGCAGGGGTCGGGCAAAAAACTGCCGCACCCTCTTGCTCAGATCGTCATCTCCCAGGATTTTCTCCCGCAGCCACCATAGTTCCAGGTAGACGCTGCGCCCCAGCAGCCAGCCGATGCCAGGGAGGTCTGGATGATATTTCCGGTTGATGTCTTCGGCAGGAAGATCTTCCACCAGTTGGGTAATAAGCTGGTGAATGTTACTGAGGGCACCCAGACTTTGTGGCTGGATCATCCCAGTTCGGGTGTTTCTGCGGTAACCATGAACACCACCCGCTCGGCGATGTTGGTGATGCGGTCGCCGATGCGCTCCAGGTGGTAGGCGATCCACAGCAAATGGGTGGCATGCATGCTGGTATCTGCGGAACTCATGACGGTCATCATCAGACTGGAGCAGGCCTCTTCGTCCAGCTCATCCACCTGGCTGTCATGGGAGGCAACGTGCTCGGCAAGTCCTGCATCGAGGTTTTCATAGGCTTCCATGACTTGCACCAGCATGTTCTGGCATAAATCGCCCATGGTGGCAAGACGATCCATGGGGCCGGAAAAATCGCTGGCATCCATGTTCAGGACAATATTGGCGATATCCTTGGCATGGTCAGAAATGCGTTCCAGTTCGGTGGCGATCTGCAGGCTGGCGACAACCTCGCGCAAGTCGCTTGCTTTTGGTTCCAGGGTGGCGAGTATCTGCAGGCATTCTTTCTCGACGATGCGCATGAGAAGATTTTGCTGCAGATCCGCATCGACTACTTCTTGCGCCAGATCCGCGTTTTGGGTTTTCAAGGCTTCCATGGCCTGCTCCACGGCCTGATGCGCCTTGTCTGTCATAGTGAACAGGTTCTTGTGAACCTGGGCTTCTGCGCGGGCGAGGAGTCTGTGTGGGGTAGTCATACCGCGTTCCGGTAAAGGTCTGGATACGCTGATTTTATCATGATGCGCAGATGCCGGTCAGGCAAACCTCTTCTGCAGATAGGCAATGATCTCGCTGGATTCGTACAGCCAGGTAACGCTGCCGTCTTCCGCTTCGATGCGCAGGCAGGGGACTTGCTGCTTGCCACCCTGTTGCTCCAGTTCCTGGCGATATTCGGGGTCGTTTTTTGCGTCCCGCAATTCGATATTCAGTCCCAGTCTGCGAATGGCGCGCCGGGTTTTTACGCAAAAGGGGCAGGCCGCATACTGGTAAATCGCCATGTTGGCCGTCTGTGCATCCAGTTGCGCCTGTTTCTCCGGGCTGTGCGCGGGTTTCCTGGGTTGGGTGAGCCAGTCGAAGAACAGGATAATGCGCCCCAGTAGCCAGCGTATGATGTCCATTATTTTGCCCCTCCGCCCAGGCAGGGAGGTGAGGTGGGGGTATGGCCGTTCTTTTCCGACCATTCTTCCGGTGTCATGGTGTGCAGGGCCAGGGCATGAATGCCGTTGGCAAGCTCTTCCGCCAGGGCGGCATTGACCAGGCGATGGCGCTGTAACAGGGATTTACCGCTGAACTGCTCGGAAACCGCAGTCACCCTGTAATGCGATTCGGCATCTTCAGGGACATTGTGCATGTGGGTTTCGCTCAGTACTTCCAAATGCATGGGCGATAGTGCTTGTTGTAGCTTGTGTTCAATGGTCTGTTGTCTGTTCATGGGCGTATGGTGTCCCTGGATGCTCGTGATATCAACGGATATTTTGTGTGCCTATACCCCATCCCGGAAGAAGTGGTTTGCGCCATGGGCAGGCTATTTTTTCTTGTCAGGCCCAAAACCGGGAAAAGTGGTGATATTGCTGGTATCCCCAACATCGAAAATCATGTTCTGCCCGCGCTTTTCCACCTCGTCGATGCGTATCACCGCATGCATGGGCACCAAAATGCGGCTGGTGCCGGAAAATTCGTCCTTGAGACGCTCTTCTGCAGGATCGATCACCACGGAAGTGTGCTCATTGAACAGCAAACCGGTGATTTCCACGAAGCCATAAAGCTCTCCCTGGCCCACCTGTTCTGCATGGAGCTGGTATACCTTGCCCTGGTTGTGGAAGGAAATGCGGAATATGCGCATGAAGTAAGCGACCAAATGATGATTCGTACGCCGATTATACCAATGTCGAGCCGCTGTCTGTGTTGTAGAATCGAGGAACCAACCATGATTGTGAGCGGCATATGTTTTTTGATAGAAAAAAGGGGAGGGCTGCCGGATGAGTGGCAGCGGATTCTGGAAAAAGCTGGAAACGGCCCGCCCCGGTGATTCCGTTCCCTGGCCGCAGGTGCTGGAGCAGATTCCCTGGAATGCCGATGGTCTGATTCCGGCCATTGCTCAGCAATACGATACGAGGGAGGTGCTGATGCTGGCCTGGATGAACCTCGAGGCGCTGGAGGAAACCCTGGAGAGAGGCAGGGTATGCTACTGGTCACGCTCACGTCAGCAACTATGGCGCAAGGGCGAATCTTCCGGTCAGGTTCAGGAACTCAGGGAAATGCGTTTCGATTGTGATGGTGACACCCTGCTGCTGTTGGTTGATCAAACCGGCCCCGCCTGCCATACGGGCAGGCGAACCTGCTTCTTCAATCTGCTGCAGGGCGACAAGCTGGTGGTGGACAAGCCCGTGCTCATCGACCCAAAAACACTTTACGGGAAATAGCCATGCCTGAGGTGATTCCATTACCGGCTTTTGATGACAATTACATCTGGTTGCTGAGGCGGGAGGCTGTGGCAACCTGCGCAGTGGTTGATCCTGGTGATGAAGATCCGGTCATTGCATACTGCCAGACCCATGGCTTGCAGTTGTCTGCCATTCTGATCACTCACAAGCACGGTGATCATACCGGGGGTGTGCACGAGTTGAAGCGGCGCTGGCCTCAGGTGGCGGTATACGGCCCCGCTCACGAATCGGTCGCCGGAGTGGAAAAAAAACTCATAGAGGGAGACAGCGTTGTGCTGCAGGATTTGCAGTTAGAATTGCGGGTGCTGGATGTGCCTGGCCATACGGAAGGGCATATTGCATACCATGGAAAAAATCTGCTGTTCTGCGGGGACACCCTGTTTGCCGGTGGTTGCGGGCGGGTGTTTAGCGGCAGCTTCGAACAACTGAGCGATTCCCTGCGGCGTATTGCCGCCCTGCCCTCGTCAACCCAGGTGTATTGCGCCCATGAATACACCCTGGCCAATCTTGGCTTCGCCAAATGGGTGGAGCGGGAGAACCCGGCATTGCTCAAGCGCATCCAGCAGGATCGGGACAAAAGGGCACGAGGGCTGCCGACGGTTCCTTCTTCCCTGGCACTGGAGCTGGCGACCAATCCTTTTTTACGCACGGATGAGCCGGTGGTGGTAAAAGCTGCAGAAAAATGGGCCGGCAAACCCCTTTGTGGACATCGGGAGGTGTTCAAGGCGTTGCGCCAATGGAAAGACAGGGATTACGACTGAGCAGTTACAGCACTTCCAGGTTTATGCAGGAGTTTCGCTGATCGCTCCCTTGCCTATGCCCTCAAACGCCCGCACAAAAAACCTGTCCTGGGGGAATTCATGTTCCAGCACTTCACGGATATGGCGGGCAATGTTCTCCACGGTGGATTCTGTATCGACCAGGTAACAGCGATCTGCGGGCAGCTCCAGCTCGAATTGTCCCTGTTCCGCTGTGTAGGAAAAACAGAAGCAGGTTTGATCATTGTGTGAAGTAATGGCGACCATGTCGTCTTCCGTACCGATGTAGATGTCCCGGAACTGCGCCGCCCAGCGTTTCTCCTGTGCAGGGTCTGTCTTTCCGTTGCGCAGAATCTGTATTCGTGAGCGGTGGCCATGGGCAATGCGCTGGCAGTTACCGCAATGTTGCTTCAGGCCATGGCTGTATTGGTAGAAATCGCCCCGGATTGCTTCGGGGTAAAGCCTGAGGGTCATGGATTGGACATTCCCGGGCAGGGTGGGGAGCAGTGCATGGTGAATGGCCAGGGCCACGTTTTCCGTGGTAATTTCGGCCCCTGTAATGAACTGCACCGCGTCCGGCGGCCCCTGGTGGCGGATGCGGTTGCCGTTGTCCAGGTAAAATGCCAGGCGGTCGCCGTGGATCTCGAGGCCGGGGGCATCCGCTGGCAGCAGCAGGCGATGATCGAAACTGGTGTCGATGAGATCCTTGACCTGGCGTTTGACTTCGGAAAAATCCACCACCATGCCCTGCTCGTCCAGGCCGCCCTGCAATTCGATATCCACCTGCCAGCTTTCCCCTACCAGCCCCCGCGCAGAATGCAGGTAGGAAAAATCAAGAACGGTGAGTCGGTTGACGAACAGGCGCATGGGCTTGGTAGTACGGAATGGGGGTGGCCTGTATTATCCCTGAAGTGGGGAGGGGAAGACACTGTTTCGATAACCCGGCCCAATTGCAGGAATGCTGCTCCTGTACATCCATGTACTTGCAGCATAAGCACATCCCTGTGCAAAAGAAGGCGCCTGTCCCGATCGGAGAGGGGGAAAATAAATCAGCTGGCGATTCCGGGGTTTCCCTTTACACCAATCAATTTTGGGGTGTTGAGTTTTTTTACCTTCACCGTACCCTGTTCTTTCAGGTAGTCGGCAACCACATCCCAAATCGGGCGGCCCGGAGATTTGGAACCTACGGTAGCCCAGCCGGAAACCATGTATTTCTTCTGGGCCTCGATTTTGCTGCCGTTGTCCAGGGTCATGTTGGTGATGCGCTTGCCCATGGTCTGAGCGGGTTCGCACACATAGTCCAGTCCGCCAAGCCGCACCATGTCACCTCCCTGCTGGTAGTAGGGGTCGGGATTGAACAGGTTGTCAGCCACATCTTCCAGAATGGCCTTGATCTCCTCGCCGCTCATTTCCCGGCGATAGGTTTCCGGGTAGGTGATGCAGGTCTGATCCATGACATGATCCATGGTGATGTCCTGACCGGGCAATACGGTGGTACCCCAGCGGAAACCGGGAGACAGGGAGATCTGGGCGTCGTTGACCTTGTTCAGGGCATCGCAGATGATCTGGTCGAAGCTGCCGTTGAAGTTGCCACGGCGATACAGGGTCTCTCCGGCCACGGCCAGTTTCTTCTCCAGTTTGTCTTTGTAGGGGGCGCGTACCTTGTCGATATATGCCTGCATATCCTTGTCTGCTTCGAGCAGGTTGGAGAATACGGGCACCAGACGATAGCGGTAGTCCTTGAGCCTGCCCTTGCTGACATCCAGATCCATAACCGCCAGGAACTTGCCGTTGGAGCCGGCGTTGGTCACCAGGGTTTTGCCGCCCTTGTTGCTGATCTCCACGGGACGGGGTACGCCGTCGTGGGTGTGGCCGCCAAAAATGACGTCGATGCCGCTGACGCGGGAGGCCATTTTCAGATCCACATCCATACCGTTGTGGGAGATGACCACTACAAGATCCGGTTTTTCGGTTTCTCGTACTTGATTGACCATGCTTTGCATGCGTGCATCCTGGATGCCGAAGGTCCAGTCAGGAATGAAGCGCTGCGGGTTGGCGATAGGTGTGTAGGGGAAAGCCTGGCCGATTACCGCCACACGCATGCCGTTGATGGATTTCATGGTGTAGGGTTTGAACGCCAGGCCGCTGTCCTCATCGAATCCGGAAAAATCAGGGAAGCGATAATCAAAAAGTGCTTCTTCGTTTACGCTCACGTTCTGGGCCACAAATTCACCTTTGAAATCGCCAATATTGGTGATGATTTCCTTGTCCAGATAGGTGAACTCCCAATGGCCGGTCATGACATCCACGCCGAGGAGATTGCAGGCTCCAACCATATCCTTGCCGCGGGTCCAGTACGCGGTGCCGGAGCCTTGCCAGGTATCACCGCCATCGAGCAGAATGCTGTTGCCGTCCCCACGTTCGGCGCGCAGGCGCTTCACCAGGGTGGCAAGATGGGAAAAGCCACCAACCTTGCCATACTTCCTTGCCGCATTGTCAAAATCCAGGTAGGTAAAGGCGTGGGATTCGATACTTCCCGGAGCAATGTCAAAATGCTGCAGAAAATTCTTGCCTACAATATGGGGGGCTTTTCCCTTGGCGGGGCCGATGCCCAGATTGACGCTGGGTTCGCGGAAATAAACCGGATTCAGCTGCGCATGGCAATCTGTCATGTGCATCAGGCACAGGTTGCCAAATTTCGGTATTTCGTACAGATCCGAGGGCTTTTTTGCCGCTGCAAAAGCTGATCCGGGAAGCATGCCGGCAGCGCCTGCCAGCCCCATCAACTTTACAAATTCTCGTCTTGATATGGTCATCGGGAATATCCTGTGAGTGACCCTGAGCCTGTGGGTTCAGGAGTAACAGAAAAGTATGCCCTTCTCCACAGGGAAAAGGGCACTGGACGATCAGAAGAAAATCAGCGGATCTTGGCGCTTAGGGAGTCGCCATTGCCCTGGTTGTCTTTCCATGCAAGTTCAATGGTGTCGTCTTTGTTGCCGCCTTTGAATTTGAATGCCAGATAGGGGTTTTTGGAAACCGCGCCGCCCCACTCGCAGTTGATGACTTCCTTGCCATTGTGCTTGCATACCACTTCCTGGATGAAGTTGGCGGGGATCATTTCGCCGGTTTTCTTGTTCTTGCGCAAACCGGTTTCCATGGGGTGGGTGATCAATGCCTTGACCGTGGTGACGCCATTTTTCGCCTTTGCGCGAATCTTGATGGTTTTAGCCATTTGAATATGCCTCTTGGTTTGATCAGCCGCCGCAGCCGCCAATGGTGACTTTTACGCCTTTGCGTGCCGAAAACAGTTTGCCATTTGCCTTGACCACAGCGATGACATCGCTGGTCTTGCCCATTTTTACGCGGGTGGATACATCAGGCAATGAGCCTTTGGGGAGATGGAAGACAGCCGCCAGGGGGCTGGCGTTTTTTTCCACCAGCAAGGTGATGGATTCGACGCCATCCATATTGGTGGAAACGGATACAGGCACCACGGCGCCGTTCTCGGCAATATCTGGCGCCTTGATGGTGATGTCCTTGGACGGAGTGGTGACGGGGTTGCCGACAACTCCGGCAATGGCTTCATCGATGTTTTTTGAGGTGAAGGCATTCTTGTTCCAGGCGGCCAGTACGGCGCCCGGGGTGAGCAGGCCGACAGCCGCGCCGAGGGTTCCTGCTGCCAGCGATCCCTTGAGGAATACGCGGCGTTTTTGATTAAGACTCATAATAGCTTCTCCAGTTTTAATGATTGGGTCTTTTGATGTCGGTTGATCAGAAGCGTGGACCAGCGTTTTTCTGCTCCATGGCCTGTTTGTAGCCGGCCTCTGCCTGGAATGTTGCAATTTCCAGTAGCTTGAGCGCCTTTTTGTAATCCCCGGCTTCTGCGGCCTTGATGGCGCTGGGCAGATACCGTTTCTTGGATTTTTTCCAGCGGATATCCCGCCATTCTCCGTCAACGGCGGCTGCTTTCTCGACGGCGGCCTGCGCGTTTTTCAGGGCAACCTCGTACTGAGCCTTCATGCTGGCGGGTTTTTCCGGTGTGGTGGCGTTGCAACCTGTGATCAACAAGGCCAGGCCAAATGCTGTGATTAGTTTTTTCATTTGTTCGTCTCCCCGTTACTCACGGTAACCCGGTGCGTTGATTGCCAGACCATTTGACATATAGGTATGGAAGAATTCCAGATTGCGGTATTGCCTGCTTTGCGCCTTGAAAGGGCGGGCGCGAACCTGTTTATTGCAGCCGCCATAACGACGATGCAGGGTGCCCATGCCATCACTGTTGGCCGCCGCTTTTGACCATTTGGCGCGGAACACCGGGAAATGTGTGGTTTGGCCCAGTCCGGTGCTCAGTAGCTGCCCGCGAACGCGATGGCCAGGATACTGGATATGGCAATCTGCGCAGGCCAGGTTCAGCTGACCGCGCTTGGCGTAGTAGAAGTGCTTGCCTTCTTCATAGGCTTCCAGCGCCTTGGGATCGTCAGGGATGACCACGTTGATTTTCTGGCCCCGGGCTTCATAGCCGAGGAAAGCGCCCAGATGGGCGATTTTGCCTTTCTTCCAGCCAAAGGGTTTTTCGCCATTGTCTTTCAGGCATTTGTTGATATCACCTTCGAGAGTAACCACCTGGCTGCTGGCCTTGTCCCAGTGGGGGTATTTTACACGGACTTTTGATGGATCCTTGCCGAAGCAGCTGGCAAAACTCTTGCCGTTCTTGAATGGGGTTTCCCAGATTTCACTGCCCTTGTCTATATAATCTTCATAGGGAGGAAATTCCTCCATGGATTCCCATTGCAGGCGCTTGCTGGCATCCAGTGCATAGGGACCATTACCAAAGTCGTCCAGCTGTATGCCGGGGAAGCGCTGCTCATAATACATGCGGAATTTTTCCAGATCTTCTTTTGGGCTGGATACCGCTTGGGTTGCAGTTGCCACCAGGCCGGCAGAAAGCAACAGGGTTAGGATTTTCTTCATGATTTCTGTCCTCTTGCGTCCGCTGTTACAGACTGTAGATGTAATCGGTCACCAGATCGACTTCCTTCTCGGAAAGGATCCTGTGGCGACCCAGGGGCGGCATGATGCTGTGGGGGTTGATGGCCGTGGCATCCCAGATCTGGGCGCGCAGCTTGGCCTTGTCTGGAAAGCGGCTTTTCATGGCGACCAGGGGCGGCCCGATGTTGCCTGGCAGGGTGCCGCCTTCGATATGGTGACAGGTCAGGCAGTTACCTTTTGATCGGTCAAAGGCGATTTTCTTGCCAGCTTCCAAATCGGCTGCGCTGGCCTGGGCGGACAATACCAGCCCGATGCACAGGGCCAGGGCAGTGGCTGTGGGGCCAAGCCTTTTGGTAAGTTTCGTCATTACATCCTCCAGGGATAAATTTGGACTCTTGTCACAGTGCACTCTGCTGGTTGCCTGATTTCAGGCTGAAGCCAGGGAGCTTCCTGTGGGTTGGATACAGGCATCCCTGTGCCCGGAGGGCCGGATTGATACCTGGTGTGTCTGCCATATCTTCTTTGATGGATATTTACACTGGCATGAAGAAAGTATGCATAGCCCCAAGGGGTAAGGAAATTGGCAGATACAGGAAAATTACTTGGGGTTTTCCCTAATGTGTTTGCTGATTTGCATGAACTGGCCCACAGGAATGGAGTTTACCCGGCATTTCTGCTGCTATCTTCCAGGGACAACACCATGCGCATCAGATCAGAAAGGCTCTGTGCCTGCATTTTCTCCATGACCTTGGCGCGGTGGGCTTCTACAGTGGACTGGCTTACTGACAGCTCCAGCGCGATGACCTTGTTGCGCTTGCCTGCCACCACCATTTTCATCACCTGCTGTTCTCTGGGGGTTAGCGAGGCCAGCCGGGATTGCACTTCCGCCAGCTTGCTGGCCCGTCCGCGCTGTCTTGCATCGAGATCCAGGGCGCGATGAACGCTGTCCAGCAAGGCCTGATCATTGAAGGGTTTTTCGATGAAATCCACGGCGCCTGCCTGTACTGCCCGTACCGCCATGGGAACGTCTCCATGGCCGGTAATGACGATTACCGGAGGGTGAAAGGCTTCGGCGGCGAGGCGCGCCTGCAGTTCCAGCCCGCTCATGCCGGGCATGCGCACATCCAGTATCAGGCAGCCCGGCGCTTCCGGGTCGAACTGTTCGAGGTAGGTGTTCGCAGAAGGGTAGGTCTGAACCTTCAGGCCCACGGACTCCATCAGCAAGGCCAATGCCTGGCGAACCTGGGTATCGTCATCGACAATGAAAATGGTGCTGGCGTTAGTGTTCATTTGCAGCCTCGCTTACCGGTAGGGTAAAGCGAAAGATTGCCCCTTTGTGCTCCCTCGCTTCATAGTAAAGATTCCCATTGTGAGCGTTGATGATCGCCATGCTGATGGACAGCCCCAGCCCCATGCCATGGGGCTTGCTGGTGACAAAGGGGTCGAATAGCTTGTCTAGCAGCTCCCGGTCTGCTCCCGGCCCGGTATCTTCAACAGAAGTGATCACGGCATTGCCGCCGGCACAGCGGGTTTTCAGGGTAAGAATGCGCTTGCCCTGGCCGGTTTCCGCCATGGCCTCGATGGCGTTGCGGATCAGGTTCAGTATCACCTGGTCGATCTGGATGTGTTGGGCCTGAACCAGGGGGATATCCGCATCCAGATCACGCACTACGCGAATGTCGGCCTTGCGGATTTCCGGCTCCAGCAGCATCAAAACTTCTTCAATCAGCTGATTGACCCTGACTAGGGTATGGCGGGGTTCTTCCTTGCGCACGAACTGGCGCAGCTGCCGGATGATGCCGCCAGCGCGGCGTGCCTGGGTACCGATGGTTTCCAGCACGTCCATGATTCGGTCTGCTGGAGGATTGCCTGATTCCAACAGGCGCATGCAGGCATCGGCGCTGGTGGCGATGGCCGTCAGGGGCTGGTTCAATTCATGGGCCATGCCGGAGGCCATTTCCCCCATGGTGCTCAGGCGCGCCACATGGGCCAGTTCCATCTGGTACTGGCGGTCGGCTTCCGCCGCCTGCTTTCTGGCGCTGATGTCGCGGAACACCACAACGGAGCCCACGATATCACCCTGTTCGTTGCGAATCGGGGTGCTGCTGTATTCCACCGGGATGCTGCTGCCGTCCTTTTTCCAGAACAGGTCTTCTTCCACATAGCGCGGCCTGCCTTCCCGGAAAGTGAGGTAAACCGGGCATTCGCTGCCGGGGTTGGGGCTGCCGTCCTGGCGGGTGTGGTGGAGCAGCTGGTGCTGGTTCACGCCGATGAGATCCTTGGCTCGCCAGCCGGTGATCTCCGTGACCGCCTTGTTGATGAAGGTGGCGTTTCCCTGCAGATCCACCCCGTAGATGCCATCGGCCACGGAGTCCAGAATCAGGTTGTGCTGGCGCTCCAGCATGCTTTTGGATTTTTTCAGGGCGCGATTCAGGCGCACCACCCAGCTGGTCATGATCAACATGAACAGCAGAAACAACAGGGCGATGAGCAGCCAGTACCAGTATTTTTCGATGGCGTCGCTGAGGGTGAAGCGCTCCGGGCGGTCATACGGGGGCAGATGCAGGTCGCGCAACAGCTCATGCACGGGCTGGTATTCCAGGGGGGTGGTCCAGCCGGCGTATTCGCCCCATTGCGCCGCAGGTTCCAGGGGCGACATTTGCAACAATGCAATGGCGACCCGCCGGGCGAGCTGCGCCGGGGTGTGCTGGAGCTTGCTGAAGGGCCATTCCGGATAGAGCTGGGTGCTGTGGGAAAACAAATACATGTCGTCCTTTTTTTGCCCGAGGACGGTAAACTTTTCGGCGACGGTCTCGCCGTCTTCGACCATGGTTTCGAGAATGCCCGTGCGCACCGTACCCACGTCCGCCTCTCCCCGCTGTACGGCCTGCACCACGGCGTCATGGGTGCCGCCGAAGCGCAGATCCGCCGTGTCCTGGTAGGGATTGATGCCGATCTTTTCAAGCTCTTTCCAGGCCATCTGGAAGCCGCCCAGGGAGGTCTTGTCAACCGCCATCAGGGTCTTTCCCCGAAGATCCTCCAGGCTGTTGATGTCATCACGATCCGCCCGGGTGAAGATCACGCCGCCAAAGAGATTGGATGCTTCGTTGTTGATCAGGTTGTTCAGGGTGACGATGCGGGAAATACGGTAGCGTACTTCCATGTTGACATAGATGCCGGGGTTCACCAGCAGAAAGTCCACACTGCCGGATCTGACCGCGGGTTCGATTTCCCGAAAATCCAGGGGGACGATGAGGAAGCGATATTCCGGCACTACCCTGGTCAGGTAATCCGCCGTGGGTGACCAGTTGCGCAATGTGGCTTCGTCACCACGATGGCTGAGGACACCGATCTTTATTTGCGGTATTTCGGCGAACAGGGTGACGGGCAGCAAGAGCAGCAGGCAGCACCAGAATTTTTGCACCTTGCGATCAGCCACGTGCTGCATCCATCGTGTAAGGGGCAGGATCGACAATGGGTTTCCTGTGCAGCAGCAGATCGCCAAGCAACCTGGCGGAAGCCGGCCCCAGCACCACGCCATTGCGGTAGTGACCGGCGTTGATGAACAGGTTGTCGATCTGCGGGTGCCTGGCGATATATGGAATGCCGGCAGGCGCCGCCGGCCGCAGTCCGGCCCAGTGTTGTTCGACGGGAAAATCTTTCAGCACCGGAAAACGCTGGATGGCGAGTTGCTCGAGTTCCATGCGGGCGGCCTTGGTGGTGGACTTGTCGAAACCGGCTTCTTCCAGGGTGCTGCCGAACAGTATCCGGCCATCCTTGCGGGGGATGATATAGCGGTTTTCCTCCAGCATCATGTGATGGATGGTATCGGGTTTCCCTTTGAATAACAGCATCTGCCCCCTTACGGGGCGTATATCGACGGGGGTTGGCAGTATCTGGCTGAGTTCTCCCGTCCAGGCCCCGGCGCACAAGACAACCGTGGTTGCTGAGAACTTGCCGGCAGCGGTTGTGATGCCAAGGATACGGTTATTGCTGATTTTCAGGTTGAGGGCCGGTGTCTGTGTGCGTATATGCACACCACGTTGCACGGCGTCCTGTGCCAGCGCCCTTGCCAGGCGGGGGTTGCGCACCTGGGCGATGCCGGGCATCCATATGGCTGCTTCCGGTGGTTGTTTGTGCTCGGGCTCCATTTCGGCAATTCTGTCTGCGTTGACCGGAAGAAGCAGATGGCGATGCATGGCAGACCAATGGAGGGCGCGGCTGCGTTCTCCTGATGCTTCTATGAGTAGCCCGTTTTGCAGGTATTCAGGGTCGATTCCCGTGTTCTCGTATAAATCTTCACACAGTTCGGCATAAGTTTGCTGGCTCCAGCTCACCAGCCTGGTAATGCTGTCCGGATAGCGCCAGGGATACAGGGGGGAAAGGATTCCGCCGCCCGCCCAGGAAGATTCCCGTGCCAGCTCGCCCCGTTCCAGCAGGGTGACATCCGCCCCGGCCGCGCATAGCTCGCGTGCGGTCAGCAGGCCGATGATGCCACCACCGATGATGAGAACATTGCTCATCGGGAATTGGTCTGATGTGTTTTTTGTGACAACTGCATGGGCAACTGGCCGGTTGTTTTGCTATGGTTCTGAAGATGAATAGTTTATTCCATGAGGGGGTGCAGGTGAAACGGACAATAATTGCAGGATTAGCTGGGTTGGTGATTATAGGTGGCTTGGCAGAGGCGAAAGTCTATCGCTGGGTGGATGAAAACGGAAAAGTGGTTTATTCCCAGTCACCTCCACCGGAGAGTATCGAAGCGAAAGAAATACAGGTGAATGCGCCGCCTCCTGCTACTCCTGTTGAGGAAAAAACGGAAGATGTCGTGGATGAAAAAGTCAAGGGAAATCCTGCGCTGGATACTGCATTGCGTAAGGAATATTGTGAAAAGGGGAGGCAGAATCTGAAGGTGCTGGAAAATGCCGAACCCGGTATGGGGTTTGTGACTGAGGACAATAAACTGGTGAAGTTTACGCCGGAAGAAAAGGCGCTGAAGGTTAAGGAGGCTCAGGCGGTGGTTAAGGCGTATTGCGATTGATCCAGTGGAAAAACCGCTTGTAAGGGCGGTTTTTCATGCGCGACTCTCTAAAAATATATACTAGTCATCCCATCCGGCCACAGTCCAACTTGATCCATCATAATGGGTTTTAGCTCCCGTAGACGTGAGTTGGAAGCCTTTGATATCGTCATTTTGTTGGTCGCCCAAAGCTTCCGCCCGAAATACATAACTATTGGCATCGGCGGTTTCAATAGTAATGTCGAAATACCCTTCTTCACTCGTCGAAGGGATATTTAGGTCGGCCAATGTGGCGTCTGTATACTTTGCATTTCTTGCATAATAGGCTTCCATCTTTTGGGCGGCATTTAGTAACGCCGCCTTACCATCTGCTCTGTGTGCTTTACGTACGGAATCAATATAACTGGGATAGGCGATGGCCGCCAGTATTCCCACCACCGCCACCACAATCATTAGTTCGATCAGGGTGAATCCACGTTTGCTTTTTATGGCCATATTCTTGAACCTAATAATGAGATAGGGGGTTGTAGTACTGCAGAAACTGCATTCCATGCTTTTCTACAGCACCAGTAGCCTGGAAGTGTTTAATCGTTAATCACCTCTTCCCAGGAAATCGGGTGATAGCGGTCAGGCCATTTTGCCGGAGCCTGCAAGCCTACGAGTGCGAGTACCCAGCCACTTGGTCCTTCACCATCGTCTTTGGAAGGGAACATGAGTGTGGGTGAAGGCGGCATACCGGGAATATCCAGGGAAATTTTGCGGTCACTCTTGCTTAGTTCATCCGGGCTGCTTTGCTCAAATCTTCCGCCGGCAATGTTGAATCTGGCGCCACCATGTCTCATGTCGAGAATGTAGAGAAAAGATTCGCCTTCGACAGAAGTGGCGGTACAGACATCGGGTTCTTCCTTGGTTCCGCTATAGGATGTAAACAGCACGGCATAGTCATAGACCCGGGCTTCAGAAAATACCTTCTCTCCTGAGTCCAAGTCCACATACCATCCGCTGTTGGTAATCAATTCGTCCAAAGCATCACGGGCATCCTCGTCGCTACCTTCTTGCGCCAGGTTGTTTGTTGTATCAGAAAGCTCGCTTTCCGTCACGATATCCGGGTAAGTCGTGGGGGCTGCCCAGACGTTGTAATCCTTTATCATGTAGAACCGGTCTGTAACGCTGTCGTCAACGGGATCCGGGCGTTTTCCAGATCCGATCAGCAAGGCAAGGTACTGATAGCCTCCTCGCTTATAGTAAGCCACTTCTGGTGTATTGAAGAAGCGCTGGAAGCCATCATTTTTTCCCACATCTGCTATTACAGTTCCTCTTAGCTCGGAGGAGCCAGTCATTTGCGCTAGGGCTTTGTCGGGTATGTCCACGCGAATGATGCGCCCACCCACATCTGCAGCGTATAGACGGTCGGTAACACCGTTTGCATTGATATCTACGGGGAGCACATTGGCAGCGATAGCGTTACCCATTTTGCCTTGTTCCATGTCTGAGCTGTCTATCTTGCGGATAAGAGAGCCGTCTTTTGGGTTGACGATATAGATGGCATTTCCCATATTGTCATCCGCCTGTGATATGGCATTATCCTGGTCGGGGTCATAGCCACCGCCAAAAACCAGTACATCCTGAGCGCTGGCGCCTTCGATCTCCAGTTTTGTGAAAATAGGCTTGGACCAGGTTTGTCCCAGATCCTCAAAATCGGTATTGGGTTTCCCGCCGATAATCTCCCATGCAAAAAGAGGTTCTTCCCGGTTCGTAATATCCAGAACGTAATAGTTTCTGTTTACATGCTTGGATTCAGCGCCCTTGGCAAATCCTCTTCTCATGCCAACCATGAGAAAGGTTTTGCCTGGAACTGTGATGATTTCATCTCCATTTGCATCTAAATCGGGAAAGCCATCATTGTCATCATCTTGATAAATGGTGTCTGTGCGGTAAACCGTCATGGGGCCGTCCAACCCATACATGGGCAGGTCATCTGCTTTGTTCTTTTTTGCAACCTTGATTGTTTTCAGCAGTTCATCGGGCATATAGGCCCATAATTCTTTGCCGCTGGAACTGTCGAGGGCATGCAAAATGCCTTCCGTTGTGCTTATAAGCACCAGGTCATCTTCGCTTTTATAGCGGATGGTGGCTGGTTGGGTATGAAGAGGAGCTCCCATTTGTGGGGCGTTATCGCCTGTGCGCGGTGTCTCGCCATCATTTTTCAGCCAGTTGGCCCAATTTAGCTGATTGCTTCTCCAACTCTCTCTCGCAACCTCCATAAGTTCCTTGGTGATCAGCTCATTGTCAGGATGCACCCGATTTTCCTCGAGGGTAAGGTCTTTTTCGTTTCCCGACAGATAGGTATAGAGGTTCCGAGAGGGTGCCATGTTGCTGTTGATTCCCCCGGCGAGTGGATTTGCGCCATCAGTACTTCCCGTATCGTTCCAATAATCTGTGGAACTAACGAACCGAAAAGCATTATCAATAATAGAGTTTCCATTTTTATCCAGAACAAGAAGCTCGTCATCAGCCTCGCTATACTTGACTTGATATTTCTTTATGTTTCCTTTCCAAAAGGATGTGGCGCCTGGCTTGAAAACAGGAAGATACATTTCATCGCCGCTGATTGCTGCATTGTCGGCATTGAATGGGATGGTGGGTGCGGAATAGGTATAGTCCACCCCATCATTGGCCTGATCCACAAAGCTGGTTAGCGCTTCCAGCAGATTGTCTGCATTGTCTGCACGTACAAACCTTCCCCCAATATAGGGATCATTAGGATCATAGTCGGGCAGATCTTTTCCGTAATTGTTATTAAAGTTGTACTCAGAATGGTCTGGATCTTCATCAGGACTTTTGTCTGCTATGCCTAAAAGATAGGTTTCCTTGGCAATCCTTGCGGCTTCAGAGCCGGCATTGGTGTGAAAGCCGATGGTATGGGTTATGACATTCCTGAAGAGCTTTTTTTCCGGGTCATTATCACCATAGCTCCAGTCTTCACCTGTTTTCGGACGGTGCTCATATCCCCATTGAGAAATAGTGGCAGAGCAGCGTGCGCCATTTGCTGATCCATCTGTTCCGCCCCAGTTAATGCCTGCTATGGTAGGTTCATTGGCATCGCAATTGACTGCTTCATATGTGGTGTCGCCTTCGTTCCTGTTTGGTTCCCCGTCCGTAAGAAATACAACGTAGTTGGGTTCACACCAGTTTTCGATAGGGGAAGTATGCCCCTCCAGTCCTCTGAACATGGACATCCCTTCCTTGATGGCGGGTGTTGAAGGTGTGCCGCCACTGGTAATGAGTGATCCTGTAGTTTCTCCAGGAGTGCCAAAGTCGGTATCTAGCCCGCTGTCGCCGATGACGTCATCAAGTAGGGTAGTGCGCCAATCTTTTACTTTTACAAATCCCGGTGTATGTATGAGCGTGTTGTTCCTGGTGCCGGAATAACCCATGATGGCTATATTGACATCATCCATTTTGGAGTCACTGATCAGAGAAAGCATGGCCTTTCTCAGTTGGTACATGCGTTGATCAGGGTCGTCGCAGAAGCCCCCGCCTCCATAGCTGCAACTGGATAATTTATAGTATCCATCTGTCCAGTTCATACTGCCGGACTCATCCATAATAAATAGAATATTGGGTCCGATGGTAACCGGTGTGGTTACGTAAACTTCCACGTCATCCGCCTGAACTGCACTGGCAAAAATAGTAAGTGAAAGAGTAATCCCTTGAATGAGGGGTTTATGTTGGTACTGGCTGGTCTTATTCATGGTAGGTTCCTCATTCTCTGAGCAGGGTAACGTGCATGCGGTTTTGAATCCGTGCGTTGGTGCCAGATACGGTGCCCAATCCGTCCGCCTGATAAACGTGGGTGATAATGTTTAATCCGAAGCCTGAAAACTTGTATTTTCCCGGTGCGGATTTTTCGATGTAATTCATGGTCAGGTCGGCTGCAAGGTCAGGGGTTCCGTCTACGTCTGCTTGCTGATACCAAAGTGAAGTGGTTTCCGGGTCATCATCAATGTTGCCTGGTACTTGTAGGTTATCCATTGCCGGGTCTGTCATATCGAGACTGGTAAGCTTGGTTAGGGCATTTTCCGCCGCCTGGAATGCCAGTTGCTTGTGCTGATGGTTAATAGTGATCTTTGTGTCAAGGTTGGCGCTGCGCATGGCGGTAACGCTAAGCAGGGTGATAACCACTAAGAGGATAAGGCTGACAACCAAGGCTACGCCTTTTTGTCTTGGATAACTGCCTGGGTGACTATAAATACGCTGGATCATGGTTACTGCCTTTGTACGATAGTGTTGAAATTGCGCAGGGAAAGCGTGGCGGACGCCACCCGGTAGAGGTGTGTGGTATCAGGTTCGTCCTCTTCGAGGCCAAGGATATAAACCGAGCCTGGTTCCGCCTTTCTGGCTGATGCAGGTAGTGTTGACTGGCTGCCGGTCATTAGGGCGAAACGCACGGAAACGATATCCTGCCAATTTCCAACCTGGGATGCGGCAAGGTACTGGCTGGCATAGCCATCACTTGGAGTGCCGTCAACACCATACAGAACCTTGAGCTTTTGCACGCCGGAGATGAGAGTGCTTCGGAAGGGGCTTATCGGAGCGTTGCCGCTGCATGTGGTTTCGCCGGTGTTATTGTTTCTGGTGTAGTACGAGTTCACTTCGCAAATTAAATCATTGTTTACCACCTTGAAGCGTACGGTCGTAGGACGGCAGGTTTTATCATCCCGGTAACTGGTGCCGTTGGCTCGAGTCTGCAATTTTCCTTGTATGGGAACATTCTGGTAAGCCCCGCAGCTAGGGCCGGCGCGGTAACGGAAAGCAGCAATATCCGAGTCGTCCGCGCCACCATCATAGATGAATTCTGCTCCATCAGCGATGGCCGTGGAAGCGCTTTCTTCAATGGGTGGAAATGTATGGAAGTTGGCGTCGGGGAGGGCATCATCTGCTTCGCGGATATCACGCCCAGCCATAACCAGGATACGGCGCATGTCATCCAGGGCAAAACGCTGGTTTTCCACTACTTCTGCCACAACATTTCGCAAGTTAAAAGTGGCTTTGCTGTCAGCATAAATTTTGAGTGCAGCGCCGCTGAGGAAGATTCCAATAGCTGAGGCAATCATCAATGACAACAGTGAGATGCCTTTCTGCCGGTTATGCATTCTGGTTTGGAGTGAGCTATTCATGATCAGGGCTCCGGGTCTACGCCGGGAATTAGGGTCAGAGTGATGAAATCCATGGCGTTCCCCTGGTTATTGCCTTCACCGAAGGTGTCATTGCGTACTTCCCAGGAAACCTGGATGCGCATGTCTGAGGTTCCCCCACACGGAACCGCACCGCAGCTGACGGTCAATTCGCCACCTGGCAACATGTTTTTTATGCCTCCTTCATCGCATATGTCGTCCTGCAGGCACGCTTCACCGCAGCGAATTGTGGCCAGATCAAATGCGGCCATGTTGGCAGGAGAGCATTGAGCAACACCAGTGGTATCGGCGGCTCCAGCAGCCATGGCGCAGTTGCTGGCGTTGAGGCCCGCGCATGCTGCGATGGGGGTAGTCTGATAATTTGCCAGGTTATTGTCGCTTCTGCTTCCCAGGTTGGCCCGGATCCGATCTGCCAGCGCAGCGGCAAGGTCAGTGGCATTGGCGCGATGTTCGGCATTGGTGGAAGCTTGCAATGCCTTGACCTGAAGAGAGGCGATTCCAAGCAGTCCAATGCCAATGATAACGGCGGCGATTAACACTTCAACCAAGGTGGTTCCGCGTTGTGAGCGGTTTGATCGAATCATTGACATCCTCCTTTTTCTACCCGGGGGCGTCCGGTACTGCTAAAGCAAACAAAACGTGTTGTGTTATTCTTGGTAATGGTAAAGAAATCGTTGTTAATGTTTAGATTTGCTCGGCCGCGTGAGTTGAAAGTGATGGTGGCTGCCGTGCCATTTGCAGTAATGCTAACGCCATGGTTTCCTTGGTTGTGTTCCACCACAATATCATCGCCGCTGCCATTGTTATCTGTATCCGCAGCGACTTGCCAGGTGGAGAAGTCGGCGTTTCCACTAAATATCGCTGGCTGTTCCCGCTTGATGGCTTCACTGCGCGCTAACAGGATGGAGGAGAGAATGTCATTGGCAGTGGCGGTAGTTGTATTCCTATCCAGTAAACCACGGAAGCTGGGGGTTGCTAGTGCAAGCAGGATAGCGATAACCACCACGGTAATGAGTAGTTCAACCAGTGTAAAGCCGCGTATTTTTCTCATGACCCATGTCTTCCAGGCAGCATTTCATTTAACCTGAAGTATAGATTTATAGACAAACAACGCCAATAGCCGCTGGTCATGAAAAAAGCACCGTTAGTCGCTCAGGGAGCAAGAAACGTGATCAGGGCAGTGTTTTTGCGCGATTTGCGCCAGTGTTTCCAGTAAGTCGACCTTGTTGATGTTCAAGTCATGAGCAATCGACAGGGCTGCCGTCTGCCATATTCTTATTGGTGCGCACCCTGCCATTGTTGGATACAATGATCACCCGGTTCAGATCGGGGCGTTTTTCATGGCAAAAGCGCACGGTGGTGTTGGAAAACCAGGCGCGGCCCAATGCCAGAAAGGTAATGCGGTTGCGAAACCGCGAGGAAGAAACGATTTTTACCGCTGTGTCTGCTTTTTCCTGATAGCTGATGATTTCCTCACCCACATCACGTTCGCGGTTTTTGTTGCTGTCCTGAAAGATCAGGTAGCCGTTTTTCCAGGCTTCGTGGTCGTCATCACATTCGCTGGGGGAGCTGGCCGGGCAGAGAGTAATGCGTCGTTCCCGGGTGACGGCGCTGGAACGTGCCAGGTGCAGTTGGCTCAGGAACAGGTTAATGCTGCCGGCCATGGCGTTTTTTGCCCGGATGTTGCTGAAGGCGGGGACGGCCAGCGAAGTGAGAATGCCTGCAACGGCAAGGGTAATTACAAGTTCGACCAGGGTGACGCCTTTTGAGCGGGTCGGGGTGATATCCATATTGCCCTCCAAACCAAATCCATTGGTTGAGAGGCTATCCTAATAGCCGGGAAAACCGTATGACAAGGCATTCCCGGCTGGATCAGAATATTCTTACAGGAATGATCGGGATTTTCTGAATACTCAGCCTGGTTGCTGTAGTGTTTTGGGCAAGGGAAAGGTCACTTCTTCCGGCATGCCGCCATCCTCCACGGCTTCGGTTGCCCCCCAGGTTTTGAGCTGATCCAGTACCTGTTCCACCAACACCTCTGGTGCCGAGGCGCCTGCTGTGAGACCGATGATGCGAATCCCCTTCAGCCATTGCTGGCGCAATTCCGACGGACCATCCACCAGATAGGCGGGTTTGCCCAGTTTTTCCGCGATTTCCTTGAGGCGGTTGGAGTTGGAGCTGTTGGGTGAGCCGACCACCAGTACCACATCACATGCTGCCGCGAGGCGCTTTACCGCATCCTGGCGGCTTTGGGTGGCGTAGCAGATGTCGTCTTTCCTGGGCCCCTGGATTTGGGGGAAGCGCTTGCGCAACGCGATGATAATTTCAGCAGTATCGTCCTTGGAAAGCGTGGTTTGAGTAACGAAGGCCAGCTTGTCCGGACGCTGTACGCGCAAGCGGGCTACGTCATCAGCGGTTTCCACCAGATAGATTCCTACTGCTTTGGGATAGCAGTATTGCCCCATGGTTCCTTCTACCTCCGGATGTCCTTTGTGGCCGAGGAGGATGACTTCAAAGCCGTTCTGACAGTGTCGTGCCACCTGCAGGTGGACTTTGGTCACCAGGGGGCAGGTTGCGTCGAATACCCTCAGGTCACGGCTTTCCGCTTCTTTCTTGACTGCCTGGGAAACGCCATGAGCGCTGAAGATCACGGTGTTTCCGTCCGGTACCTCATGCAACTCATCCACAAAAATAGCACCGCGCTGCTTGAGGTTGTGTACTACAAAACGGTTGTGAACAACTTCATGGCGAACATAGATTGGCGCGCCGAAAGCATCCAGGGCATGATCCACGATTTCGATGGCGCGATCCACGCCGGCGCAAAAGCCGCGGGGGTTGGCGAGAAGAATTTTCATGTAAAAACGGCAGATATGTTCTATCTTTAAACAAGAAGGATAAATGACTTTACACCAAGCCGTTCTACCCGGCAAAGGATTACGCATATGTCAAAAACCAAGTGGAAGAAAAATGCCAGTGCTGACGTTCCGGATCTGCGGGACTGGATGTATGAACCCTCCCTGATCCAGCTGAAAAAAGCATTGCCACCACCACGTGACCAGAAAATCCTTAACCAGCACAGCGAGGGTGCCTGCACCGGCTTTGCCCTGGCGGCAGCCATCAATCTGCTGTATTCCCGTGCGAAAGAGGATGTGCGCGTGAGTGCGCGTATGCTCTACGAGATGGCCAGGCGCCATGATGAGTGGCCGGGGGAGGATTATGACGGCTCAAGTCTGCGCGGCACCATCAAGGGTTGGAATAACATGGGCGTATGCCGTGACAAGCTGTGGCCTTATCGGGTCAGCCGCAAGGGTGATCTGACAGTGCGTCGCGCCAAGGATGCGCGCAGCCAGACCCTGGGTGCCTACTATCGGCTGCGTCCGCAAATCAACCATTACCATGCAGCACTGAATGAAGCAGGAGTGATCGTGGTATCGGCGATGGTTCATGCTGGCTGGGATGAGCCCGAAGACGGGCATATTCGCAAATATGACAAAACAGATGGTGGCCATGCCTTTGCCGTAGTGGGGTATGACGAAAAAGGCTTTTGGGTGCAGAATTCCTGGACAGATGGTTGGGGTGACAAAGGCTTGGCTCTGTGGAGTTACGAAGACTGGATAGAAAACGTCATGGATGCCTGGGTGTTTCGCCTGGCGTTGCCTACGCCTTCTATATTTGGTTTGCGGGCGGTCAGCTCCAAACTGCCCGAGAAAGAACAGTTC
Organism: Sedimenticola sp.; assembly: GCA_027068915.1. Taxonomy (GTDB): domain Bacteria; phylum Pseudomonadota; class Gammaproteobacteria; order Chromatiales; family Chromatiaceae; genus Thiolapillus. Next base: position 223,797 of record JAMOLT010000010.1, on the reverse strand, counting down.
GTAAAAAAGATCCCTCGTTCCTCCATCGCCGGGCACTTTGTACATGTGGATGATGGTGCTTACAAGGAAAGTGGTCGCTACTGGAGCACGGCATTTGACGTGTCGGAAACTGCCGCCCTGGTGGCAAAAAGCAGCAAGTATGATCATTTTTTGTTGTATGTTCATGGTGGCCTGAATTCACCGGAAGATTCTGCCAAGCGGGTAGCCGCCATGCGTAGCGTGTTCAAGGACAACCGCATTTATCCCTTCCACATCATGTATGACACCGGCCTGGCGGAGGAACTGAAGGATGTGATTCTGCGCAAATCAGAGCAGGCTGTCGGCCGTGTTGGCGGTGCGCTGGACTGGACGGATCGCTTTATGGAAGGCCTGCTGCGCAAGCCGGGAACCCTGGTTTGGGAGGAAATGAAAAAAGGCGCTCATGCGGCTTTTGACCCTGATGGGGCGGCGATGGATGCCGTGGATCAGTTCCTGCAGCAATTCAGGAAGCAGGGAAAGCCGAAAAAGCTGCATCTGATCGGGCACAGTACCGGCGCCATCGCCATCGGCCAGTTGCTGCGCACCCTGAGCCGGCGTCAGCTGCAAATCGACACCTGCTCCCTCATGGCGCCGGCCTGCACCCTGGATTGGTACGAGAAAAGCTATGCGCCACTGCTGGATGCGCAAGGCCGCCTGCAGATCGGGGACATGGCCATCTACAGCCTGCTGGATAAGCTGGAACTGGATGATACGGTGACGCCTCTTTATCGCAAATCCTTGCTGTATCTGGTCTCAAATGCCTTCGAAAGGCAGCAGGAATGCCCCTTGTTGGGTATGCAGAAGTTCGCCGCAGATGTGACCAGGGTGGGAGATCAGCCCCGCATTCATTACTCCAACGGTGTAACGGGCAAGATTACCCGCAGCACCACCCATGGGGGATTTGACAATGATGTATTCACCATGAATCACATACTAAAGCGGGTGTTGAATGCGGCTCCAACACGGCTGTTCAGGAAGGAAGACCTGGACTATTAACATTGATGGTGGGACAGCGCCTGTATCAGGCAGCGCAACGCCTTGCCCCGGTGGCTCATGGCGTTTTTTGCCTCTGCAGGCAGCTCGGCGGCGCTGCAGTTCTTTTCCGGCACAAAAAAAAGGGGGTCATAGCCAAAGCCGTTTTCCCCCTGGGGATGGCGCAAGATTTTTCCCTCCCAGCTCCCCTGGCAGATAATGGGGACAGGGTCGGTGCCGTGGCGCATGTACACGATCAGGCATTGAAAACGGGCGGTGCGCTGCTCCTGCGGAATGTTTTCCAGCTCGGCCAGCAATTTGCGGTTGTTGTCGGCATCACTGGCGCCGGGGCCGGCGAAGCGGGCGGAGTAAATGCCGGGAGCGCCTTTCAGGGCATCCACCTCCAGTCCGGAATCATCGGCAATGGCGGGTAGCCCGCTGTGTATGGCGGCGTTTCTGGCCTTGAGGATGGCGTTTTCGACAAAGGTCAGGCCTGTTTCCTCAACCTCTGTGATGTCAAAGGCGGACTGGGGCAGCACTTCCCGTTCCTGGCCGGCCAGGAGCTGACTGATTTCCCTGACCTTGCCCTGGTTGTTGCTGGCGAGAACGATGCGTTGTGGCATGGCGAGCGGATTCCAATGAATAATAGGGATGAATTGTAACTTTTTGCCGCCAGGGGTTGTCATATAATTACCCCCTTGCCGGTCTGAATGAATAATCCGCTTTCCAGGAGTAATCCATGAGTAGTTCCCATGTGCTCAAAATAAGTTTGTTTCTCGCGTTGTTCGTCGTGCTGGTCGCATTTACCAAGCTGGTGGCCGGTGCTTCGGTACCCTGGCAAACCTGGTCAGAAGCGCCTTTCGCCCAGGCGAAAGCAGAGAAAAAGCTGGTTCTGGTAGATCTGAGCGCAGAATGGTGCGGTTTCTGCAAGAAAATGGATGCCACCACCTGGCGTGACCCTAAAGTGCTGGCAGCAATCGACAAGGACTACGTGCCGATCAAGATCGTGGATGAGAAAGATCCGGAGCTGGCGGCGCGCTATCGTGATTATGGCCGGCCTGCCATCATCATCATGGATGCCGATGGTACGGAGTTGATGCACAAACGCGGTTACATGAAGCCACAGTGGATGGAGTGGCTGCTGCAGGCGGTGATTCAGGAGCAGGGGAGCGAAGAATTGTGAAACGCCGCTGCTTTCTGTACTGGAGCATGGGCGGGGTGCTGGCAAGCGGTATCCTGCCCGCCCATGCGAGAAACTGGATGCCGGATTTCTCTACTATCCGGCTCGAAGCCACAGGCATGGATGCATCGCAATGGCAGACGATGGCGATGATACAGGCGCACCTTTTTCCTTCTGAAAAAAACGCCCCGGGCGCAGTAGAAGTAAATGCGGCGTCCTATCTCCAGTGGGTGCTTTCCGACCCTGCCCTGGAAAAAGCCACCCGGGATTCCTTCCGTGAGGGTGTGGTGTCGGTCATGGCATTGAGCAAGGAAGACCATGGTCAGGCTTTTCCCCTGCTGGCACCAGCACAGAAGGAGGAGGTATTGCGCAAATTTGAATCTCGGCCCGGAGGAGGGCACTGGCTGCATGAAGTGTTGCATTATATCCTGGAAGCCACGCTTACCGATCCCGTGTATGGCGGCAACCCCAATGGCATCGGCTGGAAGTGGCTGGGGCACAAACCCGGTTACAAACGCCCACCTGCTGACAAACGGTATTTTCTCTTATGAGCCATGATTTTGATGTCATCGTCATCGGCAGTGGCGCCGGTGGCTCCCCCGTGGCACTGACCCTGGCGCAAGCCGGACATTCTGTGCTGGTGCTGGAGCGCGGCCCCTGGTACAGCACGGAGGATTTCTACAAGGACGAACTGGCCTGCTGCCTGCGGGAAACATACAAGCCCAACCGCAAGGATGAGCCGCATATCATTGAACTGGAAGATGGTGATGGCGGCTGGAAGATTCAGAGCACCGAAAGTGGGCGCTGGAATTTCTGGAATGGCAACTGTGTTGGCGGATCCAGTAATTTCATGAGTGGCTATTTCCATCGCCTCAAGCCTGTGGATTTCCGCCTGCTATCCGAGTTCGGTCCCATAGAAGGAGCCAACATCGCAGACTGGCCCATCAGTTATGAAGACCTGGAGCCGTATTATACCCGCGTGGAGACCGAAGTTGGCATATCGGGGAAAGTACAAGCCCACCCCCATGCCGAGCCGCGCAGCCGGGCCGATTTCCCTTATCCGCCACTACAGGAACATGCGGTAGCAGGCATGCTGGATGAGGCGGGAAAAAAGCTGGGATTTCATCCTATCCCCACGCCCCGTGCCATCCTCTCCCGTCCTGCTGACGGGCGTGGAAGCTGTGCCTACAATGGTGGCTATTGTGGAAGCACAGGTTGTTCCACCGGCGCCAAAGGCAGCGCCAGATCGGCCTTGCTGGAACGGGCTGTGATGACCGGACGCTGTGAAGTGCGCCCCCACTCTCTGGTAAAGCGCCTGATTACAGACGCCAAAGGCAAGATCACCGGTGTGGAATACTTCGACAAGACAGGTGCACTGAAACAAGTGGATGCAGGCATCTATGTGGTTGCCTGCCAGGCCGTCGAAAGCGCCAAACTGCTGCTGCGTTCCACCGGCCCGAAATTCCCCCGGGGGCTGGCCAATACCAATGGCCTGGTGGGAAAGAACCTGCTGTTTGCCGGTGGTGGGGCCGGTTCCGGGCAGTTGCCCTATGGCAAGTTCAGCAAAGCCAAGGCGCAGGAGCTGGCGCAAACCGGGTTCTTCGTCAACCGTGCCCTGCAGGACTGGTATGTCATCGACGACAAGGAATTCGGTTCCCGGCAAAAGGGTGGCACCATCGATTTCGTACATGTACACCCCAGCCCCGTGCTGCGCGCCAGCCGTCATCTGCATGGTGATCATGGTTTGCTGTGGGGCAAGCCCCTGAAGCGCAACCTGGAACACTTGTTCCAGAATGCCGTGCCGCTGAAGATAGAAGCCTTTTGCGATTGGCTCCCGGTGGACGACAGCTTTGTCACCCTGGATCCGTCCCAAAAAGACAAATGGGGCATGCCCCTGGCGCGGGTGCGTACAGGGTTTCATGTGCAAAACCTGAAAGTGGGCTGGTATCTGGCGGCAAAAGGGGCGGAATTGCTCAAGGCCATTGGTGCCGAGGATGTCATTTCCTTCGCTTCCGGCGAACCCCCCGTCAACCTGCAGGCTGGTACCTGCCGTTTTGGTACCGACCCGGATGTTTCGGTGCTGGATTCCAACTGCCGTGCCCATGAAGTGGAAAACCTGTATGTTACTGATGGCAGCTTCATGCCCACCGGTGGCAGCGTGCCGTACACCTGGACTATCTATGCCAATGCTTTCCGGGTAGCAGATCATCTGCTTCAGCGGCTTGGGAAGCCTAGTCAAGAGGAAGTGTAAATGAAAGAAAAGCGAAAAATAACAACATTGCTCTCAGCCATGGGGTTGTGCTGCGCCCTATCTGTTCCCGCCGTGGGCCTTGCCGCCGAGGTGCTCTCACCTGCGCAAAAGGCGGAAGTACAGCAAATTATCGGCAGCTACCTGAAAGAGAACCCGGAAGTGGTGATTGACGCGATTCAGGCCTGGCGGCAACAGCGAGAAGCGGCGGAATCGGCGATAACCAAAGAAGCTATTGCCGAATTGATGGCAGAGGCCGTCAACACGCAATCACCCGTCTGGGGCAACCCCGCTGGTGATACGATTGTGGTGGAGTTTTTTGACTACAATTGTCCTTACTGCAAAAAAGTGTTCCCCAGCATGGAGAAGCTGATTGCCGATGATGGCAACATCAAGATCGTGATGAAGGAGCTGCCGGTGCTGGGGCCGGACTCGGAATATGCGGCGAAAGCAGCCCTGGCCGCACAGATGCAGGGGAAATACAACCAGTTTCATGCGCAGATGATGAACCAGGGCGGCCGCCTCTCCAGAGACGGGGTGCTGGCGGCGGCGAAAGCTGTGGGACTTGACCTGGAAAAACTGCAAAAAGACATGGGATCAGCCCAAGTGCAGCAGGAGTTGGAGCGCAGCAGCGTCTGGGCACAACGCCTGGGCGTCAACGGCACGCCGGCATTCGTGATCGGAGAGGAGTTGATACCAGGCGCCATCGACGGTCAGCGTATGAAGCACTTTGTCGAGCTGGCGAGGAAGAAAAAACAGCAGTAATGCGCCGTAGTGATTGAAATAAAAAAGCCTGCTGAAACAGCAGGCTTTTTTTATCTGTATGGACAGTGGAAATTCAGCATTTCTTGCATAGCAGATGATCCACGGACAGCTTGCCCGGGCCATGGAAAACCGTGATCAACAGCATCACTCCCCAAAGGATATGTTGTTGCAGGCCGGCAGCGCCCTCTGCGCCGAACAGGAAACTGGCATAGGCATATACCGCAACGGCGTTGAATGAAAACAGCGCCAGGGCGGACAGGCGACTGGCAATGCCCAGGGCGACGAGAACAGGCAGGATCAGCTCTGCCGCTGTCCCCGTCCAGGCCGCTACTTGCGGTGAGAGCAGGGGCACGTTGTATTCGTAGTCGAACAGCATCACTGTCGTGTCCCAGCTCTGTATTTTTACCAGCCCGGATTTGAAGAATACCCAGGCTACCCACAGGCGTACCGCGAGGTCGAATACAGGGGCCAGAAGTTCAAGCAGTCGTGCAATGGCGCTGTAGGGTTTTACAAGGGTTTGTAGCAGACTCATGTTCACTCCCGGTTGCCGAAGCGTCAGAACAGGCCGGTGGCTGCATGTCCCGTTAGCCGGTTCATGCAGCCGCCGGGTTCAGATCATTTTTTTACCTTGCCGCCTGCGATTTTGCCGCAAGTGCCTTCAGGTACATACACCCACTCTTCAGGATCGTTGTCCTTGGCGGCCTGGCCGGCGCAAGCGTGGGCTGAAGTGCCGCAATCGTTCTTGCCGGCCTTGGCAATGCCCATGCATTTTTCAAAGCCTGGTTTGCCGGCCATGGCGCTTCCACTGATGCCCAGGGACAACATGGCAATGGCGACAGCACTCATAATGATCGATTTTTTCATGGAGAATCTCCTTAACTGGTGTAGTTTCATAAAAATACCATTTAGTTGGAATGGCGCTTGCTTAAGCCAAAGAACTCGTTATTCTTCATCCCGGTACACGAACCCATGAATGGGTTCGTGTACCGGGATGACCATGATGATTAGCTTAAGCAAGCACCATTCCCATTCGACCGGTTTTTTCCCGGTTCGGATACTATGACCTGACAGATCGCCGTTTTGTTTCCAGAATGACGGTTTTTTGTCTGCTGCGGAAACAAAGTACTTGCCGCCAGGGTCTTGATCATAGTGACTGATGCTGAAACATTACACATATGAATTGTGAGCAATTCCAGGCCCGCCTGATGAAAGAGCCCTCCTGCAAAGACAGGGACTTCACTGCGCACCGGAAAAACTGTGCCCGTTGCGCCCGGGAATGGCAGCAGGCACGGAAGTTTGAGTCGATGCTGCGTGTCGCCATTTCCGTGCAGCCGGAGAAAGAGCTGTGTGCGGGGCCGGCGTACAGACGTACAAGATGGTGGCGGAAAACCTGGGTAAAGGCGGTATCTGTGTTGCTGCTGCTGGGAGCAACGGTGGCAGGGTTCAATCTCGCACAACAGGTGTTTACCGGGAACAATCTGCCGCAGCTGATAGTGCGCCATATCCAGAAAGAGCCGGAAATGCTCAACTCCCGGTACGCCATGAACGAGATGGAGCTGCTGGAAGCGCTTTCTCCCCTGGGGTTTGAGCTGGTCGAGGTGCCTGCCAGGATTACAGCCGCAACCCCGTGCTGGATACGCAAGAGACGCGGCATGCACCTGGTCATGCAGGGAGGGAGTGGGCCGGTAACCGTACTGTTAATGCCAGGCGAGTATGCGCAACAACGCCAGGTTGTGGCAGCTGTTTCTCTCTCTGGAGTCCTGGTTCCCACAAGCTGGGGAAGCATGGCTGTGGTCAGTCATGCCGGTGAGGATATCGAGCCCTTGATGCGTTCCCTGCAGCGCCAAATGCGCAGGAAGGGCAAGCACCCTTCCACAGCTTCTTTTTGAGGTGGGATTGCGCAGACCGTCAGCTTGAAGGGACTTCCAGAACCTTTTGCTGTTCGGCGATGATCTCACGGATACCCCGGCTGGCCAGAGCGAGCATCTGATTCATTTCATCGCTGCTGAATACCGCGCCTTCCGCCGTACCCTGTACCTCGATAAAACCACCGCTTTCATTCATTACCACGTTCATGTCGGTTTCAGCATTGGAGTCTTCCATATAGTCCAGATCCAGTATCGGGGTGTTGGCATAGATGCCGGTAGAAACAGAGGCGACATGGTGGATGATGGGGTTTTCTGCCAGCCGCCCTTTTTTCAGTAACCCGTCCACGGCCAGCGCCAGGGCTACGAAACCACCGGATACGGATGCGGTGCGGGTTCCGCCGTCAGCCTGGATGACGTCGCAATCCAGGGTGATGGTGTGTTCGCCAAGCTTCTTCAGATCCAGGGCGGCGCGCAGGGAGCGGCCGATAAGGCGCTGGATTTCCATGGTGCGGCCACCCTGCTTTCCTCTCGCCGCCTCGCGTCCCATGCGGCTGTTGGTAGAGCGGGGTAACATGCCGTATTCGGCTGTGACCCAGCCGCCCTGACCCTTGTCCATCCAGCGGGGGGTGCGCTCTTCCACGGTTGCGGTGCAGATCACCCGGGTATCGCCAAAGCTCACCAGCACGGAACCTTCGGCGTGTTTCGTAAAGTTGGTAATAAAGCTGACAGGACGCATTTCGTTGTTGGCGCGGCCGCTGGGTCTCATCGGGGGTTCCTCTGTTGGTGGGTAATGGGGGTGAAGCTACAGGCCCGGCTTATGTTTCCGGAACACTCTCGCTGATCAGCGCGTTGAGGTGATCGATAGCAGACAGCAGCTCGCTTTCACTGTTTCCTGCAACAGAAGCGGTGCTGGTGCAGCTGCTTTCGTCAATGCGAATCCCCAGGGCGCTGATGTTGTCACTGCGGGATTGTGCATTGTTTTCTGCAGTAGTGCCAAGCATATGCAGTGCTTTTTTCAGTGGAAAGGTGTTCCACAGGGTTTCAACCAGCTGCTGCCGTGGCAGTTGGCCCCACAGTCCATCCGAGCAGAGCAGGATCAGATCGTTGGGCTGTAGCGGAAACGGTGGTTCCGTGGACGGCATGGGGGCGCTGCGCTGGCCGCCCACACAGCGGGTCAGGGCACGGTTGCCGGGGTTTTCTTCTCCAAGGGCATTCCTTTGCGGCACGCTGTGGTCAGTGGACTGAAGAACGATGTTATTGTCCCTTAACAGGTAAAAGCGGCTGTCACCGGCATAGCTCCAGTAGCAGTATCCGTCCTGGATCAGCGCCATGACCACAGTGGTTCGGGGTGCGATACTGGGTCGCTGTGCCTGGCCATACTGATTGATCAACTTGTGGGCGTGGGTAACACAATGGTGGAAAAAAAACCGTGGGCTGCTGATGGGCTTGGGTGTTTTGGAAAAAAGCTGCTCGCATACGTTTAGCATGATCTGTGCGGCGACCTCGCCCTTGGGATGTCCGCCCAAACCGTCGGCCAATACCATCAGGCAGCTTTTTCCGTGGTTGAGAATGGCGCAGCGATCCTGGTTGTTGGCCCGGTTGCCCTGCAGGGAAATGCGCGCTGTGTCCACTAGCCTGCCTTGCGTGCCCCGGCTTTCGCCGGGTCTCTGTTCAGCTGCTTGAGCAACAGGGCAGCGGATTGTATGCGTTTCTGGGGATCTATTTCCATGGCGTGATCGATTGCCCGCAGAATATGCCGGGGGTAGCGCTTGCTGAAACATTCCACCGCAGGAACCATGGTGTCCTTGGCATGGCGCTCGATGGCTGTGGGGGGCGGTCGTCCCTCGATGCAGGTGCGCATGCTGGCGCCAACGGCATAGATATCGGTCCAGGGCCCCACCTTGCTGATGCCGCGGTATTGTTCGATAGGGGAAAACCCGGGGGTGATCACCTGGGCTTTTTTCTTGCCTTCTGTGCTCAGATGATAAACTGCGCCAAAATCCAGTAACAGCGGCTGCCCACCGGGGCGGATATGGATGTTGCCGGGCTTGATGTCCAGATGCAGATGCTGGGCATTGTGTATCAGCTCCAGGGCATCCAGCAGGGGTGGAAACACGGTCATGAGAAAGCGCGTGCTCAACCCGCCCTTGCGGCGCTTGATGTATCTTCCCAGATTCTTGCCGGGCTGGTAGTCCATTACCAGATAGGCGGTTTCATTGTCCAGAAAGCAGTTGCGTACATTGACAATGTTCGGGTGGCGCAGCATCGCCAGCGCCTTGGCTTCGAGAAAAAACAGCCGCAGACCGCGATAGAACTTGTCCTTGGCCTCCTCGTTGGAAAAAAGGATCCCGCCGTTCCGGTTCCGGAGGCCAAAACGCTTGGGCATGTATTCCTTGATCGCCACTTCGTCATGGGAATCTTCCTCTTCGCCAAGGTAAATAAGGCTGAACCCACCGCTGCCGATGAGCTTGTGTACCTTGTAATAGTCCAGCCGGGTGCCTGAAGGCAGTGGCTCGCGTTTTTCCGATGACATGAAAGATCTGTATTAAAAGGGGCATCCCAAGATAAACCAAAGTATCATAAAGAGTACGAAATTTGTGCAGTAATTTGTCGGAGCCGGGAACAGATGATACGAAGTATGACGTCCTTCGCAAGAGGCGGCAGTACACGGGAAGGAATTGAGCTGGTGTGGGAGTTGCGCTCGGTAAACCACCGTTATCTGGAAATACAGCCACGCCTGCCGGAGAATTTCCGCCAGCTGGATGCGGGAGTGCGCGAAGCCGTGGCACGGCACCTGGGCCGCGGCAAGGTGGAATGCGGTTTGCGCTATAAGGCCAGTGGTGCCGATGTGGCTGCCATTGTGCTGAATGAGCCTGTACTGGATCAGGTACTGGGTGTGATGGAAGTGATCCGTAGTCGGGAGTCATTGTTGAAAGAGCCGGATATCATGACGGTGCTTGCCTGGCCAGGGGTGGCAGTGGCAACCACCCCGGATTTGACTCCGATCCAGGAACAGGCCATGGAGTTGCTGGAAAAAGTGCTGGATGATCTGGTTGCCACCCGGGAGCGGGAGGGGCAGCGTCTGGCAGTGTTGATTGAAAGCCGTTGCGAATTGTTGCAGGCGCAGGTGGAAAAAGCCCGTGAGCGTATGCCGGTGGTGATTGAAGCGGTTCGGGAGCGCCTGCGCAACCGTCTGGCAGAGGTGGCCGGGGATTTGGATGAGCAGCGTCTGGAGCAGGAAATGGCACTGCTGGCCCAGCGCCTGGATGTAGACGAGGAAATGGATCGTCTGTCCACTCATCTTCAGGAGGTGCAGCGCGTATTGAAAAGAGATGAACCTGTGGGCAGGCGCCTGGATTTCCTTATGCAGGAACTCAACCGTGAGGCCAATACCTTGGGTTCCAAATCTGCAGACAGCGAAACCACGGCGATTTCCGTGGAAATGAAAGTGCTCATCGAGCAAATGCGGGAACAGGTACAGAACATTGAATAACAGCAATCAGGGCAACCTTTTTATTGTGTCTGCGCCTTCGGGAGCAGGGAAGACCAGCCTTCTCAAGGAACTTTTGAAGGCAGATAAAAATCTGGCGCTGTCGGTATCCCATACCACCCGTTCCCCACGGCCGGGAGAGCAGGATGGCGTGGAGTATCATTTTGTTTCTGTGGAGGAATTCATGGCGCAGGCGGGTAAGGGTGCTTTCCTGGAGCAGGCTCAGGTCTTTGATAATTACTATGGCACCAGTCAGGAAGGGGTGAAATCCCAGCTGCAGACAGGGCTGGATGTGGTGCTGGAGATTGACTGGCAGGGCGCCCGGCAGGTGCGCAAGACATTCCCCGATGCCATATCCATCTTCATCATCCCGCCTTCCATTGAAGCCCTGCGTGAGCGTCTGGGTAATCGGGGGCAGGATGATGAAGAAGTTATCGAGCGGCGCATGAAGGATGCCCGTAACGAACTGTCTCATTATGCGGAATATGATTATCTGGTAGTGAATGACCGGTTTGAAGATGCCCTGGATGATCTGGCCTGTATTGTCCGCAGCATACGGCTGCGCCTGAAACAAAATGCACAGCGGCATATTGGGGCCTTGCAGGAAATGCTGGCCTGAACAAAGGTTCTCAGATTGTTCCGCTTTCGGTGTGGAGGAAATTACTATGGCCAATGTTCAACGTCTTGTGCTCGATATCCTGAAGCCGCATCAGCCGAATGCGCTTGAATTTGCCAAAGCCATTGCCGTGTTGGGAGAAGGTTATCGGGTTGATGTGCGGGTATTGGAAGTGGATGAAAAGACGGAAACACTGCAGGTGGCGATTGAGGGGGACAAGCTTGATTTTTCCCTTATCAGCACGGCGATCGATGAGATTGGGGCTTCCCTGCACAGCATTGATGAGGTTTCGGTAGTCGGCAAGTGATGTTGCTGAAACAGATCAAGACCCTGTTGAAAATCTCCCGTCCGGAGAAGATCATGCGCCGGTACTTCGTGGTAAACGGGTATGACGGCGCGTTGACGATGCTTGGACTGATGATGGGGTTTCATGTCAGTGGTGGTGTCGATCTTGCCGTGGTGATCACATCCTGCCTGGCGGCGGCACTGGCGCTGGGTATGAGTGGTCTGTCCAGTGCCTACATCAGTGAAGCAGCAGAGCAACGCCGCGCCCTGGCGCAATTGGAAAAAGCGATGGTGAGCTCGCTGCAAGAAAGTCACCATGCCCAGGTGGCTGTATGGATTCCCTGGCTGGTTGCGCTGGTGAACGGCCTGTCTCCGCTGCTGACTGCCCTGGTTATCATGGTGCCCCTGTGGCTGGCGCATGGCGGCGTGATGCTGGTATTGGGGCCTTTGCCTACAGCAATGATGGTGGCACTGGTGATCCTCTTTCTCTTTGGCGTTTTTCTTGGCCGTGTTGGCGGTACATTCTGGTTGTGGAGCGGCCTGCAGAGCCTGATGGTTGCGTTGGTCACGCTGGGGCTGATCTATCTGCTGGGTTAGTATCTTTGACAGTGGCTGCAGTAATAACTGGAACGCTGCCCCAGGTTTTTCTGCCGAATGGCGTTGCCGCAGCGAGAACAAGGCTTTCCTTCGCGGCCATACACCTGTAATTCCTGGGAGAAATAGCCGGGTTTGCCGTCTGCCTGTACAAAGTCCTGGAGGGTGGTGCCGCCCCGCTGGATGGCGGTGGTCAGTATTTCCCGGATTGCCCGCGCCAGCTTTTCGTAGCGCCTGGCGGAGATGCGCCCGCAGCTTGTGGCGGGAAGGATGCCGGCCAGGAACAGGGCTTCATTGGCATAGATGTTTCCTACACCGACGACTATTTTGCTATCCATGATGAACTGTTTTACCGCCACCCGCCTGTTGCGGGAAAGTCTGAATAGATGCTTGCCCTGAAAGCTGTCTGACAAGGGTTCCGGCCCGAGATTTTTCAGCAACGGATGGTGTTCCACAGGGCCGTCACTCCAGAGCACTGCGCCGAAACGTCGGGGATCATGCAATCGCAGACATTGCGCCCCAAAGACCAGATCGAAGTGATCGTGTTTCTCTGCGGGCCTGGAGGTGGGCAGAATGCGCAAGCTGCCGGACATGCCCAGGTGCAGCAGCAGGCAGCCATTGCTGAAATGCAGCAACAGGTATTTTCCCCGGCGTTCAATGCTCCTGAGCTTGCGGCGCCTGAGTAGTTGCGGCAACTCTTCGGGGATCGGCCAGCGCAGCCTGGGCTGGCGGACGATCACTGCGGTCACGGTTTTTCCCCGGATGTGGGGTTGTATGCCGCGGCGCGTGGTTTCTACTTCCGGGAGTTCAGGCATGGCTCAGGGAGGTGGTGTCAGGTAATGGGTATAGCCATCGCTGATCAAATGAATCTGCTGGCCCAGCTGTATATAACGCAGCCCGGAGGCGGGGTCAATGCCGCCAAAGCGGATGATCTGGTCATCCAGCCGCAACTGGTAATTTGGTGGCTGCAGGCCGAACGCCTCCAGGTCAAGGTCAGCGGCAGGGAAGCTGTGCAGGCTGGGTAAGCGGGCAATATGCAGCAGCCTGGTGATCCACTCCTGGTTTGTTACCGGATTGCCGGATGCAAGGTCTGCCCAGCCGTTCTCCTGGCGTTGGAGCCGGGCGAGCACCGTGTTTTCGTGTTCGATGAGAATGCGGTTGATCCGGTTGCCGTCCAATTTCGTGATCGGGGTATAGCCGTCTTGTTGCTGTGAATGCATATAGATGATGAAACCCAGCAGCCCCGCAATTGCCAGAAGCAGCCAGTTGGTGCGAATGACAGGACTCATGCCTTCTTCCGCCGCCAGCCGATGAACAGGCCGGTCGCTGTCAGCAGCACGGGAATGCCAAACAGGAAAACAGCCGCCACCCAGGCAATGGTGGCAGGGGTCCAGTGCAGTTGCTGGTCTGCTGGTGTGAACTCGGGAATATCGATGAGCTGCCGGTTGTCGGTGAGCCAGTGGATCAGCGCCAGACCAAAATCCCGGTTGGCACCGTTGCCGATAAAGCTGTTGCTGAGGAAGTCGCTGTCGCCAACGATGATGACTTTTTGCTCCTTGCCGTCCGTACGACTCCGTTGCAGTGCCAGAGCCAGGTTCAATGGGCCGCGCTGCTCTCCAAATTGTGGATTGCGGGCGATGTTGCCCTGCAGTTTGCCGGTTTCGTTCCAGCTGCGGGAGCCGGTCAGCAACAGCGGTGCAGCCTTCCACTTGTCGGCCATGATCTCGGGGACGCGGGCGTGAGGCAGGAAGACCGGCGCCGCCAGGGTTTTCTCCAGGGGAGCGTTTTGCGCCATCTTGCCGATGGCGATGGCAGGGCTGTCCATGCCCAGATCCGCCGCTGCAGCGTCCACAATGATGCCGGGAAGAAAGACGATGCCGAAATAGTCCGCCAGGGGGGCGGGAATCTTGCCGTCTGCGAGCCACAGCAGGGCGCCGCCCTGCTCCAGATAGTTGATGATGATGGCCAGTTCGTTATCCGTCAGGGCTGTGGCGGGGGCCGCCAGCACCAGCAGTTGTACGTTCTGTGGTATCTGGCCGGTGCTGCTCAGTTCCAGGTCGATGATCTTGTAGGATTTTTCTTCCAGCAGCTGGCCGAAGCTCCCCAGATCAAAGTTTCTCTTGCCTGTAAGGGATGCTTCGCCATGTCCCTGGATGCCTGCAATCCAGCCTTGCACCTTCAGACTCAGGCGGGTGATGGCTTCTGTCAGCACCTGCTCGTTGACGGTGTTGACGCGCTCCTGTCTGCCGTTGTATTCCAGCAGCAATAGGGGCGTGTGCTGAATGTCCAGGCTTCTGGTCAGCTCCGGCTGCTGGCTGGGATCGATGAATTCCAGCGCCAGCCGGGGATGGTGCTGGCGGTATTTGTCCAGCAAGGTGGTGATGGTGGCGCGCTGCAAAGGATGATCCGGCACGAAGGCCGTTACTTTCAGGGGCGCTTGCAATTGTTGCAGTAGCGCCAGGGTTTGCGGGTGCAGCTGGTTGCGGCCCTCCCGGCTCCAGTCCCATTGCAACGAAATAATGCTGGCGACATACAGGGTCAGCCCCAGACAGAGTAGCAGTAACAACTGCAGCAGGCGATGGCGCCACCTCATTCGCCACCTCCCAGGCGCCAGATGCGGTGGGTGGCCAGGCCCAGGGTGGTGAAGGTGATGGCGAGAAAATAAACCAGGTGCTGGGTCGCCACCATTCCTTGGAGGAAGGGCAGCAAATGCGTATCCAGCGACAACAGTTGCATGACGCCGCCGCTGCTGCCGTCGAGGAGCCATAACAGAAACAATAATCCCCAGCTCATGGCGGCTGCCGTCAGGGGCTGTTCGCTGATAGAAGACAGCCAGATGCTGATGGCGGCGACCATGCTGGCGAACAGCAGCAGCCCGAGGAAGCTGGCCGCGAGGCGGCCCGCATCCACCGCACTGCCCAGTTCCAGCACCCAGACCATGAGCAGTGGCAGCAGCACCAGGGGGAGCGTGCTCAGCAGCAGCCCCAGCCATTTGCCCAATACCAGTCGCCAGGAGGAGAGCGGGGCGGAAAGCAACAGGGCCATGCGTCCGCTACGCAGCTCATCGGCAAAACTTCCCATGCCTTGCAGGGGGATGAGAATCAGCAGCACCAGAGCCGTGGAGGACAGGGTGGGGCTGATGACCAGATCGATAATGCCCATGGGGCTGTTACCGGCTGCCAGCTCCGGCAGAATCTTCAGGTACACCTCCAGCTGCAAAAACAGCAGCCAGGCCAGAAGCAACTGCGCCGCCGCCAGGGCAATCCAGCCGCTGGCGCTGGCATAGTTGCCCAGTATTTCCCGGCGGGCGATGGCCCAGATCATGGTTGTTCTCCCGTAGCGCTCAGGGTTTGGGCGAGGAGGGATTGCAAATTGTACTGCGAGGGAATCAGCGCCAGCAGGCCCCATCCGGCAGCTGTGATTTGTTCGGCCAGTGCTTCCCCGGCGTCATCCAGCTCCAGCTGATACCAGCCGTTTCCCTGATCTTCCGCCTTGCGTATGGAGGCGATGCCAATCAGTTGCGCGGGGTTTTGGGGGGGCGTTTTCAGGCGGATACGCACCATGCGGTTGTTGTTCATGGCCTGTTCCGCCACCTGCCGCCCGTCGTTCAGGACAATGACCCGCTGGCACAGTTGTTCCATATCGGCCAGGATATGGCTGGCGAGGAGAATGCCGCATTCGCCGCTCAGTCCCCGGATCAGTTCCCGCAGCTCCTGGGCCTGGGCGGGATCCAGCCCGGCAGTGGGCTCGTCCAGGACCAGCACCTTTGGCGAATGGATCAGCGCCTGAGCGATGGCCACCCGTTGCGCCATGCCTTTCGACAGGCGAGCGCAAAGCCGTTTCCCCAAAGTGTGCAGGTCCAGGCGTTTCTTTACGGATTCCCTGGCGCTGGTTATCTGTGAGGAAGCCATGCCCCGCAGTCGGGCGGCAAAATCCAGGTTTTCGTTTACGCTGAGGTTGGCATACAGAGGCGGTGTTTCTGGCAGCAGCCCGATGTGTTTTCTCGCCTGAGGATGCTGATGCAGATTCATCCCCAGGACTTCCACGCAACCGCTGCCGGGAGCCAGTGCGCCACTGAGCAATGCCAGGGTGGTGGATTTTCCTGCACCATTGATGCCCAGCAGGCCCACGGTCTGGCCCTGGTGCAGATCCAGGTTGAAGCCCGTGAGACGGACTTTTCCCTGGTCTTTTCTACCCAGGTTATTGGCGCTTAGTAACAGTTTTCCCATGTTGTGCCGATAATAGTCGCTCTGGCTTCGGTACGCACATCTTATTAATCCGGCAACAATATATATCGTGTTCAGCCGCAACCAGCGCGTTTACGGCAAGGCGGACAGGCGCTTGCCAAGGGAACAACCCTTGCCGGCGCGCCGCGCCTTGATCCGACACGAATCCAAAGCGCTGAACATGACATATATTGTTGCCGGGTTAATATATGTGGCAATTGTCACCAATTGTAACCGGCAAGTATGATTTTTCTCGGGGTTGATACCGGCGGCACGTTCACTGATTTCGTGCTGTGGCGGGATGGAATGCTCAGGGTGCACAAGCTGCTGTCCACACCTCATGCGCCAGAGCAGGCGATTTTACAGGGCATTGCCGATCTTGGTTTGCAGGGTGAGCGCTTGCGGGTGGTGCATGGTTCCACCGTGGCCACCAATGCGGTGCTGGAAGGCAAGGGAGTGAAAACCCTGTTTGTCACCAACCGGGGTTTTGCGGATATGCTCAGTATTGGTCGCCAGAACCGGGCTGAGTTGTACAATCTGCAACCGCAGCGGCAACTGCCCCCCGTGCCCCGGGAGCTGTGCGTGGAAGTGGGTGGACGCCTGGGTGCAGATGGAGAGCCTGTAGATGCTCTTGCTGCGGAAGACCTGAAAATGCTGGCCTCCGTGATTGCACAGCACCGGCCCCGCTCGGTGGCGGTAAACCTGCTGTTTTCCTGGCTCGATGCCACTACCGAACAGGAAATAGCGGCAGCACTCCCGGAAAATCTGTTTGTATCCCTGTCATCCATGGTTTTGCCGGAGATCCGGGAGTATGAGCGTGGCATGGCAACCTGGCTGAATGCCTGGGTGGGGCCCCTGGTGCAAGGCTATTTGCAGCGCTTGCAGTCCGGTATGGCTGGGAGTCATGTGTCTGTGATGCAAAGCTCCGGAGATACGGTGGCAGCAGCCCAGGCGGGTGACCAGGCGGTGCGCATGCTGCTTTCCGGGCCTGCGGGGGGATTGGTCGCTGCCGGTTTTCTGGGGAAAAAAGCAGGCTGTCGATGCATGCTCAGTTTTGATATGGGGGGCACGTCCACCGATGTTGCGTTGCTGGACGGAGAGCCAAACCTGACCACCGAAGGGCGCATCGGCCCCTATCCAGTAGCGGTTCCCATGGTGGATATGCATACCATCGGTGCGGGTGGGGGTTCCGTCGCCTGGCTGGATGAGGGTGGCATGCTGCAGGTTGGGCCAGAGTCCGCAGGTGCAGATCCCGGGCCTGTTTGCTATGGCCGGGGTGGCACCGGGGTGACGGTTACAGATGCCAATCTGGTGCTTGGGCGTTTGCTGCCGGACAGGTTTCTGGGTGGAGAGATGCAGCTGCATGTGGCGGCGGCGGAAAAAGAGCTGCAACAGCTGGCCCGGGCCATGGGTTGCTCCATGCAAGAGGCGGCAGCGGGAGTGATCCGTATTGCCAATGAACACATGGCAAGGGCATTGCGAACCATATCTGTGCAGCGGGGCATCGACCCTGGGGGATTTGTGCTGGTTTCCTTCGGTGGTGCGGGCGGGTTGCATGTATGTGCGCTGGCGGATGCGCTGGGGATGCAACGGGCGCTGGTTCCCGTGCATGGGGGCGTGTTGTCTGCTCTGGGGATGCTGGTGGCACGCCCGGGGCGGCAGTTATCGCGCACCTGGGTGGTGAAGCTGAGTGAGCTTGTGGATGAACAGCTTGATGCAGCTCTGGAGGCATTGGCGGAAGAGGCTCTGGCTGCTTTGCAGGAAGAAGGGGTTCCACGGCAAAGCTGTACTCTTTCCTGTTCCCTCGATCTGCGCTATGCAGGCCAATCCCATGCCCTGAATGTACCCTGGAGGAGCCTGATGCAAGCTGCCAGGGACTTCCATCAAAGCCATGCCGAGCGCTATGGACATGATCTCGATCTGCCTCTGGAAATGGTCAATCTACGCGTTTCCGTGCGTGGCCCGGGAACCATCGTCCAGCTGTCAGCGCCAGCCACCCGGCAACCGGCCGAGCCCTTTCAGTACAGCCAGGCTGCGGGTGAAAACCGGCCGGTGCCTTGCTTTGATCGGATGGCCCTGGCTGCCGGGCAGGAGATCAGCGGTCCTGCAATCATCACCGAGCAGGTGGCCACGACCTGGCTGGCGGCTGGTTGGCGGTGCATCGTGGATGGGGCAGGCAATCTGCTGTTGTGCAGGAGTTCGGTATCCGGCGATTGACTCAGGGCTTCCCAAGCATGCGTTTCAACAGCCTGGGCAGGCGCTTTTTGGACTGATGCCGGGCAACAAGCAGGCTGATGTTGTCTGCATTCTTTCCGCCCCGCTCGCTGGCGGTGCGTACCAGCATGTCTGTGTGATACTGCAAGGTTCCCGGTAGTGCCAGTTGCTGCAGGATTTCATCTGGCGAGATTTCGTTCCAGAAGCCGTCACTGCACAGGAGAAATAGGTCATTGCGGTTCAGTCCGGAGGCGTTGATTTCCGGAACCACGTCGTTGCTGCCGCCCAGGCACATGTATAACTGGTTGTTTCCTGCGGAATCGCCGAATTCATCGTTTTCCTCTTGCAGGGCAACCAGGGAATGGTCTCTGGTATGGAAGAGCAGGTGGTTGTTCTGAAAATGGTACAGGCGGGAATCGCCAACGTGAGCCCAGTACGCCTCCTCTCCCTGCAGATACAGGAAAATGGCTGTGCTTCCGGACGATGCCTTGTGGTTGTGGCCCAGTTTGAGGATTTTGCGGTGTGCTTCCATGCACAGCCGCTTCAGAAATTGCTCGGGATGGGCACGGTGTGGAGAGTAGAAACGGGTATGAGCCGTTTCGATCACCGTATCTGAAGCCATGGCGCCGTGTTCCCGGCCTCCCATGCCATCGGCCAGCACCAGCAGGTAGTTTCCCATGTGATCAAGTATGGAGTAACTGTCCTGTTGTTCGGGGCGGCCACCAATGTCTGAGCCATGCGCAAACTCCCAAGCCATGTCTTTATCTGTTCCCTGGTTGCATGGATCTGCTTAGGAGCCTCTGGTCAAGTCCGGGCGAAGTAGATTGCGATTCAGAATGTTCAGACTGGAGGCGCGAATCGCACATAACAGCGGGCTATTGCGAAGATTTGCAACGAAAGATCTGGGCATTCTGGGCACAAGATACGAGTCCATGACTTGATCGGAGGTTCCTTTATTCCAGCGACTCCAGCAGCTGCAGGCTGGTGTTTACCGGGGGTTTGGGCTCGGGCTTTGGCGGCGGCGGTTCTACTGCCTCCGGCGGTGGCGGGGGGGGCGCCAGTCTTGCTGCTTCCAGTTCATCCAGGTGCGCCATTTTCGCCAGCAGCAAAGCATCCTTCGGGCGTATGCGCAAGCCGCGCTCGATATAGGTGCGAGCTTTCTTTTCATCCTCCTTTTTAAGTGCCTTGTCCGCCAGGAGTCCATATTTCCCCGCCAGCCTTCTGATGCCTCTGACGGCTTGCTTGTTGCCTGGATCCATCTTCAGTATCTTGCTGTAGTAATAGTAGGCGCTGTCGGTTTTGGGGCTGGTGAGGCGGTATTTCTGCAGCGCCACTTCTGCTTTTTGCAGCAATGATTCGGTGCTCTCATCCTCGGTTGCCCCAGGCTCGCCAAGGGCGGCTATGGCGCTTTCGATGTCCGTTGCACCTGTTTCAGCATCCTCTGTAATATCTGTCGCCATTTCGTTGTCCACTGGGTCAACAGCAGTCGGAGCTTCCTCCTCCCCTATGGCTACAGGAACTGCGGTATCCGGATCAATGACTGGTATGGAAAACTCTTCTTCAGAGAGGGCAGCATCAGTGGGTTCAATGGTTTCTACGGAGATTTCCGGCTCGCCAAGGCTGATTGCGGCATCCGCGGCCAGGTTTTCTTCCACCACAGGCGCGGGGGGCGCGCCTTCCGTCATGTCGGCGGTGACAGGCGGTGAAGAGGGATCTGTCATCACCAGGGCTGCCGCTGCCAGAAACAGGGCGATGCCTGCCGCGGTGGAAAGCAGTGGATGGTTGCGCAAGGAGGAGAGCAAGCCCCTGTTCTGCTTTTTCCCCGCAGGCTTTTTGCCGCGACCCAGATCGGCAGATCTTCGGCCGGATCTGCTGTTGCCCAAATTGCGCAGCGTGTTCAGATAGTCAAGCATTTCCCGTGTGGAGGAAAATCGTTCATCGGCATCCTTGGCCATCATTTTTTCCACCAGCGCCTGATAGTGGCGATATTGTTCAGGCAATGCGGGGATGGGTTTGTTCAGGTGGCCGAAAATGACCTCGATCTGGGATTCTCCAAGGTAGGGTTTGCGCTGTGCCAGCAGCTCGAACAGTATGACGCCCAAGGCATAGATGTCGGACCGGCCATCGAGGTCTTTTCCTTCCGCCTGCTCAGGGCTTAGATAATAGGGGCTTCCCAGGGCGGTGCCGTCCATGGTGAGGTTCATGTCCCGATCCAGTGCCTTGGCCACGCCGAAATCGGTGATTTTGGGAATGCCGCTTTTGTGAAAAAGAATATTCTCCGGCTTGATATCACGGTGCACGATGCCCATCTGGTGCACGAACTCAAGGGCACTGGCGATAGGCTGGACAATATCCAGGGCGGCTGTAGCTGAAACCCCATCTTCGATATGATCCCGCAAGGAGCCGCCTTCCAGGTATTCCATGGCAATATACTGCTGGCTGCCCACCGAGCCTATGTCATAGATGGTAATGATGTTGGGGTGGTTCATGGAGGCAACGATTTGCCCCTCGTTGAAGAAGCGCACGGCTTGCGCGGGACGATCGAATCTCTGCAGAATCTTGAGCGCTACATGGCGGTTGAGGGATTCCTGCAATGCAAGATATACGGTGGCGTTGGCTCCTTTGCCAATCAGGCTGAGTATTCTGTACCCGGGGATAAGGATGTCGGGTGAGTCAGCGTCCATTGCCTGTTTTGTACTGGAAGACGTACTCCGTTCCGCGAACGGATATATGATCCCCTGGTTTGAGTGCGCTTTCTCCCCTGGCTGGCTTGCCATTGATTCTTACCTTTCCCCTTTTATGGGGTAACAGATGAAAGACATTGTGTTGGCGGATCAGGGTGGCAGCTGTCTTTGGTGCAAACCAGCCCCCGGCGCGTATGTTGGAGCTGCTGGAACGGCCAATGGTAAAGCGTATATCGGACAGCCTGTAGCTATCGGCCTGCCGGCCATCCCTGATCTGTACCAGATAGGCTGTTTGGTTGCGCTTGCGCAGTTTCTTCAGCGCATTGATGTCTGAAATGGCAATTTCCACTGTTGCCGCATGCTCGGATGCGCCGGCCTGGTTGCCGGAATGTTCGTCAGTTGTGGCCAGCCGTGCGCGGGGCATGTATTTCAGTACAAAGTTGTACACCTGTATTTCATCACGAAAAGCCAGCTCCTGCTCTTTTATGCGATTGCTGTTGATAAAAGTCCCGTTGGTGCTGTTGTTGTCCAGAAGCGTATAGGTGCTTCCCCGGGGTTTCACGATGGCATGACGGGAGGATACGCCGGGATTGTCGAGGACGATGTCATTGTCCGGGGCACGGCCAATCGTGAGCGGACCATCTGTCAGCTCGAACTGATCCAGCAGTGAATTGTTCAGATATACGCGTAAATAAGGCATAGGTGCTGTCTCATGACCCTCCCGGTGTCTGGTATTTGCAGGGAAAGGCCGGACAATCCGGATTGTCTTCCCTGAAAGCTGTGGTTTTCGTACCCGACCCGGAAGTTTAAATCATCTTGTCCGGGTTTGGCTATTGCCAGAAAGCGCGCAGGGAGCGTGGTCGTGGTTATTTGGCTCTATGGATTTGCACTGTCAATGTTTCCCCAATGCATATTCTGACCAGTGAATCCTAGCTTGAAACCCGCCTGCAGACAGTGAACGCCTTCAACTTACCGTACTGTAGCGGCAGAAGCTGCGGAAAGTTGAAGTTTTGGGTGAAATTTGCGGATTGCAGTTGGAGTGCTGCTGACAGGCGGTTTTATTGTCCGGGGGCTGCTTCCCTGACCCACGCTGGAGAATCCTGCGGGGACACCCCGGCATTTGCCGGGGAGGGTGAAACCTTGAGAGGATAAAGCCTTGAGCAGAAATGCCGTGGTTCAGGTGTTCATAAAACCGATATCCCGGGAGTTGAAGTTGCCCAGGTTGGGGAAGATCAAATCCAGATCGGCGTCTGATACCCCAAACCAGCGCGCCAGGGTGGCACCATACTGATCTGTGGACAGCTTGGGCAGCAGGGCGTTTCCGATATCATCTGGGCCATCCAGCTCGATCAGAGGAAGATCACCGTAGACCTGCTGGCCGGTAACCGCATCCCCCATCGCCATAAGGTAAGTGCCCCAGCCATGATCCGTACCGTCTCCGTTGGAACCCAGGGTGCGGCCAAATTCGGAAGAGGTAAATGTAGTGACCTGCTGTTCCAGTCCCATTTCTGCAAGAACCCGGTAGAAACTGTCCATGGCATCATCCAGGGTGGCCAGTAATTCCGGATGCTGGCCTGCCTGCGAGCCGTGGGTGTCCCAGCCACCCAGGGAAACGGCAAAAATCTGCCGTTTGTGCCCGAAATAGGTGTGGCTGTCGATCATGCGCGCCACCATGCGCAGCTGCCTGGCCAGGTTGTTGGACTCATTATAGGTGGTCTGAAAAGTGTCCTTGTTGTTGGTGCTGTCCCAAGTAAGATCCAGAGCCGCTTTCACTTCGCTGACCCGGCTTCGGGTACGCTGTATGACTTCTACGGTCTGCCTTTCCAGGGCATGCTGGCTGTTGCCGGAAAGCCCGAGTAGTTGTTCCCAGGCGTGGCTGCGGCTGTTGACCCAGGTCGGCCAGCTTGCTTTTTCCAGTTCTCCGAAATCCTCGACGCCGTTCCAGTAGTTCAGTCCCAGTTGTGAGGTGGCGACAGCCTCTTCCCAGGGGCTGTGCCCGTCCAGGGTAATGGTGATAGGCACATAGGGATTGCTGTTGCTAGCGGCCAGAAGATCCGCCATGCGACCGCCCCAGCCGCTGCTCACCACGGTGCCGGCAGTATTTGGCCCATAGCCGGTCTGCCAGAAATGGCTCTGGTCGCTGTGGGAAAACAGCCCGGGGGGTGTTTTGATGTTATCACCTCCACTCTGTTCCCAGTCAAGATACTGTTGCTTGGTCAATGGTTCAACCAGGTTACCCACGTTGCTGATCAGCGCCAGTTTTCCCTGATTGTAGTAGTCCTGCAGTCTGGGCATGTTTGGGTGAAAACCATGGTTGATGCCGTTCAGGGGCAACAAGCTGTTTCTCGGGATGGTAAGGTCTCCCCGCAGGCTCGCATAGGAGGCATGGGTGGATGCGTCTCTGGGCACCAGCATATTGAAAGCATCGTTTCCGCCATGGAGAAAAACGCAGACCAGCGCCTTGTAGTCGTTCAGGTTGTCATAGTTGCCCGCCGCCATTGCGCCACGCATGGAGAGCAACATGCCAAGGGGGGACGCGGCAAGAGAAGCTCCGGCCATGCCCCCGAGAAAACGCCGTCTTCCTGTGTCGATTTTTTTCATGTGTCCGTCTGCCTTATTTCTGAATCAGGTAATTTGGTGAGTTGACGATGAGCGTAATGGCATCCCGCACCGCATCTCCCGGTTCGCTGTTGTTGCTGTTCAGAACATTGTTCAGGTGTGTTGCCAGAACATCATATTCCGCCAGCGCCATTTGCCCGTTGAGCAGCAACAGGTTCAAGCGTTTGAGAAGAAATTCGGGAGATGCTCCCCAGGGTTCTTCATCTTGCAGGTCAACTATGCTCCAGCGGTCTTCGTTCCAGCGGCTTGCCTGAATCTGCCAGTTCATTGCAGAAGCAGTGCTGGTCAGACGGCTTTCGGAGGCAATCTGAAATTCCGGTGCCACCAGCCCCGCATTGGCTGCCGAACCCGAGGGAGAGAAACTGGGCTGATAGAAGTTGAAAACGGAGGGTGCGCCCAGAATGTCCTGCCCGGATCTTTGTTGGAGAGAAGTGAGCCACCACATCCAGTAAAGCTCGTAATCTCCCTGGCCACAACTTTCCTGGTTCCACAGGGTTCCGTTACGGGTTTTTATGGTCAGGCCGAAAGCCCGCCACAAATGGCTGAAACGCAGCAGGGGTTCGCGCAGTTTCCCGAAATGCTCTGCGGCCGAATGCGCACGGCGTGCCTCCGGGTCGAGGAGGATGGCTTTTACCACGGCTTTCAGGTCGCCACGCTCGCCGCTGCCATTGTCGACAAATACTTGTGCTACCCGCTCCACATAGGCTGGGGTGGGGTTGCTGGTGACCAGGCGCTGAATCAGCTGTCTGGAGATAAAAGGCGGAACATTCGGGTGATTGAAGATAATATCGAGTGCAGCGCGGATGTCGGTAAGGGTGTCTCCGCCTGCAGGCACCACCTGCCCGTTCAGGAGGGTCTTGGCCTCTGTGTCGTGAAAATCCTCATAAGGCACCATGGGTTGGGTGGTAATTGCCCCTGACCAGGGGCCTTGCCACCAACGGTCGACGCCAGCGTAAATCAACCCGGTAAACACTCGGGCAAATTCCTTGATTTCGGCCTGTCCGTAGGTAGGGATCGGCAAGCCGTTGGCGTCTTTTTTGAGAGTGCCATCCAGATTCAGCTGATGCAGGCCGATGCTGAACAGCTGCAGTATCTCCCGTGCGTAGTTTTCATCGGGATGAATATTTTCTGCCGGCACTGCCTTGCGGTTGCGGATGCTGCTCAGCCATTCTCCCATCATGGGGTGCAAGGTTACCGCTTCCAGAAGATCACGATAGTTGCCGAAGGAATGGGTGAGTAGCGTATCCCAATAGTTAGTCATTCCAAACTGGAAATTACCCAGTTCGCCAACATCGGAAACTACCAGTATCTGGCTCAGGGAAAACGCCACCCGTTGCCGCAGCTGATCTTCCCCGTTCATCACATGTTCCCACCAGACCTGGCGTCTGCCGTAGCGGTTGTTGGTTTCGGTGTAATTTGGCTCGGAGCTGTCTTCGCACATCAGGGTATTCAGTGTGCGCATGGCCGGAAGCTGGCGCTGCAAGGGCATGGAAAACTGCTCGTCCAGCCAGGCCTCATAGCTGCCCAGGCTCAGCAGGTGGTCGATATCCTGTTGGGTGGGGCCAAAGCTGGCTTGGGTAAGCAGGCGTGCTGCACCTGCATAATTTGCTCCGGCGTGTAGCTGGCCGCCGGCTGCAACGCGGAAGCCCTTTTGAAACTCCACATAGGGCGCCAGCAGACGCACATCGCTTCCCGAGGGCACTCCAGCGGTTGCGGTTACGGTAATTTGAACGGGTGCCTGGCATTCATCGCCGGGCGGTGGAGACGTCAGCTGCGCCACGCCATGTACATCGGGAGTGCATTGTGCCCAGCCTACGCCCGGTAAAAACATGGCGGGTAGCAGCAAAGAGACCAAAGTCTTGTTTTTCATAACCTGTTCCGCGTTTCTGGAAGCTGCATTCCTCAATGCATTTTCCATTGTGATTCAAGCTCTTGTTTTTTTGAATACTAAGTCAAATTAGACTTATCTTCCGGAGATCAGTTCACATTTATTGCTGTTTGGCATTCTTCAGGACAATCCCCGTGCCGCAAATTACTGTAACCGCTGTTTTGTGCGTTACTGCCGCTTTTGTCTGCTGTAATGGATGCTATATTGCAAACCATTGCTATAGTTTTTGGCGCCCCTGGTGTGCTGTCCTATGTGCACGCTTTATACTTTTTATACTGGAAGCATCTTGCAGCGGAAAGAAACATGGTAAGGATCCTTTTTCTCTGGGCGCTGTTCAGCGTGTCTGTTGGCATGGCTGCGCCAGCACACAGTAGCGACAACGCCCTGACCCGTGCCTCCGCTTTTCTCGCCCGCGCTACTTTTGGCCCGTCCATGGGGGAGATCGAGACCCTGGCGGCGTCGAGCGATTATTCCCAATGGCTGGACAATCAGTTTTCCCTGCCGCAATCTTCTCATTACCAGTGGATCAGCACCAATCTGCCCGGCATAGGCTGGACGACTGCCACGGACGTGGTACAGACCGCCTGGCGGGATGCCTGGTGGGATATCGCAGTGAATGGCGAAGATCAGCTGCGTCAGCGGGTTGCTTTTGCGCTGAGTGAGATATTCGTCGTTTCCATGTTTGGCCCGCTCATCAACAGGCCCGATGGGTTGACCGTCTATTACGATACCCTGGCCAGCAATGCATTCGGGAACTTCCGGGATCTTCTCGGGGAGGTCAGTCGCAGCCCCATGATGGGCGCATATCTCAGTTATCTGGGCAACGC
The DNA here is from genome assembly GCA_027068915.1 of Sedimenticola sp. Classification (GTDB taxonomy): domain Bacteria; phylum Pseudomonadota; class Gammaproteobacteria; order Chromatiales; family Chromatiaceae; genus Thiolapillus. Next base: position 197,303 of record JAMOLT010000010.1, on the reverse strand, counting down.
CAAGGCGGATCCGGTAGCTGGTAGCCGCCCGGATGAAAATTATGCGCGTGAACTGATGCAGCTATTCAGCATTGGTCTGTACCAGCTCAATCCTGACGGCAGCCGCAAGACAGATGCTGGTGGCAACCCCATTCCGACCTATACACAGGCTGATATTCAGGAAATGGCCAGGGTCTTTACCGGCTGGACGGATGATGATGGAGGGTTCTTCCCTGGTGAAGGCCATGTTACCCACCACGCCAGAATTACCCCCATGGTGGCGATGGAAGATTATCATGATACCGGAGCAAAGCAGCTCAGCCGCGTACTGGGCGTGAATGTGCCCGCCGGATTGTCCGCGCAGCAGGAGCTGGATTTTGTTCTCGACCGCCTGTTTCAACATCCCAATGTTGGTCCCTTTATTGGCCGTCAGCTGATTCAGCGGCTGGTGAGCAGCAATCCGTCTCCGGCCTATATTTCCCGGGTGGCGGCGGCATTCGATGACAATGGCAGTGGTGTGCGCGGTGATATGAAAGCTGTGATCAGGGCCGTTCTTCTCGATCCCGAGGCGTTGTCGGGCAGGCAGGGCAATGCCATATCTTTTGGTAAGGTGCGCGAGCCTCTACTGTTTATCACTCATCTGTGGCGCGCCTTCCATGCCGCCAACGGCCTGCACAAGCGCGGTTGGAATGATGAGTACGAATACCGCAGTTTCAATTTCCAGTATGTCCGCAGCTTTCTGCAGCAGAATGCACCTCTGGAAGCCCTTACCGTATTCAACTGGTTTACCCCGGACGACGGGCCGTCTGAACTCATCAATGACGGGCTGGTGGCGCCGGAAATGACGATCCTTGGAATCGAAGGCCTGCATCATCTCATGATGTCCCTGGTGCACCAGACCTATACCTATGAAGTACACGGCATGACCGCCAGCCTGGATGTGAGCCAGGAGCTGGCCCTGCTGCAGGCGGGGAGCCATGAGCAACTTCTCGAGCGTCTCAATGTGTTGCTGATGGCCGGTTCCATGAGCGGCGAAATGAAACAGCTGTTGCTCGACTATCTGAACAATCACAGCAGTACAGTGCCGGATACGCTGGTAAGGAACCTGATTTCCCTGGTTGTCACTTCATCCGAATACGCAGTGCAGCGGTAGGGGGCGGGGTGAAAAAAATGGACAGACGCCAGTTCCTGCGCACCTCCCTACTCGGGGCGGCGGGCTTTTCGTCGCTACCGGCATTGCTGGGGTTGGGGCGGGAGGCAAGGGCTGCCGATTCCGGCGGCGGTTACAAGGCACTGGTTTGCGTGCTTCTTGAGGGTGGCGCCGATGCGTTCAATATGGTGGTTCCCAAGGGTGGGGCTGCCTACGCTGCCTATCAGGATGTAAGAGGCGGCATGGCTCTGGAAAGCGCGGCCCTGCTCGGGATCAGTCCCGCCAGTTATCAGGATGGCGCGGCCTATGGCTTTCATCCGGGCATGAGCCGCATGCAGCAGATGTTCAATCAGGGGAAACTGGCTGTTGTCGCCAATACGGGAACCCTGGTGCAACCTGTTACCAGGGCGGATGTTCTCAGTGGCGCCCCTGTACCCAACCAGCTTTTTTCCCACAATACCCAGCGTGACCAATGGATGACCGCCAACGCGGCGGTGCGGCAGAAGGCGGGTTGGGCGGCGCGGATGGCGGATGTGTTCGATCCGGATGAGTCTTTGTTCAATTTGACTTCCGGCGGCAAGAATCTGATGCAGCAAGGCGGCGCCCAGCGGGCTTTCGAGTTCGATGGCGGCGTTATCTACGCCTTCGACGACTATTACGCCTTTCGTGAAGATGGCGCGCTCGGCGAAACCTACCGGCAACTGTTGCAGCACAATGCCGGGGACGCCAACCGCCTGAGCAAGGCCTTTGCCAACAGCCGCATCCATACAATGGAGCTGTCCAATGCCCTGTCCGGCATTCTGGATGCTGCGCCGGATTTCAATGATTTTTCGACAGGTGTCCATGAGTCGGGAACGCCCTTGGGCACCCAGCTGCGTGCGGTTGCGCGTATGCTGTCGGTGCGAGAGCAACTGCCTGGCCGGCCCCGGCGGCAAGTGTATTTCGTCAACTATCATGGCTGGGATACGCACAACACGCCTCTGGATGGCGGCAGTCACTTGGTGGACTATCTGGACAAGTCATTGGGGACTTTTCATGATGCCCTGGCGCAGCTCGGACTGGAGAGTCAGGTAACCACCTTCACCTGCTCTGATTTTGGCCGCTCCATCGTTCCCAATGGCGCAGGCACGGATCATGGTTGGGGTGGGCATGCCTTCGTGATGGGTGGAGCGGTAAAAGGTGGCGACATATACGGGCAAATGCCGCAGATTCGCAAGGACTCTCCTGACGCTATTGGCGACCGGGTGGTGCCGGCAATTTCCGTAGAGCAATATTTCTCCCGCCTGGCCACCTGGTTTGGCGCATCTCCTGCGGATCTGGATGTGATTTTTCCCAACCTGCAGAGCTTTCCCGGCGCAGATCTTGAGTTTATGGATCTGGATATGATTTTCTCCAACGGGTTTGAATAGCGGGAAGAGTACGCCAGACCGATTCAAGCCATCCTCCGCCAGAATGATGACTTGATCAGAGCTTCCCTAAGGCACCTCTGATCAAGTCGTGAACTCGCATCTTGCGTCCAGAATGTCCCGCTACAGCGTTACAAATCTTCGCAATAACTTGCTGTTGCATGCGATTTTCGCCTCGTATCGGAACATTCTGAATCACAATCTGCTTCGCTCAGACCTAATCAGGTCTTCCCTAAAGAAACCCCCCTTTTTGCCGATAACTTCCCATGTAACCTGATTGGGAGGAAAGAACCTTGTCCAGCGTATTGGCGCCACAAACAGAGCATACAGAAGAAGAGCAACAAGATACTGGTGCGCAAATCGGCGCCTGTATGGTGAAGTCCGGCTTGCTGTCGGAAAAAGATTTGCGCTATGCCCTGCGCGTCCGGGAAAAGATGGGCAGAGACTATCCCCTTACCAGGGTGCTGCAGGAACTGGGCAAGCTGGATGATGAAAAACTGCGGAAAGTGCAGAACCAAAGCTGCCTTTCCTTGCCCCTGGGCGCCATGTTGGTGGAGCTGGGTCATCTTCGACCCCAGGAGCTGCGCGCCGCCCTGGCCATGCTCAAGGAGCCTGCATGGAAAGGAAAGCAGTTGGCGGAGCTACTGGTGGCGCAGCAGGTGGTGCCGGAGCATGTACTGTTGAAGGTCATGGCCGATCAGCTCGGCTATCCCGTCATACAGCTCAAAGGGAACGAGATAGACAAGTCACTGCTCAAGCAGGTCAATGTCGAGTGGTGCCGGCGCCATCTCGTGGTTCCCGTGGCGAAAAAGGAAGAGGGGCTTGAGGTGGCTTTCGTCGATCCCTCCGATACCGTCGCCATGCAGGCAGTTGAAGCGGCTTTCGGCAGCAAGATTTTGCCCGGCGTTGCCTCGCGGCGTGGTATCGAAGAGTTTCTGTCCCAATATGAGCGGGAGTCCAGAGCCAGTGCTGCCGGAAGAGTTGGCAGTAAGGTGGATCAGCATGAAACCACCCTCCTGGTGAACCAGCTGATCTCCGACGCCATCAAAAAGGATGCCAGTGATATCCACATCGAACCCATGCGGGATCATATTCGGCTGCGGATGCGCTGCGACGGGATCCTGATGCAGGACAGGGAGTTGAGCAAGGATGTGTTGCAGGCGATTACCGGACGTCTCAAAGTGTTGGCAAAAGCCGATATTGCCGAGCGCCGCCGTCATCAGGGCGGAGGGTTCAAGTTCCGGGATGGTGAAACCGGGCTGGAATGTGATGTCCGGGTTTCCTTCTACAAGACCATCTTTGGTGAAAAGATCGTACTGCGGCTGCTCACCCGCATGGCATCCATGCTGGACATTGCCGATGCGGGCATGGCGCCGCGCATGTTGCAGCGCTTTATGGATGATGCGCTGGAAATACCCAGTGGCGTGATTCTGATCACCGGGCCTACCGGATCAGGCAAGACCACCACCTTATATGGTTGTGTAAATTTCCTCAATGACAGTGAGCACGCCATCATCACCGCAGAAGACCCGGTGGAATACGTCATCGAAGGCATTGCCCAGTGTTCCCTCAATGACAAGATCGACCTTACCTTTGAAGAGAGCCTGCGCCATATGGTGCGACAAGATCCTGATGTGATTGTGCTGGGAGAAGTGCGTGACCGTTTTTCCGCAGAAGCGGCGATTCAGGCGGCTCTTACCGGGCACAAGGTGCTTACCACCTTCCATACCGAAGACAGCATCGGTGGCCTGCTGCGCCTGATGAACATGAATATCGAGACTTTTCTCATCTCTTCCACCGTGGTTTCGGTTCTTGCCCAGCGGCTGCTGCGGCGGGTCTGCCTCCATTGTGCCGAGAGTTACCGGCCGACTACGCGGGATCTGCAACGGCTGGGAGTCCGCGCCGATGATCTGGCGGGTGCAGACTTCAAGCAAGGCAGGGGCTGCCATCACTGCCACTATACGGGATACAGCGGGCGTGTCGGTGTATTCGAGCTGCTGGTGCTCAATGAGCCGGTGAAGGATGCCATCCTCAATCGCAGAACATCTTTCGAAATTCGGCGTATCAGCGTAGAAACATCCGGACTTATTACGCTCGTTGAAGATGGTCTGGCCAAGGCGGCAAGAGGAGAAACCAGCATTCATGAGGTTTTGCGCCATCTGCCGCGGTTGTCGCCGCCACGCGCCCTGAATGAAATCAATCGTCTTGCCGGTATACCGGAATAATTCTGATCCGGCAGCCAAACGCTACCCCCAGCGGTTGCCGGATTGACAAAGAAAGGAGTTGGAAGCATGAGTAAATCGCTGAAAGAAATGGTTGAGGAACAGATGGAGTCCGGTGAGCTGGAGCTGCCCATATTCAATCAGGTTGCCCTGGATCTGCAACGCATGAAAAACGAAGACGACGTGCAGTTGGATCAGATTCTGATCGCCATCATGACGGATCCTGCGCTTGCGGTGCGGATTCTCAAAGTGGCGAATTCTTCATTCTATGGTGGACTGAAAGAAGTGAGCACTATACAGCAGGCGGTGATCCGCCTGGGGTTGGAACAGGTCGCCAATATCGCCCTGATGAGCGCCCAGGCCGCGGCGCATGATGCACAGCTGCAAAAACTCAAGGATCGCATGCCGGGCCTGTGGGAGCATGCCTATGTTTCGGCCATGGGTGCGCGCTGGCTGGCCAAGGAAGCGGGGTTGCGGGATCGGGCGGAAGAAGCTTTTCTTGCGGGACTGCTGCATGATGTGGGAGAGCTGGTATTGCTGAAAATACTGGATCAGCATGCAGGCGATGCAGATGTTCCGCCCTTGACCGATGCGCTGATCAACGAGGCACTGGAGGTGTTGCATCCGGAGCTGGGGCACCGGCTCATGACCGTCTGGGAACTGCCGGGCATCTACGCCGATGTGGCGAGAAACCACCATCAGCCTAACCTGGAAGAGATGGATGTCCTGCGGGCCATCGTGCGCCTCGTGGACGGGGGTTGCGCCAAGGTAGGTGTGGGACAGCGCGCTGATGAGCAGCTGATTCTGTCATCCCTACCGGAAGCCGGCTTTCTCGACCTGAACGACATTCAGTTGGCGGAATTCGAGGTGGTGCTGGAAGATGTGCGCAGCCAGGCGGGTACGCTGCTTTGAGTGGGCTCGCCAGGGGTGGAAATGCCTGCTTCTGCAGGTGCCAGGCACTGCCCGGTCAGCATTCAATCTCCGAAAAAACGGCCCAGGGTTCTGTTTAACCATCCTTTTTTCTTGTTCAAAACCTTGTTGGCATAGGGCACATAGTGCTTGTCTTCGTTCTTGATGTGATTGGTCAGCCAGATTTGCAGCTCGGACATCAGTTTTCGCGTAATGTCCTGCCCTTTTTCGTGCTGTTCCTTGTACTTGCTGATATGTGAGATAAAGGTTTCATGGACTTTCTTGTGTGAATCTGAAAGCGGGTAGCCCGCCTGTCTCATCAAGTCTTCTTCAAATGCAAAATGGGTGACCGTGTAATCGACCAGCCCCATCAGTATCTGCGTTACCTTTTCGTGATCTTTCTCTGAATGGGCTTCATCCAGGTCGTTGATATAGTCCACGATACGCCGGTGCTGCCCGTCAATTACATCGATTCCAACATTCAGGGATGGATCCCATGTCCAGTAACTCATTGTTTTTCCTCTTTTTATTCTACTAAAAGATAGGGTTCAATGACGTGTGATGCATGTGCTGCATTATAGCGTCTCCATCGCTTTGCAGAAGCCAATGGCTTGATTTCCTGCCAACTCTACCAGTCGGGAGGTGGAATATGAACTTTTTTTGCGGATTCCGTTACGGTACGAAGAGAGCCGGCCGGGCAGCATTTGAAGGAGCGCCCCTGTGATTACTGGCATTTTGTCTGAAAAAATTCCAGACTTCCGTGGTCGTTTCAATATCGTGGTTTTGCCTGTTGAAATAGCGCTCGAACAGTGCAGAGTACTGTTCCCTGATACTTGGCGCGGAATGCCCGCCTCCAATCACCTTGTATAAAGCCACTTCTTTTCCATTTATCCCGTTTGCATAGCTGTAGCTTGTCACGGTGCTGCCGTCCTTGGTGTCCAGATCGGGAAAGCTGTAGGAAACAGGAGCTTGATCCGTGCGGTTGATTGCTTTCCAAATGTTTACGGAGGCTTCGGTTGAATAAACGCTTCCGTGATCAGGGTTTGGCGGGTTTGACAGGATGCCGCCATGGTAAGGCAGATGGTTATCGTCGGTGCCGTTCATGAATAGCACGGAAACGGGATGTGCAGGCGGCCTGCATTCAGAATGGTCGGGCATGGCGGCGGCTACCGCAGCGATGGCGCTGATCTGGTCAGGCAATTCCACCGCGAGCCGTAATGCCATGAGGCCACCATTGGACGTTCCAGAAGCATAGATGCTGTTCGGGTCAATATTGTGTGCCGCGGAAACCAAATCGATCAGCGTTGAAATAAACTGTACATCGTCGGCGCCAGAGTTGACGGAAGCGTTGGCCCGGCAGTCATTCCAGGTAGGTTTTCCATAAGCGCCGTTCAAGCCCTCAGGATAGACAACGATGAATTTTTCGCTGTCGGCAAGATCCATCCACAGCTTGTAGGGCGTCTTGTATCCGCTTTCGCCGGTCATGTCTTCAATGGAAACGCCGCCGCCGTGCAACTCGAATACCAGTGGCAGGTTCGCCGCTCCCGGTTTTTCAGGGACGTATATTGCGTATCTCCTGGTCACGCCATCGAGGGAGATGCTTTCGGTTGCAAGCCCCGTCCTGCGGGTTTTTTCCGCTTCAGCGAGGTTTCGGCAGCCTGTGGTGGCTGTAGCAATCGCCACTATTAACCCGGCAACAATATATGTCACATTCAGCCGTCGTGTGCTGGTTCGCAGCAAGGCGGCAAAACGCCGCTGCAGCCATCCTGCAGCAAGTTTTGCCAACGCAGTCTGCGGGCCGGCACACGGCGGCCTGTCATTATCTATCAAAGGGTTAGGGGCTTCAGGCATGCGCCGGCCCTGTGTTGCCAGGTTAATAGTAACAAGATGGCCAACGGGACGGTCATCCTTCGGACAATTCCTTTTTCATCCATACATCACAGCCATGGTGATTTGTTCCATCCAGCGGGTTGCGCAAACGCGTGAAGCCAAGTTTTTCGTACAGGGAGATTGCAGCTTTCATGCTTGAAAGGGTGTCCAGATAGCATTGTGTATAGCCCATGGCTTTCGCGTGAGCCAGGCATTTCAGGGTCAGCGCCTCCCCAAGTCCCTGGCCCCGGTTTTCCGCTAACAGAAACAGCTTGCGCAATTCACAGATAGTGCTGCTGCCGTTAAACGCAGCAATGCCGCCACCCCCGACAGCCTGGTCATCCCGGGTAGCGACCAGATAAATGCTGTTGCTGTTGCGGCCGTAGTGCCGGCTCATGCAGAGAACTTCTTCATCTGCCGGGCCGAAACCATCTCCGACCGCGCCATATTCCGCGCCAACGCTTTTTATGATTCGGCAGATGTCCCGGTCATGTTCCGGGCGTATTTTTTCAATCTTGTATGCCATTTGTATTAGAGAGTAGCAAGGATAGCGGGGCTATTGGTGGTTGATTTCCGCCAGTATTGCCAGCGCCAACCTTTCCATTTTTTCAAGACTGGTGTCTGATTTTTCCAGAAAATCCCGATCATAGTGTTTTGGGTTGGCCCAGTGTTTTCCCTTGATCTGGCAGCGCTTCGCCAGTTTCGGGATGCCGAGATCTTCAAGGGCAAAGCCCAGCTCTGTCCAGAGCAGCGACAGGCGCCTTTCAATTGTGTGATCGTGGCCTCCATTGTCGTTGAGCTGGCGAATGTAAACCGCGGTTTCTCTGGATGCGGTTATAACCTGCCGCAGTGCCCGAACCGACTCCCGCTTTCTTTCTGTTTTTGCGCGACGGAGGTTGGATAGCCATCTGGAACCGTGGCTGAACAGCTCGCCCAATACCTTGCTGGTAAGTGTATTCATGACTTGTTCAGAGGTTCCTTAATATGTCTCTCCAGCTGAGGATTCCCACTGGTTTGAATTTATCATCGACAACGGGTATGCAGGAGATTGTTTGCTTGTTGAAGATCGCTATTGCATCAGATATGTCTGCATCCATTGACAGGGTAGTGGGTTCTCTTGTCATTATCTGGTGTGCCTTCCTGTTGAGTACAGCCTTGTCCCTTAGGGTTTCGGTAACGGTGCCGATATTGGGGTTCAGGGCTTTGTGCAAGTCGCCGTCTGAGATCACCCCCACCAGCGTTTCCGCGTTGACCACGAGTAGGTGATGGAAGCTGGCATTATCGAAAATTTCCTTGATTACCTTGAGGGAATCGTCCATTTCGATGGTAACTACGGCTTTGCTCATTATGTTTTCTATGCTCACAATCTCTCCACAAACTGAGAATAGAGCAATAAATCTACCAAAGAATGCGGGAGTTGCCCATTGTAAATTCTTCAGCCTGGACAACTGACTCCTGGTCATTTATATTTAACTGACTATTGGTCAGTTGGTAGTGCATGATGGGCAGTACACGCGCAATCAATAAAGAAGACAAGTACCAGAAACGCGAAGGCATTCTTGATACTGCAGAGCAGTTATGGCTGGAAAACCACAACGGCGTTGTCAGTATGGATGCTGTCGCCCAGGCTGCCAGGGTTGCGAAAGGTACTTTGTATTTGTATTTTCCTGGCAAGGAAGAGCTCTTTCTCGCATTGCATGAACGTCACGTCAGTGAGCTTTTCTCACGGGTTGTGCTGCATGCCAGGCGAGTGAACTCCATGGATGTAGATAACATGATTCATCTTGTCATGGGTTTTATCAAGGATACCCCCGCCTTTTTGCCGTTGGCTTCCTACACTCATGGCATGATGGAACGGCAGATTCCCATAGAGACTGGGCTTGCGTTTCAGGAGCGTGTTGATCAACAGTTGCTAGAAGTCGTTGATGCGCTGCAAGCTCATTTTCCCCAGCTCACGGCAGCGTTGATGCTGCAAAGCTATGCGCTTCTGCTGGGGTTGTGGCAGCTGCTCCGCACCACACCCATCAAAACAAAGCTCAGGGAACAAGATCACAGTATGGTCTGCACAGAGGATTATTTCGAGATGTTGGAAACTGCCTTGCACGCACTCTGGTTTGGTGCATTCACCCAGGAAGAACGGCCACCAGGGATGCAATCATGAGAACAGCCAAATGGTTGTTTGCCCTGCTTACACTGTCCGCACTCTTTGCTTTGAGTGCATGCAATGAGACTGAAGTTGAAGAAAAGCCGATTCGGCCCGTGCAGGTCTGGGTGGTGAGCAAAGTACAGATTCCCGAGCCCTTGTCCTATTCCGGGCAAGTATATGCCCGTTATGAAAGTGCCCTTGCTTTTCGGGTTAATGGCAAGGTGATCAGCCGTGATGTTGAACTGGGAGATCGTGTTGTTGCCAATCAGGATCTGGCGCGTATTGATGTCAGTGATCTACAGCTGAATATCGACAATGCCAAGGCAAACCTGCGTGCTGCCCAGGCGGATTTGACCACTGCGCGCAATGAACTCAAACGGGTACAGAATTTATTCGAGAAAAAGTTTGTCAGCCAGGCGGCGCTGGATGTCGCAAGCAATCGCTTCAACACGGCCAGATCAAAGGTAAATGCGGTCAAGACCCAGGTAGGGATTGCGCAAAACCAGTCGAGCTACGGAACGCTGAAAGCCGCCAATAATGGTGTTATTACTCAGGTCAGTATCGAGGCCGGACAGGTTGTTGCCGCCGGGCAGGCTGTGTTCAGGCTGGCGCATGAAGGAGGGTATGAGGTTCGCATCCATGTTGGTGAAGAGGTTGTGCCGACGCTGGAGCCGAATCAGTCTGTCGAGATTTCGCTGTGGGCAGATGAAAACAAAGCCCTGTCAGGAAAGATTCGTGATATCGCCCCCGCTGCAGATCAAAACCGCACCTGGCTTGTCAAGATCAGCCTGCTGACCCCAGATCCAGCGCTGAAACTGGGCATGACCGCAAATGCCCTCCTTGTGGCTGATGCGCCCAACCGGCTTGTCTGGCTGCCTGCCACCGCCTTGTTCCAGGACAACAAACAGCCGGCGGTGTGGCTCATCGAGGAAGACAATACAGTGCAACTCCGGAAGATCAGGCTGGAACGGTATCTGGAAAACGGCATACTGGTTTCAGGGCTGGAGGAAGGGCTTGCCGTGGTGGCGGTTGGCGTGAATCACCTGCATCCCGGTCAGGCCGTTGCGCCTGTTCCATACACCGGGAAAGCGCATCATGCCGTTTCACTCAAAGACCAGACTGCAGTCAGGCCTGGGGAATGAAGTCCTTCAACCTCTCGGAATGGGCCTTGAGGCACCAAAGCTTTGTTTTGTATCTCATTGTGCTGACGATGGCTTTTGGCGTCTATGGCTACAACAAACTGGGTCAGTCAGAAGACCCGCCCTTCACTTTCAAGGTTATGTTGGTACAGGTTGCCTGGCCGGGGGCCAGCGCCACCGACATCGAACAGCAGGTGATTGATCGTATCGAGAAAGCCATTCTCGAATCACCACATGTGGATATTGTCCGTAGTTTTTCCCGTCCGGAACAGGCCAGCATTTTCGTGCTCGCTGAAGACAGTACCCTGTCAAAAGACATTCCTGAAATGTTCTATCAGATCCGCAAGCGGGTGCGGGATATCGCCCACACCTTGCCCCGGGGGGTGCTGGGCCCGCTATTCAATGATGAGTTCGGTGAAACCTTCGGAAACATTTTTGCCCTGACGGGTGACGGGTTCAGCATGGCACAGTTGCGCGATGCTGCCGATGACATTCGTAAAGAGCTGCTGCGGGTGCCGGATGTCGCCAAAATCCTGATGATTGGTGAGCAGGAAGAGCGTGTATATATCGAGATCAGCAACCAAAAACTGGCCAATCTGGGCTTTAGCCTGGAAGAGCTGGTCAATACGCTGAATGCACAAAACAGCATGCAGGCAGCAGGCAGTTTCTATACGGTTCATGACCGGATTTTTGTACGCTCGAATGGCCGGTTTACAACGATTGACGACATTCGCAGGCTGCCTGTACCCACATCCAATGGAGTGGTGCGTTTGCGTGAGGTTGCCACTATTCGGGAGGGCTATGCCGATCCGGAAAATGACGGCATGCGCTTTATGGGCAAACCGGCTTTGGGTATTGGTGTCTCCATGCGTGCCGGTGGCGATATTATAAAACTGGGTAAAAGCCTGGATAGCGCCCTGGCACATATCGAGGACAGGCTTCCCGTGGGTATGGTACTCAGCCGGGTGAATGACCAGCCCCGTGCGGTAAAAAGCTCCATTAGAGAGTTTCTTCAGGTGGTTGCCGAAGCGGTATTTGTGGTGCTGGCAGTCAGTTTTTTCAGTTTGGGACTGCGTGCCGGAGCAGTGGTTGCACTTTCTATTCCCCTGGTGCTGGCTGCCACTTTCTTCTGTATGCATCTGTTTGGCATCGGGTTGCACAAGATTTCCCTGGGCTCGTTGATATTGGCGCTGGGGCTGCTGGTTGATGATGCCATTATCGCTATCGAAATGATGGCGGTAAAACTCGAAGAAGGCTGGAGCCGCATGAAAGCGGCCAGCTTCGTGTACAAGACAACAGCTTTCCCCATGCTTACCGGAACCATTGTCACTGCAGCCGGATTTCTACCCATTGCCACGGCTGATTCCACCGTTGGCGAGTATACCCGCTCCATTTTCCAGGTGGTCACCATCGCACTGGTGCTGTCCTGGTTTGCGGCGGTGATCGTTGTACCGTATCTTGGCTACCACCTGATTCCCGAGAAAAAGCCTTCCGAGCGAGAAAAGAAGGGGCTGTTCCATTCCATATCCAGCACGCAACATCGTTTGGCGCAAAAGTTTTACCAGTTGTTTCGGGGGCTGATCTCTGTTTGTGTGGCGCGCCCGGTGCTGGTCATCCTGCTTACGCTGGCCACCTTTGGAAGCTCTATCTATCTGTTTCAGTTTGTGCAGCAGCAGTTCTTTCCGGATGCAACCCGTCTGGAGCTGATTGTTGACATGAAACTGCCGGAAGGATCTTCCCTGCAGGCTACAAAGAATGAGGTCAGGAAGCTGGAGCAAATCCTGGATAAGGAAACTGCCCATGTGGAAAACTATGTAAGCTATGTGGGTAACGGGTCGCCGCGCTTTTATCTGCCCCTGGATCAACAGCTGCCGGACATCAGCTTTGCCCAGTTTGTTATCACCACCAAAAGCATTGCAGACCGGGAAGCCTTGCGTGCCAAGCTGATCATGCATATGGATGGCGCCATGTTTTCGCATATCCATGCCCGTGTAATTCGGCTGGAGAATGGCCCGCCGGTGGGCTATCCCGTGCAGTTTCGTGTATCGGGTGGTGATCTATGGGTGCTGCGGGATATTGCCGGGCAGGTTGCTGCTGCGATGCGTGCCAACCCGCATCTGCGCAATATCAACTATGACTGGAACGAGCTGAGCAAATCCCTGCAGCTCAAGATCGATCAGGACAAGGCGCTTGGTCTGGGAATCACTCAAACCTCGATCAATCAACTGCTGCATGGCATGATCAATGGCGCAACCATTGGTGAGTTCCGCGAAAAAGATCAGACCATTCCCATTCAGATCCGGGGCACAGATGAAGTGGATGATATTTCACTATTGCGCTCATTGAATGTGCCAACCGCCAATGGTCAAACCGTTCCCCTGCGGCAGGTCGCTCATCTTCAGACCACGCAGGAAGAAGGCGTAATCTGGCACCGCAACCGCGTTCCCACCATCACCGTTCGCGGGGATATTTACAGCAACATACAAGCGCCAACGGTGACCGCAGAAATCCTGCCCCGGCTAAAATCCATCAAGGAGAACCTGCCACTGGGCTATCGCCTGGAAACCGGCGGCTCGGTGGAAGAAAGCGCCAAGGCCAACTTGTCCATTGCTGCCGGGTTCCCGCTTTTCATCGTGGTCATGCTGACGGTGCTGATGATTCAGCTGCAAAGCTTTCAGCGCGTCATCATGGTTGTGCTGACTGCTCCGTTCGGGCTGATTGGCGTGGCTGTTTTCTTACTGGTTTTTGACAGGCCCTTTGGTTTTGTTGCTTTGTTGGGGACAATTGCACTGTCAGGAATGATCATGCGCAATGCGGTTATCCTGGTAGACCAGATCGACCGCAATATTGATGAAGGCATGCTGCCTCGTGAGGCGGTCATAGAATCTGCCGTGCGCCGCTTTCGCCCCATCATGCTCACGGCGCTTGCGGCCATTCTGGCGATGGTTCCCCTGTCCGGGAGTGTCTTCTTCGGGCCAATGGCTATTGCAATTATGGGCGGGCTGCTGGTTGCAACGCTACTGACCCTGCTGTTCTTGCCGGCAGTATATACGGTCTGGTATAAAATGACGCAGGGTGCAGAAAGGTTTACGGGCATACCTGGCGAAGCACTGAACAGGTCATGAGCCTACATCACCCTGCCAAGATACTCCCCCAGCTCCATGTCAGCGCCGAGGATGTGCCCGGTTAGCCATTGTTCCAGAAACTTGATGTCTTTGCTGGAGAACGGCTTGCTCTCCTGCAGGCTTCTTCGTTGCAGCGCCTTGATGCTGTCGATCAGCTCCCGGTGTTCCTTCCTGTGCTCTGTAAGACCTTCATAGCCATGTTTCAGCATCAACCGCTCTTCGTGGCTGAAGTGCCAGATGGTGCAATTGATCAGCTCATCCATCAATGCCTGGATATAGTTCGGCGCTTCTCCCTCTACTACCGAATGGCCGAGTAAATTGAACAGATCCACCAGCCTGCGGTGATCTTCGTCTATTTCCTGGATCTGAACACTTAGGGTGTTGTCCCAAACCAAATCTTTCATGAACTTTTCTCCCGATGACATTGCCTGGACAGGGCTTCCTTAACAATGCCCGCAAAAAGTTGTGGATGCAACCTGTGGTGGGTTCTGGGCTTCTGCCCCGCATTTCTCAGCGGGTCGAAAGCCTGCTATGGAAAAAGAGTTATGATCCAGTTTGTTACCAATGACCAGACAATTGCCAGCATCTTCACGCTGCCCTGTTCGGGTTTCCAGCTGAACTGGCGCATTTTGCCCGATCCTCAAACCATCGCTACCGCTATGCTTTTCGGACGATCAAACAAACTGCTTTGCCAGATCGACCGGAATTCCCGAACCCCGGTGAGAAATGCAGGCTACAGGTTGGCGGATAAGGGGTTGGGCAGAGGAATCTTCATCGGAGGCAGCTTTTCCCCTTCCGTCAAGTCCTTGGTCAGGGCGGATTTCGAGAGCCGCCATTCGCCTTTGCGCTGGTTTTTTAGATCGTTACCTGTAAACGTGGCATAGCTGTACCTGCCATAGTGAGGCAGCTTTCGCGCCATGCCGGTCATCGCTTCAGGTGCGTGGATCGACAGCAGGCCGATCGTGAGCTTCGGCTGGTCGGGGTGCTTGGTGGTGAGAGCCACGCTCTGATTCCTGGTGTTGTATTCATCCTTTTTCAGCAGCTCTCGGAACAGGGGGGAAAAGCGGTTGCTGCTGCCAAATACCCAGATAGGGCGATCCTTTGGCAGCTGATCCAATTCGTTGTCCCATATTGTTTCGATATTGTGTTGTCCGTGTGACCAGGATCGGGCCATTTGTTCATAACTGTTTCTCATTTTTGCGGAGTCACTGGCGGGGAGGATGATGACAAGCTTTTTTGCGCCGAAAAGCTGCCCAAGGGTGCTCGGATTTTCGCTGGGGTCGAGTTGTCGAAAGAGATCGAAACGAGGGTCGATACTCAGGCGCAGCGGCCTGCTTTTCAGCTGGAGATCAATGGCCAGGTGTTTCCTGCTCATTGCCAGGGTCTGCTGCCGGGGCCACTCTTCTCCCTCGAGCTGTATAAAGACCGGAACCTGAAGTTGGAATGGAGCGCCGGGTTGGGTTTGATCCAGCCTGGCGGTCAGGCGATATCCGCCATTGTTCCTGGTGACGGCAGTTTGAGTCAGCTTCAGAGCAGGTGCGCCTGTTCGGCTGACCCATTGCTTGAATTCGTTTTCCAGCCTGACTCCGCTGACGGCTTCAAAAGCGACCCGCAAATCTTCAAAACCGGCAGAGCGAAAACGGTTCTTCCGGTAGAAATGCCGCAGGCCTTCGATAAATGCCGGATCGCCAAGTTGCTGGCGAAGCATATGGAAAAACATCAAGGTCTTGCCATAACCGACTGCCTGGCTGATTTGACCATGGTTGCTGCGAAATTCCTTTAGCGGAAAATCTTCCTCATCTGCCACATAGCTGGCATAGTTCTTCAGGGTATTGCGGCGGTAATCAGCGCCTTTTCCCCGCTGTTCCTTGATCAGGTGGTCGGCCAGATAGGAGGTAAGCCCCTCGCTCCAATTCCCTGATGCGTAATCCACATAGACGCCGTTTCCCCACCAGTTATGCAGAATTTCATGGGGGTAGGAGCTGTGGATGATAAAAGGGAGGCGAATTACCCGGGAACCCAGCAGGGTGAAGGAGGGCATGCCATAGCCGCTTTCCCAGAAATTTTCCACCAGGGCAAACTTGCTGTAGGGATAATCTCCCAACAGCTCCTGATAGAGCGACAGATAGTGCTCCGTGGCATCCAGGTAGCTTTTTGCCAGCCCGGGATCCGCATCAAGCAGATAGACCTGGGCTTCTGCCACAGATGTTTTTTTCTGATAAACCTGGTATCTCCCGGCGATCAGATAGATGTCATCCTGTGGCCTTGTCATGCGCCAGCTGTTGGAGGTTTTTCCCTGTCTTCCCTGGCTGATTGCAGACCAGCCATCCGGAAGATTCAGCCGCATGTCAAATTTGACCAGGGCGCCGTCGATGACGGGAAACCAGTAGCTGGAGATACTCAGAAAAACCCCCTGCTTCGAAATCAAGCCTGGGGTGGTGTTCCTGCCATCGGCATATCCCTGGGATACTTTTCCCAATGGGTGCTGTATGGTGCCGCTATACCCGATCGTTACGGAGCGGCTCGGCGCTGCTAACTCGACCCGGTAGCTTTGCACTGGCACTCTTCCGTTCATCCACTGCTTGCCGGGGGTGAGTTTTGCCCCGGGCTGCTGCACCTTGGGCTTGAGTCCGGCATGGAGCTGAAACTTGAAACTGTCCGACCTGTAGGGAAGTGTAAGCCTGTCTTTCACCTCAAGCCTGCCGCTTTGAGGTAAAAGCTTGGCCTCAATCTCGTGATGAACCACCTGGATATCCCCTGCCAGGGCAGGGGAGACCCATGCCAACAGCAGCAATATAATGACGAAGATGTTTTTCATATTGACCAGTCTATCAGGAATTATTGTCGCGTCCGGATGTCTTACACCGGGAATTGAATGTTAATCGGGTGATACTTTAATGGCTAATAAAAATCTTTTTACTTATCTGTTGCTGGCATTTGTCTCTGTATTTTTGAGTGCATGTGGGGCTGTCGAAGTAAACAAGCACGCAGGGAAGCACCATGTACACGGAAAAGCCCCCGAGCCCGCTGAGACAACAGAAGCCCCATCTGCCGGAAACACCCGGGTTGTCCGCATCTCCGGATCCACCTCGATAGAGGAAATCATTCCTGCACTGGCGAAAAAACGGGTGGTTTTCGTCGGCGAAACCCATGACAATTATGCCCACCATCTCAGCCAGTTGGAAATCATCAAAGGGCTGCATCAGGTCTATCCGGATCTGGCCATTGGCATGGAAATGTTCCAGAAACCCTTCCAGGCCCACCTCGACAGCTTTATTGCCGGTGAGATCAGTGAGCAGCAGTTTCTCAGAAGTAGCGAGTGGTTTGACCGCTGGAGTTTCGACTACCGTCTCTATCGCCCGATTCTCGATTACGCCCGGGAGCACAAGATCCCCGTGATGGCGCTCAATGCTTCAAAAGAACTCAAAAACCGGGTTTCCAAGGTGGGCATAGCGGGTCTGAACGAGCAGGAGCGCGCCCAGGTGCCAGCGGACGTGGATCGCAGTGACGAAAAATATACAGCGCGCCTGCGTAAAATCTTTCACCATCACCCGGGAAGCAACAAGAGAAACTTCGAGCGTTTTCTGGATGTTCAATTGCTATGGGATGAAAGCATGGCAGAAAGGGCGGCAGCCTACCTGAAGGAACATCCATCGAAAAAACTGGTGGTATTGGCGGGTTCCGGTCACCTGATGTACGGCTCGGGCATCCCCCAGCGAGTGTTGCGGAGAATGGACGTGGAAACAGCGATCGTGCTGCCTGCCGACAACCTCAAGCTCAAACCAGGCATTGCCGATTTCCTCATTTTTCCCGAAACAGCCACGCTGTCCAAGCCGGGGCTCATGGGGGTATTTTTGGGAACCGCGGATGAGGGTGTTCTGGTTGCGGGAATGGTACCCGATAGCGCTGCTGCCAAAGCGGGCCTGAAAAAAGGTGATGTCATTCAGCAGCTGAATGGCAGCGCCGTAAAGCGGCCGTCTGATATCAAGATCGAGCTGTTTGAAAAGAAGCCTGGAGAAAGCATTCAGTTGACGGTATTGCGCAAGCGGTTTTTGCTGAATGACCAGGAGCTGGATTTTGCTTTTGATCTCGGAGGCTAGTGTACTGCGTCGGAATTAAAGGCCCTTTCAGTGCGTCACAATGCGGCTAGATGTAAGGCGTACTCGCACAGGAAGGGCAGGGCTATTTGACGATCAGGATAGGCTGAGTTAATCGCCATCCGGTGATTTGCAGCCAAACAGTGTTAAAGGCGCCTCTTATTAATCGTCATTTCGGCGCATGCCGGAATCCATAAGTTCTTGATATATTTAGACACCGGCCTGCGCCGGTGTGACGAAAATAGAATTATTCGAGGCACCCTATATTTATAGTGTCGTGGATAATAGTTAAATATTCTGTCCCCAGGATCCTCTCCTTTTTCTTTTCATATCAACTGAATTCGGCCCCATTGCTCCACATTGATTCATGCTCGACCATGATAATGACTGGTGGTATTGAGGAAAGCTATGGTGACGATACCTAAATACTAATGGTAGTTGCTGGATGCTGAGCCTATATTGAAATCAGGCACTCATAAGATTATAAGTGCTCATAAAACTGGAGGAGAACTATTGTGAAATATAATCAATATAAACGCATATCACTATTGAGTCGGTACTTAATCGTCAGTTTCACGGTGCTTGGATTTACTAGTCAAGGTTTTGCGGCAGCAACGAGCTACGCCCCCGTCAGCATTACCAAACCACTCGCTGATACCATGAAAGAGGATATAGCCAACAAACCGGCATTAATGAAAAAGCATAAGAAACTGTTAAATGAACGATATAACCTGTCCGAAAAAGTGGATCCCAATGCCACCATGTCAGGAGGCAAACCATTACCCATTGGTCCAACGGCAAGATTAAAAAAGAGTGTAAGCTGGGAGGAGCTGGCAAAAATGACACCAGCAGAAATCAAGAAAAAAAATGTCTTCCCATATCTTCCCCTGCCTCATGTCAGTCCTGCCAGTGGTGGCATGGTGGTGCCGTCCATGCAGTTGGATACGCACCCTGAATTGGTTCGATTTGATATGGACTTTGATTTGCCAGATGCTTATCTCCCGGAATTTCCAGCACCACTTTATCTGATCTCACGCCCTGATCTTGGTGATGTTACAGGTGGTGAAGAGCTGACCATCAACAACTACTACAGCAAGATGAATGGTATTCTCACGCCTTTTCAGCTAGACGGCATGCGTTTGCTGGTTACACCTGTGGCGCAGCAGCAATTTAATGTGACAGATGATCGCAAGGCAGAACTAGCCCAGGATGCAGTTTCTTGTTTTACCTGCCATGTCAACGGTCATAGTAGTGGTGTGTTTCATCTGAACCCGGATAACCGGCCACAGGATACGCGTTTTCGTATCGATACTCCAACCCTGCGCGGCGTGAATATCCAGCATTTTTTTGGCTCAAAGCGTGCGCTACGTACATTGGAAGACTTCAGTGAAGTAGAAGCTAAAACAGCCTATTTTGATGGCGACCCGGTTATTGGACTGAAGAAAGGTGCTCGACGTTTTACCCGGGAAGAGATAGCGGCCATGGCGGCGATGCAAAATATGATTGCATTTCCACCGGCGCCAAAGCTTGGTATCGATGGCAAATTGAACCCGGCGAGAGCCTCGGAATCTGAGCTAAGAGGCGAAAAATTATTTGCAGAGTCCTGTTCATCCTGTCACGCGGCGCCGTATTACACAGACAACAGCGCCCATGATCTACAGGTAGAGCGTTTTTACGATGGCCGCGCAGAAGGTTTGATCAAAACATTTTCATTAAGAGGTATTAAAGATTCACCTCCATATCTTCATGATGGTCGCTTGCTGACTTTAGAAGATACGGTCGAATTCTTTAACCTGATATTAGAGATCGACCTTAGCAAGGAAGAAAAATCAGACCTGGTTTCATTTTTACGCACCTTATAACTTGAACAAGGTTAAATGACGTAAAGGATGGATCAGCTTCGATGATGATGCAGATTCCATCCTTTTCCTCTTTTCTGGTTTGCAGGTGGTATGAATGATGGCGCCGGACTCGATTGGTTTACTGTCCACCAGCATGCTTGATCACAAGGCCTGCTTTTGTTTCCTGCTGGTTTTTTGATAGCTCATAGCGGGCCTTGCGCCCAATTGAATAAGAAATACAGCCCTATTGAGATGATAAAAGCAGTGTAGCCAATGATAAGGAATTTTGCAGTGAACACTGCAGTGTTGTTCGTACTATGATGTGTGACATAGATTTTGTATGCAATCAGATTGGCCAACGAACCAAACAGGCTTCCAAACCCCCCAGCATTTACCCCCCACAACAACGCTTCCCAATTCATTGTAAACTTTGCAAATAACAGTGTTGCGGGAACATTGCTCATCACTTGGCTTGCCAGGGCGGAGAGAAGAAAAGTATGCCCAGAATGGCTCAGTTCTGTTGCCAATAATATCTTCATGTTTCCTGCAAGACCGAAGAAGAAAAAGAAGATTAGTAAAAGCGTATAGTCGATACGCAGCGCTTTTCGGTCAAACAGCAACGCAAAAATGATAATTAATAAACCGAATGATATTGGGAGAATGTGGAGAATGGTCAATAGCACAATAAAAAGCAGCACACCATAGATGTAAGCCTTCCTGTCTACGTTCTGCAATACCGCGCATCCCTGCGAGTGATTTTTCGTTTTTATAAAAAGCGCCGCAACAATCAAAATTGCTAGAAAAGCCAGTGAAAATGGTGCAATCGTTTCTATAAACGTGATTGGGTGGATGTCGTAAAACCAATAGATAAACAGATTTTGCGGGTTGCCAAAAGGAGTTAAGGCAGATCCGGCGTTGGCTGACAAGGCTTCAAGAATAACCAGGATATCCTTGCGATTGATATTGAGTGATAAAGTAAGTGGTACCATGACGATTAACGCGATGTCATTTGTGACCAACATGGATAGAAAAAATGTCGTTACCACCAGCTTTAATGGGATGGCTTTCCCTTTTTCGACGCGCTGGGCAATTTTTGCTATAAGCCCGCTATGCTGAAGGCCGTTAATGGCGATAAAAAGTGTGAACAGTATGAACAGAACCTGTAGCTCTTGAACTGAATAGCTCGGAAACTGCTTCGTATAAACCGATGTCAGTGCGAGGCCGATTCCAGATACGATTAGCAGCCATTCTTTCAAGATAAAATTGACAAGAACGCTTTGAAGTTTCAATAAACTACCATTGTTTGGTGAAATCAATGGGTGACCCTATTGATGTTTGCTACTCTTTCTATAAAGAGCACCAGGTGCCCAATATTCCTCCAGCGCTAGTATTGCTTCTGCTTTCCAATTTGACTGCTCATCAAAAGCCAGTCTATCTAAAAGCTCAATTATAATTTTTTCTTGTTTTTCAGTCAAAGCCCCAAATCTTGGTGGTTCTCGGTCAGGAGGCCTTAGAGATGAAATAAATGAATCAATTACCATTGAATTACTGAAAGTATAATTCTTAATTGTAAATTCGATAAGTATTGGCAAATAATACTTCCAAGACTCCGCATCCAAAAAACATATTCCATCATAATTACTTTCCAAATAATCGTTCGATGGTTTATCCAATTTTGGATCAAATTCTACTTCTTCTTTGCCACAATCAATAGCATTTCCACTTCTAAGAGACATGGAGGGGTTTTGATTTTTAATTACATGAAACTCTCTATAGGATTTTTCTATCAACATGGTATTGTTCTATCTTTTAGACGCATAACACCGCAATTCTCCGGAAGACGAAAGCGGAGCACAGCGTAACTTTTGGCTGTCTGTGTGAAATTGCATTTTTATAGCGTCTCTCCATTTACTAAAGACCAATGGTAAGGCATTAACTCTCGAATAGTTTTAAATAGTAACTCGTTGTCTTTTGTGCTTACTGCGGCCTTTACATCACCGCCCCAATAAACCAAGCGTTCTTGGCAAATACCACAAGGTGATAAAATTATAATTTCACTATGTTCGTTTTCACGATAGATACATAAAGAATGAGTAACAGCTTCATTTAACTTAAAAGCTTCGAGGTAAGCTCCAAGTTCAATACAAACTTCCAAGCTGGTATTTTTAGTATCTGGAGGCACACTTGTAAGTATTTTTCCAGATTCTGTCCGAACTGCAGCTGCATAGCCACTACCTGTGGGGTATCTATGCTTTAGCAGATCTATAGCCGAATCAAATATTTTTTGTTCTACGCTCATTCGTATCCTCTAATAGCTATAACGCTTCACATCACTGGCAAAAAAAAGGTCAGAGTGTCAGGTATTGTTATTTGCATTCACTATCCTGCTGACGCAAGAATAATGAAAATGCTCTCCTATTGTTTTCATGCTATAAGCCCCACGCTCATACGCCTTGATTAAGTGACATGGTATAGCGCTCCTGCAAATTCTATTCGTAACGGCCTGCAAGACCTGAGCCTGTTGCCCACTCTGCGTTGATGCACGCTTAGGCCCTCAACTATCCATTTTACTGTATGCATTGAGTAATGCTGCAAGTTGGGATGCTTTAATTATAAAAAATATACCAAATAGAGCCGCCACTAAGCTTGGAACAATCATGCTGGCATTTAGTGCAATAGAGCCTTGCATGATGAATGCTGATATTGCTCCTTCAAGAAAATCTCCAATTGACGGCTTAAAGGGTACTGACCCCTTTTCCCCCTAATTTAACAAATTTCCGCTAGGTTGAAGGGGTTGCCCATGCATAAGCATAAGATACTCATCGAATGCTTCTCGAAGTGGTGCTGTATGTCTAAGTTGATCTTGATTCATTGGTTTGTGGGCTATCCAGAGAAGCTCTGAGGTAAAAAGGTAAAAGGGGTCAGTACCCTTTAAGCCGTATTTTCTGCTAAAGGGTACTGACCCCTCTGAAGATTCAAGAAGCCAACGGCTGTTTGGTTTTTGTTATTGTGTCCAAGTACAGTAGGTAAGCCTCAATCATTGAAGTGACTATACTACGGGCTTCAGTTAATTCTTTTTTTGTAGCATCTCGGAGCACTCCACATGCCTGACCTCGGTGCCGACCTTGACGGATAGCTGAATGGTTACAGATTATTCGTAGATCCTCCCATTTTTTAGCGCTGATATTTAGTGCAAGCAGTGTTTTGTGCTTGCCACCAAGTTTTTTGCAGAGAGATTCGTAAATCTCGAATAAATATACAAATTCATTGTTGGGGTCGCGAACAGCTTTATCATAGCTTTGTAGCAATGAGACTAACACTGCATCCTCAACATAATGGGCGGCAGCTAATTCCAGTAGCTTTATTCTCCTATCAACTTGATCTTGCTTGGGATCAAAAATAATATTTTTGTATTTGTCAGTTGTGCGGAAATCTAATGTGCCGCCGGTTACTTTAATACGGCCTGTTTCTAGTTCGAAAAAACTCTCTACGCGTCCATCCGGGCGTAAGTGCGTCATGGTTGATTTAGAAAGATCGTATGCACGATGAGTTAGAAATTGCATGACGAGGAATCTTCCATCTAGATCAACTTGTATTTTTTGACGTATTTGAGGATTACGGTTGTAAATAGCGAAATCAATCTTCGCCTGAACTTGCCCATTTTCTATTGCCAAACTGTAATCCTTGTTTGATCTCTCTATGGCAACACCGAAGAAGTTTGAAGGTGAAAATTTCCACTTTAGTGCGACAACTGCTCTTGAATTAGCACTCATGATCCATCAATCCCAACTCAAAGCCCCCCCAGTCTGATATTCCGTCACCGTAGTCTCAAAAAAGTTCTTCTCCTTGCGCATATTGGCCTGTTCGTCCAGCCAGGGTAGGGCGCATTCGGCGCCGGGGAAGGGTTCTTCCCAGCCGAGCTGTACGGCGCGGCGGTTGGCGATGAAGCGGAACTGTTCCATGTGGTCTTCCTTGCGGTAGCCGAGGATGGGGTCGCGCAGGATGTAGTTGGCGTAGTCGTTTTCGCAGGCTTCGGCTTCGTCCCACATGTCCTTTATGGCCTTGGGATCGAGACTGACGTTCTCTTCGTGGATGATCTGCTTGACCACGCGGATGCCGAAGGAGGCGTGCAGCACTTCGTCGCGCATGATGTACTGGAACTGTTCGGCGGTGCCTTTCATCAGGCCGCGGCGCTGCAGGGCGAAGATGGGGCTGAAGCCGTTGTAGAACCAGCAGCCTTCGAAGATGCCGGCGAAGAAGCTGTAGGCCATGACGAAGTTTTCCAGCTCGTCGCGGTCGGTGAGGTCGATGTCGGCGCGCAGTACGGATTCGAGGCGGCGGTTGGCCATCTGGATCTTGCCGTTGATCTCGGGCACTACGCGGTAGCGGTTGTAGATCTCGCCCTGATCCAGGCCGATGGTTTCGATGCAGTGCTGGTAGGTCCAGGTGTGCAGGGCTTCTTCGTATACCTGGCGGGCCTGGTAGATCTGCAGTTCCGGGGCGGACATTTTTTCCATCACCGCCAGGCCGATGTTGCGCATGGCGAGGATGTCGGAGGTGGTCAGGTAGGAGAGCACGTTTTCGTACAGATGGCGCTCTTCCAGGGTGAGGTTGTGCTGGTGGTCCTGCACGTCCTGGGCCATGCTGATGTCCAGGGGCGTCCAGTGGTTTTTGTTGGCGTTGAGAAAGTATTCCCAGGCCCAGGGGTATTTGAACGGCGCCAGTTGGTTGATGTCGGTGAGACCGTTGATGACGCGCTTGTCGTCGGGGTTCACCGGCTGGATGTCTGCAGCCGCGGGTGCTTCAGCCACGACCGCTTCGGCAGCTGTGCTGGCGGCGGCAGGCATTTCGGCCTTTACGGATTCCAGTTTGGCTTCTTTGGCCGGGGTAAGAGGGTCGTCCCAATTCAACATAGTCTTAATCTCCTACTGGCAGGCATCGCATTCGGGGTCGAGGATGGAGCAGGCTTTGGGCGCTGCAGCCGGTGCGGCGCCAAGGAGGCTGGCCTTGTTGTCGCTGTTTGCCGAGCTGGTGGTTTTTTCCTGTCCGGTGGCGCCCATGGAGCGCAGGTAATAGGTGGTTTTCAGGCCGCGCACCCAGGCCAGCTTGTAGAGGTTGTCCAGTTTTTTGCCGGAAGGCTCGGCCATGTACAGGTTCAGGGACTGGGCCTGGTCGATCCATTTCTGGCGGCGCGAGCCAGCCTCCACCAGCCAGCGTGGGTCTACTTCAAATGCTGTGGCGTACATGGCTTTTAGGTCATCGGGTACGCGGTCGATGGGTTGCACCGAGCCGTCGTAGTATTTGAGGTCGTTGACCATGACCTCGTCCCACAGGCCGAGTTTTTTCAGGTCGTGCACCAGATAGGGGTTGACCACGGTGAACTCGCCGGACAGGTTGGATTTGACGAACAGGTTCTGGTAGGTGGGCTCGATGGACTGGCTTACGCCGCAGATGTTGGAGATGGTGGCGGTGGGGGCGATGGCCATGGTGTTGGAGTTGCGCATGCCCACGGTCTTCACCCGCTCGCGCAGGCTTTCCCAGTCCAGGGTCTGGCTGTCATCCACCTGCAGGTAGCCGCCGCGTTCTTCGGCGAGGTTGTGCATGGAGTCGAAGGGCAGTATGCCCTGGCTCCACAAGGAGCCTTCGAAGCTGGAATACTTGCCGCGTTCTTCGGCCAGGTCGCTGGACGCCTTGATGGCGAAGTAGCTCACGGCTTCCATGGAACGGTCGGCGAACTCGATGGCGGCGTCGCCGGCGTAGGGCAGGCGCTGCTTGTACAGGGCGTCCTGGAAGCCCATGATGCCCAGTCCCACGGGACGGTGGCGCAGGTTGGAGTTGCGTGCCTGGGGTACGGAGTAGTAGTTGTACTCGATGACGTTGTCCAGCATGCGCATGGCGGTGGAAATGGTTTTCTCCAGCTTTTCCATATCCAGGCCGTTTTCCGTGGTGTGGCGCACCAGGTTCACCGAGCCGAGGTTGCACACGGCGATTTCGTTCTGGTTGGTGTGCAGGGTGATCTCCGTACACAAATTGGAGCTGTGCACCATGCCCTGGTGCTGGTTGGTGTAGCGGATGTTGCAGGGGTCCTTGAACGCCACCCAGGGGTGGCCGGTCTCGAACAACATGCCCAGCATCTTGCGCCACAGGTCCACGGCCTTCATGCTGCGGTGGATGTTCAGCTCGCCCCGGGCGGCCTTTTCCTCGTAGTTGCAATAGGCGGCTTCGAAAGCCTTGCCGGTGAGGTCATGCAGATCCGGCGTCTCGTCGGGGGAGAACAGGGTCCAGTCGCCGTCTTCGGCCACGCGCTTCATGAACAGGTCGGGAATCCAGTTGGCGGTGTTCATGTCATGGGTGCGGCGGCGCTCATCGCCGGTGTTCTTGCGCAGGTCGAGGAATTCCTCGATGTCGATATGCCAGGTCTCCAGGTAGGCGCAGACGGCGCCCTTGCGCTTGCCGCCCTGGTTTACCGCCACGGCGGTGTCATTGGTGACCTTGAGGAAGGGCACCACGCCCTGGCTCTTGCCGTTGGTGCCCTTGATGTGGGAGCCGAGGCCGCGCACAGGCGTCCAGTCGTTGCCCAGGCCACCGGCGAACTTGGACAGCAGGGCGTTGTCCTTGATGGCGGAATAGATGCCGTCCAGGTGATCGGGCACGGTGGTCAGGTAGCAGCTGGAAAGCTGGGGGCGCAGGGTGCCGGAGTTGAACAGGGTGGGCGTGGAGCTCATGAAATCGAAGCTGGAGAGCAGGTTGTAAAACTCGATGGCCTTGCCTTCGCGGTCGATTTCGTTGATCGCCAGTCCCATGGAGACGCGCATGAAAAACGCCTGGGGCAGCTCGAAGCGGGTGCCCTTGTTGTCGTGGATAAAATAACGGTCGTACAGGGTCTGCAGGCCCAGGTAGGTGAAGGACAGGTCACGCTGGGGCTGCATGGCAGCGGTAATCCTGCCCATGTCATACTGCGCCAGGCGGGTGTCCAGCAGTTCCAGCTCCACCGCACGGTTGATATAGTTGCGGAAGTAATCGGCGTACACGTCTGCCATCTGTTGCTGGGTCCCCACCCGGGGCATGGCCAGAAAATCCAGAGCTTCGCGGCGCAGGATGTCCATCAGCAGGCGGGCGGCGGCATAGGAATAGTTGGGTTCGGTCTCGATGAGGGTGCGGGCGCTCATCACCAGGGTCTGGGAAACGTCTTCCTCCTTCACCCCGTCGAACAGGTTGCGGCAGCTGCTGTCCAGAATGACTTCGGGGTCGGTTTCTTCCAGTCCGCTGCAGGCTTCTTCTATCAGGGTGCGCAGGTGTTGCACGTCCAGGGGTTGTTTCGTGCCATCGACGAGGACGATATTGACCAGATGTTCCTCGACCCCGGATTCCTTTTCCTGCTGCAGGCGTTCCTGGGCGCGGGCTTCGCGGTACAGCACATAGTCGCGGGCGACTTTGTGCTCACTGGCGCGCATCAGGGCCAGTTCCACCTGATCCTGTATGTCTTCGATGTGGACGGTGCCGCCATCCGGGTTGCGCCGCATCAGGGCGTCCGTAACCTGTTTGGTGATGTTGCTGACCACATCATGCACCCGGGCAGAAGCCGCTGCGCTGCCGCCTTCCACAGCAAGAAAGGCCTTGGTGACGGCGACGGTGATTTTGTTGGCGTCAAAAGCGGTGACCTTGCCGTTGCGGCGAATGACGCGCAGTTCGCCCCAGGTATCGTCTTTGCTGGCGGGGGTTGATTGCATGGCGCCGGTGGCTGGCGGTGTGGCAATGGTATCGGTGCTGACAGGTGTTCCGGTGGTGGCCATGTGATGTTTCTCCCTGGGGTAAATGCTTTGGATGCCTGATAATCAGGCATAATATGTGGGCATAATATTCCTGTCAACCACAACATCTTGTGTATAAGCCTGTTGGTAACTGGTGAAGACTTGTGTGAAAACCTGTGGATAAATTCAGGGAAAAAAGAATAGATTCGTAAATTCAGCAGCTTGGAATTGTCAATATATCAGTATGTTCTGATGGAGGGTGGCAGCGCCGTTGTGAGACATCCCGCCTGGGTTCCGGTATGCGCCTGAGCAATTTATCCCAAGATCCACGACCAACCGTGGGTCTTGGGATAAATGCATGATGCGAGGTGCCGGGGGCAGATCGGGGAGGAGGCCTGCCCTGTAAATCGGTACAATGGTTTTGTACTGGGAAACGAGTGGAATACAGGGGGCAGCTTGTCTGAAGAAAAATACATTCCGGGGCAGCGCTGGCTGAGTGATATGGATCCGGATCTTGGTCTGGGAATGGTGTCGGAGCTGGAGCACCGCCGGCTGACGGTGGTCTTTCCTGCGGTTCAGGAATCTAGGGTCTATGCCTTGCCCGACGCGCCCCTGACACGCATGGTGCTGGAGCCTGGCGATCGTTTTCAGGACGAAAGCGAGCAGGAGCTCGTGGTGCTGGAGGTGGTGGAAAAAGCGGGTTTGCTGTATTACAGCTGTAAGGACGCCGAGGGTAAACAGCTTGATGTAAGTGAGATTGCCATCAGCCCGCATTTGCAGATGAACCGCCCGCGGGAGAAATTTCTTGCCGGGCGCATCGATCGTGATATCTGGTTCGATTTGCGTTATCAATCCTGGCAGCAGGCGGCGGCAGGCGCCTGCTCTGCCGTGCATGGCCTGATGGGGCCGCGTATCAGTCTGATTCCACATCAGCTGTACATTGCCCATCAGACAGCCCGGCGCCTGATTCCACGGGTGTTGCTGGCCGATGAAGTGGGACTGGGCAAGACCATAGAGGCGGGACTGATTCTGCATCGCATGCTGCTCACCGGCAGAGTGAAGCGAGTGTTGCTGCTGGTTCCCCAATCCCTGCTGCACCAATGGCTGGTGGAAATGCTGCGTCGTTTCAACCTGCGTTTTTCCCTGTTTGATGAAGCGCGCTTTGCCGCATCGGTTTCGGACAACCCCTTTGCCGACGAGCAGCTGGTGCTGTGCAGTGTGGATTTTCTGTTGTCCACGCCCCAGATTGCCCGTGCCGCCCTGGAGGGGGAATGGGATCTGCTGATTGTGGATGAAGCCCATCACCTGCGTTGGACGGAAGAGGAGTCCAGTCTCGAATATGATCTGGTCGAGGCCCTGGCGGAACAGGCTCTGGGAGTGTTGTTGCTCAGTGCCACCCCGGAACAGCTGGGCAGGGTGGGGCATTTTGGTCGCCTGCGTCTTCTCGATCCCCACCGTTACCCGGACTATGCCGCCTTTCTGGCTGAGGAGCAGCGCTATCAGCAGGTAGCGGATCTTGCCGCCAGCCTGTTGGATGAACAGGATTTGAGTGCAGCGCAACAAAATCTGCTGGAAGAACTGCTGGGGGACGTGCAGAACCTGGATGCCCGGCAGATGGTGCGCCGCCTGGTTGACCGCCACGGGATCGGCCGGGTCATGTTCCGCAATACCCGACATACCGTAAAAGGCTTCCCCCGGCGGGAACTGCATGTCACCCGCCTGGACTGGCCCGCCGCCTATGCAGCCATAGAGGATGCCCAGGCGGCGCTTACCCCGGAACGGGAGGTGGAGAACTGGCTGGATTTTGATCCCCGTCTGCCCTGGCTGGTGGAACTGCTGGAAAAACTTGCGCCGCAAAAGCTGCTGCTGATCTGCGCCCACAGGGAAACCGTGCTGCAGCTGCAGACCTGGCTGCGCACCCGCCATGCCATCCATGCTGCGGTATTTCATGAAGGTATGGAAATCGTTGAGCGTGACCGGGCGGCGGCGTTCTTTGCCGATGCGGAAGAAGGCAGCCAGATTTTGCTGTGCTCGGAAATCGGCAGCGAGGGGCGCAACTTCCAGTTTGCCCGGCATCTGTTGCTGTTTGACCTGCCCCTGCAGCCGGATCTGCTGGAGCAGCGTATCGGACGACTTGATCGTATCGGCCAGGGGCAGGTGATTGATCTGCATCTGCCGGTGTTTGCCGCCAGCCCCGTGGAGACTTTGTATCGCTGGTATCACCAGGGGGTAAATGCTTTCTCTCATCCATCCGCTGTGGCGGTAAGCCTGTATGAAGAGCATGAAATGCTGCTGCATGAGGCGCTGGTAGAGCCAGCCATGACCCAGGCGCTGGTCAACAGGGTGGCGGCCAGAAGGCAGGAGCTGGAAGAGGCGCTGTCCAGGGGAAGGGATCGCCTGCTGGAGCTGCAATCCTGTGACCCGGAAGTGGCGGCGGCCCTGGTGGCGCAGCTGGAAGCGATGGAGCCAGACTCTGCTGTGGCGGCATACATGCATCAGTATTGGGATGCGTTTGGTGTAGAGCATGAGCCGGGGCCGGGGCAGTCTCTGGTGCTGCACCCCGGAGAACATATGCGCCAGGAACGGTTTCCCGGTTTACCGGAGGAGGGCGCCACCGTCACCTTCTCCCGCTCGGATGCGCTGGTGCATGAAGACCGCCTGTTTCTCACATGGGAACATCCCATGGTGCGTGGTGCCGTGGAAGAGCTGACCAGCAGTGATCTTGGCAGTGCCGCATTCGTAGTGCTGAATTCCGGCCCGCTGCCCCCGGGAACCTTGCTGTTGGAGCTGGTTTTTGTTCTCGGCTGCACCGCTCCGGGCGAGCTGGAAGCCAGCCGTTACCTGCCGTCCACGGCTATCCGGTTGTTGCTGGATCGCAAGGGCAACGACTATGCCCACGCCCTTCCACCGGAAAAGCTGCAGGGCAAGTCATTGCATCGTGACCGGCAGACTGCCGGTCAGGTAATCAAATCACAGGCGGATTTGCTGCGCCAGCTGTTGCAGCGCGGCGAACAGTTGGCGGCGGTGAAGGCCGATGGACTCGTTGCCGATGCAGTGGCGACCATGCAGTCTGAACTGACGGAAGAGCAACAACGCCTGCAGGCATTGAGTGATGGGGCGGCAGCGGAAGAATTGCAGATACTTGGCGAACGGCAGTTGCTGTTGCAGGAGTACCTGCCACGCGCCCGCCTGCGTCTGGATGCGGTGCGCATGATAGTGCGCGCCTGAGGGCCCTGCAGCTTCTGGCCTATTTTCCCCGCTGGGCATCCTGGTAACGCTGCACCAGTTCATGCACCAGCGGTGTGCAAATGATTTTGATGGCGACATCCAGCTGGCCTCCGGGGATCACCATGGTATTGCGCCTGGACATCCAGGAGCCATCGATCTGCTTCAGCAAGTCAGGGAAATAGAAGCGTTTTGGTTCGCGAAAGCGAATCACCACGATGCTTTCGTTCAGCGAAGGGATCTCCCGCAGCTCAAACGGATTGGAGGTGTCTGACAGGGGTACGCGCTGGAAGTTGATGTCGGTGAGAGAAAACTGCGGAGTGATATAGGTAATGTAGTCCGACATGCGCCGCATGATGGTATGGGTAATTGATTCTGGAGAGTGCTTTTTCTGATGTGTATCGCGATGGATTTTCTGTATCCATTCCAGATTCACCACCGGAACCACGCCAATCAGCAGATCCACCCACTGGGCGATGTCGATTCCGCGTATCTTGCGGCTTTTCATTTTCTTGCGCCGCTTGATGATCACCGGGTTATGAGATGCGGACAGTTGCCGCTGGCTCCAGGAATTCTCTGCGCAGCCGCCATGCATGCCGTCATAGAATAGTAAATCCGTACCTGTGGGTATTTCCTGCCAGGGTGTGAAAGACCCTGCCGGTACGCTATATGCCTCTGCCAGCTCTTCAGTTTCCGCATAGCGGCGGCACAGGCCGGTGCCAGAGCGGGAATACTCACGAAACAGCCCTTCCAGACGGTCGAGAAAATTGGCTTCCGGGGAAAAATGACTCAGGCAGCTGCCCTGCTCAATAGACTGGGCGACAAAATGGCGCATGCTCTTGCGGTCATACCGCCGGAAACTGTTGCCGTCGATGCGAAAGGCGGTAATGCCTTCACGCTGAAAAATGGTATCGAAAATACGCCGGAAGGTGGTGGTTCCTGCTCCAGAAGAGCCAGTGACCGCAATGATCGGGTGTTTGTGTGACATGGCGTTGATACCGTTGTTTGCAAAGCCGGGTTGTATATATAGCACACTCCCAAAACCATGCCAAAAAACAGGAATTTCCGGTCAGGGTCCAACATCCTGTACGCCGTACAAGGACATACGGCCATTCTCAATGACCATAAGTCATTGAAAATGGAGGAAAGACAAAATCAAATTTTTGTCTTTCCGGGTTGAAAAAAGCCATGGAAGGGCCTGTCAAGGCAGTTGGTTTTTCGTGAGGAACAATATTTGTGATGCCTGTTAACAGGCCCTAGGTGCTACATGACAAACCAGACAAGCGTCACAGTATGGACGGAGTATATGCTGCGAAAATTAACGGTTATCTTGACATGGACGAGACCAATATAAATGCACAACCCGCCAATTGCTTTGGTGAAAGCAGCGGACTGCCTGTTTTGCCGCCGTTTTATTGGTGATGACCATTCCATGTTCCTTCACCGGTATGACGAAAACCGAATTATTTGAGGTACCCATATGTCACATTTCAGGAAGTTGTTGCTGGGGGTGTTTATCCTGGCGTTTTCCACAAATGCCTTCTGCGCGCTCGGTGGCTCTATGCAGCTACGTGATACACATGAACATTTTTCTAAGGCGCGTGATAAGGGGGGGGCTGGTGACGTGTTGCCGGGCGTCACGAATCAGCATCTGGGCCAGATTGGGGCCTATGAAGAAGAGGTCAAGATACCCTCATATGATGAGAATAACAGTACGCATGTATTGATTACAGAAAGCAATGGAAATTGGAATTCCACGGTTCTGAATGACTCCGGAAAAAAGCACTTTTACATTGCTCCCGGCTATTACGATACGAGGATAAACCTAACGGCGAGTGGTACGGAGGAGGATAGAAGAACGCTGAGTCTTTACAATGGAAATGATGAGCATCCTGCATCACTGCCTGATAGCCAGGTGGCGAACGTGTGGTTTCATCTGGTGGATGCAAGCTACTGGATCATTGACAGAATGGCCAACCTTGATAGAAACGTCAATCCCTCCATGAGGCTGCAGCGATCAAGCCATAATATTATTAACAGATGGCATGGAAGAAATATGAAATATGGCCTTACCATCTATCCCTTTTCAGATTTTAATACGGTGCAAAACAGTTATTTCAATCAGGCCACGTCAGAGGGGATCATCACCGACTGTATTGGTCTGGCGTTGGCGAATGCAAACACCCAGGACACGGTGACTAGAGGCACGAAGGTCATCAACAATGATTTCAGGAACATGACTGATGGTATTCAGCTCATAAAAAGCACATACATTGCAAACGGAAACCCCTCCTATCCAGGGACGATTATCTACGACAACAGAATATGGATGGATGAGGACAGCTACAGCGATGGAAACTATGCGGAAGACGGCTTCAGCCACGACCCGGATTCGCCGTATATGCTGGGAGAAAACGCCATGGACTTCAAGGCAGCTTCAAATGAGCCGGATGCTCCGGTTCTTGTCAAGAGCAATATCATGTGGGGGTATCGGCAGGCGGATGATACTACGCCCACCAATGCCGGAGGGGCCGGGACAGCAATATCGATTACCAGGCATAGTTATAACCTTAAGATAGACAGTAATATAATTTTTGATTCCCAAAATGGTATAGGAGCAACGCATTTGTATTATGAGGGGACGGAATTTATCAATAATATCCTGTACGACATAGGTAGGCTAAACCCGCCAACCAGTGCTTATCCACAGGGGCGAAATCCCTATGCGCTCTATATTTCCGCCAGCCCGGATATGCAAGCTCCCTTTCTTGTGAAATATAACAATAACACTTTTGTTCGGCAGCATTTGAATGCGGTAACTGGCGGTGGCAGAACTGTCAGTGTCCACCAGAACGCTGCGGGAAGTTTTCTGGAAAATAACTTGTTTATTGACACGCAAAAGATGGGTGGAAGAATCGGAAACCATACGCGCAAGAACAACTGGTACTACAATCATACGGGTGCCACTCTCGGTGGCGAGGGTGAGGTAATGTATGCGACTGCAGAGGAAGGCAGGATGACTGACTATGCATTTGTCTATGAAAGATTTACGGGTAAGCCGAAGCAAAAGATACTCAAGGGGGTAATTACAACCAAAGATAGCCCTCATTACGGGATCGCCGGGAGCAGCATACCAAAGTATTCCGAAAACGCATTGTTTGACGATAGCTTTGAATAGGCCGAATGTGTGATATGAAGCCGATAGTATTTACTATTCTATTCGTCAGTACAGCCTTTTCCATGAGCCTTTTCCTTGCTGTGGCAGGCGATGCACACGCTCGCCTGGCTGATGAGTATGTTTTGCTTCGATCTGCGGTGGGCAGCGATGCTTACAGGGAGCAATTCCCTGCTGGGGGTGGCCCCCTGGAAGTACGGAGCCAGTATGAGGAGGCGATTTCAATCCCGGAATATGACGAGAATGACCGTTCTCACCTATTGATTACGGAAGGCAATGGAAACTGGAGGGCCTCGGTGCTGAACAATCCGGAAAAGAGGCATTTCTATGTTGCGCCAGGAAGCTATCCTGAAATAATTGCTTTGACTGTAAGCGGTGCTGCAGGTGATAGAAGAACGCTAAGCTTGTATAACGGGAATGACAGGCACCCGGCAATGCTGGATACCTCTGCCGTAGCTGATATAAGAATTGCACTGGATGATGCAAGCTATTGGGTGTTTGATCGAATTGCTTCATTGCATACGATTTCCTTGAACCAGGCGATATGGATAGGGAATGGGTCTTCACATAATGTATTCAATCGGATTCTCCTGGACAACTTTAACAATGGGCTATACATATATGGTGGCGGTGATGGAAATGTTATTCAGAATAGCCAGTTCAGAAATATGAATATATATGCTCCAGATGGAGTTGCCTTGGGTCTTACATGGGGGGAGAACAAAGAGACATTTTATTCCATAAAAAATACACGCATCATTAATAACGAATTTTATAATTGCAATGATGCCATACAGCTAGTGAGAAGGAACCGGCCAAGTGACGGAGAGTTACAATCAGTCGATTATGAAGGAACCGTTATTGACAATAATATTATGTATATCGACAGTTCCATTTATACTGATGGAAATGGAAACCTGAGCAGTGATGGCGCCCATGCGTTGGCGGAAAACGGGATTGATGTAAAGGCTGGCTCGGACAACCCGGGTAATCCCGTGTTGATCAGCAACAACAAGATATGGGGATACAGAAAATCCGATAATCTTCCGGGTGGGACGAGAAGTGATCATGGCGCCGCCGTCGTTTTTCATTTTGGAGCAAAAAACATTGCCATGAAAAACAATTTGATCTTCGATTCAGCCCAGGGAATTGTCTCTGGCGTCAGGGATCGGTTTGGTTTTGCGCTGGGAAATGCAGTTATTTCAGACAATATATTCCTGGGTATAGGCGCATTTGATGGCACGGGCAGCAACTATGGTGGCATCATGCTGTGGGACGCTTATGATGTTCTGTTTCGGAGGAATACGGTTGTGAAAGCCAGAGTCAGGAGTCTGTGGACGAAAGCTTCTGTCTCAGATGTATCCGTTGTAGAGAGTGTAGTCATTGACAGCGAAAGTCCATTTAACGAGTCGCCGGCCTCCAGCATCTTTAATGGGAACTATTACTATAATACACCTGCAGCCGGATACGCATCCGGGGCAAACGATCATTCTTTCACAACGGCCGCAGAGGCGGGGATGGGGAGCTATACTTTTGTTTACGACAAATTTACCCGCAGCCCAAAAACCAGGACGTTGCAAGGTGTTATAGCAACGAAGGACAGTCCCCACCAAGACCTTGCGGGGAGTAGGATTGCTGTTACAGATCCCATTTTTTCCAATGATTTCGAGTAGCCGAAGACTGCCAATCAAGATGTCTTCTTTGGAGCCCGGCAACACTGTATGCGGCATACAGCGCCGCAATTTTCAGCTTCACCTTTTTGAGATCAGTCGCTCTTCAGCTGTGCAATAACGGTTTCAATCATACGTTTTGCTTCCGCAGCCACAGCATGGACTTCGCTGGATTGTGACAGCCCCAGTACCGGCACCGGATCCATGAAACTGACAACAGTCTTATCGCCTTCTTCACGCATGATGAAGTTACAGGGGAGCAGGGTGCCTGCATTGGGCTCTGCGGAGATCACCCGGTCTGCCAGTTTGGGGTTGCAGGCGCCGTAGATGTGGTAGGCGGGGACACTTTTGTCCATTTTGTTCTTGAAAATGGCTTGCACGTCCACGTCGCTGACGATGCCAAGATGATTGTCCATCAGGGTTTTCCTTACTTTCTCCAGTGCTGCATCAAATGGCAGATCCAGAGTCAGATTCATTTCGTACATGGTTTTTCCTCGCTGAGTTTTATCCGTATAAGTGTACCGGCAAGTTGGTATGGGCGCATTGAAAATCCACAACAAAAGGGATTTTGCATGCTGCAATAACCATGGCGTGTGTGCATCTATTGTCAATTGTCAATGCCGACCGGTTGGGTATGGGAATAGTCTTGCCCCATCAATTTTCTTGCAAGGAGTAATCCAATGAACAATAGAATACCGGCGATAACCATGATCCTGGTGTTATTTGCTGCCACGGCGCTGCAGGCTTCACCGGCACCGGAAGACCCAAAAAAACAGACTCCATGGGGTTTGTATGTTGATTCAACAGAAGCCTATGAAATGAAGCAGGAACTGGGTGACAAAGTACTGTTCGTTGATGTGCGCGACCCCATTGAAATCATGTTTACGGGATTTACCGATACCGTGGATGTCAATGTCCCCTTCAAATTGGCGAACAGAAACAAATGGAATGAGAAAAAACCCGTATATGCCATGGAACTCAACCAAAACTTTGAGCAGGACATTGCGGCTGCGCTGAAGAAACGTGGACTGAAGAAAGATGCGCCCATTCTATTGATGTGCCGCTCGGGCGGCACCCGTGGCGCACCCAGCGCCAAGAAGCTGTGGGGCAAGGGTTACAAACAGGTGTATGTTGTAACCGATGGTTTTGAAGGCGGCAAGATCAAGAAAGGCGAAAAAAAGAACTGGCGCCTGAAAAACGGCTGGAAAAACTCCGGGTTGCCTTGGTCCTATAAACTTAACAGAGAAAAAATGTATTTCGCCACTCCTGCGCAATAAATCCGTCGAGTTGCCGGAGGGGGTATCCTCTTCGGTACCAGTCAGTTACTTCTTTCTGTCATGTGTGAAGCTTCCCGGGCTTCGGCTTCTCCGTAACACTCGCTTTTGCTTTTTCTTCTGAATTAGTTATTTGCTATCTCCTCAGTAGGAATAATTGATTTCAGTTGTCTCTTCATAGCGTCTAGACTTATTCTCAAGGGCAGGCGATCAGCTTGCTGCCAATTGATCCAGACATTGCGGGAGCGTGCAAAATGACCAAACATATCCTCACTACAGCAACAGGCAGCCCGGTTGCCGATGATGACAACAGCATCAGCGTTGGTGAACGTGGCCCTCTGACTTTCGATAATCACTACACCTTTGAAAAGCTCGCTCACTTCAATCGTGAGCGCATTCCGGAGCGTGTGGTGCATGCCCGGGGCACGGGCGCGTATGGCAAGTTCACCGTGACCCGTTCGCTGAGTGACTACAGCATCGCCGACTTTCTGCAAAAGGAAGGAGAGGAGACGCCAGTGTTCCTGCGCTTCTCCACCGTTGGTGGTGGCCAGGATTCCAATGATTTTGCCCGTGACCCACGAGGTTTTTCCATCAAGTTCTATACCAGGGAAGGCAACTACGACATGGTGGGCAACAACACGCCGGTATTCTTTTTGCGTGATGCAATCAAATTTCCGGATTTTATTCATTCGCAGAAAAAAGATCCGCGCAGCAATTTGCCGAACCCGGCTGCCATGTATGAATTCTGGGCGAACCATCCCCAATCCTTGCACCAGATTACCATT
Source organism: Sedimenticola sp. (assembly GCA_027068915.1). Classification (GTDB taxonomy): domain Bacteria; phylum Pseudomonadota; class Gammaproteobacteria; order Chromatiales; family Chromatiaceae; genus Thiolapillus. The sequence continues at coordinate 159,540 of JAMOLT010000010.1, read as the reverse complement.
CTGATGTCAGATCGCGGTATTCCCGCTTCTTATCGAAATATGCACGGGTTCAGCTCTCATACCTTCAGCTTCTGGAACAAGGAGGGGGAACGCTTCTGGTTCAAGTGGCATTTCAAGACCAATCAGGGCGTTAAATGCCTGACCAACGAGCAAGCCGCCCAGGCATCTCCCTTTGGAGCGCAACAGGACTTGGTGGATGCCATTGATCGGGGAGAGTTTCCTGGCTGGACTGCCAAGGTGCAGATCATGACGGAAGCACAGGCCAGAGAGTACCACATCAACCCTTTCGATCTTACCAAAGTCTGGCCTCATGCGGATTTCCCCCTGATTGAAGTCGGGCAGCTGGAGCTCAATCGCAATGTAGAGAACTATTTTGCCGAAACAGAACAAGCCTGCTTTGCTCCCAGCAACCTGGTGCCGGGGATCGGCGTTTCGCCGGACAAAATGCTCCAGGGGCGCCTGCTGGCCTATCAGGATGCCCACCGCTACCGGGTTGGAGCCAATGCCAATCAGTTGCCGGTAAATGCTGCCAGATGCCCCGTGCATCATTACCAGAGAGACGGTGTCATGGCTGGTATGTGTCCCGCGCATGGCGGCAGCAATAACCAGGGATCGGGGGTGAATTTCTACCCGAATGACCAGATCAATTCCGGGGCGGCCGCTCCCGAGCCATCGGTGGAGGAACCGCCCATGCCGGTACTGGAAAATGCCTGGATCAGGCGCCATGGGATTGCTAATGATGAAGACCACTACAGCCAGGCCGGGGCATTGTTCCGCCTGATGGATGATGAGCAGAAAAGCCAGCTCGTCACCACCATTGCAGAAGGTTTGGTGCATGCAAGTGAATCGGCCCGGCAGCGCATGCTGGAGCAGTTTTCCAGGGCCGATGCTGCCTACGCCGAGGGAGTGAGGATGGCGATGGAGCGATTGGCTTCACCAGCGTAGCCCGCATGATGTACCGGGATATGGATCCCGGTGCATCATGTGCTTTTGATCAAGCCATTCTTTTGCAGAATCCGGTGGATTTTGCGGGCGCTGCGGGCCAGCTGGCTCAGTTCCGCCAGGCCGGGTTTTTCGCCGTCCTGCAAGCGGGCCTCCCAGTTATCCAGTTCCGCAGACAGGTACTCCAGCAGCTTCAGGGAACAGGCATTGCAACCATCGCCGCATACCTGGGCTTCCGGGAGTTCCAGGGGGATGGTGGTGCGAATTTCCTGGATCAGCTCCTGCATGGCAACGGTAGTGGAAGGACGGCGAGGGCATGGCATGCTTGCAGGAAAGCCTGGATCCGTTTGCCGGCTCAGTTGGTGATTTCAATATAGTCGATACTAATGCGCTCCCCGGCAACCGGGCGGAAATGATTGTCGGCAAAGGCAACATGGGAAGGGTGTTCCCGGTAGCTGTCGATTACCGATGGATGGCAGAAGCGCACCAGCCAGGTGTAACGGTATTTGTCATCTTCTTTCATGGCCTCTCCGGTAAACACCTCGCGCACTCCGGGGATGGCGGAAAGCACCCGGCGACCCTCGGCTATCATGCTTTTCGCGCCGGCGGAATCCAGGCCTTCAACATTGTAGACAATCAAATGTTCCACGGGTGTCCATGGTCGGCATCGCGCCAATATCTCTTCGGCGCGGCCTGCTCCCCCCCACAGCCGTATGCAGCGTTCTGTTTCAGCGCCAATCACGCCACGCAGGTTTTTCACTAACCCGGTATAGCCGCTATTTGCAGAGGTGGTGCTGTTCTGGATGATCTGCTTTGCGGCGGCGTCCGACAGGGCAGTGTAATAGTTTATTTTTGATACACCATTACTGATCAGCTGTTGAAACTGATCATCGGAAAGGCCGGTGCCGCCATGGATGACCAGTGGTATGCCCAGTGCTTCGTTAATCTGCTGCAGGCGTTGATAATCCAGTTCGGGTTTTCCCCGCATGCGACCATGTATGGTGCCGATGGAAACGGCGAGAAAATCCACCCCGGTGCTTTCTACATAAGCCTGGGCCTCTGCTACAGTGGTGTAGCATATCTTGCCAGGGTGCCGTTCGGCATCTTCCCCTTCCACACCGGGCACATATCCCAGTTCGCCTTCTACCGGAATGCCGCAGCCATGAGCCATTTCCGTCAGTGTACGGGTGATGGCGGTATTATCTTGCAAGGGTTTTTCGGAAGCGTCCACCATCACAGCGTTGCAGCCGAGGTTGATCGCCTTCACTGCCGATTCAAAGCTGGCACCATGATCAAGGTGTATAGCCACCGGCACAGTGGCCCGTATTGCAGCTGCTTCCACCGCAGGCATCAGCAGCGCAAAATCAAAGGCTTCGAAATGGGATTCCGCCAGGCTCAGGATGACAGGCGCCTGTGCCTGCTCTGCAGCATCCAGAATGCCCTGCAGAAAATCCAGGCTTACCAGATCAAATGCGCCAATCGCATAACCATGATCATAGGCATGGGAGAGCATGTCTTTCATATTGACAATTGGCATGGTGCGTTACCTCAATGACTGTATAAATAATAGGGTGTATTACATGGATTTTTTATTTTTGAACCCGCAGATTCAGGTTCCTGCTTTGGCAAATCATACATTGGATAAACTGTTTTGTCTGTGCTGAGGAATGCCTGTTGTTTCCTTTCCTTTCTTTTTCTTCAGCGGCTTAACAGGTACAGCAACAGCAGATTTGCAAGCAGCAACAGCGCTGACAATCCTTTCCAGAACCCAAGAGGGTTGCGTTTCATCAGCGGCTGACTGGCATTCTGCGTGAACTTTGGATTGGGATAGGACAAGTCGTAGAGAAACTCTGACAGGGTGTCATAACGTCTTGACGGATCTGGGTGCAAGGCCTTGCGCAAGGCGCCATCTACCCAGGGCTGGATATTGGGGTTGTGCCGGGCAGCCGGGGTGTAGCGCAGTCTGTTGGCGGATACGGGCTTGTCGTGTTCACCGTAGGGCAGGGCGCCAGTGAGCAGTTCGTAGGCGATGACACCCAGGGAGTATATGTCGGAGCGGTTGCTGTACTGCCCCTTGAGGCATTCCGGGGCGCCATAGTCCACGGTGGCCTGGGGTGTATCGCTGGCGTAGCTGGAGTGTATTTCGATGGCTCCGGCAACACGAGTGGAACCAAAATCGATAATCTTCAGTTCTCCGTCCTTGTCAATAATGATGTTTTCCGGCTTCAGATCCAGGTGAATCATTTCCAGCCGGTGAAAGGCGCGCAGGCCATCGGCGATTTGCGTCAGGTATTCCCGGGCGGCATTGATGTGGGTCTGGGGGTGATCATTGATCCATTGCCGCAGGGATTGGCCCTCAACATATTCGGCGATGTTGTACAGAAAGCGCCGCCGGGGTGCTTCCAGCAGCTTGAGTACATGGGGGTTACTGATGCGCTTGCCTACCCATTCCTCATGCAGAAATCCCTCCAAAAAGGCAGGGTCATCGCGGAAGTTTTCCGAAGGGGTTTTCAGGATAACCCTGTGGCCACTCTCCATATCCCTGGCCAGAAACACTTCGCTGCGGCTGGAAGCATGTAGTGCGCGCAAAATCTCATAGGTGTCTATTTTTACCCCTGCATGCATGGGAGGCGGAAATGGCAGCTCGGTGATCTTCTGCAGGATATCGTCTTCGGTTTTTTGCGGCAGCTGGAGGACCTTCAGCAGCTGACAGGTGACATTGTCATGGCTGCCATTGCGTAGAGCCTCTTCCATGATGCTGGCGGCGCTGGCCTGCAGCTGCCCATCATGTTCACGCAGCTGCTGACGCAGGCGGTTGTCGGTAAGGTAACCGGTAACCCCGTCTGTAGTAAAAAGGAAAATGTCGCCTGGCTCCACCGCCAGGGAACGGTAGTCGATGTCAATGTGGGCATCGATGCCCATGGCTCGGGAGAGAAAATCCTGGTCTTTGGATATCCATACGCGGTGATCGTTGGTGAGCTGCTCCAGTTCACCGTCGCGGAACAAATACAGGCGGGAGTCCCCCACATGAAAAACATGGGCGGTGGTGGATTTGATGATCAGGCCGGTGAAAGTGGTGACCATGCCCCTGGCGGAGTCATAGCGCACCTGCCCCTGAGACCAGAGCCAGCGGTTCAGCGCCCCCAGTACCTTGGTTGCCGAGTGTTTTACTGTCCAGGAATCGGGGGTGCTGAGGTAGTCGTCCATGAAGCTGCGCACACAAGTCTGGGCGGCGATCACACCTCCTTCCGAGCTGCTCATGCCATCACAAACGGCCGCGGCAATGCCCTTGTTTAGCAGGGCACTCCCAGTGGGCACCAGAGCATCTGCAGCATCAGCGTTTTCTTCCTTGGCGCCTTTTTCCGAGACGACGGCGTAGTCGATTTCCAGCGTGTTGGTCATAATATTGCTTCCCCAGGCCGGACTACTGCTCCGGCCTGGGGAGTGTTTCAGTCTACCTTGATCATCTGTACCGTACCATCTTCCATCACCTCGGCGGTATGGCCCTTGGGCTCATCCAGGAACTGGACGGCAGCCAATGCCACCAGGGCAGCGCCCGCAATGACCATGAAGAACACCTGTGGGGAAACAAAGGAGAATACCGTAAGGAAGGTGACTGCGCCGATATTTCCATAGGCGCCCGCCATGCCGGCTATCTGCCCCGTCATGCGGCGCTTCACCAGAGGTACGATGGCGAACACTGCGCCTTCGCCGGCCTGCACGAAGAAGGAACAGGCCATGGTGGCGATGACCGCGAGAGCCAGGGGCCATCCGGAATCAACCTGCCCCAACACCAGATAACCCACGGTCAGGCCACCGATGAGGATGGAGAGCATCTTCCTGCGCCCGAATCTGTCACTGAACAGGCCACCAAAAGGGCGGGCGACCAGATTCATGAAGGCAAACCCCGAGGCCAGCAGGCCCGCCTGCACCAGGGACAGGTCGAAAGTCTCCTTGAAAAACAGGGGCAGCATGGAAACTACCGCCAGCTCGGAGCCGAAGGTCACGAAATAGGCGATATCCAGTATCGCCACCTGCTTGAACTTGTAGCGGTGTATTTCCGGTACTTCCTCCTTGAATATATGCTTGTTGATGCGCCACACCTGTGAGGTTTGATAGATATAGAGCGCAATCAACCCCACATAAATGCTGTCAGTGGCCACGGTGCCGATGATGCCCAGATTGGAAGGCCCCAGCTTCCATGCCAGCACGGCCAGGGCTGCGTACATGGGGATATTCATCAGCAGGTAGAAGAAGAAGTCCCCCTTGCTGGTCACTTCCATGGCGCCGGTCTTCTTGGGCTTGAAGTAAGTGGATCCCTTGGGCGTGTTACGCGCCAGCTTGAAGTACACGAAGGAATACACCAGGGCGATGGCGCCAGTGGTGGCGATGGCATAGCGCCAGCCGCTCTCGCCCCCGTACATCAGCGCCAGCGTGGGCAGCAGCATGGCGGCAGCGGCGGAACCGAAGTTGCCCCAACCTCCGTAGATGCCTTCGGCCAGGCCTACCTGCCTGGCAGGGAACCACTCGCCGATCATACGGATGCCGATGACGAAGCCCGCACCCACGAAGCCCAGGGCGAAGCGGGTGGCCAGCAGCATTTCGTAGGAATCCGCCATGGCGAAGAAGAAGCAGATAATGCTGGAAATAAACAGCAATCCGGAGAAAATCAATCGTGGGCCATATTTGTCCACCAGCATGCCGATGATGATGCGTGCCGGTATGGTCAGTGCTACGTTGACAATGAGCAATGCCTTTACTTCCTGCTGGCTCAGGCTGAATGTCTCCTGTATGGCCGCCAGCAAAGGCGCGTGGCTGAACCACACCATGAAGCTGATGAAGAAGGCAAACCAGGTAAGATGCAGGGTTCTGGTTTTGCCGCTGAATGTAAGCAGATTGAGTTTCGTTTCTGACATGAGATAAAACCTCCGTTTAATAACGCTGGAAGTGCCACTGCAAGTGCCATGCCAGAAAAAAACTGGCCCAATATATAAGGTATATCTACTTTCAGTGCGGGTATATTTATATACAAATTAACCGCACAGGAAGTGCATAAATATATTTTGATACATAATCGCGCATGCTGCTTCCCGGCGGGCACCAAACTGGTGCGGGCGTAGGTTGAAGATACAGCCCGCTTCCCTCTGCGCAGAAATAATCCCGAAGAAAGTCACGATAAATCAGTTGCTTGATATTGTTGGCAAGGTAATTGCTTATGTAGTGGGAATTGCATATGCAGAAGATCCTGAAATAGAGGAAGCTCATGAAAGAACGTCTGGTACTGGTAGGAAACGGCATGGCGGGCGTGCGCACCCTGGAAGAGCTGCTCAAGCTTGCACCAGAAGAGTACGACATCAGCGTATTTGGCGCAGAACCTTACCCCAATTACAATCGCATTATGTTGTCACCGGTATTGGCTGGTGAAAAGACCATTGACGATATCATTCTCAATGACCGCGCCTGGTATGAAGAGAACGGCGTGACCCTGTACACCGGCGACCCGGTAGTGGAGATCGACCGGGTGAAGCGCAAGGTGGTGGCCGAGTCCGGCCTGGAAATATCCTATGATCGCTTGTTGCTGGCCACGGGCTCCAACCCCTTCATCATTCCCGTACCAGGTTCTGATCTGCCGGGCGTCATCGGCTTTCGTGATATTGCCGATGTGAACGCCATGCTGGAAGCAGCCAGGACGGGTAGGAAAGCTGTAGTCATCGGTGGTGGCCTGCTGGGCCTGGAAGCGGCCAATGGCCTGCAGCGCAACGGCATGGACGTCACCGTGGTGCATCTCATGGACATTCTTATGGAGCGCCAGCTGGACAAGCCAGCCGCGGAAATGCTGAAGAAATCCCTGGAAGAGAAGGGCCTGAAGTTCCTCATGGAAACCCAGACTGTAGAAGTGCTGGGTGAGGATCATGTCACCGGCCTGCGCTTCGCCAACGATGCACAGGGAAATGCAAGTGTCGCGGGAGGCAGGATGCCGGGAGCGACCGGTGAGGAGATCGAAGCGGATCTGGTGGTTATGGCTGTGGGTATCCGCCCCAGCATCGGGCTGGCGCAGAAGGCCGGCCTGCATTGCGATCGTGGTGTGGTGGTGGATGACACCATGCAGACCTTTGACCCGCGTATCTATGCTGTGGGTGAGTGCGTACAGCACCGTGATCAGTGCTACGGCCTGGTGGCGCCCCTGTTCGAGCAAGCCAGGGTGGCTGCCAACCATCTGGCGAAAATGGGCATCGCCCGCTATGAGGGCTCGGTGACTTCCACCAAGCTCAAGGTAACCGGCATTGACCTGTTCTCCGCCGGGGAATTCAATGAGGAGGAAGGTGATGAAACCCTGATCCTTCAGGATCCGGCACAGAATGTTTACAAGAAGCTGGTGGTGAAGGACAACCGCATCAAGGGTGCGGTCATGTTCGGCGATACCATGGACGGCACCTGGTACTTCCAGCTTCTGCGTGAAGGCACGGATATTTCCGGCTTCCGCAGCACCATCCTGTTCGGTCAGCATGACCTGGGCGATGCCGGCCATGGTGATGAAATCCGGGTGGCGGCTCTGTCCGATGATGCGGAAATTTGCGGCTGCAACGGTGTCACCAAGGGCGATATCGTCAACGCCATCCAGACCAAGGGTCTGTTCACCCTGGATGATGTGCGCGCTCACACCAAGGCGTCTGCCTCCTGTGGCTCCTGCACCGGGCTGGTGGAGGCCATTCTCTCCAGTACCGTGGGGGAGGGGTATGATGCCAAGCCCAGCAAGAAGCCCGTATGCGGCTGCACCGGGCACTCCCATGACGATGTGATTGCCGCCATTGCGGAACACGAACTCAAGGACATGCCCGCGGTGTTTGAGCACCTGGAGTGGAAGACCCCCGACGGTTGCGCCACCTGCCGCCCCGCCCTCAACTATTACCTGCTGGCACGCTGGCCGGAAGAATATAAGGATGACGCCCAGTCGCGCTTTATCAATGAGCGCGCCCACGGCAATATCCAGAAAGATGGCACTTACTCCGTGGTGCCGCGCATGTTCGGCGGTTTGTGTACGCCATCCGATCTGCGTGCCATCGCCGATGTTTGCGACAAATATGATGTGCCGGAAATGAAGGTTACCGGCGGGCAGCGTATTGACTTGTTTGGTGTAAAGAAAGAAGACCTGCCGCCCATGTGGAAAGATCTCGCCGATGCCGGTTTTGTTTCCGGTCATGCCTATGGCAAGGCCATGCGCACCGTAAAAACCTGTGCTGGCAAGACTTGGTGTCGGTTTGGTACCCAGAACTCCACCGGCCTGGGAGTGAAGCTGGAAGAGCTCACCTGGGGTTCCTGGATGCCCCATAAATTCAAGCTGGCCGTGTCTGGCTGCCCGCGCAACTGTGCGGAAGCCACCATCAAGGATTTCGGCGTAGTCTGTGTAGAATCCGGCTACGAGCTGCACATCGGTGGCAATGGCGGCATCAAGGTGCGCGTCACCGACCTGTTGTGCAAGGTGGATACGGAAGAGCAAGTACTGGAATACTGCGGCGCCTTCACCCAGATGTACCGGGAAGAAGCGCACTATCTGGAGCGTACCGCTCCATGGGTAGAGCGGGTGGGTTTGTCGTATATCAAGAAGCGCATCCTGGAAGACGAAGCCGGACGCAAGGCATTGTCTGAGCGCTTCAGGGTTGGTCAGGAGGTCGCCCAGGTTGATCCCTGGAAAGCACGTGCCGAAGGAGAGGCAGCCCATGAATTCGCCCCCCTGAAAATCACAGCCTGAGCGCGTAGGCTGGCCAAAGGAGCAGGGCGGTGTGCCCAACAAATGTATGGCGGGTGGCGGGTACGCTATGCTTTTCCCGGCCTGCAACTGTTGTCAGGCGCCGTGAAACCACCTGAACATGAACGTAAGCCGGATTTGATCTCGGCAATGGAGTAGCAAAGAAATGAGTGACTGGAAAAAGATTGCCCCCCTGGAAGACATTCCCCGTCAGGGCTCGCGAGTGGTGGAGGTGGAAGACGGCAGCATCGCCGTGTTTCGCACCGGTGATGATCAGGTGTTTGCCGTGCGCGATGCCTGTCCCCACCAACAGGGCCCCTTGTCCCAGGGTATCGTGGCTGGCCACACGGTAACCTGCCCCCTGCACAACTGGAAGATCAACCTGGAATCCGGGGAAGCCCTGGCGCCGGACGATGGCTGTACCAATACCTATGCCGCAAAAGTTGAAGACGGTATGGTGTATATTCAATTGTAGGCCGGATGTTCCGGCGTCACTGTCCGGGCAAGATAACCGGATCCCAGGCAAACAGCACGTAGAAGGCTGCCCAAACGCTATATATACGAGGAGTGGAAAATGCTTGTACAAGACATCATGACCAAAGGCGCACGCAGCGTCACCAAAGACACCCCGGTTCAGGAAGTAGCCTCCCTGATGTGCCTGTACCGCTTTAGCGGACTGCCGGTGGTGGAAGGCGAAAAGATCATCGGCTTTATTGCCGAAAAGGATGTGCTGGCGCAGCTGTTTCCCAGTGTGGAAGATGCTATGGAGAATATGGCAACCATCGACTTGAAGAAAAAGGTCGGGGAATACAAGTCCCTTATGAGTGGCAAGGTTGCAGATCTGATGACGCATGGCGCCAAGACCGTATCGCCGGATATGCCGGTGCTAAGGGCGGCGATCATTATGGCCAACAACCGCTTCCGCCGCATTCCCGTGGCAGAAGGCGACAAACTGGTGGGCATGTTGAGCCTGGGTGATATTCACAAGGCGATTTTTCACCAGAGCCTGGTTTGATCAAGGTTGGCTGCAGTTCCTGATAAAACGGCAGACCTGAACAATCCGGTCCAGAGCCGTATCAGAGTGAGAGCAGATGTTATTCGGACGAAGCAAGAAGAATCCGCTAAAGATAGCCGACAAGAATGTGGTGGAGTGGAAATACGCAACATGCGGTTACTGCTCCACCGGATGTTCCATTGAAGTCGGCCTGAACCCGGAGGGCGAAGCGGTATCTTCCCGGGGCGTGGCGGATGCGGACGTGAACCGGGGCAAGCTGTGTCTCAAGGGCATCTTTGAGCATGAGCTGTTCGATTCCGCCGGGCGGGGCATCGTGCCCAAGATGCGGGATCACTGGCACGATGACTGGCGGGAGACTGATTGGGATACGGCCCTGGACAAGGTTCATGACGAGATCCGTCGCATCCAGGAAAAACATGGCCGGGATTCCTTCGCTATCATTTCCACCGGCCAGATGCTCACCGAGGAGTTCTACACCCTGGGCAAGCTCACCCGCGGCCTTATCGGTACCAACAACTACGACGGAAACACCACCCTGTGCATGGCGTCCGCCGTGTCCGGCTACAAGCGTTCCTTTGGCTCCGACGGGCCGCCCGGCTGTTACGAGGATTTCGAGCACACGAACCTGCTCATCGCCTGGGGCTCCAATCTGCCGGAGCAGCATCCCATCATCTACTGGCGCATGAAGGAAGCCCAGGAGAAGAAGGGCTTTCCCCTCATCGTCGTCGATCCCCGGGTCACTATGCTGGCGCAGAATGCCGATATCCATCTGCCCATTACGCCGGGTACGGATGTGGTGCTGCAGAACGCCCTCATGCACGTCATCATCAAGGAAGGCCTGCAGGATCAGGCCTACATCGATGCCAACACCAACGGCTTCGAGGAATTGAAAGCCGAGGTGGAGAAATACGACCCCACCACGGCGGCGAAGATTTGCGGTATCGACGAGGACAGCATCCGCCATGTGGCGCGGCGCTTCGCCAATGCCGGCGCGGCCATGCAGATCTGGACCATGGGCATCAACCAGTCCACCCATGGTTCCGACGGGGTGGTGGGCATCAACAACCTGGCCCTGATCACCGGCAACATCGGCAAGCCCGGCGGCACCAGTTTATCCATCACCGGCCAGTGCAACGCCATGGGCACCCGGGAATGGTCGTCCTGCTCCGGCCTGCCCAACTACCGTTTTCTGGAGATTCCCGAGCACCGGGAGGAGATCGCAAAGTTCTGGAACATCGATGTGGCGTTCTTTCCCAAGAAACGCGGCATGTTCCAGACGGATATCTACCATGCCATCGAATCGGGTGAAATCAAGGGGTTGTGGCTCATCGCCACCAATCCCATGTCTTCCCTGCCCAATACGGCGCGCATCCGCAAGGCCATGGAGAAGCTGGAATTCTGCGCGGTGCAGGACTGCTACGAGGATACGGAAAGCGCCCAGTACGCCCATATCTACCTGCCTGCCGGCACCTGGGCGGAGAAGAATGGGGTGATGACCAACACTGAGCGGCGCATCAATTTGGTCAAGCCCATCGCCACGCCGCCAGGCCAGGCCAAACCGGATCTGTGGATCTTCAATCGCATGGCCGAACGCTTCAACAAGGAAGGCAAGGTGAAGTTTCCGGAAAAGGCAGCGGATATCTTCCTGGAAATGGGCGAGTTGTCGAAAGGTCGCCTGGCGGACATTTCCGGCATGACCCACGAGCTGCTGGAAGATAAGCGCGGCGTACAATGGCCCTATACCGCCGAGCAAGCGGACAAGGGTGAGGAACCGCCCCGGGGCGGCAAGCGGCTCTATACCGGAACCGCGTCCTTTTCCTATCCCGATGGCCGGGCGAAGCTCATCCCGTTGCCCTTCATCGACAACAATGAGGTGCCGGACGACGAGTATCCCGTGTGGCTGAATACCGGGCGGCTCATCGAGCACTGGCACGGGCGCACCAAAACCGGGAAGATCGGCAACAACAACAAGTACAGCCCCATCCCTTTCATCGAGATCAACCCGGATCTGTGTGCGGAGCTGGGGATTCAGCGCGGCGAGTATGTGCGCCTGGTGTCACGCCGTTCGGATGCAATCGCCATGGCCCAGCCCACGGCAAGAGTGCCGAAGAGCATGGTGTTCCTGCCGTTTCATTTCCATGACTGCGCCAACCGCCTGACCCTGGGGCTGCTCGACCCCCATTCCCGCCAGCCGGCTTACAAGCAGTCGGCGGTGCGGATTGAAAAGATCGCAGATCAGAAAGAAGCCGCGCGCTTGAGCATGGAAATGCGCAAGTTCTGAACCGGGTGTCGGGCACGCTGCGCTTTGCCCGACCTACCCGAACCCGTAGGTTGGGCAAAGCATTGCGTGCCCAACATGGAATTCTGTAAAGAATATCGAATATGCCGGGCCAGGCCCGCGAGAAGAAAATCATGTTTCCGAGAAGAGAGAACGAACCCGAATACGCCCTGCTGAATGACCCGGAAACCCAACTGGTGAACTGCCACGGCAAGCCTGTCGAAACCGTGCCCCAGAATGATCCCCGGCGGCAGGAAGATTTCGTCATCAACGATGAACCCCAGGAGCGCATCAACCCCAATCGCTACAAGCAGCATGGCTTCTTCTTTACGGCGGACAACTGCATCGCCTGTCACGCCTGTGAGGCGGCCTGCTCCGAAAAGAACGACAATCCGGCGCACCTGGCCTTCCGTTCCGTGGGCTTCGTGGAGGGCGGTAGCTACCCGGACTACCGGCGCATCAACATTTCCATGGCCTGCAACCATTGCGACAACCCGGTCTGTCTCAAGGGCTGTCCCACCCGGGCCTACACCAAGTTTGCCGAATATGGCGCGGTGCTGCAGGATCCGGACATCTGTTTTGGCTGCGGTTACTGCACCTGGGTCTGCCCCTACAACGCACCCCAGCTCGATCCCGTAAAAGGCCAGGTGAGCAAGTGCAATATGTGCGTGGACCGCCTGGAAGTGGGCCTCAAGCCCGCCTGTGTGTCCGCCTGCCTGGGCAAGGCCCTGGAATTCGGCGTCATCGAGAACATTCCCGAGGGCAGGGAGCAGGCAAAGACCGAGATACCCGGTTTCCCGCGCACGGACATCACCCATCCCAACATCCGCTTCCAGCAGAAGCGCACCCTGCCGCGGGACATGAAGCGGGTGGACAGCATGCCCCTGAAATATCACAAGGATGACAGGGCAGGAAAGTTCAAACCGGTGCTGGATCCCAAGCAGGGTTTCAACCGCAAGTGGAACCTGAAGAAACTGCTGGACTCCCATGAGAATGCCCATGTCGCTTTCACCCTCAGCGCCCAGGCGGTGATGGGGGCCTTTGCCCTGCTGGTGCTGGGGCGCTGGTTTGGCGTTGCGCCCCTGGCGGATTACCAGCGAGGGGCGGCGTTCGTTCCGGTGCTGGTCTTGATGGTGATCCTGTTGGGTTTTGGCATGTTCAGGCTCAACATGCACCTGGGCAAGCCCCATCGTTTCTATCGCGGCTTCTACAATCTGCGCATGTCCCCGGTGAGCCGGGAGATTGCCGGTGTGACCCTGTTCTTCATCGGCTTGACGGGCTACACCTTGTTCAGTCTGTTCGATGCCGGCTGGGCGGAAGTGCCGGCAAATCTGCTGGCGGCAGCGGGCCTTTTTGGTCTGGGTTATGGTGGATATTACATGTACAAACTCTACCGCATTCCGGCGCGTCCCTACTGGGATCACTGGCATACGGCAGCGGCCTTCCTGGGCGCCGGTCTGGCCTTGGGGTCACTGTTGCTGGCGGTCACGGCACTGGTTTTCGGTTCCCTGAGCATGGATCAGGGGAGGACACTGGCGGCCGTGGCTGCAACAGGCCTGTTCCTGGAAGGCACGGGGTTGCTGTTTCACTACCGCAACCTCGGTCACAGCGAAAGCGAAGCGGCGGCATCTTTCTATGAGCAAGGCACTGCCTTTGGCTATTCCTACTGGCTGCGTAATGCCTTGCTGTCGATTGGCGTGGTTCTGGCCTTGGCCATGGCCGGCCTGGGCCTGATCGGGCCGGTAACCTTTGGTCTACTGACGCTGCTGGCCCTGGGCAGCGCCGCGCTCGGCCGCGCCATGTTCTACGTCCTGGTCGTTCCCACCACCATGCCCGGCGCTTTCTTCTGGAAGAACAAAGGCTTCGTGGAACATGCCCGGGAGATCGGGCTGGCGGAAATGCCTCAATTGGGCGTGGCCTATGAGCGCCACCATGAATTCAAACTGAGCGAATTACTGCAAACCATTCGGCAAACCAGCCTGAAGGACAAGATGGGCCAGTTCAGGCGTATCTTTACCGGGTAGGCGGCAAAAGCAGCATCAGAGCGCCTGTCAGGAACCATGCATAACCTTAATAACAGATTGCAGACGCCGCTTTCCGGGCTTGTGGGCGTCAGTGTATATCTGAACATGCCTGCGATACATCATCTGACTTTCTTGGGGGTGTGAGTTTTTTCAGGATGGGCAGGTAGTTATGCCAGGGTTTCTTGTTCCACAGTCAGTCGTGCAATCAGACACTCTGAGGATACGTGTGATTGTGAGATCTGCCGTGATTGCCATTCCTCCAAATGAACCATTCTGCTTTTTTCGTTGAGATACTTATCCACAACAAGAGATGAATGCTGGCTTAGACGCAGACCACTATGGGTGTCTATGTACATCTGAATATGCCTGCGGTACCATCGTCTGGCACCCTTGGGGACATTGGATTTTTCCAGGACGGACAGATAGTTATGCCAAAACCTCTCGATAGTATGCTGACGCTCGTCAGCGCCTTTTCCTGTTTTCATAAGCCCTCCATGGCTTGTGAGTATTTCTCAGAAAATAAAGCAAACCGGCTGGTTTCTGTCCGGAGATAAGAAGAATCTGTCGATCTCTATAAACCAGGAAATTGTCTATCTCGCTGTTAGGCTCACACAACGGAAATACACACCTATGATCACAATAATGGCATCGATCGGCATATCAGTTTCTGCTAGTTTATTAACTATGGTTTTGATAGTTATTTCAAAACTAGTATGGAAATACAAAATAGAAAATTTAATATTAGATAAGTTTAGCCGTGGTTACCAAGACATTTCAGGAGTATGGCACGCAACTTCAGAACTAGAAAATAAAATGACATCTGTCGATAAAACTACAATAGAACAGCATGGTTATAAGATTAATGGCACTAGTGTATATACGCTAACACATCAGGATGGTAAAACGGAGACAAAGGAATTTGAGATATGCGGTGTTGTTAAAAATGATCTTGTTTCAGCATACTATGTAAATAAAAATAGACGTCAGAAGGGGATGGGCAGCTTTACCTATAAAATACAAAGAGACGGAAATTCTATGCTCGGTCATGGAGTATTTTATTCAGTAGATGACAATGATATTGTAGAACAAGACTATGAGCTAAATCGTGAAGAAAGAGCCTAACAAGGGTTAATAATAGGGGGAAGATTCGGACGATTCGACAGACCAGAATGGCACTTACTTAAGATGCAATATATTCAATAAATCAATTACTTAGCTTTATATGAAAAATTCCAACTTATTGATTTCACGAACATTAAGTTATTGAATTCCTTCATTTCCATAATGGTGCAGAGAAGTGTAGAAAGGGTACTAACCCCTTTTTCTCTTTTTCCTTTTTTTCTCCTTGTGTGATTGCAAGATCTGCCCCCGTGATCTCTTAAAGTGATTGGTCAGTGTTGATTAGAGAATAATGTAGTCGTTTTTGGAAGGAAAATATATGAATGATGAATATGTTGAACTAGAAAAGGGAAAGACTAATTTATATAAAAGTCCTTTAACAAATAGATTTATTGATGACAAAGTAGCTGTATTACATTGGTATAAAAAAAATGGTTGGGATGGTTGTTTTGTTGGCCAAGAGGCAATGTTCATTGCCTTGAGTGCTTTGTCGTTTACGAATATTGTTAGCACAGATGATCCATACGGAAGATTTAATAAGTACGATAGGTATGATAGGTTTCTATCTCTTATTAAGCACGGATTGGAATATACATTTGACTCAAAAGGTAGTGTCTCTACGAATAGTTGGAGCGACATTTTAAACAACTTTAATTGGGAAGAATTGGAAAGAAGTATTATAGATACAGATGATAATGGAGTAGAACACAAAGTAGATTGTATTTTAAAGAATAGCGGAAATATAAATGCAGCTAATCAAGATCCAGATAAAAAATCATCTAAAAGCTTAATTCTCAAAATATTAAAATTGACTGAACGTTATAAAATGAGGGATTTTATTTTTTTCTTAATAAAAAATAAAAAGGAGTTACAAAAAAAATATGGCATGCTATCTTGTTGGCCTCACTTAACCATAATAAAGGATGGTGAGATTAAATTCATAGAGGTGAAACGAAGTAACAGAAATACTAAACGAGACAATGAGGTAAACGAGTTTTGTAAAGATGTTTTACAACTATTTGATTTTAAATGTTCTTTTTGCACAATAAAAAAAATAAAATATAAAGGGAGGTTGATTAAAAACGAAAGGTTATATTTAGAACATAGCTCAGTGGATGAAAAAAAGTGGATAAGTATTTTAGATGGAAATCAGGTTACTTCAGAACAGGCTGTTTTTGATTTTTTCTATAAAAAAGGATGGGATGGTACCATTGGTGAGGGAGACTTGATATTTATGCTATTGAAGTGTATGAGTTTTAAGGAGATGCCTAAAACAGCATATTTGATCGATAGCATAGATGCCCCAAAAATTAATGGTAATAATAAGTGTGAAATATCAAAAAACTATTGGGGTTTATGGCAGTATAATATATTTCAGCCTCTTTCCATAGATCCAAATGAAAGGCCATGGCCCTATAACCAATGGGGGACATTGAGTGAACGTATGGATTGTATTAGAAATATTTCTCTTAAAGAAATAGAGGAAAACTATGTAAAACTTACGGATAATGCGCCGATGGTTCGTGGAGATTATGGTATGTTTAACCCTTATAGTTCTTTTTCAAAAAAAATGATTCTAGATTTTTCTAAATGTTTTGATCGTGAGACTTTAGTTGAATTAGTGAAATTAATTTCTTCGAATCTTTATAGTAGTGAAAAATATACTTTTGGGTGGCCAGATTTGACTTTGTACAAGGATGGGCAGGTTCGATTTATTGAAGTAAAAGCTAAAAGAGATCGTTGGAGAGAAAATCAGGAACAGCTATACCTTAACGTTCTACAGCCAATGAGGCTCGATGTTAGGTTAGTTAATTTACTCTAGTTTACTTGTAAAAAGGGTACTGACCCCTTTATCGCCTTTATCGCTCTGTGTGGGTAACACCAGTTCTGTTAACGTTTAACAAAGGGAGTAATAAATGAATAAAAAGTTTATTGTATTAAGTATATCTTTGTCTGCAATTGTCTTATCGGGCTGCGAGACAACAAACTCGATACCTTATAATCCATCTACAACTAATGTAATAACAATCCAGAACACCTTAAAGAAAGAAGGCAAGAAGGTTAATGTAGGAGGGATAACGCTTGCCCCAGGTATTGAAGAAAGCCCTATGTGTAGGCTAAATGGCCCAGTAAAAGTGGCACCAGGAAAATCTTTGCCTCAGTATATAACCGAGGCATTCCAGGAAGAGCTGTTTATAGCAGGTGTTTATGACACCAATGCTGATTATACCATTGATGGTAAAATAGAAAAGTTAGAGTTTAGCTCGGTGTCTCCAGCTAGCTGGGATATTAGCATGAGCGTTAAATCTAATGTTTCTTCGGGTTATACTGTCTTTGTTCATTACCCCTTTGATACCAGTTGGACGGCATATTCTGCATGCAAAAATGTAGCTAATGCGTTTGGTCCCGCAGTACAAGCTTTGCTTAAGGAAGTTGTTACGAACCCCAAATTTCCTAGTTTGGCTAAGTAACTAAACCTAACAATGCCGTCAACTGGAACGCTTTTTCCACCGGTGCTCCAAAAGCGCCCAGTTACGGCAAGCGTTAGCACTAAAAATGAATCAACCATTTGAGCAATTATTACCATATGTGCGTGCCATTGTCGGCTCACCAAGTGATGGGGTTGTTGAATTTATTGGAAGTGCGTTTCTCTGTAGAGATGCCGAAGGGATAGCTTTAATTACAGCAGCTCATGTGACAGATCATCTTACAGATAAGTATCCACTATTTATTGATAGACCAAATGAAGGCTTAGTACGAGTGTGCGGCAATATAATTGCAACAAAATCTAATATTAAAAATCGAGCAGATGATAAAATAGATATTGCAGTAATAAGATTAAAAACAGAAATAAGTAAAAAACTAAGTAACACCCCAATGCTGGAACCACATCAGCTTGATATCAATAATGAGTGTGATTGCAGCAATGGGTTTGTTGTTGTAGGGTTTCCGGTGTCAAAAAATAAACATAATGTCAAAGACAACAATATCTTAGCTATGCCATATGGAGTATGCTCAAATGAAGCCTCCGATGAAATATACAGTTTACTTGGTGTAACTAAATCAAAACATATAGCAATTCATTTAAATAAAAAAGAGGTCTTTTCAGAAGAGAATAATAAACGAAATGCTATTGGTCTTGTAGGTCTGAGTGGTGCGCCAGTATGGGGAGTAACAAAAGAAGGTAAAGGTAAGGTTGTTTCTGTTTTAACTGAGCACCACCAAAAAAATATTAAGGCCATGCTAACCACTAAAATCAATGTATTGTATAGAAACGAATGAACAAAATAGGGGATAAAGGGGTCAGTACCCATTTATAGAAAAATCGTTATACTTACATTTCCATAGTGGTGCAGAGAAGAGAAGATTGATGCCACGCAAACCGCGTTTTTTCCTCCCTGATGTACCTGTGCATATGATTATCCGGGGCAATAGCCGTGGCGCAATCTATGCCGAGGAAGAGGATTACCAAGCATATCTTGGCTGGCTCAGGGAGGGGGCGGAACAGCTTGCCTGCCGTATTCATGCCTATGTGTTGATGACCAACCATGTACATCTGCTGGTGAGCGCCTCCAATCCGGCTGACCTTTCCAGGCTGCCCCAGTATTTGGGCAGAAGATATGTGCCCTATTTCAACCGCAAATATGATCGCAGTGGAACGCTATGGGAAGGACGATACAAGGCGAGCACTATTGACACAGAGCAGTATTTGCTGGCCTGTTATCGCTATATTGAATTGAATCCTGTGCGAGCTGGTATGGTCAGGACGCCAGGTGAGTACTGCTGGTCGAGTTATGCGGCCAATGCCCAAGGGGAGGAGAATCCCTTGATTACCCCCCACAGCCTCTATCTGGCATTGGGAAAAGATGCTGCCCAGCGTGCCGCACACTATCGGGGTGGCTTCAGGGAGGCGCTTGATGCTGCGGTGATCGTCCACATTCGTGCCTCGGTGCAAACCGGGACGCCATTGGGCGATGATCGTTTCAAGAAGGAGATAGAGCGTTTATTGGGAGTGCATGTAGGGCAGGCACGATGTGGAAGGCCGAGGAAAGTAGTTGGCTGAGCTGCTTTTGATGTCTTTGGTGTAAAAAAGGGTACTGACCCCTTTTCCCTTTTTCCCCTTTTCCCTCTTAAAAAAATAAGAGACGAGGAATGCTTAATGTTCAAGCTAAGCGTTGATGATGAGATAAATTTATATCTTGTAAATGAATCTTTCACTGAAAGATATGTGGTGCTAGCAAAAGAAAATTATGAATATCTTTCTGAGTGGTTATCGTGGCCAGAGTTTTGTAAAACTCAAAATGATTTTAAAGAGTTTGTAAAAGGCTCGCTACATGGATACGCTGATGGGAAAAGCATGAATTGTGCTGTCGAGTATCGTGGTGAAATAGTTGGTAATTCTGGTTTTAATACAATCAACCATGATCTTAAAATGGTGGAAATTGGTTACTGGATAGGCCAAAAATATCAAGGTAATGGAATCGTTACCCGAGTATGTCGATATCTCATGGATTATGCATTTACAAGCCTTGGCGTAGAAAAGGTGCAAATTGCAGCAGCCGAAGGCAACTTGAAAAGTAGGGCGGTTTGTGAGCGTCTCGATATGAAGCTTGAAGGTATTATCAGCAATCGAGAAAAGATTGGTGATAAAATTTTCAACCATGCAATTTACGGTATTCATAAAAGCGAAACATAACAATCAGTTGCACATCCCAAGAATCCTCCCCGGCAAACTGTCGCGCTGTTTTTCTGGTGAAAAAGATGTGCCATTTTTCCTGGTCAGGTGAGCCTTGGCGTTATATTTATTAAGAGCCAACTACAAATATGAGATATTTCAAATATACTGTATGGGTAATTATTTTATTTTTAATTATATTTCTTGGTTTAGAAGCTAATAAATCTATTGAACAGCATAATGCTTTAATTGAAGCTGAAGAGTTTGCTACTTACGGAGCACAGGGAAAGCCCGTCAAAAAAACGACTCCAGACAATTGGAATATTAAAATTTCCGGAGAGATAGAAAAGAAAATAAATTATGTAATAAGAGTTAGCTATTATTCGCAATCTGATAGAAAGTTATGCCAAGATTTCAATCCAATTCAGTTTAGCTCAGACCGAACCCTTACCAAACTATATACATATTATCCAGAAATAAAAAATGGAAAGCATTCCATAACGATACCATTAACAGAGCATAACCCGAAAATAGGTTGTAAATATAGAGTACATAGTGTTGGCATGCACCTTGATCGGGATAAAGGAAAACACTTGCTTCCTTCGGGAGTTTTTATGCTTTTCTATGCTAAATGGGCCGAGAATAAGTTAAATGATCCTGGGTATGGCTTTAGTCGTAAACAGATAGATAAAAATATTATAGATATTGAATGTGTTTTTCCGGATCCTAATAATATACACGGCAGCTCCTCTCCTTGTGGTTTGGCTCCCGTTAAAGAACATTTTGCTGTGGCCCAGCAATTGCCGATTTATAGCTCAAACTACGAAGTTAATATAAGATTTTTATCTCAAGATGAATATAGCGGAAATAAAAAATGAAAACAATTGTGGTGCTTATTGCATTTCTTTTCGCAATGCCAGTCTTTTCCGTGGAATATCAAACAAATTCCAAAATAGGAGAGTTGTTTAGCAAAGCAAAAGTGGAAGGCACTGTTGTTGTTTTTGATGTTCAATCCTCCTCTTACATTGCTTATAATCCTGCCCGTGCTGAAATGAGATATGTCCCTGCATCGACATTCAAAATCGCAAATAGCCTAATAGGCCTGTCTGTTGGTGCGATAAATGATGTTGATGAGATTTTACCTTATGGTGATAGCCCACAACCCATTAAAAAGTGGGAAAAAGATATGGGATTGCGTGATGCAATTAAAATTTCCAATGTGCCGGTTTTTCAGGAACTGGCTCGCCGAATTGGGCTAGAAAGAATGCGGCAGAATATCCGCAAACTCAATTATGGAAATAACAACATGGGCAATGTTGTTGATTCCTTCTGGTTGGAAGGCCCTTTAAAAATAAGTGCAATAGAGCAGACGAACTTTCTTGCTCGGTTAGCCCAAGGAAAGCTTCCTTTTCCTGATAGATCTCAAGCCAGCGTTCGTGAAATAATCAAGTTAGAGGAAGGTAAGGATTGGATACTTTATGGAAAAACCGGGTGGTCCAAAAATATTGGATGGTGGGTCGGTTGGGTTGTAAAGAACGGGAGTATTTACAGCTTTGCGCTAAATATTGATATGCCAGATATAAAAGACGCTCCAAAAAGAATTGAACTGGGGAAAAATAGCCTTAAGGCTCTTGGGATACTTGATTGAACTACTATAGCGTGCCGATGATTGCCCGCCATACAGGCTGGTAAAACGGTGTTTTTCAGCTGCCAGTTAAGCTCTTCAGGAACGTTCTGGAGCAAGGTTGCCAATAACGTCGCGGAATGACGGGTTATTCCGGTGCCGGTTCTCACTCTTTCTTTCCATCCGCATCAAATATGCTGACTCCATCCCGTTGAAACGGTTTGAAACGGTTTGAAACGATTTATTGTCTGGAGTTGGGATATGATGTCCTGTTATTGATCCCGTTTGCGCACGAACCCGGGTAGCCCATGAAAAACATCCTGCAAAAGAAATACATTCTGCCGCTTATCGTAGTCGTGGCGGTGGCTCTGGTGGTGTTCAAGGTGAAGACCAAGCCGCCTGTCGCCCATGAAGAGCTGCAATATCCCGTCAGGGCTGTGGAAGTGATGACGGTGAAGAAAATTCCCTACCGGTCTCATGCCACGGGGTATGGCACGGTGGAGCCGCGGGTGTTGGTGAAGGCAAAATCCGAGGTGAGCGGCAAGATCGTCTATATCCACCCCCAGCTGCGTAAAGGCGCCAGCCTGCCCAAGGGAACCGTGGTGTTGCGCATCGAGCCGACGACTTTTGAATTTTCTCTGGAGCAGAGCAAGGCGGGTTTGTCCGGCAGTGAATCCAGCCTGCGGCAACTGGAGACAGAAGAAGAAAGCACCCGGGCTTTGCTGAATATCGTGCGCAAGAATCTGCGGGTGCAGCAGAAGGAATACCAGCGCATTCTGGAGATCTGGAAAAAGAAGCTGGTGGCCCGCTCCAGCGTGGATGCCGAGGAGCAGAAGGTGCTGCAACTCAAGCAGCAGGTTGCTGATCTTGGAGGCAAGCTGAAGAGCTATGAGAGCCGCAAGGCGGCGCTGCAGGCGCAAATCAACCAGTCCAAAAGCCAGGTGGCGCAGACCCGGGATACCCTGGGGCGCACGGAAATCAGCCTGCCCATCGATGCGCGCATTGGTGAGGTGTTTGTGGAGAAAGGAGAGTTCACCGCGGCAGGTGCCGTTCTTTTCGAAGCCCTGGGGACAGATGCCGTGGAAATCACCGCGGAGCTGCCCACGCGCCTGTTCCGCCCGCTGTTCGCCAATCAGCAACATGAGCGTGTCGATTTGAACCAGCCGGAGAGCCTGTGGAATATCCTCGATACCATCAACCTGGAAGCCAGGGTGCGCCTGGTGGGATTTCCCGAGGCGGCGCATTGGCAGGGTAAATTGCTGCGCATCAGTGAATCCATCGATCCGCAGCGGGATACGGTGGGGCTGGTGGTGCAGGTGGACAAGCCCTATGCCCAGGTGATTCCCGGCGAGCGTCCGCCGTTGCTCAAGGGCATGTTCGCTGCGGTAAGCTTTTATGCACCGCAAAGGCCCATGCTGGTCATCCCCCGCAAGGCGGTGCATCAGGGGCGGGTGTATGTAGCGCGTGAGGACAACCGCCTGGAAATCCGTTCCATCGAAATTCTCTATCGCCAGGGCGAGTTCGTGGTGATGAAGCAGGGGCTTGAAGAGGGCGAAAGCATCGTTGTCAGTGACGTGATTCCCGTCATCGAGGGCCTGCCCCTGAAGCCGGTTCCGGCCCGGGAGTTCGCGCAGAAGTTTGTCGCTGCCGCCGCCGGGGATGAATCCGCCCTGCGCGGGATGGAAAAATGATCCGCTATTTTTCCTCTCACCCCACGGTCGCCAATATTCTCATGCTGGCGATTATCGCCATTGGCATGATTTCCGTGCAGCACCTGAACAAGGAGTCCTTTCCCACCCTCAAACAGAGCAAGGTGCAGGTTTCCGTGGTCTACCCTGGCGCCAGCCCGGCGGATGTGGAAGAAGGCATCTGCAACCCCCTTGAAGATGCCACCGACGGCATCAGTTTTCTCAAGGAGCAGGTCTGCGACGCCCGGGACAACATGGGCATCTTTACCCTGGAAATGCAGGAACAGGGTGATATCCAGTTGTTTACCGATGACATCAAGGTTGCCATTGATGGTATCCAGAACTTCCCCGATGCGGTGGAAGATCCCATCATCATCCAGCTTGGACGCACCAGCCAGGTGGTCAATGTGGCCATTACCGCCGAGAAACTGACGGTATCCGAACTCAAGGATCTGGCGGAATACTACCGCAAGCGCATGCTTGAAGACCCGCGCATTCCCATGGTCAAGGTCACGGGTTTCTCCACGCACCAGCTACAGGTGCTGGTGCCGGCGCAAAGCCTGCGCAAGTACAGGCTCAGCGTGCAGGACATCGCCAATCTGGTGGGCGCCCAGGCCGTTGAACTGCCTGCGGGCACCCTGGAAACGGCGGACAAGGACTATCAGATTCGCTTCGACAATGCCCGCAAGAGCGCCGAGGCGTTGCGTGATCTGGTGATCCTGAACACCGAAGAGGGCGGCGAGATACGCCTGGGGGATATCGCCCGGGTGGAGGACAGGTTCGAGAACCGGGAAGAATACATCGAACTCAACGGCAAGCCCGCCGCTGTACTGGTGGTCAGCAAGAACACCATCGACGATACCCTGAAGGTATTTGACGCGGTTGCCGAATTCGTGGAGCGGGAAAACGCCATTCTGCCCCAGGGCACCCGGCTGACCATAACCCAGGACATGGCCACCGGGGTGCGGGACAGGTTGCAGCTGCTGCTGAAAAACGGCTGGCAGGGTCTACTGCTGGCGGGGCTGGTGTTGTTTTTGTTCTTCAATTGGCGCTATACCTTCTGGGTGGCGTTGGGATTGCCGATTTCCTTTCTCGGTGGTCTGGCGCTGATGGTGCTGTTTGGCGTCAGCATCAACATGATTTCCATGATCGCCCTGCTCATGGCCATTGGCATCCTCATGGACGACGCCATCGTGATTTCCGAGAGCATCGAGCACGAATACGCCAAGGGCAAGACCCCGGGCCAGGCGGCCATCGATGGCACGAAAAAGGTGTTTCGCGGGGTGTTTTCCTCTTATCTCACCTCGGCCTTTCTGTTCGGCAGCCTGCTGATGATGAAGGGGGATATCGGCCAGATACTCGGTGTGCTGCCGGTGGTGCTGCTGTCGGTGCTCACCGTATCCCTCATCGAGGCCTTGCTGGTGCTGCCCCATCATTTGAAGCATTCCCTGGAGCATGCGCACAACAAGGCCCGGCCCGCGTGGCGTGACAAGATGGAAGAAGGCTTTCTGCGCATGCGTGAAGGCGTGGGGGTGGCAGCCGACAAGGCGATTGCGTACCGTTATCTCACCCTTGGGCTGGCGCTGGCCATGCTGGTTTTTTCCGTCGGCCTGATTGCCACGGGCACGGTGAAGTTCAAGGCTTTTCCTGATCTCGAAGGCAATACCGTGGATGCCCGGGTGCTGCTGCCCCAGGGCACACCCCTGGAGGAAACCCAGGCGGTGGTGAAACACCTGCTTGCTGCCTTGTCGAAAACCAATGCCGAATTGAGCGAGAAGGAACCCGAGCCTTTGGTGAGAAATGTACAGGTGGCTTTTGGTACCCACGCCGATGTGCCGGAAAACGGCGCGCATCTGGCAACCATCACCCTGGATGTGCTCAATACCGAAATTCGCAACACCCCCATGGCGGAGCTGACCCGGCGCTGGCGGGAGAACAGTGGGGATTTGCCCAATGTGATCAGCGTTCAGTTCCGCGAGCCGAAGGTGGGGCCGGCGGGCAGGGCGATCCATGTCCGCATCACCGGCGAAGATCTGGAGAAGCTGTCCCGGGCTTCCTGGGAAATACAGAACTGGCTGCGGGGCTATGACGGCGTGTCCAATCTGCTGGACGACCTGCGACCGGGCAAGCCCCAGTTTTCCGTGCAGTTGCTGCCCGGTGCGCTGAACGCCGGGCTGGATGCGCGCAGTATTTCCTCACAACTGCGCGCGGCCTATCAGGGGTTGAAAATCACAGACGTCTATAGCGGGCGCGAAGCCTATGAAGTCGTCGCCAAGCTGGATCGGGATCAGGGGCGGCAGCTGGATGATTTTGAAAGCTTCTTCGTGTTTTCCGGGCAGGGGGACGCCATTCCCCTGAGCCGCGTCGCCCAGGTGGTGGAAACCCGGAATTTTGCCCGCATCGGTCATGTGAATCATCAACGCGCCGTGAATATTTTTGGGGATGTGGATGCGGAGCTTGCCAACACCTCGGAAATCATTGGCGGATTGCAGAAGAACTTCCTGCCGCAGCTGCAGCAGCGTTATCCTGATATCCGCGTTCACCTCAAAGGCGAGGTGGAAAATGGTGCGGAAACCCAGTTGTCCATTCTCAGTGGCTTCGGCCTGGGAGCCCTGGGCGTGTTCCTGTTGCTGAGCCTGCAATTCCGCAATTACCGTGAACCCTTTATCGTGCTGCTGAATATTCCCCTGGCATTGATCGGGGCCATCTGGGGGCACTTGATCATGGGGCTGGATTTCACTCTGCCCAGCATGATCGGTTTCGTCTCCCTGGCGGGCGTGGTGGTGAATGACTCCATTCTGCTGGTGGAGTTCGTCAAGTACCGGGTGCGTGAAGGCATGGTGTTTCATGACGCCGCCCGTCAGGCGGTGCGGGATCGTTTCCGCGCCATATTCCTCACCTCGGTAACTACCGTGGCGGGCATGACGCCCCTGCTGTTCGAGACCAGCTCCCAGGCCCTGATTCTGGTGCCCCTGGTTACCAGCATCGTATTCGGCATGCTGACCTCCACCCTGCTGATCATGCTGGTGTTGCCGGCTTCCTACAGCATTATGGAGGATTTTGGCCTGGTGGACAGGGGAGAAGAGGCTGGGGCGAAGGCCTGAATTATTGCCGGGTCAGCTTAATTCGTTCAGAGGGGTGGGTTCGCCGAGGTAGTAGCCTTGGGCGTAGTCCACCCCGATTTCCGCCAGCAGTGCCAGGGTTTCCTCGCTGGTCACATGTTCTGCAATGGTTTTCTTGCCCATCAGCTGGCCGATCTCGTTGATGGATTTGACCATGGCCAGGCTGATTGGATCCCTGTCCATACCCTGAACGAACTGGCCATCTATTTTCAGGAAATCCACCGGCAAATCCTTGAGGTAGCCGTAGGAGGACATGCCACTGCCAAAGTCATCCAGGGCGAACAGGCATCCGGCATTATGTAATTCGGTAATGAAATGGCGGGCTCTGGACAGATTGGTGATGGCCACGGTTTCGGTGATTTCCAGGCAAATGGAGCTGGGATGGATGCCGGTTAGTTGCAGCTGTTCCATGACAAAATCCAGGAACAACGGGTCCACTACCGAGGCGCCGGAGAGGTTGATGGTGGCAAGTGCCGGTATGTGCTTTTTGTTAGGATGAGCGGCTAGCCAGTGGAGGGTGTTGCTAAGCACCCAGCGGTCGATAGCTGCCATTGAATTGTATCGTTCTGCAGAAGGGATAAAGCGGTCAGGGGTGACTGTATTTCCTTCGGAATCGCGCATGCGCAGCAGGATTTCCATGGCAATGACAGGAGGCTTCTCCGTGTTCTCTATCCGGCGTATGGGTTGCTGGTAGAGAATGAACCGCTGCTGCTCAAAGGCGGATTCGATACGCGTGATCCAGTCAATCTCCCCCCGCCGCAACTGCAGCATCTCCCCCTCGAACTGGCTGGTTATGATGATGCGGTTTCTGCCTTCCTCCTTGGCCTGGTAGCAGGCGGCGTCTGCCAGCCGCAGCAGGTCAGTCACGCTTTGCCCGGAGTCTGTGATGTTCACCAGACCGATGCTCATGCCCAGGGAAAATATCTTGCCGTCCCAGTAGAAGCGGAAATCCTGAACGTCTGCCAGCAGCTTGCGGCCAGTCTGCAGGGCAAGTTCGGGAGTGCGGTTTTTCACCACCAGGCCAAATTCATCGCCTCCAAGTCGCCCCAGAATATCCTCGCTGCCGGTATTTTCATCCAGTAAAACCGCCAGCTGGCGCAGCAGCTCATCACCAGCTGCATGGCCGCAGCTGTCGTTTATCAATTTGAACCGATCAAGATCCAGATACATGAGGCTGTGTTGCGAAGTGATGTTCATGCTGTCCAGCAGACTTCGCAGGGATTGCTCAAAGCTGTGACGGTTGAGCAGATTGGTCAGATGGTCGTGACTGGCCTGGTGCATCAGCTGTTCCGCCATTTCCCGGTTTACGGTGATATCCCTGATGTAAGCGGTGAACAGCGGAGTGTCTTTCTGGTCAATGCGGGTAATTGCAAGTTCAACCGGAAATTCGGTGCCGTCAGAGTGTACGGCTGTGGTTTCGATGCGGGTTCCTATGATGGTTGTCTTATTGGTTTGCAGATGGTTCCGAAAACCTTCGTAGTGCTGCTGGCGCAGTGGTTCGGGAACAATCAGTTCGGCCATTTTTTCTCCCATGACCTCTTGCGCCACATAGCCGAAAACCTTTTCCGCCGCCGGGTTGAATTCCAGAATGCGGTCATCCTTGTCGATGGTGATAATGGCATCCAGTGCGGTTTCCACGATGGCGCTCTTGCGCTTCTCGCTGCGCTGCAGTTTTCGCAGCATACGCTGCCGTACATTCACCTGGCGGGCGATGATCCATGCGCCGACAATCAGGCTGGCAATGCCCAGGAGCCACAAGATAAGCAGAATAGTCGTTTTGGATACAATGGCGGCGGCTTCCTGTGCGCGCAGTTCCTGCATGGGAAGGGCGATGCCGATTCCCCCGCCGGGTTCACCAGGTGTAAAGTCCTGGCTGATATGGCAGAGCAGGCAGCCGGCATTTACAATCAGCGGTTGCATCAGGCGCAGGTACTCCTGCCCGTCGATGGTAGTCAGTTCGATAACCTCTTTTTCTCCCAGGGCCAGGCGATACAGGGCAAGCTTTTCCCATTTATCAGGCGTGTTTTCCACGGCCAGGGGCGTCAGGCTGGTAACCTTGCCGGTGACGCCATAGAGAGGCCCGAAGTTTTCATCCAGCTCACGAATGATGCGGGCGGGGTTGATCAGCGTCAGCGCGATTCCGGAAGGTGTGCTGATGTCTCTTTCCGGGATGTGGGAAAGATTGGGATCCGGAGGGTAGTTGCTGGTTGTTGGTACATAGATGCGGCCATGTTCCGTAGCCCACAGGCGCACGGCCTGATCCTTGTTGAAATAGGCCTTAGCTTCGGCTTTCGCCAGATTCAGGGTGCTTTTTTTTTCTTCCGCGATGGTCCACAGGGTGATGGCTGCGATACTGGCGCTCCACAGCATGCTCAGCACAAAGGCGTAGCTGATGGTGCTGAAATTATCCTTGAAGATCATGATGGAACGCGGTCTGCGTCTGAGCAAAATAGGGGGGCGTGTTTTTTGTGGAAGCCAAGATCCCGCAACCTGGAAATGATTGTGTACGGTAAAGAGAAGTTTTTGATAAAGTTGATTCTTTGCGCAACTGCATAACAACATGAATTTATCAGATTTTTCCTTGTCCGTGTTGGGTTTTGCCGCATTTTCCGGTAGCGGCAAAACCACGCTGCTTGAGCAACTGATCCCGCTGCTCAGGGATTCGGGTCTGAAGCTGGCTTTGATCAAGCATTCCCATCATGATTTTGAAATGGACAAGCCGGGCAAGGACAGCGATCGTTTGCGCAAGGCGGGAGCAGATCAAATTCTGCTGGCGTCAAAATATCGTAGTGCCTGGATCCGGGAGGGGGATGGCGAAACAGAGCCTGACCTGGCAGAACTGCTGACGCGGCTGGATACCAGGGGTCTGGACCTGGTGCTGGTGGAAGGTTTTCGGGATGAGCCCATACCCAAGATCGAGATCCACCGGCCGTCTTTGGGCAAGCCGCTGCTTTGCCTGGAGGATGACAAGGTGATAGCGGTGGCGGTTGACCGGCGTCCGAACCAGGAAGTGCCGGTTCCCTTGCTGGCATTGAGCCGGCCCGGGGAAATATCCGATTTTGTCCTGTCCTGGCTGAATCCGGCCTGAGCAGCCTGCTTCACGTCTTTCTGAGTGATGATGGCGCCTAACAAGTTGCCGCAGCTGAACCGGGGTTTTTGTATTGAATACCGGGGAAAATGCTATTCCGCCAGGCAACTGGAGCAATTGCTGGACGCCTTGTGTCTGCGCCTGCAGGCCATGGGGCTTGCGCCGGGCATGGTTTTGGCCAGTGTGGGCGGGCAACGCTGGCTGAATACGCTGCTGCTGTTTGCCCTGCCGAGAATGGGCTGTGTTTTTTTTCCTGTGGATCCGGCCTTGCCCGAGTACAGCCGCCGGCAGCAGCTACAGGCGGCGCGGGCGGACATGGTGCTGGCGGATGATGCCTGCCTGGAGAAGCTGGAAGCGGATTTAGCCAGCCGTTTTCCCGCCCGGGAACTGGAGCCGGATGCCGTGCGTTTGCTGCTGGCGACCAGTGGCACCCAGGGACAGCCCCGGATTGTGGAGCTCAGCGGACGAAATCTGGCCGCCAGCGTACAGGCCTCCTGCAAGCGTCTGGCGCTTGAAGAGAGCGATACCTGGCTGGCCTGTCTTCCCCTCCATCATATTGGTGGACTCAGCATACTGTTACGCTGCGCCCACGGGGGAGCCAAAGCGGTGCTTATGGATCGAAGCGATCCGCCAGCCCTGAAAACAGCGCTGGTGCAAAGCCAGGTAACTCATTTGTCTTTGGTGCCTGCCATGCTGCATCGTCTACTGGAAACCCATGGCGAGTTTTGTCCGCCAGCCACGTTGAAAGCCGTGGTACTGGGTGGAGCGCCTGCGCCTGGGGCGCTGGTGGAGGCGGCCTTGCAACTGGGCTGGCCCTTGTGTCCCAGCTATGGATTGACGGAGGCAGCCTCCCAGGTGGCCACGCTTTTCCCGCCGCCACAGCGATGGCGGCCAGGTTGTGCGGGTTTTCCCCTGGCGCATGTCGAAATCAAACTCTGTGAAGATACTGATGTTATTTCCGTCCGTGGCCCTTCCATAGCAAGCCATGCCCGTTGCGTGGATGGTGGCCGGTGGAAACTGACGGATGAGCAAGGGTGGTTGAACACCCGGGATTTGGGGCGCATGGACAGCGAGGGGCGGCTGTATGTCTTCGGGCGCAATGACGATGTTTTCGTCAGTGGCGGGGAAAATATTCATCCGCAATTGCTGGAGCAGGAGCTGGCCCATTGTCCCGGAGTGGAGCAGGTCGCGGTTAGCGCCTTTGCCGATGCCACATGGGGCGATGCACTTGCTGCTCTGTATTGCGGGCCGGCAAGTGCCGGGCAGGTGAATGACTGGGCGCGGAGAAATTTGCAGGGGGTTTTTGTGCCCAAACGGTTTTTCAAGGTAGAGGCGTTACCGCGAAATACCATGGGAAAATTGCTGCGCGCCGAGGTAAAAGTGCTTGCGCAAAAACTGGTTCAGGAGGAATAGGCCAGAAGGCCCTGCCGTAGTTTTGCCGGGACGATCACAGGGGTTTTGTTGTTCTTGCACAGGAACACATGGGTGGTGGCAGCGGTGGCGCAAAGCGTGTTTTTCTTGTGGAACTCATAGGAGAAGTGCAGGGAGCTGTTTCCGGCAGATGCGAGAAACATGGTGACGCACACCTCGTCATCCAGCAACAATGGATGCAGGTAATCCGCCTCGGCATGCACCACTGGAATCAGGTAATCGCTCGCCAGGAGAATGGTTTTCAGCGAATAACCTACTTCTGACAGCAGGGCGGAATAGGCATTGTGGGCATGGCTGAACAAATGAGCGTAAAACATGACGCCACCGGGATCCAGCTCATGAAAAGGTACCTGAAAGATTTGCGTAAAAGATTTCATCGATGCCCAGTCCGGGGATGTCGGGTAAAGAAGTATATCCCGCCTCGATTTCAGGAGGCCGGGCAACATCTTTGCACAGCCAGCTGGAGGTTGCCAGCCCGTGCGCCAGCCCGGGAGACAGCCCATCCACGGCGGCGGCAAGCTGGCAGGCGGCATGTATGCCCACGGCAGAATCCACCAGCGAGGTAATCACGCATTCCTTGCCCGCAGCGGCAGCCTTTTCTGCCAGAGAGTAACTGTATTGCAGTCCGCCCTGTACGCCGGGTTTCAATACCAGACGGCGGATGTTCGGGTTTGCCAGCAGTTCGTCCTGGTTAATCCGCTGTATCGACTCATCCAGCGCCAGCGTGACGGGGGTTTGGGACTGTAGCAGGGAAAATTCAGACAGACTGGGGTTGTGTAGTGGTTCTTCCAGAGATTCTATGGGCAATCCGGCGGTGGCATCGAGGAAATAGCGTGCTTCATCCAGGTTCCAGCTGCCGTTGGCATCCAGTCGTAAACGAATTTCTGGCGCCAGTCCGGCGCTTAAATTTTTCAGGCAGCGTATTTCCTCTTGCAACTCCTGTCGGCCGACTTTCAACTTGATGACGGAAAAACCCTGATCCTGGGCTTGCAGTGCCTTTTCCTGACAGGCTGATCCCGACATGGCGTTTAGCAGAATCTGGTTGCTGGCGGTGTCGTTGAGCAGTTTGCGCAGGGGTAGCTTGGTATTCCGGCTGTGCAGATCCAGGGCGGCGGTTTCCAGGGCATGACAGGCGGCGGGGCAGTCATGGTGTCGTTGCCTCAGCTCCTCCAGCAATGTTTGGGTGCCGCTCCAGGCTCTACGGCAAAACTGCTGTAACAATTGATGCGCTGCTGCTGCAGGTTCCGTGCCGGCGGAAGGAAAGGGTGCACAATCGCCGTAACCTGTGTGTCGGTCATTACGAATACTGATGACCCAACCTTCCCGCAGTGTCAGGCCGGTACCCCGCGGTGTTCCTGGCCAGGGGCATGCCAGAGGCAAGGAATAGGGGGCGAGTTGAAGATGAAGTGCCATTGGTAGATGGTTATGCGCCAAATCCTGCGTTGTTTTTGATTTAGGTCAAATCAGGCCTGTGTGAAATGACACACACTACGGATGTCTATATACTCGACAGCCGGCCAGCAATTGCTGGTCATAAATTTTATTGATCGAAAGGGGTGGGGAAGTTCTGGCTTTTTTCGATCGCTATTGTAGTTACCAGAAGGAGAATACCATGAAAATACGCAAGCCTATGCTTGCCTCCCTTGTTGCTTTGGCAGTGGGACTCACAGCCGGAGGCCAAGCTTGGTCTCAGGACACGTTGAAAGACGTGATGAAAAAACGTGGGCTGACTGAAAAAGACATCTTGGCGGCAGCGAAAACCTATACCCCTAGCGGCGGCCGTGATGAATATATGGCTTTTGCCTCCGGCGGCCAGAGTGGGCAGGTCATCGTGTATGGCATTCCGTCCATGCGCATTCTCAAATATATCGGCGTCTTTACCCCGGAACCCTGGCAAGCATATGGGTTTGACGATGAATCCAAGGCGGTACTGGCTCAGGGACGCATCGAGGGTAAGGATATTACTTTTGGTGATACCCACCACCCCGCTTTTTCGGAAACCAATGGCGAATATAACGCCAAATACCTGTTTATTAACGATAAAGCCAACCCGCGTATCGCGGTTATTGATCTGCATGACTTTGAAACCAAGCAGATCGTAGTCAACCCGCTGTTCCAAAGTGCTCATGGCGGCGCCTTCGTCACCCCGAATACCGAGTATGTGATGGATGCGGCCCAGTATGCGTCACCCTATAAAGGCAGTGGTTTTGTGCCTCTGGAAAAATTCAACGACGAATACCGCGGTGGTTTGACCTATTGGAAGTTCAATATGGAAACGGGCAAGATCGAGCCCGAAAACTCCTTCGCTTTCGAACTGCCTCCCTACAGCCAGGATCTGTCTGATGCGGGTAAGGGGCCATCCATGGGTTGGGGCTTTACCAACTCTTTCTGTACCGAGCGCTATATCGGTGGTATCGAGCGTGGCCGTCCTCCGTTTGAGGCTGGTTGTTCCGCCAAAGACACCGACTTCATGCATATCACACACTGGCAGAAGGCCGCAAAACTGGTCAAGGCCGGAAAAATCGGCAAGAAAGTCAATGGCATGACGTTGATCAGCATCAAAGAAGCTGTAGACAACGGGTTGCTGTATCTGATTCCTGAGCCAAAAAGCCCGCACGGTGTTGATGTGGCGCCTACTGGCGACAAGATCATTGTTTCAGGCAAGCTGGACAGCCATGCCTGGGTTTATGACTGGAAGAAGATTCAGGCTGCAATCAAAGCCAAGAAGTTCGAAGGCAAAGATCCTTATGGTATTCCCATCATTGCATTGAAGGATACCCTGCACAAATCTGTTGCCGTTGGCCTGGGACCGCTGCATACGCAGTATGATTCCAAAAAATGCATTGTCTATACCTCCATTTATGTGGATTCCATGGTTACCAAGTGGGACTATTGTGAAGGTAAGGTGCTGGATCAATTGCCGATTCACTATAACGTCGGTCATTTGATGGCGATGGAAGGTGACTCCGCTACTCCGGATGGCAAATATCTGGTGGCGTTGAACAAGCTGGCCATCGACCGCTTCAATCCTGTTGGTCCGCTGCATCCGCAGAACCATCAGCTCATTGATATCAGTGGCGACAAGATGCAACTGTTGTACGACATGCCCCTCCCTCTGGGAGAGCCGCATTATGTAGTTGCCATCAAGGCCGACAAGCTGAAGCCTGGTATCCGCTACAAGTCTGGCTGGAACAGTCGTCTCGACAAGCGTTCCCAGTGGAAAACCCGTGCTGGTCGCGAAAAGGTTGAGCGCACCTGCGACGCCAGTGGCAAGTGTACCGTTCATGTCTATGGCACGGCGATTCGTTCTCACCTGACACCGGAGATTATTGAGGTTACTGAAGGTGATACCGTATCCATCCATATCACCAACCTTGAGCGTGCCCAGGACGAAACCCACGGTTTCGCCATGTATGGTCAGAATATCCAGCTCTCCATTGAGCCGGGCAAGACGGCTTCGGCTACCTTCGTAGCGGAAAAAGCTGGTGTCTTCCCTTACTACTGCACCGAGTTCTGCTCCGCACTTCACCTGGAAATGCAAGGTTATCTGCTGGTGCAGCCCAAAGGCTATAAGGCGGAAACTGGTGGTCTGGTTGCAGGCACCAACTACACCGAGGCTGATTACAAGAAGCAGGTTCAGACCAACATCGATACCCAGGCTGTAATCAACGAGGTGGTAGGCTTCATCACCAGCCACAACTACAAGGATTTCCCGGTTGTAGTTGCTCTGGTGGAGGATGCTACCGACCAGCTCGGTTTCGCCAAGGAAGCCAAAGCCAAGTCTGAGGCGGCTGCGGCCAAGAAAGACTGGAACAACGCCATGTTGTGGGCCAACCAGTGGTGGCAGTATCAGGTCAAGACCGCAGACATGGGTCTGCGTGCCAAGACCCATCTGATAGAGAACGGCGCCAAGAAAGTCAAATAAGCGTCTGTTCCCGATGCCTGCCTTGATTTAAGGCAAGGTGTCGGGAGCCTCATTCAAGATGTAATATTTATTGGGGGGTGATTACTCACCCCCCTTTTTTTAGGAGAATGTGAAGCAATGATTAGGTTATCCAGTAGAACAATTGTTCTGTCCGCGGTTCTTGCCGCTTTTGCTTTTGGCAGCGTTGCGTCCGCAGCTTCCGGCAAAAGGCTGTATATGACATGCGCCGCCTGTCATGGAAAGGATGGAAAAACGCCGCTGATGCCCGCCTATCCCAAGATTGCCGGCCAGAACAAGGCCTATGTACTGCAACAGATCAAGGACATCATGAGTGGCGCCCGCGCAAACGGACAGTCTATCGCCATGAAAGGCGTAATGGTGACGCCGGAAGGCGAGCCGCGCTTCAGTGATGAAGACCTGGAAAAACTGGCGGATTATGTGTCCAAGCTCGCTCCCTGATTAGGCAGCATGTACCAATTGAACGGCCTGGCAATGCCAGGCCGTTCTCTTTATTGAGTAGATGATGAAAACGAAAAGTCCTTCTGCAAAGCCCGTGTATAAGCGTCGTTCGCTCTGGAGTGGCATTGTCCTGGTTGTATTGGGCATGATGCTTTGGGGTGGCTTCAATACCGCCATGGAGGCAACCAACAGCATGTCTTTTTGCATTTCCTGCCACGAAATGCACGACAATGTATACCAGGAATACAAGACATCTGTACATTTTTCCAATCCGTCGGGCGTGCAGGCTGGCTGTCCGGATTGCCATGTGCCCAAAGAATGGATCCCCAAATTGCTGCGCAAGGTACAGGCCTCCGGCGAGGTTTATCACTGGCTTATGGGGAGCATCAATACCAAAGAAAAATTTGAAGCGCGGCGCCCGGCACTGGCGGAGCGGGTATGGAAGGTCATGGAAGAGACGGATTCCAGAGAATGCCGTAATTGCCACGATTTTTCAGTCATGGATTTGGCGGGACAGGCACGCTTCCCTGCCCGTGCCCACAAGGATGCAGTGGATGAGGGTAAAACCTGCATCGACTGCCATAAGGGGATTGCCCATCGCCTGCCGCGCTCCCATACGGCAAAGGCCGATATAGCGGAATTTGACCCGGAAGATGCCGAAGATATCATGCAAACCTGTGCCTCCTGTCACGGAATCTACGCCCAGGGAACGCCGGATGGTGAATATCCCCGGTTGGCGGGCATGAATCCCGAATACCTGGCCCGGCAGCTGGAGTATTTCAAGAACCGCAAGCGCATCAATATTCCCATGATTCCCTTTTCCAATGACCGGGAGTTGCCTGGCACGGATTTGCATACCATCACCTCCTATCTGGCCAGCATTGATTTGCCAACCCATATTGCGGTTATCGATGAAGAGGATGTGGTAGAGGAAAAAGGCTTTGATGCCCTGGCGCGCCTGGAAGAGAGCAAGAGATCCCTGAATATTCCTCATTATCCGGGAAATGCGGATGCCGGAGGTCGCTTGTACCGCAAGGAATGTGCTACCTGTCATGGGGAGAAAGGGGAGGGAAACCGCCTGCTGACCATTCCCATGCTCACCGGACAGCACAGTAAATATCTGTTGCGCCAGGTGGGAAGGTTCCGCAAGGGTGAGCGCATCCATGATGACCCCAGGGATCAACAGATATTTCAGCAGTTTAGTGATTCAGAGATTGCGGATATTCTGGCATGGTTGTCCTATCAGGATGACTAGCAGAATACTGAGAAAGGCCGTAGAAGGGCTTTTCAGCCCGGGAGCAGGGTGCGCAACTCCCTGTTCCCGGTACTTTTAATGAGCTACACTTAATGAAAAACGGAAAGGCTTGCTGGCTTGTGCGCAGGTTGTCGAGAGGCACCAATTTTTAGCAACCTGCGGATAGAGAGAGAAACCCTGCAGAAAGTGTTTGTTTTACTTTCAAGGGCTTATGGCTTTGCATTTGATGTCGCTCAAGTGCAGGCTATGGTTGGAATGTTATCATTTCATGGTTTTTTAACACGGATTATGGGTGGCCAAAAGTTGCTGCCTGACCGTGGCTTTACTTTTTTGGAGAACAAATTATGAATAAACGTTTGATGGTATCCATGCTTGGCTTGGCCGCTACTACCATGCTGGTCAGTGGCACCGCTTTTGCGGTGTGGATGACCGAGGGGGGAGAGAGAGATGAAGCCTTGCATCTGAAACCGGATCATGAAAACGGTATTGAGGTGTACGAAGTTTGCGCTGCCTGCCATCTCACAGAAGGCTGGGGTTCCAAAGACGGTACTTTCCCCCAGATTTCCGGGCAACATCAGAGCGTACTGGTCAAGCAGCTGGCGGATATCCGCGAAGGTAACCGGGACAATCCGACCATGTATCCCTTCGCCAAGCCGGAATCCATCGGCGGCTCTCAGGCTATGGCAGATGTAACGCATTACATCGCCAAGCTGCCCATGAACCCGGATAACGGTAAGGGCGAGTGGGAAGAAGGTACCCCCGACTTTGAAAAGGGTAAAAAGTTGTACGAAGACAACTGCGTCAAATGTCATGGTGATCATGGTGAAGGTATGGCGGACAAGTACTACCCGAAAATTCAGGGTCAGCACTACAAATACATGGTGCGCCAATTCGAATGGATTCGTGATGGCAAGCGTCGCAACGCCAATCCGGAAATGGTCGAGCAGATCAAGCGCTTCTCCCATGACGATGCACTGCATGTAATCAACTATGTTTCCCGGATTCCCGTGCCCAAGGAGGATCTGGCGCCTTCCAAGGAATGGCTGAATCCTGATTACGATTGATTCGTCGAATCAGGCTTTGGCCTGAATAGACGTAGACAATCAGGTGTTTCTCCCTGCCGGGATGATGTCTCGGCAGGGAGTTTTTCACTTTGACGGCAGGTGGTGATTTTTCCTGGGTGCTTGATTGCGAATCGTCATAGCCTTCCATGGTAAAAACACATAGCTTTATCCTTCAGTTTTTTCGATCCAACAGGTATTGTCATGTCCAAGCGTGTAATCATCTCCAACCTGCTGATTCTGGCCAGTCTTGTACTGCTGGTAATCATCTATTTCGCGCCAGCATGGTGGGTCTCTCTTACCGCTCCAAACTATCCGGAGGATGCCTTTCCGGATGGGGTGAGAATTCACTTTCATATGAACGGCGTGTTCAATGGCTGCAAGAAAATTGAAAAGGAAGAAG
This sequence comes from Sedimenticola sp., assembly GCA_027068915.1. GTDB lineage: Bacteria > Pseudomonadota > Gammaproteobacteria > Chromatiales > Chromatiaceae > Thiolapillus. The sequence continues at coordinate 121,684 of JAMOLT010000010.1, read as the reverse complement.
TTACAGAAGAAGAAGCACTGGACTGTGTGCATGAGATGGATACCATCAACCACTATGTGGGCATGTACCCCATTGCTGCGGGTGGCGTGGTCGAACGCCCATTCTCCCTTTTCCTGATGTCATTTCTGGGTGTGATGCTGCTGGGCTTTGCCTGCACCAAGCCGAAGATCCGCGTGCCGCTGATGTCGATGGGTTTTGCCGTCATTGCCATCTGGATGTACATGACCTGGTATGGGGCTGACGGATTGAAATACCAAAGCGCCGGCTATGTACGCGCCCTGGTGAGCGCCATGGATCAGGATGCCGAACGGGGTGGCGAAACCGATGCGGGTAAGTCCGTCATCAAGCGCATGCAGGAAGCTCTTCCTGAAGACAATGTGTCCATCGTGGAACAGCAGGCCAGTGAAGATGAGATTACCCGCAAACTGGCTGGCCTGGGTAGCGAATTGGTCAGTGCTGAAGGTATGCAGGTGCAGCTGGGCGAGGGTGCCGGTAAAGTAGCAGATATCGGTGACAAGGAAGCCAATATTGAAATGCTCAAAATCCTGTTCCTGATCGATCAGAATAAGAAACCCGCCAATGAGCGTGAGGAATGGACGGGCAGTAATCTGCAAGTCATGCGCTGGCATTATGAACAAAGCCTGGGCCGTTATTTCAATGTTCCGGAAGAGATCGAGCCGCTGGTCAAGACCATGACCACAGCATCCCATGTGGTGTTTTGGGGCATCATTGCCGCCATGATAATAATGGTCTGGGGGGCGCGCAAAAGCAGCGGCCCCCTGTACTGGCTGCTGATCCTGGTGCCCATGGCTCTGCCGGTGTTTTTCCTCATCGAGTATTCCGCCTGGCTGTGGTGGTATGGCCATAACCTGAATGCCATGGGTGCATTTACCGTCAAGCCCTTCATGCCAACGGTATTTGGTCAGGGCAAGGTGGCGCAGTTTACCACCCACTCCTATCCCAGCATTGGTTTTGGCCTGATGCTGTTGATGTCGGCATTGCTGGCGGTGGCCGCGTTGATGCGGCACAAAGATGCCCGCGATAAGTGATGGCCATGCGCCTATGGGGTTTGCTGCTGTTGCTGCTGGTGCCGGGGCTTTGTGCTGCCGGCGGCCAACCGACCCTGCAGGAGCTGATTGACCAGACACCGGACGGGGAAACCCTGGCGTTGTCGCCCGGCACCTATGCCGGGCCGGTAGTGGTGACACGCCCCATTACCATCGACGGGCAGAGCAAGGCAACCATTGATGCAGGTGGAAAAGGCTCCGTGGTGGTTTTGAAAACCGATGGGGCCACCCTGAAAAACCTGCATTTGACCAATTCCGGCGAGTCTGCCAATGATATTGATTCCGGTGTGCAGGTGCGCGGTAACTTCAATGTCATCAAAGACAATGTCATGGACAATGTGCTGTTCGGTGTCGATTTGCAGCAGTCCAGCAACAATATCGTAAAACGCAATCGCATCAGCTCCAAGCCGGACTTCCCCTTGGGGCAGAAAGGCGATTCCGTGCGCCTGTGGTACAGCTTCGACAACAAGATCCTGGATAACGTATCTGATCAGGTGCGGGACATGGTGGTTTGGTATTCCGCCAATAACACCATCTCGGGCAATCGCACCAGCAATGCCCGCTATTCCCTGCACTTTATGTATTCCCGTTACAATCTGGTCGAGAACAACCACTATGTAAACAATTCCGTTGGCATTTTTCTTATGTACAGTGACGGCGTGGTGGTAAGGAACAATCATATTGCCCACGCCGCCGGCCCTACGGGTGTTGGCATCGGCTTCAAGGAAACTTCAGATCTGATAATCGAAGGCAATGAAATACTTTATTGCGCCAGCGGGCTGTATATCGATGTCTCCCCCTATCAGCCTGATACTACCAATCGCTTTACCGATAACCTGATTGCCTACAATGGTATCGGGATTCGCTTTCTCAATGATTGGCACAGCAATATTTTCAAGGCCAACCGCTTCGTTGACAATTTGACCCAAATCGTTGTGTCCAGCGGAGAAACGGCCAACCGCAACGACTGGGAAGGGAACTACTGGAGTGACTACGAAGGTTTCGACCAGGATGTCGATGGCGTTGGTGACAGCCCTTATGAGCTGTATACCTATGCTGATCGCTTGTGGCAGGATGTGCCTTATGCACAGTTTTTCAAAGGCTCACCCTTGCTGGAAGTGTTGGATTTTCTGGAGCGGCTGGCGCCGTTTTCTGAACCGCGTCTGCTGGTGCGGGACAAAACGCCTTATCTGAAGTTACTGGCGGAAAATAAAGCCGTCGTCGTTCAGTCCCAGCGGCCCGAGCAGCAGCCTGATGCTGCTGAAGATGATCCGGCAGATGTGTCCAATGCCCTGGAGCAGCTGAAGAGCAGCCTGGAGAATTGATATGAGCAAGAAAGCAAAGCGCTTGACGGCCAAGCAAAAGGAACGCCGCAAGTTTCTGCGCTCCATCGCCCTGACGGTGGGTGTGACGGGCATTTCCCTGCTGGGCATGGTGCCGGTAATCGGAAAATGGGTGGAGCGATTGCGCCCTCCCGGCGCTTTGCTGGAGGAAGAATTTCTCGCTGCCTGCATCAAGTGCGGGCAATGCGTACAGGTTTGCCCGGTAGAAGCCATCAAGCTGGCTGATCTGACAGATGGTCTGGGCATTGGTGTGCCGTATATCGACTCGCGGGCGCAAGCCTGCGATTTTTCCTGTGACGGCCTGCAATGTGTGCTGGCCTGCCCTACAGGGGCATTGATTCACGAAATCTCGTTCCCCTCGCAAGTGGATATGGGCATTGCCAAGGTGGTGCAGCCAGCGCAATGCCTGGCGGTGCTGGGGCAGGGGTTCAAGGGGCAGGCGCGAGGCGCTGATTTTCCGGGCAAACTGCGTTACGCCGATATTGACCGCTGGAATCCGATCAAGGTTGCCGACCACCCGTATGATCTGGAACTTTGCGATCTTTGTGTGCGCCAGTGCCCCATCGAGATCAGTATTGTCGAATGCGCTTTGGAAGACCAGCGCAAATCAACAGCCAAGATAGCGCGGGTGGCGCAGCGCCAGGAGAATGAGTGCCCGCCGAAACATGCTATCGAGCTGCGGGATATCAACGGCGCTATGACGCCGGTGATTTTAGAGGGCTGTGTGGGCTGTGGTGTGTGTGAGATGATTTGCCCGATAGAACCAGCCGTAATCGTTATGGACAGCAGCGACAGCCGCGCCAACAGCCGTGGGATGAGGACATGAGCGGTATTGCCGAATCACTACGGGTACTCCTCGGGGGTGCGCCCAGGCGCGTATCCAAGAAGGATTTTCCGGAAGAAGTGCAGGAAATGCACAAACACAAGTTTGCGGACAAGGAGCGTATTGAGGCCATTCATATCGAACTCAGGGAGAAAGCAGCGAACAAGCAGCCAGAGAAATGGCGGCGTAAGCGCTGGGCAGTACTGGCGGCAGTCAATCTACTGTTCCTGGTTTCCTACTATCTGGATATTCAGCTGCTGGAAGGCGCCCTGACCGCTTCGCGTTTTGCGGGTTTCCACATGGCGGATCTGAACTCCGCCCTGCAGGTGATGCTGGCTTTCAAGCATGTGGTAATCAACCTGATTATCGGCACGGTTACGATATTTATTTTGTGGTGGCTGCTGGGCGGTCGCACCTTTTGCTCCTGGGTCTGTCCCTATCATCTGGTGGCGGAATGGGCAGAGATGCTACACCTGAAGCTGGTGGAAAAAGGCTGGGCCAAAGACTATCAGTTTGACCGGCGTTCCCGTACCTGGCTGTGGCTGGTATTCGTGATTCTGGCTATTGTTACCGGTTACACCGTGTATGAAACCATGTCGCCTACAGGCATCCTCAGTCGTGCGCTGATCTATGGGCCGGGTGTGGCGCTGATCTGGGTGGCATTGCTGTTGCTGTTCGAGATTTTCTTCTCCCGCCGCGCCTGGTGCCGCTATGCTTGTCCTATCGGGCTTACATATGGCTTTGTTGGCGCGACTTCGCCTTTTACCGTGCATTATAAGTTGCCCAATTGCTACCATGAAGGGGAATGCCGGAAGGTCTGCCTGGTGCCTCATGTGCTGGACACAGTGCTGAAGGGGCGGGCCGCGGAAATGGAGGTTGATATCGGTGCTGACTGTACCCGCTGCCTGCGCTGTGTGGATGCCTGCCCCACCGGCGCCCTGACAATCAAATATAAGGGGCCGGGGGATTTGCTGTGATATTCTTGTGGCCCCGCAGTTTTAAGTGACAAATAATGGCAATGATTGAATTTCATGGCGTCACCAAGCGCTTTCGCCGGGTAGAAGTGCTCAAGGGCATTGACCTGCAAATTGACCGGGGCGACCGTGTTGCCCTGGTTGGCTCCAACGGTGCTGGAAAAACCACCATGATCCGCTGCCTGCTAGGGGAATATCAGTGTGGCGGGAAAGTAACTGTAAATGGGCTGGAGCCGCGCCAGCATCGTACCGATGTCCTCAAACAGGTAGGTTTCGTACCGCAGATCTCCCCGCCCCTGAAAATGCCGGTGGGACAGCTGATACGCTTCGCCGCCGGAGTATGCGACAGCAACCCGGACAATATGATTGCTGTGGCGCAGGAGCTGGGTCTGGATATTCGCAAGATCCGCCGCCAGCCCTTCAACAAGCTGTCCGGCGGGCAGAAGCAGAAAATGCTCATCAGCATCGCCTTGGGGCGGGAATGTACGCTGCTAGTGCTGGATGAACCCGCCGCCAATCTCGATCCCGAAGCCCGCCATATCTTTTTCCAGCTGCTCGAGGCAAGGCGCGACAAGGCGGCGATGGTTATTTCCAGTCACCGCCTGGATGAAGTTGCCTCTCTGGTGAACCGCGTGGTGGAAATGGATCAGGGAGAGATCGTACTCAATGACCATGTGGCGGATGATGTGGATATGACCAGCATGCTCCGCTGTCGCCTGACCCTGGTGCGCCCCAGCAAGGCGTTCGCCCAGACCGTATCCGAATGGGGTTTCCGTGACGTGCGGGATGAAACGATCTGGGAGGGACGGGTAGCCGGGCCCGACCGCCTGCGTTTTCTCGGGATGCTCTCCCGTTATGCCGCCATCCTGAAAGGCATCCATCTGGACGAAGCGCAGGATGCGTAGTGTCATTGGCGCCCTCGGCTTGTTGCTGGCGCTTGCCGGTTGTTCCGGCGAGCCGGACACGGGGCCGGGCAAGGTGCGCTGGGACAGGGAGGTCTGTGCGCGTTGCGCCATGACGGTGAGTGATCACAACTATTCCGCCCAGGTGCGTGGCGGCCCCGCCGGAGAGAAAGGCAAGCTGTACAAATTTGATGATATCGGCTGCGCGGTGATCTGGCTGGATCAGCAGCCCTGGAAAGACAATCCTTCCACAGAAGTGTGGGTGACGGATTACCGCAATGGCAACTGGATCGATGCCCGCAAGGCCTGGTATGTCACGGGAAAAGTCACGCCCATGGGCTATGGACTGGGTGCCACTCCTGAGAAAGAAGAAGCCGCGCTGGATTTTGAAGCAGCGAAGAAGCATGTCTATACTATAGAAGAACAAACCCATAGCCATCGTGGCGACAGCCACGGCCATGGCGAACCAGGAGAATAGCCTTTCATGAAACACTTGATGCTGACTGCGATAGCAGATATCAGTGAATCCCTTCGCTCGCGCTGGTTCATGGTCTACACCCTGGTTTTCGGTGGCGTGGTGGTGGCGCTGTTTGTCTCCGGCCTGACCGAATCGCGCATCATGGGTTTTACCGGCCTGTCGCGGATGTTGGTGACCTATCTGCAAATCACCATGGCGGTGTTGCCCTTGTTCGTGCTGATTACCACGGTTCGCTCCGTCGCCGGTGACAGGGAGGCGGGCATCTTCGAATACATGCTGTCTCTTCCCGTGAGCCTGGCGAGCTGGTTCTGGGGCAAGCTGCTGGGGCGGTTTTTTGTGGTTTTTCTACCGGTGGTGCTGGCCATGTTCGGTGCTGTCGCCTGGGGTATTTTCAAGGGTGTGGAAATCCCCTGGATCCAGGTGCTGTTCTATACCGGTTTTCTGATTTCTCTGGCCTGGTGCTTTCTTGGTATCGGTATGCTGGTTTCCACTCTGGCGCGTTCCTCTGATGTGGCTACCGGTGCGGCATTTCTCATCTGGTTGTTTTTGCTGCTATTCCTGGATCTGATTCTGCTGGGATCCCTGATCAAGCAGGGGCTGCCCCCGGAAACCATCATCGCCATTGCCCTGGCCAATCCATTGCAGGTATTCCGTACCGGCGCCATGTTGCTGTTCGATCCCCAACTGGTGCTGCTGGGGCCTTCTGCCTATGTGATTCTGGACAACTTTGGCGAAACCGGCTATCTGCTGTGGGCACTGGTGTATCCGCTGTTGGTGGGCTCTCTGTGTGCATGGCTGGGGTACCGCCTGTTCCGTAAAGGCGATCTGCCTTAGGAGGGCTGCTCGTGGCAGAAAAGAAAAACTGGCTGGTTCCCGGTATTATTTTTCTGGCCGCTGCCATTTTGGGTGGAGTAGCCTACTATTTCCGTGATTATTTCGAGCCTGGCCCCGCCCAGGTGCTGCCCCTGTCCGATTGCGATTTGCGCCAAGGCCCGTGCGCGGCGGAGCTGCCCGGTGGCGGCAAAGTGGAATTCAGCATCCTTCCCCGGACGATTCCCCTGACCAAGCCCCTGCAGCTTCAGGTGCGGGTGCAGGGCAGAAAGGCGAGGAAAGTGGAAGTGGATTTTTCCGGAGTAACCATGAACATGGGCTATAACCGCCCGCGTTTGCAGTCTGTGGAAGAGGGCCGGTTTGAAGGAGAAGGGTTGTTGCCGGTCTGCATCCGCCAGCGCATGGACTGGGAAGCCAGGGTCATGTTGGATACGCCGGAAGGCCTGATCATCATTCCCTACCGCTTCGAAACCATAAAATAGTCCCGTGGTGCAAGGCGCAGACAAGCTGCAACCCATACCTGTGTGGCTGGGGCGCTTGCGTCTGGAGCTTCGCCAGCTGGCCTTGCCCCTCCTGTCCGGCGCGCAGCGGGGCTTGCTGTCCATTGCCTTCGAGGTGCCCGTGAGGGAGCTGGCAGCGCCGCCCGCCCAAGCACGGATCTGGCTGTACTGGCACCAACCCGCCAGAAGCCACCGTCTGCTGGGGCTGGGTATGGCGTTTTCCCAGGCCGCACAGGGCGCGGGGCGCTTTCAGGAACTGGATGCAGCCTACCAAAAGCTCCAGGCCCGCTGGACGAGAATCACCCAGGGGAGCGGGCGCGCCAAAGCGCGAGCCTTTCTCGGGCATGCTTTCGACCCGGCATTCGAGGCGCAAGAATGCTGGCAGGGATTCGACAGTGCCGGCCTGTATATCCCGCAACTGTTGTTTGAATGGAAGAATGGACGCTGTGTCCTGACGTTCAACTATTTTCGTGACGAGGATACCCAGCCCGAGAACGTGATCAGCGGCTGGATCAAACAACTGCGATCCGCATTGCGGGGCGATGGTGCCATGGCACCGGCAGCGCCAGCGGCGTTTCTGCAGACCGAGTCGCCCGAAGCGTCCACCTGGAAGAGCGGTGTTGCGGAGGCGATAGACGCCATGCGCGAAGGCGAGCTGGAAAAAGTAGTACTGACGCGCCAGCTGAAGCTGCGGTTTCCGACGCTGGTTCCTCACCGTCAGCTGCTTCCGTCCCTGGCCAGACAATACCCCGGCTGCACCATGCTTTCGGTAAGTTTCGGGCGGGAGGTGTTGCTTGCCGCAACGCCGGAGAAGCTTTTCGACATGAATGCAGAGCGCATTCATTGTGACGCCCTGGCGGGCACTTTTCCCGCCCATATATGCCAGCCGAATGCGGAAATGGAAGCCTATGAACATGCCCCGGTGGTGCGGGCCATCGAGAAAGCCCTGGAGCCGTTTTGCACCGACCTGAAGACAGACAAGGCCGCTCGGCCTCTTTCCTTTCGCTCCCTTTCCCACCTGTACACATCGGTCGTCGCCAGGCCAAGGCCTGCCGTGCGTCCCCTGCAGATTCTCGAAGCCTTGCATCCTACTCCCGCCGTGGGTGGTATGCCCCGGAGCGCTGCATTGGCGTGGATTCGACGGCATGAGCGGCTTTCGCGTGGATGGTATACCGGTGCTTTCGGCTGGCTGGGTGACAATTTCGAGGCACAGATGTCGGTAATACTGCGTTGCGCCCTGATACAGGGCAAAACCGCCCGGCTTTATGCCGGGGCCGGCATTACTCCGGTGTCGAACCCGGAACAGGAGCTGCAGGAGACTCTGCTCAAGTTCGCGCCCATGTTGAACGCAATGACCCGCTAATGGATCAGGGCAGATGCAATCTGGACTGGTGCCTGGCGTTGTTGGATGGACTGGTTGGCGCCGGGGTGGAGCAGGTGGTGCTTTCTCCCGGATCGCGCAATACTCCCCTGACCCTGGCCGCCGTGCTACATCCCCAGTTGCAGTATCATGTGGCGGTGGACGAGCGAGGGGGCGGTTATTTCGCCCTGGGTATGGCCATGGCGAGCGGGAAGCCGGTGGCACTGATCTGCACTTCCGGCACTGCCGTCGCCAACTGGTTTCCGGCTGTGGTGGAGGCCAAGCAGCAACAAATTCCATTGATTCTGCTCAGCGCCGACCGTCCCTGGGAGCTGCAGCAGTGCATGGCCAATCAGACCATTGATCAGATCAAGCTGTTTGGCTCCCATGTGCGGGCGTTTCACCAGCTGCCTGCTGCCGGGTTTTCCCCGGCCGCATTGCATCGCCTGCGGATGCTGGGAAGGCAGCTGGTCAGGGAGTCTGCCGGAGTAGCCGCCGGGCCGGTGCATGCCAATATTTCCCTGCGGGAACCTCTGACGCCAAAATTCCTGCCTCAATCCTTATCTGCTGTGGAAGTGAAGACCCTGACCAAGGCGCAACCGGCATTGTCCCAGGATGAGCTGCAAGGCCTTGCGGCAACCCTGGCCGGATCAAAAGGCGTCATCATCTGCGGGCCGGGAGCCGCCTGCGCCGATGCGCTGCACCTGGGTGAGGTTTTGGGTTGTCCGGTGCTTGCAGATCCTCTTTCCGGTTTGCGCTTTGTCTCTTCGGGAGGTGCGATCAGTCGCTATGATCTGTTCCTGCGCAGCAAGACGAATGCCGTGCAATTGCGGGCAGAGTGGGTACTGCACTTTGGTGGTACTCCCGTATCCAAAACCTTGCAACAGTATCTGGATGAACAGGGTCATGCGCCCTACTGGTGGGTGGATGCCTCCGGGCGCTCCATGGACAGACCTGGAATGGTCATAGAAACGCTGCCAGTATCCGCCCAACATCTTTGCCGACAGCTGCTTTCCCGGAAATTACCGCCGCCCGCGCCGGATTGGTTGAAAGCCTGGCGAGCGCTGAACCAGCAGGCGGAAACCCGGTTACAGCAGCTGGATTTACCCCTGGAAGCGCTGGTCGTTCGTCATGCGTTGGAGGAATTGCCGGAGCAAAGCCTGTTGTTCAGCGGGAATTCCATGTCGGTGCGCTTCCTGGATGCGTATTCCACGGGCAACAAGGATATTGCTGTTCATGGCAACCGTGGCGCCAGCGGCATCGATGGAAACCTGTCCACCCTGGCGGGGATCGCCAGCATGTGGCGGGGAGAGGGAAAGGTACTGGGAATCGTTGGTGATCTGGCGTTCTTTCATGATCTCAATGCCCTGGCGCTTGCGCGGCATCAGGATATGATATTGTTGCTGCTGAACAACCAGGGAGGCGGTATCTTTGATTTCCTGCCCCAGCGGGCGCTTCCCGAATATGACGCCTGCTGGCGCACCCCGGTAGCGTTGGACTACGGACAGGCAAGCGCTGCATTCGGCGTGACCTCCGTGCAGGTGCGGGATATGAATGCTTTTGCGCAGGCTTTTTCCCGGGCAATACGGGGGAAAGGAATGCAGCTGATTGAAATTGTTATCGATAGTGCCCACAGCAATGCGCTGCACCAGAACGTTGCTGCGCAATGGGCGGATTGACGGGGTTTTCTCCTATGAACTGGAATCGCCTGCTGGAAGAGCAGTTTGAAGACATACGCTATGAACATCTCGATGGGGTGGCGAAAATCACCATCAATCGTCCCCAGGTGCGAAATGCATTTCGCCCCCAGACCGTCAAGGAACTTATCGACGCCTTTCATCATGCGCATCATGATGTGGATGTCGGCGTTATCATCCTTACCGGCGAAGGGGACAAGGCTTTTTGTTCCGGCGGGGATCAAAAAGTGCGTGGTACAGAGGGTGGATACAAGGACGAACAGGGCGTACAGCATTTGAATGTACTGGACCTGCAGATGCAGATCCGGCGCCTGCCCAAACCGGTCATCGCCATGGTGGCAGGATACGCCATCGGCGGTGGTCATGTGCTGCACCTGGTTTGCGACCTGACTATAGCCGCGGACAATGCCCGCTTCGGTCAGACCGGCCCCAGAGTCGGCTCTTTTGATGCGGGCCTGGGGGCGGGCCTGATGGCGCGCACAGTGGGGCTGAAAAAAGCCAAGGAAATCTGGTTTCTGTGCCGTCAGTACGATGCCGGGGAAGCCCTGGAAATGGGCTTGGTGAATGCCGTGGTGCCCCTGGCGGAACTGGAGGAAGAAACCCTGCGCTGGTGCAGGCAGATGCTCAAGCACTCACCTACTGCCCTGCGTGTGCTCAAGGCGGGTTTCAACGCCGATACCGACGGCTTGGCGGGTATTCAGGAGCTGGCGGGTAACGCCACGGCACTGTTTTACATGTCTGTGGAAGCGCAGGAAGGCCGGGATGCCTTTCTGGAAAAACGGGAGCCGGATTTCAGCAAGTTCCCCCGCCGCCCCTGAGCGATGAGCCCCCTGACCGTTTGGCTGTCAGCGATTCGCCCCAAAACCCTGGGTTTGTCCGTCAGCCCGGTGCTGACCGGCACCTGCCTGGCCTGGGCGGAAAAGGGCGGCTTGCAGCTGCTGCCCGCCCTGGCTGCGCTGCTGGCGGCCGTATGCATACAGATTGGCACCAATCTGCACAATGATGCCGCCGATGCGCGCAAGGGTACAGATGGTCCCGACCGGTTGGGACCCCCACGGGCAACGGCCCAGGGCTGGCTTACTGCAACAATGGTACAGCGGGGTGCATTGCTTGCGTTTGCCTGCGCCTTTGTTCTGGGAATCTACCTGGTGGCAGTGGGTGGGTGGCCCATCCTGCTGCTGGGCCTGGTCTCCCTGGCTGCAGGAGCGGCCTATTCCGGTGGGCCATGGCCCATCTCGGCAACGCCCCTTGGAGAGCTGTTTGTGTTCCTGTTTTTTGGCCTGGGCGCCACCCTGGGCAGCTACTACCTGCAAACTGGACAGATCAGTCCGGCGGCGCTGCTGGCCGGCAGCATGCTGGGGTCGTTTGCCGCCGCCGTGCTGGTGGTGAACAATTATCGGGATCGCCAAACCGATGCCAGGAGCGGGCGCAAGACCCTGGCGGTGTTGCTGCCGCCCAAGGCCAGCCAGGTGGAGTATGCCTTGCTGGTATTGTCACCTTTCCTGTTGCTGCTATGCCTGTATGTGACGGATTTGATTTCCTGGCTGCCGGGGCTGTTGCTTCCCGTGGCTCTGTACTTGATCCTCCAGGCCTTTACCTTGCCCGCCGGGAAAGAGCTCAATCGTCTGCTGGCGGACACAGCACGCTTCCAGCTGGTCTTTTCCGCGGTTTTTTGCGCAGCACTGATTTTTTGAATGGACTTGCGCGAAATACCGATTCGCGCTCAAATGCCTGTCTTGCTGCCTGAAACAGGTCATCTGTGATATGAAAAATTTTCTGAAAACTGTATTTGCGTCCTTTACCGGGGTGCTTCTGGTTCTGGTGGTACTCGGGGTGCTGATCGGCCTGGCGTTGACTGCGCAGGATATTCCCCAACCCGTAGAGGACAAGACACTTTTGACCCTTAACCTGGGAGTGCCGATTGTGGATCGGCAGCCACAGCAGCGTTTTGCGTCGGTGTTGAATGAGGCGTTGCTGGATCAGGAAAGTGGCAAACAGTCCCTGCGTACAGTGGTGAGTGCAATTCAAGAAGCAGCGAAGGATGACAGGATCAGCGGGCTGTACATCAAAGGGAATGTGGTGCGTGACGGTTATGCCTCCGGTTGGGCTACGCTCAAGGAGGTTCGTGAGGCGATTGTGGAGTTCAAGTCCTCGGGAAAGCCGGTCATTACCTGGCAGGAAAATCTGGATGAGGCAACCCTGTATGTTGTTTCCCCGGCGAGCCACCTGGTACTGAATCCGCTGGGGCTGCTGGAATTCAATGGCTTTGCCAGTGAAATCATGTATTTTCGCAATGCTTTTGATAAGTATGGCATTGATGTTCAGGTTTCCCGGGTGGGGAAGTACAAATCCGCGGTAGAACCGTTTCTGCAGGATCACATGAGCGATGAAAATCGTGAGCAGCTCAATATCCTGCTGAATGATCTGTTCGCAGAGGTGGTCGCCAGTGTCGCCGGCAGTCGCAATATACCCCCATCGGTGTTGCGTAATCTTGCAGAACAGAATGCCATAATTGAAGCTGAGCAGGCGCTGGAAAAAGGCGTTGTTACCGCCGTGGCTTACTACGATGAAGTGCGTGACAAACTCAGCGAACTGACAGGAAGCGAGGCTGGTAAAGATATTGAAAGGCAGAAAACCGTATCCCAGTATTTCGCCACCTTGCCGCAGGATGAAGGATCCGGCGACAAGCTGGTTGTGATCTATGCGGAAGGAGAGATTATTTCGGGAAATGACAAGGATCAGGTGGGCGGCGACTACATCGCTTCCCTGCTGCGCAAGGCCAGAAATGATGATGAGGTCAAGGCTGTAGTGCTGCGCGTCAACAGTCCTGGAGGCAGCGCCAGCGCTTCCGACATCATCCAGAGGGAAACAATATTGCTGGCGGAACAGAAGCCATTGGTTGTTTCCATGGGTACGGTGGCGGCTTCCGGTGGCTACTGGATTTCCGCCTATGGCGACGAAATCTATGCCGAGCCAAACACCATCACCGGTTCTATCGGTGTATTTGGCCTGTTTCTGAATATCCAGAAACTCATCAATGAAATCGGCCTGAACGTGGAGGTGGCGCGCACTGCGCCGGCCGCAGACGTATTCAGCCTGTACCGCCCCAAAACCGAACAGGAAATGGCGGTGATCCAGAAATTTATCGACAATATTTATTCCCGATTCCTGGAAAAGGTGGCCGAGGGCAGAAAGCTGGACAAGGCGGAAGTACATAAAATTGCCCAGGGACGCGTATGGTCAGGAAAACAGGCGCTGAAGCTGGGCCTGGTGGACAAGCTGGGTGGTCTGGGGGATGCGATTGCAGCAGCGGCGGAAAGGGCGAAGCTGGAGGATTATGCAGTTGAGGAATATCAGCAAGAAGAAAGTTTGATGGAAGAAATACTGAAAGGCATGGGCATGGAAACCCGGCTTGAGAGCGGCCCGCTGACCCAGTCGGCATGGAAGCAGGTGCAGCTTTTGCTGTCGCTCACAGATGCAAAGGGCTTTTATGCACGCATGCCTTATGATCTGAGCATATATTGAACAGAGGCGCAGATATGGAAATGGAAAATACTTCTCCAGAAAAGGAAGAAAAGAAGTCCCGGGGTTTTCGGGGCATGCATGTATTGTGGATTGTCCTGGGTACGGTTCTGCTTACCGCCGCAGTGACTTTCTGGGCAGTGAGAACCTATATTTATGCCCATGACTTCAAGCCAGTGGAGCTGAGCAGCAAGGAACAGCAACAATTGAACGGCAAGCTGCGGCTGCTGGGCTATGAGCCAGCGCCTGCAGCGCCAGCGGCAGACAAGGACGAAACCAACGATCAGTGGCTACGCCCGGAACGCTATGATGAAAGCCAGGGCAAGCGCGAACTGTTTTTCACGGAGCGGGAACTCAATGGCTTGCTGGCCAACAACAAGGATCTGGCGAAAAAACTGGCGGTGGATCTGTCGAATGATATGGTCAGCGCACGTCTACTGGTGCATGTGGACCCGGACTTTCCTTTTCTTGGCGGCAAGACTCTGCGGGTGTCCGCTGGTGTGGAGGCTGCGTTTCGTGACGACCGCCCGGTGATCAAGCTGCGGGGCGTGAGCGTGATGGGTATTCCCATTCCCAATGCCTGGCTGGGCGGGCTGAAAAATGTGGATCTGATCGGCGAGTTTGGCGATGCCGGTGGCTTCTGGCATTCTTTCGCCCAGGGCGTGGAAAATATTCAGGTCGAAGATGGACGCCTGAAGATCTCTCTGAAAGAATGACCCCCTCGGCAGGAGGGGGTATGCAGGAGACAAAAATCAGTCTGTTGCTGCGACTACTTTGGCATCCGCGGCATTCCTTCCCACGGAGTCGATGCCGTTGTTGCGTCCGCTTTCGGTTTTGTACATCTGGCTCTTGCCGATGATTTGCCCGTTGGTGGCGTTCAGGGTAAAGAAAAACTTGCCATTGGCGGCAACCTTTTTCTCGAACCGCTTGGGTTCCTGGCTGTTTTTGCGTACCGATTCAATGCCATTGTCACGGCTTTTTTCCGAAGCATATCCCTGGCTTTGCAGAATGGTCTCGCCATTGCCTGCCTTGAGTACAAAATAGTGTTTTCCGTCCTTGCCGACGGAGCTTACGAACTTGCCTGCCATAGTGCTCTCCTTTCTGGTGGTCATATTCTGCCCCGACAACGGTATATCGTTACCGGGACAATGAAAAACCTCGATTAAAGCCAGGATCCGTGATTGATGGTGGGTGCAGGGTGAGAACTTGCGCTATGCGCTGCCATCAATCGCGGGTCTCGGATCAAATATTTGTCTCAACATCATCGACATCGATCTGGCCGGTGATGCGCCGCCGAATATGTGACCAGGAAATGCCTACGGCGAGCAGAACCGATAACAGCACCAGGGCCACATAACCCAGCACGGAGGGGTTGTCCAGTGACAGCCAGCCATAAAAGATCATTGCCCAGATCATGCTGCCAAACAGTGCAACCACCAGCAATGAGCCGAAAAAGCCCAGTGAGCGCGCTGTTGCACGCAGATATACAGCCCAGCCGATAATGAGGATAATCGCCGTGAGTATGATTATGGGGTCAAGCTTGTTGGTGCTTTCAATAAACCAGTGAACCCAGGAGTGGCCGGAAGGATTGTAGGTGGCGAATACCAGAGCAAAAGCCACGACTACGCGAACAAGAAAATTTGTCCAGCGAAAAGCTGTAACGGCCATGAAATACAACTCCTTGAATTTCTACTGACAGAGAGTATAGGAGAACTGGGGCTTTTTTTCCAATATGGCGGGGAGGATTGCTACCAGGGCACAGGCGTTTTGCTCAAGGCTACACTGACGATATAGGCAAAGCACAGATAGGCAAGCAGCAGAGACAGATGACGCAGGGTAGCGGTTGTGCCGCGTAATGCCATTGCGCCAAAAACAATGTAGGCCAGCAGCGCCAGAAGTTTTGCCGTGAGCCAGGGGCTGGTGCCGGGATACTGATGCAGGTTGTAGGCCAGCCACAGGCCGCTGAAGAACAGGGTGCTGTCAACCAGGTGTGGAACCGTTCGCACCCATTGCTGCTTCAATAGCGGAGAGTGTTTGAGCATGAGAATGGCGCGCAGGGTAAATCCCAGCAGTGACAGCCCTGCACAACTGACGTGCACCAGTTTGATCAGGCTGTGATCGATCATTTGGGGGCGGTGCCGCCAATCCCGTGGGTAGCTGCAAAATCCAGCATGCGTTGAATCGGTACGACTGCCTTTTGCCGGATTTGTTCGTCGATATGGATTTCGTTGTTGCCCTTGTGCAGTAGTTGTTCCAGGTTCTGCAGGGCATTCATGGCCATCCATGGGCAATGGGCGCAGGATACGCAGGTTGCCCCCTCACCGGCAGTGGGGGCGGACAACAGCTTTTTATCCGGCGCCAGTTGCTGCATCTTCCAGAAAATACCGTCATCTGTGGCGATGATGAAGGTCTCGTTCGGCAGTTCCTGGACTGCCTTGATCAAAGCGGTGGTAGAGCCGACTACGTCGGCCTGTTCGATAACGCTTTCCGGAGATTCCGGGTGCACCAATACGGCAGCATCCGGGTGTAGCTTGTGCAGACGCTCCAGGGCAAACGCCTTGAACTCTTCATGTACCACACAGGAGCCGGGCCACATGAGCATATCCACACCGACCTGTTTCTGGATGTATGCGCCAAGGTGCTTGTCCGGCGCCCATAATACTTTCTCCCCCTTTTCTGACAGATACCTGACAATGGGCAGGGCAATGCCGGAGGTTACTGTCCAGTCGCTGCGGGCCTTGACTTCGGCGCTGGTATTCGCATAGACCACGACGGTGTGGTCGGGATGGGCATCGCAGAACGCGGAAAACTCTTTGGCCGGGCATCCTTCGTCCAGGGAGCAGGTGGCGCCAAGATCCGGCATCAATACCCGCTTTTCCGGATTCAGGATCTTGGCGGTTTCACCCATAAAGCGCACTCCGCAGACAATCAGTGTATCGGCATTGGCGGTAGTGCCATAGCGCGCCATTTCCAGGGAGTCGGCCACACAGCCGCCGGTTTCTTCCGCCAGTTCCTGCAGGTCAGCATCTACATAATAGTGTGCCACCAGTACGGCATTGTTTTCCTCGAGCAGGGCTTTGATGCGTTGCTTGAGCGCATCCTTCTCCTGCGCAGAAAGTATCGGCCACAGCGGATGTTTGGGAACGTGGATGTCCGGGATAGATTGTGGAGCTGTAACCATGAGTTAGGGGTAATCTGTTCAGAGAGCCGTCTGCATATTATGACTGAGGAAAGCTAGTCCCGCCACAACCAGGCAGCGCCACGCGCACCGCTGCTGTCGCCATAGCGTGGTGGCAGCAGGCGGGTGTGAAAAACATCGGAAAAAATGTATTGCCGCCAGCGGCTGTGGACATTTTCGTACAGGCGCCGCATTTGGGACAATCCTCCACCCAAAACGATGGCATGGGGATCGAGGATGTTGATAACGCTGGCCAGCCCCCGTGCCAGACGGTCTTCATAGGCTTGCAGGGTGGTTTCCGCTTCTGCATCTTCTTGTTCTGCTAGACGGGCGATTTCCCGGGCGGTCAGTTTTTTTCCTGTACGGCGCAGATGATCCGCGGCCAGTCCCGGGCCTGAGAGGAAGGTTTCGATGCAGCCATACTTGCCGCAATAACATGCCGGACCGGGCAGTTCTTCCAGCTTGGGCCAGGGCAAAGGGTTGTGGCCCCATTCGCCGGTGATTGCATTCGCACCCTGCAGCAGTTCGCGGTTTACCGTGATACCACCACCGGTGCCGGTGCCGAGAATAACGCCAAATACCACGCTGGCATCTTTTGCAGCCCCGTCCACGGCTTCGGAAAGGGTGAAGCAATCGGCGTCATTGGCTATGCGCACCGGGCGATCCAGCACTTGCTGCAGATCCTGATGCAGGCTCTGGCCATTCAGGCAGGTAGAGTTTGCATTGCGCATCAGCCCGGTTTCCGGCGACAGTGATCCGGGGGTGCCAATGCCAAGCTTGAGGGGATGACCGGTGTGGGACTCAAGTTCCCGGTGTAACTCCTGGATAACCCGCAGGGTGGCGTCATAATCATCTTTGGGTGTGGGTTTGCGCTTACAAAACAGTTCCCGCCCCTCACTGTCGAGAAGAATGGCTTCGATCTTGCTGCCACCCAGATCCATGCCGGCCAATACAGCAGCGTTTTTTCTAGCTGGTTTTTCCCTCATTTTCCGCCGTATTTTTACTTGTTTTCAGGAGTTCTTCGGTAGTTGTCGCCAGGAGAGAGTCCGCTTCAGCTACTGCATTATCACCTGACGGGTTGGTGAATCGGTCGTTCAATTGCTGTACATAATCATCTGCCTGGTTGATGATTGCGGTCAACATGCGGCGGGTCCTGCGGTTCCAGCCTGCATGTTTCTTGTGGAGCAGGGAGCGCCATGGGCGGATGTTTTTCCTGAAAGCCTGTAGAAGATTGATTCTTACGGGCAGAGAATCCTGCTCCTTTTTCAGCCAGCCGGAAAGGCTGCGGGCTGCAAGTTCGCGCAAGCCAAGATGGAGCACAACTCCTGCGCCGACAATGGCGAATAAAAAGATGGCGCTGTGGGTCGTGGTTTCGCGTACCCATTGCCACCAGCCGGCGGTGTAATGCAGCCCCTGCCATTGGCCATTACTGATGCTGAAACCAAGGAATAAAACAGCAATCAGGCCGAAAACCAGGCCATCCAGCCAAAGTGTGCGTTTTTTCCATCGGGAAATGGCATTGTGGAGTGAGGGAATGACAATCTCTTCAATTTCCCTGGCGGTTTTTTCCAGTGACCCTATGATGCGGTAGGCGCGTTCCACCTCTACCTGCTCCATGCGGTCATGAATTTCCGCCAGATCCTCGTCCCGCTTGTTTTCATAGCGCTGGCGCAAGGTGGCATCTTCGATCTGAATGGAGGCCGTGGGGCTGTAGATGGTATAGAAACGGCCTGCGGTCAGCCCGTGTTCTCCCAGTGCCCGCTGCCAGGCGGCGATAACGTCCTCGGGATTGTCTTCATTGGCGGTGGTGTCAATCTGATTGAGGATGTACAGGAATTTTCCGGAATCATTGCGGTGGATGGTTTTGGAAACCAGATGCTCCAGCGTGTCACGCATGGCGCCGGGTTCTGGATGGCGGGCATCGAAGAACACCAGCACCAGGTCGGACAAATCCACCATGTGGTCTGTGATGCGCAGGGTGGATGTGCGTTGCGCATCGGCATCGAATCCCGGGGAGTCGATAAGAATTTTCCCCTTGAGGCGTTTGCTGTTGCAGCTTTTCAGCTGCAAATAGGCATCGATGCGGTTTCCTTCCCCTTCGGCAACCAGCTCGATTTCCCGGCTTATCTTGTAGAACGGGAAGCGGGGATCAGAGTCCAGTGCGACGCCGGGGAGCGTGTGGGGTGTTGGATCTTCACTGTAACAAATTACCGTAAAACGGTCGTCTACCGCCTGGTTGCCGCTACGTTGCAGTTTTGTATCCAGATAGTTGTTGATAAATGTCGATTTTCCGGCAGAAAAGGTGCCGAGAATGGAAATCAGCGGCCACCAGGGAATCTGGGTAGCAAAGGATTCTGTCTGATCGAGCAAACCCATGCGGTAAGCAACGCGATCCAGGTCACGGAAGCTTCGTACCGCGCTCAGCAATACCGGGTTCTCTTGTTCCAGGTGGGTTTCCAGGTGCTTGAGTCGGTTGTTGATAATATTCTGGTCGGTCATTTGCGTCTCTACAGGAAGCGTTGCGTGGGTGCTCTATTGTTGACCCGTTAAGGAATCTCTGGTCAAGTTGGTTCTATCAATCATGTCAGCATTGACGAAAAATCGCGTATTTATAATTTGATCACAGCTTTGTCAATATAACACCCCGATTTTACCGGGTATGGTACTGTCTTTCGTAAATCAAGGCCAGAGCCGCAAGTGTATGGCTGATCTTGAACCCTGACTAGGGGTGCCCTCCACTATCCCGCCTTGCCTTACTGCGCCCATAGCTTTTTTTTGATTGGCCCATTCCAAACAATTATTATGATTTGCAATGGGTGCGCGAATATAGTGGTTAGGTTTTTGTTCCTGATTAACAGGCGCTTGTGGCAGGTATCGGTATTTGCATGATGGAAAAAATAGCTGGAATATTGGATAATAAGCGGCTACATCCCGGTAATCTCTTGGAGAGAACTGTTGGTTTGTGCGATCAGCCAGGGAAGGTCTGAAGCAAGGCATTATATGAATTGTCTGGCGGCATATTGTTCGGGGTTTCCGGGGATAGGCTGAAAATGTTTGCGGGCCGGCGGGCCTGCTGTGATTTGGAAATCAACGTACTTATGATCAATCTCAGGATATTGCAGACATTACTGGCAGTGCTCATTGTGCTTGGTATTGGCGCGGCTCAAGCGCAGGAGCAAAACGGTTTTGGTGATGTGTTCGTGGTGCAAACCTCGGGCCGCCAGCCTACTATAGCTATCGGCGGCACGGTTGTGCCATACAAACAGGTCACTCTGGCGGCGCAGATACCGGGGCGGGTCAAGTACATCGCCGGTATCGAGGGTGATGCCTTCAAGGAAGGCACGCTACTGGTTGCGATTGATGACTCCGAATTGCTGGCCAGGCGAGCGGCTGCCTATGCGCAGCTGTCGTCTGCAGAGGCGGAATTGCGCAATGCCGGAGTACAGTATTCCCGGGAACTCTGGTCGCCGAAATCCAGATCTGCCCCTGGTGGTATGGGGATCCCCAACCTGTTTGACCAGATGTTTACCCGTCCGGCGGAAGATTTCATGGGGGAACGCGACCGGGGAGCGGAGCGCAGTGCTGATCTGTATGCTTCTACGACCCGTATCGAGCAGGCCCGTTCTGCCATCATGCGTACGCGTTCAGAGATTCAGGCGATTGAAGCCAAATTACGTGATGCCAAGAGCCTGGCTCCTTTTGACGGGATGATCATGGCGAAGACGGTGGAAGTGGGTGATACGGTGCAACCCGGAGTACCCATGCTCCGGTTTGCCGACATCACCTGGTTGCAGGTCGAGCTGGATATCCCGGCGCGTCTGATCACCGGGCTGCAGGAAATGATGGTGCTGAAAAAGGCCGCGGTGTTTGATGACTATGCAGAGCCGGTAGATGTGCGGGTTGCCCAGATCTACCCGATGGCGGATGCCCGGCGCCATACCATCAAGGTCAAGCTCGATATTCCCCAAGGGATATCCCAACCGGGTATGTATGCCAGGATCATGATACCTGACACCAGCCAGTCAGCAGATGCCGACAGCCTGCCGGTCGTTCCTGCGTCAGCAATCCGTTATCGTGGCAGCTTGCCTGTGGTATATGTGCAGAATCAGGATGGGAAGGCAGAATTGCGCCTGATCCGTGAAGGAAGGCGCCTGGATGATGGCATGGTGACGGTGCTATCGGGACTGGCTCCCGGAGACAAGGTTTACGTCAATCCTCAGCCCAGCATGATTACAGGATCATGAGTGCTCCTGTACCTGAAAACACACACTACACTCATGGCAGGTCACAGGCGGTATGAGTGATCTCGATACCAAGCGCCATAATTCCCCCCTGTCCGGTATGGTTGAGGAGTCGGAAAACCTGGGCATAGCGGGGCGCACCGCACGATTTTTTATCAACTCTCCCTTGTCCCCGCTGCTGTATATCACCATGTTCCTCCTTGGTGCGGCGGGATTGATGATGACGCCAAGGCAGGAAGACCCGCAGATATCTGTTCCTCTTATTGACTTGTTTATACAGTACCCGGGGGCGCCAGTGGAAGAGGTGGCGTCCTTGGCTATTCAACCCCTGGAGCGCATGATGTGGGAAATCCAGGGCGTAAAGCATGTGTATTCCATGTCCCAGCGTGGCGGGGGCATGGTGACCGTTCAGTTTGATGTCGGGGAGGAAATGGGGCCTTCCCTGGTCAAGGTGAATGAGCAACTGGCTTCCAATATGGACAAGATACCCAACGGGGTATCACCGCCGCTGGTGCAGGCCAAAGGCATAGATGACGTGCCCGTGATTACCTTGACCCTGTGGTCGGACAAGGACTACAACGGTGATGGTATTCCGGATGTGGATGACAGCCAGTTGCGCCGTCTGGCGCTTTCGGTGTTGCAATCCATCAAGGAGATTCCGGACACCGGCGAAGGCTTTGTCGTTGGTGGTCGTGCCGAGCAGGTTACTATCGAAGTATTGCCGGAACGGTTGGCAGGCTTTGGCATCAGCCTGGGGCAGGTGGCGCAGGCCGTCCGACAGGCGAATGCCGAGCAGCAGGCCGGAAGCGTCGAGTCCGGTGGTACCCATTTTACCGTAGTGACAGGCAAGTTCCTGCAGACCGCAGACGATATCAATCAGCTCAGAGTGGGCAGCCACAATGGTGCACCGGTATATGTGCGTGATGTGGCCACGGTTCGCCAGGGGCCGGAAGATGCCAAGCGCATGGTTTCCTATTCTACCGGGGCGGCTGCGGACAATCCTGATCTTGCCGTCAGCGTGCCGGCAGTTACTGTCGCCATTGCCAAGAAAAAGGGAACCAATGGTGTTTCTGTTGCCAACAAGGTGCTGGAGCGGGTTGAAGAGCTCAAGGGTCGCTTGATCCCGAGCAATGTTGAAGTCAGCGTAACGCGCAACTATGGCAAGACTGCCAACGACAAGGTCAGTTCCCTGATTTTCAAACTGTTCGTGGCAACCTTCTTTGTTTTTGCCCTGGTATGGTGGGCATTTCGGGCGCTGAAGCCCGCCCTCGTGGTGTTGCTGGTTATTCCCGTGGTGTTGTTGTTCACGATTTTTTGCGCCTGGATGCTGGGTTTTACCATTGACCGGGTTTCCCTGTTTGCGCTGATTTTCTCCATTGGAATCCTGGTGGATGATGCCATTGTGGTGGTGGAAAATATCTATCGCCGCTGGCTGGAAGAAGGAAAAACGGATGCAGCAACCGCAGTGGATGCGGTGCGGGAAGTGGGCAATCCCACGATTCTTGCCACCCTGACGGTTATCGGTGCGCTGCTGCCCATGGGCTTTGTCTCCGGCATGATGGGGCCCTATATGATGCCCATCCCCGCGCTGGGTTCTGTAGCCATGATGATCTCCCTGTTTGCCGCTTTCGTGTTTGCTCCCTGGCTGGCCATCCACCCCGTGTTCCGCCCTTCCATGGAATACCTGGTGGTTGCGGAGAAGCGGGAGCACAAGGAGGCAGAAAAGCTGGAGAAGCTGTATCGCCGCGTTTTGATGCCCATGATCGAGGATCCCCGCAAGGCGCGCATGTTCCGCATCTCCATGTGGGTCGTGTTTCTGCTCATGTGTTCGCTGTTCTATTTCAAGCTGGTGGTGGTCAAGATGCTGCCCCTGGACAACAAGCCGGAATACGCGGTGGTTCTGGACATGCCGGAAGGGACGGCATTGGCCGAAACCGCGAACCGGGCCAACCAGGTGGCCAACCTGGTGCGGAAGTTTTCGGAAGTTACTGCTGTCCAGGTGTATGTAGGGACGGCCAAGCCATTTGATTTCAATGGCATGGTTCGCCACTACTATTTGCGCAAGCAACCCTGGCAGGCAGAGATACAGGTGCAGCTGGTAGGCAAACATGAGCGCAAACGCAGCAGCCATGAAATTGCCGTGGATACTCGTGCCCGGGTAACGGAGATGTTCAAAGGCGTTAATCTGGAATTTGCGGTGGTGGAAATGCCGCCGGGGCCACCGGTGCTGCAGTCCGTGGTTGCAGAAGTGCATGGCCCGGATGCACCTACCAGACGTAAGGTGGCTGCCGAGCTGACAGAGATCTTTCAGCAGGCGCCGAATCTTGTCGATGTAGATAACTACATGGTAACGCCTCATGACTACTGGCGTTTCAATGTAGATAGAGACAAGGCGGATATGCGCGGCATTTCTGTAGACAGTATCAACAAGGATCTTGCCATGGCGCTGGGCGGAATGGTGCTGGGTGATGTCAAGCAGCGAGCCGGACATGAGCCGGTAAATATCGTGATTCAGGTGCCTTTGGCTGAGCGCTCCCAGATTACGCGCCTGGGTGATCTGCTGATTCAATCCAGAGATGGCGTAGGCGTGCCATTGCGGGAGCTTGGCCGGTTCCAGCGGGTGCCCGTGGAGCCGGCAGTTTTCAACAAGGATCTGCGGGCAGTTGAATATGTGGTAGCGGATGTTGGAGGGCGTTTGGCTGCCCCGGTGTACGGCATGATGCAGGTTGAAGACCTGTTGAAAACCGCCAATGATGGAAAGCCCTATGTTGCGCCCGACAATGTGAAGCTGACGGAGCATACCTACTGGACCGGGCCGCCGCCCACGGACAGCCATTCCGGTTTTGAATGGACCGGGGAATGGACTGTTACCTATGAAACCTTCCGTGACATGGGGCTTGCCTTCGGTGCAGCGCTGGTTCTGATTTATATTCTGGTGGTGTGGGAATTCGGCAATTTCCGCATTCCAGCACTGATTATGTCGCCTATTCCCTTGACGTTGATGGGCATCATTCCCATGCATGCGCTGTTCTTTGCTTTGGGACTGGGGGGAGAGTTTACGGCAACCTCCATGATCGGCTGGATCGCCCTGGCAGGCATTATCGTGCGCAACTCCATATTGCTGGTGGACTTCTCCATCCACGAAGTGCGGAAGGGAATCCCTGTTCCGGAGGCTGTGATCAATGCATGTAAAACCCGCACCCGGCCGATTCTGATTACGGCTTTTGCGCTGGTTTTTGCGTCGTCCGTGATTTTCTTCGACCCTATTTTTCAGGGTATGGCAATTTCCCTGGCATCCGGAGTGCTGGTCTCCACGATCCTGACTCTGGTGGTCATCCCCCTGGGAATGGTGGCTGCGTCGGAGTCCCTGTGTGAAGCAGCGGGGCGCCAGTGTCCAAAGGAGAAGAAAACATCCCGGGGCGGTGGCTCGTCCGGCGGAGGTGGAAGCAGCCTGCTGAAGCATGGTTGGCGGGAGACCAAGGGCTTCGTAGCTGCCGTCACCGGCTTCGTTTCTGCTGTGGCCGGTTTGTATCTGGGTAGGAAAAGCAGTGGGAAAACCATGGACTCCAACCCTGTATCCGCTCCCGCTGGTGCTACCGGAGGGGAGACAGCTCCTGCGGATTTGGTGGTGGATCCCTCTGTTGCGGCGGATATCGAAATTATTGCAAAGCCCATTGAAAAGCCGGCGTCGGAACAAAACAGTACCCGAGGCCAGGTGAAGAAAGCCTCTGTTGCGCGAAAGAAAGCAGTCATGGACAAGGCGCCAAGAAAGAAGCCGGTACGGAAAAAGACTGTGGCGCAGAAGACGCCAACGGTGAAGGAAACCTCTACAGATGAAAAATCGTCGGCAGCAAAAAAAGCAGCACCGACCACATCGGTAAAAAAACCTAAAAAGGTCATGAAAAAAACTGCCATCTCATCTTCGGCGGGGAAAAAAGGCGGACGGCGAGGCATCAGGCTGAAGAGTCTGGATTCCACAGATGACGGCTTGTCATCCTGAGACAGTCAACTATCGAAGGAGATTCCGGCAATGATCACAGTTATTGGTAGCCTCAAGGGAGGGTCGGGGAAAAGCACCATTACCTTCAATCTGGCGGTGTGGCTGGCGCTTGGGGAGCAGAATGTTCTTGCAATCGATGCAGACCCCCAGGCGACTCTTTCCGATGTCGTGGATGTGCGGGCGGAAGAGGGGTTCGAACCACCCGTACAGCTTGGCAGCAAGAAGCTGCTGGAAAACCGCAAAGAGCTGGATCGGTACGAGGAAGTGCTCATCGATGTGGGAACTGCGGATCTGGCCAGCCTGAAACAGGCGATCAAGGTTGCCGATCGCATTGTTGTCCCCGTCCCGCCCAGTCAGGCGGATATCTGGTCCACCCAGCGTTTTTTGCGTTTGATCGATTCTGTGGTCGGCGATGATCGGCGCCCGGAAGTCATGGGGTTTATCAATCGGGGCGATACACACCGTGCGGTTCGGGAGAGTGACGAAGCGGCGGCGGCATTGATGGCGCTTCCCGGCATCAAGTTTATCAAGTCGCGCCTGGCGCAACGTACCGCTTTCCGGCGCTCGTTCAGCGAAGGCCTGGGTGTCTTCGAAATGGATCCCCGCAGCAAGGGGGCGAATGAATGGAATGCGTTGGCAGCAGTGCTTTATGCGCATGTTGCCGGTTAGCTGCCTTGTTGTAATTGCAGAGATAATAGGTGGATATGATGATTGACAGATTGCAGATGCCCCAGGGCAGGCCGGAACAATGAGCGATATACAACCCCAGGACGAAGTGCTGGAATCGGCATCCAACCGTGAGGATATAACGCGCCTGTCGGAGGTGGTGGAGACCAGCGCCAGGCGATGGGAACTGATCATCTACCCTTCCCTGTTTGCCTTCGTGGTATTGGCCGCATACGGGTTTTTCCTTGTCTATCGCCTTGCCGGGGATATGCACCACATGGTGAACAGTGTCGACATCCATATGTCCGCAATGTCCAGCAATATTCAGAGTATCTCCAGAGATATGGGGAATATGACCACCAATATCCGTGCTATGACGGTGAGCATGGATTCCATGGAGCATAAGGTCGGTGCGTTACAACCGATTCTCGCCAGCATGGAATCAATGGAAAAATCCATGAAGGCCATGAGCAATTCCACTCAGACAATGACCGTGGCAACGCGGAACATGCAGGTTGATATGTCTCGTTTGAACAATAATGTTGGCCGCCCCATGTCTTTCATGAACGCATTCATGCCCTGGTAACGTGGATACCAAAGAAGAACAAGAACGCCCCAGCCTTGTTGTCGCCATTTCCTCCCGGGCGCTGTTTGATCTGGATGAATCCCAT
Source organism: Sedimenticola sp. (assembly GCA_027068915.1). Classification (GTDB taxonomy): domain Bacteria; phylum Pseudomonadota; class Gammaproteobacteria; order Chromatiales; family Chromatiaceae; genus Thiolapillus. The sequence goes on along the minus strand of JAMOLT010000010.1, from coordinate 95,431 downwards.
CAGGTTTTCAAGGAGCAGGGCGTTACCGCCTATCATCGTTATCAAATAGAGCACGAAGATGATGTCCTGCAGCCCGGGGTTGCCTTTACCTTGGTCAGAAAGCTGCTGAACCTCAATGCCCTGTTCGAATCCCGGGTGAAAGTTGAAGTGGTGTTGTTGTCCCGCAACAGTGCGGATACCGGACTGCGTGTGTTCAACTCTATCGGACATCATGGCCTGGAAATTACCCGGGCAGCGTTTACCAGCGGGCGCAGCCCGTTTGAATACGCTTCGGTACTGGATGCACACCTTTTCTTGTCTGCAGATTCTGAAGATGTTTCCCGTGCACTGAATGCCGGCGTTGCCGCCGCCACGATTGCCTCAGCCAGAGGGCACGGTCATTCGGCCGAAGCAAAAAGCGAATCCATGGATCAGTTGCGCATTGCCTTCGATGGGGATGCGGTGCTGTTTTCCGATGAAGCCGAGCGGGTCTATCGTAAACAAGGGCTGGAGGCATTTGAGGCCAGCGAAAAAGCTGCCGCCAGAAGGCCATTGGAAGCTGGCCCCTTCCGGCGTTTTCTTGAAGTGCTGCATCAGATGCAGTCTTTGATGCCGGAAGGCACTTCCCCCATACGCACAGCCCTGGTTACGGCTCGTGGTGCGCCAGCGCATGAGAGGGTTATTCGCACCTTGCGCACCTGGGGGATTCGTATTGATGAAGCGCTGTTTCTCGGCGGGATGGATAAAAGCGCCTTTCTCAAGGCTTTCCAGGCAGATATCTTCTTTGACGACCAGACGCATCATGTGGAATCTGCCGCACAATTTGTGCCCGCAGGACATGTGCCCCATGGAGTGGCGAACAAGAGCTGAGGTTACACCGAAGATCTGCAATCAATCGCGGATCCTGGGTTACAGCTCGGCGTCGTAGATAATGGTGTCTACCGGCTTCTGGATAAAGTTGCCCTGAATAAAATCGACGCCTACATTCCAGAGTATGGTCAGCTGCGCTGCTTCTTCTATATAAATCACGATAGTCTTTACTTTTTCCTGATGCAGCTGCTGGTTGTAGTCCTTGAGTAGCTCCTGCTGATCCTTGTCCTGGGACAGCTTTGCAGAAATGTCTGGAGAAAAACACACCATATCGCATTGCAGATGACGCACTACATTTACCGCTTCCTGCTCGAAAGGGAAGTGCGTAAGAGAGATTCGACAATTGATCTTGTGTAACCCTTCTGCCAGTTGCTCCATCTTTTCAAGATGTCCGATAACATCGCTGTGTGATACAGCAAAGGTCAGCCAGGCGCCTTTGGCCTTGAATTCCCGCAGGCAGTCACAGATCCACAGCAGCAGAGAGTCATCTTCGATTGCAGGGGCAGACAGGGTGATCATGAAGTTCAGTTTGTGGCCGTCGCTGCGATGGCGAGCCACTTCACGAATGGCGTTGCGGATGATCCAGCGGTCAATTTCCGCCATTCTTTCCGAGCGTACAGCTTCGTCGATAAACTCTTTCGGCGAAATTTGCTGGTCATTGTCATCCAGCATACGCACATAGACAGCATAATCCTCGCGGCTGTTGCCATGCAAACTGACCACTGGTTGATAAATGAGGTGAAAGCGGTCGTTGGCCAGTGCCTGGTCAATAAGCTGGATAACAGATTCGTCTTCCTTGTTCTGTTTGTTGCTTCCGGAATGTTCTGCATCAAACAGGTTTGTAGCTGTACCCTCCGCAAGAGCGGTTTTGCAGGCACGGGAGGCATGAGAAATGAAATCCGTCGAGCTTTGAGCCGGTGGGGTATCGGAATGCGTGATTCCTATGGCTATTTGTGGCTGGATGGTTTGCTCTCCATGCGTAAACTGATGCTCACCCAAAGCGCTGTGCAAGCGTTTTGCCAATGCTTCTGCGCTGGTACCTGGTGTGCAGAGAATAGCGAACTGATGCTCGCCAAAGCGTGCGACCAGATCAGTATCGTATGTTGTTTCATTCAATATGCGGGTAGCTTCCTTGAGCACCATCTCGGCGCCATCCGGGTTGTAATCTGTTTTGATGTTCTGAAAATTACCGATACTGAGCAAAATCATGCTCAAGCGTTGTTCTCCAGATAATGCCTCCCCCAGCCGATCTTCCAGTTGTTCTGTGAAGTACTTGCGATTATACAGGCCGGTATCGGTATCATAGTTCGCCAGTTCTGCCAGGCGTTGCTCGATATCCAGCTCTGGTGACTGGTCGCGAATGATGACCTGGGTACAGTCTTCCCCGTCTATGGTGGAGGGGGTAAAATCCATGGTAACAGGCAGGTCGTGCCCGTCGTTGGTGACGCAGTTGATGGTAAGCTGATCAGCCGTGTGTTGTTCATCAAGTTTGTGCAATACGGGCTTGAATTTCAGACGATCATCGCTGGTGATCAAGTCCATGAAAGGCAAGCCCTCCAGCTCATCCGCAGTTTTAAAGCCGAACAGGGAAACATAGGCGGGATTGGCATAGACATGCATGCCCTGATGAATATAGGCGATGGCTTCGCCAGCGGTTTCGGTCAGGGTTTCATAGCGTTGGCTGGTTTCCTCCAGTTCCTGGCTGACGGCCAGCAGTTTCTTTTTGGTAACCATGTTTTGCTGCTCACGGTTGACCACATAGATCAGGTGAGCATAGTCATGGCGTTCGATGATGTCCTGGGCGCTGGTTTCAGCGGCAAAAAACAGTTCCTCTGACGGGTTGTCCGAGAGAAGGATAAATGCAGCCAGGGGTGATATTTCCCGAATCTGGCGGATGGCTGTTGTAAAGTCGATTTCCTCTGCATCACAGTTGACCAGCACTACGTCAGCATTCAGGGACTGCATCAGCACATCCAGCTCGTCCGGTGTATTGGCGGTGTTGAGATGAACCGCCATTCCGGAATTGCGCAGAGTCTGGGAATAGGTGTTTGCATCATCAATGGAACAGCCCAGCACCAATAGCTCTACCACGCCACTTAGTGGCGTTACGATCTGAATGATTCTTTCTGCATTGGTACTCATCGTGGTAATCCTGAGGTTTGTTGCCGGTCTTCAGAGGTCATGCCATAGGTCCTGAAAATTTTCTTCTGGTTTGGCATCGGCTTCATTTGGCTGCTGTTCTTCCACATAAGAAAAATAATAGTGAATGAAGTTGTTGTTTGATTCCACCCATTTGGTCAGTTTGATCTGATGCTCACCAAATTCTGTGACCATGGTCATGGTGGTGTTCAGTTCGAAAGCGCGAGTATTGGTAAGAATGCCGCGCCGTTCGTTTTCTATTCCCCCCCCGGACATGAGCAGGCAGCGATATTGGTTCTGCCGGTTGGAAGATGCCTTGGTTCCTGGAGTGATGGTTACCGGAGAGCAGCTTGAAGCGAGCACCTGGATGCCAATGTAAAACTGCTTTTCATCTGCATCCTTGAGCCAGCGTGCAACTGCCACGCTGTATTCGTCCGGGTTATTGGGTGAGCGTATGCCGAGAATGTCGCCAACCCTGACTTTCATCGGGTAGGATTCTTTCCAGCCCAGACAATATCCTTCCACGCTCTCATTGTAGGTCAGCACGGAAAATGCGGCATTTGGATCACGTGCCAGCTTGTCGAACATGTTCTGCGGATCTGCATCGACAGCCGTCCCCAGCAGGGTGCTGGCCAGATTGCTGCTGTCTGAAAAAATGGAGTCGCCTCCCTGGGCATTGACTGGTGAGGCAATGGCCAGGGTGCTGAAAACGCTGTCATTCCAGGTCAGGTGGCTGGACGTGTTGTCCGTGCCCTGGGCTTCCTGTTTTTTCCCAGCCTGCTCTTCAGCTGCTTCTTCAACATTTTTTTCCAGCAGCCGCAACAGGTTGCTCAAGCCCACAATAGCAAATAACTCATGCTGCAGTGCATTTCTTGCGAACTTGCGCTCCAGAGATTTGTTCCATCCCCGGATCAATGATTTGAGCAGTGAGCGGGATAGGTGCTGGTGGTCATGATCCAGATGAGCAGGTGATTCCCATTCCGATTCTTCATACTCGCGCCGGGCCTCTGACAGAATGCCATTGAGGTCAAATGCCCTGAAACGGCTGTCATTTCTTTGCGCCGGGCTGATGGATTTTTGTGGGGGATCATCCGACCACAGGTTCAGGTAGAAAATTCCTGCGCTGTGATTGTCCAGGTCGCTGATGGAGCCGATTTCCGTGAGCTTGTCCCATTCCGGAAGCTTGTCATGAACGCGGCGTAAATGGGACTGTGTCAGTCGATAGGGACTGGTGGTGGCGATCAGCAACATGCCTTTGTAAACTTCTTCGATGCTTTGCACGGAATTCCTTTTCCAGGGGAATTTGCTGTTGTCCTTTACTCCTATCTGGTGAACATGGTTCTGCGACGCCCACGCGTACAGGTAATGCGCCTCGCGCCACAGGCCCTTTTGATAATCGCGGTAGGTCAGCAGGTTGTGGAACATGCGTTGCTTGATGTACTGGAGTGCGCGCTGGGCGGCCACGATCACCAGTTTCTGATTGAAGTTGTGCTCATTTCCCAATACCTGTTCCAGAAACAGAATTTTGTATGAAATGGCGATTTCATTACACAGTTCTGTTGCCAGAAGCGCCGCTTTTTGTGCTTTGGGTGAGAGGGGGAAGCCTACGTTAAGGTAATGCTTGGTGATGTTGGTGTTGATATAACGCACTGGCTCGCGGAACAGCTCAATGACTTCTGCCCGCACCAGGGTAGGGATCTGCATGCGGTTGAAGCTGGCCAGTGTTTTGTATACCTGGCGGGCGGTTTCCCCGACATTGGCGACCGGCAGCTGTTCCGCCCAGTGCTTTACCTCGCGGGAACTGAGCAGAAAGGAATCTTCAGGCGCAGCTGTTTGCTTCGGAATAGAAAGTTCTACCCGTGGTTGCGTACTTTTGTTGTCATTTGTATCGGCCATGTTATTCCGGTGTCACTGTCCCTTGGCGCATTCGATGCTCTGCCTATTTCCCCTATGGGCAAAGCAGAGACGTTCTTAAGCAGTTTTTGCTCTGAACAATAATATTGATTGCCAGAAGAGTAAATATCGCCTAAAAATGCTTTTATTCCAAGCACTAAAGAATATTTATTATATATGAAATCAAGTTCCATGGCGTACCCCGACGGCTCTGCCTTCAACCAGTCTTCATGCAATGATGGTGCCAGAAAAAGCATGATGTTTCTGTAAGTTGCTGATTAACCATTAAATGTCCGATATTTTTCCGCAAGGGCGCTTTGTGGCTCAGGTGCAATTCATGGGGAAACTCGGTATGTTCATGGAGTAATCATTTTTATTGGTTTTGTGATCGGAGCAACGTCTGCTTGCTCCTGGCGCCTGGTATCTCGCGCACCAGCCGGGGCAGCAGATACCCAGGTAGCTGTTGCTCCATGCTTTTGTGCAAGTCCAGAGCGGTCTGGTCATCCACGGCAAAGTGCGCTGCTCCCTGTACCTGGTCGAGCTGGTGCAGGTAATATGGCAGGATTCCCATGGAATACAGGGATTCGCACAATCGAACCTGGGTGGGTGCGCTGTTGTTGACGCCCTTCAGTAGTACAGACTGATTGAGCAGGGTGATGCCGGCCCGGCGCAGAGGGTAGAGCGCCTGCTCCATTTTTGCCGTCAGTTCCCGTGGGTGGTTGGCATGAATGACCATACTGGTGGCCAGGGTGGTATTACCGAGAATCTCTACGAGTGGCTGGTCTATCCGCGAGGGAAGCACCACAGGCAAGCGGGTGTGTATGCGCAGGCGCTGAATATGTGGAATTTTTTCCAGTGCTTCCATGAGAAACTGCAGCCGGGTATTGCCGAGACTCAGGGGGTCGCCACCGCTCAGAATGACCTCGTGGATAGCAGAATCCTGTTGCAGGTGTTGTAGTGCTGGCTGCCACTGGCTTTTCCGTGCTTGGTGGCTGGCATAGGGGAAATGGCGGCGAAAACAGTAACGGCAGTTGATGGCGCAGGCTCCCGTTGTGATGAGCAGCACGCGGCCATGGTATTTGTGCAGAATGCCGTTGCCCTCGTGGGCATCCTGGTCGCCCAGGGGATCCGGCGTGAAGCCGGCTCTATGCTGCAGCTCGGCTGCCCTCGGCAGCACCTGCAGCAGCAGGGGGTCGTGAATGTCACCCTTCTTCATCAATGCCGCAAAATAGCGGGGAACCTGAAAGTGGAATGCTTCTGCGGCCAACTCCATCTCCGGGCTATAATGCTCGGACAGCGCAAGATCGGCAAGAAGCTCCCTGATGTGGCAATAGGCATTGCCCAGCTGCTGTTGCCAGCTTTCAGTTTTCAAGGGAATGGAGGAAAGAGGTATCATAGGCGTTTTTTTCAGAAAGCTTGTGGGAAAACTGTTACCGGGTTCCTGCGGCGCAATACGAGGGCAACATGGCAACCTATAGTACAAACGAATTTCGTGGCGGACTCAAGCTGCTTCTGGATGGCGACCCCTGTGTGATCATTGAAAATGAATTCGTCAAACCCGGTAAAGGGCAGGCGTTCAATCGTGTCAAGCTGCGCAACCTGAAAACCGGGCGGGTACTGGAAAAAACATTCAAGTCCGGTGAGTCGGTAGAGGCTGCTGATGTAATGGACCGGGATTTGCAGTATCTCTACAATGATGGCGAATACTGGTATTTCATGGACAATGACAGCTTTGAACAGTACCAGGTGGATGCCAGTGCCATGGGGGAGTCGGTCAAATGGATCAAGGATCAGGATATTTGCAACGTAACCCTGTGGAATGATGCTCCCATCCTGGTCGAAGCGCCAAATTTTGTGGTGCTGGAAATAACAGATACAGACCCGGGTCTCAAGGGTGATACCTCCGGTGGTGGCGGCAAGCCCGCCACTCTGGAAACAGGTGCAGTGGTGCGGGTGCCCCTGTTTGTGCAGATTGGTGAAAAGGTCAAGGTGGATACCCGCAAAGGCGAGTACATCAATCGTGTAAAGGATTGAAACCAACGAAAGAAAAGCTGCTGGCCAGGGCGCAGCTGCTGGCTGCTGTCAGGCAGTTTTTTCACCATAGAGGAGTTATGGAGGTCTGTACGCCGATACTTAGCCAGGCGGCCGGTACAGATCCTTCTATCGAGCCCTTGCATACGCGCTATACCGGCCCCGGGTATCCGCAAGGGCTGGATCTGTTTCTGCAAACTTCGCCGGAGTTTGCCATGAAGCGGCTGCTGGCGGCCGGTAGCGGCCCCATCTACCAGATAGCCCAGGTGTTTCGGGACGGGGAATATGGTTCCAGGCACAACCCCGAGTTTACCTTGCTGGAATGGTATCGGCCGGGCCTGGGCCACCATGGTCTCATGAAGGAAGTGGCTGACCTGGTATATGCCTGCCTGGGAGAAGAGCCAGGGGTGGAAAAGATCAGCTATGTTGCGCTGTTCGAACGGACATTCGGCTGGAATCCCCTGCAGGCCCAAATCCCGCAGCTGGAAGATGCAGCAAAGATGCATGGAATCGAAACCTGCAATCTTGAGTACCGGGATCAATGGCTGGATTTGCTTATGAGCCTGGTGATTGAGCCGACATTGGGCGCACAGGGGCTGACTTTCGTCTACGATTATCCAGCCAGCCAGGCATCGCTGGCGCGCCTGAGCTCCGAAGACGAGCGTGTTGCCAGCCGCTTCGAGCTGTACTATCGAGGGGTGGAGCTGGCAAACGGTTTTCACGAACTGACCGATGCTGCTGAGCAGCGGAAGCGGTTTGAGATCGAGAATCGCCAGCGCCAACAGCATGGTCTGGCGCAACTGCCTGTAGACGAGAATCTGCTGGAAGCCCTTGAGTCGGGTTTGCCGGACTGCGCTGGCGTGGCGCTGGGGCTGGATCGTCTGCTTATGTTGCAGCAGGGTGAGGTGGCTCTGGATGATGTGCTGACCTTTTCCTTGAAGAACGCCTGATGCTTCCGATGCGTTGCCCCATGCGTACCTTGACGCCAGGCGTGAATGCCTTGTCCCAGTTGATGCGATTTCTGGGGAACAAGGTAATGACGGTGGAACCCATGTTGAAGCGCCCCATTTCCTCGCCTTTCTTCAGGAATATATTATGATCTTTTTCGTACAGCCAGGTTGAAGGGCTGTTCTTTGGGCCGGTTACCTCGCCAGCCCACACTGTTTCCATGCTGCCAACAAAAATGGCTCCGACCAGAATGACCAGCATGGGGCCGGCCGCTGTATCAAATCCACAGATCAATCGCTCATTGCGGGCAAACAGATTCGGCACCAGCTGTGCAGTTGCCTCACTAACGCTGAACAGGTCGCCGGGAACAAATATCATGCCCCGCAGCCGGCCACTCAAGGGCATGTGTACCCGGTGATAGTCCCGGGGAGACAGATAAATGGTGGAATAGGCCCCGCCGGCAAAGGTATCACTTAACTCCTCATCGCCGCCAAGCAGCTCCAGCAGTCCGAAGTCGTGTCCCTTGGCCTGGATCAGTTTTCCTTGCTTGATGTGCCCAACCTGGCTGACCTTGCCGTCGCAGGGGCAGGCAATGGCATCTGGCTGGTGGGCAATGGGGCGCGCATCGGCTTTCAGTGCCCGGGTAAAAAAAGCGTTGAAAGAAGGGTAGCTCGAGGGGCTGGGATTTTCAGCTTCAAACATGTCTACCGCATAGCGGGAAACCGCCTCCCGGATGAGCATGTTTTTGAATGGTCTCCAGGTGCTGCGGGTAATCCGGTACATGCCCGCCGCCAACAGGTGCTGAGGCAGTATCTTCAATGCGGTGGTGAGGAATTTGTCTTTCAATCCTGGTTGCATGAAATTCTCAATTAAAATATTGCAGATCCCCGGCGATGTCAGCGGGATTCGTCATACCGGTAAACAAAGCCAGCAAATACCTGTCTGGGCTGATTAGTGCGACCACGCTGCTGTCCAGGTTGCAGGATGTGGCTTCATGGTACAGGCCAATCTGCTGGCCAAGGGCGTATATTTCTTTCTCTGCACCAAAGGTGGCGGTAAATGCCGGGTTATAGAATTCTATGGCCTGTTTCAATTGCTCCGGCTTTTTTACAGGAGGGCCTGTATGGATGAACACCACCCGGGTTTTTTTCTGTAGTTCCGGTTTGTGTGCAAGGTTGTTCCATGCCATTACATATGTCCGCAGCAGACTATCACAACCTGCATCCTGCAAGTTACCGATGATCAGGAAATTCCAGAAATTTTCTAAAGATTGCTGTGTAAAGGGCCGGCCGTTCTTGTCTGTGAGATGGAATGACCGGATCATTACCGGCTCGGGCAGAACGGCGGCGTTTGTATCTGTGGCCAGTGGGCGGGCGTACTGGTTTCCCAGGTAATAGCTGGCAATAAAAACAGCCACTGCAAATACTGCAAAAATCAGTTTGGGAAGAAGCTTTTTCTGACGGAGTCTCAGCACTTTGTGGAAAAGGAATTGGTGGTGGATGACAATTGTAGCAGGAGGATAATGATCAGTTGTACAGCAATCGATTTTCTGTAGCTGCTTCCCGAGAAAAAAAGCGATCCAGTGTTGCTGAATCGCTTTTTCAATATGGTACCGAGGGCCGGACTTGAACCGGCACGGCCTTGCGGCCAATGGATTTTGAATCCATCGTGTCTACCAATTTCACCACCCCGGCAGTAGGCACAGAAGTATAACCGCAAAATGATTTGTGGCAAGTGTTGGTTTGATTCCTGTTAAAATCCCGCCCCTATGCAAACCTCGGATTTTTCCTACACACTACCCGAAGCGCTGATCGCCCAGTATCCGGCGGCACACCGTACCGACAGCCGCTTGCTGGTGCTGGATCAGACGGGGTTGCTCGATCGGCGATTTTCCGATTTCCCCCGGTTTTTGCAAAAGAATGACCTGCTGGTGTTCAACGACACCAGGGTCATGGCCGCGCGCCTATTCGGGCGCAAGGAATCAGGAGGGAAGGTGGAAATTCTGCTGGAGCGGCTGCTGCCCGAAGACAGGGCGCTGGCGCAGATCCGCGCCAGCAAATCCCCCAGGCCTGGCAGCCGGATCGCCGTGGCAGAAACATGGCTTACCGTGGAAGGCCGGCAGGGAGACATGTTCATCTTGTCCATTCAGGGCATGGAATTCACCGCGCTGATGGCGGCGCATGGGCATATGCCATTGCCACCCTACATCCGCCGGGATGATGAGTCGTTCGATGAATCCCGTTATCAAACCGTGTATGCGGCCCGGGAGGGATCTGTAGCCGCGCCCACGGCTGGCCTGCATTTTGATGAAGCGCTGTTGTCACGGCTCCAGGAGCTTGGTATCGACACCGCCAGGGTCACCCTGCATGTGGGCGCCGGAACCTTTCAGCCGGTTCGCGTGGAAAGCCTTTCCGATCATGTCATGCATGCAGAATGGCTGCAGGTCTCTGAAGAGGTGTGCGACAAGATAGCCCGCGCCCGGCGCCATGGCGGGCGAGTAGTTGCCGTGGGAACCACCAGTGTGCGCAGCCTGGAAACAGCAGCGGCTGGTGGCAGTCTCGCACCGTATGAAGGAGATACGCGGCTGTTTATTACCCCCGGCTACCAGTTCAAGGTGGTGGACGCGCTGTTGACCAATTTTCACCTGCCGGAGTCCACGTTGTTGATGCTGGTGTGCGCTTTCGCCGGTTATGACAGGGTAATGGCGGCCTACCGTCATGCGGTAGCGCAGCAATACCGCTTCTTCAGCTACGGGGATGCCATGTTTCTCGCGGGAAGATCGCGGACATAAAAAAGGCGCGGCAGGGGATGCCGCGCCCAAAATTCCACCAAAGGAGGATGGAGGAGTATACTGAATGCTTCAGTACGTCATCATTCTCCAATAGTTCATATGGGGACGCATTGATACTCCTCAATGCCAGGCACGTCGCTGGCATTATTCAACCGGAGAACCGATGAATATATCTTATAAATCATGGTATTGCCGATTGATTTCACGTCATTGGGGTAAGCATTGAAGTTTGAACTGAATCACACATCTGCCTCCGGACGACAGGGGCAATTGCAATTCAGGCGGGGAAATATCGACACGCCGGCATTCATGCCCGTGGGCACCTATGGCACGGTCAAGGCCATGACGCCGGAAGAGCTGGAAGGCATGGGCGCGCAGATCATTCTCGGCAACACCTTCCACCTGTGGCTGCGCCCGGGAACGGATGTCATACGCGCCCATGGTGATCTGCATGATTTCACCCACTGGCACAAACCCATACTCACGGATTCCGGCGGTTTTCAGGTCTACAGCCTGGGGCAAATGCGCAAGATCACCGAGGAAGGGGTGCATTTTCGCTCCCCCGTAAACGGCGCCAAAGTGTTCATGGGCCCGGAAGAATCCATGGCCATCCAGCGGGCGCTGGGTTCGGATATCGTGATGATCTTCGACGAATGCACCCCCTGGCCCGCCACGCATGAGGAGGCGAAATCCTCCATGGAGCTGTCTTTGCGCTGGGCCAGGCGCAGCAGGGAGGCCCATGGCGACAATCCCGCCGCCCTGTTCGGCATTGTCCAGGGAGGCGTCTATACGGATTTGCGCCAGCGCTCCCTGGACGGACTCATGGAGATCGGCTTCGATGGCTATGCCGTGGGTGGCCTGTCCGTGGGCGAGCCGCCGGAAGACCGCTGGCGGGTGCTGGATGATCTGGCGGACAAACTGCCCGCCGACAAACCCCGCTATCTCATGGGTGTGGGCACCCCGGCGGATATCGTGGAAGCGGTGAGCCGGGGCATCGACATGTTCGATTGCGTTATGCCCACGCGAAACGCACGCAACGGCCATCTGTTCACCCATGAAGGGGTGGTGCGCATTCGCAACGCCTGTCATGAAAAGGATACCGGGCCGGTTGATCCCCGTTGCGATTGCTATACCTGCAGCAACTACAGCCGTGCCTATCTGCGGCACTTGCAGCGGTGCAACGAAATACTTGGCGCGCGGCTGAACACCATCCACAATTTGTACTATTATCAGAAACTCATGGCGGATTTGCGCCAGGCCATTGCCGGTGACAGGCTGGCAGCGTTCCGCGATGATTTCTACGCGGCGCAAGGCTTGCGGGCTGACGGATAAGGAGAAACTATCGTGGCACAGGATTTCAATGATTCACCCGCTCCCGGCTGGGGGATGGCCGCCACCCTCAAGATCATTATCGCCATCGTCGTGGTGGTCATCGCGGGAGGGGCGATTCTGTATGTGCTGGAGATGCTTTCTCTGCAAACCCTCAAGAGCATATCGATCAAGACGGCGCTGGTCGGCGGGGTATTGATACTGGCGGGACTGGCGCTTGGTTTGCTGTCGCGAAGCAAGAATTGAGTTTCCGGTGATCATTCTCGTTGACAGGATGAGCTGATCCCATGGCCGCCACCAATGCGGAAATTGCGGCCATCTTCAATCGCATTGCCGATCTTCTCGAGATCCAGGATGAAAACCCCTTTCGCGTACGCGCCTATCGCAATGCGGCGCGCATGGTGCAGGGACTTTCGCGCAGCCTGGCGGAGATGGTGGAGCAGGGTGAACCTCTCGAAGCCTTGCCCACCATCGGCAAGGATCTGGCCGCCAAGATCCGTGAGATCGTCACCACGGGATCCCTGCACAAGCTCCGTCAACTGGAGGCATCGGTTTCACCGGGCGTAGTCGACTTGCTTCAGGTGCCGGGGTTGGGGCCAAAACGCCTGAAACTGCTGCGTGACTATCTGCATATCCATGACGTGAACGAGCTGGAAAAGGCGGCGCGCCAGGGGCTGGTGCGGCAACTGCCCGGTTTTGGGCAAAAGACAGAACAGAATATCCTGCGCGAGCTGCATGATCTGCAGCAACGTATCCGGCGTTTTCTGTGGGCTGAAGTGGAGGATGTTGCCGAGCAGCTGGTGGCTTATCTGCGGAAACAGCCTGGCGTGAAGCAGGTGGAGATGGCTGGCAGTTACCGCCGCCGCCGGGAAACCGTGGGCGACCTGGATATCCTGGTCAGCGCTGCGAAAGATTCGAAAGTGATGGATGCCTTTGCTGCGTTCGAAGCGGTTGAACGGGTGATTTCCAAGGGCCATACCCGTTCGACCGTGGTGTTGCGCACGGGACTGCAGGTGGATTTGCGCGTCGTGCCGCAAGTCAGCTTTGGCGCCGCCTGGCATTATTTCACCGGCAGCAAGGCGCACAATATCGCCGTGCGGGTGATGGGCGTGCAGCGGGGGCTGAAAGTCAATGAATACGGCATCTTCGACAAGCAGGGCAAGCGCATCGCGGGGCGCACAGAAAAGGAAATCTATGATCAGATGGGATTGCAGTGGATGGAGCCCGAGCTGCGCGAGAAGCGGGGGGAACTGGAAGCCGCCGCCGAAGGCCGCCTCCCCAAGCTGATCGTCGAAAACGACTTGCGGGGCGATCTGCATTGCCACACCACGCGCAGTGATGGCCAAGCTTCCCTGGAAGCCATGGTGAAAGCGGCCTGGGCGCTGGGTCATGACTACCTGGCCATCACCGAGCACAGCCACCACCTGCGGGTGGCGCGGGGGCTCTCTCCCGATGAACTGCTGGCGCATTGCGATGCCATCGACAGCCTCAATGAGAAACTCAAGGGCATCCGCCTGCTGAAAGGGCTGGAAGTGGATATCCTCGAAGACGGTTCCCTGGATATGCCTGATCGGGTGTTGCAGCGGCTGGACATCTGCCTGGGGGCCATACATTCTGCCTTCGGGCTGTCCGAGCAGAAGCAGACCGAACGGGTCATTCGCGCCATGGACAATCCGAATCTCAATATCCTGGCGCATCCCACGGCGCGCCTCATCGGCAAGCGTACCGCCTGCCGTCTGGACATGGAGCAGGTCATGGATGCGGCGCTGGAGCGGGGCTGCTACCTGGAACTGAATGCGCAGCCCCAGCGGCTGGACCTCAACGACGTGCACTGCCGCATGGCGAAAGAGCGCGGGCTCAAAGTGGTGATTTCCACCGATGCCCACAGCATCGGCCAGTTGCATTCCCTGCGCTATGGTGTCGCCCAGGCGCGGCGGGGCTGGCTGGAAAAAGGGGATGTGCTCAACACCAAAAAGTTGGCATCCCTGCTCAAGTTGTTACGGCGTACTTGATACTCTGATCCTTTTTCTTCCTGGTGCGTGCAGGGCAAAGTAATGGCTATTGCCCTGCAACCCCAGGCTTCAATGATCGGCTGCGGGGCGCTTGTGAATCCGGGGGTCGTATTCCTCCACCGCTTGCAGCAAAGCCGTTGCTGCGGCCATATTCTGCAGAACGGACTCCCGGTCTTTGTCCTGCATGCGGGCATAACGACTCAGGGCCGTGTACTGGCGCATTTCCGGATGTTCGTCGAATTGGCGGCGATGATCCGCCATGGATGGAATCCGCGCCTCCCGGGTTTTCTTCTGCACCACCAGCGCATCCTCGAAGCCGATGCGCAGACCGTAGACCAGGTAATCGAACGCCGCATTCCCATCGCTGCCCGCTGCGGCCTTCACCACCATTTCGCGGGTGCTCAGTGACGCCACATAGAGCGCCGCCCAGCCGCCTTTGGGGGTCAAATGCGCGGTCAGGCCGATGTCCGGGTTGGTGACCCACTGAAAGGTTTCGCCCAGGGGAATACGAGCCTCGCCGTTGACCAGTTTGGCGGAGCCGCGGGTATAGGTGGCCACCTCATCGCCTTCCGGGGCGGTGTAGACGATGACTTCATCGCTGTTTTTTGGGTGGTTCTGCACGAAATTGACGGTGCCTGTGCCGAAGATCTTGGCGGAGGAATAGCCCACTCTTGCGTAGCTACCGCTGGTTCTGTCCTCGAAATAGCCGCCTGAGGTATTGCCGAAGGCCCTGATGCCGGTATCACCAACCCCTACATTGGCATAGCCGCTGCTGTTTGAATCCCCGAAATGACCGCCCAAGTCATTGCCGAAGGCCCTGATGCCGGTATCGCCAATGCCCACATCTGCAAAGCCGCTGCTGTCCGAATCCTCGAAATGACCGCCTAAGTCATTGCCGAAGGCCCTGATGCCGGTATCGCCAATGCCCACATCTGCAAAGCCGCTGCTGTCCGAATCCTCGAAATGACCGCCTAAGTCATTGCCGAAGGCCCTGATGCCGGCATCCCCGATGGCCACATTCGCAAGGCCGCTGCCGTCCCAATCCCTGAAAAGACCGCCCAAGTCATTGCCGAAGGCCCTGATGCCGGTATCCCCAACCCCCACATGTGCAAAGCCGCTGCCGTCCACATCCTTGAAATAGCCGCCTGAGGTACTGCCGTAGGCTTTGATGCCGTGACCGCCATAGGCTACCCAGGCGTAGTCGCTGCCGTCCAAATCCTCGAAATAGCCGCCTGAAGTATTGCCGTAGGCCTTGATGCCGGTATCCTCAACGCCTACATTGGCAAAGCCGCTGTCGTCCAAATCCTTGAAATAGCCGCCCGAGGTATTGCCGTAGGCCTCGATGCCGGTATCAACACCCCCCACTCTTGCCCGGCCGCTGCTGTTCGAATTCTGGAAATAGCCCCCGGCAAGACCGCCGCTTCCTTTCACGCCGTAGCCGCTTGATGATGTGTTGGTTCCTTGAATGATGCCCTTGTTCAGGTCTGCGGAGCCAATAAGATGTAACGGGATGTTCACGCCGAGAGTCACGTCTCCAGACGCGCCGCTACCCACGAGACCGGTGCCGGCCGTTACCGAAGTAATATCGCCGCCGGCATTGTCATCGGCTTCGCAGGTAACGTTACCCGACTCGTCTATGCTGCGGATGGATGATCCGCCGGGGCAGGCGCCGGTGACTCTTTTCTGAATCGCGGTGGTGTCGACGGTCAGTGTCGCATCGCCGCTGGTAGCACCGCCGCCAAGTCCGGCGCCGGCAACCACGGCGGTAATATCGCCGCCTGAATCGCTGATGGTTTCGCAGGCCACCGCGCCATCCGGGCTGATGCTGCGGATGCTGCTGCCCGCGGGACAATTGGCGTCCACTGCGGTGGTCTGTATGCTGCCGTCGGGAAATTTGAAACCGCCATCCGTAAGTGAACGGGACTCGATCAAGCCTTCGGTACTGATGCCATTGGCGCCCGCCGCCAGTGGAAAACGCGTGCCTGCAGGGACACCGTCGATGCTCATTTCCGCCCATAGGGTTTTGGCCCGTGCCGGTTCGATACCCGTCAATTGCGTCTGGAAGCGAATGGTTTGCTCCCTGGCCGGTGGCCAGTCGTTCAGGTCGATATCCGCCCGCCACTGCCCGCGTTCGAAGCTTTGCACCTGTATCGGTTCGATGGCTTCCCGGTTCTCGAACAGCGCAACAGTGACGGTCCAGGGTGCTTCGGCCAGGCGTGCGCTGCTGATGCCTTGGGTTATGGGCAGGCTGGCATCCCGGGCCTGCACCGGTATGGCGCTGCACAGTAGGAGCAGAAAGACCGTCAGCCAGGGTGGTGTGCCCGAAATGTTGAAAGTGCTCATGTTTAATCTCCGGTGTCGTTTGTGTTACTCGTTTCAATTTGGCGGTGGGCGCGGGTTCTCCATCAAGGGAGAACGAGGGCGCGGAAGATGCCGCCGGCGCCAACCTCGAACCCGGGGCCCAGTTCGATGCCGGTTCTGGCCTCGAACAGCACGTCGCCATTGGGACCAATGATCCGGAATCCCTCGGTGGCTTGCAGGGCGTCGCACTTCCATGTGTCCGGGCTGTTGATGGGCGCCGCAGGTTCCGGAATGCTGTCGAAATGGCACAGGAATTCGATGGCTGCGGTTTGATCAGCATCCATGCGCAATGAGCAGGAATTCCCGGTGCTGGATGCGCAGGCATTTCCCCACACAAGGCTGCCGGTTTCCCATGACGGATCCAGGGTTGCCGCAAGGGTGATGGTTTCGCCCTGGATGAAATAGCCTCTGCAGAGCGAACCGCAGTCTATGCCGCGGAAGTCGCTGGAGACGGTGCCGCTGCCCAAGCGGTTGACCTGCAGCGCCAGGCCGATGATGTTCAGGGTTCTTTCGCCTGCGGGCAGGTAATTGGCATTCCCCTCCTGATTGGCGGTCACCGTGCAGGTGCCGTTTCGCAGCAGGGTCATGGTGTTGCCGTCGACGGTGCAGTTTTGTGAGGTGTTGCTGGCATACATCACGGGATTGCCCGTTACGCCACTGCTGGTGACGCTCAATGTGGCGCTGCCGCCATGGGCTGCGGCAGCCAGACCTTCGATGCGCTGGGGCGCCTTGCTGATGGTGGCGGTAAGGGTGAGGGGTGATGCCAAATCGTAGTTGCCGGCGCTACTGCCCGTCAGGGAAAATCCGGTGAGCGTCACCGTTTTGTCTGTGCCTGCGTTGGCGTCGCTGAAGGTGCCTGCTCCGGTGCCACTGAGGGCCACATCGTCGTTGTTGATGACGCCGTCGAGGCTTGCGTTGCCGGTAAGTGGGGCATCGGTGGAACCGTCATAGACCTTGTCTGCGCCAAGACCGGATAGGGTCAGTATTTTGCGTCTGACCCGATGGCCAAGTGAAGCACTGGCGGCGCTGTTGCCGGCGTCGCCCGCATAGTCAGCGGAGAAGCTGTAACTGTTGGCAGCAGGGTTGTCGAGAATACAGGTGGCCTGTCCTGCAACCAGGATCTGGTTTCCACCATCACAGGTCAGCGTTGTCCCGTTTTCGCCGAATACAACAGCACCGCTGGGAGCGCTTCCGCTAACAGTAGCCGTCAGGGTCAAGGCTTCCCCGTAGGTGGAGGGGCTGGCGGGACGACTTGTCAGCGACATGCTGGTGGTGATGGTCAGGCGGTCAAAGGCGTCTGCAGCTTGTCCTCCCCTCACCAGGCGCAGGTGGTTGTTGAGCGTTTTGCTCATGATGCCGCTGTTCCCGACAAAATGACTGACCTGCCAGCCATAGTTGGAGTTCGTGGCATAGGAGGTGGCTGACCAGAAGCGTGATGTGGAGGCCGTAGGGGTATCGGGAAAAACCGTTTGATTGATGCCTGGATTGCCGCCACAGCTTTCGACAATGGAAAGCAGTTCCTTGATGTTGGGTGGACGCCAGTCATCATGTCCAAGGTAGCTGACGTTGTTCCTGTTGACGACTTCCTTGAGCATGTTTTGCCAGGTATCGGCGGTTGCCGTGCCGATGCAGGCATCATCGCTGAAATCATCCGGGGTACCCTTGTCGTCCAGGGTCATTCCCAGGGCGCAACGATCCCAGACCAGCCGGGTGCTGCTGTGGGTTACCGTGCCATCGGTATTGAATGAAAAATCACTGTCAGGGGTGGTTTCGAGGAGATTGGCATTGGGGTTGCCTGCGCTACAGGCCGCTTCGACATCTGAAGAAAGCGGATTGATGATGAAGAGCGCCAGGGCAAGAAGTTTCCAGTGCCGGTTGTTGGCTGTTGGGAGAAACTCGATGTCGAAAGTGTGCTTGCTGCGAGTCATGGCTGCTTCCTTGGGTCTGTGATTTGGTAATCGTGGCTTTCAGGTCAGGAAAACAGGCTAGGGTTGCCCGCCACGCACCAGGCGTACGGCATACTGATTTGATTTGGGAAACCCGCCAGAACGGCCATTGCCCGCCCATGCGTAGGTTGCGCCTGCGATTGCGGTGGAAGATGCTGACCAGTGGAAGGCATTGACGGCGTTGGGGAAATAGCCGTTATCGATGGGGGGTCCTGAGGCTTTGCTGTAGTTGGCCAGGGTTTGCAGTTCGCCTGGGTTGGGCACCCGCCAGTCAGACTGGCCACAAAGACCCGCGGCATTTACATCAGCCAGGAATTTTTCGGTGTCACAGCGTGTGGTGTCCAGACAATTGTCGCCGCCGTCCGGCGTGCCGGCGTTTCCCCCGTTTGTCGTGCCATCGGTGCTGTACCAGCTGTATGTCCAGGCGTGGTGTCTCAAGTGCGCCACATCATTGATTTTTACTTCCCATATCAGGTTGGTGACGTTGTCCCTTGTGCATCCCCAGTCATTGGTGCCGTTGCCAGGAACCGGGTTTGCCGGGCAATCGCCATTTCCAGCCGGTTCTCCACTGTTGCATATTTTTGTGTAGTCGAATCCGGCTTCTCCCGCGCCAATCTTGCTGAGTTGTCCTGCGGCGGCGGCAGCGTCGCGTCCAAATCGTCCATCCTGGCCGGGGTAGGCTGCGCTGTCTCCCGTCGTACTGGCATCGCAGGCGACCATGCCGCTGCCGTTGTAACAGAGATCCTGGCCGGTATCGGTGAGGTTGGTTGCACATAGTGAACCCGGGTTCAAAACGCCTGCCAGGAGGGTCAGCGCAGGTGTGATGCTTGTCCGGACGGAAAAATGGGTGTTGTTAGGCATGGTCTTTTCTCCGGAATATTCAGCCTGTCGATGCGGAATAATCATTTCCGCTTCTACTTACTGAATACGCCAAAAACGCCTGCAACCGGTCAAGTTGGACCGGATTTGTTTTTTATGGAAGTATTTGCGAGATAGATGGTGGTTGCGGATTGAGCGACGATATGAGGCGTCAGAGTGCAACCGAGAGCATGGTTTTCGCCTTGGCCCAGTCCCGGCGGACGGTGCTTTCACTGATATTCAATGCTTTTGCCGTTTCATTTTCTGTCAGGCCAACGAAAAAGCGCAATTGAAATACTTCCTGCAGGCGGGGTTTGTATTCTCCCAGCTGGGTCAGTGCCTGGTCCAGCGCCACCAGCCATTCGGCCTGGTCTTCCCTGCCGAGCTGGTCGCCCAGGGTTACCTGGATGGCTACGCCGCCTCCCCGCTTGTTGCGCAGTTGCCTGCGGGCTTCATCGATGAGCAGTTGGCGCATTGCCGTGGCTGCTACGGCGAGGAAGTGGTAGCGGTTTTTGTAGTCCTGATCATGCTGCTGCAATCGCAGCCAGGCTTCATTGACCACGGCGGTGGTATTGAGCATGTCGGAAGGCTTGCCCTGGCGTCTGCGTTGCTGTGCGGCAATGGTCTTCAATTCCTGATAGATCAGGGGCAGCAGTTCTTCCCTGGCATGGGTATCGCCCGCGTATGCCCGATTGATCATTCTTGTGATGTGACCGGCTTCCTTTCCTTCCCAGACGGTTTGCAGCATGTGTTTTGGATGAACAGCAACGGTTGTGATGATTCGAGCATACCCAGTTCCAGGGGAAGGGGCAAATCAGCGTCCCGACATCAGGATGGCCTGTCTCAGCTCAGGCCCATAGCGGTTTTCCAGCAGGGGATTCATGGCGATTGTCGACTGAAAATCTGCGATCACTTGCGACCAGTCAGAAGCCTGTTTCGAGGTGATTCCCTTGAGTTTCCCTCTGAGCGCCCGAAGTATGGGTAAATCGGGATATTCGTCGATGGATCTCGACAATGCGAGCAAGTCGTCGTTGTATGCCTGTTGATCCCAGTTTCCCGAGTTTTGGCGCCAGGTATGCTCGAAAACCGCCAGGTGGCCGGAACTCTGGATGGCTTGATAACGATCCACTTTCCCCTCGAGCGCCAACTTCATGAATGTGTGTGCTTTTGTGAGCGCTTCTTCCGGGGTTCTGTTTTCCAGTAGCGCCTGCTTTGCCTTGTAGCGCCAGTAATCCGCCCAGATCAGTTGTGCATGAAATGCCTTGTTCTTGTAACCTTCGAAATCCAGTAATAACTGGTGCATCAACGCCAGTTGTTTCTTCTGGGATATGCCTTGATCCAGTGAAAAGTCGATAGTCAGGGACAGGGGGCCCAGTTGATTGATTCGGGCAATAAGGTTGCTCGGATCCGAGGAGATGATTGCCTGGTAGTGATCAAATGCGGTGGCCGATGCTTCTGACGGGTCTTTCATTTGCATGTGCAAATATTCTGCCCGGGTATATTCGGCCATGGCCAGTATTCGCATGGCATACGGGTTTCCCGGGGATTTTTCCACCGCCATGCGGGCGTTGCGAATGGCCTCTCGCAGGGGGAACTCGGCCTTGCGGCCACTGCTGTACAGATAATAGGCCTGCCAGGATAAGCCTCGGGCATATCCCAAACGTGTGTTCAGCGCGATTTGAGGCTGGGCTATGAGTTGTGCGTAGAGCTGGTTGCTCGAAATGTAGGCGGGATTGCCGTCTCCGCCGTTGTTATATTCGGTTTCTCCTGCGTCTTGCAAGGCAAGCGCCAGTTCTTCCAGTAGTGCAATGTCGCCGGGGGTGTATTGCGCTGCTTTTTCAAAGGCCTCTATGGCATCGATCAGCAGGCCATTGCCGTCTCCGCCGCTTTCATAGCGCCATCGGGATTGCGTCATTCTCAGAGAACCCATGAGCCGCAATGCCTGGGGATTCTCTGGTGTCTGTTTCAGGATCCTGGTCACATGGGTTTCGGCCTTGCGCAGAGCCTGGGAGGGATTGTCGCCATGGCGCCGTATCTGCCGGGCTGCGTTGACATATGCACGGGCGGCCTGGATCCTGGAATCAGGGTCATTTGGCAGCACGGTCATCAAGGCATCGCAGGGTGCGATGAGCGCAGGATTGCCGTATTTCTCCCGGTATTTTTGGTATTCCCCGGCCTGTATGAGTTTCGTGCGGGCAATACAATTGCCGGTAATGGCGTCAGGGTGGCTCCTGGCGATCTGCCCGGCTTTGTGGAACAGGTTTTCTGACTCGAGCAGATACTGGTAGGCCTGCCGGTTGTTGCCTTCGAACTGGCTGTTTTCCGCCAGCTCGAGGTGGAAATTGCCATTGGCTATCATGGCGGTGACCGGCCAGGCCGCCGTGTCGGTCGTTTGTTGCAGGGTTTGCAGGGCACCTTCGGTGTCGCCCGTAGCGTAAAGCAGGATGGCTTTGGCAATACCTGCTTCTTCATGATCTGCGGCCGCTCCCAATGCAAGGAATTTCAATGCGGGTTGCAGGTGGTTTTTTCTTGCACGGTCGAAGGCTTCTTTTCGCGTTTGAACGCTGGACAGCATGAGAAGACGCATCTCCCGGGTTACCTTGCCATATTGCTTCACATGGGTCTGCCCCAGTCGCAAGGCCAACAGCGGTTCTTTCAGGCCGGCTTTCCAGGCCTGTTCCAGGTGCTGCCTCGCAGCATCGATGTTTCCCAGGCTCAATGCTGCGCGCCCCAGGGCATACTGGGCAACGTATTGGCTGGATTTGTTCAGGCGCCCCAGGTTCTTGTTCAAGGCCAGATAGCGGCGCTTGAGTTCTGCCAGTTCCTTTTCGATATTGTGCAAGGGTCTGCTGTAGATCAGGCGTGCATTGCTTTCGATCTGCTGTGCCACCTGGCCATAGCGTTGCGCCAGTTGCGCCTGCGCCGCGGCAAATCTGTGCTTGTCCAGATATTGTAAGATAGAGATGCCGGCCAGGGTCAACATCACCGCCGTCGTGAACAGTGCCAATGCGCTGAGCAGCGGGTATCTGCGAACCTTGCGGCGAGCCCTGAACCAGAATCCTACGGGATTTGCCGCAACGGGCTTTCCCTGCTGGTAGTTCTGCAGATCCTCGATCAGCTTGTGCACCGATGAATATCTGTCCCGGGGTGATTTCTCCAGACACTTGAATATGATGGCAGTAAGGTCAGGTGAAATACCTTCGTGGATCAGGGGTGGCGTATCCTGATCAATGATGTGATACCCGATTTCGGCGCTGCTGTTTCCGTCGAAAGGGCGTCTGTTGTCGATCAGCTCGTACAGCAGAATGCCCAGGGAAAAGATGTCGCTGTGGTGATCGAGCGCGGCGTAGTTGCCCTTGATTTGTTCCGGAGAGGAATACGCCGGGGTGCCCGGAAGGTTGCCCATTTGGGTGAGTTCTTCATCCTGTTTGCGGGAGGCGATGCCGAAATCCACGATAACAGGTTGAGGCTTGTCCGCGCCGCCCTGCACCAGAATGTTCTCGGGTTTGAGATCCCGGTGCACTATGCCGTGGTCATGCGCATAGGCGATGGCACGGCATATCTGGAGAAACAGAGGGATAACCTTTTTCTGATCGAGATCCCGTGTTTTACAGAACTCGATCAATGGGATGCCCTGGATGTAGTCCAGTACAAACCAGGGCCTGCCGTCTTCCGCAATCCCGGCATCCAGCAATTTTGCAATGCCCGGGTGGTTCAGCTCGGCCTGGATTTGCCGTTCTCGGGAAAAGCGGGTAAGCAGGGTGGGGCTGGTGAGTCCCAGGGACATGATTTTCAGCGCAACCCGCTTTTCGTATTGGCCATCGGCACGTTCCGCCAGATAGACGTCACCCATTCCACCGCTACCCAGCGGGCGAATGATACGGTACCTGGACATCAGATCACCAGGCAACAGGTCCATGCCTGGTGATGCGGTGGCTTGCAACAGATCGGGGGCCAAGCCGGAAATACCCTGCTCGAATATTTGTCCTGCTTCTTGCGCTGCGCCGTTTTCGAACGCCGAATCGATTTCCATCCAGGCGCTCAGCAGGTCTTTTGGTTTGATTTTTTTCTTGGGCACAGTACGTTCCTGGAACTCGGGGTGCTTTTCAGATCGGGAGAATCTCCAATAACAATTTGTTTTGCTGCCCGGCAGGATGCAGAAAAATCATTTTACCCTGTTTTTGCCCGGTGTCTGTGTGAATAAGGGAATGTTTTGGTGCCGCTTTGAGGGGGCCGTGAAAGCGCCCGGAAGTGTTTTTACAGGGTATCCTCAAGCCGTTCCCGGTTCTCGAGCAGGGTGTTCTCCAGTCTGTTTTGCCGGACCATCTCGGTCAGGCCATTGCGCCGTCTCCCGTTGCTTTTTGCGCCAGGGTATGGGTTCTGTGACCGGCAGCCTCAAAAAGCAGTGCCGGGCCTGGAGATGGGATTGCTGACACGGGGTTGTCCGGCCATGGGTGTGTCTTTCAAATAGAGGTTTCTATTGACATCGAGCCTGAAGATGCCATGTTATAGGGGCAATATTCAATAACCAAGAGGATCGAAGATATGGCAATCTCATGGGTATTGGCTGCTGACAGCAGCTATGCAAAAATCCTCCAGTCCGACAGCCGCACGGCGCCATTGAACCTGCTCGAAGAACTGGAACATCCTGAAGCCCGCATGAAGAATGGTGATCTCTATAGTGATGAAGCCGGCCGTAGCTTCGATAGTGGGGGTCAGGGCCGTCATGCCATGGAGCCTGGAACCGATGCAAAAACTACGGAAGCACAGCGTTTTGCTCGGGTATTATGTGAAAAGCTGCGTTCCGCAGCCCTGCAGAACGCATTCGAAAAGCTTTACATCATAGCTGCCCCCGCCTTTCTGGGCTTCCTGCGCGAATGCCTGGATGAAAGCGTCAAATCCCGGATTGCCGGTGAAATTCCCAAAGATGTGGCCAAGCATACGCCGGAGGATATCCGCAATAAGCTTCCCGATTTTCTCTGACCGGAGGGGTTACAAACTGCCTGTCAATCCCGCCGGGAGCATTTTTCCACCACGGAAACCAGGCTGCCTTCCGCCAGGCGGGTGTGAATACGGCTACCAGGGGCTGTATCGGTGTGGCGGGTGATGATTTTTCCGGTATCTGCGTCCGTGGCGATGGAATAGCCTCTGGCCAGGGTCTGCAGGGGGCTGACGGCCTGCAGGCTGCGGGAAATCCCGGAGAATTGCAGCCTCTTGTGCAGCAGGATGTTTTGCATGGTGTGCAGCAGTTTCTGCTGGTAGTGAGCCAGTCTTTCTTTGAGTATCACCAGCTGGCGGGCCGGGGCAAGCAACTGCAGTCGTGCTGCTAGTTGATCGCATTGTTGTTTTTTTTGTATCAGTTGCCGCTGCATACTCCGTTCCAGCCGCAGGCCAAGTTCATCCAGCAATTGTTGATCCTGCTGTAGCTGGCGCTGTGGATGCAGGATTTGCAGCTTGTGGCGGATGTGGGTCAGATGCTGCTGGCGCAGTTTCAACTGGCGCCCGATGGCTTTGCCCAGGCGTTGCTGCAATTCTTGCAGTCGTGCCAGTAATTGTTCCTGGCTTTGTGTGGCGAGTTCTGCTGCTGCCGATGGTGTGGGAGCGCGGCGGTCTGCGACGAAATCGGCGATGGTGAAATCTATCTCATGGCCTACGGCGGAAATAATGGGGGTGTCCAGGCTGGCAATGGTGCGCGCCAGGGTTTCGTCGTTGAATGCCCACAGGTCTTCCAGCGAGCCGCCGCCGCGGGCCAGGATCAGCAGATCGCAATCCCCCCGCTGGTTCGCTAGTTTGAGGGTGTGGGTGATTTCTTCTGCGGCGTTCCCGCCCTGAACCAGGGTGGGGTAGATGATCACCGGCAAGGCGGGATAACGTCGTTTCAGAATCTGCAGAATATCCCGCAGTGCCGCGCCTGTGGGTGAGGTTACTATTCCAATGCAGCGGGGAAAGGCCGGCAGTTCTTTTTTGCGCCGGGCATCGAATAGCCCTTCCTGCTCCAGCCTGTCCTTGAGTTCGGCAAAGGCTCGCTGCAGGGCGCCTTCTCCGGCGGGTTCCATGTGCTCGATGATGAGCTGGAAGTCACCGCGGGCTTCGTACAGGCTGATGCGGGCGCGGATCAGTACTTTATCACCGTTCTCAGGTTGAAAACGCAATAGCTGGCGCTTGTTGCGGAATAGTGCGCAACGTACCTGGGCATGGGCATCCTTGAGGGAGAAATAACTGTGTCCGGATCTGGGTGTTGCCAGATTGGAAATCTCGCCTTCCACCCACAGCAGGGGAAAACTGCTCTCCAGCACGGCGCGTATTTCGCCGTTGAGGCGGGAAACAGACCAGATATCTCTTGATGGTGTGGCGGACTTGGACATCAGTGCAGGCGGTTCTTGCAAATATCGGTCGTTCAGTTTAGCGCGCATCCGTGAAATTTTATATAATTGATCAATTAAGAAAAATATTTGTTTCTTGAATGATGTGCTGATCGAGCCGTCATCCCGGCGCACGCACCCATGGATGGGTGAAGGTAGAGCAATGCAGGAGCAGTTGCCGAGGCCGGAGTGACGGAAGCTGTGTCGGTCAGTGCTTCACTCTTCATTACTCCCGGATGATCGATATGCGTTTTTTTCAGACACAGGAAGCCCTCACTTTTGATGATGTACTGCTGGTTCCCTCCCGCTCGGAGGTGTTGCCCAAGGACGTTGCCCTGAATTCACAGCTTACCAGGGAGATTACCCTGAACATTCCCCTGGTATCTGCTGCCATGGATACAGTCACCGAAGCACGCCTTGCCATTGCCATGGCCCTGTATGGTGGCATCGGTATCATCCACAAGAACATGAATGCCGCAGAGCAGGCGGCCCAGGTGCGCAAAGTCAAGCGCTATGAAAGCGGCATTATCGTCGATCCCATCATTGTTTCACCAAATACCAGCATCGCCGATGTCATGGAGCTGACGCGCGCCAACAGGATATCCGGCGTACCGGTAGTCGATGGCACGGACCTGGTGGGTATCGTCACCGCCCGTGATCTGCGCTTTGAAACCCGTCGTGCAGAGCCTGTGTCATCCATCATGACGCCCAAAGAGCGACTGGTGACGGTCAAGGAAGGTGCGCCGAGGGAAGAGGTGGTCTCCAAGCTGGGGGAGCACCGCATCGAAAAGCTCCTGGTAGTGAATGATGCTTTTGAGCTGCGTGGCATGATTACAGTGAAAGATATTCAAAAGGCCAAGGACTATCCAGACGCCTGCCGCGATGACAAGGAGCGGCTGCGGGTTGGCGCAGCCGTAGGCGTAGGTGAAGGCACGAGTGAACGGATTGCTGCGCTGGTGGAGGCGGAAGTGGATGTGATCGTGGTGGACACCGCCCATGGACATTCCCGCGGGGTGCTGGATCGGGTTGCCTGGGTGAAGCAGAACTATCCGCATCTCCAGGTCATTGGCGGCAATATTGCCGTCGGCTCGGCGGCGCTGGATCTGGTCAAGGCCGGGGTGGACGCGGTCAAGGTGGGAATTGGTCCAGGCTCCATTTGCACCACGCGCATCGTCGCTGGTGTGGGCATGCCCCAGGTGACGGCGGTTTCCAATGTCGTGGAAGCCCTGAAAGGAACCGGAGTGCCGGTCATTGCCGATGGCGGCTTGCGCTATTCCGGTGACATTGCCAAAGTGATCGTGGCCGGCGCCCATGCGGTGATGGTCGGCGGGCTGTTTGGCGGCACGGATGAATCACCGGGTGAAGTGGAGATCTTTCAGGGGCGTTCCTACAAGGCTTATCGGGGCATGGGTTCCCTGGGCGCCATGGCGTCCCAGCATGGCTCCAGCGACCGCTATTTTCAAGAGGACACCAAGGAGGCGGACAAGCTGGTGCCGGAAGGCATCGAAGGCCGCGTGCCCTACAAAGGGCCGCTGGTGAATGTGATTACCCAGCTTATGGGCGGCGTGCGCGCCAGTATGGGCTATACCGGCTGCGCCACCATTGAAGAAATGCGCACCAAGCCGGAGTTCGTCCGTGTAACAGGCGCCGGCATGCGCGAATCCCATGTGCATGATGTGCAAATTACCAAGGAAGCACCCAACTACCGCCGCGATTAATATCCTGTCTTTGCCGGAATGATGGAGGCAGGGTGTCAGTCGCGGCTTACTCAGAGCCTGCACGCCGCACAAGGACATGCGGCCATTTTCAATGGCCATAAGTCATTGAAAATGGCGGAAAGACAAAGTCATATTTTTGTCTTTCCGGGTTGCAAAAATCAGGGAAGAATTTTTTCAACATCCTGTTAGAGGCGTCCTGTATGCGTCCTCAGCTCCGATTCCTTTTACTCCAGAGCACTGAATAAAACATGACCACCAATATCCATGACCATCGCATCATCATTGTCGATTTCGGCTCCCAGTATACCCAGCTCATTGCTCGCCGGGTACGCGAAGTCGGCGTGTACTGTGAAATCTGGCCTTGGGACAATTGCGAGGAAGCCCTGCGGGAACAGCAGCCCAAGGGTATCATTCTTTCCGGCAGCCCCGAGACAGTTACAGCAGACGATCCTCCCCGCGCCCCGCAGCTGGTGTTTGAGATGGGCGTACCCGTGCTGGGTATCTGTTATGGCATGCAGACCATGGCCGCCCAGCTGGGTGGTGAAGTGGCCGGCTCTGCCAAGCACGAATATGGTTATGCCCAAGTGCGGGCGCGGGGGCATTCCCGCCTGCTGCGGGACATAGAGGATCACGTTACGGAAGAGGGCTATGGCCTGCTGGACGTATGGATGAGCCACGGGGATCGGCTGGAAACCCTGCCACCTGGCTTCAGCGTCATTGCAGAAACCGACAACGCGCCCCTGGCGGGTATTGCCGACGAGAAGCGTCGCTTCTACGGTGTGCAGTTTCATCCCGAGGTTACCCATACCGCCCAGGGAAAACGCATCCTGAGCCGTTTTCTTCATGAAATCTGCGGCTGTGAATCGTTGTGGACACCAGATAATATTATCGACGACAGCATCCAGGCTGTTCAGGAGCAAGTGGGTGATGGCAAGGTGTTGCTGGGCCTGTCCGGCGGTGTGGATTCCTCGGTGGTTGCAGCCCTGTTGCACAAGGCCATCGGTGACAGGCTGACCTGCATCTTCGTGGACAATGGGCTGCTGCGCCTGCATGAAGGCGATCAGGTCATGGCGACCTTCGCCAGGCACATGGGAGTGAAGGTCATTCGTGTGGATGCGGAGCGACGTTTCCTGGATGCCCTCAAGGGCGAAACCGATCCCGAAAAGAAACGCAAGATTATCGGTAACATGTTTATCGACATCTTCGAGGAGGAAGCCGCCAGGATCACCGACGTGAATTTCCTCGCCCAGGGCACCATCTATCCCGATGTGATCGAATCTGCCGGTGCCAAATCAGGCAAGGCCCATGTCATCAAGTCTCATCACAATGTGGGCGGACTGCCGGATTACATGAAGCTCAAGCTGGTCGAGCCCCTGCGCGAGCTATTCAAAGATGAAGTGCGCGAAGTCGGCGTCAAGCTGGGCCTGCCCGCAGAAATGGTATACCGCCACCCCTTTCCCGGCCCCGGCCTGGGTGTGCGCATTCTCGGTGAGGTGAAAAAGGAATATGCGGATATTCTGCGCCAGGCAGACCATATCTATATTGAAGAGCTATATAACTTCAAACTCTATGACGAAGTCAGCCAGGCCTTTGCGGTATTCCTGCCGGTAAAATCTGTCGGTGTGGTGGGTGATGCCCGCCGCTATGAATATGTGATTACCCTGCGGGCGGTGAAAACCGTGGATTTCATGACGGCTCATATCGGCCACCTGCCCTGGGAATTTCTGGAAAAAGTTTCCAGCCGCATCATCAACGAAGTCAGCGGCATTTCCCGGGTAGCCTATGATATCTCCAGCAAGCCGCCTGCCACTATTGAGTGGGAATGAAAGAGCCGCGGTAAATTCTGTTATGCCTTCTGATGAGCATTTTATGCGCCATGCCCTGGAGCTGGCCAGGCATGCGCAAGCCCAGGGGGAAGTGCCTGTCGGTGCGGTGCTGGTGCTCGATGGTGAAGTTATCGGGGAAGGCTGGAATCAACCCATAGGCCGACACGATCCCAGCGCCCATGCGGAAATCATGGCGCTGCGCGATGCGGGCCGGCGCCAGCAGAACTATCGCCTTCCCGGTTCCACCCTGTATGTGACGCTCGAACCCTGCCCCATGTGCGCCGGAGCCATCGTGCATGCCCGGGTGGGCAAGGTGGTGTACGCCGCCGCTGATCCACGCACGGGGGCGGCCGGCAGTGTGTTCGATTTGCTGCCCTCGGACAGTCGCTTCAACCATTGTACCGATGCGGCAGGCGGATTGATGGCGGAGCAAAGCGCGGATATGTTGCGTCAGTTTTTCAGAGCCAGGCGCAAGTAGTCGTTCCTGGGTGTGGTGCAGTCCCTGCCATTGGTCTGATTGTCCCAGTACACCAGCAGGCTGTAGAAGTAGCGAATGTTTTCCACATAGGCCACTGGTTCGTTGCCGCGGGCGCGGCCATGCTTGAGGGTTTTGTAGTATTCCTTTTTGGCAAGCAGTGGCAGGCGTTGTTTTACATCTTCCCACTTGTCCGGATTGCCTTTCTGGCGCTGGGTGAGTATGCGTGCATCCTCCAGATGGCCGTAACCGATGTTGTAGCTCGCCAGGGTGAACCACAGCAATTCATTTCCCTGGATACGGGATGGAATGCGTTGCTCCATCCACAGCAAGTGACGGGCTCCGCCAATGATGCTTTGCGCCGGATCCAGGCGATTGGTGATTTTCTGCTGTTTTGCCGTGGCCTGGGTCAGCATCATGATGCCGCGTACGCCCGTGGGAGAGACGGCCTTGGCGTTCCAGTGGGATTCCTGATAGCCGATGGCCGCCAGCAGGCGCCAGTCTATGCCGGTTTCGTCTCCCGCCTGTTTGAATAACTCCAGATATTTTGGCAGGCGGTCCTGTACATGTTTCCAAAAATCCCGGCGGGTCACGAAATCCCGTTTTGGCAGCTTGTCGATGTATTTGTTGCGAAGCTGCGCCAGATGGCCGCTTTCCTTTTGTTGCCGAAGAAATGCATCTGCCCGATCCCGTAAGCTGCTGTCATAGAAGCGGGGGAAAAGCCAGCGGACATGCAGAGGCTGTTCCAGGGTGCTGCCCGGGACGAGCCGGGGCAGCAGGTTGGCATGGGCGTTGAGCTGCGCCGTGCTGGTCAGGGTATAGTGATGCCGTCCCTGATCGACCAGGGACAGCACGGCTTCTTCTGAAGTGCCGCCCAGCGGTTGCAGGGAAACAGGCCGTTTTTCCAGCAGTTTTTCCGCGTAACCGCCTGCAGGAATGGTGATGGGGGTTTGCGGCATGCTTTCCGGGTCGAAACTCTTGTTGCCCATGAAATGCGCAAAGGCGGGAGAGGTTTGTATGATTCCCGTGGAAACATAATGCCCTGTTTCTTCATCGGAGAAGGGGATGATGAAGCCTGCAGCCATGTCCTCCCTGCCTGTTTTCAGGGCTTCGATGGCCGCCTGGCGGGTGGGATAGATACTGAATCTGGGCGTGAGTTCCAGCGCCCGGGCGAAATCGCGGATCAGTTCGTATTCCAGTCCCGCGGGTCCTTTTTCTCCGAGATGGCAAGTCAGGGGGCCGGTAACGGTTGCAACGCGCAGTACGCCTTTCTCCTGCAGCCTTTCCACCATCGGCGTTTGTTCGCAACCCTGGATCAGCAGCAGGGTGAGAAAAACAACCGCCAGGAGAGGTTTTCCGGGCATGGGTACAGCCTGACTGTAGGTACGGTTGCGCAATAGCTTGTGGCTGACGGATCGCGGAAAATAATACATTCTATCAACTCCATGACCGGCGTCTATAGACTCAGATCAAGGCTGCAATGTTATGATGCGCTTCCATGTCCCTGCCTGTAGAAGAAGTCCTGCCGCAGCTGCGTAACGCCTTGTCCCGGGGGCATGTGGTGCTGTCTTCCCCGCCGGGTTCGGGCAAGACCACCAGGGTGCCTCTCACCTTGCTGGAAGAGCCCTGGCTGGCCGGAAAGAAAATTATCATGCTCGAACCCCGCCGCCCGGCGGCGCGCATGGCAGCGGCTTTCATGTCGGATCTGTTGCAGGAAGAAGTGGGGCAGACCGTGGGCTACCAGGTGCGCATGGAAAGGCGTATTGGTTCGAATACCCGCATCGAAGTGCTGACGGAAGGTCTGCTGGTGCGGCGTTTGCAGCAGGATCCCGAACTGCCCGGCGTCGGGCTGGTGATTTTCGACGAGTTTCATGAACGCTCCTTACAGGCGGATCTGGGCCTGGCGCTGTGTCTGGATGTCTGTGCTTCCTTGCGCGAGGATCTGCGCCTGCTGGTGATGTCCGCCACCCTGGACGAACAGACGGTTGCCGATCTCATTGGCGGGGAAAGCGTCGTTTCCCACGGCGGCCTGCATCCGGTGACGGTTGAACACCTGCCCCGTTCCGCCGGCCAGGATATTCTGCCTGCCACCGCACGGTTGGTTCATCGCGCCATCAAAGAGCAGCCGGGCGATGTGCTGGTGTTTCTGCCGGGCAAGGGGGAAATGGCCAGGCTGCAGGAGAGCCTGTCGGGATCCGGATCGGAAATGGAGATACTGCAACTCCATGGCGAGATGGATGCAGCGGCCCAGAGCCGGACGCTGCGCCCCGAACCTGATCATCCCCGCCGGGTGGTGCTGGCTACGGATGTGGCGGAAACCAGTCTGACTATCGAGGGGATCACCACAGTGGTGGACAGCGGCCTGAGCCGCAAGCCCGTATTCGACCCCGATAGTGGCCTGAGCCGCCTGAAGCTGCTGCCCATCGCCCAGGCGTCCGCCACCCAGCGCACCGGTCGTGCCGGCCGTCTTGGGCCGGGTGTTTGCTACCGGGCCTTTACCGAACAGGAATTTCTCGGTCGGCCCGCCCAGCGGCCAGCGGAGATACTGCAGCTCGATCTTGCACCCCTGGTGCTGGAGCTGGCGCTGTGGGGGGTGAGCGATTCTGCCGGTCTGGCCTGGCTGGACATGCCTCCGGCTGCGGCCTGGAATCAGGCAGTGTCTCTGTTGCGGCAACTGGATGCTCTGGATGCCAGCGGTGGCATAACCGCCCACGGGCGGTGGCTGGCGCATTTGGGGTTGCACCCCCGGTTGGCGCATTTGCTGGTGCGTGGCGGTGGCAGTGTGCGGGCGGCGGATTTGGCTGCCCTTCTTTCCGAGCGCGACCCCTGGCGCTACCAGGAGGGAGGGCCGCGGCCTGCGGATCTGGATCTGCGTCTGCAGGCGCTAGAGACCCTGCGGCGGGGCGGGAAGCTCAGGGCCGGGGTTGACCCCCGCGCCTGCCGGCAGATTCTGCGCCTGAGCGAGCGGCTGCAGCGTCAATGCAAAGAGCTGCCGGAAGTAAAAGACAAGTTGTCGCCTGCCGCGCTGTTGTCCCTGGCCTATCCCGAGCGTATAGGCAAAAAGCGGCCGGGCGCGGATGGCCGCTATCTGATGGCATCGGGCAAGGGCGCCGTGCTGCCCAGGGATGACGGGCTGGCTGTGGCGGAGTATCTGGCCATTGCCCAGATGGACGCCGGCAGCCGGGAAGGGCGCATCTGGCTGGCCTTGTCCCTGGATGAACAGGTGCTGATGGCGGCGCACCATGCCCATGTGCAGGAGAGGGTGGAGCTGGCCTGGGATGAGGAAGCAGCGCGGGTGCGTGTGCGGGCAGTTACCGCCCTGGGCGCCATGGTATTGTCTGCACAGGAAGTTCCCCCTGGTGATGATCAGGCCGTAACTGCGCGGCTGCTGCAGGCGGTGTCGGAACTGGGCCTGGATTGCCTGAACTGGTCTGAAGAGGCCCGTCAGCTCCAGGCGCGCTTACGCCTTGCCCGCCAGCTCGATGCCCAGGGCGGCTGGCCGGATGTGGGAGAAGCCTGGCTGAGGGAGCATCTGGATAGCTGGTTGCTGCCCTGGGCCGGAGGCATGCGCTCCCTGAAGGAACTGCGGCGGATCGACCTGCAATCGGTGTTGCAGGGGCTGCTGAGCTGGGAGCAAAGCCAGCATCTGGACGCGCTATTGCCCAAACGCTGGAAGCTGGGTGACGGCGGCAGCGCCGCCATCGACTACCGGGTTTCGCCCCCGGTGCTGGCCGTGCCCTTGCAGCTCATGTTTGGTATG
This sequence comes from Sedimenticola sp., assembly GCA_027068915.1. Taxonomy (GTDB): domain Bacteria; phylum Pseudomonadota; class Gammaproteobacteria; order Chromatiales; family Chromatiaceae; genus Thiolapillus. Next base: position 62,133 of record JAMOLT010000010.1, on the reverse strand, counting down.
GCGCAGACGCCCGCCGTGTTTCATGGCAGACAGCCCCTGGTGCTGCATCTGCTGTCCCCCGCCGGCAGGCCCCTCCAGGTCACCACGGATCTGGCGGCTTTCTGGAGCGACGCCTGGGAACAGGTGAAAAAGGAAATGCGCGGCCGCTACCCCAAACATCACTGGCCGGATGATCCGGCCAATGCCCGGCCGGTAAGGCTGAAGCGCCAGCTATAATTGTTGCTCCCTTCCCATGCCGGGAACAGACCCGTAGTGCTCCACCTCGGGAAAAGGTTCGTAGAAATGGTGCAGCAGTCCGCGCCATTCTTGATATTCGAGGGAATTTCTGAATCCTATGGCGTGAGCCTCAAGCGTCTTCCAGTTGACCAACAGGATGTAACGGTTGGGCTTTTCCATGCAGCGCCGCAGATCATGGGAGATGTAACCCTCCATACCGGAAATGATGGTCTGCGCCTTGCGGAAAGCCGTTTCGAAAGCTTCTTCCTGTCCTGTTTTTACATCCAGTATTGCCACTTCGAGAACCATTGGTTTGCTTCCCGTCCTTCTCAATGTTTTTGCGCCGTCAGCCGTGCGTACAACAGGGGCAGCTGTCCCGGTAGTTCCGTAGGGTTGTGGATTACCACATAACCGCTGTTGCCAAACAAATGGGGTAGGTAATCGTTGCCCTGTTTGTCGATGGTCACACAAAAGGGGTGGAACCCCAGGTTACGCACGGTCTGAATGGCGTGGCGGGTGTCTTCGATGCCGTAGCGTCCTTCGTACTGATCGAGGTCATTGGGCTTGCCGTCGGTGAGAATGAGCAGCAGTCTGCGCCCCGCACCCTGTTGTTTCAAAACTTCTGCGGAATAGCGTATACCCGCGCCCAGACGGGTGTAGTAACCGGGCTTGAGGGCTTCGATACGACCGCGAATATGGCTGTTGTAGCTTTCGTTGAAAGCCTTGATGGCGTGGATGCGGATGGGGTCGCGCTTGCGTGAGGTGAAGCCGTAGATGCCGAATTCATCGCCGGTGGCGGCCAGGCTTTCGGCGAACAGGTACAGGCTGTCCTGGATCACGTCCAGCACCCTTGCGTGATCGTTCACCCAGGTGTCTGTGGACAGGGACAGGTCTGCAAGGAGCAGGCAGGCAAGATCGCGGGCGCCCGCATCCATTTGTCGGTACAGGTTGTCAGCAGCCACGTCGCAGCCGCTGGCCCGGTCTGTGCGGTAGCGCAGGTAGGCATCCAGGTCTACCTCGTCGCCATCCGGGCGGGAGCGGTGCCAGACTCGTGCAGGGGCCAGGGCCTGGAACTGGCTGCGCAGCTTGCTGGCGGTTTTGTGCAGGCGATCCGGCAGGGGCAGGGCAGGGGCATCTTTTGCGACCAGCTCGATGATGCGGCAGTGATCGGGAATCAGCTGGCGCTTTTTCCAGTCCCATTCGGGAAGCATCATGTCGTCGCTGATGATTTCATCATCTTCCGATTCGGAAGGCAGGTCCAGGTCAAACTTTATTTTGGTCTTCGGTGCCTTGCCGTTGCGGGAGATGCTGACCTTGTCCAGATCCCGCGCCACTTCATCTGCCCTTTCCTCGTTTTCTTCATCCTCCGTGCTGCGATCTACATTGACATGCTCTGCCCAGGAAAAGATGTTTTCCATGCGCACGGTAATCAAGCCCCGTTCTTCATCCTGGGCCTGCGCCTGTTCGGTTTGCTTGCGCTGAACTTCTTCGAGTTCCCTGGCGTTGTTGGCGCGGCTATTCTCTGGTAGTTCACTGCCCGGCATGCTGGCTGTCTGCGGGGGGTTGGGGTGCAGCCACAGGGGAACCGGTAGTGGCATGCGCCTGGCCGGAGGGAGCCGGCCCATACTGCCCGGTTCAATCAATGCCCGGCGTATGGCCTGTTCCTGGGCAATCTCGTCGGCAGGCCATCTCCCGGTGGCGCGTTGCTCCAGGTGTGCTTCCACCAGCTGCAGGTATTTCTCCCGCAAGCCCGGGTATTGCTGCAAGGCCGCCAGGGTGAGCTTTTGATTATGTGCAAACCAGGCTTCCTCGTGTGCATCGGTTTCCATGGCGGCGAGTGCACCCAGCCACAGATAGAGGTCGCGGTTCAGCTTGCTGTCCGGGAAATAATCGATTTGCGGGGGCAGGCGCAGGGCATTTTCATCCCGCCATGCCAGCTCGGTTTTATTGTTGCTGCCTGCTACGCGCTGCAGTAAGGTGCGGCGGGAGCTGATGAGTGTGGCGTCAGCCCCGGTGATCTCCAGGCCACCATCGCCCCCCAGGGCGCGGAACCAGATGCCGAGGAGGTGTTGAATATCACTCAGGCATACGGCAGCTTCGGGGAAGTGCTGCTCGCTGTGTTTGGTAATGAAAGTGTGCCACCAATTTCCGACATGTTCTTCCATTTCCACCAGTTCAAGGAGCTCAGAAACCGTCTTGGTCATTGCCTCTTCCCATTATTCCGCGAGTAGTGTGTTTTCACAATCCAGCGGCTAGTGCGCTGCGTCGGAATTAAAGGCCCTTCCAGAGCCCCCCCCAAAGTACCTTTAATCCCGATGCAGTACACTAGTTTCGGGGCAGGCTGATGTTGATTACTTCCATCAGTGCGCTGCGGGTTTCCAGGTCATCGGTAAGTGGTTCTGCCATGGCGGCGAGACAGGATTCGCTGGCATTCATGCCGCTTTTTATCAGCCGGGCTGCATAAATAAGCAGACGAGTGGAGGCGGCTTCTTCCAGGTCGTGATCTTTTAGCACCCGCAGTGCCGTTGCCAGTTTCACCAGTGCCTGGGCGGTTTTCTCGTCGATGCCGGTTTCGCGCTGGATGATTTCCTGTTCCAGCTCGGGGGCAGGAAAGTCAAAGGTCATGCCGACAAAGCGTTGCCGGGTGGAGGGTTTCATTCCTTTGAGAATGTTTTGATAGCCCGGGTTGTAGGAGACTACCAGCATAAACTCCTTTGGGGCTTTGAGCGTCTCCCCGGTGCGCTCGATAGGCAGGATGCGCCGGTCATCTGTCAATGGATGAATGACTACAGTGGTGTCCTTGCGGGCTTCCACGACTTCATCCAGGTAACAGATGGCGCCTTCCCTGACGGCGCGGGTGAGAGGCCCGTCCACCCAGAATGTGCCCTGGTCACCAATCAGGTGGCGGCCTACCAGATCGGCGGCTGTCAGGTCATCATGGCAGGAAACAGTATACAAGGGGCGCTTAAGACGGGCGGCCATGTGCTCGATAAAGCGGGTTTTACCGCAGCCTGTTGGCCCCTTGATCATTACTGGTAATTGATTGCTCCAGGCTTGTTGAAACAATTCTGATTCGTTTCCCTGGGGAAGATAAAAAGGGATAGTTTCTGAGCTCAACAGGTAATACTCCTATGAGGTTGTTCTGGATCCTTGGATCCAGGGTTATGCTGATATGTTAAAGGCATAGCTGATCAGTGATCCTATCAGCAGCAGCCAGATAGCGACAGCCCAGCGCCAGAATCCTGATACCCGCCTGAGTCCCATAAAATAATCACCAATCAGCTGCCCTTTGAGCAGCGCGATGCCGAGCACCATCAGTGAAATCTGCAAGCCGGAAAACTGCTTCATGCCAATGAACCAGGTCACAACGGTCAGTCCCACAAGCAGCAGGAATATCCAGGTGCAGGGACGAAAAAAATATTTGTTTTCAGTCATGGTATTCATTTCATTACATACACGAGGGGGAACAGTACTATCCACACCAGATCCACCATATGCCAGTAGCTGGCGCCAGTTTCAACTCCGGTATGTTCCTGGGCGCAATACCCGCCGGCACGTGCCTTGAGAGCAACGGCTATCAGTATAACCATACCGAGAACCACATGCAGGAAATGAAAAAAAGTCAGGGATAAATAGAACATGTAGAAGGTGTTGGTGCTCAGGTTTATGCCCTGGGAAAAGTGGTGCTGGTACTCTATGCTTTTGATGACCAGGAAAACCACGCCCATGAACAGCGCGGCAAGGAGCCATTGAAAACATCTTTTGTTGTCGTCAATTTTGATTGCAGCCACCGCACGTACCACAAAATAGCTGCTGGTAATAAGCGCCAGGGTGTTGAGTAATGCAGAGTTTCGATCCAGGGTTGCCTGGTAGGTATTGAACAGTTCGACATGGTTGGCCCGGGTGAAGGCGTAGGCGGCAAAGAAGATGCCAAATACCAGCAGCTCCGCCATGATGAAGATCCAGATAACCAGATCGCCAGGGGGCCATTTGCTTTTTTCCATGGGGTTCATCTGGTTTTCACGATCCTGAAATTGAATAAGGCGGATGATCATTCATCCGCCTTAATGTTTGAACATGTGAATTCGCAAGGAAGGCGGATTGCCCTCCTTGCGAGAGCGCTTACTTAAGCGGCTCCACGGTTGCCTCTGGCTCGTCCTGTCCAACAAAGAAGCTGGCGATATATACAATCAGCCCGATGAGGAAGATGAGACCAGTGATTTCCCGCAGCCAGTAGAACAAGGCAATCTTGTCCTGCACCACCATGAAGTCCATGGGGTTGTCACTGAAGCGTTGCAGGTACACCTGCAAGATGCCCGCAGCCGTCAGGAACAGGGTGATGAACACCATGGAGACGGTCATCAGCCAGAAAGACCACATTTCTATCGTCTGGGAGCGCGCACTGTTGCAGAGCTCACGGCCCCGCATGAGCGGCATGGAGTAGGAAATCATGCCGAGAACGATCATGACATAAGCGCCATAGAAAGCCATGTGGCCATGAGCCGCGGTGATCTGGGTACCGTGAGTGTAGTAGTTCACGGGAGCCAGGGTGTGCAGGAAGCCCCACACGCCAGCACCGAGGAAAGCCATTACCGCAGTACCCAGTGCCCACAGAACGGCGACTTTGTTGGGATGGTTGCGGCGGCGCCTGTTCACCATATTGAACGCATACACGGTCATCATGAAGAAGGGAATCGGCTCCAGGGCGGAGAAGATGGATCCCCACCACTGCCAGAACTCGGGTGTACCGATCCAGTAGTAATGGTGCCCCATTCCGATGATGCCGGTGATCAGGGTCATGGCGATGATGATATACAGCCATTTCTCGATAACCTCGCGGTCAACACCCGTGGTCTTGATCAGGATGAAGGCCAGGATGGCACCGAGGATCAATTCCCACACGCCTTCAACCCACATATGCACTACCCACCACCAGTAGTACTTATCCATAACAAGATTGGTGGGGTTGTAGAAAGCGAACAGGAAGAACACGGCCAGACCGGTCAGGCCCATAAGCAGTACCAGGCTCACCACGGTTTTCCGGCCCTTGAGGATGGTCATTCCGATGTTGAACAGGAATGCCAGGACAACGATAACAATACCGATCTTGGTTATCGTGGGCTGTTCCAGGAACTCTCTACCCATAGTGGGCAGCAAGTGATTCATGGTCACCTCTGCCAAGGTAGCATAAGGCACCAGCAGGTAGGCGAGAACGGTTGCAGCGCCTGCAGCCAGGAAAATCCAGAACATCAGGTATGCAAGCCAGGGGGCAAACAATTCTGTTTCCGCCTCTTCCGGAACCAGATAGTAAGAAGCTCCCATAAAGCCGAACAGCAGCCATACGATGAGCAGGTTGGTATGCACCATGCGTGCTACGTTAAAAGGGATTTCAGGGAACAGGAAGTCCCCGACTACATACTGCATGCCCATGATCAGGCCGAACAGTATCTGTCCCACAAAGAGTCCGATTGCCGCGATAAAATACAGCTTGGCAACCTTTTGTGATTCATATTTCATGGTTGTTACTCCTAATAAAATCTTGGTTGCTTTAGCCTTTGATATTTGGCGGCCAGCCAGCAGTATTGATGCCGGCAACGTACTTCAGGAATTCGGCAATTGCGGTGAGTTCTTCCTCGCTGAGGTTGAACTGAGGCATGCTGCGACGGCCGGGAATTCCTTCCGCGGGACGACTTGCAATGAAGCCTTTGATCGCATCTGTGCTCTCGCCGAAACGCAGGTAAACATTGCCGAGTTCAGGAGCGAAGTAAGCGCCTTCCCCCAGCAGACTGTGGCAGCCAACGCAATTGTTGTCTTCCCACACTTGCTTGCCTAGGGTGACAACGTCATTGATTGCCTGACGGTTATCGAGTTCTGGCCATTCTTGATGGGTCTGGAACGTGAGCGCAAGAAGAACCAGAAAGAAAAACCCTGTTCCCCCGTAAAATATGTTCCTCGCCATGGCTTTGGTAAATGCCTGTGCCATTAGAGTAATCTCCCTTGATGAAATTTAGGTACGACTAATGTGCCTATTGTGCTAAAAAAGCGCTTTGACTCATGTCAATTGATATACTGATGTTTGTCAATCAAGCAGGGATGGTGACCGGGGGGCTGCAAACCCGAGCGGGTTTGCAGAGGGAGTTACTGGGTGAAACTTTATTCTGGGTGTAAATGCTTTGTTGGATACGCTAAAAAATCATTTAATATTTCAACGGCTTACGAGCGAACAAATGGAGCGGGTCGTGCGTCGTGCCAAAGCGGTGAGTCTGGCCGACGGCGAACCTCTGTTTCAACAGGGCGATAAGGCGACACGCTTTTATCTGGTGGTAAAAGGGCATATGAAGCTGTTTCGCCTGGCGCCAGACGGAAATGAGAAGGTTATTGAGCTGGTAGATGCCGGTCATACCTTTGCAGAAGCGCTGATGTTTCTGGAGCAGCCGCGGTTTCCGGTGGGAGCTGTGGCCTTGGGCGATACGGAGCTGATCAGTGTCGATGCCGGGGATTTTGCTGCTATTTTGCGGGATTCCGTGGATCTCTGCCTGGCTCTGCTGGGGGACATGAGCTTCCGTTTGCGATCCTTGATCCGGGAAATTGATGATCTGAGCCTGCACAGCGCCACCTGCAGGGTGGCAGCCTTCATTCTTGCCCGTGCGCCCAAGCATTGTGATGATTTTGAACTGGATATTCCCAAGCATGTGATTGCATCGCGAATATCGGTAAAGCCGGAGACATTTTCCAGAATTATCAAGAGCTTAAAATCGAAAAACATACTAGAGATCAGAGGCAGCAAAGTACGCTTGCTGGACAGGCAGGCCCTGGAAGATGCTGCCGATGTCTGTGGCCTGCCAGTGGAAGCTACCTGACTGCCACCCGAGTGTACAGGAGCTGTCCATGGCTGCCGGATTGCAGCCGTGAGCCGGCTCCTGCCAGTGTTGCGGGGTTACTGATAGCGTTTCAGAATGGACTTGCGGGCTTTCTTGTATTCGGATTCCGACAGCAATCCTTTTTTATAGCTTTCTTCGAGATCCTGAAGTTCCTGCCCCATGGTGGTGGTTGTCACACGGGAACTCACCTGGGTGCTGCTGCCGCAGCCGCCCAGGGATACCAGGGCGGCCAGCGCAGCTGGTAAAAGGATGGAAGAATATTTCATTGCATCAAACTCCTGTGTGTGGCGATTGTGCCGTCGATTGTAGCACTTCAGGGAGTGCTTTGTTCTCGCAATAACCTTATCTGAAACAGTCTGTTGTGCTCATCCCTGCAGGCCGCGCAGCTATTGGCTGTCTCGGGCGCAAAGGTGCCAATCAGAAATGATTTGAGGCGCCCCTTACCGTGTCTTGGCGTGGTGCTTTTTGAATGTGGCGATTTTCCGGCATCTCAGTTGGTGGATCTCGACTCCGATTTGTTTGCCAGTGAAATTGCCGGAGACATCTTTTGCGGAAATGTCTTTGGTCAGGGCGTGAATCTGGCGCAGGAAGTCTGCTTGCGGGTAGGGCTGTTCCTGTAATCCCCCGCGCCCCTGGGCATCGGCCTGGCAGGCGATTAGAAAACGCTCGAAATCTTCCGGGGAGCGCCAAGCATCGAGATCATCCAGCAATTTCGCCAGGGTTTTGGGTTTCAGCTCAAAGGCCAGATGCACCATGAGGTGATAGCGGGAGGTCTTGCGCGCCAGCTTCTGATAGTGCCCCGGAACCCGCAGGCGGCGGCAAAGCTGATCCACCAGGGGCACGCCCAGCGCTTCATGTCCACGGTGGCTGGGCCAGTATTCAGGGGGTGTCGCGGCTTTACCCAGGTCATGCGCCAGTACCGCAAAGCGCACTAGGGGGTCTTCGGTCAAGGCAGTGGCCTGATCCAGCGCCATGAGGATATGGATGCCGGTGTCGATTTCCGGGTGATACTTTTCCGGCTGAGGAATCCCGAACAAGGCATCCACCTCAGGCAGTATCACCTGCAGGGCATGCAGCTCCCGCAGCACTTCGATGAATCGCCGGGGTGAAGGTGAGCGCAGGGCGCGGAGCAGTTCTTGCCAGATGCGTTCGGGTGGCAGTGTCAGCAGACTGCCTTTGGCGACCATGCTCCTGGCCAGCTTTATGGTCTCCCCGGTGATGGAGAAACCCAGCTGGGCGGAAAAACGCGCCAGGCGCAGGATGCGCAGGGGGTCGTCTGTAAAAGCCGGCAGGTGCCGCAGGATGCCCTGTGCAAGATCCTGTGCGCCGTGAAACGGATCGATGAGTCTGCCATCTATGTCCATGGCCATGGCGTTGATGGTCAGATCCCGCCGTGCCAGGTCTTCTTCCAGCGTGATATCAGGACTTGTGCGCAGACCACCCGCCGGATCTCTGCCTCTTGCCAGGGCGTACTCTTCCTTGCTTTGTGGGTGCAGAAATACGGGAAAATCCCGGCCGACCTGCTGGAATCCTCTGGCCAGCATGTCTGCAACGGTGCTGCCAACCACTACCCAGTCGCGATCCGTGGGTTGGCGCCCCAGCAACTGGTCACGTACATAACCACCCACCGGATAAGTTTCGAGATCTTGCTCTGGTGGGCGCCCGGACATGGTTCTGATCAGCGAAGTTCTGGTGGAATCCAGGAATCATCTTCTTCTTCCACCTTGTTGTACAGTTCCTGGATAATTTTTTTGGCGCGTATTTCATCTGCTTCCGCAACGAACACGCGCACCATGCCCAGGGCGGGGAGTTCGCCCATGGCTCCCTGCAGGTAGTCGCCACCAACCCTGGCTTCAATGCCATTGCCAATAAGATGGATTTTTATGGAATGCGCCTCGATGGAGTTCAGGGCGTCGAATACCGGAATCACCCGCCTTGTTCGCGCAGGCGTTTGTCGCGGTCTTTTGCATCCTGGAGCATCTGGCCTTCCAGGTTCTGGGTCCTTTCCAGGGATTCCACCTGGCTTTTCCAGGGGTTGGGGGGCTTTTCGACGGGTTGGGTATCCTGTTTACTATCAGTGCTGTCAGAGCAGGCGCTCAACAGCAGTAGCAATGCGGACAGGAACAGCCGTGTTTTCATATCTATTCTTCGTAAGACAGTGCTTGTCCGCTGGTGCCCTTGCTGTCTGGCCCCATCAGCCACAAATACAGGGGGATGAGGGTTTCCGGGGGCTTGATCTTGTTGATGTCATCGCCGGGGAAAATGGTTTTTCGCATATTGGTGCGCGTGGGGCCGGGGTCGATGCTGTTGACCCGCACCGCTGTGTGTTCGAGTTCCTCAGCCAGGGTTTGCATCAGCCCTTCCTGGGCAAATTTGCTGGCAGCGTATGCGCCCCAATACGCCTTGGCTTTGTGCGCCACGCTGTCGGAGGTAAAAATCATGGAGGCATCTTCCGCCTTGAGCAACAGCGGCAGGCAGGCCTGGGTGATGAAGAAAGGGGCGTTGGCGTTGACCTGCATGACTTTCATCCAGTCCTGGGGATCGTAATCCTTGATCCGGCTCAGATAGGGGTTGATCGCTGCATTGTGCAATACGCCATCCAGGCGGCCAAAAGATTCTTCCAGCTTGTCTGCCAGCTCTTCGTAGTCATGGCTGGTAGCGCCTTCCAGATGCATGGGATAGATGGCGGGAGTGGGCGCGCCCAAGCTCTCGATTTCATCGTAAATGCTTTCCAGATTCGGCAAGGTCTTGCTCAGCAGCACCACGGTTGCACCGTGGGTGGCAAAGGCGATGGACATGGTTCTGCCGATGCCGCTGCCGGCACCGGTGACGAGGATCACGCGATCCCGCAATAAGTTGGATGGGGCTTGGTAGTTGTGCATGTTTGTCCGTTTGTGTTGCTGACCAGCTGCATATATTAGCAGACAGGGCCGGGATCTACATCAGGGTAAGTAAATCCCCGGGTTGTTCCAGGCTGAAATCGGCCTGCCATTCCAGGGGCCGATCCTGTTCCTGGATGTAGCCAAACAATGCGCAGGCGGTATGCATGCCGGCGGCTTTTCCGGCCTGGATGTCTCTTTGCGCATCTCCGATATACAGGCACTGGCCGGGAGGCGTATGCAAACGCTCGCTGGCGAGCAGCAGCGGTTGCGGGTGGGGTTTTCTGTGTTCACAGGTATCGCCGCTGATGACGACTTGTGTGCGGCAGGGCATGGGTAGTGCCGCCATCAGCGGGTCGGTGAGCCAGGCGGGCTTGTTGGTGACGATGCCCCAGGGGATATTCTTTTCGTGCAGGGTTTGCAGCACCTCATCCATGCCGGGAAACAGGCGGGTGCTTTGGCAGATATTGTCCAGATACACCTGCAGCAGATGTTGCCGACGCTCCTCGAAGCCGGGATCATCGGGATGCATGCCAAAGCCCAGGGAAATGAGGGCGATGCCGCCGTGAGAAACTACCGGGCGGATTTTCTCAAACGCCAGGGGTGGCTGGCCGAAGTGTTCCAGGGTGGCGTTCAGGGCGTTGGCCAGGTCTGGTGCGGTGTCCGCCAGGGTGCCGTCCAGGTCGAACAGCATGCACTCGATAGGCGGGGTCATTCCTCTGCTTTTTGTGTGGCCAGCAGGTAGTTGACGTCTACATCCGATGGATCCAGCTTGTACACCCGGGTGAGGGGGTTGTAGGTCATGCCGCTGATGTCGCGGATATCGAGAGCTGCCCGGCGAACCCACTGGCTCAGTTCCGACGGGCGGATGAAGCGTGCATAGTCATGGGTGCCCTTGGGCAGCAGATGCAACAGGTACTCCGCGCCGACGATGGCGAACAGGTAGGATTTGGGGTTGCGGTTGATGGTGGAGAAAAACACCAGTCCACCCGGCTTCACCAGTGTGGCGCAGGCGGTAACGATGGAGGATGGATCCGGTACGTGCTCGAGCATCTCCATGCAGGTGACGATGTCGAACTGCGCCGGCATTTCCCCGGCCAGCTGTTCCACCGGGACTTGCCGGTAGTCCACATCCCTGCCGCTTTCCAGCAGATGCAGCCGCGCCACTTCCAGATTGGCCTCCCCCATGTCGATGCCGGTGACATGGGCGCCTTTTTCCGCCATGGATTCCGCCAGGATGCCGCCGCCACAACCCACATCCAGCACCTTTTTACCCGCCAGGCCATTTGCATGCTGTTCGATATACGCCAGACGCAGGGGGTTGATTTCATGCAGGGGTTTGAATTCGCTGTTGGGATCCCACCAGCGCGAGGCCAGTTCCTCGAACTTGTTGATTTCCGAAGGATCTACATTGTGATGGCTCTGGTTTTGCATGAGTGGTCTGCCGGCGGTGTCGGTTGATGGAGGCATTCTAGCAAATTTGGGCCTTCAGGAATCTTCCCGGAGTTTTTCCTGCCAGGTGCCGATGTCGCGCATCAGTCTGTCGGAATGGATGCTGGTCAGTTCGCCAGCGCACAGCAGCATCTGGCCATTCACCCAGACATGGCTGACCTGTTCCCGGCCGGCGGAATACACGATCTGGGAGACGGGATCAAAAACCGGCAGGGTTTCGATGCGCTGCAAATCGATGGCGGTGATATCCGCCGCCTTGCCGGGCTTCAAAGAGCCGGTTTCCGCGTCCAGCCCCAAGGCTTTGGCGCCGTTGATGGTGGCCATTTCCAGCACTTTGGGGGCGGGCAGCACTTCGGGATCGGCGGCCACGCCCTTGGCCAGCAGTCCGGCGCTGCGCATTTCCCCCAGCATGTCCAGATCATTGTTGCTGGCGGCGCCGTCGGTGCCCAGGGCGACGTTGATGCCGGCATCCAGCAACCTGGCCACGGGGCAAAAGCCGGATGCCAGTTTAAGGTTGGATTCCGGACAGTGCACCACATGGCCGCCACTGGTGGCGAACTCCTCGATTTCTTCGTCCTGCAACTGGGTCATGTGTACGGCGATGAGATCCGGGCCGGTAAGCCCCAGTTGTTGCAGCCTCGCCAGGGGGCGTTTGCCGTATTGTTTCAGGCTTTGTGCGATCTCATCCTGTGTTTCATGCACATGCATGTGAATGGGCAGATCCAGCTCGTTCGCCAGGGTGCGCACCCGCTGCAGGGGTTGATCGGATACGGAATAGGGCGCATGGGGGGCGAAAATGGCCCTGATGGTGGATTCATTGCGGAATGCATCGTGTAGCGCCAGGGCGCGCTCCAGGTAGCCGTCGGTATCGCTGGCCCAGGCGGAGGGAAAGTCGATGAGAATCATGCCCAGCACGGCGCGCATGCCGGTTTCCAGGGCCACCCTGCCCGTGACATCGGGGAAGAAATACATGTCGTTGAAGCAGGTGGTGCCGCTGCGAATCATCTCCGCCATGGCCAGGCGGCTGCCATCGGCGACGAAATCTGCGCTCACCCAGCGTTGCTCCGCGGGCCAGATGTGCTGTTCCAGCCACTCCATAAGAGGCAGATCGTCCGCCATGCCCCGGAACAGGCTCATGGGGGTGTGGGTATGGGCATTGATCAGGCCGGGAATAAGGGCATGTCCCGGCAGGTCAAGGGTTTCCGTGGCCGTCAACTGCTCCCTTGCCTGAGGTGTGGGCAGCAATGCCTGGATACGGCCGTTGCTGATCGCCAGGGAATGGTTCTCCAGCACCTGTCCGGCGGGTTCCACCGGAATGATCCAGCGGGCGTGAATGAGCGTGTCTGCGTGCATGTGGTTTGTCGGATGAGGGAACGGGATCGGTATAAAATACCTGAATCCGATTTGTCGCACACGAAAAAATATATGAAACAACCGGTTCTGCAGTGCAAGGCCAGTCCAGGTGATTCGGTGCTGTGGCAGCCCCGCAGGTTGGGCAAAGGAGCGGTAGTGACGTGCCCAACGGGATGTTTGCCGATGAGCAGGCGATTGGCGGCCTGAGGGAGTGGCATGGCCTGGAGAATGAAAATACCTTAGACTGGCAGGGAAATAAGTCATCGCGAGCAGGGAAAGTGCAGCGCATAGCGGATCAAACGGCCGAAATCGGGGATCAGAACACGCCCGCCGGGTTCACATAGATGTTATGTGCAGAAGAAACTATGAGTCCAACAGTATTCAAAGCAGAACATCATAGGGCCGAACATCACAGCGAAGGTAGGCTGAGAACATGGTCAGGCCGTTACGAATAGAGGGCACCTCGAATAATTCTAAATTTTGTCACACCGGCGCAGGCCGGTGTCTAAAGATATTAAGAACTTATGGATTCTGGCATGCGCCGGAATGACGATTATTTAGAGGCGCCTTAGAATTTGCGGAGCGCTATACCATGTTACTTCGCGAGGCGACAGGCGGGAAGATATCTATCTGGATGATGGTGATCGGCAGTTGTTTCTCGACGTGCTGGCAGCAGTATGTGAGCGATTCAAATTAGGTTGATACGTTCCGCACGGCCATTATCAAGGCATATGAGAGAGGGGCTTACAGCATGAAAGCAATAGGAGAGCATTTTCACTTGCACTATTTCTTGCGTTAGCAGGATAGTGAATGCAAATAACAAGGCCTGACACTCTGTCCCGTTGTTTTTTTTCTTCAGTAATATGGAGAAAAAAGAGTTATTTAGGCCGTATGAGTAGCAATTGATCCAAATATTTCTCTCCTTGAGATGGATGAAATTTTAGTAACTCTCTAACTTTACCCGTCACACTATTAAACTGGGATTGGTACTCGTCACTTTTTCTTCCACATGCGTTAGCAAACTTTTTCAAGTTAAAGACTTCTAGCCTAATTTTATTTCTACGTTTTTTATCCATTGTAGGGCGACCTGAGTTAATCGTTAGCTTATGTACAGTCATTCTGACCGATTTACTCATGATTTTATGTTTCTTTCGATTTGGTCTTATTCCTTTTTTAGCCAGCATTACATAGATTAATTTTATCGCTTTTTCTAGGTTACTTTGGGAAAGCCAATTGATTCTTGCAGATAGTGTTATATCGTCAACATATCTCGTATATGTTAAGCCAATTCTATTTAGTTCGATAACCAATTCTGTCTCAATATCCCACAATACTAAATTAGCAAGATATGAACTTGTTACCCCGCCTTGGGGAACATAACCTTTGTAGGTCGTTAGCCGTGTTAATAACTCCGAAACATCTACCGAAAAATGAAATAAATATTTCCACATGTCCATTACATATTTTTCATCAATGGAATGAAAAAAATCAGAAACATCTTCTGAAATGATAAAATGTGAGGTCGCATGAATAGCGGCATCACGGTCATAAGTTCTCGGGTTGGAAGTATCTTTAATAGACCCCTGAAGGTAGTTCGGATATGTAACAAGGTTGAAGATATTGCTCTTTATACGCCTTTGAATAAACTTTAATTTTTCGTCAAGGCGGTAAGTGATCCGTACTCCACCTCCGGATTTCGGCTGAGGTTTGTTTTGTTTATAGTATTTATCTCTATTTGTGGCTATATCAATTAAGAATTTTTCAGGTATTTGAAGTAGCCCAGAAAGAGCTCTAATACTTGATAGCGGGCTATGTGGATAAGCTAGGCGTTCCATTGCGTTTACTTTCTAGTAGTTTAAGAGTGAGTAAGGACATTTTTTCAGCCAATTCAGAACTTATCGATTCAATCTCTGACTTATCAGCAGCTAAAAAAAATAAGATTGATACTGGTATATCCAATGCTTCCGCTATCTTTTCTATCTTAGAAAGATTTGGATCTCTTTTGCTATTTTCTAGTAATGACACATAAGAAAGGGATAATTTTGCTTTGTCAGCGAGTTCAGATCGAGTATAACCTCTCTGTTCTCGAGAAATTCTAATAGCTTTGCCAAGTTCCATGTTATTAACTCTCGGTTAAAGAATAAAATGGCTTGCTGTGTCATTAGGACTACAGGCTAGCCAGATATTCAAGTTGCTTTTGAATTTCTGGCAACTCGGAAAATAATGCACCTAATTCCTGGAGAATTATGGCCATAATTTCTGGTTCCGAAAACCTTTCACCCCTAAGGGCTTCAAGGTTTTGAATGGTTTGGTTAAGCCTTTTAATAACACAGTCTTCTGTATTGCCTTGTTGAGAACGCATTTCTTTCAATAAAAAAAGCGTCTCCTTTAACATTGAATTATTCATCTGAATACTCCGATATATGTTGAGTCGGCACCACCATTGGTGCCAGTCGCCAACACGCTCGAGGGGCCGACTGGAGCAATACAGAAGAACAGCAAGCCACATACCCTGGTGTTGTGGAACACAACACCAGCAGTCGCATTTGGGGGAATTCGGTATTGCCTATCCTGGAGCTTGGCGAACCATTGTCCAGAGGAACAGGGCTACCCGACCGTTATGCGCCTGAGTTAGACTCTCGTGAGTCGACGTATTTAACAGACAATACGCCTTAATCTCTAGCCACTCGATTTTCAGAGTCAATGTTAAAGAGCAACTGGAAGAATTCTTCCAGCCAGTGAAGATAATACAGGATAAAATGACCAAGTGCAATAATAATTGACTGTCAGTCAATAAATCTACAAAATTTACTCAGTGTTTCGGAATAATAATCAAACTAACGACTTTCACATTAGAACAGAACAGGGTCACACACACAGAACAGCATCAAGTCTTGCTTTTTGCATTCAGGTGTTGCAGGCATGAGAACATGGTCAGGCCGTTACGAATAGAAATTGCGGGAGCGCTATACCATGTCACTTTACGGGGCGGCGGTCGGGAAGATATCTATCTGGATACGACTGTCGCTCACCGCCAGCGCCAGGGAGTGGTTCTTCAGCACCTGGCCGGCGGGTTCCACCGGAATGATTCAGCGGGCGTGGATGAGGGTGTTTGTGCGCATGTGGTTTGTCGGATGGGAGGACAGGATTGGTATAAAATAGCCGAACCCGATTTCCCGTACACGAAAAATTATATGAAACAACCGGTTCTGGAACGCGAGATCAGTGCTGACGATGCGGTGCTGTGGCAGGATGGTGAGCTGTATTTGCTTGATCAGCGGGTGCTGCCTCATGAAGAGTGTTTCGTGCATTGCTCCCGCGGTGTGGATGCCGCAAAAGCCATCACCGATATGGTGGTGCGGGGCGCACCGGCCATTGGAGTGACGGCGGCCTACGCGGTGGTGCTGGTTGCCCGCAGTGCCTGGCGGCAGGCGCAAGGCGGCTGGAAGACAGCGATGCAGGATGAGCTGGAGCAGCTTGCCGGCGCGCGTCCCACGGCGGTGAACCTGGGTTGGGCGCTGCGGCGGATGCAAGGATTGATTGCCGGCCTGGATCAGGGGAATCCCGAGCCGCTGTTGCTGCGGGAGGCGAAGCGGATTCATGCGGAGGATATTCGGGCCAATCACGTCCTTGGCGATCTGGGGGCTTCCCTGATTGAAGCGAAAACCTCCGTCATTACCCACTGCAATGCCGGCGCCCTGGCTACCGGCGGTTATGGCACGGCGCTGGGGGTGATTCGCAGCGCCTGGGCGGCAGGCAAGATCGAGCGGGTATTCGCGGATGAAACCCGCCCCTGGCTCCAGGGCAGCCGCCTCACCGCCTGGGAGTTGCAGCGTGATGGTATTCCCGTTTCCCTGCTGGCCGATGGCGCTGCTGCTGCACGTCTTGCGGCGGGCGGTATCGACTGGGTGATCGTGGGTTCCGACCGTATCGCCGCCAATGGCGATGTGGCGAACAAGATCGGCACCTATGGTCTGGCGCTGGTTGCCAGGGCCCATGGCGTGAGAGTCATGGTGGCGGCGCCCAGCTCCACCATAGACATGGCATGCCCCAGCGGCGGTGATATCCCCATCGAAACCCGGGATGGCGCAGAACTGCTCGGTTGCGCCGGTAATCCGGTGGCAGCAGCAGGGGTGGATGCCTGGAATCCGGTATTCGATGTGACCCCGGCAAATCTGCTGGACGCCATTGTGACCGAGAAGGGGATTATTCTCTCGCCGGATGCCAAAAAGCTTGATCAGCATATGTCCTGATTCCTTCTGCGGGCCGTAAATGCGGTTCAGGAGGATTTGAGGGGCGCCCTGCACCCCAAGGTGGATTTATGGTAAAATCCCGCTCCTAATTGTTCTATGCCATTCGGACCGATTCATACATGACTGATTTTGCCAAGGAAGTCCTCCCGGTCAACCTCGAAGACGAGATGCAGCACTCCTACCTCGACTACGCCATGAGCGTGATCGTGG
Organism: Sedimenticola sp.; assembly: GCA_027068915.1. Lineage (GTDB taxonomy): Bacteria > Pseudomonadota > Gammaproteobacteria > Chromatiales > Chromatiaceae > Thiolapillus. The sequence goes on along the minus strand of JAMOLT010000010.1, from coordinate 44,889 downwards.
GCCGCGCCTTGCCGGATGTCAGGGATGGGTTGAAGCCCGTGCATCGCCGGGTGCTGTTCGCCATGAGCGTGCTCAACAACGACTGGAACAAGCCCTACAAGAAATCCGCCCGGGTGGTGGGCGATGTCATCGGTAAATACCATCCCCATGGCGATACCGCAGTGTATGACACCATCGTGCGCATGGCCCAGCCATTTTCCCTGCGCTACATGTTGGTAGATGGTCAGGGCAACTTTGGTTCTGTGGATGGTGATTCTCCTGCAGCCATGCGGTACACCGAAGTGCGCATGGCGAAAATCGCCCATGAACTGCTGGCGGATATCGACAAGGAAACCGTCGATTTCATTCCCAACTACGACGAATCCGAATCCGAACCCACGGTGCTGCCGGCCAAGGTGCCCAACCTGCTGGTGAACGGCTCTTCGGGCATCGCCGTGGGCATGGCGACCAACATCCCGCCCCACAATCTCACCGAAGTGATCAACGCCTGTGTGGCGGTCATCGACAATCCGCAGATCTCCATAGATGAACTCATGGCCTATGTGCCGGGGCCGGATTTTCCCACAGCGGGCATTATCAACGGTGCCAAAGGCATTCGTGAAGCCTACCGCACCGGCCGGGGAAAAATCTATGTGCGCGCCCGCAGCCATTTTGAAGAAATGAACAATGGCAAGCAGCGCCTGGTGGTCACCGAGCTGCCCTACCAGGTGAACAAGGCGCGGCTCATGGAAAAGATCGCCGAGCTGGTCAAGGACAAGAAGATCGAAGGCATCACCGAAATGCGCGATGAGTCCGACAAGGACGGCATGCGCATGGTTATCGAGCTGCGCAAGGGCGAGGTGGGCGAGGTGGTGCTCAACAATCTATTCAAGCACACCCAGATGCAGAGCGTGTTCGGCATCAATGTGGTGGCCCTGGTGGATTCCCAGCCCCGCACCCTCAATCTCAAACAGTTGCTGGAATACTTCATCCGCCACCGCCGCGAAGTGGTTACCCGGCGCACTATTTTCGACTTGCGCAAGGCCCGCGCCCGCGCCCATCTCCTCGAAGGCCTGGCAGTTGCCCTGGCGAATATCGACGAGGTCATCGCCCTGATCAAGGCCGCGCCCAATCCGGCCACGGCGAAGAAGGAACTTTGCGCCCGCACCTGGCGATCCGGCACCCTGGAGGACATGCTCTCCAGGGCCGGTGCCGATGCTTCCCGCCCGGATGATCTCGCCGAAGGCTTTGGCCTTACCGCGGACGGATACCGGCTCACGGAAACCCAGGCCCAGGCGATCCTGGATTTGCGCCTGCAAAAGCTTACCGGGCTGGAGCAGGACAAGATCATTGCCGAGTTTCAGGAGTTGCTGGATCGGATCGCCGATCTGCTGGATATTCTCTCCAGCTCCGAGCGCCTGATGGCGGTTATCATGACCGAGCTGCTGGAAATCAAGGAGCAGTTTGGCGACGAGCGCCGCACCGAGATTGTTGCGGAGCGTCTGGATCTGACTCTGGAAGACCTTATAACCGAGGAAGACGTGGTGGTTACCATGTCCCACCAGGGCTACGCCAAGGCGCAGTCCCTGGATACCTACCAGGCCCAGCGCCGGGGCGGGCGGGGCAAAACGGCCACCACCACCAAGGACGAGGACTTCGTGGACAAGCTGTTCGTCGCCAGCACCCATGACACCATCCTGTGTTTTTCCAGCGCCGGCAAGGTGTACTGGCTCAAGGTCTATGAGCTACCCCAGGCGGGGCGCAATGCCCGGGGCAAGCCCATGGTGAACCTGTTGCCCCTGGAGGATGGCGAGCGCATCAACGCGGTGCTGCCGATTCGGGAATATACCGAAGACCGCTACATTTTCATGGCCACGGCCGATGGCACGGTAAAGAAAACGCCCCTGACGGACTTCTCCCGTCCCCGGGCCAGTGGCATCATCGCCGTGGATCTGCATGATGGGGATCAGCTCATCGGCGTGGATATCACCGATGGTAGCCAGGACATCATGCTCTTTAGCAGCGCCGGCAAGGCGGTGCGCTTCAACGAAAGCGCCGTGCGCGCCATGGGGCGCACCGCTGCCGGTGTGCGCGGCATTCGCCTGGATGAAGACCAGCGGGTGATTTCCCTGGTGGTTGCTATGGAGGGCGACGTGCTGACCGTATGTGAAAATGGCTATGGCAAGCGTACTGATATCGCCCAGTTCCCGGTCAAGGGGCGTGGCGGCAAGGGAATGATTTCCATCCAGACATCCGAGCGCAACGGTCGGCAGATCGGTGCCATCCTGGTGGATGAAGATGACGAAATCATGCTCATTACCGATGGCGGCACCCTGGTGCGCACCCGTGTCAGCGATGTGTCTCGCATGGGGCGCAATACCCAGGGCGTGAAGATGATTGCCCTGAGCAAGAAAGAAAAGCTCATTGGTATCGCCCGCATCGAGATGCTTGAGGAAGATGAGGAAAACGAAACACCGGAGCCGTAGGTCGGGCAAAGCGTAGCGTGCCCGACAAGTTTGTTAGGCACGGCCTCACGGCCTTTGCCCAACCTACGGTTGCTACCAGACTAGAATTTTTTTGCAGTAACCCTGAGCAGGAACCCGAAATGTCACGAATCTATAATTTCAGCGCCGGCCCCGCCACGCTTCCCGAAGCCGTGTTGCAGCAGGCCCAGGACGAACTGCTGGATTGGCATGGCGCCGGCATGTCGGTGATGGAAATGAGCCATCGCGGCAAGGAATTCATGAGCATCGCCGAACAGGCGGAGACCGACCTGCGCGAGATAATGGCGATTCCCGATAACTACAAGGTGCTGTTCCTGCAGGGTGGTGCCTCCAGCCAGTTCGCCATGGCGCCCCTGAATCTCATGGGCCGCACCGGCAAGGCGGACTATATCAACACCGGCTCCTGGTCGAAAAAGGCCATTGCCGAGGCCAGACGCTACGGCGAGGTGAACGTCATCGCCGACACATCGTCTGATTTCAAGGCGCCTGCGGAAGAGGATCTCGGGTTCTCCAGGGATGCGGCCTATGTACACTACACGCCCAACGAGACCATCCAGGGCGTGGAGTTCCCCTATATTCCGGATACGGGCGACATTCCCCTGGTGGCGGACATGTCTTCCACCATCCTCTCCCGGCCGGTCGATGCGTCGAAATTCGGCATCATCTACGCGGGAGCACAGAAGAATATCGGCCCGGCAGGTCTGACTCTGGTCATCATTCGCGAAGACCTCATCGGCCACGCGCCCGAGAGTTGTCCGGCCATGCTGGACTACAAGATCCATGCAGATGCGGATTCCATGTACAACACGCCTCCCACCTATGCCTGGTATCTGGCGGGGCTGGTATTCCAGTGGCTGAAAGACAATGGCGGACTGGACGCCATGGCCGCCATCAATGCGCGCAAGGCAGCAGCTTTGTATGCTGCCATTGATGACCTGGATTTCTACGCCAATCCCGTGGATCCCGCATGTCGTTCCCGGATGAATGTGCCCTTTACCCTGGCAGACGCCGGTTTGGATGCAAGGTTTCTCGAAGAAGCAGCCCAGGCGGGGTTGAAAACCCTCAAGGGGCACCGCTCCGTAGGCGGCATGCGCGCCAGTATCTACAATGCCATGCCCGAGGCCGGTGTACAGGCCCTGATCGATTTCATGCATGAATTTGCGCAGCGTAATGCCTGAGTGGGGATGAGCCAGATGTACAAACTACTGACCTTGAACAATATCTCTGCCGCAGGTCTGGACAGGCTGCCGCGTGAGGCTTATGAAGTTGCCTCGGAGATCACCCAACCCGATGCCATTTTGCTGCGCTCGTTCAAGATGCACGATATGGAAATTCCTGAAACGGTACAGGCCATTGGCCGCGCCGGGGCGGGGGTGAACAATATTCCCGTGGATAAAATGACGGAGAAGGGCATTCCCGTGTTCAACGCACCGGGGGCCAATGCCAACGCGGTCAAGGAACTGGTGATCGCCGGCATGTTGATGGCGGCGCGCAATATCGGCCCGGCATGGAAGTTTGCCACAGGGCTGGCAGGCGATGATGCGCAGATCGGCAAAGCCGTGGAAACAGGCAAGAAGAATTTCGTGGGTTTCGAGCTGCCGGGCCGCACCCTGGGCGTGGTTGGTCTGGGCGCCATCGGTGTGAAGATCTGTAATGCCGCCCATGACCTGGGGATGAAAGTGGTGGGCTTCGATCCATCCATCACCGTCAAGTCCGCCTGGAAGCTCAAGGCCGACGTGGAACAGGCCCTGTCCATCGACGACCTGTTGTCCCGGTCGGATTTCGTCACCTTCCATGTGCCCCTCAATGACGCGACGGCCAGCATGATCAATGAAGAGCGGATCAAGCTGATGCCAAAAGATGCCATCGTGCTCAACTTCGCCCGCAACGGCATTGTTGACGATGAAGCCGTGGTCAAAGCCCTGGACGACGGACACCTGTACGGCTATGTTTGTGATTTCCCCAGCAATCTGCTCAAGGATCATCCGCGCTGCATCACCTTGCCCCATCTGGGCGCTTCCACCCGCGAGGCGGAGGAAAACTGCGCCATCATGGTGGTGGACGAAGTGCGTAGCTGGCTGGAGGATGGCAATATCACCAACTCCGTGAATTTTCCCGAGATCCAGATGCCTCCTGGCGACAACCCGCGCCTGGTGGTGGTGAACAGCAACGTGCCCAACATGCTGGGGCAGATTTCGACGGATCTGGCCGAAGCAGGCCTGAACATCGTGGATATGTTGAACAAATCCCGTGGGGATATTGCAGTCACCCTCATTGATCTGGAAGCGCAGCCCGATGCTTCGGTAGTGAACAGGATTGCAGCGCTGGAAGGGGTGCTGTCGGTGCGTTGCCTGAGCTGCTGACCCCATGAACGAAACGGAACAACTCAACGCCATCCGCGAACGCATCGACGCCATTGACGAGCAGATTCAGCACCTCATCAATGCTCGGGCGGCAGCGGCGGCGGAAGTTGCCCATATTAAGCAACAGAGCAGCGGCGAGACGGTTTTTTACCGTCCCGAGCGCGAAGCCCAGATACTGCGCATGGTCAAGGAGCGCAACCAGGGGCCGCTGAATGCAGAAGAAATGGCGAGGCTGTTCCGGGAGATCATGTCCGCCTGCCTGGCCCTGGAGTATCCCCTGAATATTGCCTTCCTTGGCCCGGAAGGCACCTTTACCCAGGCGGCGGCGCTCAAGCACTTCGGGCATTCCGTTACCACGACGCCTCTGGGCTCCATTTCCGATGTGTTTCAGGAAGTGGAAGCGGGTAGCTGCCAGTATGGCGTGGTGCCGGTGGAGAACTCTTCCGAAGGCGTAATCAGCCACACCCTGGATATGTTCTTCAGCTCGCCCCTGCGCATCTGCGGGGAAGTGACCCTGCGCATCCATCACAACCTGCTCTCCAATGCCGGGTCTTTGGACGAGATCGAGAGATTGTATTCCCACCAGCAATCCCTGGCCCAGTGCCGGGGCTGGCTGGATCGGCACCTGCCGAATGTGGAGCGCATTGCCGTGGGCAGCAATGCCGAGGCTGCGGCCATGGCACGGGAAGACCCCCATGCCGCGGCTATCGCCAGTGAAACTGCCGGAGAGATCTACAGCCTGGGCGTGCTGGCACACAACATTGAGGATGAGCCGGGCAACACCACCCGCTTTCTCATTATCGGCCAGCAGGAGGTGCCGCCTTCCGGTCAGGACAAGACCAGCCTGCTCATCTCCACCAAGAACGAGGCGGGTGGCCTGCACCGCCTGCTGGAGCCTCTGGCGGAACATGGCGTGAGCATGACCCGCATCGAGTCCCGTCCTTCCCGCCGGGGCGTATGGGACTATGTGTTCTTCATCGATGTGGACGGTCACAAGGATGAAGCCCATGTCGTCCAGGCGCTCGCCGCGCTGGAAAAGCAGGCAGGAATGTACAAGGTGCTGGGTTCCTACCCCAAGGCCGTGCTGTAGGGCGGAATCAGCCTGTAATCCCGCTGTTTTGGCATTGCCCTTCTTTACTTACGCAACCAGAGACATGAACGACATGCCCCCGTCACCATAGTCTGCAATGGTGACGTTGAAATCGGCGCTGGCGGGGGGCTCCTGCATCAGCTCCTGTACGTTTTCCGGTATTTCGTCCGGGGAGGTATACAGCGCTTGCAGGCGCAGATGCGGACTGTCGCTTGTCATCAGCAGGCGGGAGCAGATGTTCATGATTTCATGCACGTTACCGACCATGATCTCGGAAAAATCTCCGTCTCGTGCGCATTCCTTGGCCGTGCCCAGGGGAACCCGGGTCAGGGATGCGCCAGCATAGGCGGTAAAGGGATAATCCACGGCACAAGTGGCCACAGGTGCGTCATCGTCGTCGATGTAGAGTGCTACCAGGGATTTGCTGCCAGGTGTGACAGGAACCGGGTTGCCGGGTTCGGCTTTTAGGTCGCTGCCATACATCATGGCGAGCATCTGTTGCAACTCGACGGGTTTTGGTAATGGGATGCTGGACATGGTGGTTGCTCCTTAGTTGAGATAGGGATCCAGTTTTTCCTTGAAGGATTCTGGAGTAAAGGGTTTGGCAATAAGGAAGCGTGCCCCCAGCTCGGTGGCCCTGGCGCGCATTTCCTCGGATGCTTCTGTGGTTACGAAGCCGAATTTGAGGTTGTAGCCTTCGTCCTTGAGGGTTTCCAGCAGCTCCGGGCCGGTCATGTTGGGCATGTTCCAGTCGCAAAGTACCAGATCCGGTTCCTCTTTCTTGATTGCTTCCAGTGCTTTGGCGCCATCTGCCGCCTGGGTGATGTCATGACCGGAATAACCGGCCTCACGCAAGGTTTTCATGACGATAAGGCGCATTGCGAGGCTGTCGTCTACTACCATGATATTCATAATTGTTCTCCTGAGTGTTGGTTATGAAAAAGAGGTTGCTGCGGCCATCTGACGTTGCCGCAGGCTGTTGGTGTTGTGAATGGTTTTTCCCTTGCCGGCAAGCAGATAGATTAGTGTCGAAGGGATTTTTTCCAGGGACAAAACCTGCTCTGCCGCGCCGCACTTGATTGCAGAGCCCGGCATACCCCAGACCACGCTGCTTTCTTCGTCCTGGGCAATGGTTCTGGCGCCTGCTTCGCGCATTTCCAGCAGGGATTGGGCGCCGTCATCTCCCATTCCGGTAAGGAGTACGCCAGTGGCGTTTCTTCCGGCAGTTTGAGCCACCGAGCGGAATAGTACATCTACCGATGGCTTGTGCCGGTTGACCCTGGGGCCATCATTGAGTCTGCACAGATATCCCTGCTTGTCCTGGGATATGAGCAGATGTTGTGCTCCGGGAGCGATGTAGACATTGCCGGGCAGGATGGGTTGGGCATCTTCTGCTTCGTGAACTTTCAGTGCGGCCAGCCTGTTCATGCGTTTCGCGAAGGCGGTGCTGAATCCGGGAGGGATGTGCTGGGTGATGACGATTGCCGGCATTTTTTCCGGCAATCCCAGCAGTACCTCTTTGATTGCTTCCGTGCCGCCAGTGGAGGCACCGATGGCAATCAGGGGCAGTGCGCCATTGGCGCGCTGCTTGTTTGGCTTGGGGAGGATGGAGTCCACACTCTGTTTTTCTTCCACAGACAACGGCGTGGAAGGGCAGGCGCGGCCAGCGGCCCGGATGTTGGCCTGACTGGCGGTCTTTACTTTCTGAATGATTTCTTCGCTTACAATCTCCAGAGTGCCGGCGAGTTCCCCCCGGGGTTTGCTGACGAAATCAATCGCACCCAGTTCCAGTGCCCGCAGGGTGATTTCAGCCCCTTTCTCCGTATAGGACGACACCATTATTACCGGCATGGGGTGCAGGCGCATGAGATTCTGCAGGAAGGTGATGCCATCCATTTTCGGCATTTCCACATCCAGGGTCAGTACATCGGGTTGGAGCTTTTTGATTTTTTCCCGGGCGATGTACGGATCAGCCGCAGTGCCGACTACCTGGATTTTCGGATCCTTTTCAAGGATGCGTGTCAGCAGGCTGCGCACCAGTGCGGAATCATCGATGATGAGAACGCGTATGCTCATGGCTTGAATATTCCTCCCATGTCTTTCATTATTTGCACCGCTGGTAAACTGATTGGCCGATGAGAGTGAATCGATCCGTAAGATCCAGAGGGCTTTCGGAGTGACCGATAAAAAGATGACCCTTTGGCGTCAGGATGTCGGCGAAGCGGTCAAACAGTTTTTTTTGTGTCGGTTTGTCAAAATAAATCAGCACATTGCGGCAGAAAATGATGTCGAATGAGCCTTTCATGGGCCAGTTTTCCATCAGATTGAGCTTTCTGAATGAGATCAGTTCCTGTAGCTGCGGAAGTACCTTTGCTTTCCCTTTGTGGGATCCGCTTCCCTTACGGAACCAGCGCTTCAGACGATCACCCAGGGCCCGCTGGATATTTTGCTGCTCATAGATTCCTGCACTGGCCTTGGCAAGTACATCGGAATCGAGATCAGTCGCGAGAATGCGTACATCCCAGTTGTGTAGGTCGGGAATGCTTTCCTGCAGTATCATGGCCAGGGTATAGGGCTCTTCACCCGTGGAGCAGCCCGCAGACCAGATTCTTATTTGCTGGCTTGTCTGTTTGCGCTGCAGCAGTTCCGGCAGTACGGTGTTGGCCAGGTAATCAAAATGGTGGGCTTCCCGGAAAAAGGCTGTCAAATTGGTGGTCACTGCATTGGTGAATGCTTCCAACTCGTCCTCATGGCCATCCTCGATGAGCGCGCAGTAGTCACTGAAACTGTGCATGCCCAGCGCCCGCAGCCGTCGGGAAAGGCGGCCATAGATCAGGTCACGCCGGTTGTCCGCCATGCGGATGCCGGTATGCTGGTAAACCAGTTCCCGCAACCGGGAGAAATCCTGATCGGTAAATTCGAATCCTTTGCGAAGGGTTTTTGTAGCCAAGCGGTTCATTCCTTGTTGCCTCCTAATTCCAGATCATTGCTAAGCCCCAGAAGTTCAACGGCTCTTTCCAGGGGGGGAGAGGGTTGATGCCAGTTGAACGAAATGTCTGCCTGTTGTGCAGACTGGGTCGCCGCCAGCAGTAGCTGCAGGGCGGCGCCATTGATGCTCTTTACCCGGGAGCCATCCAGCAACAGTGGCGCTTTTTCCGCCAGGGCATTGCGCAGCGCCTGCGCCAGTGCTGGCAATGCATCCATGTCCAGATGGGACTCGAGGCATATTTTCCCGGCATTCATGGTTAGAACTCATCCCATACGTCATCCGCACCTACCGCCTGCAGCCTGGGTCTGCCTGGGGCGCTGTTTCCAGCCGGGGCGGGAATGGATGAGGGTGGATTGGCTGTATCGATTTCCCGTTCCAGCTGCTCCAGCAAGGTAATGATGCGGTCTGAGCCTTTTTCCACGCGGGCGTACATGGTTTCCGCCCTGGCATTGTCTCCGGATTGTTTGGCCTTGATTACCTGTTTGGCTACAGCGTGGAATTCCACATGAGCTTTTTCCAGTTCCTGCATTTTGCTCATGCTGCCGTATTCGCGCATGCCCGTGCCGTGCAGCCATTGCCCCAGTTTGCAATCATGGTGGGAGCTGGCTTCCTCTACGCTCAAGGATTCTTTTCCATCGAGGAAGGCGCGCAGGCGGGTTTTCCATTGTTTGTGTTTGGCGCGGGCGGCGGCGAAATCCACGGCAGAGGTGTCGCTGGCGCCAGACCAGGGCCGGTTGCTGGAGCGACGCTCCACCTGGTTTTGGTTTTCTCCAGAACCGTTTTCGATCTTGAAGAAGGAGATCAGTTCGCCCAGCTCCTTGGCCTGTTCGTCCATCATCTGGCTGGTTTGTGCTGCTTCTTCAACCAACGCAGCATTCTGCTGGGTCACTTCGTCCATTTGTGAGACGGCCTGGTTTACCTGGTCTATGCCTGCATATTGTTCTGAGCTGGCGCCAGCAATCTCAGTGATGAAATCGCTCACTTTTTTCACCGAAGTGACGATCTCATCCAGAGTCTTGCCGGATTGATCTACCAGTTCAGAACCTTCTTCCACTTTGTTCACACTGTCTTCGATCAGTTCCTTGATCTCCTTGGCCGCAGTAGCACTGCGTTGCGCCAGGTTGCGTACCTCGGTGGCTACCACGGCGAATCCGCGGCCCTGTTCACCTGCCCGGGCTGCTTCCACCGCAGCGTTCAGTGCCAGCAGATTGGTCTGGAAGGCGATATCATCAATCACGCTGATGATGGCAGCGATTTTCTTGCTGGAATGGGTGATTTTTTCCATGGCAGTGATGGTGTTTGTCACTACTTCGCCACCATTTACTGCCTGGTCCAGGGTAATGGCTGCCAGATCGCTGGCCTTGCGTGAGTTGTCTGCGTTCTGGCGTACTGTGGAGGTGATCTCTTCCATGCTGGAGGCGGTTTCCTCCAGATTGGAGGCCTGCAGTTCGGTACGGCGCGCCAGGTCGGTGTTGCCTTCGGCGATTTCCTGTGAAGCATGTTCGACAGCGTCGGCACTGTGGCGGATGCTACCGATCACTCGCGTCAGATTGGTTATGGTGGCATTTACATCGTCTTTGAGACGGGCAAAGGCGCCTTCATAGTCGGTATCGATAGTTTTGTTCAGTTCGCCTTTGGCCAGGGCACTGAGTACTTGGGACGTATCGTCAATCACCTGCTCCAGCACCTGCATCAGGTCGTTTACGCCACGGCTCAGGTTCTTGAAGAAGCCCTCCTTGCCGGTCAGTGACACTCGTTCATCCAGGTTACCCATGAGGGCGTTATCGACGATGCTCTGGAGTTCCTGTTCTATGGCTACCTCGCTGGTGCGATCCATCCATTCCACCACGGTTCCCAGGCGTTCTCCATTTTCATTGAGAATAGGGTTGGCGATGAGGCGCATGGAGTGCCCACCCAGCTTGATGTCGGCGGTGAAGGCATCTTGCAAACGTTCCAATGCCTCCCGCTGATGGGATGGGTTCTTGTGGAATGCATCGATGTTGGCACCCAACAGCTTGTCACTGCTGAAATCCGGAAGTTCCTGGCGAATGTCGTCCTCGGCATTGCGCATCATTTCCTTCACGGCTTTGTTCAGGTAGATGATATTGAGGTCTTGATCGGCAATCATCACGTTGGCATTTACGCTTTCCAGCGCCTCCTGCACACGGCTCAGCTCATTTGCCTGTTGGCGTATTTCATTTACTTCGTAGCCGAGGCGGATCTGGGTGGACTGGATGTTCTGCAGCAACCGGCCCAGGTCATCATCCCGGCTGGTTTCGACCCATTGAAAGTAGTCGCCGTTGGCGATTTGCTGCATGGCGGTGATGGCCTGCTTCATGGGGCGCTGGGTGTATTGCTTGAGTGCATGGATGGCGAGGGAGATGAGGATTGTAATGACGGCAAAAGCCGTGATTACGATGGAGAGGTCGGCACCCTGGCGGTCCAGCCAGGCAATTCCCGCCATGGCGGATACCGACGCAATTTGCAGCAAAGTCAGGTACCTGGATACTCCCAGATTACCCAGGTATTGCATGACTCGCTTGAAACGTGATGGTTGCAAGGTGGCTTCACCAGCACGCACTTTTTTGTACAGGGCATCGGCCTGTTCAATTTCCTGGCGCGTGGGCTTGGTGCGCACCGACATGAAGCCGGTGGTGCGCCCGTGTTCACGCAAGGGGGTGACATTGGCCTTGACCCAGTAGTAGTCACCATTTTTGCACCGGTTCTTTACCATCCCGATCCAAGGCCTGTCTGCCTTGATGGTGCGCCACAAATCCTCGAAGGCTTCCGGCGGCATGTCGGGGTGACGCACCATGTTGTGATTCCTGCCGATCAGCTCTTCGGATGTGAAGCCACTGATATTGATGAAATCACGATTGATGGATTTGATGATGCCCTTGAGGTCAGTGGTGGAGACGATGAATTGTCCCTCCGTCATCACGATCTCTTTGTCTGTTACTGGCTCATTGATTTTCATGCTGTAGTTCTCCGTCGAGCGAAATGGTTTGTTGATCAGGCACCGGGCTCGTCGTCGAGCAGGCCGAGTACGCCGTTTATCATCAGGTCATCCACGTCGAGGAGGATGATCATATGTTGTTCCATGGTGGTGAGGCCGGCGATAGCGCGCTGGTCTCCTGCATCACCGATCTGTGGGGGTGGCTGGATTTCTTCGGAGGCGATGTTATGTACTTCGGAAACCGCATCCACCACCATGCCCATGGTGCGCTGGTTGCCGTTGGCCTCCACCGCCTTGACCACGATGATTACTGTGGTCGGGCTGGGGGGTACTTCCGGCAGGTTGAAGTGGCTGCGCAATTCAACGATGGGAACCACGGTGCCGCGCAGATTGATTACACCGAGAATGGAATCTGGTGTATTGGGCATGGGCGTCACCTCGCTCCAGCCTCTGATTTCCTGCACCTTGAGAATGTTGATGCCGTATTCTTCGCCAGCCAGGCAGAAGGTAAGATACTGGTCCACTCCTTCCTCGGACTGCAGATCGATATCAATTTTTTGTGCTGTGTTACTGTTCATGAGTACTTCGACCTCGGTCATGAAGCGGCAGCCAGCGCTGCTGCCGGGTTGGTGTTTCTGATTTTATGGAAGAGCTGAACCAGCCCCGGAATATCCAGAATCAGGGCAACCCTGCCGTCGCCCAGGATGGTTGCTCCGGATACGCCTTCGAGTTGCTGAAAGTTGGCTTCCAGGCTCTTGATCACCACTTGCTGCTGTCCTTGCAGCTTGTCTATGAACAGGCCTGCGTGTTGTCCTTCTGATTCCACCACTACCAGCAGTCCCTGGCCCAGGTTGTCAGTACCGCACTGGCTGCCAAGCAGCTTGTTGAGCCGCATGACGGGAATATACTCATCTCGGAAGCGGTACAGCTCTGTCGATCCGGTAACGCATTTGAGATTTTCCGGGCGGATTTGCAACGATTCGATGATGGAAATGAGGGGCAGGATATAGGTGTCCTCACCAATGCTGGCGAGCTGGCCGTCGAGAATTGCAAGAGTGAGGGGCAGGCGAATCACTACGGTGCTGCCCTTGCCCTGGCGGGATTGAATGCTGACGGTGCCGCCCAGGTCGCTGATATTGCGTTTCACCACATCCATGCCCACGCCGCGACCGGACAGGTCACTGACTTGTTCCGCCGTGGAGAATCCGGGCTGGAAGATGAGGTTGTCGATGCGTTCTTCGGACAGCTCATCCTTGTCGCTTACCAGGCCTTGTTCGATGGCTTTTTTCAGGATCTTTTCCCGATCCAGCCCGGCGCCGTCATCGGTAATACGAATAACGATGTTGCCGCTTTCATGCTGGGCGCTGAGTTCCAGCCGCCCCTGTTCCGTCTTACCCTTCGCGGCCCGCACTTCGGGTGTTTCCAGGCCATGATCCAGGGAGTTGCGCACCAGATGCACCAGGGGGTCGCCGATCTTTTCCAGAACGGTCTTGTCCACCTCGGTTTGTTCACCGCTGAGTACCAGATCCACCTTCTTGCCCATTTTCCCGCACAGGTCTCGCACCAGGCGCGGAAAGCGGTTGAAAGCGACGCTGATGGGCAGCATGCGGATTTGCAGCATGTTTTCCTGCAGTTCACGGGTGTTGCGTTCCAGCTGCGCCAGACCGTTGAGCAGCGCTTCTGCTTTTTGCCCACCTTCCTGGGCCAGGTCCAGTCCTACCTGATTGAGCATGGACTGGGTGATTACCAATTCGCCCATGAGGTTAATGAGCAGATCCACCTTCTCGATCGCTACGCGGATAGAACTGCTTTCCCGGTTGGCGGAAGGTTTGGCTGGTTTTGCCTTGGCTGCTACCGCTGGTTTTGCGGCAGGTTCGGGTGCGGGTGCTTCCGGTTCTGGTTGGTTTTCCGTTTCTTTTTCGGCTGCCGGGGGTTGTTCCTCTTTGTCTTCGATTTGACTGATTTTCAGGTCGCAGTTTCCTTCCACCCAGCTGAAGGTTTCGTGAATCTGTTCTTCGGTAGCAGTGCTTTCCAGGGTCGCTTCCCAGCGCAAGTGGCAGGTAGCCGGATCCAGCTCTGACAGGGATGGCAAGGTGGATGCGTCAGTCTGAACTTCCAGCGTGCCCAGTTCCTCCAGTGCCTCAAAGATGCGCAGAGGATCGTTGCCTTCACGAAATAGATCAGGGCAAGGGGAAAAAAGAATCTTCCACAGCTGGCGCTCCCCTGTTGCCGGAGGTTCTTCTGAATTGCTCCCCAGTGCAGCTTCCAGTGCCTTTTTCAGCTCGGCTACACGGACTTCATCGGGAGTGCTCTCGTCCTTCAGTCCATCCACCATTTCGCGCAGGATATCCACTGAAGCCAGAAGCAGATCCACGATATTTTCGTCTACCTGCCGGGAACCGTCGCGCAGCTCATCCAGCAGGGTTTCCATTACATGGGTGAATTCAGAGATATGGTTGAAACCAAAGGCAGCGCTGCCACCTTTAATAGAGTGGGCGGCGCGAAAAATGGTGTTGATTTCCTCGAGATCCGTGCCTGCATCCAGGTGCAGCAGCCCCGACTCCATGGCTTCCAGCCCCTCGAAACACTCTTCGAGAAACACATCGAGAAATTCTGAAAGATCCATGGACATAGATATACCGTTGCCGACAGTGTCGTAAATTTGGTTGATTGTTGAGTTACGAGAGTAATCGGCTGTACGGTGAGGAACTTAAACCCAAGATCCACAATCAATCGTGGATTTTGGGTCAAACGATCCCCTGAAATTCAGAAGCGAACAGAAGAGGGGGAGGTAGTGAAAGTAGGTAGACTGATGGGAAGGTGGTGTGCTTGCCGGGAGACAATCGGCCAGTTACAAATGCCGTGGTGTTACTGAAAGTCGTAATATTTTTCTACGTCTTCGAGAATCTCCCAGGTGCATTTCATGCCGGCGGGAAAGGTGATGAGGTCGCCACGCTTGAATGCCATGGGCTCGCCGCCTTCCGGAGTTACGATAAATCGCCCCCGGGTGATATAGCAGGTTTCCTGTTGATGATAAGTCCAGGGGAAGGTGGATTTTTCCTTTTTCCAGATACCCCAGCTTTCCACGCCCATGACTTCCAGTTTCATCGGGGAAGGGTTACGCTCTAGCAGTATGCCTTGGTCATTCATAATTATAGTGCAGCATTGATTTGCAGAAACTGGGTGAATTCTAATGCAAGACGAACAGTTAGAACAGTTGGCCCATGAAACCGGCCGCCTATTGTCCTGGAAGCGGCTGACCATGACGGCAGCGGAATCCTGTACCGGTGGCTGGGTTGCCAAAGTGATGACGGATGTCCCCGGATCCAGCGCCTGGTTCGAGCGGGGTTTTGTCACCTACAGCAACCAGTCCAAAATAGGCATGCTGGGTGTGCGGGCTGATACCCTGGAATACTTTGGGGCGGTAAGCGAACAGGTGGTGTTACAGATGGCCCAGGGCGCCCTGGTGCGCAGCAGGGCGGATGTCAGTGTGGCTATCAGTGGCATTGCCGGGCCGGGAGGCGGTTCGCAGCACAAGCCTGTGGGAACCGTGTGGATGGCATGGGCGGATGAGAAGGGTGCTGTCGCTGAACGGTGCTGGTTTGCGGGTGACCGGGAACAGGTCAGGCGCCAGGCGGTGATCCATGCCCTGCAGCAACTGGGAGCATTTTGTGCCAAGAAATAAACGCCTGTTCTTTGCCCTGTGGCCCGATGATGAGGTGCGCAGTCACCTGGCGGATTTGCAGACCCGGCTGCCCCAGGTGCAGGGCAACTGGGTGCACCCCATGGATTTGCATATCACCTTGCAGTTCCTTGGTGCCGTTCCCACCGGTCAGCAGCAGTGCATTCTTCATGCTGCCAGTGCTGTCCAGGCTTCTCCTTTTGAGCTGGAAATCAATCACCTGGATTTCTGGCCAAAGCCGCGTATTGCCTGGGCGGGCCCGGAGAAAATTCCGAAAGCGCTGTTGCAGCTGGTGAAAAGTTTTGGGCAAAACCTCCAGGAATGTGGCTTCAGAGTAGAAAGGCGACCCTATCGCCCCCATGTCACCCTGCTGCGAAAAACCACACCGGGCATGCCCCTGGCGTTGCCGCAACCGGTTCTTTGGCCAGTAGATTATTTTGTGCTTGCGGAGTCACTCCCCGGCAGCGGCCCGCCCTGGTACAGAGTTGTGGAGAGCTGGCCTTTGTCCTGAGGTTTACCGGCAAACTTCTCCCGGCAGTGATTCTGAAGTAAATAATACTGGAAAACAAATAGAGAACGAACTACACTTGGCGGTAACGCTGTTATCGACATTGGTAATTTGAACAGGTGAACAGAAATGGATGAGAATCGGAAAAAAGCATTGGCGGCCGCATTGGGTCAAATCGAGAAGCAATTTGGCAAGGGTTCTGTCATGCGCATGGGCGATGGAACGGCCATCGGTAATCTGGAGGCTATATCCACTGGCTCCCTGGGGTTGGATATCGCGCTGGGAATCGGAGGTGTGCCCAAGGGGCGGGTGGTAGAAATCTATGGCCCGGAATCTTCCGGGAAAACCACGCTCACCCTGCATATTGTGGCAGAGGCCCAAAAGGGGGGGGGCACCTGTGCGTTTGTGGATGCAGAACATGCGCTGGATCCCCAGTACGCGGAAAAGCTGGGGGTGGATATGGACGAGCTGCTGGTGTCCCAGCCGGATACCGGTGAACAGGCGCTGGAAATTACCGACATGCTGGTGCGCTCCGGCGCGGTGGATGTGGTAGTTATCGATTCCGTGGCGGCGTTGACGCCCAGGGCGGAAATCGAGGGTGACATGGGAGATTCCCATGTAGGTTTGCAGGCGCGGCTCATGTCCCAGGCGTTGCGCAAGCTCACCGCCAATATCAAGCGCTCCAATTGTATCGTCATTTTTATCAACCAGATCCGCATGAAAATTGGAGTGATGTTCGGCAGCCCGGAAACCACTACCGGTGGTAATGCGCTCAAGTTCTATTCCTCCGTGCGCATGGATATCCGCCGCATCGGCGCTATCAAGCGCGGTGATGAAGTCGTGGGCAATGAAACCCGGGTCAAAGTGGTAAAGAACAAGGTGGCGCCGCCGTTCAAACAGGTGGAATTCCAGATCCTATATGGAGAAGGCATCTCCCGGGAGGGTGAGATCATCGACCTGGGGGTGAAACATGGCTTCGTCGAAAAATCCGGTGCCTGGTATTCCTATAGTGGTGATCGTATCGGCCAGGGCAAGGACAATGTGCGGAAATTCCTGAAAGAAAACCCCAAAATTGCGACCGAGATCGAAGGTCGGATCCGGGCAGAGGTGTTTCCTGATGATAGTGCCCAGGAAGCGGAACAACAAGGTGCGGGCAAAGTGAGCACGGAGGGGAAAAGCTGAACCCGGACGGGCTGAAACAGGCACAACATGCGGCGGTGCGCCTGCTTTCCATGCGGGAGCACAGCCAGCTTGAGCTGGAAAGAAAACTGTTGCGCCATTATGGCCCGGCAGAGGTGCAACAGGTGTTGCAGAAACTGAGGCAACAGGGGTTGCAGAGTGACGCCCGGTTTGCCGAGCAATATGTCCATTCCCGCCGTAACAAAGGCTATGGCCCCTTGCGCATTCGTCCGGAGCTGGTGGAAAGGGGGATCGCCAGTGAGCTGATTGCCACCTGGCTAGATGCCGAGCAGGACTGGCATGCTGTCATGCTTGATGTGGCAGAAAGGAAATTTGGCAGCCACCCCCCGGCTGACCGCAAGGAATTGGCCAAAAGAGGCCGTTTTCTCTCTTCCCGTGGGTTTCCGTCCTGGATGATCAGCGAATATTTGTTTGACTGACCTTCCGGCGCCAGCGAAATCCAGCGTTTTTCTTTGATATCGCTCATTTTGCAGGCAATTTGAGGGTGACAAGTGGCGCTGGACTGCATACCATTTACCGCCTTGTAATACCCCAACCGGAAACAGATGAAAACGAGCGCTGAAATTCGCCAGGCATTTCTTGACTATTTTGCCGATCATGGGCACACCATCGTGGAGTCCAGCTCCTTGGTGCCGGCCAATGACTCCACCCTGCTGTTTACCAATGCGGGCATGGTGCAGTTCAAGGATCTGTTTCTTGGCAAGGAAAAGCGTGCCTATACCCGGGCTGCCTCGTCCCAGCGTTGTGTTCGGGCCGGAGGCAAGCACAATGATCTGGAAAATGTTGGCTACACCGCCCGGCATCATACCTTTTTCGAAATGCTGGGAAATTTCAGCTTTGGTGACTATTTCAAGCGGGAAGCGATTGAATTTGCGTGGGAATTTCTCACCAATGCCATGGGCTTGTCTCCGGAGAAGCTGTGGATCACCGTGTATGACCAGGATGAGGAAGCAGCGGTCATCTGGCTGCAGGAAATCGGTGTGGACGCCAGTCGCTTCAGCCGCATTGGCGACAAGCCCGGAGGCAAGCCATACGAAAGCGACAATTTCTGGAGCATGGGCGATACTGGGCCCTGCGGCCCGTGTACCGAGATATTCTACGATCACGGGGAAGATGTGGCCGGCGGCCCCCCCGGCACCCCCGAAGAGGATGGCGACCGCTACATAGAAATCTGGAACCTGGTGTTCATGCAGTACAACCGGGATGCCGAAGGGAATATGACGCCGCTGCCCAAGCCCTCCGTGGATACGGGCATGGGGCTGGAGCGCCTGGCGGCGGTGATGCAGGGCGTGCATTCCAACTACGAAATCGATCTTTTCCAGGCGCTGATCCGCGCCGCCGCGCAGGTTACCGGCACATCAGACCTGGAGAGCAAATCCCTGCGCGTGATTGCCGACCATATTCGTTCTTGCGCCTTTCTCATCGTCGATGGCGTAACCCCCTCCAACGAAGGCCGTGGCTATGTATTGCGCCGCATCATTCGCCGCGCCATTCGCCATGGCTATCAGCTCGGGCAGAAACAACCTTTTTTCCATCTGCTGGTGGATGCCCTGATCGAACAAATGGGCGCGGCATATCCCGAGCTGGCCAAAGCCAGGGATACGGTGATGCGGGTTCTCAAACTGGAAGAAGAGCGCTTTGCTGAAACCATCGAACAGGGCATGAAAATCCTGGAAGACGCCATTGCCGGTATATCCGACGGCGTGATTCCCGGTGAACTGGTGTTCAAGCTGTATGACACCTACGGTTTTCCGGCGGATTTGACCGCCGATATCGCCAGGGAACGGAATCTGCAAATTGACGAGGCGGGGTTCGACCGGGAAATGGAAGCCCAGCGGGCGCGGGCCAGGGCCGCCAGCCAGTTTGGTGTGGAGCAGCAGGCGCAGGTGGCGCTGGACGGGGCGACGGATTTCACCGGCTATGAGCGGCTGCGGGAAGAGGCGACCGTTATCGGTCTGTTCCACGATGGCGAATCCGTGGATGTCTTGCGTCAGGATGAGGAAGGCATGGTGGTGCTGGATAAAACGCCGTTTTATGCCGAATCCGGTGGGCAGGTCGGTGATCGCGGCCAGCTTTCCGTGATGGGTGAAGATACAAGTTTTGAAGTGCAGGATACGCGCAAACAGGGTGGTTCGGTTTTCGGGCATATCGGCAAAGTCACTCGGGGTGAACTGCATGTTGGCGATACCGTGTTGGCCGAGGTGGACGAGGAAAACCGCAGTAGTATCGCCCTGAATCATTCCGCCACCCATCTGCTGCATGCCGCCTTGCGGCAGGTGCTGGGAGAGCATGTGCAGCAAAAAGGCTCGTTGGTGGATGCGCACAGGCTGCGCTTCGACTTTGCCCACTTCGAGCCCCTTACCCGGGAGCAGCTCGGCGCCATCGAGCGTCTGGTCAATGAACAGATCCGCAACAACTATGTGGTCGAGACGCGCATCATGGCCCTGGAAGACGCCAAGCAGTCCGGCGCCGTGGCCTTGTTTGGGGAGAAATATGATGATCAGGTGCGGGTGTTGCGCATGGGGAATTTTTCCACCGAGCTGTGCGGGGGAACCCACGTCAAGGCCGTTGGGGACATCGGCCTGTTCAAGATCGTCAGTGAAGGTGGTATCGCATCCGGAGTAAGGCGCATAGAAGCCGTTACCGGTGAACAGGCGCTGCAATGGGTAGAGCAAGCGGAAGAACGGTTGCAGCAGATCGCCTCCCTGGTCAAATCCGGCCAGGATGACATGGAAGAAAAAGTGCATTCCCTGGTGGAAAAATCTCGCCAGCAGGAAAAAGAAATAGCCCGTTTGAAAGCGAAGCTGGCATCTGCTGCTGGTTCCGATCTTGCAGGCCAGGCACTGGAAATCGGAGATACCAAGGTGCTGGCGGCGAACCTGGACGGCGCAGATGCCAAAACCTTGCGCGAAACCCTGGACCAACTCAAGAACAAGCTGGGATCTGCGGTCATCGTCCTATCTGCCGTGCAAGATGGCAAGGTCAGTCTGGTCGCTGGAGTCACCAAAGACAGAACCGACAGGATAAAAGCCGGGGATCTGGTAAAAATGGTAGCCCAGCAGGTGGGTGGAAAAGGCGGCGGACGCCCGGATATGGCCCAGGCAGGTGGCAGCGAACCCGAAGCATTACCCGTGGCGCTGGCTTCCGTGGAAAGCTGGGCCAAAGAACGCCTTTCGTCGTAACGGAAGCATTGTCATGGCATTGATCGTACAAAAATACGGCGGCACTTCCGTGGGCAGTACCGAGCGGATACTGGCTGTTGCCGAAAAGGTAAAACGCTGTCACGATCACGGCGATCAGGTCGTCGTGGTGGTTTCCGCCATGTCAGGTGAAACCAACCGCTTGGTCAGTCTGGCGAAGGAGATCGCTCCTCATCCCAGCGCCAGAGAAATGGATGTGCTGCTGTCCACGGGGGAGCAGGTGACCATTTCCCTGCTTTCCATAGCCCTGCAGCAACTGGGTGTGGAAGCGCGTTCCTACACCGGCGGACAGGTGTGTATTCGTACCGACAATGCGCACAGCAAGGCGCGCATCGTTGACATCGACGGCAGGAGGGTGCGCACCGATCTGGATGCCGGTCGCATCGTGGTAGTGGCGGGATTTCAGGGGGCGGATCAGGACGGAAATATTACCACCCTGGGGCGGGGAGGCTCGGATACCACTGCTGTCGCCATGGCTGCGGCCCTGCATGCGGATGAGTGCCAGATATTTACTGACGTAAATGGCGTGTATACCACCGACCCGCGTGTTGAACCAAATGCCCGCAAACTGGATCGCATCACCTTCGAGGAGATGCTCGAACTGGCCAGCTCCGGCTCCAAAGTGTTGCAGATCCGGGCTGTGGAATTTGCAGGGAAATACAATGTCCCCCTGCGCGTGCTGTCCAGCTTTGAAGAAGGAGAGGGTACCCTCATAACCCTGGAGGATAAAGACGTGGAAAAGGCGAAAATTGCAGGTATTGCGTTCAGCCGTGATGAAGCCAAACTGACTATCAGGGGGGTGCCTGACCATCCAGGCGTGGCCTACCAGATCCTGGGGCCGGTAGGGGAAGCCAATATTGAAGTGGACATGATCGTGCAGAATATAGGCAAGGATGAGACAACCGATTTTACCTTCACAGTGCATCGCAACGACCTGCCCCAGGCGCTGGAAATTTTGCAGAAAACCGCGAAAGACCTGGGTGCAAGGGAAGTGGAGGCAGATGACAAGATTGTCAAAATTGCCCTCGTAGGTGTGGGGATGCGCTCCCATGCGGCCATCGCCAGCAATATGTTCAAAGCGCTTTCCAAAGAGCAGATAAACATCCAAATGATATCCACCTCGGAAATCAAGATTTCTGTCATTGTGGATGAAAAGTATCTGGAGCTAGGGGTTCGCACCCTCCACGAAGCCTTTGATCTGGACAAGGTCGCAACTTAAATTCCTATTCAAGGGTTTTTATCTTAGTGATCTACTGATAAAATTCGACTGTTCGCTATATTTATTGAATACGCGAAAGGCTTGGTTTGTTTATTACTGTTACTGCTTCCATGGACAAAGTGAAGTTAGTACAAGGACATTAGGAGAATTTGGAATCATGTTGATACTGACTCGCAGGGTTGGTGAAACTCTGATGATAGGAGACGATGTAACCGTTACAGTGCTGGGTGTGAAAGGCAACCAGGTACGCATCGGTGTAAATGCCCCCCGAGATATTTCCGTACATCGGGAGGAAATATACGAACGCATTAAGGCAGAGCAGGCGGAAGAAGAAGGGTCTGTTTCCCAGGAAGCAGAATCAGTGCCTGAAAAAGAAGAATAAATGCTGGAAAAATATTTCAAGGGTGGCTAGAATTGGCCGCCCTTGAAATTGCAGGGTGCACGATTTGGTGCCAGGCGATCCTACAGAGGTAAGGGAAGGAATCCGGAGCAACCGTATTTTTGCTATACGCTTAATGCAGGAGAGCTGGCCGAGTGGCTGACAAAATTGCCGAGAGCAATTTTGATCGGCGTCAGCCGACCCCGAAGGGGCGAAGGGCAGGAAGCCCGGAGTAACGCGCGCCCCTGCACGAGCCGCAGGCTCGTTAAATACTGTGTACAAGTTTAACCGGGAGAGCTGGCCGAGTGGCTGAAGGCGCACCCCTGCTAAGGGTGTATACGTTAACGCGTATCGAGGGTTCGAATCCCTCGCTCTCCGCCATATTCCAGGCAGGTATCACGAAAGGGGGCGGCACGCTTGGTTTGCCCGGGTCGGATTCGAACCCTCGATTCATAATAAAAGGGCGGGGTTTGACCGCGCAGCGCGAAGCAGAGGCGACTGCAGGAGCCAATCCCTCCCTCTCCGCCATACAAAAGCATAAAGACGCGAGGTGGATGGATCAGGGTTGCTGTTTTTTTGGTCTATCCACTGTTTCATGCGAACTTCGCTGCCGCAATAATAATGATCCTCTTCCCCGAACTCTTGTGCCTGCTAACGCCAACACAAAACGACCTGCTTGCATTTATACCCCATTTGATGTAAGGGTTCAATCTAAATCTCCAATCTTTAGAGAGTCTTCCTGACCTGGTTGCCAGTTTTCTATGTACAACAGTTTATGCGATGGTTCAATATGATGAACTATCCATTACCTTGATGTGCTGCTTCTGATGGCTCAGACGAGACCAAACCAGAATTGAGAGTCCTACGCCAAGAGCCTTGATGGGTGTGTACTCCTCAACAAGGGTAGGCTTGAGAAAACATGGAGTGGAGCTGAGATAGTTTCGATTTCTTGACAAAGCGGAGGCTTTTGTTAGGATGATTTCGCATTCACCAATGGGGGCATTGGTGTGCGCTCAAGAAACGCGACATGGATCGGTCTCTATCCAGTTCATACAGATGTCTGTTCATGTCAGCCTCGATTGTGGAGTTGCGCGTGTGAAAATCGCGTGATCCAGATTGTCAGGATACAGGCATGAGAAAAA
Organism: Sedimenticola sp.; assembly: GCA_027068915.1. Lineage (GTDB taxonomy): Bacteria > Pseudomonadota > Gammaproteobacteria > Chromatiales > Chromatiaceae > Thiolapillus. The sequence goes on along the minus strand of JAMOLT010000010.1, from coordinate 21,678 downwards.
GGGATGTCAATAAGGTTTTTCCACGCAATGGTGTACTTCACACCCTGTTATTGTTGATGTTGCCATTGTTGTCGGCGGCATCTCCAGCCGCTGATTCAATCTGTGCACTCGTAAAGATAGAAATTGAGCAGACGCTCACGCTAGAGCGCCAGGCATTTGATGCCCGCATGGTAATCACCAACCATCTCGATACGGTAGAGCTGACGGATGTCAAGGTCGATGTGCTTTTTGCAGATGATCAGGGCAATAGTGTGCTCGCCAGCAGTGATCCCAACAATACCGCCGCGACATTTTTCATCCGCATTGATTCATTGGACAATATTTCAGATGTGTCCGGCACTGGTACGGTTCCTCCAAACTCCAAAGCCGAAATACATTGGCTCATCATTCCTTCTGCAGGAGCAGGAGGAACAGTGGCATCAGGGAAGCGCTATGATGTCAGTGCGATACTCTCTTACAAGCAGAATGGCGTAGATCAGGAAATTGCGGTAGCTCCTGACCTGATTTTCGTAAAGCCATTGCCGCTTTTGAACCTGGATTACTTCCTGACGCGTGATGTTGTAGCAGACAACCCTTTTACCGATCCTGTTGAACCACCGGAGCCCTTTGTGCTTGGCGTCAGGGTGGCGAACAATGGTGGAGGTGCGGCGCACAATCTGAGCATTGATACCGCCCAGCCCAAGATTATCGAGAATGAGCTGGGGCTGTTGATTGATTTTCGTATCACCGGTGCGCAGCTTGACAATCAGCCTGTCGAGCCGGTATTGCTGATGGATTTTGGGGATATCGAAGCCGGCCAGTCGCGTGCAGGGCGCTGGCAAATGGAAACAAGCCTGTCAGGAACATTTATCGATTTTGAGGCAAGATTTTCCCATGCGGACGAGTTGGGTGGCAGGCTTACCTCCCTTATTGATACGATTGATACGCATTTGCTGATTCGTGACGTACTGATTGATTTGCCCGGGCGGGACGATGTTCGGGATTTTCTCGCCAGGGATGGTGATGTCATTCGCGTATATGAATCAGAAAATGTGGACACGGTGGTGGAGGATCTGAGTGCATCGGCATCACTGGCCGTGCTGGCCGGGGAAAGATACAAGCTAAACCTGCCTTCTGCCATTGGCATGCATTACGTTACCTTGCCAGACCCTTATGGCGGTGCCAAAAAGCTTGCCGCGGCTTACCGGGATGATGGTACGCAACTGCCCCAAGAGAATGCCTGGCTGACGAGAAAAGTCATGCCTGGAGGTAGCGAGCAATACCGGCTGTCTCTCTTCGACTATACCGCTTCGGCATACTATACCCTGGTGTTTGGTGAAGACCTGCCGGGTAACGAGCCTCCGGTAATCCAGTTTATTGGCGAGCAGGCTGTGGTCACGGGAACAACGCTGAGCTTTCTGGTCGAAGTTTCTGATCCAAATCGAACCATTCCGCAGGTCAGCGCTTCGCCCATGCCTGTCGGGGCCAGTTTTCAGCCAGAACAAACCGGCTATGACCTCAGTCGCTATATTTTTGAATGGACGCCGGCGGCAGAGCAGACGGGTACATATACAATCGTTTTTCGTGCGGATGATGGCGCACTTCAGACTTATCGCAGCGTAACCATACGAGTGACTTCGGCGGAAGATACCGATGCCGATGGCATGCCGGATGCCTGGGAAATGCATTACTTCGGTTCCCTGGCGCAAGACGCCACTACAGATTTTGATGGTGATGGCGTTTCTGACCTTGAAGAATATCTTGGCGGAACAGATCCCACAGATCCCAACGATCCCTGTACGGCGAACTGCAATCCCTCAACGCTGGTAGCGCATGCAGGAGCAGACCGATCCATACTGATGGGCACGGCGAGTATCGTTGCTGGGGGGTATCCGGCTGCTACCGGCGGCGTTGCCCCCTATACATATTCCTGGTCGGTCGCGCCTGGTGTGGTGGGCTCAGATTACATAATTCATGATGCCAACCTCGCCAACCCCAATTTCAGTGGCAAATATGCGGAGACGTACACATTGGCGTTGACCGTCACCGATGCAGATGGTGACCAGCATACGGATTCTGCGGTCGTTAACGTGAGCGTACTAGATGAGAGCCGCACCCGTGGATTGACGTTTCGGGGTAGCGAGGTGCTCGGAGGATGCCAGAACGCCATTGTTGAAAGCGCTACGGTACTGAAAGATGCGCGGCTCGAAATGATCGCGCCCGTGGTTGTTTTCGCCCCTGGTTTCAGTGTGGCGCCTGGGGGCGAGCTGAAAGTGCGCAATGAACTGCCTGCGGAATGCCCGTCCTCGCCGTAAATGGTGACCAGAAATGATGCCCAGGGATGAACTCTCAACTACCCCCCCTATCAGCATGCCGGACAAACCGGGATGCAGCCGGGATCGGTCGGCTGTGGAAAAACACCATTGGTTTAAGGCGTTACTGGTTTTCGGTATTGCTGTGTTGGGAGGGCTGCTGCTCTATCGATTACCTGTTTTCTCAACCACTGAAAATGCAATACAGCCACCCCTGGTAGAGCGGGTGATGGTTCAGCGCTATGAACTGAAAAACCAGTCAGGCCGTGTGCAAAAAAACCTGTATTTCCGGGTGTACGGTGCCGTGGAGCGTACCGATACCAGCCGCCTTCTCACGATCGCCTCCAGCCGGGAGTATCATCAGCAGACAGACCGATTCGGAAACCAGCTGTTGACCTTCCATATTGAGCAAATACCACCCTACGGCAGCGTGATTATTGAAAACAAAACCCGCCTTGCGATCCAAAGTGGAAAAAAGGCAGAGGCTGAGCGGCCAGAAATACTGGAAAGTTCGCTACGTGCGGCGCCGTTGATCGAATCCGATGATCCCCGGATCGTAAAACTAGCCCGGTCTTTCCAGCAGGCAAATGCAACGCAGCGTGCGGAAGCAATCTACCAATGGATCGTGGAGCATATCCAGGTGTCGGATTACCAGCCGCAGCCATTGGGGGCGGCCAAAACCTTGCAGATGCGCCAGGGGGACTGTACCGAATTTGCGCATTTGTTTACAGCCATGGCCAGGGCTGCAAACCTACCGGCCAGGGTTGTTGCCGGCTATCGCCATGAAGGCAGGGCGCTGATGCGTACAGATGACCTGCACAACTGGGCAGAGGTATACCTTGGCGGGCGGTGGCGCATTGCCGATGCACATGCCAGAAATTTCCTGCAAGATGAAACCGGCTATATGGCCATCCAGCGCCTGGATATGCGTGGAACAGGCGTTCTTAAAGCGCATCAGCGTTACAAGGTCAGCAATACCGCCATACAGGTACGGCAGTTTTGAATATGGGTAATTTGGGGAAAGGAAAAGGTCGATGCGGGGAAGGATGAAGAATCAATTGTTGATCAAGGTATTGCTGTTGACTGGCCTGTTGTTCGGGTTTTCTCCAGCCATCGCCGCCATTGTACACCACAGCGGTGAGCTGACCACGGATGAAACCTGGGGCGCCAGTGATGTGCATGTTATTGATGCGCCGGTCACTGTCCCCGGAGGAATAACACTGAGTATTGAACCTGGGGCGGTATTGAAATTTGCGCCAGGTGCGTATCTCAAGGTGTTGGTGACGGATGCAAATTTTACTGTTCATGGTACTGAAACTGATCCGGTCATCTTTACATCGCTGAAAGATGATACTGCGGGTGGTGATACCAATGGTGATGGAAATGCCACCAGCCCCGCTGCCGGTGATTGGGTGGGCTTGTACATTGAAGGTGAGGGAGGTGTTGATCTTTCCTATATCGACACGCGCTATGGCGGAGCAGAATTTTTTCCAGATATGGTGCCTGCGCAGTTGCATAGTGATGTAAGCGGATTGTTTGCGTTGCGAACCAGCATGGTTCGCTACAGCCACGGCACTGGAGTTGCCGCCTGGAATGCAACTATTACGGATAGTACCATCAGCAACAATGGTAGATACGGTGTTGATGCCAGCCTTGGAGGAGCGTTTACAGGTAACCGGGTGGAGGATAATGGTTGGGCAGGCGCATACCTGAGGTATCCACAGGGAGGGGGCGTGGGGGGAGAAATAGATGTATCTGGTAATCAAGTCAATAGCAATTCGGGAGGTGGTTTTCGCTTTAACAGTGGAAATGGGATGGGTTTTTCCAACAACACAGTGCTTGGCAATGGTGATTACGGCATCTATTTTGTGGGGGATGTATACGAGAATGGTGGCCCTGCTCCTATTTCTGGTAACACTATTGTCAATAACTGGCGGCCATTTCGTTTGCCATTTTCCGCTTTGCCCAGTCCGTCGGATGGAAATACCATTACAGGCAACTATCTGAACATATGGGAAGTGGTTGGTACATTGCGATCGCATTCTCTTGCATTGGAACGTGGGCCTGTTTACTGGTTTCAAGGCGAGCGTGCTGAGCTGCATGGCGCATTGGAAATAGCACCGGGCGCCATCCTGAAATTTGACCGGAATGCGAATTTGCGTGTGGAGGGTGCTTTTGCTGCTGTAGGGACAGAAACTTCACCTATCGTATTTACGTCGATCAAGGATGATACAGGCGGAGATACCAATGGCGATGGTTCGGCCTCGACACCCGCACCAGGTGACTGGGGGGGCTGGGGAGGCGGGATATCCATTACAGCTACAGACACTTCTTCTGAGCTGGCCCATGTGGATATCCGGTATGGGGGGATGAGCGTCGATGGCTATGCACCACAGCTGACGTTGTCTGGAAGTAGCATCCTTGTTCGCAATAGTAGTGTTTATCATAGTGGTGGTGTTGGTATTTCGATTCGAGGCACCGCGACCATCACCGATAGTATTGTCAGTGACAATGCTGGCGACGGAGTAACTCTGGGTGATTCCGCATCACAGGCTACACTGACTGGCAATCAGATCGAGCGAAATGGCGAAAACGGTATATACGCGGGCAATGGTACCGTAACCATCGATACCAACACGATCGCCCAGAACGGCCGGGCAGGTATCTATGGTTACAATGCGGCATTGGATATCACCAACAATCAGATTCTGGACAATAGTGGCTATGGTGTTTCTGTCTCCGGCGGCAGCAACCCGATGTCGCCCATTCAGGGCAATACGATCATGGGCAATGATGCGCCGTTATATCTGCCGTTTTCCGCCTTGCCTCTCCCTGCAGACAACAACACGATTCACAGTAATACGCACAACGTCTGGGGTGTGTGGGGCAATACCCGATCCATCTCGCTAACGCTTGATGCGTCGCCGGTATATTGGTTTCGCGGTCGCTCGGAATTGACTGCGGGAACATTGCAACTGCAGCCCGGAGCCATCTTGAAGTTTGGTCAAAATGCTGGACTGACGGTCAATGGTGTGATGAAGGCTGTGGGTGCCGATACTGCGCCCATCGTTTTTACTTCGATCAAGGATGATGTAGGGGGTGATACCGATGGTGTTGCTTCTACACCGGCAGCAGGTGATTGGGAAAACGTCCAATTGAATGCATCTGATGCTACTTCGGAGTTGGCTTATACAGAAGTGCGTTATGGCGGAGGCAACGGAGTGCAGACACAAATGGAGTTGAGCGGGAATGAGGGTATTTTGCGAAATAGTATCCTGCGTTTCAGCGCGAGCAGTGGTGTCTTGGTTTCTGGTGCCGCGGCGGAGCTGTCCGACAATATCGTCAGCGATAACCAGCAGCATGGCATTGAACTCGATGCTGCAAATGCCAATCTGACGGGAAACCAGGCCACCAACAATGCCCAGGACGGAATTCACGGTACAGGCGGGCTGCCGGATATCACGGACAACCAATTGACGAACAATGGTGGGACAGGGCTTTATCTGAATACCATAGAAGCGGTCTTGCCCATCCAGGGCAATACCATCACCGGGAATGATACGCCACTGTATCTACCGTTCTCCGCCTTGCCGGGTGTATCGGACAACAACACCATCAGCGGTAACACGCAGAATCTCTGGAGGATCGCAGGCAATGCCCGTTCAACAGCGTTGGCTTTGGCCAGTGAACCTATCTATTGGTTCAGTGGTGTGGCGCAGATTACCGATGGAAAAACCATGCAGCTTTCTCCGGGGAGTGTTCTGAAGTTTGATCCTGCTTCAGGGCTTTCAATCAATGGCGCATTGACTGCGCCAGGCACCGAAGCTGCGCCCATCGTTTTTACCTCGATCAAGGATGACAATGTGGGCGGTGATATCAATGGCAATGGTGACAGCAATGGTTGGCCGGGAGATTGGGAAGGAATCTCGCTGACTGGCGACATGCTTTCGGTAATGAGCCATACCAGCATCAAGGACGCTACGACTGCACTAAAGCTGCAAAACACCCAGCTTGATATTGATAACTCGGTGATCGTTTCTTCCAGTGAGGACGGTATTCGTGTTACCGGTGGCCAGGTCAGTATTAGTCAAAGCAAGGTATGGGGTCATGCTGATAATGGCATGATCATCGACAGTGCAGGAACGGTTGAACTCACGGATGCCGAGTTCAGTAGTAACGGTACGGGCATTCAAATCAATAGTTGTACTTCTTGCCAGATTACCGGTGGCTGGATTTTCGGCAACCGTGTGGCTGGGATGATCAACAACCAGTCAGCAGCGATCACCACCCAGGATGTCTGGTGGGGAGATTGGGATGGAAGTGGACCCCATGATGCCGTTGGTAATCCTGGCGGCACGGGGGACGGTATTCAGGGTGACGTGGACTATTCAAGCTACCTGCCCCATGTGCCTGTCGATTTCAGCTACACCAATTTCAGTGCACAGGGCGTGACAGGTAAGGGCACATTGCCGATTGCTTCGGTAACTCGTGGGGCATTGTCAGATGAATGGAGTCCCATTGACTTCGCACCTGAGAAAACCATTGTCTGGGATGCAAGCAGGGTGGAGATCAACTATGCCGGTCTGGTTCCCAGTGGGGTATATCGTATACGTGTCAGTTTGTATGATACGGGGACGAGCTATGATCCCAAACTGCATATCACCGATGATGTGGGTCGTGAAATACAACCGCATCTCGTCGTGGGAGAGGGAGCTCCGGGACTGTTCGAGTTTGTTGTTCCGGCAGCCAGTTATGCGGATGGCGACCTGGGACTGCATTTTATCAAAGACAATTCGGAATATCAGTCACGGGTGTCTTTGTCTCAAATCTGGTTGTTGAGGGATCTCGAACCTGCCGAGGTGTTGAGTGTCGATTACAACGACCCGGATGGCAGTGGTGATCTGACGATTGGGGACGAATACCACATCCACTTCAGTGCTCCTATCAAGCCGGAAAGCCTCGTGGACAACAGCTTTCACATCAAGGGGCAGGCGGCTCCCGCTAGCGGCACGATTTTCGGTGCTGTCAGTCAAATCCGTTGGGCAGACAACAACAAGACCTTGATATATACGTTGACGGAGGGTTTCACCATTGTCGGCAATGAAACCCTGACGATTGAGAACCTGGTCGATGTCAATGAATTGGCCGTGAACACCGAAGCGGTGCTGTCGGAAACCGATACGGTCAATCCCGTATTTGAATCCATCGAATGGATCGATACAGACACCAGTCAGGGGCCAAGTGCCGGCGATCAGTTCGTTTTTCGTTTCAACGAAACCATGGACAGTTCCGAGATCACCACTTGCTGGGGTGCCAACACCTATTTATCTCCTGAAGGTATGACCTATGGAGACGACTGCGGCGTTGCCTGGTCATCTCAGGAGCGCGTGTTGACTGTCACGCTAAGTACGGGTTATACGCTGATTGGTCATGAAATAGTTGATCCCTCAAGCTCCTTGTCCGACTACGCCGGAAACCCGACCGGGGAGAGCCACTCATTGGGAGCGATAGATGTTTTCCCCCCAACGATACAGTCTGTTCAGTTCAATGATATCGATGGCAATGGTACGCTCAGCGTTGGCGACAGCTACCGCTTTGAATTCAGCGAGCGGATGAAGGTCGATGTACTGCAAGACGGCACCGATAGCGCCAACACGTTACTGAACCCGGAATCGAAGCTCTATGGAACGACCAATACCTTGTCCTGGCGTGCTGATGGAACGATGCTGGATCTTTATCTCACCGACGGTTTCACCGTAACCGGTTCAGAACTGGTTACGCCTGGCGCCCAGTTGACCGACCGGGCCGGAAACGCCATCAGCAACACTATCCAGCTGGTAGGGCAGGATCTGACGCCTCCGCAACTGGTAGTGGTCACCATGAACCAGCCGAACCCCACCCGCTACAGAAGTGATATTCAACTGATCCTGCAATTCGATTCCGCCATGGATGTGGCTGTGCAACCTGTTGTTTCCCTATCAGGCCCCGTTGCTTCCCCCGTGGTGGGGGCGGGCACATGGAGCACCTCGCAACATCCCAACGATACCTATACCACGGCGGCCATTGCTTTCGAGCAGACGCATGTGGGCAGTTGGCAGGTGGCGGTTTCCGGCGCCCAGGACAATGCGGGCAACCTCATGGAGGCTGTAAACAATGCCTTTGCCGTTACCATCACGGATCTTGCCTTTCGGGTGACCAACTACTCGGCAGCGCCACATGAGCATGTGCTGGCCACACCGGATATCACCGTTCAGGGCAGGCGTGATGACCAGACCAGCATCTGGCTCAATGGAACCGAAGCGGTGGCGCTGGGTTCCGGCAACTGGAGCATTCCCGTTACCCTGGCGGAAGGAAGCAATACCCTGGTGCTTGAGGAAAAGGATGCAGATGGCGCCTTGCTCAAGGCAATCACACTGCTGTTCAACCTTGATCGCCAGGCGCCTGCTGCCCCTGTCATCGACGCCTATCCGGTGAACACTACGGCATCCGTTATTACCCTGACAGGCACCAAGGAAGCGGATACTTCGTTGTGGCGGGATGGCGCACAGATACAGGCGCAGAATGGCCAAACTACCTGGTCTTTTTCGCAATCCCTGGCGTTGGGAGCAAACACCCATGTGCTGCTGGTGAAAGACCAGGCGGGCAACGCCAGCCCCGAAGTGAGCTACACCATCACCCGCGAAGAAGTTGTCGAATCACCACCGGTGCTGAGTGATCTGGTGCTCGATGCCCAGGCATTGACCAACGGCATGGTCGTGAGCAATAGCGGGCGGCTGGGGGTTGCTGCCACGTCGGATGTCGGCATCAGCAAGGTGGAGTTTTATATCGATGCCGATTTGCTGGCAACCGACAGCAACGGTGCAGACGGTTATCATGCGTACTGGAATCTGCACGATATCGCCGATGGTGCATATAATATTATCGTCAGGGCGACCAGCACCACGGGGCTGACCAGCGAGTTGAGTGTTTCCGTGATTGTTGCCCTGTCCGTGCCGGCGCCCCCCCAGATAAGTGCCCCGCAAGACGGCTTGGTCACTTCCAACCCACCGCAGACTGTCACGGGCAGGGCTGAATCTCTGGCGAGTATCCGGCTCTATGTTAACGATCAGTTGCAGATGCCGGAATTGAATGCCAATGCGCAGGGGGATTTCAGTGGCACGGTTGTTCTGGCGGATGGCGACAACCGCTTGCAGGCCAGCGCATTCAACCGGGCCGGGGAAAGCGAAAAAAGCGTGGCGGTAAACCTGACCCTGGACAAATCGCTTCCCGCCACCCCCATGGGCCTGACGGCAACGGCGCTGGAAAGCGGGCGTATCTCTTTGCGCTGGTTGCCGGTGGCCGGCGATATCGCAGGCTATAATGTCTACCGACATACTGCCGCATTCACTACAAAGGCGGAGGCCCAGCGTGTCAATCCGACGCTCGTAACCGGTGCCGCCTTCGAGGATGTTCCGTCTGCTGATGGCACCTACTACTACCGGGTCAGCGCGGTCAATGTACTCGATACCGAAGGGGAACTGTCGGATATTGCCCATGCCAGTATCGATACCGGCCTGCCCCGGGCGCTGGATATTTTCTACACGCCCCAGGGGAACTATGATCCGGCAACCGGGCGCTATGCCCAGGGGCGGGTGGATATTGCTCTGTTGGTCAGTGAGCCATTGCTGACGACGCCGTTCCTCAGTTGGGCGGTGGACGGCGGATCGCCAATCACCGCGGTGCTGGAAAAGTTCAGCGATACCGAGTACCGGGGGCATATGAACATCACCCCGGCGGCGGGCAATGGTACGGCTTATGCCGTATTCTCGGCGCGGGATCTGGCCGGCAACCGGGGCACCGTCATCGACAATGGTGGGCAAATCGAAATTGATACCAAGGGGCCTGATGTGCTGAATGTCCAGCTGACACCGGCGCACCCCATCAGGAATGACCAGGCCAATCCGGTATCGGTAGACATCGTGATGCAGCTCGATGAAGCCATCGCTTCCGGGCAGTTGCCACAACTGGAATTGCAGTTTCCCCTCAGCGGCACGACGGTTTCGGTAAACAACTTCAACAGCAGTGACCAGCAAAGTTGGCAGGGTAGCGTCATGCTGCCTGCCGAAGCCGGGCGGAATGCGCCGGAACTGCTTCTCTACCGCTACTCCGGCATTGATGATCTGGGCAACGAGAGCACCCGGGTGCTCGATACCCGGCGTCCGCAGGTATATCAGGGGGAATTGCCGCCATTGGATGTTCCGGCGCAATGCCTGGTTGAAGTGCTTCCCGCCGGGGAAGTGCGCATCACCTGGGCCGCAGTGGAAGAAGCTTCCGACTACCAGATCTTTCGGCGCGCTCCTGGTGAAGCCTTGTTGAGCGCATACGATCTTTCCGGTGGCCAGCTCAATTATCAGGAAGCTCCGGGTATGGACGGCGCCTACGAGTATGCGGTAGCCAGTGTGCGTATCGCCAATGGCGAAACAGTGCTCAGCGCCCCTTGCGAGGCGCAGAGCGTGGAAGTGGATTCCGGCGTTCCTCCGGCGCCGACCGGGCTTGCCCTGGCGCTGGTTGGCGCTGGTGTCGAAGCCACCTGGACGCACCCGGGGGTGAATGAAGCCGTCACCTACCGCCTGTATCGCAGCGAAGCCACACCCATCGTCGACCCTGCCTCATTGACACCGGCCGTCAGTGGCATCACCGAACTTTGGGCGGTAGACACCCGGCCAGTCAGCGGGCAGTTCTACTATGCTGTTACTGCTGTCGATGCGGCGGGTAACGAATCTCCGCCTTCCGATACGGCCTATCTCAATTTCGAACTGCTGCCGGTCAACCAGTTCAGCATCACCCAGATGCTGGATCAGCCGCCCCGGCTGAGCTGGGCTCACCCGTCTGCAACCATCGATCACTATGACCTCTACCTGGGTGACCCGGCTCTGGGATACAAGCTCAACGATAGCGGCCTGGTGGATGCCGTCTATACGGACACGGCGGCGCAGCCGGGGCAGGAGCGGCTGTATGCTGTCGTGGCGGTCGATGACACCGGCGCCCAAAGTCCCGCACGCAGTTTATTGCTGCCAAAGCTCGTCATTACCCTCGATGAAAACACCATGCTCAAGCGGGGCATTATGAACCGCATCGCCTATACCTTGAGTAACCAGGGGCAGCACAGTATTTACAATGCGCAGCTGACGGTGCTGGCCGATGGCAAGGAGCACAGTTCAGCAAACTTTGATTTGCCCGCCGGGCAGACAAACGTAGTGACCGTGGTGGTGGGGGGCTATCAGGCGCTGCCGGATAACGCCATGCTCCAGACTCGCGTAGACATCCATCCCCGGCAGGGGGAGCATGTTCGCCTGGTGCGTGAGTATTCCGTACCCGTGACCGATGCGGGATTGACCATAGGACTCGCAGTCAAGGATATGGTGCGCGGCACCCAGGGCAAGGTGCGCTTTACCCTGGAGAACGGTTCGGATGTCGAACTGCAGGTGATTACCGCCCGTGCTTCCGGCAGCCAGCCCTCGGATGAAGTGGTGCTCAAACTGCTTGGCGAGGATGACAATGTCCTGAGCACCGCCGCCTTGCAGCAGTTTCTGGGGCCGGTGGTCACTCTCAGCAACGGCGTCACGGTGGCGCGCATTCCCCCAGGGGAAAGCTTTACATCCGACTGGATGCCTCTGTTCATTCCCCAGTCCACGCCCGACCAGGTGGCCGTGCAACTGGATGTTGCCGCACTGCATTATGAATACGGCAAAGCGAGCCATGTCCGCATCGCCGGGGTTTCCGGGCGGCGCAACCTGCCCCTGGTGGATACCCCGTATTACGGCGTGCTGGACAGCGTTACCCCGCAGCTCAGTCATGGTGAGCGGGCGGTTACCCTCACCGGCAGGGCGTTGGTGCGCGCCGATGATTCGGCACTGGCCTATTCGCCGCTGAATCTGGTGTTGAGCCTGCGTGGTTTTGAGCGGGTGATTGAAGTGATGACCGGCGAGGATGGTCGCTTCAGCCATGCATTCGAACCCGAACAGAATGAAACCGGGGTATTCAAGGTAGCGGTGGTTCACCCGGAGCTGGTCGAGCGCCCGGAGCAGGGCCGTTTTACCGTTGCCGGCCTGCACTTGCAGTACGACAGTTACCGCCTCACCACCGCCAGAAACTTCGATCAGCCGGTTGCGCTTCAGGTGACTGCCAGTGAAGGCGCCAGCTTCCACAAGCTGCGTTTCGCGTTGCTGGCGGAAGACCAGCCCAGCGGATTCCTGCCCGTCGGCATCGCGCTGACGCCAGGCACCGCCATCGACCTGGGTGCGGAAGAAACGGCGACCCTGAGCATGATCATACGCGCCGATGCCGCAGCGCCGGAGAACGGCGAGTTCATCCTGCGGGTGGTGAGTGATGAAACTTCTTCCATTCCCCTCGATACCCTCCGCGTCACCTACCGGCTGGTGGATGCCGCTCCGCGATTGCGGTTTACCCCCGACAGCCTGGGCACCGGCGTGGCGCCCGGAGATGTGGTCAGCGAGGTCGTTACCCTGATCAATCAGGGATTGCTCCCGGCAGAGAATGTCCAGCTTTCCCTGATCAATAACGGTGGACTGGCCTGGGTGCGCATGGATACTCCTGCCACCATTGCAGAATTGCCCCTGGGTGAGGAATACGCCATCAGCTTGAGTTTTGCACCAGACGCCAATGTGGCGGATGGTGTATACAACCTGGGAATAGAAGCCCGCAGCGGTGAGGCCGTGCTGGCGGTGCTGGGAATTCAGGTAACCGTGTCCTCCGCCGGAGAAGGGCAGTTGCTGTTCAAGGTGGAGGACATCTATACCGGCACCCGGGATAGCAACGGAGCATGGATTACCGGCCTGGCTGGCGCACGCATCGCCCTGCAACATGAACTGTTGTCCACCGTGCGTTATGAATTTACCAGCGGTGATGATGGTGAGGTGCTCAGTACGGCCATGAAGGCGGGAAGCTACCGTTATCGCGCAACTGCGCCGGATCGTGTAGAAGCAACTGGCCGGGTGATGGTCAGGGCCGGCGTGGTGACACCGCAGCGGCTGTTCCTCGATACCGATGTAGTGACGGTGGAATGGTCGGTTACCGAGACCACCATCGAGGATCTGTACAACATCACCCTTACCGCCACCTATGCGGTGGACGTGCCCACGGCGGTGATTGTGCTCGAACCTGCGGGCATCAGCCTGCCGTATCTCAAGGCCGGTGATGTTTACTATGGTGAGCTGACCCTCACCAACTACGGCCTGATCCGCGCCGATAATCTGCAACTCACCCTGCCGCCGGAAGATGCCTATCTGCGGGTGGAGGCCCTGGTGGATAACCTGCCCACCAGCCTGGATGCCAAACAGCGGATCGTGATTCCCTACCGGATCACCGCGATAAAGAATCTGGAGGCGAACGCAACCGGTGGCGGCTGTTTCAGCTACTCTGCGCACATCAAGGCCAAGGCGGAGTCCGTCTGTGCCAATGGCGATGTCGTCAACCGCACTACCTCCACCACCATTGCGCACCAGTCGGGCGGTAGCTGTAGCAGTGGCGGTGGCGGTGGTGGCGGCGGTAGTGGCGGCGGCTGGGGCGGCGGCGGTGGCGGTGGTGGCTATGATATCGAGCCGTCCGGTTTCCCGGCCTGCCGGCCAGACTCAAAGCCATGCCCATTGAGCGGTAGAGGCGGGCAATAAACAGGAATGGACATGCAACGGAAGAACAGAATGAAACAGAATCCCCGAAAACTGATGGCTTGCACCCTGTGGGTTGTCCTTTGGGCATGGCTCTTTCCGGCCCATGCGAATACCGGCCTGGTCATCGAACAAAGTGGCACGCACTATTCGGGGGCGACCTACCGGGAACTGGTGCGGGATCTGCAGGTAAAGGTGCAGGGTGGGTATATCAACGTACGCCGCCACTGGCGCCAGGGGCGCTGGTGGTTCAACCCCCAGTGGGCCAACCTCAAGTTCACCTACGCCGACAACAATGTCAGCGATGACCTACCCAGCCGCATCACCCGCTACGACCTGGAGTATGAACGGGTCAATGGCGCTGGCGCTGTCTACGCCTACCAGAACCGATGGACCCTCACCCGCACCGCCAGTGGCTGGCGCTGGGCGGATCGCAAGGGCAACTGGATCGAATATGACGCCGAAGGCATCACCCAGGCCTACGGTGACCGCAACAACAACCGGGTGCGCTTCCGGCGCAACCTGGCCGGTTTCATCGAAGGAGTCATCGACCCGGCGGGGAACGAAGTGGTCACCTTCACTCTTGATGACCTGGGCAACCCCACCCAGGTAGAAGACCACAGCGGCCGTCAGGTGCGCTACAGCTGGAACGCCCAGGACCAACTGGAAGCGGTCACCGACGTGCTGGGCAAGACCTGGCAGTACGGCTACCAGCGCTTCAGCGGCCCCACCCTGAGTGAACACATTGTCCTTTCCAGCCGCACCGACCCGACCGGGCGGCAGATCCAGTTTGTTCATGGCATCATCGGCGGGGGCACCGTCTGTGTTTCCGGCAGCGGCCTGCAATGGGTGTACAACGAACAGACCCACCAGTGGGAAGCCCAGTACCAGAGCTGCCACCAGTTCTCCACCAGTCCGCCCACCCTGGTGCAACTCAAGACCACCGACAGCCTGGGCGACAAGCAGCAACAGGGCTATTTCTACGACGCCCAGGCCAAGACCTACACCCTGTCGCGCATCGACGCCAACGGCGTGTGGGTGCAAAAGACCGTGGATCTCGACGGCGAACTCCTTGAAGAACGGCGCAACGGCCGCCTGATCACAAAGGTGCAAAAAGACGGCAAGCACCGCATCGCCACCGATGCCCGGGGCCTCAAGACCCGCACCACCTACGACCAGTGGCGCAACCCCCTCAAGATCACCTACCCGGACAGCACCAGCGTAGAAATGCGCTACGATCCGAGATACAACGGCATCACCTGGAAGAAGGACGAACGCGGCATCCTCACCGAGACCATCTACGATACCCACGGCAACAAGCGCGAACAGATCGAAGCCAAAGGCAGCCCTGATGAGCGGCGCACCACCTGGAGCTACACCCCCGGTGGCCAGATCGCCAGCCGCACCCGACACCATAGTGATCCCGCCCAAAGCGTCACCACCACCTACCAATACGACGACAAAGGCAACCTCATCCAGGTCACCGGCCCCCAAGGCGGCATCACCCGCTATCAGGACTTCGACGCCCTGGGCAACGCCCGTACCCGCATCGACCCCCGGGGCCACACCTGGCGCAGCGATTTTGATGCCGCCGGCAACCTCATCCGGCAGACCGACTCCCTGGGTCACATCACCCATTACACCTATGACGGTGCCGGCAACCTCGTGCAGAAGCACGAACAAGGCGACCCCGCCACCCCCGACGACGACCGCCTCACCCAATACCAGTACGATGCCCGTAACCGGCGCATCCGCACCCAACACCCCGATGGCAGCGCCCAGACCCTCGCCTACGACGGCGCGCACCTCAAAAGTATCCAGGACGAAACCCAGGCCGTCATCCAGACCCTGCACTACGACAGCGAAGGCAACCTCGCCGGCACCACCGACGCCGCCGGCAACACCACCACCTGGGATAACGGCATCCGCGGCGCCGCCACCTACCCCGGCCTGCGCAACCAGACCCAATACCCCACCTACCGGGAAACCTACGGCTACGACCTGAGGAACCGTCGCACCCAGACAAAACAACAGCTCCCGGCCCAGACCGACCCCGACAGCCCGGCCCGCACCCTGATCAGCAAAACCCGCTACGACAACGCCGGCAACCCCATCGAACAGATCGATGCAGCCGGGCGCAGCGCCACCCAACAATACGACGCCCTGGGCCGGATCACCCACAGCACCGACACCGCCGCCAATACCACCCAATACCGCTACGACAGCCGCGACAACCTCATCCAGGTCACTAACGCCAAAAACATCCCCATCCGGCGCTACACCTACGACAAGAACAACCAGAAAACCGAAGAAATCTGGCCCGACGACAGCAAGATCACCTACCGTTACGATCAAAACGGCAACCTCATCGAACAGACCGACCGCAAAGGCCAGATCACCCTTTACCAGTATGACGCCGCCAACCGCTTGACCGGCCAAAGCACCTACAAGGATCCAACCGCCCAAAGCGCCGGCCAACCCGAAAAGACCGTCACCTACACCTACGACGGCCACGGCAACCTCATCGACATCCTCCAGAGCGAAAACGATGCCAGTGGCAACCCCGGCCACAGCCACCGCATCAGCCACCAGTACGACGTCCGCAACCGCAAGACCCAAACCACCACCGACTTCGGCCCCTTCCACAAGACCGAAACCCTCACCTACAGCGTCAACGGCAAGATCCACACCCGCACCACCGCCGAAGGCGACACCCTGAGCTACAGCTACACGAACAACCAACTCCGCCAGTTGCAGCTCCCGGGGGAGGGCAGTCTTACCTGGAACGCCTACCAGTGGAACCGCCCCGAACAGATCACCCTGCCCGGGGGCATCATCCAGCAAACCAAATACGACCCCCTGATGCGCCCGCGGCGGATCCAGAGCCGGAAACAGAATAACAGCCTCATCCTGCAGCGGGACTACCAATACAGCGCCACCGGCAACATCACCGACATCAGCGCCGAGCACGGCAACTACCAGTACCGGTACGACAACGCCGACCGGCTCACCCGGGCCGACTACCCCGACGGTACCGAAGACGCCTACACCTACGACCCCGTGGGCAACCGCCTCACCGACCAAAGCACCGGCGGCACAATCTGGGAATACGCTCCGGATGACAAATTACGCAAAGCCGGCATCGAACAACACGAATACGATCAAAACGGCAGCCTGACAAAGATCACCAACGGTTCAACCAAAAGAAACAAAATCCTCGCCTACGACAGCGCAGGCAGGCTAAAAACCGCCGCAGACAGCCAAAACCACACACTGGCCAGCTACCGCCATGATCCGCTGGGCAGACGTATCGAAAAAACTGCCTACGATGCCAACGGCAACCCCGACACCACTACCTACTATCTTTACAGCGACGAAGGGCTGATCGGCGAATACACCAGCGCCGGCGAAGCTATTGCCACCTATGGCCACTATCCGCAGAGTGAATACCAGACCCGGCCCCTATGGAAAAAGACCCACTACGGGTATGCTTACTACCACCGGGATCACCTGGGCACGCCCATCCTGCTGACGGACAAGAGCAATGCCGTGGTCTGGGAAGCCAGATACAAGGCGTTCGGCGAGCGGAATATCGTGACCAATGCCATACCGAACCACTTCGGGTTTCCGGGGCAGTACTTCGATGAAGAGACGGGGTTGTGGCAGAACTGGTTCAGGGATTATGACCACATAACCGGGAGATATGTTGAGAGTGATCCGATTGGGTTGGGAGGGGGGTTAAATGTCTATCTGTATGCGAATGCTAATCCACTTCGTTTTGTTGATCCACTTGGATTAAAAACCTGTGGCTCTGGTTTTGCAGGAGATATGCTTGTTCCAGATAATCCATTTGGATATAGGTTTTCAGAATGTTGCCAAGACCATGATGATTGTTATGGTTGTGATGGAGCAAAAAAGGATAGATCACAAAAGAATTGCAATGATATATTTCTAGATTGCATGCTTGCGGCCTGTAGAAATGAAACCGGGGAAAGAAGGGCTAGCTGTGAAAAATGGGCTAGACGCTATAAGTTGGCAGTAGATAAATTAGGTCGTAAGCCTTATTATGACGCTAGGAAAGGCTGCGGTTGTCTCATTATTATTCAAGATTCACCTGATGGATGGTGGAATTAGTGAGTATGTTCACTGATAGTTTTAAATCGCTTGTTCCATTGTGTATAAAGGTGATGGCGATATTTATATTGTCTATGGGGATGATTGTTACTTATGTGCTTTATGATTATTATGAGGATGGTAAGAGTGCATTGTTGCCATTTTTTATAATCACTACAGCGATTATAAGCACGTCTATTTTTACATACTATTGCGTTATAAAAAATGATGGTATGTGTTTAATTCGAGGGGTATTGTATAGTTATGCATCATATATAATGTTAATTGTTTTTGGTTCTCTATTGCTTGGTGAATTGACAAGTACGTTGACGTGGATTGTTGTCATAGTAATGTTTCTTGCTCTGTTTATGCTCCCTCAGACAATTTCTTGTTGGTTGGCTGTACAATTGTGGAAAAAATCCAAAGAACGCAAAGAACGATAGGTCACCCATTAGCCACCTCCGTTCAAAAAGGCGAACAAATCTCTGACGTGTCCGTCCTTCGAGTTACGGTGACAGTTTATTAAACTCACCTTTCCTTCTCAGGAAATGGGGTCACCCAGACCCCAACGGCAGCCTGACAAAGATCAGCAATGGCCAGCCTGACAGAAATAAAATTCTCAGCTACGATAGTGCAGGCAGGCTAAAAACCGCCGCAGACAGCCAAACAGAAATATGAAATATAGGACACCCAAAGGAAATACGAGACACCCATACATTGACACCAATCCCAAATACCATCCTTTCCTTATTGCCAGCAAAGGGTTGAGTCACGCTACGAAGGCGTTCTGGTTGCGTATTGCGGTTTTGAGCTGTTTTAGCGTGTGATAACCGGAATTCAGGCCAAGATCAGCCTGACCAGTATTGATCAGGGTGGTGAAAAGATGGATAGGGGAGACGGAGCAGGAAGCTAGCCGTAGATCAAGGGGAAAAATATCTTCGGCAATTGCCTATGCCCTGCGCCCAGCGTTGTGATTGAGCCTGAACAACGGCCTCCACTCGTTCCGGTTGCCCAACCAGGGAATGAAACAGCATTGAAATATAGGACACCCATACATTGGCACCAATCCTAAATATCATCCTTTCCTTATTGCCAGTAAAGGGCTGAGTCACGCTACGAAGGCGTTCTGGTTGCGTATTGCGGTTTTGAGCTGTTTTAGCGCGTGATAACTGAAATTCAGGCCGAGATCAGCCTGACCAGTATCGACCAGGGTGGTGAAGAGATGGATAAGAGAGGCGGAGCAGGAAGCTGCCCGTAGATCAAGGGGAAAAGTATCTTCGGCAATTGCCTATGCCCTGCGCCCAGCGTTGTGATTGAGCCTGAACAACGGCCTCCACTCGTTCCGGTTGCCCAACCAGAGAATGAAACAGGGTTTCAAAAGACAGAGTCAGCTCCACCCATGAGCGACCCTCCAGGCCAAGGCGTTGCAGAATGGGCAGTTGCACGGAATCGATGTGCCCAGTCTTGTCCTCCCGAATCGCTCTACCACTCCAGTCCATGAGCTCCAGATAATCGGCCAGGGAAAACAGCAGCCCCTTGGGTTTTGCTTCACGATGGTTTCCCACAAAGGGCAACAGATTGGCCGGTTGGGTATTGTGCTGCATCAGCGCATGAATACGCTGACGTATCGAAGTGTGTATAGACTCTTCTGGTGTGGCAGCCATATTTGCTCTTACCGGGTTCAGGTCAACATAGGCCATGCAGGCAAGCAATGCCACCTCGTCCAATAGCGCCTGGGATTTGAAACGTCCTTCCCAGAACCGACCGGTGCAGCCGTCTTCCTCATTGGCCTGCCGGGCAATGGATTCGTTCAGGCAGCGCATGAACCAGCTGATGGACGTCAGGCGTTCCCGCCACACAGCAGCCTGCTGTTCCAGCGCTTCCCGTTGTGACTTCTGCAAGGGCTTATCGGCCAGAAAAGCCTGTGAAATCAGGGTTCCGGAAAATAACTGATGCCAGCGTTCCACCACTTCCTGCAATGACCAGCGCTGTACGCTTTCCGTATCTACATGCAATACCACATGTGTATGGTTCGACATGACCGCATAGGCGCAGATATCGATGGCAAATATATCCGCCAGTTCCAGTAACCGGGTTTCCACCCATTCACGGCGGTGTTCGAATGATTTACCGGAAACCGGATCTTCCCCACAAAGGAAGGCGCGCCGCACACAGCGGGAAACGCAATGATAGTAAGGGGTGTCATCGAGGCTGATGAGGGCTTTTCGGGGTTTAGGCATGGGAAATCCTTTTCCATGAGGTTCTATATGTGTTCTCTATCCTGCCTGATTTCGGGTGTGCAGTCAATAAGTGGGTGTCCTATATTTCGAAGTTAAGGAATAAAAAAATTGAATCTTGTGGAAAAAAGCGATCATGCAAAGGGGTTAAAGATTGTGCTATTGCTAGGGAAAGATTGGCGAATGGTCAAGAATGTTTGACCGCACGCCATAAAATTATGGCGACTTGTTTTCGTGGAGGGGATACAAGACACTATGGGGAAATCAAGTATGTAATTGAAAATATATCTTTTTGTTATGGTGTAATAAGCGAGCTGCAATGCTGGCCATCGAGTCCACTATGTAGTTTCTAATAGAATTTTTGTGTGTGGAAAATATGATAGATGAGGAGCTCATTAATCGAGATTTGCAGAGCATTTTAGGAAAAAGTCAACCTTTGGAAAAGTGTGTTGAAGATTCTAAATGGGATGCGGCTGTCTTTATCAAAGATACGTTTGAGGGGAAGGGTTGGTGGGAGGTAAGTATTGAGAACTGGACCCCAGATATTGTTTTCGATTCTCTATTTTTCTTTTATCCGAAATGTTTAAAATATTATTTTCCTGTGTTGTTAAAATGGGTTATATTTAACTATGATTATGCAGATGCAGTAAGAGATTGCATATTGGATAATATACATAGTTTAAATAGATTTATGGAATTTAAACTTGGAGAGCCAGTAGAAACAATACAGTTTAATAAGAATGAGTCTTTAGCTATTCGCTATCTACTAGATGTTCTTGAGAAGCAGGAAAAGAGTGAAATATAAGGGAGAAATAGAAATAGAAATATAGGACACCCAAACATTGGCAGCAATCCCAAATACCATCCTTTCCTTATTGCCAGCAAAGGGTTGAGTCACGCTACGAAGGCGTTCCGGTTGCGTATTGCGGTTTTGAGCTGTTTTAGCGTGTGATAACTGGAATTCAGGCCAAGATCAGCCTGACCAGTATTGATCAGGGTGGTGAAAAGATGGATAGGGGAGACGGAGCAGGAAGCTAGCCGTAGATCAAGGGGAAAAATATCTTCGGCAATTGCCTATGCCCTGCGCCCAGCGTTGTGATTGAGCCTGAACAACGGCCTCCACTCGTTCCGGTTGCCCAACCAGGGAATGAAACAGGGTTTCAAAAGACAGAGTCAGCTCCACCCATGAGCGACCCTCCAGGCCAAGGCGTTGCAGAATGGGCAGTTGCACAGAATCGATGTGTCCAGTCTTGTCCTCCCGAATCGCTCTACCACTCCAGTCCATGAGCTCCAGATAATCGGCCAGGGAAAACAGCAGCCCCTTGGGTTTTGCTTCACGATGGTTTCCCACAAAGGGCAACAGATTGGCCG
>JAMOLT010000009.1 GCA_027068915.1 Sedimenticola sp. | reverse complement strand
TTTTAGGATTTCATGGCGGGAAATATCAGGCGCGCTTCGGCTCAATCAATGCGATTTTCTTTCCACAATATGTTCAGTTGATCATGAATTTGTTTTTTTATCTGCCGGCTGATGCCAAGTTCATTTGCAATTATTACCCATTGACTGATGCTCTCCATGACCTCCTGTATGACACCTTTTGCTTGAGACCAATCTTTGAAACAGGCGTGATCCGCCATTTTTTGAATAACTTTCAACGGGGGTGCTTTGCCATACCCATCAAATGATGTGGTATGTTCACCATAAGGCGTTGGACTGAAGGTCAGGTCATAAGCCGGCGTTGGCGTCCACTCCCCTTTGTCATCCATGAGAAAGGCGGCATTTTTGCAATGATCATCCTGATTGCCGGAAAACAGGTTGAACATTGCCCGTCGGAACAGTTTCTGCCCCACAGCAGGGCTTTGGCACAGCGTTTGTCCCATTCCGATAATGTCCATGTAGTCCAGACTGGGTTGGCGAAAATCAGCATCCAACAAGGCACACAGGGACTGTACGTGATAGCGCCCCTGCCAATCCTTGTCAGAAGTGCAATCGAAGCGTCGCATGGTCAACCAGGCAATGGCTTTTTCTTTGGCCGGGGCGGATGTCAGTTGCCATTGGGGTACATCGATACCCGCCATTGAAGCCATTTTCAGATAAGCGGCTTCACATAATCCTTCTTCGTGTCCCAAAAGAAAGGGATCGGCGGTAAATTTGATCAGCCAGGGTTCCAGCCCCGGTTTAGCTTGAGTGCTTACTTGTTCAGGACAATGGCTGTCGATAAATATCTGGCTTTTGGGACGGGCACCAGCAGAACTGCCACCGATGGCCAGTTGAGGCAAAACCTCCTCCATAGTGCCTTCATACAAAGCCTCGGCATCATGGCCCAATTGGGCGAGATCAACACGGGCATCGACATGGGTTGGCGCAATGACAGATGCAGGCGTGTATGACAGAGCGCCCATACCATGCTCACCGATGTAAGCCAGACGATCCAGCACGGTTATTTTGTGATGAGGTATTCCATGGCGTCGAAAAGCCCGGTTCATCAACAACAGGCCCCATCCATCTGGCAGTGAATCACCGAACACTCCATGTAATCCGGCATGGGGCACTGCAGGCGCAGCCTGTAACTGATTGTCGATCGTCAGTTTGAAAGGTGAAAGGTTATGGTAGTGGGCGATGTAATTTTCATCGTATTGAAAAAAAACACCTTGGGTATTTTGCGCAAGTTGCCCAACAGCCACTTTTTCACCATTGCTTAATCGGCGATGCACGAACAGCTGCCTGACCGGCGTAAATGCGCTCACTGCTCAAGAACCTCTTTGATACTTGAGGGGGTAGGCGTGGGTGTTTTGGTGAGTTGTGCAAGTCGATCCAGGCTATCGACGCATTGCCACAACAGAATGAACTGGCGCAAAGAGATTTGCCCCGTGGTTTCGAACTTTTTGATGGTTGACGCAGGTACAGTGCTGCGATCCGCCAATTTCTGCCGTGACCACTTACGTTTCCTGCGGCGCTCTCTTACGGCATTGGCCAGTTGTTTCTGCAGATCTGGAGCAGTGACGAAATCCAACATAATGGATATTATAGTATCTATAATGGTGTTAAATGTCAATAAAATGGACATAATCGTAACTGAAACACGCGTAAACTCACTAATCGGCGAAACAATAGCAGGTTCTGGTGAAGAATGGGGCTGATACTCTGGAAATGGGGTATGGACGACCGATTTACCAGTTTGTGTGGATTTCACTGATGTGGTTGCAGAATATCCACATCTATAGTTGTTCATCCAACATGGGGCATGCCTAAGACCGCAGATACTTATGATTTAACATAATATACATTATGCGCAATGTTGTGTCACTCAAGTAATGCCCCGGCATCCGCCTTATGTGTATGTTTCCACCACTATAATGTTGTTAATTCCACAGGCTGTCCAAGCCAGCCTTCGCATCCCTCTGTACCCGGGAAATAATTCCAGGCCATCGCCCCGACAAGCAAACCTGCTGCTGCGCTTCCTCCAGTGAACGTGCCAGCGGAAATGGTGGCAATATTTGCAGCTGCAGCGCCCCAGCCAGTGGCTGACAGGAAGGTTTTGATGTTGCCGCATTGTCGCAGGCCTTGTTGTTCTGCATAGTAGTTAAGCGCAAATTTGAGTGGCAATATGCCAACTCCAAGAGGATTGGCTTCAGAAAACCCCTGGGACAGTGCAAGACCTGTGGTCATGACATCGGCGATCTGCCCGGCTTCTGCTGCATCTATCGGCTTGAGTGGACGCCTGTGCAGTTCCACCCATTCTTCATTGCCATCAACATACCCGACTATCTTTTGCCCTTTGTATATTCCTTCGATTACATTCACTTCCTGGTGGATATTTGTCATGCCGGGATAGTTTTGCTGTGCGATGGCTGTCCACTGGTTTGCCGGAATTTTGGAGGCGCAGGAAGTGGTGACCAGCAAGATCAGCCCGATGGTGGCGCATATTTTTGCCGGCATGGGTATTTTGCCTGGGGGATATTCAATGCATGAGCCAGAAACGGGTTGTTTTACAGGTTGCCTTTGCATACCGGTTATCTCTTAAAGTTTGCCTACTAACAATGTTCGGCAGACTTAAAGCTATCTTTAATATACAAATGTGAGCCGGTTGGCAATATTGGTTGGTATAGTTAATGCAATATATTAAATATATTGCTTTTCTTATTGTTTATTCAGTATATTTTTATCTTTATTTTTGCTTATCCATGTTCCCTTCAGGCCCAGTTTTTTGCTGATTTTTTTGTGATAGGCTAGCGCTTCTTTCTTCGAGGAGAAGCCGGGTACGCTGACGCGGAACACTTCTTTTCCCTTCACCCTGGCAGCTTGTATTTTGGCGTCAGGAATCTGTTTGGCATACTGGCGCAGGGTTTTCTTTGCCTGATTCCGGCTGCTGTAAGATGCTACATGGACAACCCAGTTGCCGGTTTTGCCTCCCTTCCCTGCTGCTTCCTGAGCCCTGTTTTCAGAAACCGGCTGCTTTGCTGAAGCAGTTTCCGGTTTGGCTGTTGACGCTTGAGAAACGGCATTTTTTGCTACTGCCGACTGTTTGCTCTGTTCATTTGGTGTGCGTTCAGCGGTGGCCGTGGGGCGGCTGGATTGCCATGTACGCAGTTCGGATTGTAGCCAGGCGTCAGTATCCTGACGCTGGCTATTCAACTGCTCCTGCATCTGTTCCGAGGTGATGAGATTTGAGATTTGCTTCTGTTGCTGTTGCAGCTGTTGATCCAGAAAAGCCACCTGCCCTTCCATTTTTTTCAGATCTTCATTGAGTTGAGTGATCTTGTCATCACGCATCTGCATGCCCGCTTCTTGCGTGTATAGCAGGTAGCTTATTCCCGCCAGTCCAACCAGCAATGCTGTCAGCAGAACCCGCATCAGAATGCTGCTCCAGGGAACAGGGACAGGGCTTGCCGCCAGTCTGGCTTCTCCCGTGGCAGCTGTGGTGGTCGCCGCCTGGTCCACTGAAGCTGACGGATTTACTGGTTGCTGGCTTTCTTCCTGCGGAGCGTGCTGGTGCTGCGGGGAATCGGGTTGTCCCTCGGGTTTTGTGGTGGACTCTATCGGTGGATGGCTGTTTGGCTGAACAATGTCTTCGGAATTTTTTTGGGGTTCTTGCTTTTCCGGTGCTGTTTGTCCTTCCGGAATGGCCGGCCCTTCATCTTGTATGTTGGCGATCACGCTGCTGAGATTCAAGTCTTTCTGTGGCCCATGTTTTCCAGAAACGGGTTTTTCAGAGGCGTCATGTGTCCCGTTTCCGGATACTGCGCTGAGCACGGAATTGAAATCGACGCTCTCTCCTGCCAGCCCAAGCTCCTCCTGCGTCTGCCCGACTGGTTTCTCTGCAGAATGCTTGGATGGTTTGTCATTTGAAAAATCGGACATGGATCAATTCCCTGAATCAGGCGTACAAATCAATATGCTTGCGCTCATCCTTCTTTTTTTTACCGCTAGAGGCAGGACGCTCTTGGGCCGGTTTCTCCCGCCGCGGCTCCTTGCCTGTTGGCAGTGTAGGCGCTACTGGCCAAACGGGCAACAAGGGTTTGATGACTGGATCAGCCACAAAACCCGTTCCATTCAGTTTGCTTGCCATGCCCAGTGTGCTGTGTCGGAATTAAAGGTGCTTTTGGGGAGCCCCCTTTCTGCGCGAGTACGTCTTGTATCCGGCTGCATTGTGACTCACCGAAAGGGCCTTTAATTCTGACCGACGCAGTAACACTAGTCATCATCTCCACCTACCCAGTCGCGCATTCTGGAGCGGAGCCGGGTGAGCGCCTGGGCATGAATCTGGCAGATTCTGGCTTCACTTACTCCCAGCACTTCACCGATTTCACGCAGGTTGAATTCATCATCATAGTATAGTGAAAGCACCATCTTTTCCCGTTCCGGCAGATTGGAAATGGCTTCTGACAGTCCTTCCTTGAACAGGGTTTTCTGCAGTTCCGGCAGGGGGCCGGTTTTGGATTCATCTTCGCTATCAGACATCCAGCTGTCGGCACTCAGATCGTCGTAGCTCAACACATGGCAGCCGCTGGTATCCGTCAAGATCTTGTTGTATGAAGCAAGATCCAGCCCCAGTTCTGCGGCAACTTCTTCATCACGTGCGACCCGGTGCTCGCGGCTTTCGACGGTACGCGTCGCCTCGGCCAGCAATCTGGCCTTGTGGTAAACCGAGCGGGGCGTCCAGTCACCGCGGCGCACTTCATCGATCATGGATCCACGAATGCGGATGCGCGCATAGGTTTCAAAACTGGCTCCTTTGGATGAATCATAGTTCTGCATGGCTTCCAGCAAGCCAACCATGCCCGCCTGAACCAGATCATCCAGCTGCACGCTGTTCGGCATGCGCGCCATCAGGTGGTATGCCACACGCTTGACCAGAGGCATATGCTTGGCAACCATTTCCTCATAGCTGAGTTGTTCCGAAGCTTCCTGGTAAATGGCTGCCATATTCATGGTGAAACTCCAATCAATTCCTGTTCGACGTTGATGAGCCGTTCGACAAAAAACTCAAGCTGACCACTTGCATTGCGTGCCCCCGGCCATTTTTCCACATTGCCGGCGATTTTCTTGAAGGCCGTGGCAGAGGGGCTTCCGGGATACAGATCCACCACTGCACGTTGTTTCTGCACGGCTTTTCTCAGGCGCTCATCCTGCGGAACAACTCCCAGATAGGTCAGTGTTGTATCCAGGAAATGATCTGCGGCAAGTGCCAGTTTGCTGTACAGCTCACGCCCTTCCCTTGCGGTGTGAGCCATATTTGCCAGAACATGGAAGTGATCCACACCATGTTCCCGGTTCATGACTTTGATCAGGGCGTAGGCATCTGTTATGGAGGCCGGTTCATCACAGACCACGACAATCACCTCATGGGAGGCGCGGCAGAAGCTCACCACCCCATCGGAAATACCAGCTGCCGTATCCACCAGGAGATAATCCACATCGTAGCTGAGTTCACTGAAGGCGCGAATAACGCCGGCATGCTCTGCCTGGCTAAGATTGGCCATGCGGGCAATGCCGGATGAGGCGGGGATAATCCTGATTCCCCGGGGCCCCTCAACGATGATTTCTTCCAGGTTTCTTTCACCACTGATCAGGTGGGAAAGGTCATATTCCGGACTCAACCCCAGCTGTACATCAATATTCGCCAGGCCAAAATCCGCATCCAGCAGCATCACCTTTTTTCCTTCATCCGCCAGGGCAAGCGCCATGTTCACGGCCACGTTGGTCTTTCCCACGCCCCCTTTTCCCCCGGTAATGGCAATAACCTTCACGGGTTTGGGGCGGGCTATTCTTCTTAATCCTGTTGCCTGATCCTGGTTGGTATTCCGTTGCAGGCTGGTTTCATGTGTGAGCATTTGCGACAAGTCCTCCAAAATTGAATGCCAGAGTCTCTTCCGCCAGCGACTCTTCCTTTTGCTGCATCAAGCGTACGGCATGTTTCACCAGCTTTTCCGCCCTGGCGGGGTGAAGGTCATCAGGCACCTGCTGGCCATCTGCGATATAGGCTGCAGGCAGGCCATGTTGTATCAGGGTTGCCAGGGTTCCACCCAGGTTGCTGGCCTCATCCATCTTGGTCAGAATGCAGCGGTGCAAACCTGCCTTGCGAAAAGATTTGATGACTTCACTCTGCACCTGCGTCTGACCGGTAGCGGACAACACCAGGTAGTTGCGAATACGTTGCTCTCCCAGGCTAAGGCTGGAGAGCTTTTCTGTCAGGTGCAAATCCCGCTGGCTTACCCCTGCCGTGTCGATGAGCACCAGTTTGCGATCCCGCGCATGGTTGAGTACGGTCGCCAGCTCATCACGGTCGCCCGCTGTCTGCACGGGAATGCCGAGTATGCGTCCATAGGTGCGCAACTGCTCATGGGCGCCGATGCGATAGCTGTCGGTCGTCACCAATGCCACATGGCGGCGTCCATGGCGCAAGGCGAAACGTGCCGCCAGCTTTGCTACCGTGGTGGTCTTGCCCACGCCGGTAGGCCCGACCAGAGCAACCACGCCACCGTCACTCAAAATATCATCATCAGCCACCGGCACCATACCCGCAAGATGCTTTAACGATTCTGCCCAGCCGTTGTCGATCTGCCCTTGGTTGACTACTTGCTCTACAATTTCCCGGCACAGATCCGGAGCCAGCCCCAGAGTCATGAGGCGCTTCAGCAGATTGGCCCGCAGGGGCTGAACCTTGCGCATTTCACCCCAGCCAAATTGCAGCAGCGGTGCTTCCATGAAGTTGCGCAGTGCCTTGAGTTCTTTCTGTATGCTTTCCAGGGAGGATGCCCCGGATTCCGCCCTTTCCTGGCTTGAACACTCCCAGCCGACATCCCTGCCCTGTGCTTCATTGGCTTCTCCTGCTTCGGCATAGGATGGCGTGTAGGCGCTTGCCGCAGCCTTGTTTTCAGCTCCTTGATGCACACCCAATGCCTGATTTACCAGCGCTTCGTCATAATCCAGCGCCGCAATAATTTCCACGCCACCAGTCACCTGGCGGTTGGAGAGGATGACGGCATTGGGCCCCTGATCCTCTCTCACCTTGCGGATCGCCTGGCGCATGTCCGGGGCAAAATAGCGTTTCATCTTCATGATATTGTTACCTGTGTAGTTCTCATCCGGCTTGCTCCAGCTGGCGCCCAACATTTCCTGTTACCAGAATCTGCTTGCTGTCCGGAACTTCGTCATAGGAAATAACGTTCAGGCTGGGAAGCGCGCTTCGGAGCAGGCGGGACAATAATGCCCTGAGCGTTGGGCTCACCAGCAATACTGCAGATTCACCTGTCATTTCCTGTTTTTGTGCCATTTCTTTCATATCTGTCATCAACCTGTCCACAATGCCTGGTTCCATGCCCATGCCGCCTTCCTGCGCTCCCTGGATAGTTTGTTGCAAGATCTGTTCCAATTGTGGATCAAGAGTGATTACTTTAAGTTCATCATGCATTCCATTGATTTGTTGAAATATTTGTCTGGACAGCGCTCGTCGCACGGCTGCCGTCAATGTGTCAGGGTTTTGACTTTCCCGTCCATGCTCCGCCAAAGTTTCAGCAATTGTGCGCATGTCACGAATCGGAACCCCTTCCCAAAGCAGGTTTTGCAGCACTTTCAGCAGAGCACCCAGGGGAATAAGCTTGGGCACCAGATCCTCCACCAGTTTGGGGGAATTACGCGACAACAGCTCCAACAACTGCTGCACCTCTTCGTAACCAAGTAGTTCATGAGCATGCTGTTGCAGCAAATGGCTCAGGTGGGTTGCGATGACCGTGCTGGTGTCAACCACCGTGTAGCCCAGTGCCTGTGCTTCATCCCGTTGTGAGGAATTGATCCAGACGGCATCCAGACCGAATGCGGGATCCCGGGTCTGAACACCCTTCAGTTCCCCATAGACCTGCCCGGGATTGATGGCGAGTTCACGATCCGGATATACCTCGGCCTCCCCAACCGGCACCCCCATCAGCGTGATACGGTAGGCGCCGGGGGCCAGCTCCAGGTTGTCACGAATATGCACCGCAGGCACCAGAAAGCCCAACTCCTGGGAGAGCTTGCGGCGCACTCCCTTGATCCGTGCCATAAGCTGCCCACCCTGATCCTTGTCCAGCAGCGGAATCAGCCGATATCCTACTTCCAGACCCACGGTATCCACCTGGGCCACTTCTTCCCAGCTTAAATCCGCCTCACTGGCTTCCTGCGTCGCCACTTCTTCCTCTTGTTCCGCTTCTGCTGTATTTTTTTGCTGTTTGGAATAAATCAGCCAGGCGCCGACGCCAAAGATCAGCGCCAGCATCAGAAACACAAAGTTGGGCATCCCCGGCACCAGTCCCAGGGTGCCAATAATGAGCGCCGTAACCGCCAGCGCCTTGGGGCTATTAAAAAGTTGATCGCTGATCTGCTGCCCCATGTCCTTGGCAGCCGCAACCCGGGTAACAATAATGGCTGCTGCTGTGGAGAGCACCAGGGAGGGAATCTGTGCCACCAGGCCATCACCGATGGTCAGCAGCGCATAGTTGTGGGAAGCCTGGGAGAATGTCAGGTCATGCTGCGCCATTCCGATAGCCAAGCCCCCCACTACATTGATGACAAGAATCAGGATACCGGCAATTGCATCACCACGAACAAATTTGCTGGCGCCGTCCATGGAGCCGTAAAAGTCCGCCTCACTGGCAATCTCCTCACGTCTGGCACGGGCCTGATCTTGGGTGACCAATCCGGAATTAAGGTCCGCATCCACCGCCATTTGCTTGCCGGGCATGGCATCCAGGGTGAATCTGGCGCTTACTTCGGAGATTCTGCCAGCACCTTTGGTGACAACCACAAAGTTGATGATTGTGATAATAGCGAACACGATCAGCCCCACGGCATAGTTGCCTCCCACCACAAATTCACCAAACGCCTGGATTACCTTGCCTGCAGCATCAGTACCATTGTGGCCTTCCAGCAGCACTACTCTTGTGGAGGCGACATTCAGGGACAGCCGCAGCAGGGTAGCAACCAGCAACACGGTGGGGAATACCGCAAAATCCAGGGGGCGATGGGTATACAGCACCACCAGGATCACCATTAATGCAATGGCGATATTAAAGGTGAAGAGTACATCCAATGCCACGGGCGGCAGAGGCAGCACCATCATGGACAGCATCACCACCAACAATATCGGCGTACCCAGACCACTGCGGTGGAGTGTTTTCAGATTTCCCATCAATGCTTGTGTTTGCATATTTCCATACTCTTTGGCGAATTCACTGCCGGCTTCCGCCGGAAACGGTGTTCATGCAGTACATTCAGGTTATTGGTATTCATCCGGTACCGGCAGATCGGTGGGTACTGGTGGTTCATCATTGCCCTGCGCATGCGCTGCATCCAGCTGGTAAACATAGGCCAGGATATGCGCCACCGCGACATACAGCTCTGCGGGAATTTCCTGTTCCAGTTTGGTCGTGGCATACAGCGCCCGCGCCAGTGGTGGCGCAGAAACGATGGTGATGTCATGGGATTGGGCAATCTCCCTGATGCGCATGGCTATCAGATCCGCACCTTTGGCTACCACCCGCGGTGCCCCATTGCCTTCCCGCTCATAACGCAATGCCACTGCATAGTGTGTCGGATTGGTAATCACCACATCAGCATCAGGCACTTTATCCATCATGCGCCGCTGGGATATTTCCATTTGCAAAGCGCGGATCTTGCCCTTTACCTCAGGGCGGCCTTCTGTTTCCTTGCTTTCATCCTTGACCTCCTTGAACGTCATCTTCAGCTGCTTTTTGTGTTGCCAGAGCTGAAATGGCACATCAATGGCCGCCACCAGAACCAACACGGAACTGAGCGCCAGAAACGCCCATACAAACAGGGTTCCTGCATGTGCGAGAGCCTGCCTGAGTGACTCATTGGCAAGGGACAGCAGTTCGGTTTTCAGGGACCAGAGCAGCAATACGGAAACCGCAGCTACGAGCAGGAACTTGGCCAGGGTTTTCACCAGCTCCATCAACCCTTTTGCAGAAAAAATCCGCCCCAGTCCTTTAATAGGGTTGAGCTTTGACGCCTTGAAAGCGATGGCCTTGGTGCTGAAGGAAAAGCCGCCCATGCTTACCGGGCCGGTCATTGCCGCCAGTACCAGCAATGCCAGCAGTGGTGACAGCATCCATAGCGCTTTGCCGATAACGGTGCCAAACTGCTGCACCAATGCCGTAGGATCCATAACTTTGGCGCGCTCGATGATGAGGGCGTCGCGCATGATTTTTGCAAGATCATCTACCAGCATGCCACCCAGCAGCATCAAACCCATAGCAGCAACCATCAATACAATCGTACTATTCAGCTCCCGGGAACGCGGCACCTGCCCTTTTTCTTTTGCTTCGCGCAGGCGTTTGGGCGTAGGTTGTTCTGTGCGTTCTTCTCCACTGCTGCTCCCTTGCGCCATATTTCCTCCTGGTTACGACACCAGCAACTGCCGAATCAATGCCACGGCATCGAACAGCAACTTGCTCAGGTGGGAAGTCAGTGATGGCAGTATCAGGATGATCAAGATGAAGCCTGCCATGATCATTACCGGAAAACCTACTGCAAAAATATTCAGTTGCGGAGCTGCTCTTGATGCTACGCCGAAAGCGATGTTTACCAGCAACAGCCCCGTGACCGCAGGAATTGCCACCAGAATCCCGCCGGAAAACATATAGCCGCCCCAGATGGCCAGCTCCCAGAGCTGGCCGGGATCCGGATGCATAAGCCCGACAGGTAACAGATGAAAGCTTTCAGCGATTAACTCCAGAAATAACAGGTGGCCGTCAAGGGCAAGAAAAATCAGGGTGATCATGATCAGCAGGAATTGACTGATGACCGGCACCTGTACGCCATTCTGCGGATCAATCGCGGATGCAAATCCCAGACCCATAGCCATGGCAATGCTTTGCCCGGCAATGATGAAAACTGCAAATACCATTTGCAGTATGAAACCCATGGCCACGCCGATGAGAACCTGATAGATGCTGATCAAAAAAGCTTCGCCACTGATCAGATCCACTGCAGGTGTCGCTGGCAGCGCAGGAACCAGTACCCAGGCAACCAGCAGCGCCAACAGAACCCGGATCCGAACCGGCAGACTGGAGGCGGAGAATATCGGTGCAGACACAAACATGGCTCCGATGCGCAGGAATGGCCACAACAATCCGCCTGCCCAGCCCATCAGTTCTGTTCCGGTGAAATGCAGCATCCCTTTCAGCCGCCCCCGATAAGATCCGGAATGCTTTCAAACAGCTGAATGGTGAAATCGGTGATCAGCCCCAGCATCCAGGGGCCGGCCACGATTAGCGCCACAACCAGCACTATGAGCTTGGGAATAAAGCTCAAGGTCATTTCCTGAATTTGTGTGGCGGCCTGCAATACGCCAATGAACAGGCCGATTGCCAGTGCCGAAAGCAGCAACGGGGCAGCCAGCAGAATGGTGACTCTCAGGGCGCTCTCACCAACAGTGAGGATGGCTTCCGGTGTCATTGATCCATGCTCCCGGGCATGCCTTTTGCGTTATTTTTCGAATTGAAAAAAGGCGCCATCTGCATACCCTCAAAGATAAAAACTTGCTGCCAGTGTGCCCATGATCAGCGACCAGCCATCCACAAGCACAAACAGCATCAGTTTGAATGGCAACGAAATAATCATTGGAGAGAGCATCATCATGCCCATTGCCATCAGTACACTCGCCACCACCAGATCAATCACCAGAAACGGCAGAAAGATCAGGAACCCGATCTGGAACGCTGTTTTCAGTTCGCTGGTGACAAAAGAAGGCAGCAACAGGGAGAACGGCACTTCATCGCGTGACGGCAGACTGCTTTTGCCGGAGATCCGTGTGAACATAAGCAGATCTGCCTCGCGGGTCTGATCCAGCATGAACTGCCGGAAAGGCTCGGCGGCTTTTTCCAGCGCCTGTTCCGAGCCGATTTGCTCATCCAGGTACGGCTTGAGACCATCCTGGTATGCCTGCTCGAATACGGGAGACATGATGAACAGGGAAAGAAACAGGGCCAGGCCAAGGAGGATCTGGTTGGATGGCGTCTGGGCTGTACCCAGTGCCTGTCGCAGAATTGCGAGTACGATAATGACCCGGGTAAAAGATGTCATCATGATCAGTGCGGCAGGAAGCATGCTCAACACGGTCATCAGCAGCAGGATTTGAATGGTCACCGTGTAGGTCTGGCTACCACCATCACCGGGGGTAACGGTAACTGCCGCCAGCCCGGTTTGCGCCAGTGCATCACCGCCGGCAAACAGCAGCAGCATGAATAACACACCTTTGATGGCGAGTGTGAGCTTGGCCAACGGGGTGTTTTTCCGGTTTTGGGGTGAGAGGGTTTCCATGTTATTCGGCTTTTCCTTTGTCCTGGTTGAGCAGCTTCGCCAGCTTCTGGCCAAACCCGTTATCTGCAGAATCCGTTTCTGCCGCTTCCTGTGGTTGTATGGGTTTTTCCAGCACATGCAGGGTTTGCAATCTTCCCGGCGCAACACCTACCAACAGCTGGGTATCACCCGCCTGAACCAGTACGATGCGCTCCTTGGCGCCAAGCGAGATTCCACCAAGCAGGCGCAAACCCCGGGTTCCCACCATGCGGGAGTGGGTAAAGCGCTTGGCCAGCCAGGCCAGCAGCATCACCATGGCCAGCACCATACCCAAGCCACCGAGAACCTGTACCAGTTGCGCGCCCAGATCCGTCCTGACAGCGCTTCCACTGAGTAAAGGGGACGATGAGGTTTCCGCTGCCACCGGGAACGAAAACAGAAGAAAGAACAGCCCGTAGAATCGGTGCATCATGATAGATCAGCGCAGCTTTTTGACTCGTTCGGCAGGACTGATTACATCAAGCAGCCGGATACCAAACTTGTCGTTAACCACTACCACTTCACCATGGGCGATAAGCGTGCCGTTCACCAGTATGTCCATCGGCTCTCCGGCCAGGCGATCCAGTTTTACTACAGAGCCGCGGTTCAGGCGCATCAGCTCCTCAATGGTCATGCGGGTGCGTCCAATCTGCATGGACAGGGTTACCGGGATATTGAGAATCACATCCAGGTTGGGTTCGATGGATTCCACCGCTTCATCGGTATTCAGGGACTCAAATTCGGCGCTTTCATACTCCGGTTGCTGAGGTTCCTGCCCGGACTCTGTTTCATTCTCTGGCGTGGCTGTTGCGGCGCCCTCCTCCTCCGGCAGTTCTGCGGAAAAATCGGCATTTGCCGTGTTGTCAGGCTCTTCTATCGCACTGGCTGCTTGCTCGCTCATGATTGGCTCCTGTGTTCATTTTTTTGATTCGCCGCTGCATGGGCAAGCGGCTCGATAATCTTTATTGCGTTTTTTCCCTGGGCAATACCAAAACAACCCTGTGCCATGGGCACGCCAGCGGCCTGGAGGGTTACCTGTTCCCCAATATCCACGGGAATTACATCGCCGGGCTGCAGGCGCAACACCTCCCCCAGCGTTTTGGGTATCTCAACGAGGGCGCTGTCCAGTTCTACTTGTACTTTCAGCAGATCTGTACGCAATGCCTGCAACCAGTCGCTGTCTTCCTCTTTTTCAATTTTTGGCATGCCGGGTTCCAGCTGCGCCCTTAGCGGTTCCAGCATGTTCAAGGGCAATACCAGGTGAAAGAAGCCACCACCACCATCAAGCTCAACCTCTATTTCCGTTATCACAACCAACTCGGAAGGCGTGGCGATATTGACAAAGCGGGGGTTGGTCTCGGACTTGCTGTATGTGAATTCCAAGGCGGCAACCGGCTCCCAGGCCTTCCCGAGATCCTCAAGTGCCAGATTGATCAGCAGCTGGATTACACGCTGCTCCGTGGGGGTAAACTCTGCGTTTGTACGGCTGGTTTGAAAACGCCCGTCTCCACCAAAATAATTATCCACGGCAATAAACGCCAGCTTGGGGTCGATGACCACAAGTCCCGCTCCGACAAGAGGATGAATGTGGATGAGATTGATGCTGGATGGGGTCTCCAGGCTATCCATGTACTCGGCGTATTTCACCAGCCTGGAATCACCCAGCGTTAAATTCGCGGAGTGCTTGAGCATCCGGTAGAGACTGATGTTGAAATGCCGCACGAAGCGTTGAGATATGGTTTCCAGTACCGGAAGTTGATTACGCGACAGGTGTTCCTGATCGGTAAAATCGAATGAATAGAGCTCGCCATCTGCCGCTGACAGGCCGGTACCTGCTTCTACCTTGCCACTTTCCACACCAACGAGCAGGGCATCGATCTCTTCCTGGGACAGTACATTCTTTGCAGGCATGATGGCGGTTACTGGGCTACAAAAGCGGTGAAATAGACGGCCTCAACGCCATCAATTCCCGCTTCATTGTGCAGTGTGTTGTTCACTTCTTCGAGGGTCTGGGCCAGTAGTTTTTCCTTACCTTCCCGGGTGACCACGTCTGTATATTCCTGTGAACTGAACAGCAATAGCAGGTTGTTGCGCAGCATGGGCTTGTATTCGTCCACAATCTTGATGACTTCCGCATCGCGGGACATTAGCTCCACGCTGAGCTGCATGAAGCGCGCCTGGCTCTGATCCTTGAAACTCACCACAAAAGCCGGATCCAGGCCGGTAAACAAGGGGGGCTCGTTGCTCTTCTTTTTCTTCTTTTTGGCTGGTTTTTCCTCTCCTTCCGGGTCTGCCTGTTCGGCATCAGCATCAGCATCAACTTGGGCAACAAACGGATTCTGCATCCCGAGGAAGTACCAGGCTGCACCCCCACCAATACCGGCAAGCAGCAAAACTGATACCAATATTATGATGATGAGCTTCAGCTTAGAAGATTTCTTCTTTCCCTTGCCTTCTACATCCAGATCCAGATCATCTTTCTTTGCCATTGTCCTGCATTCCTGTGAGTGACTTTTTCTAACAGGGATGCAGGACTCGTGCCAAGCTAAATGGATATTTTATTATCCTTATACATCAACATATTAAATTATATACTTAATGTCTTTTCTATAGCATGACGAATGTACGACAGGGATGATGTCGGTTCTTTGACAGCCTCGCAAAGGCCGTGTCTGTTTTCCGCCGGGAATGAAGGCAAGGCACAGGCGGGCTTACTATTACCGGGAAATCCGTGTTTCCTGACAGACCACCCTCTTGGGGGCAGGTTTTCCTCAGATATAGTAGTCCAGCAGTTGCTCCGAAGATTTTTTGGGCATTTCCCGGATACCATCCGAAGCTGGCTCTGACTGCCTGGCAGCGCCTGTACCTGTGACTTGCCCGGCATGGTACTGTCGGGAAGGTTGCCGCCCCTGCTGTTCTGCCGCACTTTGGTTTGCGACATTGACATCCCCAAGACTGATGCCACTGCTGTTGAACATTTCCCGCAAGCGGGGAATTGCCCCTTCCACAGCCTCACGAACCACTGCATGGTGGCTGGAAAATACAATGCTGGCAGCATCAGCTTCCAGGGAAATATGCACATTCAATGCCCCCAGATTTGCCGGATTAAGCCGGATTTCCAGCGTTTGTAACTGGTTTTGTCCGGCCTGCAGCACTTGCCTGGCCATACTCTGTTCCCAGGCGGCATGGCCTACAGGCACAGAAATGCTCTGCGGCACAGCGGCTGGTAATGATGCTGGGGTGCTCAGCGGAATTGGTGGTGCGGAGTTGCCTGCAAGATTCAAAGATGCCTGTATGGGAGGCGGGGGGGCATGGGTTTCTGAACGGGCAGCAGCCATCTGCTCAATCGAAAAAGACGCTCCACCAGCAGGCATGGCCTGGAGCGGCTGCCGATGTGCCTCCATCAGATTCTGAAAAGCTGCGGGGGAAATTACCCTTTCCCTGGTGATGCCGGTCTGCCTTTCTGTCTTCGACTCCAAAGGCTGTTGATTTTTAAGATTTTGCAGGCCTGCAATTGGTTGGCGCGGCAGTTCTGAAGCCACTATATCGTGGTTTTCTGCCGCCACGCCGGCCAATGCTGCTGCAGACATACCAGCCGGTTTGGTTGTTGCTGCTTGTGTGCGAAGAATGTTTTCCATGGCAACAGGGTTCTGGCGTACGGATTCTGAAGCTGCAACAACGCCAGATTTCTCTGCCAGTGCCGCAGGAGATCCTCCACTGGAAGCCTCTTTCGTCATTCCTTCCATTCTGGTTGTCGTGGGCTGAGGGGTAACGGTTTTCAGGGAATCAGCAACACGCTGGTCTGCCGGCACCGAAGCAACATCATTTCGCTGGTTGGCTGGTGATGCAGGAAGGGGTGATTCCACCATACCATCTGCCTTGATCGCCACAGACAAAGGAGCAGCAGTTTTCGGGAGTTCAGGAACATCCCCACGCGCCAGTGTCGGAGCAACACCATTTCGATTTGTAGCAGGCAATACCGGAAGGGATAATTCCGCCATGCCGTCTACCTTGATCGCCACAGGCCGGGAAGCATCAGCTGCCGGAAGATGCAAAGCATGCTGAAGCCGCAGTTCCGAAGTGAAGGAATTACTGTTGTTTGTAACGGGAGATAATTGCCGGGCAAGGATATTTTCTTCAGTAGCAGCAGTGGTCATTACAGGTCTTGGCAATTGCTCCCGGCCCGGAGAACTGCCACTGAAAGACACCGGCAACTCCTGCACCGGAAAGTCGGACTGCTCGCCAGAGGAAGACTGCATTAACAAGCCAGGCATCAACATGGCAGGCGGGGCATCCGCGTCCTGCGGAAGCAGCACGTTCCCACCCACCAGCGCTTGTCCATCCTCTTCGCGTAATATCGGACTGTCTTCGACCTCCCCCAACTGGGGGGTGGCTGCCTCCACCGGCAGATCCGGCAATAGATTGCCGTTTGCCGGCAGCCCGGAATCTCCGCCTGGCCTGGCTGGTGGCTCTTCAGTAGCGGCAGAAATCGCCTGCTGCAGGCTTCCTGAAAAGCCGGAATTCCGACCACTTTCACCGACTTTTCCCTGATTGGGCAAGGGGGCAAGGCCACCTGGCATCCCGGTGGATTGACGCAACTCGGCATCAGGCATCAAAGGCAAGCTCAGGCTGAAAAACGGGTTCTGCATTCCTTACTCCGGCACGATTAACGGTCTTTGCCAAAGATGCAAGCAACATCGATGCCAATTTTTATCGATTCAACCGGTGACACGCTGTGGCACGAAATATGCTTTATTTATAACAAATACGGGAAAAGCTCACTATTTTGACGTGTTATGGCAAGTAATCTGGTGCAGGGACAGCCAAACCAGGCCCATACCTGCATAAACAGGTTTGATTCAAGGCCCCCTTAAGTTAGTTCCCGCTCTGGCCGATACCATAAATGAGCATGATTGGATGATGCAAATGGGAATAGACATGGTAAAAACTCTTCACAAAGGCTATCGCCGCCCCCTTGCGGGCCTGGCGGCGCCTCTTCTATTGCTGGCATCTTCAGCCCAGGCCCATGGCTTGGCTGAAGACTATATGGATATGCCCCTGGAAGATTTGCTTTCAATGGAAGTAACCCTGGTTTCCAAGAAGAAACAGCCACTCAACGAGGCCGCTGCTGCAATATTCGTCATCACCCATGATGACATTCTGCGCTCCGGCGTAACAAGCATCCCGGAAGCGTTGCGCATGGCGCCCGGAATCCAGGTCGGGCGCATTGATGCCAACAAATGGGCAATCAGCAGTCGGGGTTTCGCCAATCAGTTTGCCAACAAGCTGTTGGTGATGGTTGATGGGAGAACAGTATACAATCCCGCATTTTCAGGGGTTTACTGGGATGCCCAGGATACCTTGCTGGAAGACATTGAGCGCATAGAGGTCATCCGCGGGCCAGGAGCTACGGCATGGGGCGCCAATGCAGTTAATGGCGTGATCAACATCATCACCAAACAGGCGAACCAAACACAGGGCGGCCTGCTGACAGTCGGTGCCGGAAACGAGGAAAAAGCCTTTGGCAGTATTCGCTACGGTATCAAAACCAAACATGGTGTTGCCGCACGCGCCTACCTGAAATACAACGACAGGGACAGCTCCTATACCCAGGGGAAAAACAACGGAGATAGCTGGCAAAGCCTGCGTGGCGGTTTCCGTGTCGATGTTCAGACTACTCAAACCGACAGCTGGACCCTACAAGGGGATATTTACAAAGCGGATGAAAACCAGACGCTCAATTTATGGAAAGACCCTGAAGATCCCGCCAATGCGGGCTATGCACCGTTTTATCTGGCTGCCAACGTACAGGACAGTATCGAATCATCGGGCTGGAATCTATTGGGCAGGCGGAGCCACCAATTGTCTGAATCCAGCAGCGCTACCCTGCAGCTCTATGTTGACCATACCTACCGTTCAGAAGGAATTCTGACCCAAACACATGATACTGTGGATATTGATTTTCAGCATCAATATCATGGGATTACAGGACATGAAATCGTTTGGGGGCTGGGGTACCGGCACATTCGGGACAACTTTGACAATACCTTTGCGGTTAGTTTTCTGCCGGACAGCCGCA
This sequence comes from Sedimenticola sp., assembly GCA_027068915.1. Lineage (GTDB taxonomy): Bacteria > Pseudomonadota > Gammaproteobacteria > Chromatiales > Chromatiaceae > Thiolapillus. The sequence continues at coordinate 111,584 of JAMOLT010000009.1, read as the reverse complement.
GATTGAATCTGTACAGCGCTTTCATACAGGACGAAATAGCACTGGCACCGGATACCCTGCTTTTGACCCTGGGATCAAAATTTGAGCACAATGATTTCACGGGCTTCGAAATTCAACCCAGTATCCGCATTGCCTGGATGCCCAACCAGCGCAGCACCCTGTGGGGGGCAATCTCCAAAGCGCTGAGAACCCCCTCCCGCCTTGAACGCGAATCACGTATTGTGGCAATGATCACCCCCCTGCCCCCAACGTATGCACCGAAAACCGTCTACAGCGTAGGTGCGAAGGACTTCCAGTCCGAAGAGCTCCTGGCATATGAAATCGGGTACCGGGTACAGCCAAAAGAGAATCTCTCCCTGGATCTTGCAGTTTTCTATAACAAATATGACAACTTGCAGGCTTTTGAAAAAACCCGTACACAAGATCCACTATCCAATGTGATATTCAACAATACCATCGCCGCCCATAGTTATGGCCTGGAATTGGCCATAGACTGGAGACCGCTGGAATGGTGGCGTCTCCAGTCAAACTACAGCTTTATCGACGTTTCCAGTTCTTTGACCGGCGATGCCAGCTTTTCAAATGACGAAACCAACATCAGCGAAACCTCAAGCCCAAAACACCAGCTATCCATACGCTCCATGATGGACTTGAGCAACCAGGTGGCCGTAGATTTCTGGGTCTATTATGTGCATGACTTGGAGCAGACCAGTTATTCCATAAAGATGCCCGTACCCAGCTACATCAGCCTGAATGCCATGATTGCCTGGCATCCGGTAAAAAACCTGGAACTCTCCCTGGTTGCGCACAACCTGTTGGACAGTCATCACCGGGAGTTTGTGGGAGAGAGCTTGTTCTCGGTCACTGAAGTTGAGCGTTCAGTCTACGGTAAAATCCGTTGGGATTTCTGATTGAAATTCTCACGATCAGGCCAACCCGGGCAAAATGGTTTGGCTATCTCTTGCTGGTATTGTTTGCCGCTCATCTGCATGCCAATGCCACAGAACCATTGCTGTCAGAATACAAGATCAAGGTGGCGTTGCTATACAAGCTGACCCGTTTTGTCGAATGGCCGCCAGCCACAGAAAGCGCCACGCCGGAAAGCTTCAATATCTGCGTTCTTGGCAGGGATGATTTTGGCAGTAACCTCAATGTACTGGAGGAACGCAAGGTCAATGGCATAGCCATTGCCATTCGCCACTACAGCTATTCCACCAGTGTTGAAAGCAGTTGCCAGCTGCTGTTCGTCAGTGACTCAAAGGCAGCATTCATGAAATCGATTCTGCATACTTTTAAAAATCAACCCATTCTTACTGTCAGTGATGCCAGGAACTTTGCTAAGGATGGCGGCATCATCGGGTTGGTACTTGGGCAAAAACATATCGGCTTCGAGATAAACCTGGATGCCGCCCATGCAGCGGGGCTGAAAATCAGCGCTCCGTTGCTGGAGCTGGCAACCGTTATCCATGTACACAATTTCAAGGATATGCCATGAACGCCAAGAACCTGATCATTGCTCACAAGCTCAGGCGCATGATTCTCCTGACCTGCGGCATTGCCCTGCTGGTTGCATCAATTGCCTTCCTGGCTCTTGAATTCATCAATTATAGGCAAAACCTGGTGGAGAAATCCGAGGTGTTGGCTGACTTTATCGCCACCAACTCATCTGCTGCCCTTAGCTTCAACGACAACAGAATTGCAGAACAGCTGCTTGACTCCCTGCAATCGGAAGCTTCTGTAGAAACAGCCACCCTGTATCTTCCTGATGGGTCCATATTTGCACATTATCATCGAAATAAACCCGCTACACTTGCCATTGACCAGGAAAGCCAGGCATGGCTGGCCCATTTACTCCGGAAGAAAGCCACCGTCGCACAGAATCGCATCGAGTTCGATCACGTCGACACTTTCAAGCCCATCTTCCTCAAAGGTGACCATCTCGGGTACATTCACATCCAGTTTGACCTGAGCTTGCTGTACCAGCGCATAAAGGAATATCTCCTCATCATCTCCATTCTCTGGCTGCTCATCATGGGTGGTGTATATCTTCTTGCCAGCCGGCTTCACCAGCGTATTTCCACACCAATCCGGAAACTGGTGGAAGGTATGCAGCAGGTTTCCGACAATCAGGATTTCCGGCTACGCCTGGAGCCTGGAGACAATGATGAAATAGGCACCATCATCAATAACTTCAACTACATGCTGGAGCAACTGGAAGAGCGGGAAAGCAAACTGGCCTCCTACCAGGAAGAGCTGCAACAGAAAGTGGGCGAACGAACCCGGGATCTGCAGCAAGCCAAGGAATCTGCGGAAAACGCCAGAGAAGTTGCAGAAGCTGCCAGCCGGGCGAAAAGCGAGTTTCTCGCCACCATGAGCCATGAAATCCGCACCCCGATGAACGGGGTCATGGGCATGACAGAGCTGCTGCTGGACAGCGGCCTGGACGTGCACACACGCCGCCTTGCGGATATTGCCCACAGGTCGGCAGAGAGCCTGATGGGGGTTATCAATGACATTCTCGATTTCTCCAAGATAGAAGCAGACAAGCTCCAGCTCAACAATGATGACTTCGATTTACGCAACATGCTGGAAGATACCCTGGAAATGATGGCCGGGCAGGCACACCGCAAGGGGCTGGAACTGGTGCCCAATTTACCGCCAAGCCTGCCCGCCAGAGTCAGCGGGGATGCCGTAAGGCTACGTCAGGTACTGATTAACCTGCTAGGCAATGCCATCAAGTTTACCGAACGTGGAGAGGTGAAACTCTGGGTAAGAACAACCATGCTGAAAAATGGCAAACAGCAAATATCGTTTGAGGTATCTGATACCGGTCCCGGCATCGCTGCAGAGCAACAGGAACGAATTTTTGAGGCATTCAGTCAGGCCGATGGCTCCACCACCAGGCGTCATGGAGGCACCGGGCTCGGTTTGGCCATCGCCAAGCGTCTGGTAACTCTCATGGGCGGAAAACTGAAGCTTGAAAGCTCTCCCGGAGAAGGCGCACATTTCCGTTTCACCATTTCTCTGGCCAATGCTGAAGCGAAAGAACCACGGTCTATTCAGACGGATATCCTGCGGGGCACACGAGTTCTGGTCGTGGATGACCATCCGGTAAACCGGGAGATTCTGCACAATCAAGTCATCGCATGGGACATGCGCAGCGGCAGCGCAGCTTCCGGTGCAGAGGCATTGGAGCGGCTGCAACAGGCAGCATCTGCAAATGATCCCTATCAGCTCGTGCTGCTGGATTGGCATGTGCCGGGAATGGATGGGCTGGAGCTGGCCCACCACATTCAGCAGGACGAAAGCATACCTACTCCGTGCATGGTGGCGCTCAGCTCTGCAGATGTCGACCTCGACTCTATCACCATGAGAGACTCAGGCATTGCCTGCTACTTGCAAAAGCCGGTGCGCCAACAGCAATTGCTGGAATGCCTGTGCGAGATAATGGATAAGAAAACAGTGCTGCATTCCACCGACACAACCAAGCTGCCAAAAATACAGGGCAGGATTCTGCTGGCCGAGGACAACAAGGTCAACCAAGAGGTGGCTACCAGCATGCTGATTGCCCTGGGCTGCAAAGTTGATCTTGCCGAAAACGGGGAAGAAGCCGTGCAGGCCTTTACCAAGACAGAATATGACTTGATATTAATGGATTGCCACATGCCAAAAATGGATGGTTTTGACGCCACAGGCAAAATTCGTCAGATGGAACAAGCACAAGACCGCAAACCCATACCCATCATAGCGCTTACTGCCGATGTGCAAAAAGGAGTCAAGGAGCGTTGCCTGGCTGCCGGCATGAACAGTTACCAAAGCAAACCCTTCAAGCAGCAGCAGCTCGCAGCCTTGTTGCGCCAGTGGCTCCTTGAACCCCAGCCCTCACCATCAGCCGATCCTGCTGCACACGGCCCGGCGCAATCAGGCAACCTGCTCAACCCGGAAGTATTGCAGCAGCTACGGTACCTTAGCCATAAAACAGGCCGTAACGTACTGATGAAGGTGGTTGATCATTTTCTGCATCAGGCGCCAGAGGGCATGGAAAAAATGCGCAAAGCCCTGGAAAAGCAGGATGCAGAACAACTGCAATTTCTCGCCCATAGCATGAAATCCGCTAGCGCCAACCTGGGAGCTGTGGAGCTTTCCAATCGCTGCAAAGCGCTGGAAGAAACCGCAGGCAGGAAAGAACTACAGAAAGCAGCAAAGCTCATCGATGCAATAGAAGCGGCCCTGGATCATGCACTGGACGCATTGAAGCTTGAGCTCAAGGCGGATACAAAAACCCTGGTTGTCACTGAAACCACCCCACAGTTAACCACAGAATCTGCAACTGAAGAATCCGCAGCCAAAGAGCTGATCTTGCTTGTGGACGATGACCATGGCTTTCGCATGGCGACAAAAGAGGTGCTGGTTTCTGCCGGGTATCAGGTTATTGAAGCCGACAATGGCAAGGATGCCATTACCCTGTCAGCCAGGCACAAGCCAGACCTGCTGCTATTGGATGCAATGATGGAAAGCATGGATGGTTTTGAAGCCTGCCGTCGCTTGCTGCGGCTGCCTGGCTTGCAGGATACGCCCATATTGATGGTTACCGGCCTGGAAGATACCGGTTCAGTGGATCTTGCCTTTGAATCCGGCGCATCTGGATTCGTCTTGAAACCGGTAAACTATCCCATCCTGCTGCAGCGTATTCGCTTTCAACTGCGTGCTAGCCGGAATGCCAAAGCCTTGCAGGAAAACCAGGAAAGACTCATCAGCGCACAACGTATAGCCGGCCTGGGGTACTGGCGCTGGGACTCAACCAAAGATCAGCTGACTCTTTCTGAAAACCTGGCTGCAATGCTGGGTGTGGATCCGGATATACACAACTTGTCGTTGGATGACTACCTCAACTGGACACATCCCAAGGACAGGGAGTACCTGCGAAACACAATTACCGCCACTGCAGATGGTGCGCCACTGAGACCGATTGATTACCGGCTTGTTGTCGGTGGCCGCCCCGTGATTATCGTACACCAGGAGCTGGGCATAGCCCCATACGCCAATCACGTAATACTGGGAACGGTGCAGGATATCACCCGGCAACGGGCAACAGAAAGGCGAATCCGCCAGCTGGCCTATTCAGACGAACTGACCGGCCTGGCAAGCCGTGCATATTTTTACAAGCATGTGGAAGACGTCATCCGGGCCGCCCAGCGACGCGAGGAGCAATTCGCCCTGCTCTATCTGGATCTCGATGGCTTCAAGGATATCAATGACAGCCTGGGACATGACACGGGTGACGAACTGTTGAAGATCGTTGCCCAGCGACTGCAGGGCATATTACGGGAAACTGATTTTATCGCCCGATTGAGTGGAGATGAATTCTGTATCCTCGTGGACAACATTTCCGATCACCGCGATGCCGCAGAGGTTGCCAACCGCAGCCTGCGGGAGATAAACCGCCCTCTACAGCTGCTGACCAGGGAGCTGCGGCCTCGCTGCAGCATAGGAATTGCCCACTTCCCCCAGGATGGAGATGACTTCCAATCCTTGCTCAAAGCGGCAGACAGCGCCATGTATGCGGCAAAAAAAGAGGGCAAACATCGTTACGCCTTCTACCAGAAAAGGCATACCATCGAGGCGGATCAGCGCCTGCAAATGGAGCAGGATTTGCGTCTCGCCATCGACCGCGAACAGCTGGAGCTGCATTACCAGCCCCAAATAGACCTGGAAAATGGCAAAATGGTTGGAGTAGAAGCCTTGATCCGTTGGCAACATCCGGAGCAGGGACTGATCCCTCCATTCCGGTTTATCGAGGTGGCTGAGCGCATCGGCATGATAAAGCCATTGGGAAACTGGGTGCTGAAAACCGCCTGCAATCAGGCTGCCAAGTGGAGAATGCTTGGCCTGCCGGACTTCCGCATCGCGGTAAATATTTCGCCATTGCACTTCAATGACCCCGCTCTGCTCACTACAGTTAAAGATGTATTGCAGCAGACTGGCCTGTCACCGACCAACCTTGAGCTGGAAATTACCGAGAATGTGGTGCAGACCACCGGGGATGATTTCAGTATCTTCGAGCAGCTTCGTGAACTGGGTGTAAGGATCAGCATGGATGATTTTGGAACAGGCTATTCCTCCCTGTCCTCACTGAAATCACTGCCTATTGATTGCCTCAAGATCGATCGCATTTTCATTTCTGATATATTGAAAGATGAGAGCGCCTCAATTTTGCTGGGAACCATTGTGGATATCGCTCATGCTCTTGGGCATGTAGTAGTGGCAGAAGGCGTGGAAGAAGAAGAGCAATTGAAGGTGCTCAGGGATGTTTCCTGTGACATGGTGCAGGGCTTTCTGTTCAGCCGGCCCGTTCTCCCGGAGAATATCCCGGCACTGGCCAGAACCTGTTTCCTGCCTGCGGATAGCAACCCAAAGGTTTCCCATCTGTCGGTTGCTTCAGAGAAAACATCCTGATGGGCGCATGAGAAACCTTATTGGCCGTAATCTGTTTTGTCTTTCCTCCATTTTCAATGGCTTATAGTCATTGAAAATGGCCGCACATCCTTGTGCGGCATACAGGATGTTGAAAAACGACATTTTTCAACGCCCTGTTAAGGGAATTGGGATTAATAGGATAGTGTTTTCCAGTGGACAAGGCTGCAGGACTGGTCATCAGACTCACCTTGTTCACGACGGCTCTGCTCTGCAATTTGCTGCTGCTGCCGTTGATGAATAATCTTGTCCAGTGCCTTTACCTTCCCTCGCAGGTTCAGCCATAGCTTCTGTCTTTCTTCGTGGGCTGACTGGCTGGCCTCCAGCAGTTTCTGCTGCTGATTTATCGCCTCATCAAGCCGCCCCAGAAATATCTGGTATTCCTGCATCTGTACAACCCCCAGCCCTCGCTTGCTGGCGGCCTGAAATTGCTGCAGATACTGCTGCCGGTAGTTGTCGAGTTCTTCGAGCCGCTCCGCATGAACATCCATCTCTCCGCGGCTATGGCTCATTTCCCGTGCCGCATCACGCTCACGATCCGTGGCAATTTTAGCTACTGTAACCAATGGTTTGCTACGAGTCATGCTGAGCCTTCTGCGGGTTCTTCCGCTGTTCGTTCAATTCCAGTGAGATCCAGCAAGCTGCCTACGCTCTGATTAAGACTCACAGCGGTCTGTTTGTCCTGCTGTAAAAATTGTGTAAGCTGTGGGTAGTAACGAATTGCCTCATCCACTCTCGGGTCGCTGCCTTCCTTGTATGCCCCCACACTGATCAGATCCTGATTTTTGTGGTAGGTGGAATAGATCTGGCGAAAACGCCGTGCCGCCAGCAAGTGTTCTTCAGACACTATATCGTTCATGACGCGGCTGACGGACGCTTCTACATCGATGGCAGGATAATGTCCGCTTTCGGCAATTTCCCGCGACAATACGACATGCCCGTCAAGAATGGCGCGTGCAGAATCCACCACCGGATCATTCTGGTCATCACCTTCTGCCAGTACGGTATAGAAAGCACTGATGGAACCGCCTCCTTCCCCGCCGTTTCCGGCACGCTCTACCAATTGTGGCAGGCGTGCAAATACGGAAGGCGGATAACCCTTGGTGGCGGGTGGTTCCCCAATCGCCAGGGCGATCTCCCGTTGTGCCTGGGCGAAACGGGTAAGTGAATCCATCAGCAGCAGCACATGTTTGCCCTGATCACGGTAATACTCTGCAATCGCTGTAGAGAGCCAGGCACCATGCATGCGCAGCAGGGGCGGGTTGTCCGCAGGACTGGCAACCACCACTGCCCGTTGGCGACCGACAGTACCAAGGATGTTCTCCACAAACTCCTTTACCTCCCTGCCCCGTTCACCGATAAGCCCTACCACCACAACATCAGCATTGGTGTATTTGGTCATCATGCCCAACAGCATGCTCTTGCCCACACCACTGCCGGCAAACAGGCCGATACGCTGTCCCCGTCCTACGGTCAACATAGAGTTGATCGCACAAACCCCCACATCCAGGGGCGTATCGATGGGGCACCGTGAAAGTGGATTGATGCTTTTTCCCAGAAGCGGCTTGCGTGCGCTGTACTGAATTCTCCCTTTCCCGTCCAGAGGCTTGCCTGTAGCGTCAATAACCCGGCCCAGCAGGTGATCACCCACCAAGGCATCACAGGCATCTTCGGCAGGAATTACCCGCGCATTGGGCATCAGCCCGCGGCTATCGCCGATCGGCATGAGGAAGGTGCGATCCTCGGCAAAGCCAACCACTTCAGATTCCACTACATCATTCGGCGTGTGAATCATGCACCTTGCACCCACGGGCGCATGAATGCCGACTGCTTCTATGGTAAGACCGACAACTCGGGTGACCCGCCCTTCCACTACCAGTGGCCGAGCGTGGGCAGCACGTTTTTCATATTTATTCAGGCGCCGCAGCCATAGTGGGCTACGTGGCAACTGCGGAATTTGGGCTGCTGGTTGGCTCATTGATCAATATCCACAGCACGCTCGCTGCCAAGAACCGCAGCGATAACCTGGTTGAGGCGCCCTTCCACTGTGGCATCAATGCTGGATGTGCTGTTCGCTATACGGCAGCCACCGCGTGACAAGGTGGGAACCTCACGGATGCGCCAGCTGCGCTCATCCTCTTCATCCAGGTTGAGCGCCTCACGCACCAGTGCCGCATCCTCCGGGTGAAGTTCGATCTGCACAGCCCCAGTCGCTGCAGGCAACAAGCCCATGCCTTCCCGGATAACACCGACTATCTGCCCGGGATCGGATTTAATCTCCCTGTGCACCAGCTGCCTGGCGACAGCCAGCGCCAGACTAACCAGCTGCTCTTCTATCTGGCTGTCCAGTTTTTCAAAAGGTTGGGCAAGGCATTGCAGCAGGCCGTCCAGTTGGCTTACCCGCCGGGCAGTCTGCTCTTCACTTGCACGCAGTCCTTCTGCCAATCCCTGCTGAAATCCTTTTTGGCGCGCCTGGTTGTGGATTTCTTCCAACTGTTCCGCCGCAGGCAACCGGGTTGAATCAGCTTTCTGTTCAGCACCATTTTCAATACCAGCAGACAAAACAGGCGCCTGCCAGGGTTGCACTTGCCGCAGCAATGCAGATCTGGAATCAGACAAACTCATCACCCCCACTCCCGCCCAGGGCGATTTCGCCATCGTCCGCCATGCGCTTCGCTACAGCAAGAATCTCTTTCTGTGCCTCTTCCACCTCACTCAGACGCACCGGCCCTTTAGCTTCCAGGTCATCACGCAGCATGTCGGCAGCACGCTGGGACATGTTCTTGAAGATCTTTTCCTTGACCGAGGCATCAGCCCCCTTGAGTGCCACCAGCAGGGTATCTGAAGCGACTTCACGCAACAGGGTCTGGATGCCGCGATCATCAACATCAAGAAGGTTGCTAAACACAAACATGAGACCTTGAATTTCATCCGCCAGCCCCGCATCGAACTGCTGGATTGCCTCGGTGATCTTCTGTTCTGTATCAGCATCAAGGTAGTTGAGGATGTTGGCAGCCGTTTCCTTGCCACCCGAAGCAGGGCTTGTAAGGGAAAAGCTTCCTGCGTACTGGCGCTCCAGTATTTCATCCAGCTCCTGAAGAGCCGAGGGTTGTACGCCATCGAGAGTGGCAATACGCATCAGCACATCTGCACGGCGCTCTTCGGGGAAATGCTTGAGTACTTCCGCAGCCTGGTCATTTTCCAGATAGGAAAGAACGATGGAAACAATCTGCGGATGTTCAAAACGAAAAATTTCCGCAATGGCGCGGGGATCCAGCCACTTCAGCGACTCGATGCCCTTGGAGTTGGGCCGGGTGAGAATACGATCGACAAGACTGACGGCCTTTTCCACACCAAATGCTTCCACCAGTGTATTGCGCACATATTCTTCCGAGTCCAGTCCCAGTGCGGTTTCGGTTTTTACCACTTGCATGAAATCTTCAAGCACACCGTCAATCTGCCCATGTGTGACATGGGTAAGCGCTGCCATGGCGGCCCCCACACGCTGTACCTCCTTGGGTTCCATGTGGCGCAAGATTGCAGCTGCCTCCTTTTCTCCCAGGCTCATCATGAAAATAGCAGCTCGCTCAACTCCTTCAACTGACTGCTGTTCTGTTTCACTCATCGTCTGCCACCCATGTTTTTACTACTTGCGCCACTCTTTTGGGGTCCTGTTGCACCATACTTCTGGCAGTATCAATATCCACCTTGGCTTTTGTTTTGTCCTGCTCATCCTGCGCCTGTTGCGCACCCTCGCTGAGCACCACCTCATCTTCCTCCAATGGCAGATCCTTGAGCGTGTTTCCGCCCTCGCCATCTGGGGTTGGAAGACCGGCCAGCGCCCCTCCTGCTTCACCGGCAAGCAGCACTTCTCCGTTGGCGCCAGCCTCAAGAAGCTGCCCGGGATGAGCAAGATTTCTCAAGGTGGGACGTAACACTCCGAATGCCAGCCACAATACAAACAAGCCACCAAGCACCGGTTTCGCCAACTCCCAGACCCAAGGCTGTTGCCATATGGGCAGCTCTTCCACCGGCTCCATCTGTGGCGCGCTGTGGAAAGGGATGTTGATAACATTGACACTGTCATTCCGGGCGGCATCAAAGCCCACAGCTTCTTTTACTAGCGCAGTAATATGCTCCAGCTCTTTGGGTGTAAGTGCTTCTGACTCCACCTTGCCTTCTTCAAGAACTTTCTTTTTGTAGTCCACCACCACGCCAACAGAAAGGCGCTGAATATGCCCAGGCGCATGGCGGGAATGCGTAATGGTTCGATCCAGCTCATAGTTACGCACTATATGCCGGGACGAATTGCCACTGCTTTCGGCTTCAGCATTCACCGCCTGCGCATCCAAGGTGCCAGCACGCGGAGGCTGGTTGGTCAGCGCACCAGGTACGCCCATTGGATTCGAAAGAGTGTTGTTCTCTTCTCTTATATCTTCACTGCGCACCAGCGTTTTTTCCGGAATATAGCTTTCACGAGTCTGCTCGGTAACGGTAAAATCCAGATCTGCGACTACCTGGGCCCGTATTCCCGAAGAACCAACGAAGGGGCTTAGGATATCCTGTATTCTCTGAACATAACTGTCTTCCAGGCGCTGGGTATATTCGAACTGGCTGTTGCTCAAACCAAAATTCTGGGACGGGTCTTTGTTGCTGAGCAGACGCCCCTGCTGGTCTACAATGGTTACTCCCTCCGGCTTCATCTTCGGAATACTGGCGGCAACCAGATGGACAATGCCCGCAACCTGGGCTTTGTCTAGAGTCTGTCCCGCATGCAGCTTGAGAAGCACAGAAGCGGCCGGTTTTGCATGATCACGCACAAATACCGATTCTTTGGGAATTGCCAGGTGCACCCTCGCCTGTTCCACACTCCCCAAGGAGCTGATGGACTGGGCCAGCTCCCCTTCCAGCGCCTGCTGGTAGCGTGCCTTTTCAAGAAACCGGCTGGTTCCAAATGCGGTTTCTTTCTCCAGCAATTCGTAACCGGCAGCCTTGCTTTTCGGCATGCCCTGGGTAGCCAGGCGAATGCGCACCTCATGAATCTTGCCGGAAGGCACCGTGATGGATCCGCTGGCATGCTCTATTTTATAGGGGATGCCTGCCGCATCCAGGCTACCGGCCACTTCCGCCAGATCACCCGATGACAAATTGCCATAGAGAATGCTGTAGTTCGGCGTTTGCGACCACAGCACCACCGCCACCCCAAGTGCAATTGTCGCCGCCAGCATAACCATCAGGCCAATCTGACGAACTGCAGGCAAGGAGCTGAAGCCCTGAATCTGTGTAAGCATATTGTCTGTTTTTACCAGCGCCATAATTCCTTGTCCAACCTGACTAAACCTGCATACTCATGACATCTTTGTAGGCATTGAGGAGCTTGTTTCGCACCTGCTTCATTGCCTCAAAAGAAACGCTGGCCTTTTGCAGTTCCACCATTACCTCAGTGAGATCTACCGATGGATCACCGGCCTCGAACTTCTTGGCCATCGCAGAAGCCCCCTTTTGTACATCATTCACGGCATTGATGGAGTCTTTCAATATGTTGTCAAAAGCGCCAGCCTGACTGTTCCCTTCCAACATGGTCCCCGGCTTTTTGTCGGCCTGGGCAGCCATATGGCGCATCTGGTTCAGCAATTGATTGATATCGACGGTGCTCACGTTACTCTCCTGACTGTTTCCGGTTGATCATGGGGTGGCAGCTTTCTGTCTCTATATAGGTAACATGCAGGTTTCGCGCCAACTTTTGAATTACATGATTGCCAGACATGGATTTCGAAGCCCTTATGCCGGCAGGGGGATCCCTGCATCACGAAGCTTGGCCAGCTTGTAACGCAGGGTGCGAGGGCTTATCCCAAGTTTCTGCGCCACTTCGGTACGGCTGCCGCTAGACTCCAGCGCCGTCAGAATAAGATCGGCCTCACGTTGTTTCAGCTCATCATTGAGCCGGTCTTCCTGAACCAGGTTCAATGTTTTGTCAGCTGCCTGCACCGGCTCGGGCATTTGCGTCCCGGTAATGGTTTCAAAATGAATATCATGGGCGGTAATCTGGTCACCACTTTTGAGAATCAGTGCGCGCTGAATGACGTTTTCCAGCTCCCGAACATTGCCGGGCCAGGAATACTGGTGCAGTCTGGTCATGGCGTCATGGCACAATTCCGGCAAGGCTTTGCCATGTACGTGCCGGCAAATGAACCTTCTTGCCAGCGGCAAAATATCTTCCCGCCTGTTGCGCAGCGGGGGCAGTTCCAGGGGGAAAACATTCAGACGGTAGTAGAGATCCTCACGAAACGCCCCTTCACTCACAGCCTGACGCAAATCACGGTTGCTGGTAGCCAGCACCCGCACATCCAGATCAATCATGCGGCGCCCACCCAGGCGTTCCACTTCTCGCTCCTGCAGTACCCGCAACAGTTTTGACTGCAGCCCAATATCCATTTCAGTGATTTCATCCAGCAGCAGGGTGCCTCCCTGGGCCTGCTCGAATTTTCCCGGTCGCGCCTGGTGGGCGCCGGTAAACGCGCCTTTCTCATAGCCGAACAGCACGGCTTCAAGCATGTTCTCGGGAATGGCAGCACAGTTGATGGCGATAAACGGTTTTTTGGCACGATCGGAATGATTGTGGATATAGCGCGCCAGCACTTCCTTACCGACGCCTGATTCCCCGGCAATCATTACCGTTGCACCGGCACTGGCCACCCGTTGCGCCAGGCGCGCCAGCTCTTTGCTCACCGGATCAGCGGCCACCATATCACCATCGCCCTGCTCTTCCACCGGAACCAGGAAGCGCTCGGCCATTTTCAGCAATACATCGGCTTCAAAAGGTTTGACCAGAAAATCCACTGCACCGTCGCGCATGGCGCCTACTGCTTTGTCAATAGTGCCATAGGCGGTCATCAATACCACGGGCAACTCGGGATACTTTACTTTCAGGGTGCTCAACAAGGTATAGCCATCCATGGGTTGCATCTGCACATCTGTAATAACCAGGCTGATTTCCGAATGCTTCTGCAGTTTCTGCAGCGCCTTTTCTCCATCGCTTGCGGACAGTACCTGATGCCCGGCAATGCTGAGTGTGTCATGTAAAGCGTCCCTCAAAGGGCCGTCATCTTCAACGATCAAGATTGCTTTCTGTTTCATTTGTTCACCTCTTTTCCTTCAGCATGGCAACTGTCATTGATGTGTACCGGGTTGCCTGGATGCAGATTCATATGTGCAGGGAGGGCATGGTTTCCATTTGCTGCCGGCAAACTGATTCTGACTGTGGTTCCCTTGCCCGGTGAAGATTGCATGCTCAACTCTCCTCCGTGCCTCTGTACCACGGCTTTTACCACCGCCAGTCCCAGGCCCGTGCCACTGGTGCGAGTGGTAAAAAACGGCTCAAATATTTTTTTCTGTAGTGAGTTGCTGATACCTGCACCGTTGTCCTGCAGGGAAATAACTGTACTTCCCTGTCCTGCCTGCTCCACTTTCAGCAACAATTCCGGCTTTTTCTCACATGCCTGGATGGCATTCATGGCCAGGTTGGTCAGGGCGCCCAACAGCGCATCAGGGTTCCCCCTGATCAGAATTTCAGGCGCCTGGTTAATGACCTGCAAATGGCCTCCTGCTGCTTGCAGGTTATCCTCCACCACCTGCAGCATGGAATCGATGACCGATGCCAACAGAAAGTGTTTGTGCTCCCTTGACTCTCCTCTGGCATAGGCCAGCATGTTGTTGATCATCTGCTCCATATGGAGCAATCGCTCCCGTGTTTTGGCGATGAACTGCTGGCGCTTTACGCCATCCAGTGTGGTGTTGTCCAGTTGAGAGAGATACAGCATCACCGAGGCCAGGGGGGTGCGAATCTGGTGCGCCAGGCCGGCGGCCATTTCACCCAAAACCGTAAGGCGCCGATGCTGGTTCAAAAGCTCCTGAAGGCGGCGGGCTTCGCTCACGTCAGTAAGCAGCAAGATTTTTCCTTCATCACCATCCAGGGAGCTGGTTGAGAGACTTACCCAGCGGCCATCCCGCAGCTGCAGTTCCCGGCTGCCGGAAACAAACACGGAAGCGGCAACCTCATCCCAGGAGCGCTGAAGCAGGCGCTCACCAAGCAGTTGATGCGCCCCGGGATTGGCTTCCAGAATCATGCCCTGTTCATCGAGCACCAATACGCCGCCAGGCAGTGCCTGGAGCAGTTTTTCCAGCCGTGCCGCGAGCCGTTCTTTTTCCACCAGCTGCCGGATTTTCTCTGTCCGGGCCTGGGACAGCTCTTCAGTCAGGGTGATCATTCGCTGTTGCAAATCACCATAGGAGCTGGCCAATTGTGAGCCAACCTGATTGAAAGCCTCGAAGGCATTCTCAAGTTGCTGCGCAGTTGGCGAATTTGTCACAGGCATTTAGTGTATCCAGGTTGTTTGACGATATATGCGTGTAACAAAAAGCAAGTTCCATGCCCAATTTATTACCTTATGTATTTCAGTGTGTTACATGCTATATTCCTGCGGCGACAAGGAATTGACACCGATTATTAGGGCGATATCATGGACTGTGCCAAGGAATCGTCGAGGCTGAAACCAACAAGGAAAATGAAGTTTTTCTTGCCTGGTAGTGCAAAGATAAGGGATATTCCTCTGCTGAAAGGAAAACCTTCCACATGTTTTACAACAGGATGCCATCGTGTCAGTTTACGCACTGGAAAAACTAATCTCGGAAACCCGGCGGCTTGCTACCGAGTTTCGCCGCACCACGGGGCAGATGCTGCCGGTTACAGGGGAGATTGCCCGCTTTGATGCCGCCCGGCAACTGGATCTGGAGTTACTGGAACCCAGGGCTCCCGGCGTGGATGCAACGGGAAAGGATGATCGCAAGGGCCGACGCTACCAGATCAAGGGCCGGGTTATTCTGGATGAAGGAAAGGCAGGTTACCGCATTGGCCAACTCAACCCCAATGGCGACTGGACCCATGTGGCACTGGTACTTCTGGATGGCGAGTTTGAACCTTATAAGATCTATGAGGCAGACCGGGAAGAAATACTGGCGACCCTGTCTCAATCCAGCGGTAAACGCAGCAAGCGAGGCGCCATGTCTGTGGCCAAATTTGAGGCCATTGGACAGCTGATCTGGACACGGGAAAATGGTCTGGAAGATGGGATCTGGAGCAATTACTGACCAGGTTGGAATTAAAGGCTCTTTTGGCGTCCCCCAAAAGTGCCAGGACAAGGCGGGGTGCGCAGTTTATTCCCGGCCACCTGCCCCGGCTGCTTCCCCTGCATTTTCTGCATAGGCCAGTATTGCTCGCCGCCCTTGCTGGATGGAGCCAATGCTCTCACTCACGCCACCACGGCTGTTTACCGCCAACATCTCAATTTCCTGATTTAGCCGTAGCATCTTTTTTAGCACGAGTGCAACTTCATCTGCCTCTGCCGGCGCCACGGCCGTCGCAAAAAAATCTGTAATCAACCGCTCCCGCTGTGCTCCGGTTTGAATGACATCCGGCCACTCTTCACTTTTTGCCTGCTGCAACATCTCCAGGCTGTAATCGAGCAAGACATGCAGCGCCCCGAGCCGTCCCGGCAGCATACCGGAAACCTGCGAGACTTTTGCTTCGGCTGGCTGAAAATCAGGGGGCACCAGCGGCTCCCGGTTGTGCACTGCCAGCCCCGGCACGAGCTTCCACTGGAATCGCCGCCCACCCTTCCTTGATTTCGTGCAGCAGGCCGGATATCTCCTCCAGCATTTTTGGGTCACTGTGAATATTTGCTTCCAGGAGCTGCCGCTCCATATAGTCATAGAGATTATCGAGATTCACCGCCAGTTCGCCACCAGCGCCCAGATCCAGGCTGGTGCGCAAGCCATTGACAATGGATATGGCCTGGCCAATCGCCTCACCTTTTGCAGAAACATCCTGCCTTTCGATGCTGCCCTTTGCGACTGCGATATTGCTCAGGGCACCATTGAGCAGCATCAGAACCAGACGATGGGAATCTGCTTCGTTGACGCCGGTATAGGTATCAACCTGGCTGTAGTGATTTGCTGCATTGTGTGTTGCGGGATGGCTCATGGCTCCTCCGGGTTATCTGCGACTGGCCCGGTTGCTGTTGCCGGGTTACAGTCATGAGCATATGTTCAGTTTGTTATGTTTACCCTGAGCCTGGCAATGATGCCAGCTGGGAAGTAAGGAAATCACTGGTTCCCTGCAATTGCGCAACCAGAGAATCCAAAGCAGAAAACTGTCTTAAATAGCGCGCTTCGACCTGCTCCATGCGTCGATCCATTGCAGTCTGCCTGTCTTCCAGATCCTCGATGCGGGAACCCAGGCCATCAGTCCGGGAGTCAATGAGGCCTCCGGTCTCCAGCCAGGTTCCGGTCAGGGATTCAAACCGGGTTGCATATCCATCCTGGGTATTTGCAAAGAGGTCAGCTACCGCTGAAAAATCAGTATTGA
Organism: Sedimenticola sp.; assembly: GCA_027068915.1. Classification (GTDB taxonomy): domain Bacteria; phylum Pseudomonadota; class Gammaproteobacteria; order Chromatiales; family Chromatiaceae; genus Thiolapillus. The sequence goes on along the minus strand of JAMOLT010000009.1, from coordinate 94,687 downwards.
GGGCAGATTCCAGTTGTGTGGTTTTCACACTCATATTGCCGTCTTTCTGGATGCTCAGGCCAATTTCGGACAGATGGTTGTATACACCGCCGCCGCCAGGATTGTTCATGATATTGAGCAATCCGCGTTCAATGCTGAGCAAGGTGCTGTCAGCTTCCAGCTGGCCGCTGCGCAGGCTCTTGATGGAGCTGCGCAAGTCGTTATAGGCGTCGGCAAATGCCTGCACCGACTCTTTGGCTGCATCCAGATCCCGATCAATTTTCACCTGAATATCAACCCCCGGCTGTGCCTGGTGTAAATCCAGGGTGACACCCTGAATCACATCGGAGATTGTGTTGCTGGCACGGGTTACGCTATAGCCATCAACGCTGATTTCGGCATCCAGCAGTGCCAGATCCCCCCCGATATCATTTAATGTCTGCAAGCCAAAGCTGGCTGCAGTCAGGCTGCCACCATAAGAGATCGTCATGGCAGAAGCTGTGCCACTGTCCTCTGAAGTCAGAATCAGCTTCTGGTTGCCGCCATTGCCGTTGACGACCGTGGCGCTGACCCCGGGGTTGTTGACATCATCATTGATGAAATCACGGATTTCTTCCAGGGTTTTGGCTGCACTCAAGTCAATACTGATGGTATTGGCCGGATCTGTTCCGACCTGAATCGCAATACTGTCCCCTGCTGCTCCGCCAAAGGTGGCGGTATCGGCAAATTCACTCGAGCCGACCTTGTGGTATCCGGCCAGGCGCTCCACCCGGACATTATAGCTGCCCAGAGGGGCGGTGCTGGCGGCGGAAACCTGCAGGGCATCTTCATTGCTGGTGGAAGCAGAAAAGACCTTGAAGGCATCTGTCGAGCTGAGTCCTTTCATCGCGTCCTGGAATCCGGACAAGGTGCTTTTCAGTTGGCCATAGGCGCTGAGCTGTGCCTCATATTGATTCTGGCGCCGCTGTAGTGCCTCAATTGGCCGCCGCTCCAGGGCCATCAAATCGTTGACGATAGATCGCACATCCAGCCCTGATCCAACTCCCGGTGCTGTTATCATCATAGCCTCGCTATTTGCTGGTTACACGGTAAAACGTAAGTACTAAGGTAAATATTAGCAAGTTCAATGCCAACTCAGGTTTCTGCCGTAAGGATCACGCTATCTTTTGTTCCCAGATTTTGGGACAGGGAAATAACTTCTTCCGGGGGTATTTGACGAATAATCTCCTTAGTCTCGGAGTCAAGTACCGTAATCACGGTACGGCCACTCTTTTCGTCGATACTGAATTTCAGTTCACGTCTGATAGCCTGGACATATTCATTCAGCTTTCCTACCGCTTCGGATACCTTTTCCGGAGTCGCCTTTTCTTCCTTCTCTGGTGGCAAGGATTTTCCGGTGTGTGGCAATTCCTCGCCTTTTTGTATTCCACCAAGGGTCGGCACAGGCTGTGACTGGCGTGGAGCAGTTGCTCGTATCAGTGGTATCACATTGGATTCTATTTCACTGGCCATTATCTTGTCCGTATGTTCCTGGGTGATGTCCGGCTGCACGATGCAGCCGGACACTGTGGTTCACCTGGGATTACCGCAACAGCGAAAGCACATTCTGCGGTGCTGCATTGGCCTGAGCCAACATGGCGGTACCGGCTTGCTGCAGTATTTGTACTTTGGTCAGATTGGCTGTCTCGGCTGCAAAATCAGCATCCTGAATACGGCTACGGGAAGCAGACAGGTTTTCTGAATAGCTCTGAATGCTGCTGATTACAGATTCAAAACGATTTTGCACTGCACCATAGGTGGCGCGAGCGCCGGATACATCATCAATATCTGCATCAATGCCGGTGGCACCGGCTGCAAGCACTGCCTGGGCGGCTGCCTGGGAGCTGATATCCACGGTGCCTGCTGCAGCGCCATAGGAATTGATACCGGTCATGTCACCCTGGGCGACAGAGATGGTCTCGCCATTGTCCTGGCCCACCTGGAAGGTGATTGCACCGGAGGTGCCATCCAACAGAGACACACCATTAAATTTTGCACTACCTACAACCCGGTGGATTTCCGCCGTCAGTTGATCCACCTCGGCCTGCATGCCGGTGCGATCCTCTACCGTGCCGTTCGCAGATTGCACCGCCAACTCACGGATGCGCTGTAGATTGTCACCGATCTGCCCCAGTGCTGCTTCCGCTGTCTGCGCCAGGGAAATACCATCTGCAGCGTTGCGTGAGGCCTGATTCAGGCCCTGGATATCGGAAGTCATGCGGTTAATCGTATACAGGCCTGCAGCATCATCCTTGGCGCTGTTAACGCGCAAGCCGGATGACAGGCGCTGCATGGAGGTGGCCAGCTGGCCATTGGTCTTGTTTACATTGCGCTGGGCGTTCAGCGACATAACGTTGGTGTTGATTACCATTGCCATGATTTGATCTCCTAAATACACAAGCCGACAAGAGCAGGCTATGTAGTTTGTCTTTAGCGGACATATCTTTTTGTTGAGATAACTACCGCTTCCATCTTTCTCATCGACCAGATTCGGCAAAACTTTAGGTTTTTTGTTCTGATGGTCATTTCAGAGAACCGCTGGCGCTTTTTTAACAGCCTGTTAATGGCATAAAAAAAGCGGAGACCCCGGTGGGATCTCCGCCAAGGGGAGTATGCGATTAACGCAATAGGGAAAGTACGTTTTGCGGAGCGGCGTTGGCTTGTGCCAGCATTGCTGTGCCAGCCTGCTGCAGGATCTGCACCTTGGTCAGATTTGCAGTTTCTGCTGCAAAATCCGCATCCTGGATACGGCTGCGGGAAGCAGACAGGTTTTCCGCATAGCTCTGGATACTACCAATTACGGATTCAAAACGGTTCTGTACTGCACCATAGGTGGCTCTGGCTCCGGATACCGTGTCGATATCCGTATCCAGCGTACCCAGCGCAGTCTGTGCGTTGGCCTGGGTGCTTATATCAATAGCGGTATAAGATGTCAGAGCAGTCATATCCTGTGAACTGACACTGATGGTTTCACCGCTGTCCTGCCCCACCTGGAATGTGGTTGCCGTTGCAGCATCGAGCAGGCCTACCCCATTGAATTTGGCGGAGTCAACAACGCGGGTGATTTCTGCGGTTAGCTGATCCACCTCCGCCTGCATGCCGGTACGGTCCTCTACCGTGCCGTTGGCAGATTGCACCGCCAGCTCACGAATGCGCTGCAGATTGTCACCGATCTGCCCCAGCGCAGCTTCCGCTGTCTGTGCCAGGGATATGCCGTCAGCAGCATTGCGTGATGCCTGATTCAGCCCCCGGATGTCGGAAGTCATGCGGTTGATCGTATAAAGGCCTGCAGCATCATCCTTGGCGCTGTTGACGCGCAAACCGGATGACAGGCGCTGCATGGAAGTGGCCAGCTGGCCATTGGTCTTGTTTACATTGCGCTGGGCGTTCAGCGACATAACGTTGGTGTTGATTACCATTGCCATGGTTCGATCTCCTGTGCTGCGCATTCTGGTTGTTTCAAAATGCGCTGTTTGTCATTAGCGGACATGTCTTTAAAAATAGACAATTACCGCTTCCATCTTTCCTATCGCCCGCAGATACCAGAACTTTAGCCCACATTTCTCAGCGGGATTCGGGAGTTCCCGTTGATCTGGCAAAGTGGTTTACTCGATCGTCCGAAAAGCACAGCTGTAGCTATGGTTTGAGGAGGATCGGGCGGAAACCCAAAGGGGTTTTTCGATGGCAATTTACACACCTGTCAGGCACAAAAAAAGCGGAGACGCCACAAGGGAGCCTCCGCCAAAGGAAGGGATATGGTTTAACGCAACAGGGAAAGCACGTTCTGTGGTGCTGCATTGGCCTGGGCCAGCATGGCGGTGCCTGCCTGCTGCAGGATCTGCACTTTGGTCAGATTTGCAGTTTCTGCTGCAAAATCAGCATCCTGAATACGGCTACGGGAAGCAGACAGGTTTTCTGAATAGCTCTGGATACTGCTGATTACGGATTCAAAGCGATTTTGTACCGCACCAAAGGTGGCGCGGGCGCTGGACACGGCATCGATATCCGCATCTACACTGCTCGCATGGGTGCTGTCGAGGACATTCTGGGCAGCAGCCTGGGTACTGATGTCGAAGCCATCCGTTGCGCCACCACCACCAGTATCGTAACCCTGGAGAGTAGTCATGTCGGTCAGGTTTATAGCGATGGTTTCCCCATTGTCCTGTCCCACCTGGAAGGTAAGGCTTGCCGTACTGCCATCCAGCAGGGCCACGCCATTGAACGCTACATTGTCTGCGATACGGGTAATTTCAGCATTCAACTGATCCACTTCCGCCTGCATGCCGGTACGGTCTTCTACCGTGCCGTTGGCAGACTGCACCGCCAGCTCACGGATGCGCTGCAAGTTGTCACCGATCTGCCCCAGAGCGGCTTCTGCAGTTTGCGACAGGGATATGCCGTCGGCAGCATTGCGTGATGCCTGGTTCAGGCCCCGGATATCGGAAGTCATGCGGTTGATCGTATAGAGGCCTGCAGCATCATCCTTGGCGCTGTTGACACGCAAACCGGATGATAGGCGCTGCATGGAGGTAGCCAGCTGGCCGTTGGTTTTGTTTACATTGCGCTGGGCGTTCAGCGACATCACATTGGTGTTGATTACCATTGCCATGGTTTTGGTCTCCTACGCTGCACAGCCGAATTGAATATGGCTGCATCATTTGTCTTTAGCGGACATGTCTTTCGCGTGCAGACAATTTCCGCTTCCACATATGCCATCGGCCAGTGCCGGAAAAACTTAAGGGCACCTCGAACAGGATATTGAAAAAAACCTTCCATGGGTTTTTTCAACTCGGAAAGACAAAAATGCGACTTTATCTTTCCTCCATTTTCAATGACTTATATTTATGGAAAGTAGCCGCACGTCCTCGTGCAGCGTACAGGATGGGCGGATTCAACCCGCTAGTGCGGCTGGCGGATGAATACCGAAGAATACTTGATTTGGTGTTCTCCAGTGGCGCTGCTGGCAGAATTGCAAACCCTACGATGAAGCCAAGTATCTGATAGCCTTAAAGGCGAAAGGATCACCACCCGTGGAAGAACTGGCTAAATAACAGATTTTTCTTGACGGACTGCCTCAGGGTGTGTGTTATGCCCGCTCTTGCTGCAACCCCTAACCTTTTAATTCCTGTTTCTGTGGTTTGCTTATCTGTAAAAGAAAAATTCAGCCTGAAGGCATTTTCTTCGTTGTCATTTATATAGAACGGACTCCCCGGGACAAATACAACTTTTTCTTTTACTGCCAAGTCAAACAGCTCCATTGATGAGGCATTAGAAGGAAGAGTTATCCATAGAAACATTCCTCCTTATGGCCGAGTCGATGAAATATTAGATGGGAAATACTTTTCTATGTTTTCCAACATGCTTTCACATTGTTCACCATATTTTTTTGAAACTTTTTTAGTGTGTGATTGAATATCATTCTTTTGCAAGTATTGATAAATAATATACTGGGTAAAATGACATGTATGCAAATCTGAAGCTTGTTTAGCAATCAACAGCTTGTTGAGAATTTCCTCAGGTGCTACAACCCACCCAATACGGGCAATGGAGTGCCAGCGGAATTGCGTTCCGATAAAGTGATTTTAGCCTGCCTTAATTTTACTACTTACCCTTTTACTTTTATGAGCTTTAATAGCAGGCACCAGTATAAAACCAACTACGTCAATACATATATGAGCAAAGATACAAGCCCATAGGCTCTGTGTATAAATAAATAAGCAGCTAAATACTAATGCAGCCCAAAATACTGTCAAGAGGTGGCTAAGTCCCCAGTGTATGTGAGCTAATGTGAACGCTACTATTGAAACAATTGATGCTATCCAGATATTACCTAAAATATGCTGTCCAACACCTATCGCATATCCACGATAAAGTACTTCTTCTGTTACAGCCGCTGTGACAACCAAAAACACCCTGTAATTAAGTGGTGTATTTGTGATGCGCGCAAATGCCTTAGACTGTTCAGTGGAAATACCTCCAAAAATCTGCTGTACGTATTGAAGCAACGGCCAAGAAACAAAAAGGACAGTAGTGGCAACAAATGACATAAAAAAAGCACTCCAACTAAGAGGAGTTAGACCTAATTGTTCAGACCATAAGTCTGTTCCTATATATGCCAATATAAAAACAAAAAGCCCAAGAATCCATCTGGAAATAAGATGATAGTATTTTAAAGAATTGACTTCCTTTTTCTTAAAAATGAAAAAAAATGCGAATGCACCAAATAGTGAAAGCATCAAACCAAGAATGAGGAGTAAATCCATGGGAATCTCTAAGTAGGCTAATGCCTCAAATCGCCGGCAGGCAGAGCGTAGCGTGGTTTTGTGCAATAATCAAGCGATTGCGAGTGTACAAAAAGGCGCGTGGCTTTGACTATGCGCATGAATTTGAATTGTTATGTTCACAGCTTTCTGGAAATAACAAAATAGTTTCTTGGTATTTTGCTTAAACTCTTTTTGTATATGATTCTGAAACCACTTTTGCAGTACGCAGGGCCTCTACTTCTTCAAGGCTTTGAGTGAGGCGAGCAGAGGTTCAATATAAATATTTTTGAATTGGCGACTGGCCAGATACTTTTTTCACTTGACGCTGTTTCCCAGGCGGGCGGGCGAATTCTAGTTTGTGCCAGGAAAAAATCCGGAAGGAAATACCGGCCCACCCTTACCCGGTTGTAGGCAGGGTGGAGTGAGCATGTATGTTACTGGGTGGTAAAGAATTTACAGGTAGTTGAAGAGAGACAAGCCTTCCACTTTCATGAAGCTCTGCTGGGACGCCTGCAGAATAAGCTGCTGCTGCTGTAGCTGGCTGACTGCTTCACCATAGTCCAGATCCTCAAGAATGGAACGGTTTTGCTCCATGACCAGGGCAAAAGAGTCGTTGATGCCACGCTGATTCTCGATAGCATTCATGCGCCCACCGATTTTGGTGCGCACTGTCTGAATCTGATCCATGGCGTTGTCCAGAGCCGTCAAGGTTGCACCAGAGGGGTTATTACTATCCAGGTCAGTGATGAAATCGTTAACAATGCTGAAGACATCGCTGGTTCCTCCGCTGCCATCATCAATTCCCATGAAGATGCTGTCTCCAGGATCACCAGTGGTGACATGGCGTGCACTGCCAATTTGCAACAATTTTTGTCCCTGGTCGCCCTGGTAAGTGAAATTTCCCGCGCCATCATCTGTAAAGGCAGGAACATCTGTGCGATAGCCGCCAAAAATATATTCACCATTGGTGTCGGTTGCATTGGCCAGCCCCATCAGGCCGTCAAGATGCTCACGCACTTCCGCAGCAATTGCCTGTCTGTCACCGGCACTGAGGGAGCCATTGCTTGCACGCACTGCCAGTTCACGCACCCTCTGCAGGGTATCACCCGCACCTTCAAGTACATTTTCCTCTCGCATCAACCGTGCTTCTGCAGCATCACTATTGCGCTGGTACTGACTGACAGAGGATAACAGTTGATCCAGTTCCAGCACTTTTGTAGCCGCCGCGGGATCATCACTCGGCGCAAGCATGCGCTGCCCGGTGGCAAGTTGCAGCTGGGTCTTGGAAAGAGCAGCCTGACTGTTGAGCATGGCGCTCACCCCTTGCCGGTACCATTGGCCGGTTGAAATACGCATGATTTATCTCCTTACTGCACCTAACAGTGTGTCAAACATTTCGTTTGCGGTTGCAATCACCTGGGCTGCAGCCTGATAGGATTGCTGATATTTAATCAGATTCGCTGCCTCTTCATCCAAGTTGACCCCGGATATGGCATCCCGGGCATTGAGTGCGCGCTCCAAGAGCTGTTGATGTGCACCACTGGCAAGTTCAGCCTGACGAGTGGTGGTGCCCACTTCAGATACCATGGCACGATAGACATCGGACAGGCTTTGTGTGCCATTTCCCATAACTCTACCGGTCAGCACCTCGCCCAATGCCAGGGCATTGCGATTGTCTCCATCTCCATTGCTGTTGTACCCCACAGTAAACTCATCACCAGCAGCCGGGCTGCCAGCAAGACGCACCTGGTAACCATAGTCAAGGCCGCCGGGAGTTGGAAACACTTCACCACCAGTTGTCGGGTCATAACCACTGACGGACTCCAGCAAGGCCGGGGAAGCCGGATTACTGTTGTCGTATACCTCATAGGTGGTCGCGCTGGTAAAACGAATCATTACCGGTGGTGAAAGGCTTCCCGGTGCACTTTGGAAAGCGGGGTTGTTGACGTCTGTTACCTGGCCGGCGCTGATTGTTCCTGATCCGGCATTTGTGATCGCCGCATTTGTCAAAACTGGCGAAGCGGCAGCAATCCGGGATGGGTCATTCACCAGCATTTGCAGCGATTGCGCCCCATTGCGCGTAGGCTGAATGAGAAAGGTATCGCCACTGACAGCCGCTGCATCTACGCTAATACGTATGCCATCGACAACAAATGGATCTGCGGAAGATCCCGTGCCTGTCATGGCAAGCTGTTCACCCGTATCGGTACGGCTGATGGACCATGCCGCACCATCATATTGCAATTTATAGTTCGCACCAGTAGCTTGCCCCACATCATCCCAGGCAACAGACAAACTGCTACTGACCCCGGGATAGCTGTCCCATTGAGGATCGGGGAAGGAGAAAAATTCCTGGCCTAACTGCCCGTTGAGATCTACACCGCGTTGGTGCTGGGCGTTGAAATACTCAGCCATGCCAATCGCCGCACGCCCAAGCTCATTTGCAGCTGGCTCAAGCACCCTGTCACGAAACCCGAGCAAACCGCCGATCTTACCACCAGACAGTTGATCGGTGATTGGCACCTGGCTGTTGCTTCCGGCATCCAGTGCAACCTGCAACGGGGCATGTACACCCGCGCCACGGTAGGTGGTCAACGCTGTTGCATTGCTGCCAACCACCAGCGCCTGTCCGCTTCCGATCATCACGTTTACAGACCCGTCATCCTGGGTCAAGGTGCTAAGAGAGACATGCTCCGACAGATCACGCACAAGATTGTCACGCTGATCCAGCAGATCATTTGGAGGCTGCTCACCGGCAACGCCGCTGGCGCGCACAATCTCCTTGTTCAGGTCGGCGATAGCGGTGCTGATGCGGTTGATTTCGGTAACGCTGGCATTCAGATCATTGTTGACCTGGGTATTCATGTCATCCAGCCAGCCACCCAGGGAATGGAAACGATCCACCAGCCCCTGCCCTTCACTGATCATGGCCTGGCGGGCGGCTGTCGACACCGGGTCATTGGAAAGGTCCTGTACTGCGCTGTTGAAACGCTGCATGGCGGTGCTCAGGCCGGCATCAGGATCTGCCAGTACGTTGTCGATCTGGGCAGAGTAGTTGTGGAATGTCTGAAATTCGGTAGTTGAAGCAGTGTAGTTTCTCACCTGGTTTTCAACAAAGCCATCGTAGAAGCGCTGTACTGCATCAGTGCGCACCCCGGTGCCAATGTAACCATAGCCGGCGTATTGCGGCGTGGCAGATGACAAATCCACACGCTGACGGCTATAACCGGGCGTATTTGCATTGGCAATATTGTGGCCTGTGGTATTCAGGGCTCGCTGGAAAGCCCGCAGTGCTGATGTGCCGATTCCCAGCATATTTCCAGTGGTCATGGGCTATCTCCGGATGTTTCCAGCAAAACCTGTCTGTACAGGTATTGCCGACAAAAAACGATGGCATGGATGTGCATTGCATACGAGGGCAATAAGGTCTTGCACTGCAAGCACTATCGGGTTCTTCAAACAGATTATAGGTTTTCTCATTTGCCGGCCTCCGGTCGCCAGGCTTTGCCATCAGGGGGAGTCATCGCTAATCTCCCTGACAAGGCTATCGGCAACCGATAGTTAAACTTGAGGAAAAATTTTCCATTACCCTTCCTTCAGCTGATCTACAACCCCGGCGAAACGATCACTGGTCATGATCCCCTGAATTTTCTCCGCATACCGGGGGTCCGTGGCGTAGCCTGCTTCCTGCAGCTCTTTCAGAAATCGTTGGGGATCGGCTGCATGTTTCAGGGCGGTTTCATATCGGGGATTGTCCTGCAGAAAGGCTACATAGTCCTCCATGCTTTTTTCCGTGGAATCGTAAGCACGAAAGCTGGCCTGTTCGCGTACTGCAACATGCTCCCGGTATTCCAGGGTGGAAACCTGAACGCTTTGCCCTTTCCAGCGGGAATCGGCCTTTATGCCGAACAAATTCATGCTGCTTCCCTGCGCGCCATCCGGCATTTTCCTGCCCCAGCCGGTTTCCAACGCCGCTTGGGCAATAAGAACTTCAGGCGTGACCCCCAGCTTGTCCGCCATTTGTTGTGCGGCTGGCCAGAGATCCCGGATAAACTCCTCCGGGCTTCCAGGCGACCATTCTTGCCTGGCTTCAGCCGGGGCGGCAGCAGTTTCTGCCACCGGAGCAGCAACAGCTTGCTGCACATGGAAGGATTTACGGCCAGACAGGGAAAGATCACCATCAGAAACAACCTGTTGCTCCCCCCCCAGCTGCTGTTCAAACACCTTTGCGAGCCCAATTCCCTTGTTATTCGCCAGATCCAGGGCAATTTGCTGGTCAAACATTTGCTGGTAGAAACGGGTTTGATCACTCTCCCCGCCCCCTTCTCCCAGGCTGCCGGCATCACGCATGGATTTGAGCATAATCTGAATAAACATGGCTTCAAACTGGCGGGCGACTTCCTTGCGGGCTTCGGGTGACTGCTTGCGGGCACTGGCTTTCAGTTCCGTTAATCCGTTGAAATCGGTATAAATGCCTGCCTTGCTCAATTGACTGTTCATGGTTTGTTCAGATCAGATAACGATCAGCTCCGCGCGCAACGCTCCCGCTTCTTTCAGTGCTTCCAGGATGGCTACCAGGTCACCCGGCGCAGCGCCAACCTGGTTTACCGCCTGCACAATGTCATTCAGCTTTACTCCGGGCTTGAACAAGAACATGCGCGCATCTTCCTGGGTAACCTGCACGCTGGATTGCGGAACCACTTCCGTGTTTCCCCCTCGGGAGAAAGGTGATGGTTGGCTGACAGCAGTCTGCTCGGAAATCGTAACCATCAGACTGCCATGGGCCACCGCTGCTGGCGTTACCCGCACATGACTGCCGATAACGACAGTTCCCGTGCGTGAATTGATCACCACCCGTGCCGGCGCTTCACCAGGTTCAAGGGTGATATTCTCCAGAATGGAGAGAAAACCGACTTTCTGGGAAGGATCCACTGGCGCCCGCACTTCAATAGAGCCTCCATCCAGCGCCTTGGCCGTGCCCTGGCCTATCATCTGGTTAATTGCCTTCACTACCCGGTGAGCCGTGGTGAAATCGGCATTGTGCAGATTCAGTACCAGCTTGTTGGCGCTGGCGAAAGGGCTGGCTACCGCCCGTTCCACAGACGCACCATTGGGAATACGTCCCACGCTGGGGATATTTACCGTCACCTTTGAACCATCCTTGCCTTCCACACCCAACCCACCCACAATCAGGTTTCCCTGGGCAATGGCATAGACCCTACCGTCTGCACCTTTCAACGGAGCCATCAGCAAGGTGCCGCCGCGCAGGCTTTTGGCGTTACCCAAGGAAGAGACTGTCACATCAATCATTTGCCCGGGCTTGGCAAAGGGTGGCAGGCTTGTACTGATCATTACAGCAGCCACATTCTTGGGTTTGGGATTGACTCCAGGCGGCACCACTACACCGAGCTGGGCCAACATGCTTTTGAGGCTTTGTGCCGTAAACTGGGTTTGGCTGGTCTTGTCGCCAGTACCATCCAGACCCACCACCAAACCATAACCCACCAGCTGGTTTTCACGCACACCAGCAACAGAAGCCAGGTCTTTTATTCTCTCTGCCTGCACGGGAACAGCGATAAATCCCAGCAAAACGACAACAGCCATGGAAATTGCTTTCATATTACTTACCTTTCAATTACCGCATCAAAACGGCATCAGCGGACTGAAGAAAAATTCGGTTAGCCAGCCGGGCTTGTTGGCCCGGGCCAGGGAACCGCGACCGCTATATAGAATTTGGGCGTCCGCCACCTTGGTGGAAGAAATGCTGTTATCCGGCCCAATATCCAAGGGACGTACAATGCCCCGAATACGAATAAACTCCTCTCCATGATTTATGGTGATCCATTTCTCTCCCTGTATCACCAGGTTGCCATTACTCAGAACCTGGGCCACAGTGACGGTAATGCTTCCTTCCAGTTTATTGCTCTGTTTGCTGTCGCCTTCCGCCGCAAATTTGTGACCGCCACTCACACTGTTTTCCAGTTCGGGCACTGTCTGTCCAAATATTTTCGGAATCCCGATACTGGATTCCGAAGCTTTGTCCATTGAGGTATCTGCTTTCTTCTCGGCATTGGTGCGTTCATTCAGAACGACGGTGAGAATATCGCCCACCTTCCGTGCTTTCAGGTCTTCGAACAATCTCAAAGCCGTATCTGCCTGGTAAATTGCGCCGCTGGAAGTTGGCGCCGGGGCGACAAGGACTGGCGGTGTGGCGACGAATTTGGTATCTCCCTTTTTCGGCATCGAGCAGCCACTCAGAAACAATAGCCCCAATGCCACACCGACCAAGGGCAATCTACGCAGTTGTCGATTGCTCATACTCCTGTCTCCTACAGGTTGTTGTTCACGTATTGCAGCATTTGATCTGCTGTAGAAATGGCCTTGGAGTTCATCTCATAGGCACGCTGGGTTTCAATCATGTTCACCAGCTCTTCCACTGTATTAACATTGGAACTTTCCAGCGAGCCTTGAATCAAGGTGCCCAGACCGTTCAATCCCGGAGTGCCAACCTGGGGGGCACCACTGGAACCCGACTCAAGAAACAGATTGTCACCAATGGCCTGCAGCCCTGCCGGATTGATAAAGTCCGCCAACTGGACATTGCCCACCTGCGTGGGCGCAGAAGAACCGGCCGTGACGACCGATACCGTACCGTCAGAACCAATAGTGATGCTTTGGGCATCTGCCGGAATACTGATACCAGGCTGCACAGGGTAGCCCATGGAAGTGACCAGCTGGCCTTGCGAGTCCATTTGCATGGTGCCATCCCTGCTGTATGCCTGAGAACCGTCAGGCATGAGGATTTGTACAAAGCCCCGCCCCTTGATAGCCACATCCAGCGCATTGCCGGTTTGCACGATGTTCCCCTGGGTAAAGATTTTTTCTGTCGCCACAGTGCGCACACCCGTACCCAGATTCAGCCCGGAAGGCAGCTGCGTATCTTGTGAGGACTGTGCGCCGACCTGTGCCAGGTTCTGATAGAGCAAATCAGAAAATACCGCCCTGGAGCGCTTGAAGCCGTTGGTGCTGGCATTTGCCAGATTGTTGGAAATGGTGGCCATGCGCGTCTGCTGCGCTTCCAGGCCTGTTTTTGCAATCCATAGTGCCGGATTCATTGGTTTTCTCCTGTTCTGTACCTGTTGACGATGTGCAACAGGTGTAACATTTGGTTTGCACTAGCAAAACCGCATCAACTCATACTCATCAATTTCGTTGCAGCGGCATCATTTTCTTCAGCCGTTTTCATCATCTTCACCTGGGTTTCAAACTGGCGGGCCAGCTCTATCATTCGCACCATGGACTCCACGGCATTCACATTGCTCGATTCCAGCGCACCGGAAGCCAGTTTCACCACCGCATCTGCTTCGGCTGGTGCACCGTTGCGCAATCTCATCAGTCCATCTTCACCTTTTGCCAGGTTGGCAGATTGGGGGTTGACGAGTTTGATTCGATCCACAGTCGCCAGTGCATTGACTCCCTGACCCAATGGTTGCACGGTAATTGTTCCATCGGCACCAATATCCAGCTTGCCGTTGGGTGGAACAGCAATTGGGCCACCCTCACCAAGTACCGGATGACCGGCACCGGTAGTGAGGATGCCGAAACTGTCCACCCGCAGATCACCGGCGCGGGTATATGCTTCACCCCCATCCGGGGCCTGCACCGCAATCCACCCTGCCCCCTTGACTGCCACATCCAGCTCTCTTCCCGTGCTCTGGACAGAACCACCGCTGAGATCCACGCCGGCACCATCCGCCACAGCATAGACCCGGTCGGGAAAACCCGGCCCATATACCGGCAGACTGAGAAAAGATTCCATATCCGCCCGAAAGCCGGTGGTGCTGGCATTGGCCAGATTATTGGTGTTCACCGCCTGGGATCTCATGGTTTCCCGGGCGCCGGTCATAGCGATGTAGAGCATGCGATCCATGGTAATTTATCCCGGTTAGCGCAGGTTGATGATTGTCTGCGTGATGGTATCTTCCGTCTGGATAGTCTGTGCATTGGCCTGGAAGTTACGTTGTGCCACAATCATTTTCACCAGCTGCTCGGTAAGATCCACGTTGGATTCTTCCAGTGCACCGGACTGGATTGACCCCAGCCCAGAGGTACCTGGTGCTCCAACGATTGGAGGGCCGGAAGCATTGGTATCTGCCCAGGCAGTATTGCCCAGCGGTTGCAGCCCCTGTTCATTGGCGAAGTTTGCCAGCACCATCTGACCAATGCTCCGGGATTGGCCATTGGTGTAGCGAGCGAAAATCGTGCCTTCCTGATCGATATCCACACCCAGAATCTGACCCGTGGAAAATCCATCCTGGTAGATTGAGTTAACCGCAAAATCACTACCGTACTGGGTGCTTTTTGACAGATCAATGGCAATTGCCTGGCCTGGAGTGGCACCACCACCTGGATTCCAGGACAAATTAATGGTAGCTGGGCTGCTGTAAGAGCCATCGTCATTGAAGATTACAGTAGTGGTGTCCTGAACCACCCCGTCAATCATGGTACGCACTGTCCAGGAGTTGGGATTGGTGGCAGGATCCTGCTTGCTGTAGTAGAGAGTAATATCGTGCGGGTTTCCCTGACTGTCATACACCGAAGTCGTGGTGGTGGAATTGTACCCTGCAGGATCCGGTGCGCCACCAATTAGCGCCCATGCGCTATCGGTTTCTCCTGAACGCGCATCAAAGTTGAGATTGGCATTCAAGGCGGAAGTCGGGTTCGGCTGGGCATAGGAGGTATCAATCCGCATTGGCCCAATACCACCGGTAATTGCCCCGTTCTGGTCAGCTCCTCTTGCCATCAGGAAAAGCCCGTCACTGTTTACCACATAGCCGTCCCGATCAAGATGGAAATTACCTGCACGGGAATAAACTGATGCGCCACTGGCATCAGAAAGTTGAAAGAATCCCCGTCCATTGACGGCCAGATCCAGCGCATTTCCAGTAAAGGATATATTTCCCTGACCAAAATGTTGAGCGGCTCCTTGCAGGCGCACACCTTGACCGATGGCCGTGCCGGGAGCACCCATCATGCTTGCCGCATAAACGTCTGCAAAATCGGCGCGGGAACCTTTGAAACCAGTGGTATTGGCATTGGCAATATTGTTGCCGATAATGCCCAGGTCACCGGATGCGGCCCGGATACCACTCAATGCTGTATTAAATGACATAATTTTTCTCCGTTAATAACTTTAGGGACCTCTGATTGGGCCTGGGCACAGGAAATGAGCTCATGACCTGATCAGAGGTTCTTTCACTTACATAATGGTCTGGATCGCTTCCAGTGGCATGGAAGTGCCATTGTCTAGATTGAGCAAAATGCTCCCATAGGAACTGAGGCTGACACTGTCCACCTTGCTGCGAACCTCTGTAGCAACTTCTTGGATGCTGCCGTCAACCTCAACCTCTGCAACAATGCGATAGTTTCCCGGCGCCGCCGGGCTGCCGTCTTCCGCAAACCCGTCCCATTTGAAAGGTACGGCACCGGGGGCGTTATTGCCCATGGGGATGGTGCGCACCAATGAGCCCTGGGAATCATAAATCTTGATATTCAGATCAGCGGTACTTCCGTTCAGTAGTGCCTGTCCAACAATATTCCCACCTTCCTCCAGAACACTGGTATCACCGGGCGCCATCACGGCATGGCCTATCATGCTCGCTGCTTTTAGAGTCTGATCGGTTGACATGACAGCCGCCAGGGAATCGAAGGATTGCTGAAGTTCCTGGATACCATTGACAGTGGAAAATTCGGCCAGTTGGCTCATGAATTCATTGGGATCCAGTGGCTTGGTTGGATCCTGGTTCTTCATCTGTGCCAGCATCAGTTCAAGAAAGTCCTCCTGCCCCATATCACTGCTGGAACGACCTGTACCCTGCAGTTGGGGAGAAGCCCCAAAGACACCGTTAGAATTGTTGGTGACTTCATTTGTCATCGTAATGCCCTCGATTATTAGCGCCCAATATTCAAAGTCTTGAGCAACAACTGTTTGGAAGTATTGAGCACTTCCACATTGTTCTGGTAAGAACGGGAAGCGGAGATCATGTTCGCCATTTCTTCTACAGAGTTCACATTGGGCTTGTATACATAGCCATCAGGATCAGCCATGGGATGGTTGGGCTGGTATTCCCTGGGAATCTCCGCCTGACTCTCAACGATGCCAGCAACCCGCACCCCGGCGGATTGTTTCCCCTCATTCAGCACCGAGAGCACCGCTGCAAACACCGGCTGGCGGGCGCGATATGCCTTTTCAGGGCTGGCGCTCACCGAATCAGCATTGGCAAGGTTGCTGGCCACGGTATTCAGGCGCACCGATTGTGCGCTCATGCCAGAACCGGAAATATTGAAAACATCATATAGTCCCACGATTATTCTCCTTTCAGGGCTCCAACCAGCCCTTTAAACTTTCGATCCAGAAATGTCAGACTGGCCTGATAGCGCAAGGCATTTTCAGAAAATGCAGCTTTTTCCAGTTGCGCATCCACCGTATTTCCATCCAGAGAAGAGTGGTTGGGCACACGATAAAGAGTAGTGAAGCTCGTAGAACCCCCGGAAGCTGACAGGTGCCTGGCATTGGTTTGCTGCAACCCAGTTTTTGACTGGCTGCTCGCATTGGAGAGTGCTGACCGAAAATCTATATCCCTGGCCTTGAAACCGGGGGTATCAGAATTGGCAATGTTGGATGCAAGCAATTCAGTGCGTTTTGCACGCACGTCGAGTGCCTTGGCATGAATACCCAGAGCAGAATCGAACGATAGCGGCATGTTTTTCTCCAACTTAAATATTTTGCTGGAAAATAATGCGATAATCGTGCCAATTTGCATTTACCGCTAATAATCAATGAGTTACTGTATTTGTGTGTTTTTCCAGTCGCAGCAACGGCAATAGATTGCCGCTTCCCGGCAGAGGAATCGGCAGCTCATATAGGAGGTCTTGATGAAACAAAAAACCTGTTTCTCACGCCCGATACCCTATGAAACCCTTGCTAACCCTATGCTTCTGCGGGAAATTTACGGGTACTTTGTTTATACATCCATATTTGCAAAGGCTGTCAAAAAACCGCCTCCGGCCAAAATCCCCGTGCTTTTCCAGGACAAGGCATTCATAAAAAACAGCATCCAGTGTGGTGTGACGAAAAGAAAACACCCTTTATTACCAATAGGTTACTATAATTTCTGAAGAAAGATATATAGCAGCGCCAATTGTTCGACCGGCATCCGGCACACATATTGCAAGCAAACATGGCATGAATGATAAATACCCCAATACAAGAGTGCATCAGCATGCGTAGCAGGCTGGCTTCACTATTGGCAGGATTGTCCCTGATGCTGTTGCAGAGCACGCAGGCCGGGGGAGCTACTGCGCAAAGCCTGGAATCCATACTGGAAGCTGCGAGGCAGTTTATGGAAACATACAGCACAGACCTCCATGAAAAGCCTGCCGAGATCACTATGGGAAGATTGGATCCACGCCTGAAATTGGCTGCATGCGAGGAACCATTGGAAACATTTCTTCCTACCGGTGGCAGAACCTTGGGGAATACCAGCGTAGGAGTGCGCTGCACTCACCCCAAATCCTGGACTTTATATGTCCCGGCCACAGTTAACATATACAAACAGGTCGTGGTCGCCGCAGAAGCGCTTCCCCGAGGCACGATTCTCGGCGGAAACCAGATCAAAGTAGCCAGGCGCAACCTTGCAAAATTGCCTCAGGGATACTACGTTAACCCACGGGATTTGCAGGGAATGAAGCTGAAACGAAATATTTCGGGTGGGCTTCCTTTGACGCCGGTGATGGTAGAGGCACCCCAGGTTATCAGGCGCGGGCAGCGGGTTACGCTGATAGCAAAAATCAGTGGCATAACGGTGAGTATGCCAGGCAAGGCGCTGGCAAACGCTTCGGCCGGAGATCACATTCAAGTGAAGAACCTCTCTTCAAAAAGAATCATTGAGGGCGTCGTAACCGCAACTGGCAAGGTGAAAGTCGGGATATGAAGCAGACAATCATCCAGCCTTTTATGCGGATCAGAAAAAACGCCAAAATTTTGACTTAAGTTTTTTTTTCACCCGCCGATGTTAATGTTAGCAGCAGCAAATGAAAAAACCAGGAGACACCTAAAATGCCTATTGATATCAATGGACTAAGCAATGCACAAGCTCCCAGATCCGGAGATTCCTCCCAGATCAAGGGATCAGCAAGCGAGTCTGCAAGCGCCCAGCAATCTACAGGAAAATCGTCCGTCAGTGATACCGTCAGCCTGTCTGAAACAGCAATTCGCCTGGGACAAATCGGCGTTGCCGTAGAAAATCAGCCCGTGGTGGATACCAAACGGGTAGAACAGGTAAAGCAGGCCATCATGGATGGCACCTACTCTGTTGATCCAACACACATTGCGGAGCGCATGATGGAATTTGATATGGCTCTCAAGCCCAAAGATTAACAACAAATATTATGCCGTCTGAAGAACTCGACTTTCATCGTTGCCTGTATTCACTGCTGGATCAGGAGCTTGCCCGCATGGGTGAGCTCAAGCAGATTCTTGATAGTGAAACCGCAGCATTGACCTACGAACGGGATGCTGATGAGCTATTGCAGCTGATTGCAGAAAAAGATGCAAAAGTTGCAGAACTAAAGGAATTGGAAACCAGGCGCAACCAGCTGTTTGATAGCATTGATGTCAATTGTCATCCTCAGGAAATAACTGATTTTCTCCGCAAGGAAGCGGAGGCTCGCCCATTGCTTCCACTGTGGCGGCAGCTACTGGAGCTTGCCACTCAATGCCATGAGAGCAACCGCCTTAACGGCACAATTATCAAGCTGGATCATCAGCATCTGCAGCAGGCTTTGAATCTGCTTCGTGCAGAAAACAAGAATGATTGCAATTATGATCCCCAGGGTTGTACTACCCCGTCAAGCACTTCCCGCTTGCTGGGCCAGGCCTGACAGCAGATTCCCGAGCCTGCAGTCAATTCGCTCCAAACGCTTCCTGTTTTCGGCTTTTGTTCACACAAACAGAAGCGCATCGGTCTAAAACCTAAAGTTATTACAATTCACGCCGATAAAAATAGTCAGACCAACACCTTACAAAAGAATGACGACTATTTCCAAAGCGATAGACACCCATGTCAAACCTGAATCAGACCATTGAGCAAGACAGCATCAAGAGAGAGCCTGTAAAACTTTCTCCTGTTTCCGCAGGCTCTGAAACTGACAAAGTAGCACAGAAGGACAAGCAATATTTTCAGGACATTCTCTTGCGCCTGAGTTTTGCTGCCAATGGTTGGGATGAACAGCTGGATGAAGTACTGGAATCCCTGCAAGACGATTTGCGTAGTGCAAGCTTTCCTGATCTAAAGCGCATTTCAGAGAAACTGTACCGTTTTTTAATGCAGGCCAGCACAAACCGCCCGGCCCAGGCGGAAGAGATAGGACAACTGTTAGGTGATTTTCTGAGCCACTTGCAACTACCGGATCAGTACCAGAAAGAGTGGGAACCTGTTGTTAGCCGTTCACTGGAAACACGAACCAAAATCGAAATTGCAGATAATCTCGAAGCCTGCCTGCCGCTGCTGAATCAGGCCTTGCAGGGCAGCTTGGGCAATCAGTCTGCCACATCAAAAAGCCGGGGGCTGCTTTCCTCCCTGTTCAAAGGAGCAGGTGAAGCCCCTGCAGAAAACCATGATGTGCTAGCAAAAATCAATGAGAAGCTGCTTCAACTGCTGGACGATCTGTCTGTCCCTTCCGAACTGGAGGAACAGGTGAAGAGCATAAAGCTAACGCTGGTGGACGAACCGGAGCTCCACCAGGTACCGCAGGTGATTGAGGATATCACCAACCTGATACACAATATTCGCAGCGTAATACACCAGGAAAGAAAAGGGCTGGAAGATTTCCTTGGGCAGCTCATGAATCGTCTGTCAACAATTGACGGCGCCCTGGAAGAATCAAACTCTACCAACCAGGCTATCAACGAATGCCACCACAAACTGGAAGAGGAAATACAGGAACAAACCAGTCATATCGAATCCCAGGCCAGATCAGCTACTGATCTCAACCAATTAAAGTCCATGGTTCAACAACGTGTAGATGCCATCCGTAATCATATGGAGGAGTTTCAGCTTCAGGAACAAAAGCTGGTAGAGGCTGCTGAAGAAAAAATGGAAGTTCTGGTTCAGCGCCTGAACGAAGTGGAGCAGGAAACAGAAGCCCTGCGTAAAAAGGCCAGCGAGCAAAACCTGCAGGCGTTCAACGACACATTGACCGGCATCCCGAATCGTCACGCCTATGAAGAGCGATTGCAGCAGGAATATGCCCGCTGGAAACGCTATAAGCAGCCCCTTTCCATCATGGTTGTGGATATTGATAAATTCAAACAGATCAATGACAACTTTGGCCATCGGGCAGGTGACAAGGCGCTCAAGATCATTGCCGGGCAACTGCAGAAAATGACCCGGGAAACCGATCTGATCGCCCGCTATGGAGGGGATGAGTTTGTGCTGCTCCTGCCAGAAACCAATGCCAACGGCGCCATGGCGATAGCAGAAAAGTTACGAAATGCTGTGGAACAGTGTGCTTTTCATTTTCGAAAAAAGAAAGTCACCATTACCGTTTCCTGTGGCATCAGTGAGTACCAAAAAGGAGACACTCCTGAAGATGCCTTTGAGCGTGCAGATCAGGCTCTCTACCAGTCCAAGCACAAGGGACGCAACCAGTTTAGCTCCGCCTGAATCAGGTACAGCTATTTCTCAGCTTATCCCCAGCCCAGTTCCACATAAAGCTAAAGTTTTCCCTCCCTCGACCGACATTCTAGGCATGAGCAAAACAGTAGAAAACCATGTTGCTGCTGGTTACAACCAACCAGCAATGGAACATAACATCAACCGCTTTCCAAGAGAGACCTGATATGGATCTAGCAACACTAATTGGCCTGGTTGGCGCTTTGGCTGCCATCGCAATCGCCATTGTGCTTGGAGGTGATTTTGGCATGTTTGTGAATGTTCCCGGACTAATGATCGTAGTAGGCGGAACATTCATGGTAACTCTGATGAAGTTCCCTCTTTCCCTGACCTTGAGCGCTTTCACGGTTGCCGGCAAGGCGTTTATCTACAAGCCACAGAAACCCACCGAGCTGATTGAGCAAAGTGTTGAACTGGCCAATATCGCCCGCAAAGAGGGTTTATTGGGTCTGGAGCAGGTGGAAGTAGAAAACAAGTTCCTGAAAAAAGGAATCGAATTACTGGTGGACGGCCATGACTCGGAATTCGTACGCAAAATGCTCAGCAAGGACATTAACCTCACCATCGAGAGAAATGAAGATGGCATCAATATCTTCAAGGCAATTGGTGATGTTGCTCCCGCCATGGGAATGATTGGCACCCTGATAGGACTGGTGCAAATGATGTCCAACATGGATGACCCCAAAGCACTTGGACCCGCCATGGCAGTAGCCCTGCTAACCACATTCTATGGCGCGGTAATCGCCAATGCCCTGGCCTTGCCTATCGCAGACAAGCTGGCCCACCGAAACAAAGAGGAAGGAATCAATAAATCCATGATCCTGGAAGGCGTCAGCGCCATTCAGGAAGGGCTGAACCCGAGGGTGATTGAAGGCATGCTGCAAAACTATCTGCCTGAAGGATCCAAGCCAGGCAAGGCAGCCTGACCAAAAGCAAGCGACAAACAGAACCTGTGAGAAATCACCATGAGTGACAACTGCGAGCCAAAGAAATGCCCGGAAGGCATCCCCATGTGGGTAATGACTTTCGCAGATTTGATGTCCTTGCTGCTTGCATTCTTCGTTTTGCTGTTTTCATTCTCGGAAATGGATGTACAGAAATACAAACAGGTTGCAGGCTCCATGAAGCAGGCTTTTGGCGTACAACGGCAAGTCAATGTCAAGGATCCCCCGAAGGGAATCAATATTATTGCCCGCGAGTTTTCCCCCGGCAAAACCCAGCCTACCCCCATGAATCAGGTGCGGCAGTCCACTATGGATGATTTCCGACAGTTTCCAGTTCTTGGAACAAACAAGCCCAAAAAATCTGACCTGGAAAAAGAAGGCGAAAAAATCAAGGTGGCGCTCAAGGAGGAAATTGAAAAGGGCTTTATCGAGGTGGATATTGAAGACCAAAAAATCATTATTCGGATCCAGGAAAAAGGATCTTTTCCCTCAGGCAGTGCCAAAATGATCGAGCCGTTCAAGGATGTCATTACCAAGATCAACAAGGCCATCCAACCTACCAGCGGCAGGATTGTAGTTTCCGGGCATACGGATGATATCCCCATTCACAACACCCATTTCCGCTCCAACTGGGAGCTCTCGGCGTCCCGTGCTGTAAGCGTGCTCCATGAATTGAGCAAGGACAGTATCATCGACAAGGAGCGGTTTGAGATAAAAGCATTTGCAGATACCAGACCCCTGGCTCCCAATGACACTGCTAAAAATCGAGCGTTAAACCGGCGCGTGGAGGTAACGCTGGAATACGGAAAGGATACGGATGGCAATCTGGAAGATATACCACCACTACTTCGCAACAATGAGGAAAAACCGGCCCTGGCTACAGATGGTCATCTCCCGCCAGCAACAAATGCAGAAGATGAAATCAAGCCACAGGTACAAGAGGACTGAATACAATGGAAGCCAAAGACAAAGAAGGCATAGAGCGGCGCAGCTTTGTACGTATTGAAGACAATGTTATCCTGAAATTCCGCAAAGCCAGCAGCCTGGAGCTTCAAACAGGAAAAGGGGACTTGGCCGCAAATACCAACAGCTTTACCATCAAGGCGCAGTTTGCCGCCATTGACCAGAAAATACGCCCGGTACGCAATGTTCTGGAGCAGCACTCAGAAGAACTGGCATGTTATCTGAAAGCAATGGATCAAAAACTTGACCTGCTTGCCGACATGGCATTTCAGATGGATCACGACCTGAGCAAATTGCCTGCACAAAAAGCCAGCCTCAGTGCCGGCGGTACATCTTTCCTGGCGCAAAAGCCACTGGAGCTGGGAACCTTGCTGGAGCTGTGGTTACTGCTCCTGCCATCTCATACCGGCATTATTACCTATGCCACTGTTATCTACTGCAAACGCACCAATGATGACGATAACAAGCACTACCCCTACAAGATTGGAGTGGAATTCAAGAACATACGAGAAGAAGATGCTGACCTGATCACCTGTCATGTCCTCAAAAAAGAGGCTGGCGATCGGCGCAAACGATCAAAGATGAGATGCAAATAGACACAGCGGGCTATGCTTTCACCGCATACATACCAGGCGCCGAGTCAGTCTTGTGCCGCAGCAGATTGTGGACGCTGCAAACCGTATTTCCGCATCTTTTCCGTCAGCGTAGTGCGGCGAAGCCCCAACAGTTTTGCTGCGTGCGCCACCACGCCTCCCGTTTCTTCCAGCGCCTGGGATATAAGGTTCATCTCTATGTCAGACACATAGGATTTCATATCCAGGCCATCTGGTGAGATTTTTGGCATCTGGATACTTGAATTCGAAGCGGCAGTTTGAGCCTGATTGTTCTGCTCAGTAAAAAATTCAAGCTGCAGATCATCTTTGGCAGGCCCGGTCACATTGGGTCGATACTTTCCGGGCAAGTCCTGCGCCTGCACCAGCCCATTCGGATACTGGATGGCAAGCCGTTCGATAAGATTGGCCAGCTCACGCACGTTTCCCGGCCAATGGTAATGTGACAAGGCCAGAATTGCATTTGGCGAAAACCCGACAGAACACTGTTTTTCGTACTCCAGACGCTCATTCAGTTGGGAAATCAATAACGGCAAGTCTTCAGCACGATCACGCAGCGAAGGCAGGTTGATAGGGAAAACCTCCAGGCGATAAAAAAGATCCTCGCGGAAGCTCCCCTCTGAAACCATCTGTTCCAGATCACAATTGGTGGCTGCAACAATTCGCACATCCGCCTTGATACGTTTGTTCCCGCCTACTCTCTCGAAAACCCTCTCTTCCAGGACTCGCAGCAACTTTACCTGCATATCCATGGGCATTTCACCAATTTCGTCAAGGAACAGGGTGCCACCAGCGGCCATGGAAAAGCGCCCTTCCCTCACGGTAAGCGCACCAGTGAAGGCCCCTTTCTCATGCCCAAACAGCTCTGATTCCAGCAGATCGCGGGGAATGGCACCGCAGTTTATCGGTACAAAAGCCTTGTTGCGGCGTTTCGAATAGTAGTGAAGGTTGCGCGCTACCACCTCTTTTCCCGTTCCTGATTCACCCAGTATGAGCACATTGGCGTCTGTGGGACCCACTTGCTCGATTTCATGACGAATGCGCTGGATTGCCGGGCTGCGCCCGATCAGGCTCCGAAACAAGTGAGTGGGACGCCGCCCCCCCTTGTCTTGTTGCTTGTTATGTTGAGCATGAGCACCAACACGTTGCAGAGCAGTGGAAAACTCTGCGTGTGTGAGAGGCAACTTGACCACTACCCAATTGGGCGGGTATTTGAGCAGCAAAGGCTGATCGCCTTCAGAGGGGAGAGCATACAATACAACTGGCAAAATATCCGGTGCTTCGCTGGACAACACCTGGATGACGCGCTGTTGCTCTACTTCTGATTGATCACCTGTAATGATCACAGTCAACAGGCCAGGATTCTGCACCAGCTGCTTCGCAAGTTGCTCAAGGCTGAATACTGCAAGCAGATCGTATCCCAGAAACCTGAGCACAGCCTCTAGGCTATCGCCATGCTCTCTATCAGGATCATAAACAATAATACAATCCTGAGACGCTTCTCCAACACCTGCTTCCCTTTCTTTAGAAAAACTGTTTTGTTCTCGCATGACGTCCAATCTTCAAAATCTCCTATCATTTTTGTTCCCAGGCACAGACAGATACTGCTGCAATTCGTACGCTTTTCAAGCACTGCCGCACAGATTGTTTGCTGTGGCAACACCCGTATCATCGTTCCAGGAGCCTGTCGGATGTAACACTGTTTGGCTGCAAATCACTGGATGGCGATTAACTCAGCTTATCCTGATCGTCAAATAGCCCTGCTATTCTCCTCACACGATAAACTGATTTGGTTCACCCCCAGTGATTTTCGCTTCAAACGGTTACATCCAACAGGCTCCTAGTGTACTGCGTCAGAATTAAAGGCTCTTTCAGAACCCTCCAAAAGTGCCAGGACAAGGCGGGGCGCAGGCAATGGTTGTTCCTTGGCAAGCGCCCCAACACCGTCCTGGCACTTTTGAGGGATTCCTTTCGGCTGAGCCTATAGTTCCGACACAGTACGCTAGCGCAAAAACCCTGCCCCAGACATTCGCTATCTCCCTGCAAGCCGTGCGCGAATGAAATTCTAATAAAACACCCTGCTCCCGTTGATTTATTTTAACACAAATATAGCGCTTCAGGATGAGCAAGTATCCCGGCAAAGCCAGTGGATACCTAAGTGTACTGCGTCAGAATTAAAGGATCTTTCAGAGCCCCCGCAAAGGCGTTTGAAGCATACCGAGCCAGTCAGGCAGATCTACGCTATCGTAGTGGGCAGGGCCATGACTTTTGTTCAGATCGCTGGACAACGACACAACATGGCCCCACCAATTGCAATCAATCCTTTTTTGGCAAAAACTCGTTGACGGCATCCAGCAGTGGTGTCATGTACATATAAGCGGGACCACCATGCATGATGACTGCCATGAAACCAGCTTCCACTATTTCATCACGAGTTCCACCTGCCTTTACAACTTGCTCCACATGGAAGGAAATACACCATTCACACTGAGCCGCCACCGCCAATGCAACATTAATAAGCTCCTTTTCCCTTATTCCCAAGGCTTTTCCTGATTCCGCTTTATTCAGAAATCCCAAGAAAGCATCTGTCTCTGTCGGGTAGTCATTGCGAAGTTCAGCGGTCAACTCCCTAATTTCATTTAATTTTTCCTGCATCTTTCCCATTTTGAGGCCTCTCATTGCCGAACAAATAAAAAACACAATCCTAAACGTCTGTTTTTGTATTTTCATGCGGACAAGTGGTGAAAGACTGTCACTTCAGTGACAGATAGGGAGCATAAAATGTCCTATGTTAGTCGCCAAAGGATTTATGCATATGAATCGTAAAGAGGAAACCATTGTGATTGAGTACACACATATTCTGGTAGCAACAGATTTTTCACCCGTTGCAGAAAAAGCAGCCCGGCGCGCCAGTGAGTTGGCAATGCTAACCGGCGGAAGACTGACATTGCTACATGTACTGGAACATTTTCCCGAGGATATTCCCAACCACAGCATTGCCCCAGAGAATGTTGATCCTGAACAATTCTATACCGAAAAAGCACGCACGGAGCTCGAAGAGTTACGGAACAATTTGGGTCCGAAAGGTAGCGCAACCGCAGTGGAAATTATTGTCAGCACTGATGTTGACGTAGTTGTCAGCGCCTATTCTGCCGGTCGGGAAATTTCCGGGTATGCTTCACAGCATAATATGGATCTGATTGTGTTGGGAATCCACGGGAAGCGCGGCTTCCTTGGGATAGCCGGGTCTGTAGCCACCAATGTATTACACACTGCCTCAGTCGATGTACTTGCGGTTAGGCTCTAGTGTACTAGACAACTGGAATCAGCATTTCTATTGCACCGAAAGCCATACCAACAATATTCTTTTTCTGCTTTTGGCCACAGCATATGCCCAAGGAGCAGATTTTTCAGAGGATGGACAACAATGAATATCTCTTTTCATGGCGCAGACCAGGGAGTGACTGGCTCCTGCCATCTGTTAGAGTGCGCGGGTAAGCGCATACTGATTGATTGTGGAATGTATCAGGGCGGACACGAACTCGCTGAAGAGAACGCAGAACCGTTTGGTTTTAAACCGGAGACCATTGATTACCTGCTGCTTACTCATGCACACCTCGATCATTGCGGTCGCATCCCCCTGCTGGTCAAAAGAGGATTTAAAGGGGAAATCATTACGACTTCTGCCTCTACTGAACTTGCACGCCTGGTAATGCTCGATTCTGCCGGACTGCAGGAAGAGGAGGCACGTTACCAGCAACGCAAGGCCCAGCGGCATGCCGGCAAGCAACGCACCAACATTGAGCCACTCTATACAACCCTGGATGCATTGAACAGCCTGGACTGCTTCGGACGACATGCTGTATACAACCAACCCATAGACATTGCACCCGGCATTCGTGCCACCTTTATTGATGCCGGGCATATTCTTGGTTCTGCATGTATTTATCTGGAACTCCAGGAAGAAGGACATCGACACACAGTGCTCTTCTCCGGTGATCTCGGCAACAGTAACCGAGCCATTTTGCGGAACCCCACAACACCTCCAAAAGCTGACACCGTAATCATGGAAACCACCTATGGTGATCGCCTGCACAAACAACTGCAGCCATCTATCGAAGAACTGTATGACGCAGTCAATACCACCATCGGCCGTGGTGGCAATGTCATTATCCCCACTTTTGCTCTTGAACGTGCCCAGGAAATCCTCTATTACCTGCGTGAAGGCACGGCAAATGGTCAGATCAAACATTACATCAATGTTTTTCTGGATTCTCCAATGGCCATATCCGCCACAGAAATATTCAGACGCCACCCGGAATGCTATGACACCGAGACATTGAAAATATCCCAGGATGGAAGCGACCCCTTTGATCTGCCAGGCCTGCACTTCACCCGACAAACCGCAGAATCCATTGCCATCAATCAAATCGATAGTGGAGCGATCATCATGGCCGGATCCGGAATGTGCACCGGAGGACGCGTGCGTCATCACCTGAAGCACAACCTCTGGGACAAACGTTGCAGCATCGTGTTTGTCGGTTATGCAGCCCGGGGAACGCTGGCACGCCGCATCATTGATGGTGCCGATAGAGTACGCATCTTCGGTGAGGAATTTTCGGTAAATGCTGAAATCTTTACCATTGGTGGGTTTTCCGCCCATGCGGATCAGGCAGAACTACTGGCCTGGCAACAGAAAACCGGCAATCCGGGCACCACCTATTTGGTTCACGGGGAAGAGAAAAGCATGCAGACCTTTTCCAAGTTGTTGAACAATACAAAAGTTGTGATGCCAAAACTGGGTGCCACCTATCCATTGCAATCTGCACACCCCTCTTCCGCATGAATGCAGATTTGCGATGAAGAAACATCAGCGGGAATCAAGGCAAAGTGGTGGCTATAAAATACAGGAGAGCATTATGAGCACTGCAAACGAATTGCAGCAGACAATTTCAGATCTGGTGGATGAGCACCGCGGCATTCTGGCCGCCGACGAAAGTCTACCTACCATTACAAAGCGCCTTGCTGCGATTGATGTGGAAGCCACAGAGCAGAATCGCCGCGACTATCGTTCACTGCTGATAAGTACGCCTGGCCTTGGGAAATTTATCAGCGGTATTATTATGTTTGAAGAAACCCTGGGTCAGACCGATGAAAATCAAGTGCTACTGCCGGAGGTTGCCTGGTCGCAAAAAATTGTTCCCGGAGTAAAAGTAGATAAAGGCAAAGGCCCCTTGGCCGGTGCTCCCGGTGATTTGATCACATACGGCCTGGATGGCTTGGCAAGCCGCCTGGAAGGATACAAAAAACAGGGTGCCCGCTTTGCAAAGTGGCGGGAGGTTTACCCCATCACTCACCACAATCCGACACACATGGGAAGACATGCCAACGCAGAAGTGCTGGCCCGCTATGCAGCTGTCTGCCAGGAAATGGGCTTCATACCCATTGTTGAGCCAGAAGTGTTGATGGATGGTGATCACGATATTGACCGCTGTGCAACCGTCACTGAACATGTGCTGCATTCCGTTTTCCATGCTTTGCATCTGCACGGCGTCCATCTTGAACACATGATATTGAAGCCCAATATGATACTTCCAGGCAAGAGCTGCCGTACCGCAGCACCTCAAGAGATTGCTGAAGCCACTCTCAAAATTCTGAAACGCACCGTACCTGCGGCCGTGCCCAGCATCAATTTCCTGTCAGGTGGGCAAGGGCCTGAAGAAGCAACCGGAAATCTCAATGCCATCAATCAGATGAAGGGAAATGCACCATGGCAACTAAGCATTTCCTATGGGCGCGCCCTGCAACAACCTGCCCTGTACGCCTGGCAGGGAAAAGCTGAGAATCGGAAAAATACGCAGAAGGCTTTGCTGAAACGGGCGCGGCTCAACAGCCTCGCCCGGCAGGGGAAGTACCATCCTGCAATGGAAAATGAAGAAAACTGACCTCTATCCTGTGCGTCTGCAGTCAAGTCAGGCTAGAATGGCACGTACTTAAGCAAAAACCATGGTCATTCTGGCGCAGGCTGGAACCCAGGATCTCGGGGATATGTGACCGCCCTGGATCCTGGCCTGCACCGGGATGATGCATAACGAAATCTTTGGCTTAACAGGTTGTTGAAAAACACGTTTTTCAACAACCTGTTAAGTAAGTGCCATTCAAGTGAGGCTACACTTTTCGCTCTACTGATCCATAGCATGAACCCACTGCCCAAATAGAATGGCATCTATTTGAATGACGGGCTACCAAAACCAGCCTGACAGGATACAGATGAAAAACGGCATTCCCCTTTATCAGACCTACCGCCAGCGACTGTCACAAACCGAATTGTTTCAGAATCTGCCGCTGCAAACATTGGATACAATGCTGGCCCACTTCCGTTTCGAGTCCTGGAACAAGGGCTCCATCCATGATAGCCGCATCACCCTGCAACGATTCTATCTGGTGCTGGAAGGTCGTATGCAGCTAACTCAGACACATCCTGGCACCGGCAAACAGCTCACCATATCCATTCTCAAGGAAGGCGACATGTATGATGTATTGACCCTGCTGGACGGTCAGCACCATAATGTTACTCCCAGCGCCCTGGATAGCCTCAAGCTGCTCTCTGCACCCATTGATAAAGTACGCACCTGGATCAAACAACACCCCGAGTTTAACGACAATTTCATGCCCTATCTTGGCAAACAGGTTCGGGATAGGGAAGCATTGGCAGCGGATCTTGGCCTTTACGACATACACACCCGGTTGGCCAGGCTTGTTCTTAGATACGCGGCCGGGGGCACAGCGCCGGAAAACAACAAGACCACTGGTATTGATGTCACCCTGCTACACGACTTATCGAATGAAATGCTTGCTCACATGGTGGGGTCGGCCAGGCAAGTGGTCAATCGCCACCTTCAGGCCATGAAGAAAGATGGGATATTGCATATTGAAAATCACCATCTCATCATTGATGATTTAAAAAAACTCAGGCAAAACGCTGACGACCTGTTATCGCAGCTTGAAATAAACTATTGATACCAATCCCATAAGAAAGACACTAGCCGGATGTTTCACTCAGGAGTCCGATGATCGTGCTGAGATTGTCGTTCAGAGGCGGATTTCCGATTGAATCAATAGCCCAAGCTATTGATGATTGAGGAAATACCGTCTCTGGGCGGCAAGATCAGTGCGAGGGTGAACGCAAGCCGTGGCCCGGTTACACTTTGTACTTTGCTAATATTCCAACAGTATCCATAAATAACGCGCGCTTAACTTTATTTTTCGGTGGCTGGGTGAAATATCCGGGCTAGCTGCTTTCATTTCAATATTGTTTTTCCACTTGTCACATAAATGACAGTACCCCCCTGTTCCGCCGCTTATAATTTTCCAATGTTACATGCAGCCTCCGAAAAACCCGAGGGGTAAACCAACATGCCAGATACTGATTTTTCACCCCTGCAAACCAACCCAGACACCGGACTCAGCAGTGAAGAGGCCAAAAAGCGCCTGCAGAAATTTGGTTTCAATCGCATAGAAACCAAAGAAGCGGGCTGGCTAACAAGGCTGGCACGCAGATTCTGGGGCCCCATTCCCTGGATGATTGAAATAGCAGCGATTCTTTCAGCCTCCGCACAACGTTGGGAGGACTTCATCATTATCATGATGATGTTGCTGGTGAATGCTTTCGTCGATTTCTACCAGGAATCCAAGGCATTAAACGCCATTGCAGTACTAAAAAAGAAACTTGCCCTGGTAGCACTGGTAAAGAGAGACGGGCAATGGCAGCAACTGGATGCGGCAGAACTGGTGCCCGGCGACATTATAAAAATAAAAATTGGCGATGTTATTCCAGCAGACATCAAGCTGCTTGGAGGCAGTGATTTTGTGCAAATTGATCAATCTGCCATGACTGGCGAATCTTTACCCGTCAATAAAAAACCGGATGAAGAAGCCTATGCCAACACCGTCGTCAAACAGGGCGAAATGCTTGCTGCTGTCACTGGCACCGGCCTGAACACTTATTTTGGGAAAACCGTTGGCCTAGTCGCCAAGGCAGAAATGGAGGGCCGCAGCCATTTCAAGCGCATGGTCATCAAAGTAGGTAATTTCCTGATTCTACTTACCTTGGTGATGATCGCCATCATCGTATATTTGGGTATACACCGGGGAGAACCACTGACGGAACTGCTGATATTTTCCCTGGTACTGACTATCTCCGCCATTCCCGTGGCAATGCCTGCGGTATTGACTGTCACCATGGCCATTGGCGCCGTTGCTCTCGCAAAGAAACAGGCCATTGTCAGTCGCCTTGATGCCATTGAAGAACTCGCCGGGATGGATATCTTGTGCTCCGACAAAACCGGCACGTTGACGCAAAACAGGATGACCATTGCCCAACCCTATGTATCCGGAGCATTCAAAGAAGATGATCTGTTTCTGTATGCCGCGCTTGCCAGCCGACCAGAAAACAGGGATCCCATAGAGCAGCCAATTTTCAATGTTATAAATAAACGTGGATTACAGACAAAACTGGATACCTACACACTAAAGAAATTCACCCCCTTTGATCCGGTGATCAAGCGCACTGAAGCTGTCATATCTACCAGCAATGGTATTGACGTGGTTGCGACAAAGGGCGCACCACAGGTCATCATTGAGTTGTGCCATAACCATGACTTTGACAAACAAGCTGCCTATGACCAGGTTGATACCTTTGCACAACGTGGCTTTCGTACACTGGGAGTAGCTTTCAGGAAAACAGATGAAAGGGAATACACCTTTGTCGGCCTGATACCGTTGTTTGACCCGCCCCGCGAAGATTCCAAAGATACCATCGCAGAAGCCAAAGCCAAGGGCGTAGAAACAAAAATGGTGACTGGTGACAACCTTGCAGTCGCCCGATACATAGCTAGATTGCTGGATATCGGCGATAAAATAGAGGATGTTCGTGAACTTCAGGGGGAAAATGCAGAAGAATATCTGATGCTGGCACAGGTCATCTCCAAAGCGATGCTAAAAACACTCAAGACGGATATCTCCAACGAACAGCTTGATCAGACGGTTGAGCATATCGTTGATCAGGTACGCAAAGAACTGACTACTAAAGTGCTACCCCAAGGAACGATAAAGAAACATGAGTCAGAAATTGTCGCCCAAATAGAAGCTGCAAATGGCTTCGCACAAGTGTATCCCGAAGACAAATATTTTATCGTGGATAAATTACAGAAAGCCGGGCATATCGTTGGTATGACCGGTGATGGCGTCAATGATGCACCTGCTTTAAAAAAGGCAGACGTAGGCATAGCTGTCAGTGGCGCCACTGATGCAGCTCGTGCAGCAGCGGATATTGTGCTAGTTGAGCCAAGCCTTGATACCATTGTCCAGGAATTAGAAAATGCTGGTCATGAGGTTAAACTAACTGGGGACAGCAGTAGTACAACCAGTTCTGAGATTGGCATTTCCGTGAACGGTACACCCTATTCGCCAGAAAAAGCCGCTGATATCGTTCTGATGGCTTCAGGCCTCCGGGTTATCGTTGACGCCATCAAACAGGCTCGTATCACCTTCGAGCGCATGCAAAGCTATACAATTTTTCGTATCGCCGAAACTATTCGTATAATTATCTTCATGAGCCTGGCGATCGGTCTATTTCAGGTTTACCCGGTTACGGCATTGATGATTATCGTACTGGCTTTGTTGAATGACATCCCCATCTTGACCATTGCTTACGACAATACCAAGGTACGGGAAAGGCCGGTGCGTTGGGACATGCACCAAGTATTGGTTATGGCTACTTGGCTGGGGCTGGCGGGAGTCTTTTCTTCCTTCCTGTTATTCTGGGTGCTAATCGTCTACATGAAACTACCTATAGATTTCGTGCAATCAGTGTTCTTTGCAAAATTAATCATTGCCGGTCACGGCACGATATACAATACCCGCATCGATGACTGGTTTTTCAAACGCCCCTACCCTTCTTGGATTCTTTTCTCTGCTACCTTCTCCAGCCGGGTGGTTGGCACCATCATCGCCGTATATGGCTTCGGTTTGATGACTCCTATCGGCTGGGAATGGGCGCTAAGCATGTGGGCTTACGCATTAACCTGGTTTGTCTTCAATGATGCAGTCAAAATGATGGTGCTACGCTTCTATCGTAAAACAAAAGGTGGCGCTTTGATGATATAGATTCGACCCTGTGAAATTGGAATTTTTCGGGGCATCTCTATTTAGATTCCTCCCCTGATCGTGTGGGTAAAATAGCAAATCACCGCGTATACCCGGCAGCCAAGAGGGGATTGGGCGGCTCTGAAAGAGCCTTTAACAGGATGTTGACAAAATCCTGTTAAAGATTCTTTTTCAACGCGGAAAGACAAAAAAGTAATTTTGTCTTTCCGCTATTTTCAATGACTTGTTTTCATTGAAATGGCCACACATCCTTGTACGGCATAGCGGTTATTGAAAAACAGCATTTTCAACAACCTGTTAATTCCAACGCAGTACAACACGAGTTGTGCTGCCTATGCGCTTGAGATGCCCTATGGGCTATCCCTTTCTTGACACCCGGCCTGTCATCCACGTGGCATTGCAGGATTACCAATAAAATATTTTTCTATTTGTCAGTTAAGTGACAGCCAATAGCAGATGGAATTGCTAAATTTCTCTTCCTTGGGGGGATTTACATGTATCAGTTTTATTTGTCATGAAGAGGAATAAGCAATATGAAAACAATGCGCAAAAAACTACTTCCATTGCTCATCGCAATCTCCCTGGGCACACTTTCCTCTGCAGGTATGGCCGCAAAAAGCACCGACCAGACCACGCAGAATACCAGCACCAAGCACACCATAAGCAGCCACCAGCAATATGATGTCTCTTTTTCTGCAGCCAATGTCCTGGTGCACATTGCTCAAGCCCGCTCTGCCATTCACGACAAAGACCAGAGCCGGGCGGAGAAAGAATTGGGCGCAGCCGGGGCACTCTTGGCGATCATCAAAGACGCACGCCCTACTGCCAAGGCGATTAAACACACCCAAGTTGCAAAAGAGCACCTGAACTTCAAGAAGCCGGCAGATGTCACTACAGACCTTATTCCCATCTATTCTGATTTAACAGCTATTGAGGATATTGTCCCAGTTCATCTGGCCCGAAAACATTTGGAAAAAGCAGGACAGGCACTAAAAAAAGGGGATAAGGAAGTAGCGACAAACGCTCTAGTTGCGGTACAGGAAGCGCTGATCTACACCGAAATGGATCTACCCCTCTCATCAACTGCAGAGCATATCGCCACGGCTCAGAAAGCGCTTGCCAACGGCAATCTCCAGCAGGCCGACAAGGCACTGGAAGCGGCTGAAGGCAGCGTACTCTACCTATCCATGGAAATCACCTCTCCCCTTGCAGAGGTTCGCAGCAACCTCTATCTGGCCCGGCAGGACTATAGTGCCAAAAACTTCGAGGAGGCCAAAGCCGATCTTCTGGCTGCCAGGAAGTGGCTGGAAGTGGACAAAAGAAGCATCGACAAAACCACCACTGATGCAGTGGATCGGTTCAATATGATCCGTCAGATGGGGAAACAGATCGACAAGCTGGCAGTCAAACTCGACCAGCATGACAAGGATTTTGGCAACAATATCGAGGGGATCTTAAAGAAAATTGATTCCATGGTTGAACGGGAGCTGGAGAAAGCCTTTATCGGTTGGAAAGAAAAACGTCCGAAAGCAGACCTTCGCGCCGACCTCATCGAAGCCAAGCAGCATGTGGCCTTTGCCGAAAACATGCAGTTCTATGCCATGAGCGACCCAGCAGACATCTTCCAGGCCCTGGACACAGCCAAGAGCGAACTCGACAGCGCAGCCCGGGGGAACCTTGATGAAAAGAGTCGCAAGGAATTGAACCAGGCATTGAAGGAGCTTGCCATTATCCGAAAAGACCCTAAACAGCGAGATCTTTATGAATCCATTCGTGCACGACTGCGCGGCTTGATCCACAATAAATATTGATCCACACAAACTCAGCGGGGCGGGCAATTTATATCAATCTGCCCTGCTGTAGTTCCCCGGCCAGCAAGCCAAAAACCTCTATCCGTCGCACTTGCAAACGCTCGTTGATTGGCGGATCATTCAACCCTGCATTACGTTCATCACGAACAAGGGGTTGTAATCATCATTTACCTGCCGAACAATATTTCTGCATGAGCATGGGCAACCATTCGGCCAGTTCCCTGCATCTAAGCATATTGGAAAAGTCGCCACTGTTCAGTGGCTTGCCACAACCTATGCTGGAAGAAATGTTATCCGTCTTCCACCACAAGACCTACGGCAAGGGGTTGACTATCAGCACGGAGATGTTGAGGACACATTTTTTCATTGTCCTTGACGGGCGCATTGAGGTCACCCGTAGCAACCCCAACACCGGCAGAAGTATCACCTTGTTCTTGCTCGGTCCGGGTGATGGCTTCGATATCATCACTCTGCTGGATGGTCAGCCGCACAACATCGAGCCCACGGCCATGAACGATCTGCAGTTACTCTCCGCCCCCATCTATACCGTGAGACATTGGATATCGGCATACCCTGAGTTTAATCAGCGTTTCCTGCCCTACCTCGGCAGCCTGCTCCGCAGCATGGAAACCCTCACCGTAGACTTGGCCCTGTACGACACGGCCTCACGTCTGGCCCGGCTGATCCTGCGCCACACTGACACCCGCCGTCATTTTGAACAGCCCCTCTCACCATTGCCTGTAGGCCTCATTGCAGACCTCAAACATGAAGCCCTTGCCCGCATGCTCGGCTCCGTGCGGCAGGTAGTAAATAAGCATCTGCAGACACTACGCAAGGAGGCCATTGTTCACTATAGCAACGACAGCCTGCTGGTCAAGGATTTACGGGCACTCAAACATCAGGCTGGTCTCGCCCTTCACCGGTTAGAAAACAAACACGACCTTTCCTGAAAGAAACAGACCACCAGCCAAAGGTTCGTGGTCGATTTATCTGAGTCCCTGGGGTGTATGCTTCCTTAACAGGATGTTAAAGCTGATACGCGCCCAGCAACGTCAGTCCCTCAAGCATTTCCCTGAATACCCCCACTGGTTGTGGATGATGACGAACAGATTGGTCGCGTAATACTTCAAGCCAGTTCGCTAACCATTGGATGTCAATGTCACTGTAGAAACCACTCATCACCTCACAATTCAGGAACAGGCTACGGATATCCAGATTTGCTGAGCCAGCCATGGCGAACGTATTGTCGATGACCAGCGCTTTGGCGTGAACCATACTACCGGGCGGAAACCAGATTCGCCCCCCTGCTTTGGCAAGTTCACGCAAATAACGGCTGCGAGCAATATCGGCCATGCGGTGATTCGATTTCCCAGGCAATACCAGGTCAACTACAACGCCGCGCAACGCCGCCAGTTTCAGGGCTTCCTGCACTCCGGCATCAGGTATAAAGTAGGGTGTAACAATCATAATACGCTGACGCGCCATATAGCATGCCATCAAGATGGCCGCATAGATCGGGTCGTCGGCAACATCCGGGCCTGAAGGAATGACCTGCACACGGCTCCCTCCATGGGATGGTGTTTGAGAAATACCCTTCGTACTGTTCATCGGCGTATGGGTTGCAAAGTTCCAGTCTGCTTCAAAAATCATATGATAAGTGGACACGATTGCCCCTTGCTGGGTGAAGCTTAGATCTATCCAGCAATTTTCTGAACAGTCAGAACCAAAGTATCCGGAAGCCAGATTACGCCCACCAGACCAGACTTTTTCCTGATCGGCAATAATCATTTTTCTGTGATTGCGTAAATTAGTTCTACCGCGAAGCGGTCGATGCAACACCGGAATAAACCAGGCTATCTGGCCGCCATGCCTTGCAAGTGGAAGCAAGCGTTTTTTAGGTAACTCGAAGGAGCCAACCCCATCAAGCAACAGCCGCACCTGAACGCCTTGGGCCGCCTTGTCTTCAAGGAGCGATAGCACTTCCTTTCCAATTTCGTCATCCGCCAGTATAAAAATAGCAATATCGATACTTTTCTGAGCATTTTCCAGTAGTGTGAGCACTGCCTGCCAGGAGACCTCTCCATCCTCGTGAAAGCTCATGCTATTACCATCACTGGATGAAGGAATACCAAGAGAGATCAGCAATGAATTCATTGAGTGGTCATAGGTGTCGGGCGTATCTGGCAGATCCAGTTGCCCTTTCTGTTTTATCTGGGTACTGAGTTTTCGCTCTCCAAAGAGGAGGTAAAGCGGGATACCGATTAGCGGGATAAAAATAATCACGATAAGCCAACCCATGGTTGCCGATGGGATACGCGGACTGCGCAGAACCCTGGAAATCAGCAGTAGCGCCAGCAAGACACCAATGACTGTAGCACTATGCAGCAAGCCGACCCAGACAAGATGTAATGGTTCATTGCTGTTGAACACGTTACTTGCCAGCACTGGCGGTTGGGGTCGATTTTCTATATCGGTACCACCAGCGAACCAGCATCACCAGGACAATGAGCAGTAACAATTGTTCGACATGTTTGATCTGGCCAAAAAGCTGTTCAGCGCCAGCGCCAACAAGATAACCAGCACCGACACCTGCCGTTGCCCATATACTCGCACTGAGACTATTGATCAACGCGAAACGAATCGGTGAATAGCCATGCAGGCCCAATAACACCGGGGCGACGGTACGGGTGCCATAGACAAAGCGGGAGCCAGCAGCAATCCAGTCAGCCTTTTGTTTAATCCAGGGCTGCACCTTGTCTGCCTGTTTCACTAGCTTCGGAAATCGCGACAAGGCGCCCTGGCCATAGCGACGTCCGAGATGGAACCAGAGTTGATCTCCGGTAAAAGCACCCAAGGTAGCCGCAACCACAGCCCATTCAAAAGCTACGGCACCTCGATGACAGAGCACACCCGCCAGAAGAATAACGGTTTCACCCTCCAGCAGAGCACCGACAAAGACGAGAATCAAGCCATAGTGAGCAAGGAACGGTTGGCTTCCTTCCTGCAGTACCTGGAAATTTGTAAAAGGATCAATCATAGAGGTTATTCTATCGGTTTCTGACGATACCTTTATCTTTCACTTCTTTTTTTAAAACAAAACAGCAGCGGTTGTACTTGCTGGAATGATTACCGATATCCACAGATACTCTTCACACCCCGGCAGCGGCGGCTTTTCAACGGAGTGCAGCCGGAACGCTTTCCGCGAAAAGGCCACCACATAAACTAGTTTTTAAAAAGAATCTTTTCCACTTTTTCAAGTCTTGAAACAATCTGTTTATGCACAGACCGGTCATTGAACAAGCGCAGCATTACTTCAAAGATAAACGCCATGAAAAATATACCTGAAATATAGTAGATAATATGTGGCATCGACTTTGATGTGTAGTCAATGGCAAACCATGCCGCCCCAAACGCCCCAATGACAGCCATTAAAATCAACCAAAGATTGCCGCCAGTCTCTTCACACTTAAACAGATGCCCGGTATGGGTAAATCCCTGAATCAGGAGCACAGAGATCGCTGCAATGGTGGCAATTTGCCCCAGATTCAATAACAGGATCATCGGCACAATCAGCAATGCAGAAATAATAAGCCCTTCCGTATTATGAAAAATATGGTAGTCATACTCTTCGGGAAGATCACCTTCTTTGGCCAGAGTGTAGCTGATCTGCGTTACGGCATAGAGCGTGGCATTAATCGCGGATGCCGTTGCTAATAATGCGATCGCTGCCATAACCTTAAAACCCCATGCTCCGAGGGCAGGCTTTGCCGCTTCAGCAAGGGCAAAGTCCTTATCTTTTATAATCGTATCCAGTGACAAGTTACCAAATACAGCGAAGGAAACAGTAATATAAAGCACTGCAACCAGCCCGATTGCCCAGAACATTGCTCGAAGCATGGTGCGACCTGGATCCTGCATATCTTCGACACTGTTCGTAATAACGCTAAAACCTTGATAAGCAAAAAACGTCAGGCCTAATGCATAAAATATATTGATAGCATCCGGCGCCTTATCCACCGCCAAATGAGATGGGTCAATAAAAAACAGCGCTGCAGCAGTAAAACTAATCAATGCACCCAGTTTGATGATAACGATAACATTTTCTGCTTTGGCCACCATGGCAGCACCAGCAAGGTTGATGAGCACAAAAAAAAGCAGGACACCCACAGCAAAAATGTTAGTGTAAAAAGGTGTCACACCACCGCTCATATAAGTCGCAGCATACGTGCCAAAAGATTTGGCCACGGCAGCAAGCGACACCAGCTGCGCAAAATAGAACAAGATACCGAGTGAACCAGAGAAGAACCCTTCTCCATAGCTCTGCACCAGATACTCAATGATCCCGCCGCGGCTGGGATAACGGATGGCGAATTTGCTCAGGGAATAGCCGCACAGCAATGCAATGATGCCGCTAATAAAAAATGAAGCCGTGACAAGATTGCCGGCAATCACACCTGCCTCACCGATCACGATGAAGATCCCTGCCCCTATCATGGAGCCAATTCCCAGAAAGACCGCACTCCAGAGACCAAATGCTTTTATTTCAGGTGATTCTCGTTTGTCCATAATTCCTCTTTGTTTTCAACGGCGCCCCCGCATGGCGAATACCAATGATAACAGCGGCACAAATAGCGACATTATGCTGAAACGTGCACGGCCACTTCCACTTCATAGGTGGTGCCAGGAACGCCGCTGGCATGTGTAATTTCATCCTGGCTACCATGGGCGATGAGCAGGAACTTATCTGATTTTAAGGTTGTTTCATACTGGATGACGACAAAACTGTTTTTGTGACTCATGTGCGCATTTCCTTTTAATGAGCTTACTTGTCGTCATCAAGAAATCAAAAGCTTCTCGAACTATGTCTTGTGATGCACCTTGTTCTTCAGCATTTCCAGCCACTCACTCACTTTGGCGTGGCTATGGTGCAACAACCTCTTGCCGTGCGCTTCACTCACTTCCGTCAGTACCTGCAGGTGATCTATACTTTTTTCTGCGCTTTTATGCAGCGCACTGCGCGTGGCATCAGTCAGCTCATGGGCCTTGTTTCCAGCGTATTCCTTGATACCCTCACCAACCTCATTCAGCTTTTGTTTTTCTGCAGCCGTTTTCTCCTGCAACGCGGCGTACGCCTTATCCATCCCTGCCTTGGTGGTGGCCTTTATTTTGTCCATGTCGTCAAAGGATTTATCCACGGCCTTGTCCAGCAAGGCCTTGGCATCATTGGCAGTGGAGCGCGCAGCATCCAGTGATTGCACCGTGATATCGTGCGTGGCATCAGCAATGGCATTGGCCGATCTGGAAACGATATCCTCCGTTTTATGCCCAGCAGCCCTGAGACCTGTCTCTACACCTTCAAGCATTTCTTTGGTCGACTGCTTGATCGACTGTCCGGCTTTTTCACTATCAGCCAGAATCTTCTGAAAATCGGATTTCACGAAAGCGACCACTTTTTCATCAACGGCCTTGCCTTGGGTGGCTATCTTTTTAACTTCCTGAGCAATATGTTCTTTGACTTTCATCATCATTTTCCTGTTTGTTTCCTAAAGAGCGCAACATGATGCGCCCTTCAGCTAAGCTAATCGTACGACCGGGTGTCACACTCACACTTTCGTAAAGATCCGGAGTGGCTTTGTGTGGCGACAATGCCAATCGCCAGAATACCGGTGATCACCAGGCTCAGTACGCTGTTTCGAGGCCGGTTTTTCATGCATGCGTCCCCTCTAGCAAAAAAGTTTTGAGATGGCCTGCATTTCGCGCCAGCCAATGTGACAAAGTGAGTTTATGCCTGACAGGAATCTCTATCTGTCATCCACATGACACACCAGGACATTTCAGGAGGGAAAAAGAGAGAAAAATGGATCCTGCCAACGATAGGCGGGCATTGAGACATGGCCCCTTGCAACATAGCACAACACCCCGCAACCACTAAGCCGGAAACGAATTCGATACTGCATTGTCGGGAAGAACTGCTTCAGTTGCACCGTAGAATGCAGCAAATCAAAAAAAACGCGCTTTGGAGGGCTGTCATGCAAGTAATATCAGTGTTGAGATCTGCCAGAAACTTCCGGCGGCTGAAATAGATGTCCATCTGTAGGTGCTGGAACTGGGTATGGCTGCGCCCCCGGACACACAATA
The DNA here is from genome assembly GCA_027068915.1 of Sedimenticola sp. Classification (GTDB taxonomy): domain Bacteria; phylum Pseudomonadota; class Gammaproteobacteria; order Chromatiales; family Chromatiaceae; genus Thiolapillus. The sequence goes on along the minus strand of JAMOLT010000009.1, from coordinate 53,037 downwards.
GTCATGGGCATATCTCAAACTACTTTCAGATCAAACCCGAAGAGTAGTCGAGTCTGGCAGGGGTACGTTGTCGAGTTGCTGTCAAATATCATCTCTGGTAAGGAGAAGCTATTGACCCATAGGCGAATGGTACATACCCGTATTCCCGTCATTCCAGGTTGAAAAAAGTCATGGAAGGTTTTTTTCAACATCCCGTTAAGGGCCACTCGGCCGATACAGCATAAACCTGGACAACTTTCATCCTCATGAAAAATTTCAATCTGTCACTTGGGTGACAGTAGATTAATTTCAAAGCAGGTAACTTTACAACTTCTAGTACAAGTCACTCACTTTGGCACGTGAAATGAACAGCAAAACCGTAAAAGCGCCGCTTGATGAGGAGGCTATACACCAAATTTTACGATAGGGCATCTTGAGTTTCTCGGTTTTCATCGCGCCGCCAACCCGGGCCTGCACCAGAATGACAGTTTATAGAGCTGCCCGTCGCTCGATTCAAATAGAAATGTTGAATTTGATTCATGGCACATAAAATTGAACACTTTGTATCAAGGAGAGAAAAATATGCTTTTGGGAATCTTAGTAATCTGGATACTGACCAGTATTGGCTTACTGCTGGTCATCGCCATTGTCCCCGGCATAAAAGCACAATCAACTGGAAGTTTGTTGCTGGCGGCACTGATTTTAGGGATTATCAATGCATTTATTCGGCCTTTACTGTTGGTGCTTACCTGGCCCATCACAGTTTTTTCATTTGGGCTGTTTGCGTTGCTGATCAACGCCTTCATGCTTCAGCTCACGGCAGTACTGGTGCCGGGATTCGAAGTCAAAGATTTCGCCAATGCCTTGCTGGGTGCCGTCATGATGATGTTGCTGGCCATTCTCGGCTTTATCTTCGTGGAATGGCTTTTATTCAATGGGGTGTTCTGGTTTCAGGTGGGAACTTTACGCTCCCCTCTAGGTATACCACTATAAACCCATTGTCGGACGGTGAATCTAAATGAACCCTTTGCTACAACTGAAATCCCTGGGACAGAGCCCTTGGCTGGATTACATTCAGCGCGGCATGCTGATCAGCGGGGAATTGAGGAGCCTGATAAAGAATGACGGGATTTGCGGTGTCACCTCAAATCCTTCCATTTTTGCCAAAGCCATATTGAGCCATGATGACTATGGTGATGCAATAAAGGTGCTGCAACCAATAATCAAAGATGTCGAAGACCTCTATGAACAACTGGTGCTGGAAGACATCCGTATGGCTGCTGATCAGTTGCTACCACTCTACAAGACATCCGGTACACTGGATGGCTATGTCAGCCTTGAAGTATCACCAGATTTAGCATACGACACCCAGACCACGATCAGCGAAGCGGAACGCCTGTGGATTGCCATCAATCGTCCTAATGCAATGATCAAGGTGCCCGCTACACAGCCTGGACTGGATGCCATTCGTGAGTTGACCGCCCGGGGAATCAACGTAAACGCGACATTGATTTTCAGTCCCCGGCGATACAAACAAGTCGCCATTGCACGGCAGGAAGGTTTGCTGCAACGACTGGAGAACAAAAAGGCAATCGGACATGTGGCATCCGTGGCCAGTTTCTTTGTCAGTCGTATTGAGACCCTTGCAGATACAATGCTCGAAGGGAAAGAAAGCAACTTACAAGGCAAAGTGGCTGTGGCCACAGCAAAATCAGCCTATCAGATTTTCAGGAAGCTACAGCAAGGTTCACAGTGGCAAAAACTGGCCAGACAGGGCGCACAAACACAGCGTCTGCTGTGGGCCAGTACATCAACAAAGAATCCCGCTTATTCCGACATTAAATATGTCGACGAGCTGGTTGCAGCGCAAACAGTCAACACACTTCCACCATCGACCCTGAAAGCCTACCGTGAACATGGCCACCCCGAAATACGAATAGAAACAGCGCTGGACGAGACGTACGACACTCTTGCTTCACTGGATAGCTATGGCATCGATTTTGAAGAAATGGCAGCACAATTGGAAAAAGAAGGTGTGAAGAAATTCCAGGCTTCCTACCAAAAATTACTGGAAGCGCTGGAACAGGCATAAGCCAACCCATGTCAACCCTTGTCCTCAATGCCGGATCATCCAGCCTGAAATTTGGGCTGTATGACTATACCCGAGAATATCCCCGTTGTTTGGCACGAGGTAGCTTCGCTGATCTGGATGGTGAGTCCACCTTCAGGGCTTTTGATGATAAAAACCATCCATTGAATAATGAGCACGTCAATGTTGCCAATCAGGAGCAAACAATAACCTGGCTGCTTGAATGGCTTGCTAAGACCCTGCCGGGCATTTCCGTTCAGGCCGTCGGCCATCGGGTCGTCCATGGAGGCTCTCTTTTTTCCTCGCCGGTGCGTTTGACGGCCACTGTATTAAAGCAACTCTATGCTTTTGTTCCGCTCGCGCCACTACATCTTTCACATAACCTGGCGGTTATCCGTGCATTGCAGAGCCAGCAACCAAACTTGCCGCAGGTCGCATGTTTCGATACTGCCTTTCATCACAACATGCCTTTTATTGAGCAGGTATACGCCCTGCCTCGTCACTGGTTCGATAAAGGCATACGCCGCTACGGATTTCATGGCCTCTCTTATGAATATATCGCTGGTGTCCTTCCAGATCACTTGGGTTCCATGGCAGAGGGTAAGGTCATTGTCGCACACCTTGGTCATGGCGCCAGCTTGTGCGCAATGCACCAACGCCGGTCTGTTGCGACCACAATGGGGTTTACCCCTCTGGATGGCATTCCCATGGCAACCCGCCCGGGCAGCCTTGACCCAGGCATCATCACCTATCTTATGCGGGAGGAAAAAATTGCAGTAAACGATTTGGATCACATGCTCAATCACGAGTGTGGATTGGCGGGTTTATCCAACAGCAGTGGTGATATGCGTGAGCTTCTGGCTGATAGCAAACCAGAGTCCAGAGAAGCCGTCGAATATTTTGTACATCATACCCATCGCGCCATTGCCTCACTGGCTGGCGCCCTGGGAGGGTTGGATGCACTGATATTCACCGCCGGTATTGGAGAAAATTCCAGCACTGTCCGTGAATCCATTTGCAAGGCAACCAACTGGATGGGGGTTGAAATTGACGTTCATGCCAACAAACAACATAAAACCCTGATCAGCAAACCGGACAGCAGGATATCCGTTTGGGTTATTCCGACCGACGAAGAACAAATCATTGCCCGGCATGTCTATTCAGTATTGCGTAGTAAGGTTCCATGAAATCAATCCACCACAGAATAGTTTTCAGACAATGGCCGGGGCATATTGCCGGTATTTTTCGCCTTGGCAGAGCATTACGATATTGAACTGTTCCCGGATACGCTTTCCGGTGAACCCTGAAAGGAAAATACTCATGGAAACACCGCCCAGCACCTTCCCTTTGCCCCAGGATGAACTTGAGACAATCCACGCTTGGTGGCGCGCAGCCAACTATCTTGCCGCCGGTCAGATATTCCTTATGGACAATCCACTGCTGGATGAACCACTCAAGTCCGAGCATATCAAGCCGCGCCGTCTCGGGCATTGGGGCACAACACCAGGGCTGAACATGCTATATGCCCACATGAACCGGATCATCAAACGTGAAGATCTGAATGCCATATTTGTCACCGGCCCCGGACACGGAGGCCCTGCGCTGGTCGCCAACACATGGATGGAAGGCAGCTACAGCGAACTGTATCCTGATGTTTCCCAGGACAAGGAAGGCATGAAACATCTATTCAAACAGTTTTCATTTCCAGGCGGCATCCCCAGTCACTGCGCACCGGAAACTCCGGGCTCCATAAATGAAGGGGGCGAGCTGGGCTATTCCCTGTCACATGCTTTTGGTGCCGTATTCGACAACCCTGATCTGCTTGCTCTGTGCGTAATCGGTGATGGCGAGGCTGAAACCGGGCCTCTGGCAGCCGCATGGCACGGGAATAAGTTCATCAATCCAGCACGTGATGGAACAGTGCTGCCCGTTCTGCATCTGAATGGCTACAAGATCGCCAACCCCACCGTGTTGGCACGCATCAAAGAAGATGACCTTGAAAAGTTGTTCCAGGGATATGGCTATCATCCCTATGTGGTGGAAGGCCATGATCCACTCATCATTCATCAGCAACTTGCAGCTACTTTTGACCGCATCATTGAAGAGATCAGGGACATTCAGAAAAAAGCCAGGGAAGAAGGGCATCGCCAACTGCCCCGCTGGCCCATGATTATTTTGCGCACCCCCAAGGGATGGACCGGCCCCAAGGAAGTGGATGGTCTCAAGGTGGAAGGTTTCTGGCGCGCCCACCAGGTTCCGATCCCGGACGCGACTCGTCCGGCACATATGAAGATTCTGGAAGACTGGATGAAAAGCTACCGGCCGGAAGAACTGTTCGATGAAAGCGGCTGGCTCAAGCCTAAGATAGCCGCCCTGGCTCCTGAGGGGACACGACGCATGGGAGCCAATCCCCACGCCAATGGTGGCCTGCTACTCAAGCCTCTGCATCTGCCTGATTATGAACAATATGCGCTGCCGGTGGATCAGCCGGGTGCCACGCTGGGGGAAGCCACTCGCAGGATGGGAGAGTATCTGCGCGATGTCATGCGGCTCAACATGAAAGCCGCCAACTTTCGGGTCATGGGTCCGGATGAAACTGCATCCAATCGCCTGTCGGCGTTATTTGAAGTGACCAACCGGGTTTGGATGGCGGATAGTTATGACTACGATGACCATCTGGCAGCGGATGGACGGGTCATGGAAATCCTCTCTGAACACATTTGTCAGGGCTGGCTGGAAGGCTACTTACTTACCGGGCGTCATGGACTGTTCTCCTGTTACGAAGCCTTCATTCATATTGTGGATTCCATGTTTAATCAACATGCCAAGTGGCTCAAGGTGTGCAATGAAATTCCGTGGCGGGCTGATATCGCCTCCCTGAATATTCTGCTGACCTCTCACGTCTGGCGACAGGATCACAACGGGTTCTCTCATCAGGATCCCGGCTTTATCGACCATGTTATCAACAAGAAAGCGGATATTGTGCGCGTATATCTGCCACCGGATGCCAACAGCCTGCTCTGTGTCACCCACGAATGTCTGAACTCCCGCAATCTGGTGAATATCATTATTGCAGGCAAGCAGCCCGAGCCCCAATGGTTGAACATGGATGCAGCTATCAAGCACTGCAATACGGGTATCGGCATCTGGGAATGGGCCAGCAACGACCAGAAAGGCAAGCCGGATGCCGTCATGGCCTGCTGCGGTGATGTCCCGACCATCGAAACCCTTGCCGCTGTAGATCTGCTGCATCAGGTTGCACCAGAGTTGCGCATACGGGTGATCAACATCGTGGATCTGATGACCCTGCAGCCCCATGAAGAGCATCCTCATGGGCTTTCAGATAGCAACTTCGATGCATTATTCGGAACCGATATCCCGGTAATTTTTGCTTTCCATGGCTACCCTTGGCTGATTCATCGCCTAACCTATCGACGCAAATTCCATGACCATCTGCATGTGCGTGGCTACAAAGAAGAAGGCACTACCACTACGCCTTTCGATATGGTGGTACGCAATGATCTGGATCGATTTCATCTGGTCATGGATGTAGCCAATCGTGTTCCAGAGCTAAAAGATCGTGCCGGCCACATTCACCAGGCCATGCGTGACCGCTTGGTGGAACACCATGAATACATCACCACTCATGGCGAAGACATGCCGGAAATTCGTGACTGGAAATGGCCCACCAACCCCACTGCAGAACAGTAGAAAATGAACCCCAGTCCTTATGAGCTGCGTCCCGACTTACCTTCCGAACTGGAGGAGCTGAGGTTATTGGCACTGGATCTGCGCTGGTCCTGGAGTCATGTGGCCGATACGCTATGGCAACGTGTTGACAGAGTCCTGTGGCACCATACCCGCAACCCCTGGCTGATTTTACAGACGGTAAGCCTGCAGCGACTGAAAAAGTTAGCGGCAGATAAGAGATTCCTTCAACTGCTGCAGGAGCTGCGTGAAGAGCAAAACAACAGCCTGCAGGCAGAAACCTGGTTTTCTCGTGTACACAAAGATAGCGACTTCAGCCCCACCGCCTACTTTTGCATGGAATACGGTGTTAGTGAAGCCCTGCCCCTGTATTCAGGGGGACTTGGGGTGCTGGCCGGCGACCACCTCAAGACCTGTAGTGAATTGGGTGTTCCATTGTACGCAGTAGGGTTGCTTTATCAGCAAGGTTATTTTCGTCAGGCCCTGGACGGTGATGGCAACCAACTGGCCTTTTATCCATTTAATGACCCGACCCAGATTCCGGTAGTCCCCGTGCGCACAGATGAGGGAGAATGGCTGCGCATTATTGTGAAACTGCCCGGACGAAATCTGCGTTTGCGAACCTGGCAGGCCCAGGTTGGAAGAGTCACGCTCTATCTTCTGGACAGCAATGACCCGATGAATGGCCCGGCAGATCGCGGAATTACCGGAGAACTTTATGGCGGAGGTTCCGAGCGTCGCCTGCAACAGGAAATTGTTTTGGGTATTGGTGGATATCGCCTACTGAAGGCATTGAAGCAGGAGCCGGAAGTTTGTCATCTCAACGAAGGTCACGCCGCCTTTTCCATTCTGGAGCGCGCCCGTGCACACATGCACAAGAAGAAATTGGATTTCCAGACAGCGCTGACTGCCACTCGCCCTGGCAACCTGTTCACTACGCATACGCCGGTGAAAGCTGGCTTTGATCAATTCTCTCCCACTTTGCTGGCGCGTTACTTTGGCAACTGGGCGAATGAGGTTGGCATTTCCATCGATAAACTGTTGGCAATGGGGCGCAGTCGGCCGGATGCTACAAACGAGCCATTCAACATGGCTTGGCTCGCCATTCACGGCAGCGGCGCAGTGAATGGCGTCAGCCGCCTGCATGGCCAAGTGAGCCGTGGTTTGTTTCAGCCTCTATTCCCACGTTGGCCAGAGAAGGAAGTGCCTGTTCAGCATGTCACCAATGGTGTACATGTATCCAGCTGGGACTCACCGGAATCAGACCGTCTCTGGACAGAATCCTGTGGAAAAGAGCGCTGGCGTGAAGATCTTCAAAAAATCAGCCAAGCGATGTTGAACGTATCGGACACCAGCCTTTGGGAAATGCGTACTCGCAACCGTCAACGCCTCATCGAATGGGTTCGCGAACAACATACACAGTATCAACCTCAGCCCCAAGACATGAAAAATGTATTGGATCCCAATGCATTGACTCTGGGTTTTGCAAGACGATTTGCCACGTACAAGCGCCCCAATCTGTTATTACAGGACAAACAGCGCCTGACACGGCTTCTAGCCAACGCAGACCAGCCGGTGCAACTGGTGATTGCTGGCAAAGCCCACCCTCAGGATCAGGACGGACAGGCCATGATCCGCGAGTGGATTCATTTCATTCGAGATTTCCGCTTACAACGCCATGTCGTATTTCTGGCTGACTATGATTTACTCATAGCCAGCCATCTGGTGGAAGGCGTGGATCTGTGGATTAATACACCCCGCCGCCCATGGGAGGCCTGTGGAACCAGCGGCATGAAAGTTTTGGTCAATGGTGGTCTGAACTTTTCTGAACTGGATGGTTGGTGGGCAGAAGCCTGGCGACCGGATGTGGGCTGGGCGCTCGGTGATGGGCAGGAACATGGTTCTGATCAGGGTTGGGATCTGCATGAGGCACAATGTCTGTATGACTGCCTGGAGCAGAAAATCATTCCGGCCTTCTACCAGCGAAACTCTCATGGTATACCGAAAACCTGGATAAGGCATATGCGTAGCAGCATGGCAGAACTGACACCAGCTTATTCCAGCAACCGCATGGTAAGAGAATATGTCGAAGAGTATTATCTGCCCATGGCAAAATCAGCAAGAAAGCGTTGCTCTGATAACGATGCAGAAGCCAAGAACATCGTTGCCTGGCAACGGCATCTGGAGCAACACTGGCAGGCCATTCATTTTGGCAATGTTGAAATCTCCAATGATGAAAAATTCTTTTATTTTCAGGTTCAGCTATACCTGGATGACCTTGATCCAAATGCCGTTCAAGTGGAACTGTATGCAGATCCTTTGGAGGGAAGAAACCCGGAATGCCACCCCTTTCGCCGTGTGGAAAGACTCGCCGGCGCCGTGAACGGTTACCTTTACGAATTGTCTGTGGCAGCGCAACGCCCTGCATCAGACTATACAGTGCGTGTGGTTCCCCATCACCTGCGAGCCCAAGTGCCCCTGGAGGCCAACCTGATCCTGTGGCAGCATTGATGGGGAATAAGAAATATACATAATGAATCGACCGCTCGAAGCCAGCAATAAAACCAGCATTGTTTTTTGCCGTATTGATTTGGCCACATTTAAGGGCACCTCGAATAATTCTATTTTCGTCACACCGGCGCAGGCCGGTGTCTAAAGATATCAAGAACTCATGGGTTCCGGCATGCACCGGAATGACGATTATTAGAGGCGCCTTTAAGTGAATCTTCTTAACAGGATGTTAAGGCATGCATGATCTGTATTGCCATCTATAATAGAAGTACTACTGAACATCAGGAACCCGACATGCCCCACTCTGCTTTCGAGGAAATTCTCACTCGCATACACAGCTTGCAAACCGAACTTGAAAGAGAGTTTGAATCTCTTTACATAAAGAAACAGAAGCAGTTCAACTACGAACTAAAAAAGGGAAAAGTCATATTTGATGAAAGCATTCGGAAGCTACACAAACAATATCGCATGGATCTCTGGCCCTATCTGCGCGATGCCCGCATGGGACACGTTCTCACCGCCCCCATAGTATATAGCGTCATTATCCCGTTGGTGCTTCTGGATCTGTTCGTTACCCTGTATCAACATATTTGCTTCCGTGTTTACGGTATCGCGTTGGTAAAACGATCAAAATACCTGGTTATTGACCGGCAACATCTGGATTACCTCAATATCATCGAGAAACTCAATTGCGTGTATTGTGGGTACGGGAACGGCCTAATTGAATATGTCCGGGAAGTCTTTGCCCGCACGGAACAATACTGGTGCCCGATCAAGCATGCGAGTCATCTTGCCAGCCAGCATCGGCATGCACAGAATTTTGTGGATTTTGGTGATGCTGAACGCTATCGTCAGGAACTTGGTCGTTTAAGGAGGCAACTGCAAAACAAGGAAGAAGCCACCTAAAAACAGCACGGAACCAGACAAACCTTACAGGGATGGCGTAACTCCCTGGCAACCGCCCTCCCCGCAAGCATCACAGGTTCCGCAAGATCAGGTCGTTGCGAACCACCGATAGTGCATTAATACCGCCAAGGCCGCAGAAAGCAAACGGGCTTCCGCCGGGTCTGAACGAGAAGTCAGGATTACCGGAACCCTTGCCCCCACGACAATCCCCGCCATGGTTGCACCAGCCAGATACTCCAGATCCTTGGACAGGATATTGGCAGCATCGATATCCGGCGCCAATAGAATATCCACATCGCCCGCCACCTCACTACTTATTTTCTTGGTTTGGGCGGCATCACAGGAAATGGCATTGTCAAAAGCCAGCGGCCCGTCAACCACGGCATTTTCTATCTGTCCACGCTTTGACATGACACTGAGACAGGCAGCATCAACTGTCGAGGGAATAGCGGGTTTAACCACCTCCACCGCCGACAGTGCTGCAACCTTGGGCAACTCAACGTCAAGCATCCGCGCAAGATCCACTGCATTCTGCACAATAGCCGCCTTGGTCATCATGTCCGGATTGATATTGATGGCAGCATCCGTAATGAACAGCAGTTTGTGATAAGTGGGCAGTTCAGCAATAAAAACATGACTGATCCTTTGCGCTGTACGCAATTTTCCCAACACTGCATGCATAAGTGTATCGGTGTGAATCCAGCCTTTTGCAAGGGCGCAGACCTTTTCCTGCCCAACCAGATCTACCGCCACTTCCGATGATTCAGCATCAGAGTTTGCCTGAATAATCTGTCTGCCTTCCAGATTGATGCTCAGCTGTTTTGCCACCGCATGAATTCTGCTCGTCTGCCCTATAAAAATGGGATCAACCAACCCAGCCCGCTCGGATTCCATGATGCCTTTGAGTATATGAGGCTCTCCCGCATCAACAATTGCGACAGGAATTCTGGGATACTTTTTTGCAGCATCAAGAATGAACTGCATTTTTCCTACGGGCGTATTCATCGTGGATTTCCATACAGATCCTTAAGACTTGCCAGAAAATAGAGAAAACCGTCTCGGACAAGGTTCAGAAAGCTGCCTATTAAGTGCATTTACGCTGCATCCATCCGATATACACCAGTGCAAATCCATCGAAAAGCAAACTGATCGCCACATACAATCCCACCAGGAACATGGATGTCTGTGGCCAGCCGATCAAAAACAATATCGCCAGCATAAATGACACCACACCGTTAAACATCATCCAGCCCCACCCTTTTTCCGGGTGGCGGGCGGAGGTGAGCATGAAGCTGCCAAACGCATCCAGCAGCAGATAAATAGCAAGCAGCAATCCAACAGCGGCAACACCACCCAAAGGATAAAACAGCATCAGGCCACCGGTAACCAGCAGCAGAACAGGCTTCAGCCAGTCCGACCAGGCCCTTAGGCTGTATTTGAATGCATGGACCAACCAGAATGCACCACCAATAAGAAACAGGCTCGCAATAAACACTGTGGTTTCCAGTGACATAAGCTCCGGCAGAATAATTCCCAGCCCTCCAAGAATAACCAACAGGATCCCAATGATTATGGAATAACGTCCAAAACGTTGACTGACTTGTTCCATATTCGGCATTTCCTCAAGAACATCACCAGCTGTTAATCCAGGCTTTTGCATCTCTCTTTCTCCTAAGAAGTGTATTGATTATTAGATGGTAAAAAGTATATGCATATTCACAGGGGGCTTCTGTCACCTACATGACAGACTGACATGGTCGAAGAAACTAGGATTTATCTTTCATGTGGTTTAGTTTCACCATTTTGCATTCCAACCGAACTCGGGATAGAGCTGATTCCATGCCTGGAAAGACCTCAACAACACAGCCGGGGCTGTACTACAAGTCGATTGTCATTGGACTGATCGCAGGCTTTGGAGGTGGCCTGGTCAGCCTGGGTGGCGGGACGCTGGTTATTCCCCTTCTCATGGGATGGGTGGGGTTGACCCCTGTTGCCGCACGGGGTACGGCTATTGTAGTAGCCATTTTTTCTACCGGCATGGGCGCTTTTATCTACCACCAGAGCAACATGCTGGATCTACCAGTTGCCATCTGGGTTGCCCTGCCCTCATTGTTGGTTGCACCACTGGCAGCCAGCTGGTCAGAAAACTGGCCCGCCAAACGATTGAAAGCAGGTTTTGGCATAGTCGTAGCTGTTGGGGGAATCCTGGTGATATCCAGGGATGAAATCGGCTCTGCCCTGACAATCAGTGATCAATGGGAAATACCCTACCTGTTAATGGTTGGTGTGATTGAAGGCCTGGTAGCTGGCATTATCGGCATTAGCGGAGGCCCCATTCTTGCACCGCTTTTCGTTCTTGGCATGGGAATGCCGCAGCAGCTTGCACAGGGATGCTCGCTGGCAGCGAGGCTACCGGCAGTGGCCAGCGGAATATGGGAAAACTGGCGCCTGGGCAACATTCATTCCCGACTGATTCCAGGACTGGCGTTGGGCAGTTTAAGCGGTGCATGGCTGGGAAGCAAAATAGCACTTTGGCTGCCGGAGCATGGGTTGAGATTACTATTTGCGGCATTACTGATTTTTCTAGGCGCCCATTATCTGCACCAGGGTTTTGTCTCTCGGCAACTGTAACAGGATGTTGAAAACAGTGTTTTTCAACATCCTGTTAATTTGGACTATGGGCAACAACAATTTTGACCAGCCCAGCGGGCATGGCGTGTGCTTTGGAAATTGCACTATATAGAAGACAACAGTCCTTGTTTCCGCCGTTACCGGTCTTCAGGAAACTTCACAACAAGCACATCACATCTTGCACCATGCGCAATACTATTCGCAGTAGAACCCAGCAGCCTGGCAATACCATGTTTACCATGAGAACCGGCAACGATCAGATCCACATTCTGAGCTTCCGCATATGACAGCACCGTGCTCTTTGGCGCTCCCCACAGCACTTCGTGTTGAACATTCGGATAACCTAGGCTTCCAGCCAATTTTTCAATCCGAACTACGGCTTGATCATACGTTTGCTGATCAATTTCCATAAATTCTGAAGGATCTATCATCAGGGGGTCATAGTCCAGGCTTGGATAATAAATGTTTTCTACCGTATGCAACAGTGACAACCTGGCATTGTAATAACGCGCCATCTCCGTTGCCCGGGCAAGAGCCAAATTGGAATGCGGAGAAAAATCCAGGGCCACCAGTATATGCGTGTAGGGCTTAATCTTGTCTGGAATCAATTCAATCTTTGCTTCCATTGAAGAGTCGGATTTTTCCTTGTCATCTTCCCGCAACCACGCCCAAGCCTCCTGAAGTTTATCCCGGGGAAAGAAGCGAATCTTGGTCTGGGTGAAAACATCACCGATTGCCGCCATCCATTTTTGCCAGGATTTGCCTCCAACAATAGCGATGCGCACAAAATCCTTGTCATGCTCCTCGCCATACTTAAAATCATCCCACGCGGCTTTTACCTCCCAGCCATGGAAATCATCAAGCTCCACCAGTAAGGATATCGGGCCATATTTGTGAATCAGCGTTGTGAGTTGGGGTAAGAATTGCTGATAATCATCATCGGTCAACTTACCTGTCACCTTGATTGCAAAAATATTTTTTTCTGTAACCGGAATGAATTGAAACATTTACCTTTCCTCCTGGTACCCATTTGGCTCAAAAATAGCACTTCTGCTTAAGCTCTGCATGTCATCATCATTGATTACCCAGGGGCAAACATCTGTCACCCAAGTGACAGAAATGCGACATACCATGGGCTAGCATTACCAACGTGTATTTCCAAATGGTAACAATGCGCAAGATGATCACAACCGGTAAGGACATTTTGTGGCGGCGCCAATCTGGGCATGCATGGCCTGTAACTGATTTTTAAATGAGGTGTAACGTCATCGTTCCCATCGCGGATTGGTCACTTCCTTTTTTCAGGTACAGCTAACAGATCATTTCATACTATCCACGGCTTGATCAAAATCTTCCTTTGACGGCGAGCTCAAGGAAAATAAAACAGGAGGGAACTATGTCTGCCTATATCAAATGGTTCAACGAAACCGGTATTGATGAAATTTCGGAGGTAGGCGGCAAGAATGCCAGTCTCGGAGAAATGTACCGGAAACTTTCCGCCGAAGGCGTGCGCATACCCAACGGTTTTGCTGTGACCGCCGCAGCCTATCGTCATGTTCTTGACTCCAACAATGCCTGGAATAAACTGCATGAGGCGCTCGATGGGCTCGACCCGAACGATATTAAAGACCTGCAAAGACGCGGGGCAAAATCCAGAGAAATTATTTACCAGTGCCGGCTGCCTGAAGACCTCAGCTCTGAAATTCTTGCCCAGTACGCCAGACTCAAAGAGGAATATGGTGAAGATGTTTCTCTGGCTGTTCGCTCATCGGCAACAGCGGAAGACTCTCCTGAAGCCTCATTTGCCGGTCAGAATGATACCTATCTGAATATCAGCAACGAAGATGCTCTGCTCGACGCCTACAAACGCTGCCTGGCCTCTAACTTCACCGACCGCTCCATCCATTACAAGTACGACAACAATTTCGATTACTACAAGGTTTACCTGTGCGTGGTGGTAATGAAGATGGTACGCAGCGATGAAGGCGCCAGCGGCGTCATGTTTTCACTGGATACCGAAACAGGATTCAGGGATGTGGTCTTTATCAACGCCGCACTTGGCTTGGGTGAAAACGTCGTTCAGGGCACCGTCGACCCTGACAGCTTCTATGTACACAAGCCCACATTCAAGAAAGGACATAGGGCAGTACTCAAACGCCGGCTGGGAAAAAAAGAAAAAAAGATGATCTTTACCGACTCACTTAACATCGATAACATCGCTGTGGAATATACCAGGAATGTGGACACCACCCCCGAGGAACGGAATAAATTTTGCATTTCTGATGAAGACATCATGATACTCACCGACTATGCCATCAAGGTGGAGAACCACTACTCCAGTATGGCAGGGTTCAACAAGCCCATGGATATGGAATGGGCAAAAGATGCACTGGATGGCCATCTATACATGGTGCAGGCGCGCCCAGAAACCGTAGAATCACAAAAGAAAGGCAACATACTCAAGATCTTTCATTTGAAGGAGAGATCCAGAATTCTAACCCAAGGCAGGGCCATCGGCACCAAGATCGGCGCAGGGCCTGTGCACATTATCAATGACGTCAAGCATCTAAGTCTTTTCCAACCTGGTGAGGTGCTGGTAACCGATATCACAACACCGGACTGGGAGCCAGTTATGAAAACTGCCGCGGCAATTGTGACCAACCAGGGTGGCCGCACCTGTCATGCGGCCATTGTCTCGCGCGAGTTGGGGGTTCCTGCAGTGGTAGGAACAGGCAACGGCACCGAGGTATTGAAAAACGGCCAGATGATTACCGTGAGTTGCGCTGAAGGTGAGACGGGAAACATCTATGAGGGGATGCTGGACTTTATCGTCGAGGAGAGCGATCTCAGCAATCTTGCACACCCCAGGACAGAGATCATGATGAACCTGGGCGACCCGAATCAGGCATTCAGTCTGGCGTCCCTGCCCGTGGATGGCATTGGTCTGGCACGCATGGAATTCATCATCAATGAATATATCAAAGCACATCCCATGGCCCTCAAACATCCAGAAAAGGTAGATGAGGAAACACGGGCAGCCCTTGCCTCTTTGAGTAGTGCCTACGAGAATCCAGTCGACTTCTTTATCAAGACTCTCTCCGAAGGTGTCGCCACCATTGCAGCATCGGTTTATCCGAAACCCTGCGTAGTCCGCATGAGCGACTTCAAGACCAATGAATACGCCACCCTGCTGGGGGGTGAATTTTTTGAACCGGCGGAGAACAATCCAATGATTGGCTTCCGCGGAGCGGCTCGCTACACTCATCCAAGCTACGCTGAGGGATTTGCCCTGGAATGCGCTGCGATGAAGCGCGTCCGGGAAAAGATGGGCATGGAAAACGTGATCCTGATGATCCCCTTCTGTCGCCGCGTACCAGAGGGAAAGAAGGTCATCGATGCCATGGCCGAGCAAGGCCTCAGCCGTGGTGAAAAGGGATTGAAAATCTATGTGATGTGTGAGATCCCCAACAACATCGTCCAGATCGACGAATTCAGCACACTGTTCGATGGTTTCAGCATTGGCTCCAATGATTTGACCCAGCTCATTCTCGGTGTGGACAGAGATAGCGAGACCCTGGCCTTCGACTACGATGAAAGAGATCCCGGTGTACTGCAGATGATCAAGTGGGCAGTCGAAGGCTGCCGACGCAACCAGCGACACAGTGGCATCTGTGGACAAGCCCCATCGGATTACCCCGAAGTTGCTGAATACCTGGTAAAACTGGGCATCGATTCCATCAGCCTGAATCCAGACAGTGTTCTGAAGACGATTCGGGATATTGATGCATTTGAAAACAGCTTGGCATCAACAGATGAATCAACAATACGCCATCAACCCGAAAATGCCGAAACCTGAGTCATGGGCCGCCTGATTCTGATCCGCCATGGCCAGTCGATCTGGAATCTGCAGAACAGGTTCACTGGCTGGATTGATGTCTCTCTCAGCCTAAAGGGAGTGGAGGAGGCCCGGCAAGCAGCCACGTTGCTCGCCGAACAACATATCGACCTGGCCTTTACTTCAGCCCTTCTGCGGGCTCAGGATACCCTGTACGAAATTCTCAAGCAGAATCACCACTGCCATCAGTATCTGCGCGTTCATGAGAGCGACTGTGACTGGTATGAGCATTTTTCCCCCACCAAAGGGGATCAGGAAGAGTTGAAAATCTATGTCTCGGAGAAACTAAACGAACGCTACTATGGCGATCTGCAGGGATTGAACAAAGATTATGCCCGCCAACGATTCGGTGCAGAGCAGGTACACAGTTGGCGGCGCAGCTACGATGTCCCCCCACCCAACGGCGAAAGCCTTGCCATGACGTCCGTCCGTGCACTGTCCTATTTCCAGTCCCATATCGTGCCTCATCTGCAACGGGGAGAACATGTACTGGTCTCCGCTCATGGCAACTCCCTTCGCGCCATCATTATGCATATTGAGCAGATGACCCCTGAACAAATCCTCGCTTATGAACTGAAAACCGGCGCACCTCATGTCTATGATTTTGACGGGCAGATGCAACTCCGCAATAAAGATATTCTCGATACACTCCAGACTGCCTGAATCACTTGCGGGACTGCAGGTGAGCCTCGTCATTTGCAAGATTTTCAACGCAGTAATCGTGCCGCTCAAACACAAGGGTGCCGACCACGAATTGTTAGAGATGCCCTTAACAGGGTGCTAACTTCAATTCATCACTGTCATTCAAGTGACAGCCTCCCCTTCATCATGAGGATAGCCTTGTAGATCCAACCTGTCCTTGTGATTCTGGGAGCCGTCGAATGAAGCGCGACAACTTGATTTCCATGTTACATGACATGCTGTTAGCACGCGCCTTTGAGGAAAGGGCCGCAATCGAATACACGCGGGGAAACATTGCAGGGTTTTTGCATCTGTATCCCGGCGAAGAAGCAGTTGCTGTCGGGGTACTGCATGCCGCAGAACCCAGTGACTATATCGTTAGCACCTATCGTGAACACATACATGCCCTGGTGCGTGGGGTGCCTGCCAATATCGTGATGGCTGAGTTGTTTGGGCGCCGTGATGGCTGCAGCAAAGGCATGGGAGGCTCCATGCATCTATTCGACAGGGAAAGGCGTTTTATGGGGGGGTATGGCATTGTCGGGGAAACTTACCCCGTAGCAACCGGTATTGCCTACACCATCGCCATGCAAGAGCTACCCGAGGCTGTAATCTGCTTCTTCGGGGATGGCGCAGTAAATCAGGGAACCTTCCATGAATCACTCAACATGGCATCTTTGTGGAATCTTCCCGTGCTGTTTGTGTGTGAAAACAACCGCTATCAGATTGGCACAGAAATTCATCGCCATTCCGCTGTCACTAATGTCTACAAGCGAGCCTGTGGTTACCGCATCCCTGCAGAATACGTGAATGGAATGGATGTGCTGGCCGTCTATCAGGCCACCCAATCAGCTTTACAGCGCATTCGTGAGGGCACTGGCCCTCAGCTTCTGGAAATTGAGACTTATCGTTTTCGCGGGCATTCCATGTCCGATCCAGGCAGCTACCGACCAAAGGTGGAAGTACAGGCATTCAAGGATGAAGATCCGGTAACCATAGTACTGGAAGAAAGCATTCCAAATTACCCCACAGAGGAGCAGATCCACGCTGTTGGTGAAGACAACATAGCACACCTGACCGGGCACCTGCATCGTGAAGGTTATATACAGCCAGAAGGTGTCATTCTCATGAAAAAGGAAGCGGACAAAACCGTGAACCATGCGGTTGAATATGCGCAGCAGAGCCCGGAACCCGGTATGGAAGATGCCTGGAAGGCTCTCAATTGCAATCGTGGCAAGGAGGTATTGATCTGATGGCTGCCGACATCCTCCTATGGGAGGCACTTAACAAGGCACTCAATGTGGAAATGGCCGCTGATGACAGCGTCTTCATTCTTGGTGAGGACGTTGGGCTTTACGGTGGCAGTTATCGTGTCACCCAGGATCTGTATGCCAAATATGGTGAATGGCGCGTTCGTGACACCCCTATTTCAGAGGGCGGTTTTACCGGCCTTGGTGTTGGAGCCGCGATGGTTGGCATGCGCCCCGTTGTGGAAATAATGACCATCAACTTTGCCCTGTTGGCATTGGATGCCATTATCAATATGGCAGCAAAAATTCCCTTCATGTCTGGCGGGCAGTTCCCCATGCCTCTGGTGATTCGTATGCCCGGCGGTGTGGCCAAACAGCTGGCAGCACAACACTCGCAACGGCTGGAACATACCTTGATGAACGCACCTGGGTTGCGCATTGCCGTACCCTCTACACCGCAAGATGCCTGGTGGCAATTACGGCAGGCGATTCGCAGCAACGAACCGATCGTGCTGCTTGAACACGAATTGCTGTATTTCAGTAAAGGGCCATTGGATGCAGCGCTTGAACCCATCCCCATGCACCGCGCTGTGGTACGCCGTCCCGGCAGGGATCTGACCCTTGTCACGTATTCCCGTATGGCTGTGTTGGTGCTACAGGCGGCGAAACGTCTGTCAGCTGAAGGCATCGAAGTAGAAGTCATAGACCTGCGCAGCCTGAGCCCCATCGACTGGGATACCTGCACAGGTTCCATACAAAAAACCCACCATCTGCTGGTGGTAGAGGAAGACTGTGGTTTTGCCGGTGCCGGTGCCGAAATCGTTGCAACACTTAGCGAACGCTGTTTTTATGAACTGGACGCCCCCGCACGGCGTCATGCCGGGTTGAATCTTCCCACACCGTATAACGGTGCTCTGGAATCAGCCAGCATACCTACGGTATCCACTATCATGGATGCAGCACGCCATACCATCTTGTCGGGAGAAACCTCATGAAAAAGGAAGCCATCACCATGCCGATTCTTTCGGACACCATGGAAACCGGCCATCTTGCCCGCTGGCTCAAGAAACCAGGCGACCCGGTAAAAAAAGGTGATGCACTGGCTGAAGTGGAATCAGACAAGGCAATCATGGATATCGAAGCCTTTTCTGATGGGTATCTTGCCGGCCCCCTGGCCGAAGCTGGCAGTGATATTCTTGTTGGCGGCATCATTGGATATATCACTGATACTGCGGAGATTCGTGCTGAAGAAACATCGGCTAAGCCAGTAGCCATCTCACCTGAAAAAGCAGAACAGGAAACGCCACACACAGCAACGGTTGAATCAGAAACAGTAATAACAAAACCTCCACGCTCCTCCATGGGGAAAGCGAATGCAAACCATGGTGGGCGCATAAAAATCTCGCCATATGCGCGTGGTCTGGCACAGGAACTGGGAATTGACCTGGCAACCACCAGTCCCGATCCTCACGGATTCATTCATAGTCCACAGGTTGTCGCTGCCGCATTGCAGGGAGCATCACCGGATCTGGATGCTGGCCCTGAATGGCATTACAAGCTCCTTTCCCCCATGCGTCGCGCAATTGCCACCAATATGGCAGCCACCCTGAATACACCGATATTCCACATCAGTGCGGATCTTCCTTTTGATCCATTGCACCAGGCAGCCAGAACCCATGGGCTCTCTCTAACATTACTGCTGGCACGGGCGCTGGCATTGACTACTGGAAAGCATTCCGACTTCAACAGCGTCTTTACACCCAGAGGGCTGGCGGTGCGCAAGCAGGTGAACGTCGGCATTGCAGCCGATACGCCAAGAGGGCTGGTGACACCTGTACTTGATGATGCTGCCAGACGACCGATCATGGAACTGGCGGAAGACTGGCGCATACTAAAAGACAAACTCACCCGACAGCGGCTTACTCCCGATGACTACAAAGGGGCGACGATCTATTTGTCCAATCTTGGCATGTTCAATATTGTGAAAAGTTTTGAAGCCATCGTTCCGCTGGGTGCAGCTGCAATTCTTTCCATAGGTGCAGAAAAACAAGGCATCGCCAGCTTCACACTGAGTTGCGACCATCGTGTGGTTTATGGTGCGGATGCCGCTCGTTTTCTGCAAACCTTCGAGCAACTGATAAGCAACCCTGGAGGTTGGTTGGTTAACGTGTAGCCCATCTCCGCCAGTTCTGGTTTTTCAACAACCTGTACGCCACACAAGGACGTGCGGCCATTTTCTGAGCATTTTCTTATGTTGTCCCGGTTTCGATCCAAGGTGGATCCGAAGGAGTTTTCAACTAAACACAAAAAAACCCAACCACCGCTAAGTGATTGGGTCTTCTTGATGAATATTGGTAGCGGGGGCAGGATTCGAACCTACGACCTTCGGGTTATGAGCCCGACGAGCTGCCAGACTGCTCCACCCCGCAACTGACCGAGCACATTCTACTTAAAATGCCGACTTTGGCAAGCATTATATTCGATGATTTTATTGCTGTAAAAAAGGAACCCCGGATGATGAAATACCGGGGTTCCATTTGGATGAAGCCTGGAAATGTACCAATTAACGGCATTCCCCGATAGAACCCACTGCGCAGCGGCGACCGTCAGTCCAGATGGCATTGTCAAACTTTGCCTTGATCAGGATTGCACCGGTCAGATTTGCCCCACGTAAATTGGCGCCACTCAGATCGGCATCCAACAGGTTGGTATCCATCAGGTTTGCCATTGTCAGATTTGCTTCCTGGAAATTGACACCATGCAGATGAGCACCCTGCATATTCGCCAGCATTAAATTGGCACCTTTGAGGCTGGCCAGTTGCAAAATGGCATAAGACAAATTCGCTCTTTGTAAATTAGCATTGTCCAGCCGCATCGAAGCCATGGAGGCATTATGCATATCAATGCCAGGCGCCTGCAATCCGACACGCACTGCCCAGGAACACTGTGCATCCGGCTCAAGTTTACACAAGGTGTTGATATCTTTTAACGTACTGACATCTTCTGTCCAGGCATAACTTGTGGTTACACCACCAATAATCAGAGCCAGAGCGATCAGAAATCGCCAGTGACGATGAGTGTATATCGACATTTTACTTTCCCCTAAACCTATTACGTTGAAATGATATGGCTGCAAGCACCCGAATGAGATCTCCCTTATACTGCATTGGAACACAAGTCGCACAAGCAAAATGCAGCTAATGGCTACATAAAAAAACTATAGCAGAAATCCCTCTCCCCGGCATAGCTACTTTCAGGACAATGAAAAGAAACTCCTGCGGGCCTAAGACTTGAAAAACGCAGAAAAACCCCCATTTTTAAGTTGTTCGGGTGATGCCCCTGGCAATAGGAGAAACAGAGCCGTGACTGATATACAAAAAATGGAAATTGATCGATATCGTAGCGAAATGGTAGATAACGTCCAGAAACTGGTTGACAAATATCTACAGATTTCAGATTGGGATATTCCCGAAATTGACGAAAAAAAGACGATGGGCTACATCCTTCAGGTGTTCAGGGAAACTCTTGATGATATCGAGAAGGACTGGAAAATCCACAATATACCTTAGCCCTGATCAAGCCACAGACGTGCAACTTGCGCACAAAGGACACCAATCACAAATTATTCGAGGCATCCTTGACAGGCTGTACGTCGTACAAGGGCATACAGCCATCTTTAATAAACATAAGCCATTGAAAATGAAGGAAAAGAAAAATCAGATTTTTGTCTTTCCGGGCTGAAAAAGCCATGGAAAGCTTTTTTCAGCACCCTGTTACGTTGCTCAGGCGCTTTGACCAACCCCGAACAGCCGCTGAAAATTAACGGCTGTCTGCACTGCTAGCTCTTCTGCCTCCATGCCACGCAGTTCTGCAATGGCCTCGGCAACTCGATACAGATATTTTGGCTCATTCGGCTTACCGCGATAAGGGGTCGGAGCCAAATAGGGCGAGTCGGTTTCGATCAGCAGTCTATCCAGCGGAACCCTGGCAGCCACATCACGCAATTCCCCGGCATTCTTGAATGTAACGATGCCGGAAAAGGAAATATAAAACCCCATCTCCAATCCGGCGCTGGCCATATCCCAATTCTCGGTAAAACAATGCAATACCCCGCCTGCCTGCTCTGCCTTTTCTTCCGCCATGATTTCTAGCGTTTCCTGGCGGGCATCACGGGTATGAACAATAAGCGGTTTACCGGCTTCAATGGCGGCCTGAATATGGGTGCGGAAACGCTTGCGCTGCCAATCCAGATCACCCTGACTGCGAAAGAAGTCCAACCCGGTTTCACCAATCGCAACATTGCGCGGATGAGCGGCCAGCGCCACCAGGTCTGCCACGTCTGGTTCCCGGCGATCAAAATCATTTGGATGCACGCCTACAGAGATGGAGATATCCTCATAGGGCAAGACCAGGGCCAACATCTCCGGATAGCTTTCCAGATCAATGCTCACACACAGCATGTGCCCCACACCCGCATCCCTGGTGTGTTGCATGAAGGTTGAAAAATCATTTTGATACAGCGAAAGATCCACCCGATCCAGGTGGCAGTGAGAATCAATCAGCACTACATGGTATCCGTGGGTTTATCCAGTTCCAGCATGCCCGCAAGATGTATTTCGATCTTGTTGCGCGTGGCCCCCTCATCATGAGGACCAAACTGCACACCAATGCCTGCAGTACGATTTCCCATTGCGCCAACAGGCGTTATCCAAATCACCTTTCCTGCAACAGGAACACGCTCTGCATCATCCATGAGGTTTAGCAGAACAAAGACATCATCCCCCAACTCGTATTTCTTGATGGTCGGAATAAACAATCCGCCATTCTCTACAAAGGGCATATAGGCACGATACAGGGTATCTTTGTCCTTGATGGACAGGTTGATGATACCTTGCTGGAATCCCGGCATGGCCATGGTCAGCTCTCTCCGTTTGCAATGCGGCTACATTCCAGCAAAATGCTTTCCAGAGCCAGTTGTGGATTCAGGTTGTTTATACTCATACGCTGTGTTTCATGGAGCTTGTCGAGCAACTGATACGCAAGCTTCAAGTCTAACTGTTCAGACAAGGTTTGCAAGGGGGGAAAAGCATCTTCTGATTGGCAGGTCATCTTCTGACGAATCATTGCCATCATCCAGGAGTCCAGATAGCGCAACAATGAGGATAATTCATATCCCTTGAGCCAGGTTTCGCTGACCAGTACGGCAGAGGCCTGCCTGGCAGCAATTGCCACAAAGTCCTCGAGCAATCGGGTGTGGCGCTCCAGCTCACCATTCTCAACCAATGCGGGAACACGCAAGGGCGCTCCATTGGCAAGGCGCAGCAATTGCACTGCCTGCCCTGGCAACACCTGGACATTACTTTCAATCCAAACGACAGCATCTTGCTCGACTGGCAGGGAAAACCTCAAGCATTGGCAACGGCTGCGGATGGTAACGGGAAGCCTGTCGGCTTTGGCGCTAAGCAAGATGATAAGCGTTCCTTCGATTGGTTCTTCCAGGGTTTTCAGCAAGGCATTGGCTGCCGCTCTGCCCATAGCATCAGCAGGATCAATAATAAACACCCGATACGCCCCTTCCCCCACAGAAAGGGTATTTCCGGCAACCAGTCCCCGAACAGCATCTATGCCAATTTGTATTTTTCCTTCTTCAGGGACAAGCATGCGCAAATCAGGGTGATTCCCCGCAGCAAGTAGAAGGCATTGACGGCATTTTCCACAAGCCAGGCCAGTTGCTTGTGGTTGCTCGCACAAAAGGCTTGCCGCCAGCTGGCGGGCAAATCTGGCCTTGCCCACTCCCTGCGCCCCGGAAAGCAGCAAAGCATGCGGCAACCGCCCTTGGTGGAGGGATTGCTGCAAGTAATCCCAGGTATCCAAATGCCAGGGGAACAGATCGGTTGTCATGTCTTTTCCTGCAGGAAGTTATTCACTACGATTGTAATCTGCGCCAGCACTTCGTCCAGATCACGGGATGCATCAATAACCTTGATTCGATCCGGCTCTTTTCCGGCAAGTTCAAGATAGGACTGCCTGACCCGCCTGAAAAACTCCATGGCTTCACTTTCAAAACGATCGGGAGCCGAGCGTTTGCCCGCTCTTTCCAGCCCCTGCTCCACCGACAGATCCAGCAGCAGGGTGAGATCAGGGCGGATGCCTTTTTGCACCCATTCTTCCAGCGCCCGGATACGGGAGAATGCAATTCCCCTCCCCCCGCCCTGGTAGGCATATGTGGCATCGGTAAAGCGGTCACAGAGCACCCATTGTCCCCGGCCAAGCGCAGGTAAAATCTTTTGCTGCAAATGTTCTGCGCGGGAGGCAAACATCAGCAGCAATTCAGCATCATCGGTCATACCGGTGTGTTTGTGCCCAAGCAGCAGTTGGCGCAGATCTTCACCCAACTGCGTACCACCAGGCTCACGGGTTTCCAGATAGCTTTTCCCCGCCTGTTGTATCAGCAGCCGCAACTGTGCCATACAGGTGGTTTTTCCGGCTCCTTCGATGCCTTCCAGGGTTATAAATGATCCTTGGTCCACTATTTTTTCAACTGGTATTTTCGTACAGCTGCATTGTGTTGTTTCAGGGTAGCAGAAAACTGGTGGCTGCCATCGCCCTTGGCGACAAAATACAGTGCCTTTTCATCTACAGGGTTGACTACTGCAAAGATCGACTCGCGGCCAGGCATGCAAATCGGTGTCGGTGGCAATCCTGGAATGACATAGGTGTTGTAGGGCGTGGATTCTCGCAGATCCTTGCGGCGTATATTTCCTTTGTATCGGTCACCCATGCCATAGATCACCGTAGGATCTGTCTGCAGCTTCATGCCTTTTTTCAGGCGCCGGAGAAATACCCCGGCAATGCGATCCCGCTCCCCTGCTCTGCCGGTTTCCTTTTCCACGATGGAGGCAAGAATCAGCAATTCATAAGGGCTTTTCAGCGGAAAATTTTCTGGTCGCCGGGCCCAGGCCTGGGCCAGTGTTTCCTCCATGCGCGCATATGCCCGCTTCAGCAACTCGAAATCAGAGAAGCCTCTGGGATACAGATAGGTATCCGGGAAAAAACGGCCTTCTGGGTGCTCTCCCTCGCGCCCCAGACGCTGCATGATCTCTTCGCTGCTCAATCCTTTCAGGCTGTGGCTCAACTCCGGATGCTCGTGAACAGCCTGCATCATTTGTGCAAAAGTCCATCCTTCTACCAAGGTAACTGAATGGCTGATGGTTTTGCCCGCCACCAGAAAATCCAGCAGCGCGACGGGGGTAAGGCCCGCAGGCAGCTGATATTCTCCGCTCTTAATTTGTGTAGCTTCCGGGTTGAGATGCCCATACAGGCGCAACAGACGGGCATCCTCCAGAATTTTTTGCTGTTCCAGCTGATACGCAAGCTTGCCCAGGGACATGCCCTGGGGCACATTCAGCACCATGCCTTGCTCTGGCAGTGCCAAAGGTGTTTCCAGGAACTCCCGGTAGTGGTTCCATACCAGAATGCCTGCCAGCCCCGCGAGAAAAATTGCTGCAATGACCAGTTTAAGGAATAGTTTTATCATGGATCTGAGCATCAACTGAATACGCTTGTCGCTGCCTCTGCAAGAACAGGGTGAAAAGATGTTTTGGGTTTCCAGTCATGTCCGGAAATCTCAGAAACAAAGCGGATGCCACCAAGTGCATTGGTGAGATACAAGGCATCGGATTGAAACACATCATCCAGGGTAAAATCTCCGCTGACGACTTCAGCATCTTGATTTTTCGCCACATCCAGGACAAGTTTTCTGACCACGCCTTCAACACCACATCGATCCAGCAGCGGGGTAAAAATCTGCTGCCCCTTTTGCAGAAACAGGTTGCTCATGATGCCTTCTATGACATGCCCCTGCATATCCAGCATCAGGGCGTCCTGAACATTTTCCACGCACTCCGCCCGGGCAAGCACCTGTTCCAGGCGATTGAGATGCTTGATGCCAGCAAGATCAGGGTTATGCCCCAAACGCCGGGTAGAGACAGATACTCTCAGCGGATCGGAACAAGGGCCATCCCAGGAAAACAGGGAAAAAATGCGCGTCGGAGAAGCGCCTGCAGCAGGCTTGTAGCCCCTTTCGCTCGCGCCGCGGGTAATGGTGATCTTCAGCGCCGCCTGTCGTTCATCCATCACCAGCTGCATTGCTTCCTGATGCAGCAGCGAGGCATCCGGGGCGGGAATCCCCAGGCGTTTACAACCTGCCTGCAGGCGCCGCATATGGCGACCCCACAGACAGACTTTGTTATCGACAACGGCCAGGGTTTCGAACAGCCCGTCACCAAACTGCAGACCCCGATCAAGAATGGATACCTGATCCCGGGGAATGCCGTTAACAAGTGATCGAATCAATCTTTAAAGAGACGGAAAGCCAGCGTTCCGTTGGTGCCTCCGAAACCGAAAGAATTGGACAGCGCCACTTCCATGGGCATTTCTCTGGCGGCATGAGGAACATAATCGAGGTCACATTCCGGATCCGGATTGTCCAGGTTGATGGTCGGTGGCGCCACCTGATCACGCAGCGCAAGAATGGTAAATACCGCCTCTGCGCCACCCGCAGCACCCAACATGTGGCCGGTCATGGATTTGCTGGAACTGACGCGTAGCTTGTAGGCATGATCGCCAAAGGCGCGTTTCATGGCCATGGTTTCCGCCACATCGCCCGCTGGCGTGGACGTACCATGAGCGTTGATGTAGTCAACCTCTTCCGGATTGATGTTTCCGTCTTCCATCGCCAGACGCATGCATTCAGCAGCACCTTCGCCCCCAGGCGATGGAGAAGTCATGTGGAAGGCATCCGAGTTCATTCCTGCGCCAACCAGCTCACAATAGATATTGGCTCCCCGGGCACGGGCATGCTCCAGTTCCTCGATCACTATGACACCAGCGCCATCACTGAGCACGAAGCCGTCCCGATCCTTGTCCCAGGGGCGGCTCGCGCCTTGGGGATCATCGTTACGGGTAGAGAGCGCTCTGGCAGCGGCAAAACCACCAAGCCCCGTGGGAGAGGTCGCCATCTCAGCGCCGCCAGCAACAATAACATCGCTGGTGCCGTACTGTATCATGCGCATACCATCGGCTATACAGTGGGCTCCGGTACTGCAGGCGGAAACAATAGAGATGTTAGGTCCCTTGAAACCATTAATGATGGAGATATGGCCCGCCACCATATTCACGATGTTGGCCGGCACAAAGAAAGGGGAAATTTTTCTCGGGCCACCTTTGAGATAGGCTGCATAGCCCTGCTCAATACCGGTGATACCACCGATTCCAGAGCCAACAACCACGCCGATACGTCTGGCGTTTTCTTCCGTCGCTTCTATGCCTGCATCCTTGATGGCCTGATCCGCTGCGGCAATGCCGTAGTGGATAAACTTATCCATCTTGCGGGCTTCCTTTTTCGGGATGTATTGCTCGATATCAAAACCGTAGATCGGCCCGCCAAAACGAACGCTGAATGGCTCTATATCCAGGTGTGTAATAGGCTTGATACCACTGTTGCCCGCCAGGATATTTTTCCAGCTGCTTGCTACATCAAGGCCTACGGGCGAAACCATGCCCAGCCCCGTGACTACTATCCTTTTTTTGGACATCAAGGAAACCTCTGTTGGTACAGTAACTAGAAAGCCGCGGTTCTCCGATCAGCCGCCACCCCATGCTAGGGAGGCGCTGATCCGGGAAAACGCTGCGGCCTGATTAAGCCTGGCGATCATCCGTTAGCGTTGATGTAATTAACAGCCTGTTGCAAAGTAGTGATGTTTTCTGCTTCTTCATCAGGAATCTCACACTCGAACTCTTCTTCCAGAGCCATTACCAGCTCCACTGCGTCAAGGGAGTCGGCGCCCAGGTCATCGATAAAGGAAGCTTCAGGGGTAACTTCGTCTTCACTTACACCCAGCTGTTCAGCGACAATCTTTTTGACACGTTCTTCAATGCTGCTCATTTTCGTATTGTTCCTCCGGTAGAGCGCGATCCAGGCGCCGCGCATTAACGTCGTATTGTATGCGGAATTAGCTTGCTAGCCAAATCCCCTGTTTCTCTGCATTCTGCAGAAGATACTGAGCAATAAATAACAATTTATTCAATGCTATATACAGTTTTTCTATAATTCATATTAGGTCATATACATGCCGCCATTGACATGCAGCGTAGTACCCGTGACATAGGCGGCATCCTCTGAAACCAGAAAAGCCACCGCAGCGGCTATCTCTTCCGGTGAGCCCAGGCGCCCCAGTGGGATGGCAGCCAACAGGGACTTGCGCTGCGCTTCCGGTAATTCCCTGGTCATATCCGTATCGATAAAGCCTGGCGCCACGGCATTCACGGTAATGCCCCGAGAGCCGATTTCCTGGGCCAGCGATTTAGTGAAACCCAGCATGCCCGCCTTGGCGGCTGAATAATTGGTTTGTCCGGCGTTTCCACTGCTGCCAACCACAGATGAAATGTTGACGATGCGCCCGCTTCTGGCTTTCATCATGCCCCGGACACAGGCCTTGCAGACACGGTACAGGGAGCTGAGATTGGTGTTGATCACCGCATCCCACTCCTCTGGAGTCATGCGCATCAGCAGGTTGTCGCGGGTGATGCCAGCATTGTTCACCAAAATGGTGATGGGGGCATATTTTTCCGCGACACCGGCCACGACGGCATTTACTGAATCGCTATCTGATACATCCAGCTTCATCCCTTCGCCGTTGATGCCGGCTTCATGAAAATAGGCGCCGATGGCTTCTGCGCCGCCATCAGTGGTAGCCGTGCCAACGACCGTGATTCCCTGTCCGCCAAGGCGGGTAGCGATGGCCCGGCCTATTCCCCGGCTGGCGCCGGTAACCAGTGCAACAGTATTATCAGGCATTGCAGCTCTCCAGTGCTTTTTCCAGTGATGCCGGATCAAACACCGGCAGGAACGTCATGGTCTTGTCGATGCGCCTTCCCAGCCCGGTCAGCACCTGACCGGAGCCTGGCTCAAGCAGCTGCTCCATGCCCTTGTTTTTCATGGCCTGCACCGTTTCCACCCAGCGTACAGGCCGGTACAGCTGTTGCACCAGCTTCTCACGAATGGCGGCAATGCTGTCGCCAATGGCTACATCAACATTGTGCACAACAGGTATTTTCGGTAGCTGCATCTCCACTGTTTCCAGCATGGCGGACAGCTGCTCAGCAGCAGGGCGCATCAGGGCGCTGTGGGAGGGAACACTTACCGGCAGCAGCAGGGCGCGTCTTGCTCCGGCCTTCTTCGCCAGCTCCATGGCTCTTTCAACTGCTGCTTTGTCGCCGGCGATCACCACCTGTCCGGGGGAATTGAAGTTTACCGCCTCTGCAATTTCGTCACCGGCTGCCTGGGAACAGACTGCCTTTACCGCATCATCATCCAGACCGAGAATAGCCGCCATTGCCCCCCGATCCGCAGGAACGGCTTGCTGCATAAACCTGCCACGCGCTGCAACCAAGCGTATCGCATCTATAAAGTCCAGGCTGCCGGCAGCGGTGAGTGCGGTATATTCTCCCAGGCTGTGCCCTGCCATCAACTCTCCCGCTGGGCCGCCCTGGGACAGCCACACCCGGTATGCCGCTATTCCTGCTGCAAGCATGGCGGGCTGGGTGTTTTCTGTTTGATTGAGCATTTCCGCCGGCCCTTCACTTGCCAGCGCCCACAAATCTATCTGCAGCACTTCTGAGGCTTCATCATAGGTCTGTTTTACGAGAGGAAACTGATCAGAAAGCGCTCCGAGCATACCAATGCTCTGGGAACCCTGCCCGGGAAAAATGACACCGACGTGTGTGGTCATAATGCAGGAACCATTAGTAATTAAGTAGAACAGAACCCCAGGTGAATCCTCCGCCAAACGCTTCCAGCAGCAAGGTTTCACCGCGTTTGATACGCCCGTCTTTTACGGCGGTATCCAGCGCCAGGGGAACAGATGCTGCAGAGGTGTTGCCGTGTTCGCCGATGGTCACCACTACATTGTCCATATCCATGGAAAGCTTACGGGCCGTGGCTTTGATGATGCGGATATTTGCCTGGTGGGGAACCAGCCAGTCGATGTCTGATTTCTTCATGCCGTTGGCTGCCAGAGTTTCATCAACAATGCGCCCCAGAGTGTTAACCGCCATCTTGAAAACTTCATTGCCTTTCATCTGCATGAAATGCGGATCAGCACCATCGGCCTCCATATCGAAACCCCTGGATATGCCTCCTGGAACATGAAGCAATTCTTCATAGGCGCCATCCGCATGCAAATGCGTAGACAGGATGCCTGGTTTGTCTGCAGCTTCAAGAACTACAGCACCGGCACCATCGCCAAACAGGATACAGGTGCCACGGTCATTCCAGTCCAGGATGCGGGAAAGAGTTTCCGCGCCGACAACCAGCGCCGTCCGGGCAGCGCCAGTCTTGATAAATTTGTCCGCCACGCCCATTGCATAAACAAACCCGGTACAGACCGCCTGAATATCGAAAGCTGCACAACCATGATTCCCAAGGCGTTGTTGCAGCAGGCAAGCGGTGCTGGGGAAAATCTTGTCCGGTGTGGTTGTCGCAACCACGATAAGGTCGATTTCCTGTGCTGTTTTTCCCGCCGCTTTCAGTGCTCTTGCCGCTGCCTGCTCTGCCAGATCACAGGTAGTCTGGCCTGCCTCGGCAATATGGCGTTTTTTGATGCCGGTACGTTCCTGAATCCATTGGTCAGAGGTTTCCACCATTTTTTCCAGATCATGATTGCTCAGCACTTTCTCAGGCAGATAGCTACCCGTGCCGGCAATTCTGGAGTATATACTCATGCCGAGATCCTCTGGTCCGCCAGATGTTTGCTGACGCCCTCTTCAATGCGGGCAGCAATATCTGCATGCACGGCTTTTGCGGCAATATCGATGGCATGAGCGTAGCCCATGGCATCGGTTCCTCCATGGCTCTTGACGACCACGCCCCGTAATCCGAGGAGGCTTGCTCCATTGTAGCGGCGCGGGTCGATACGGCGGCTCAGGCCTTTCAACACTGGCAAGGCGATCAGGGCTGACAGCTTGGTGAAAATGCTGCGGCTAAATCCCTCCTTGAGATTGCTGCGGATCATCTTCGCCACGCCCTCGCTGGTTTTCAGCGCAACATTACCGATAAAACCATCAGTAACCACAATATCCAGTTCTTCATTTAGATAGATATCGTCCCCTTCCACATAGCCGATGTAGTTCAGTGACGTATGACGCAGCAGCTCGTGGGCGGCCTTGACCTGTTCATTGCCCTTGATTTCCTCCTGACCAATGTTGAGCAGACCAACCGTTGGCGCAGGAATATCATCAATGACAGTAACCAGTTCAGAACCCATGACCGCGAACTGGAACAAATGCTGCGCACTGCAATCGACATTGGCGCCAAGGTCCAGCATCCAGGTGCGGCCATTGATCGCAGGCAACGCGGTAATAATGGCTGGACGGTCTACGTTAGGGAGCATCTTCAGTACGAATCGCGCCGTGGCCATGAGCGCGCCGGTATTCCCGGCACTCACACAAGCATCTGCGGTGCCAGCCTTCACCAAGTCAAGAGCGACGCGCATGGAGGAGTCTTTTTTCTTGCGCAGCGCCCGGGAAGGCAGTTCATTCATGCCCACTTCCTGAGAGGCCCCGTGAATAGTCACGCCTGTAGGCAGCTTCCCGCCGGGCAGATGCTCGCGGATGCTTTCTTCCTTGCCAACGAGAATCAGCTCATGGTCCGGATGATCCTTCAAATAATTCAGAGCCGCCGGGACGACCACGGAAGCACCGTAATCGCCACCCATGGCGTCCAGAGCGATCGTGATTTTCTCAGTCACAAAAGAAACTCCGGAAATGATTCACACCGGAGTCTGCTTCAACACGGTTGCCGAATCTGTTGGACACAAGGTACGGGTTCACGAACTGGGTTCGAGTTTTTTTCAGTCGTTGATTACCTTGCGGCCACGATAGAAGCCGTCCGGGCTTACATGATGGCGCAGGTGTGTCTCACCGGAAGTGGGATCGATGGACAATGTTTCGGACTTGAGGCTGTCATGGGAACGACGCATACCTCGTCTGGATGGGGTTTTACGGCTTTTCTGTACGGCCATGGGGCTATCTCCTGCAATTTCTCAATTGTCGTTCTCACCAGCTTGCAAATCGGCAAGAATGGCGAAAGGGTTATCTTCTTTCCGTTCGGTTTCAGACAGGCGATGCGCCTGGGCATCTGTCTGTCGGTTGCAATCTCGCTCTTCGTGTCGTGGTGATGAAGGAATCCCGAGCAGCAATTCATCTTCAATCAATTCGGCAACATCCAGGTATTCACCTTCCCTGGCCAGCAATGGCTCAAGCTCTTTTGGCAATTGCCCGGCTTCCATTGCGTCTCGAACCAACGCCAGGCAAACCTCACTCTCCACCTTTTGCACCATGGAATCCAGGCAGCGCTGGCACTCCAGCACCAATTCCGCGCCAACACCTAGCCTGATGATCAGCCTGCGCTGCCTGTCCCTGCCGAACTTCAAAACAAACGCCGCTTCTCCATCGGCAATAGCCAGAAGCGGCGCCAGGCGCGGCAGCGAGTCCAGTTTTACGCGGCCTTCAAGCGTCTCTCCTTGCTCGGCCAAACGCCACGGGTCTACGCGATCAGGAATTCGCTGCAACATAGGCGGCGTATGATATTGAAATTCGCCACCCAGGTCAAAAGGTTTTCCTTGTCTGCCGGTAACTTATGCAGCCTGCTCAGAAAGGTCATCCTGGATGCCGGCAGGTTTTTCCTTGTGGCAACCATGATTCGATCCCTGGCCACGGCTAACCAGATCGGCAAGACTTATTTCTTCAATAAATTCATATATTTGCCGACTAAGATCATCCCAGAGGTTGTGGGTCATGCAGCGCTGCCCCCCACGACAGTCCTCTCTGCCCTGGCAGCGGGTAAACTCTACCCACTCATCGACGGCACAAATGATATTGGCGATAGATATCTCATCAGCTTCCCTTCCAAGGAAGTAGCCGCCACCAGGGCCGCGCACACCACGAACCAGATTTTTGGCGCGCAATGCGGCAAACAGCTGCTCCAGATAGGAAAGAGAAATACCCTGGTTCTCAGAAATATCAGAAAGGGTTACCGGGCCATCCTGACCATTCAAAGCCAAGTCCAGCATGGCAGTTACCGCATAGCGGCCTTTTGTAGAAAGTCTCATGTTCTCAACTCCTGTGTATTTTGTGAGTGATTATATACTTAGTAAAACACTAGGGATTTAAGAATAGCATTAACCATGCATTTTAGTCAAGAATTCCTCATTTGCGGTAAATTGATGCTTCTGGGCAGCACAAAAAGACAGCCATTTGGAAAGAAATACATTGATTTTCCATTTGTTGAGAAGGCTGGGATATTGGTAATTCGCCTCAATAGGCAGGACTTTCTGACGCAGATTGGCAACCTCAATCTGCCTTGCATCATGATAGACACGCAACAGGGCATCGGGGTCTGCAAATTGCCCCTCTTCATGGGCAAAATAGTAGGTCAAATGCACAACCGTGGTATAGGGTGTCTGTTCCAGAATTTCCAGAAAAAGATCCATGTGCCCCGGACGGCAGGATGCGTGCAACCCCTGCATATACCGCAACTGCGGAGCCAGCGTCAGCAGCAAATGGTAGTTTTCTTCACAGAGATCAAGCAGCTTTCCCACCGTTGGCAGGCAGTCGAGCAACTGGTCAGTGCGGGAAATCCAGGGGTATTGCATAGGAATTCATTTGATCAAAAGCGCAAGGTCGATTGCCCTGGATGGCTGGAATGCCGGGAGCACAACGGCTCCCGGTCTTTGTCTTCAAGGAAACCTGAAATCAGGCGTCAGCAGTGCCCGCTTCCGATTCGGCTATCTGTTTGCGCACGTCATCCATGTCCAGCGCTGCCGCCTGCTCAACCAATTGGCGGAACGAGCCTTCGGGCAAGGCACCGGCTTCGCTATAGATAATGACCTGGTCACGAAAAATCATCAGGGTGGGAATCGAGCGAATCTGGAAATGCGCCGCTATTTCCTGTTCATCTTCGGTATTGATTTTGGAAAATACCACATCGGGAAAATCTTCAGAAACCTTTTCATAGGTGGGTGCAAAGCTTTTGCAAGGGCCGCACCAAGGCGCCCAAAAGTCGAGAATCACAAACGCGCTATTGTTGATAGTATCTTCAAAATTATCTTTATTCAGTTCTATAACAGCCACCAAAGACCTCCTGCTTATGCGGTAAATTTTTTTCAGTATAACCCAAGATCTGCGGTTGATTGTGAATGCCCAGAGCAAGATGCTGATTTGAATAGCGTAGTAAAAAATCGCGGCCACACCCAGTAGGTCTGGTGAGATTTTTCACACGCTATACAGAACAGATCAAGAGCTTGCGCCATGCGCCGCCATCAATCGCGAATACCGGATATAACAAAAACCGGGGATTACCCCGGCTTCTGATCATTACTTTAAATACATGCTTATCAGCTGTCCAGCCCGGCAAAAATACCGTCACGGATTTCATCGACGCCGCCAACACCATTGACTTTTACATATTTGAGTTTTCCGGCATCTGCTTCCTTCGAATAAAACTCGATCAGCGGTTCAGTCTGGTCATGATAGACCCGCAGACGCTCTTTGACTGTGTCTTCCTGGTCGTCATCCCGCTGGATCAGATCCTCACCGGTAACGTCGTCTTTTCCCTCGACTTTCGGTGGGTTGAATACCACATGGTAGGTTCGCCCGGAAGGTAGATGTACGCGCCGCCCGGACATGCGCTTGATGATCTCTTCGTCCGGCACGTCGATCTCCACCACGGCATCAATTTCAATACCGGCTTCCTTCATGGCTTCCGCCTGGGGAATCGTACGTGGGAAGCCATCAAAAAGGTAGCCGTTCTTGCAATCATCTTCCTTGATGCGCTCCTTGACCATGCCCATGATAATGTCATCAGAGATCAGCCCGCCTTCATCCATGATTTTCTTTGCCGCCTTGCCCAGCTCCGTACCGGCCTTCACATGTGCGCGCAACATGTCTCCCGTGGAGATCTGGGGAATGTTGTATTTTTCCTTGATGAAATTTGCCTGCGTGCCCTTGCCTGCACCCGGCCCACCCAAAAGTATGATTTTCACTATATTACAGCCCCCAAAAATAGGTTGGTATAAGTTCCGTCGCTTGAGTGTGCCACAGAGCAACCCCGTTGGATATTCGAGCCTGTAAATAGCCGGATTCGCCCGGCTTATGGAAGCGAAGGAAAGCGCCTACCTATCTTGTTCGGATTATTTCAACAGGATCAAAGCCTTGTTTCGCTTTCTTCCAGCGAAGTATCACGCGATACTCTTTGCCATCGTGCAGCAACCTGTCGATTCGGATGTCATTTCCGCTGGGC
The DNA here is from genome assembly GCA_027068915.1 of Sedimenticola sp. GTDB lineage: Bacteria > Pseudomonadota > Gammaproteobacteria > Chromatiales > Chromatiaceae > Thiolapillus. The sequence goes on along the minus strand of JAMOLT010000009.1, from coordinate 18,028 downwards.
GAATAGACGCTGGCGTTGTCCAAAGAGATGCGATTGTCATCCGCAACCCAGGAATTATCAAAACGCTCTACCCGGAAGCTGACCGTCTTTTCCAGGATGTTCCCCTGGTTGTCCCGCGCCACCAGGCGGTACTGGTGCTGCCCCGCGAGAAGTGCCCCAAAGTTGGTGGCGAAAGCAAAGCCGGAATTCACCGAACCCGGATAATTCGGGTGTTTCTTTTCTACATCCACCCGTTTGCCACCATGATCCAGATTGCCAAACAGCTTGCCATTGCGATACAGGGTCAGGGATGTCAGGGGGTTCTTGGAGACCACCCAACCCCGGAAAGTGCTCACGCCAGATTTTACATCGCCGTCGAAAGGCTCTTCGATGGACATGCGAATGGGCGGGTCGCCCGGATCGGTATTGCTGCCGTACAAGGCCTGCAATCCTGCAATATCATCCGCCTGCAAGGTATAGATGTTGCCGACAATCGGCGCCATGATGGCGGGGTTGCTCTCCTCGTGATCCAGACCCAGGGTATGGCCGAGCTCATGCAGAGCCACCCGCCGGAAATCAAACCGGGATTGATGCACCCCATTATAGATATCCCAGCGTTCCGCGTTATTGAAGAACATATCGGACTCGACCGTCTCCTGGGGTTTGTTTCGGAACGTATAATTTACCGTAATTGCCAGGGTCTTCTTGCCAAAATCCACCGTCTCTGGGTTGCCATCATCATCAATGGAGCAATATTTGTTATGAAAGGCGGCGCCATTGCGATAGCCGTCTTCCGGGTAGTCATCATGCAGCCCGGCGCAAGGATGAGAGGGATTGGCGGTATTGATCTTGAGCTGGAAGGGGCTGCGGGCATTCCAGTCACCCGCGGCTTCCCTGAAAGCCTGGTTCCAGGAGATTCCGGAGAGGCTGTCACGGTCACCATGCAATACGAAATCCGGGTAGATGGTGGTTTGATTCCCCGGCCACTGGGAACCCATGAGCACATAGGCCGACGCGGGCAGGGACAGCAGCGCAAAAAGCAGCGCCGCTACAGCAGCTAATCCATTCTTTTTCATTGCAACATCTCCCTGACAGCAGTCTTGAAATCAGCAGGATTCATGGGGCGATCCACACTTTGCAGTGGTTCTACAAGCACACCCAGCGCAGGACCTTTGCTTATTTTTGCCTGGGTCGCCGAGCGCTTGCGCTCCAGGCCAAACACGGGCTTGCCGCTCAAGGTGGTTACTTTCCGCTGCTGGAGCTGCCGATCCCACTCCAGCAGAAAATGCCCCTGGTGCCAGCCATAAAGTGGATTGACCAGACGCTTGTGAATGTCTTCAACGAAGTAGATGCCCTCTTCCCCCATGCGTGGGGTCTGCATATGGGAGACCTGCACTTTCAAATCCCCCCGGCTGCCACCGACGAAGGAGAGTTCCAGCTGTGGCTGGTCATATTCCCCTTTTACCAGATCCAGAACCTCGAAAGTAACCACAGTACGCAACATGCGGCTCCCTGGAGCGCCGACGACCCGGGTACCGACGACCCGGCCTTCAAAAATCAGCTCGGCATCGGCAGTCATCTCCGCCATGTCCGTCTGCATCAGGGTGGAAGCTGTCGCCAGCAGGGGAAACAGCATCAGCAAAAGACTGCTGACTAAGATTCGGCGCCATCCATTCATCACAATAGTCTCCAATTCACTTCGGGCCGACGCAGCAAATGGCACGTCAGCCCTGTCCTATTTGAAAATTCCTTTATTTATCGTCTGACATATCCAGCATCAATCGGTTCAACCGATGCACGAATCCGGCGGGATCCTCCAGCTGCCCGCCTTCTGCCAGCAGCGCCTGATCATACAACAATTGCGCCAGTTCGCCATAGCGGGTTTGGTCTTTCTCCTGCTCCAGCCGCGCAACCAGTGGATGCTCTACATTCAGCTCCATAATCGGCGTGGGCATGGGCGCATCCTGTCCCAGTTGTTTGAGCACCCGCGCCAGATTCTGGCTCATGTCATAATCATCCACCACCAGGCAGGCGGGGGAATCGACCAGGCGGCTGGAGACTCGCACCTCTTTGACCTTTTCTCCCAGAGCCTCCTTGATGCCTTCCAGCAGGGTCTTGTGTTCTTCCTGGGCTTTCTCCTGTTGTTCCTTGTCCTCTTCACCGTCCAGTTCACCCAGATCCAACTGTCCCTTGGTCACGGACTGAAGGGGCTTTTCCTTGTAGTCCGTAAGGTGGGACATGAGCCATTCATCCACACGATCGGTCAGCAACAACACTTCAATGCCCTTTTTCTTGAAAATTTCCAGATGAGGGCTGTTGCGGGCCGCAGTCAGGGAGTCTGCCGTAATGTAGTAGATTTTTTCCTGCTTCTCCGCCATGCGCTCCAGATAGTCATCAAGGGAAACCGTTTGTGCATCCCCTTCTGATTTGGTGCTGGCAAAGCGGAACAATCCGGCCAGGCGTTCCTTGTTGGCAAAATCTTCCGCCGGTCCTTCCTTTAGCACCTTGCCGAATTCATCCCAGAATTTCTGATACTTCTCGCCATCGTTCTTCGCCATTTTCTCCAGCAAACCGAGAATGCGCTTTACGTTGGCGCTGCGAATGGTGTCGATCTTGCGATTGTGCTGCAGAAGCTCGCGGGAGACGTTCAGGGGCAGGTCATCCGAATCCACCACGCCCTTTACAAAGCGCAGGTAGTGTGGCATCAGTTTGTCCGCCTCGTCCATGATAAACACCCGCCGCACATAGAGTTTTACGCCATGCTTTTGCTCCCTGTCCCACAGGTCGAAAGGCGCACGGGAAGGGATAAAGAGCAAGGACGTATATTCACTGGTTCCCTCGACGCGGTTATGCACCCAGTCCAGAGGATCCTCAAAATCATGAGAGATGGATTTGTAGAAGTCCTTGTACTCCTCGTCCGTGATTTCCGACTTGCTGCGCATCCACAGTGCAATGCCTTTGTTCACCTGCTCCCATTCGATTTCCCCGGGCTGGTCTTTCTTTTCGTCCTCTTCTTCGGCAGGTGGCGCTTCCTTGGGCATTTCAATGGGAATGGCCAGATGATCAGAAAACTTGTTGATGATCTGCCGCAAACGCCAGCTGTCCAGGAATTCCTTGTCGTCCTCACGCAGGTGCAGGGTGATTTCCGTGCCGCGGCCAGGCTTCTCCACAGTTTCTATGCTGTAACTGCCTTCTCCCGTGGACTCCCAGCGCACGCCATGCTCCGGCTCCATGCCTGCCCGCCGGGTGGTGAGCGTCACCTTGTCGGCGACGATGAACGCCGAATAGAAACCCACGCCGAACTGGCCAATGAGCTGGCTGTCCGTAGTTTCATCCCCGCTGAGATTCTCCAGGAATTTCTTGGTGCCGGAACTGGCGATGGTGCCAATGGTTTCCATGACTTCCTGTCGATTCATGCCGATGCCATTGTCGGATACCGTCAGGGTACCGGCATCCTGGTCTGCCCACACCCGAATCTTCAGGTCAGGATCCCCTTCGTACAGCGCATCGTCCGATAAAGCCTCAAAGCGCAGCTTTTCCGCCGCATCAGAAGCGTTGGAAATCAGTTCACGCAGGAAGATCTCCTTGTTGCTGTAGAGCGAGCGGATGACCAGGTTCAGCACCTGACTCACCTCCGCCTGAAATTCCATGGTTTCTTTGTGTGCATCGATTGTCATGTATATTTTCTCCCGAAATACTGACTGGTTTTTAATTGGCTTTACATTTGGTTTCCCAACAGTCTTTTCAAGGCCCGGCGGAAAATTTTTAACCCGGCGACTATCTATATCGCCCTCAGCCGCCCCGGGCGCATTCGTGGCAAGGCGCCGCACCGCCGGCAGGGTGATTCCCTGTCAAGGTGCGGCAACGACGTCCACGGATGCACCCGGGGCGGCCGAACATGTTATTTTTCAATCGGTTCGGGACGTCTGACGTCCTGAGGACGACATAGATAGTTGCCGGGCTAATATTTGTGAAGCACATCAAACCGGTTTCGCTGCGGATATTCCCACATCCCAAATCAGTATGTGAATTATGCGCAATACCGTTAGAATATGTTGATAAAGTAAAACTTGAGGAACGACCGTGAAAGAAAAACAGGTAGATGTGGCCATTATCGGTTCCGGCACCGCCGGGCTAAACGCCATGGGGCGCGTCAGGCGTGCGGAAAAAAGTTTTGTTCTGATCAATGGCGGCGAGCCGGGAACCACCTGCGCCCGGGTGGGCTGCATGCCATCCAAGGTCATCATACAGGTGGCGGAAGATATCCACCGCAAGGCCCTGTTCGGGCGCATGGGCATAGAGGGCTGCAAGGACATGCACGTGAATGTTCCCGAAGCGCTGGAATACATGCGCGATCTGCGCGATACCTTCGTGGATCGCGTGCTGTCCAACAGCACCGATCATCTGGATGAGAATACCTTCATTCAGCAATACGCACGCTTCATCGAACCAGGACTGATCGAACTGGAAGACGGCCAACGCATCCGTGCAGACAGGTGCATTATTGCCACCGGCTCCACGCCCATCGTCCCCAAGGACTGGCAAGCCTTTGGCGACCGCATTGTTACCACTGATGAATTCTTCGAGCTGGAAGACCTGCCCCCTTCCATGGCGGTGATCGGCTTGGGCGTTATCGGCCTGGAGCTGGGTCAGACCATCTCCCGCCTGGGTGTGGAAACCACCGGTATCGACCTGGCGGAACACATCGGCGGCATCAGCGACCCGGAAGTGAACAAGACGGCAATCGAGGTGATATCCAAAGAATTTCCCCTCTGGCTCGGCCATGGCGCAGAAATCACCGAAGAGGCTGATGGCCGCCTGCGGATCACCGCCGGGGAGCAAAGCGTGGTGGTGGACAAGGTGCTGGCGAGTCTCGGCCGCCGCCCCAACCTGGACAGGCTGGGCCTGGAGAACCTGGGAATCGAGCTGGACGAACGCGGCATTCCCGCATATAACCCCAACACCATGCAAATCGGCGACCACCCCCTGTTTCTTGCCGGCGACATTAACGCAGACCGCCCCATACTTCATGAGGCTGGAGACGAAGGGAAAATTGCCGGTTATAACGCCACACACGATGAAATCAGGGCTTTCAAACGAAAGACCCCTCTGGCCATCGTATTCAGCGATCCCAATATCATCAGCGTAGGCACCAGATTTGCCGATCTGGAACCGGGTGCCTTCAAAACCGGTGAGATAAAAATCGCCCCGGTGGGCCGGGCATTGATCATGGGGAGAAACCGTGGGGTCATCCGGGTCTATGCCGACACGAAGAGCGGCAAGATCCTGGGCGCGGAAATGATTACGCCACGCGGCGAACACCTGGCGCATTTGCTGGCCTGGTGCATCGAAAAGGAAATGACCGTCGGAGAACTAATCCAGATGCCCTACTACCATCCCGTCATGGAAGAAGCACTGCAAGCTGCCCTGACTTCTCTCTACCACCAGGTGGAAGCCAAAAACCCGGGGCCCATTGCAGAGCTGCGCACACTCGACGAATAAAACCTAAAGCAAATAATCAGATTAAAAAAACATCTCATTGATTTGCATGGAGTTACACAATGCCATATTTTACCTATGAAGTGGTGGTTCACCCGGAATCCGGGGCAAAATTACTCACTCATATCGAAACCTACCCCAAGTATCGTGATGCAAAAACGCGGATAAAGGAAGAAAGAGACAGGCATCCGCAGCGCGACCCCCAGGAGTTCCGGCTGGTATTCGCAAAGAATACAGTAGAAGCAGAAAAACTGTTGAGCATCCCCCGTGACGAGCGGGTCATCGGCGATATCTGAGCAGCCGGGCATTCATGCGGGCGCAAGCCACTACAGGCTTGCCAACCACATGCGAAAACGCAGCCCCAGCTCCGTGGTGTAACCCACCGCCACATGGCGTATCTGCCCCTGCGCATCCACAATGAAACTGCTGGGCACCCCGCGGATTCCCCAATCTGCTCCTATCACCCCGCTCTCATCCATCAGCACCGGGAAACTCAGGTCATTGTCCGCCAGGTGCTTTTTTATCTCCGCCGTTTCCCCCGAACCTGTGGCTATGGTCAGCACCGGGTAGTCCTCCGCCAGATTGTCGATGCTCCCCTCCTCCAGACGGCAGACCGGGCACCAGGTCGCCCAGAAATGTACCAGCACCGGCGCCCCCCGGTAGTCTTCCAGGCGTTTTGTTTCGCCCGTGAGCATCATGCCCTGCAATTTTGGCGCAGGACCGACCGGAAGATCCCGCGTCTGCCAAAGATGCACGACAAAGACCACCACAAACACCAGCAGAATATCCATTGCCCAGCGTCGCCAACGCGGCGCAGGTGATTTATCCTTGGTGCTGTTCTCACGAGTCATAAGCTTTCCTGTATGTTATTTTCCACCAGCATTCTACTGCCGTTTTACAACACCCGCAGTACGCTGCCTGCATGTATCCGCAGCATCCAGGAACAAACCCTGGAGAACTGGGAACTGGTCGCCGTCGATGACCATTCCAGTGACGACTCCCGGGAATGGTTGCAGCAGCACGCACAACGGGATGCGCGCATTCGCCTCATCAGCAACCCCGGCAAGGGACTGGTATCTGCGCTCAACCACGGCCTGCAACATTGCAGCAGCGAACTGGTGGCGCGCATGGATGCCGACGACATCATGCACCCCCGGCGACTGGAAATGCAGCTGGCACATCTCCAGGCCAATCCCGCACTTACGCTTTCCGCAACCCGGGCCCGGCTGTTTCCTGAAAAACTGATCCAGGCGGGATACCGGGAATACATGCGCTGGCAGAATCTGTGCTGCTCCGGCGCGGATATCGCCAACCAGATCTACATCGAATCACCTTTCGCCCACCCCACGGTCTGCTTCCGCAAGACAGCGATTGAAAACATTGGCGGCTATCGGGGCGGCATGTTTCCTGAAGACTATGACCTGTGGCTGCGGCTTTTTCATTCCGGCCACGCCATGGAAAAGATCGATCAGGTGCTGCTGGACTGGCGGGAAAGCCCCGGCCGCCTCTCCCGCACCGATCCCCGCTGCAGCCGTGAATCCTTCGACCGGCTGAAGGCGGAATATCTGGCAAAAGATCCCCGCTTCCTCAAGCACAGGGACAACTTCGTCATCTGGGGTGCGGGACGCAAAACCCGCCGGCGCTGCCGCCATCTGCTGGATCAGGGCTTTCAGCCCAGGGCCTGGATAGACATCGATCCAGCCAAGATCGGCAACCAGCTGCAGGGCGCTCCCGTGGTGGATATGCAGTGGCTGAGGCAAAACCCCGCTTCTTTCGTCCTCATCTATGTAGCCAATCACGGCGCCAGAGAGGAAATTGCCGAAGCACTGACTGCCGCCGGGTTTTCCTGGGGAAAGGGTTTTCTGCCCGTAGGCTAGCCGTCTAAACTCCTGATGATTTTCTGCCGCAGTTGCTGAAGATCCTTTTTCTCCGGGGCGCGCGCCATGGCCTGGTCGATCCACTCCAGGGCCGCGGCTGGTTCCTTGCGCGCCAGATGGATGCGGCACAGATGAACGAAGCTGAAAGGATTGTCCGGCGCGTGGGACAGGGCCTCATGGGCTGCCTTCTCCGCCGCTTCATACTGAGCGGATCGATACAGGTACCAAGTCAGACGGGGCAGCAATGAGCGGTGTTTGGGTGAATTGCAGATAACAGCATCCAGGATGTCAGCCGCCTCATCAAACCTGCCCGATTCCGCCAGCGCTTCCGCCAGCTGGATTCTCGCCGGAATAAAGCGGGAAAAGACTTCCACAAGCCCGCGCAGTCTTGCAAGCCGGCTTTCCACCGACTCCAAGCCGGCATGAAACAGCGCCAGATCCGGATTCTCCGGATCCAGCTGCGCCGCACTGGCGGCAATTTCCAGTGCCTGTTCGTTGCGCTCATCGGCAAGGAGCATTTGCGCGTAGCGGTACAGGAATGCCGCATGGGTTTCGTATTCCGGCAGGCATTGCGCCATGTGTCCGATGGCGGCGGCGATGTTCCCCTGGGCATATTCCCGTTCGGCACGCCAGAAAACAAACAGCTCATTGCTGTTTTCAACACCGTTGGACGGAACACCGGCCGCGGATGGCAGCCGAAGACGATGCAGCAGCTCCGCCTCTTCCCCGGTCAGCTGTCCATCCTCAGTATTGACAGGATCGCAGCCCTTTTTGTTCAGTTGCGCAGCCAGATCAGACAACCAGAGAAAACGGTCATAGGCTGTGGGCTCGATCCCCGACAAACAAGCACTGTCGTTACCCTGCGGATTCACCAGGAAAGGCGTTATGCGGGGATGCAGACCGGAAAATTCCGGCACCCGCTGCAAGTGCAATTCCGTGGTGCAGCGGCAGAGCCGGCCAAGGTGAACCTGGGTAATGGCATCCGCCAACTGGTCTTCCGCCCCGAGCATCCACACGCGCCGCGGCTCTCTGGCGAACAGGATATTGTGCAGCCCGCTGCCCTCCAGTCCGGCGAAATCCCTGGCATTGGCAAACAGCGCAAGCTGGGTGGTCACGTCCAGGAATTGGGGATGGATGACCTGGTAGCCCTGCGCCCGGAACCTGTCTTCGAGCACCTTTTCATTGCTTGCCCCGCGCTGATCCGAAGGCAGGAAACGCCGGGATATGTACAGTCTGTCACCATGCCTGTCTCCCTTGCGCTTTGCGGCCCGGTTGCCGAGTTGGCGGTACAGGGCCAGCATTTCCCCGGATATGTCGCGGGAAAGCACGCCTTGCTGGGAGGGCAGCAACAGCTCTGACACTTGCACGTCCTGCCCGACGAAGATCAGCTTTTCCCGGGGAACGGCGAGAAGATCGAAGAACGCCAGCAGATAGTCCGCGGGCCTGGCATCCGGCGCATGCAGGTGCATCAAATAGCCGTCCACCGGGCCGGCTTCATCCAGCGCCCAGGCCCTGGACAGACTCTCCAGAACGAAGTGGCCATAGTGGTTGAAGAACCAGCCAAGATACAGATAGCGCCCGGACAAGCGGGGGATATCACCCGGCGATACGATGGTTTCCGGATTGCCCGCAGTCAGATCCTTGTTTCTGCGCAGATGCCTCGAGGAAGAAACGTATTCTCCCCGGGCGGAATAGACGCCGCCTTGCGCCTGCTCCGGCCCCAGGTGCCGGGAAGCCGTGATACAGGCCGATGGAAGGGAAAGCAGCTCTTTTTCCGGCAGTTGGAAATCGGCAATCTCTCTGTGCCAGGGATGTTTCCGCCACAGCTTTTCGGCGGAAGCGGGAAACAGCTGAAACCCGGGGTCTGGCATCAATTGAATGCCACCATCCCCTGCTGCATGAAGTCCTTGACCTTTTTTACATAGAGCTGAGTTTCCTTGTAGGGCGGAATGCTGCGGCCATATTTTTCCACCGCACCTTCCCCTGCATTGTAGGCGGCCGTAACCAGCTCCAGGTCATTGCCGAATCGTTTCATGAGGAACTTCAGATACTGAGTTCCACCACGAATGTTCTGCGCCGGATCAAAAGCGTCGCTGACATTGAAGCGTTTGGCCGTGGCCGGCATCAGCTGCATTAGCCCCATCGCGCCCTTGGGCGAAACGGCTTTGGAATCATAGGCCGATTCTGCAAGGATGACCGCATGTATCAAATCGGTATCCAGCCCGGTGTCCCGGGCGGCCTGCATGATGAACGGCTTGTACTTGCGGATTCTGTCCTTGAGCACCTTCAGCACCGGCGCCCGTCCGCCGCTGTGGGGCTTGGCATAGCTGAAGCGAAAGCGTTTCATCAGGGTCATGCCCTTGCCGTTGGAGGGAATATTCGTCAGCAAGGTGCGTCCTTCCGCATCCTCGAACTTGTACACATCCCCAACCGCGCCTTGGCTCAGGAAAAACAGGAGAACAACGGCCAGAAAACAGCGCATTCAGGCACCGCAACATTTTTTGTGTTTTTTTCCACTGCCGCAGGGACAGGGGTCGTTGCGCCCCACCTTGGGTGCTTCCCGCTTTACGGTTTCCGGTGTCGGCAGCTTGCCGTCCACATAGTACCAGCGCCCGCCCTCCTTGCGGAACAGGCTGCGCTCGTGGTGTTGCTTGAGCAAACTATCTTCTTTGTAGGTGGCGACGAACTCCACCATTCCCTCATCATCGTCTTCCAGGCCGTTTTCCGTAGCGCGCACTTCCAGGCCCAGCCACTGGGACTGCTCCGCCCATTTGCGGGTGGCGGCCTCATCCCAGTCATGGCGGCTGCCGGGGTGTAGGCTTTCTCCCAGAAAGGAGATCTTTCCCTCGATGTAGGCGGAATAACGGGCGCGCATGAGGGCTTCGGCAGTCGCCGCCAGCGCCGCACCGGACAATACTGGCTCGCAACAGGCTGCATATTCACGCTCGGAGCCACAAGGACAATTGGACATACAGGTTTGTTCCTTTATCAGATCACTCGAAACTGGAATTATAACCCCAATTCCCGCCAGCGTTTGCGGATGCGTTTTGCAGAAACCGGAACTGCAGTTTTCAACTCCTGGGCAAACAGGGACACCCGGAACTCTTCCAGCTTCCAGCGGATTTCTTCCAGGCGCAGATCCGTCACGCCTGTTTCGTTCACCGCCTGCCAGCGCTGCAGCCAGTCATCATGCACCATCTGCAATTCATTCAGGCGTTGCTGGTCACGCACAGCACCACCGCGCAATTTTTCCAGGCGAAAATCCAGCGCTTTCAGATAACGGGGATATTGCTGTAGTTGTAGCCAAGGAATCTGTTGCAAAAAACCTTGATAGACCAGCCTGTCCAATTGTCCCTGAATGTCCTGGGTGGAGGCCAGCCAGTTGATCTGGGTAATGCCGGACAGGATCTTGCGCTGGCGTTGATACAGCTGCAGGATTTCTCCGGCCAACCTGCATACTTCATGGGCCTGAGCAGACATTTCCCCGCGGTGCTGTTGCAGGCGGGCGGCAAAGCTTTCCCCGTCCCGGATATCCGGGCGATCCAGCAGGAAAGTTCTGTCGATGATCAGCGCCAGCAATTCCCCTTCCAGATCCTGCCTGCCCTTGTTCTGCGAAGCAATGGGCGGTTTGGCGGCTTTGGCATACTGCAATCGCATCTGCTGCAGCCCCGGCAACTGCTTGCGCAAGGCGCGTACCTCCCTGGGCATGGCCAGCATCAACAGCCGCCGCAATCCTGCCCGGTGAGCGCTTTGGGCCTGGGCTTGTGCCCCCAGCACATCGATGGCCACACTGTCACCTTCATCCACCAGCGCCGGATAAGCAACGAGCCGGATGCCCTGGTTGCCGGTTTCCACCTGCTGCGGCAATTCTCCAAAATCCCAGCGGGTGAGACCCTTGCGCACGAGTGCATGGCAGTCCTGCCCGGCCGGCGCTTCTGTTCTGTCACCGTACTGGTTTTGCAGGGAAAGGAGATCCCGCCCAGCGGCCAATGTCATGCCACCGACATCAATCACCCGCAACCGCATGCGCAGATAGTCCGGCAGGGCTTCGATATTCCAGGCATCTTCCGGGACATGGGCGCCGCCGGACAGTTGCTTCAGCGCCTGCCCCAGGGCCTGTACCAGAGGTGTATCACCCGCTTGCAGTTTGTGCAGCGCCCTGGCGGCATAGTCAGGCGCGGGTACAAACTGCTTGCGCAGGGACTTGGGCAGGCTTTTGATCAGGGCAACCAGTTTTTCCTCCAGCAGGCCGGGCACCAGCCAGTCCAGCCGCCCCGGGCTAATCTGCCGGAGCACGCTTGCCGGTGCGACCAGGGTCACGCCGTCCGCTTCATGACCAGGCTCGAAATGGTACTCCAGGGGCAGACACATACCATGGAGTTGCAGCGCTTTGGGAAACTGCGCTTCGGCGCTAGCGTCGGTTTCCCGGGCCAGCACGTCTTCCAGTTCCATATGCAGCAGGCGCGGCTGTTTCTCGCCCTGCTTGCGTAGCCATTGTTCCAGTTGCGCCTTGCTGTAGATCCCCTCGGGGATGCGCTGGTCGTAAAAGGCGTACATGCGCTCTTCATCCACCAGCAGATCCAGCCGCCGGGTGCGGGCCTCCATGTCCCGGACATATTCCACCAGCTCCCGGTTGTGCCGCCAGAAAGGAGCGCGGCTGTGGAAATCACCCTGCACCAGCCCGAAGCGAATGAATATTTCCCGCGATTGTTTGGGGTCGATGGGGCCAAAGTTGATGCGCCGCCGGGGCACCAGCACCACGCCGAACAGGCTGATCTTTTCATACGCCCCCACCTGGCCGCGCTTGGCCTGCCAATGGGGTTCGGAATAGCTGTGTCTGAGCAGATGCCCGGCCAGGGATTCGATCCACTCCGGCTGCACCCGGGCGCAAACCCGCGCATACAGCTTGGTGGTTTCCACCAGTTCCGCCGCCACCAGCCACTTGGGGTTGTTGCCGAACAGGGCGGATCCGGGAAACAGATGGAACTGGCTGTTGCGCGCCCCGAGGTACCCCTTGCCCTTGCCGGTCTGCTTGAAGCCTACATGACTGAGCAGCCCGGACAATACCGCCCGGTGAATGGTTTCATAGCCGGGAAACTCCTGGTTGTCCCGGTAGCCCATGTCATGCATCTGGGCGCGAAGCTGGCGATGGATGTCCTGCCATTCCAGGATGCGGGTATAGGAGAGGAAATACTCCCGGCACAGGCGCCGGAACTTGCGTTGGCTGAGGTGGCGGCGCTTTTCCTCCACGAACTTCCACAGCGCCAGAAAACCCAGAAAATCCGATTCCTCATTGGCGAACAGGGCATGGGCCTCATCCGCCTGCTGGCGTTTGTCCATGGGGCGATCCCGGGGGTCCTGCACCGACAGGGCGGCCGCGATCACCAGCACTTCCCGCAGGGCATGGCTGTGGGCGGCTTCGAGCAGCATGCGGGCGATGCGGGGATCCACGGGCAGACGGGCCAGTTTGCGCCCCAACTTGCTGATCTTGCCCAAGCCATCCACCGCACCGATCTCCTCTAGCACCCGGTAGCCATCCTTGATCTGGCGGCTGTCCGGCGGATCAAGAAAAGGAAAGGTCTGAATGTCGCCGAAACCGAGCATCTTCATCTGCAATATGACCGAGGCCAGATTGGTGCGCTGGATTTCCGGCTGGGTAAATTCGGGCCGGGAAAGAGAATCCTCTTCCGTGTACAGGCGGATGCAGATGCCTTCCGCCACCCGGCCGCAGCGCCCCTTGCGCTGGTCGGCGCTGGCCCGGGAGATCCTCTCGATGGGCAAACGCTGGATCTTGCTGCGATGGCTGTAGCGGCTGATACGCGCGAAGCCGGTATCGATGACATGGCGGATGCCGGGCACCGTCAGCGACGTTTCCGCCACATTGGTGGCCAGCACGATGCGCCGCTGTCCCGACGGTTTGAAGATGCGTCCCTGCTCCGCCGGGCTGAGGCGGGCGTAGAGGGGCAACACTTCCGTCACCTGCAGGCGGTGGCGGTGCAAATGCTCTGCGGTTTCGCGGATCTCCCGCTCGCCGGAGAGGAACACCAGAATATCCCCCCTGTCCTCCCTGGAAAGCTCGTCCACCGCATGCACAATGGCCTGCTGGACGGCATCGCCCCGTTCTCCACCGTCTTCCTCTTCCACTGGAGGGGCATAGCGCACTTCCACCGGAAAGGTGCGGCCGGACACCTCGATCACCGGCGCATCATCGAAATGCCTTGAAAACTTGTCCGGATCGATGGTGGCCGAAGTGACGATGAGCTTGAGATCCCGGCGCTTCTGCAACAGCTGCTTCAGGTAACCCAGCAGAAAATCAATATTCAGGCTGCGTTCATGGGCCTCATCCAGAATAATGGTGTCGTATTCGTTCAGGAACCTGTCCTGCTGTATCTCGGCCAGCAGCATGCCGTCGGTAAGCAATTTGATATGGGTGGCCGGGCTGACCCGGTCATGAAAGCGCACCTTATAGCCCACCGCCGTACCCAGCTCGCAACCCAGCTCCGAAGAAATGCGGCTGGCGAGGCTGCGCGCCGCAATACGTCTCGGCTGGGTATGGGCGATGCGGCCAAACACGCCCCGCCCCACATCCAGGCAGATCTTCGGCAACTGGGTGGACTTGCCCGAGCCGGTCTCGCCACAGAGCACCATCACCTGATGCTTGTCGATCAACTCACGGATTTCATCCAGCCTGGCGGTGATGGGCAGTTCCGGAGGGTACTGCGGTTGCGGCAGGCCGGCCCGGCGCGCCCGCACCCGGGATTCAGACTCCTGCAGCCGCCGTTCAATATCTGCCAGCATATCCACATCCACCGGTCTGCCCTGCTGCAGCTGCCGGGACAGGTTCTGCAACTGGCGGCGCAGCCTGTGCCGGTCTGCAAGCAGGCACTGGTCGATGCGATTTTTCAGGCTGTCTATTGCTGTGGGCACGATCTGACGAAGAATTACGAAAAGTGTGGGATTCTACCGCGAATCGCGGCCGGGATGCTGCTTTGGCCACGCATTACATGCTAACATCGGCCCGGTCAGTCTATCTCTACAAAGGAGGAGAATTATGGGAACCGGCACTATCGTCACTATTGTCATACTGGTCGTCATCGCCGCCCTGGTCATGTATGTCATCGGCATATACAACACCCTCGTCACCCTGAAGAACCGCTACAAGAACGCCTTTGCCCAGATCGAAGTTCAGCTCAAGCGCCGCTATGACCTGATCCCGAATCTGATGGAAACCGCAAAAGCCTATATGAAGCACGAGCGGGAGACCCTGGAAGCCGTGATCAACGCGCGCAACGCCGCCGCCAATGCACTGGGCAAGGCCGCGGCCGACCCGGGAAATGCCGAGGCCATGAGCGCCCTGGCAGGCAGCGAGCAGGCACTGGCCGGCGCCATGAGCCGCTTCAACATGGTGATGGAAGCCTATCCCGACCTGAAGGCCAACCAGAACATGATGCAGTTCAGCGAGGAGCTGACCACCACGGAAAACAAGATCGCTTTCGCCCGCCAGGCCTTCAACGATGCCGTAATGGCCTACAACACCTACCGGCAGACCTTTCCGCCCGTGGTGTTTGCCGCCATGTTTGGTCATCCCACCGATGCCAGCCTGCTGGAATTCGAGGACAGCGCCGAAATGCAGTCAGCCCCCGAAGTTTCCTTTTAAGCTGAGTTTGCATGGATTTCTTTTCCGCCCAGGATGATGCCCGGCGCAAGACGCGCTGGCTCATCTTTCTCTTCGTTCTGGCCATATTGTCACTGGTTGTTCTGACCAACCTGTTCATCATGTTGTTCGCAGAATATTCCACCGACTACTATGTGCAGGATCACACCCCCATGACTTTCTGGGAGCAGTTCAATTGGGCACGCTTCACCGCCATCGGGCTGGGCGTGACCACGGTGGTCATCCTGGGCAGCCTGATCCGCACCCTGACCCTGCGCGGTGGTGGCAAAAGCGTGGCGGAAATGATGGGCGGTCGTCTGGTTTCCGGCAATCCCAAAACCCCCCTGGAGCGCCGCCTGCTGAACGTGGTCGAGGAAATCTCCATTGCCTCCGGCACCCCTGTCCCGCAGGTCTACGTCATGGATCAGGAATCCGGCATCAACGCCTTTGCCGCAGGCTATAC
Organism: Sedimenticola sp.; assembly: GCA_027068915.1. Lineage (GTDB taxonomy): Bacteria > Pseudomonadota > Gammaproteobacteria > Chromatiales > Chromatiaceae > Thiolapillus. The sequence continues at coordinate 2,556 of JAMOLT010000009.1, read as the reverse complement.
CACTGGCGATGCCGTGGTCGCCGTCACCCAGGGCTGTCTCGAAAAACTGAACCGCAGCGAACTGCAAGGCGTTATCGCCCACGAGTTCAGCCATATCATCAACGGCGACATGCGGCTCAATATCCGGCTGATCGGCATCCTCTTCGGCATTCTCATGGTGGCGCTCATTGGCCGGCTGGTTTTTCGCTGGGGGGCATTTGGCGGGCGTAGCAGCAGGGAGAACAACGGCATTCCCCTGGTGGTGCTGGGGTTGGGATTGCTGATCCTGGGCTATGTGGGGGTATTCTTCGGCAACCTGATCAAGGCGTCGGTAAGCCGCCAACGCGAGTTTCTCGCCGACGCCTCGGCAGTACAGTTCACCCGCGACCCCGACGGTATTGCCGGCGCACTGAAAAAGATCGGCGGCGACTCCCAGGGCGCACTGATCAACCACCCCGATGCCGAAGAACTCAGCCATGCTTATTTTGAAGAAGGCGTGCCCCATCTGTTCAACTCCCTGTTCGCCACGCACCCGCCACTGGATAAGCGCATTCGCAAGATCCAGCCCGGCTGGGACGGCAAGTTCGTGGTGCCGGAATCGGCCTCACTGGCCGATGTACAACGCGAAGAAGACCAGCGGGAGCAGCCTCGCATATCACCCCAAGACATGGCCCTGGGCGGTGTAATCCTGAGCAACGTGCTGGACAATATCGGCAAGGCCGGTGCTCCAGACGCCGGCAATATGCGCGAAGCCCAACGCATGTTGCAGTATCTCCCCGGTGAACTGCACGAGGCCGCCGCAGAACCCTACGGCGCCCGGGCTTTGATTTATGCGCTGGTGCTGGATGAGGAACGCAGCATGCTGCAAAAACAGATGTGGCATCTGCAGGACAAGGCTGATACCGGCGTCGCCATGCTCACCGAAAAATACATGGGTGCCGTCCGGCAACTCGCACCCCGGCTGCGCCTGACCCTGGTTGACCTGACCATGCCCGCCCTGCGCCAGCTGTCCAGCAGTCAGTATCACCTGTTCCGGGACAACCTCAACATACTGATTGAAATGGACGGCGAGATCACTGCTTTCGAATGGTCATTGCAGAAGATCATCCTGCATAATCTGGAAGCCAGCTTCGAACACAAGATTTCCCGTATCGGGCGTTACAAGAAACTTTCCCGCCTCCATGATGAAATCTCCATGATGCTCAGCTACCTGGTGCGCAACACCCATGAAAGCGAAACAGACACCAGACAGGCATTTGAAGCCGCAGCCCGTGAACTGGGGCTGGAAAACCTGAAAATGCTGAAAGAACCGGAACTGGATCTGCAACAGCTGGACAAGGCCATGGACAAGCTCAACCAGCTCAAGCCCTTGCTCAAACCCCAGCTGCTCAAAGCCTGCGCCGCCAGCGTGGCCGCAGACGGCGAAGTGACGGCTACCGAGCTGGAACTGCTGCGCGCCTTCTCTTCCCTGCTGGACTGCCCACTGCCGCCGCTGCCGGGACTCGAAGAAAACTGATCAACTATGGGGCGGAAACGCCTCCCTGATCTTTTCCGGCACCTCCCCCTTTGCCACCAACGAAGCCGCGGAAGCCTCCATCACCACCGTCACCATCACCAGAATCAGCGTTGGCATAATGGCGATCCGGGTGATCACCGTCAGCAGAATATTGGCCATATGCGTATCCTGCATGCCACTGGTAAGCAATTCCGCCAGCAACAGGATGGCCCCAGTAAGCGCATAACCAATCAACAGCAGCTTGCAACGCTTAAACGCCAGCCGCCAATGGGCCGCCACGAACCAGCGATGATCACGTTGCCCACGGAAATAGATATAGGCAATAACCACCAGGGAAGCCGCCAGAGGAACCAGCAACCCTTTCAGGCCAATGCCCAGCATTATTGTAGCCGGCGTCAGCAACAAGTGGAAAAAGAGCACATTCAGCACAAACAGATCATGCGCCCAGCGCGCCGCCTTTTTCTCACTATCGGAAACATCCATTAACCTTTGCTCCTGCCTGCAAAAACCACATTCTAGGAACATGAGCGACAAGCCGCAGTGACAAAACGCAGCACCCTCTTGATTTTTTCCGAATCGGCGCCATTTCTGTTGCACAGGAACCGACAGCACACTACACTGTCTGTGATCTGCAGCAATGTGGATTTTGTAGCGTTTTGGGGGCGACATGGCTTTCGACGCGGATAGCAAAACCTGAGGTGCATGTCGAGGATGTAGATTCCCTCGTTAATCCATCTGCAAACTGATAGTTGCCAACGACGACAACTACGCACTCGCCGCCTAAGAAACGGTAGGGTGCCGCTTCACTGGAGCCGTGTCTGTGCGTCCGGAACCGAAGCGTCGATTCTCACAGAATCGCGATGAAGCTCGTCCGGGGTGGATTCGCTAAACTCTTACCGGACTCGTCGTTATACCGCCCTGTCCGTCGGGTGGTAAACGGCTAAATTTTAATAGACCGGACTAAACATGTAGAGCCAAAGGCGGAGGATTCGCGGACGCGGGTTCGATTCCCGCCGCCTCCACCATTTCAACATCCAAAGCCGTCTTAGGACGGCTTTTTT
>JAMOLT010000008.1 GCA_027068915.1 Sedimenticola sp. | reverse complement strand
GCCGCAAGGGTTATACCCAGCTGTGCCGCTTGATCACCAGGGGCAGGCGCAAGGCGGCCAAGGGCGCATATGAACTGCGCCGCAAAGACCTGGAAGATGGCCTGGCGGATTGCCTGGCGCTGTTCATTCCGCCCCGGAACCTGCAGCTGGATGAAGAACAGCTGCAATGGTTCAAGCAGGCGTTTGCCGAAACGGGCTGGCTGGTGACAACCCTGCTGCGGGACGGGGTGGATGAACAGCACTTGCAGCAGTTGCAGGCTGCGGGGACAAGGTACGCCTTGCCTCTGGTGGCGGCGGGCAATGTCTGTATGCATACGCCTGGCCGCCGCCCCTTGCGGGATCTGTTGTCCGCCATTCGCCATCATTGCACCCTGGACCGCCTGGGCGGGCGGGCATTGCCGAATGCAGAGCGGCATTTGCGCAGCCTGGATGACCTGCGCCTGCTTTATCCCGCACAGTTGCTGCGGCAAAGCCTGGAAATCGCCCGCCGCTGCAAATTCTCCCTGGATGAGCTGCGTTATGAATACCCGGATGATGTCACCCCGGCAGGCATGCAGCCCCAGGACTATCTGCGGCAACTGGTGGAGCAGGGCAAGAGGGAGCGCTGGCCCCAGGGCTGTCCGCGCAAGGTGCGGCTGCAAATCGAACATGAACTGCAGCTGATTGCGCAACTGGATTATGCCGCCTATTTCCTCACCGTCTGGGACATCGTGGCTTTCGCCCGCAAGCAGGGCATCCTGTGCCAGGGCAGGGGTTCCGCCGCCAATTCCGCCGTGTGCTATTGCCTGGGGATCACCGAAGTGGATCCGGCGCGCATGAATCTGCTGTTCGAGCGCTTTATCTCCCGGGAACGGGGAGAACCGCCGGATATCGATGTGGATTTCGAGCATGAACGGCGCGAAGAGGTGATCCAGTATATCTACCGCAAATATGGCCGGGAACGGGCCGCTCTTGCGGCAACGGTGATCACCTATCGCCCCAAAAGCGCCCTGCGGGATGTGGGCAAGGCCCTGGGGTTTTCCTTGCAGCAGGTGGAACAGTTGGCGCAGGCGGTATCCGGCTGGCGCAGCTGGGGAGATGTGCAGGGGGCGTGGCTGGAAGAGGCGGGTTTTGACCTGGAAAACCTGCGCATTCGCCAGTTACTGTGGCTTGGCAATGAGCTGCTGGGTTTCCCGCGGCACCTGTCCCAGCATGTGGGGGGCTTTGTCATCAGCCGTGGCGGGCTGGATGAATTGGCGCCGGTGGAAAATGCCGCCATGCCCGGGCGCACCATCATCCAGTGGGACAAGGATGATCTGGAGTCCCTGGGACTGCTGAAGGTGGATGTGCTGGCCCTGGGCATGCTCAGCGCCATTCGCCGGGCGCTGCGGCTGCTCGATCCGGCAGGGCGAATGCGTCTGCAGGACATACCCGCGGAAGACCCCGAGGTGTACGCCATGATCGGCAGGGCCGATACCCTGGGGGTGTTCCAGATCGAATCCCGGGCGCAGATGTCCATGCTGCCGCGTCTGAAACCGGAGAACTTCTACGACCTGGTGGTGGAAGTCGCCATTGTGCGCCCCGGCCCCATCCAGGGGGACATGGTGCATCCCTATCTGCGCCGCCGCCAGGGACGGGAGCCGGTGGAATATCCTTCGGAAGATGTCAGGGCGGTGCTGGAGCGCACCCTGGGCGTGCCCATCTTCCAGGAGCAGGTCATCAAGCTCACCCAGGTGGCGGCGGGCTTCAGTCCTGGCGAGGCGGATCAGATCCGCCGCTCCATGGCGGCCTGGAAGCGCAGGGGCGGCATGGAAATATGGGAGCAGAAGCTCAAATCCGGCATGCGTCAACGGGGTTATTCCGAAGCATATGCCGAGCGTATCTTTCGCCAGATCCAGGGCTTCGGGGAGTACGGTTTTCCCGAGTCCCATGCCGCCAGTTTTGCCCTGCTGGTGTATGTCTCGGCCTGGATCAAATGCCATCACCCGGCGGTGTTTGCAGCGGCCTTGCTCAACAGCCAGCCCATGGGCTTCTACGCTCCGGCGCAACTGGTTGGCGATGCCCGGGCGCACGGGGTCAAGGTGCTGCCGGCAGAGGTCAATGCCAGTGACTGGGACTGTACCCTGGAAACAAGGGAAGGGATGCTAATGCTGCGCCTGGGCTTGCGCATGATCAAGGGGTTGTCCCGGCAGGCGGTGCGGCGTCTGGTGCTGGCGCGGCAATCCGGTGCGTTTGAAAGCGTACAGCAACTGGCGGCCAGGGCGGACTTGAAGCGCAGGGATCTCAACGCCCTGGCCGCTGCGGACGCCCTGCATTCCCTGGAGCAGAACCGGCGCATGGCCAACTGGTCGGTGGCGGCGATTGAAGCCCGCCTGCCGTTGCTGGCGGATGCGCCGCCGCGGGAAAGGCAGCCCGGATTGCCACTCCCTGCTGTGGTGGAAGAAGTGCTGGCGGACTATGCCCATCTGGGACTGAGTCTGCGCTGTCACCCCCTGGCCCTGTTGCGGGAGAAGCTGGAGGCGCTGCGTTTTGTTCCGGCGGAAGCAGTCGGGCGGCGCCAACCCGGGCTGATGGTGCGCGCCGCGGGGCTGGTGCTGACCCGCCAGCGTCCGGGCAAGGGCAATGCGGTTTTCATTACCCTGGAAGATGAAACCGGAAGCCTCAATCTCATCGTCTGGCGTCACCTGGCGGAGCGGCAACGCAAGATCGTGCTGGGTGCGAAATTGCTCGGCGTGTGGGCGGAAATCCAGCGCGCCGACGGTGTGCAGCACCTTATCGTGCGGCGGCTGTACGATCACAGTTCTTTGCTGGCGGAGCTGCGGATTCACTCCCGGGATTTTCACTGAAGCCCTGCGTCTTCGTCATGAGGCGGGCGGTTTGTTATCCTCCACGACTCCATGGATGGAGGCGGCGGGATCCAATCACCAGGAGATATAGGTAAAGCCCCTTTCCTGCAGTTGCATGATGTCGTCTATGCCGATGGGAACTTCCTTGGAGAAGTCCAGCAGATCATTCTTCGTCCAGCGCAGGGACTTCAGGGTATTGCCGCAGGCATGAAAGGCAACACCATAGGCCGCCAGGGAAGAGGCTTTTTGCTGCAGATCCCGGGGGATGGGGCGCTGGGGGCGTTTCCCCAGCAAGTGAATGCCTTCACCAAAGACAGCGATTACGACCTCTACGTCGTCACCGTATTTGCGTATCATTTCACCTGCGGAAAACAGGATGCTCCCAATGTATTTCGGGTCGGCCTTGTTCAGCTGATAGACGATATGATGTTTTGCATCGTCTTCAAAATGGCTGTCGGTATGGTGGGCGCCTGCCGTGCCCAGCAGGGTGGCGCCGCTGGCGGCAGCCAGCAACTGTATAAAGCGCCGGCGGTTTACTGGCTTATTCATAGGGTTCTCCTCCTGCAGAGGATTATTGCGCGAAGCGGCTGTGGTGTCGAGACGGAAAAGCCGGCGCAGTATGGTGCGCCGGCTTTCCAAAGAGGTTATTTGCTGGAACTGCCCGCATCGGGCGCAGGTTGCGGAGCCTGGGGCGCAACTGGTGGAGCAGGCGGAGTGGGTGGGCCATAAGGATAGCCATATCCGTAACCGCCATAGGGATAACCACCATATCCATAAGGTGCTCCATATCCATAATAAGGGGCGCCATAGCCGTAGGTCAGAGGGTATCCGTAGCCATAGGGCGCGCCGTAACCGGGATAGGCGCCGTAATACCAGGGCGGTGGATAGTCATACCAGTCATCGTCATCAAACCAGTCCCATGGCGCCCATCCGCCGAACCAGGCGTTCGCAGATCCGGCCATGAGCAGGCTGCCAGCAAGAATAGCAGCCAGTAAAATGCTTTTCAGGGATTTCATTTTGCTTACCTCCATTCAGCTTGAGAACAGAATTCTTACTACATTTGATAGTATGGCACTTCATCGCCGAACCAACAACGGCGGCTCTCTTTGACTTGACAGCAGGAACTGTATTTTGGATCCACTCTGGTTATTGATCGCGCTGTTATTCGGGCTGGCTGCCCGGCAGGTGTATTTACCGCCCCTGGTAGGGTTTCTGCTGGCGGGGTTTGTTTTGCATGCTCTGGGTGTGCAGGGTGGTGAAGTGTTGCAGGAAGCGGCAAATATCGGGGTGCTCCTGCTGCTGTTCACCATTGGTTTGAAGTTGCGCCTGCGCAGCTTGCTGGTGCCGGAGATCTGGGGTTCCACCTGTATCCATATGCTGCTGACAGTGCTGTTCATCGGTGGGTTCCTGATGCTGGCCGGGGCTGTCGGCCTGGCCTGGTTCGGCCATCTGGAATGGAGGTCGGCGGCGCTGGTGGCATTTGCCCTGAGCTTCAGCAGCACCGTGTTTGCGGTAAAGATCCTTGAAGAGCGGGGTGAGATGAAAACCCGCCATGGCCAGGTGAGTATCGGTATTCTGGTTATTCAAGATATTGTTGCCGTGGCTTTTCTGGCGCTGGCCACGGGCAAAATGCCCGGTGTCTGGGCGTTTGGCCTGCTTCTGCTCCCGCTGCTAAGGCCGTTGTTGAACAAAATCATGGAGCGCTCCGGTCATGGTGAGCTTCTGGTGCTGTTTGGCCTGGTGATGGCCGTAGGTGGGGGAGAGTTGTTCAGCCTGACGGGCATGAAAGATGGTCTCGGGGCGCTGGTTTTCGGGGCATTGCTGGGCGGGTTGCCAAAGTCCAATGAACTGGCGCGTTCCCTGTTGCGCTTCAAGGATCTATTCCTGCTGGGATTTTTCCTGCAAATAGGTATTGCGACGTTGCCAGAGTTTTCCGATGTAATGGTTGCGGTGTTGCTGGCGATACTGATTCTGCCATTGAAATCCCTGCTGTGGTTCTTGACAATGACGCGTTTTCGTTTGCGGGCGAGAACCTCTTTCCTGAGCACCATGGAGCTGTCCAGCTACAGTGAATTCGGGCTTATTGTTGCCGCCATGGCGGTTACTGCAGGATGGCTGGGACAGCAATGGCTGGTTGTCATCGCCCTGTCGCTGACCTTCAGTTTCGTAATTGCTGCCATTGCCAATGCCCATGTGCATGAATTGTATGCGAGGCTGGAGCCCTGGTTGTACCGGTTCCAGTCAAAAACGCGCCTGCCAGTGGATATTCATCCGGATCTTGGTGGTGCAGAGATCCTTGTCGCCGGCATGGGGCGTGTAGGCACTGGTGCCTATGAAACCATGCGGGAAGTATTTGGCGACAAGGTGATAGGTATTGACGCCAACCAGAATGCCATTCTCTGGCACCAGGAAAAGGGCCACAATGCGATACTGGGAGATGCCGAGGATCTGGATTTCTGGCAGGATGTGGATACAAAAAACCTGCGCCTGGTGATGCTGGCCATGCCGACGCTCAAGGACATGCACCAGACGGTCATGTTGTTGAAACATGTTGGCTACGAAGGTTTGATTGCAGCAGTAACCCGCTATGAAGATGATCGTTTGGCGCTGGAAAAGGCCGGGGTGGATGCAACCTTCAATATCTACAAAGAAGCCGGCGCCGGTTTTGCAGAGCATGTGCGCCAGCAGCTGACGCAAAGCGGGCGCTGCCTGGTTGATCTGGAAGTGTCCGCTGAGGGTAAATAACCATGCGGGCCAGGCGTTCATCCTTGAGCACCTGGAGGGAGGTTCAGTTCCAGATTTTCTGCATCTTCAGCACCCTGCCATTGTTGGCATTTACGCGACATTCCCAGCGTTCGGTTACTTTTCCACCGTCCTTTTTGGCCTTCACCTGGATGTTTACCTGCTTCTTGTTGCCAGAGAGGTTACGAACGGATGTTGAAAGGAACTTGATCTTCCTGTAGCCAAATGTGTGCAGCCTGTTTTTCAGATTATCCTGGCAGATGCGTTTGGCTTTCATGTTGTTGCCGCTGCCACCGCTGCTGCCAGCGGAAGGGAGTGGCTTGACCCAGCGATACCCGGCGCTGTCCACTCGCATAGGATTGACATGCACCTTGCAGTCATAGGAGATCTTTCCATTGCCGTTCTTTCCCCGGACGAGTGCCTGTCCACTTACATGGCGCCTGCGTTCCGCCGGGGTGGTGATGTTCTGCCTGGTAAAGTCCAGACTGAACTGTTGGCGAATATTGCGTTTCGCCTGGTAGCGAATGCGCTCCTTGCAGGCATGAATGGCTTTCTGGTTCCAGTTGCCACTACCGCCACCGCCGATGCCCTGGTCATTGTCCAGCTCGATACGTGCGCTGCGCACATAGGCATCCCGCCGGTTCATGGTGCAGGTATAGTGCAGTTTATGCTTGCGTCCTTCGTTTCGGGCAGTGCCCCTGCCGTTGACGGTGGCTTCGCGGCGGGAGCTGTTGTAGACATCGATGTTTCCCCAGGAGATCTTCGCGCCATAGCCGATGCGATTCCTGACCTTTTCCCTGACTCTGCCCTTGCAGTTGTTTACCAGCTCCGCTCTGGGGGCGTCATAGTCGTATGCTGGAGGATAGTAACCCCCGCCATAGCCACCCCCGCCACCACCATAGCCACCGTCATCGTAGTAATAGTCATTGTTGCAGGCGCTCAATGCGAATGCAGACAGGGCAATGGCGGTAATTTTCGGTATAGAGTGAGTCATGTGCGCTCCTTGTGAGTTACTGAAAATGTAAACAAGTATTCCCATCAACTTGTTGCAATGAAACAGGATGCTGATATAGCCAGGATAGATTTTCCGGGGTAGCGAGTTTCTGTGTTGATCCGGCAAGATACTGACCGTCACCCTTCAGCAATAGTAAATGATCACAGAATCTTATGGCAAGACTGCAATCATGCAGCACCATTAGCAGGGCATGGCCTGCGCTAGCAAAATGTTTTTGCAATAGCTGCAGCATGACAATTTGCTGGCCGGGGTCGAGGTGGTTGCTGGGCTCATCCAGTAGTGCCAGGTGTGGCTGTTGTGTCAGCAGGGTGGCGATTTCCATGCGCTGACGCTCTCCGCCGGACAGGGTTTGTGTGTTTCTGCTTTCCAGTCCTTCCAGCCCGGCCAGCCTGATCATGCGGGCGGCCTGCTGCAGGTCTTCCGGGGTTTCCCAGCCGAGGATGCCCAAATGAGGGTGCCGGCCTGCAAGTACGGTTTCAAACAGGGTGCCGGGGAACCCACTTAGCTCGGTCTGAAAAAGCACTCCCCGCACTCCGGCAAGCTCTTTCGGTGAATACGCATCCAGTTTCTTTCCCGCATAGCGGATGTGGCCGGAATCCGCCGGATAAAGCCCTGCCAGCGTATGCAGCAAGGTGGTTTTACCTGCACCATTGGGGCCCAATATTCCCCAGCAGCTTCCTTCCTCAATATACAAATCCAGGTGTTTGGTGATGCGGGTGTTGCCTATGGACAGGGCAAGATCATCCACCTGTAACAGTTTCCGCTTCATGTTCGTTCCCCGTAGCTTTTGTGCAGCAGTAACAGGAATACGGGCACGCCAAACAGCGCAGTCAGAACCCCTACGGGTAATTGCATGGGAGCGATCAGGGTGCGGGCTGCAGTATCGGCCAGCACCAGCAGACCGGCGCCGATCAGCACAGCGCCGGGCACCAGGATACGATGGTCGCTGCCCGCCAGCAGGCGCAGCATGTGCGGGGCGATCAGGCCGATAAAGCCAATTGCGCCGGCAATGCTGACAGCGGCTGCGGTGAGCAGGGATGCAAGTATGTAGATGTATATATGCAGGCGGCGAATTTCCACACCAAGTGCAGCAGCCCGCTGTGAACCCAGCAATGCCAGATTCAGCGCCGGGGACAGCCATAGGGAGATAACCAATCCGATCAGCAGAACTGCCAGGGGCAGGGAGGGAGTCAAGGCATCACCAAGATCCCCCATGAGCCAGAACAGCATGCCCGGCAATTGCATCGGCGGACTGAGGCTGAGTATGAAGCTGATCAGTGCAGACCAGCCCGCAGCGAGTACTACGCCCGTCAGCAACAGCCTGGACGTGTTCCAGTTGCCTTGCTGTGCCAGGGCAAACAGCAGCAGAATACTGGCAAGAGCGCCAACAAACGCCATGGGGGCATGCCAGGCCAGGGGCAGGCCGAGGAGCATGGCTCCAAGCACGGCAACGGCAGCACCGCCGGATACCCCGAGAATATAGGGGTCGGCCAGGGGGTTGCGCAGCAGTGCCTGCATCAGAACCCCGGCCAGCGCCAGTACGCCGCCCACGCCGAATGCAGACAAGGTTCGAGGCAGGCGTAGTTCGTGAATGATGCGGTATTGCACGCTGCCATCATCATGCCAGAGCAGTTGCCACAACTGTGCTGCAGGAATGGACACACTGCCGGTCATCAAAGAAACCCCGAGGCTACCGATTGCAAACAGAATCAGCAAAAAAAGCAGGGACAGCGATTTCCTAAGAGGGTGGCGAGGCATGGTGAAGATAAAGTATTGGCCAGCCTTTTTCTCTGGCGACAGAAGCCAGTGTGACGTCGGGGTCTACGGGGATGGGGTGAGTTACCTGCTCCAGCAGCGCCAGATCGTTGTGCGAGTCGCTGTAGAACCAGGAATCACCGAGGTTCAAATTCCTGCATTTTAGCCAATCATTTAGTTTTTTTACCTTCCCCTCGCGGAAACAGGGCGTGTCAGATACCCTGCCCGTATAGCGATTGTTCTGGATTTCCGGTTCTGTGGCGATCAGGTTCTGAATGCCAAATCGTCGGGCGATAGGGGCTGTGACAAAGGAATTCGTGGCAGTAATGATCACCAGATCATCGCCGCGCTTGCGGTGTTTGTCCACCAGTAACAGTGCATCTTCAGAAACAATGGGATGGATCTTTTCTTCCATGAATTGCCGATGCAGGTTTTGCAGCTCATTCATGGAATGCTCGGCAAGAGGTTTCAGGGAGAATTCTAGAAACTCGAATATGTCCAGCTCTCCGTCCTTGTATTCCTGATAGAAACGTTCGTTTTCCGCGCTGTAGAAAGCCGGATCCACCAGTCCTTTTTCTCCCAGGAACTGCCCCCAGAGATAGTCTGAATCACCCGCCAGCAGCGTATTGTCCAGATCGAATAGCACTAAAGCCATAGCGTATCGTTGAATATTGAAAAACTGGAGTGAACTATACCGGAAACTGTTTTCAAAGTTCAGCCGCAGAAAGGTGCGGGCAGGCGTATTGGTTGGCAATTCAGGGCGCCCCTGCCCAATGTGCTTGCGGAGTTCGGGCAGGTTGTGGAAAAATGCAGGCAATGAAAGATTAAGAATGAGAACAATCCCGTGATAGACAGGGATGGATTCAGACCCAATGTGGGTATCATACTGGTCAACGAAAAGAACCGGCTGTTCTGGGGGCGTCGTATCGGCCAGGATGCATGGCAATTCCCCCAGGGGGGGATTCAGGAAGGCGAATCACCGGAAGAAGCCATGTACCGCGAACTGGAAGAGGAGGTCGGCCTCAAGCCCCAGCATGTCAAGATACTGGGGAGCACCAAGCGCTGGCTGCGTTATCGTTTACCGAAGAAGTTTATCCGCCGTCACGCTCAGCCCCTGTGTATTGGACAAAAGCAGCGTTGGTTTCTGTTGCAGGTAACCTGCGATGAAAGTGGCTTTTGTCTGGACAGTGCCGAGAAGCCTGAGTTTGATGACTGGTGCTGGGTAAAATACTGGCACCCGGTCAAAGAGGTGATTTATTTCAAGCGCAAGGTGTATCAGCGCGCCCTGGAGGAATTGGCGCCCCTGGTATTTCCCGATGCCCGTCCCACTTCCCGCAGCCGTTCCAACTATCTGCGGCAGCAGCGTCGTTAGCCGGGGCGTTTCACCGGCGGAAAAATCTCGCTCAGAGGAACGGAAAGCCCGCTTTCCTGCACCACGCGGGCATGATGGCGCTGAAACCCCCGGGGTGAGGAAAGGCCACAGGCGTGAGCGATCATGCCTACCTCGTAGGTCATGTTGCGTACATAATTTGCCACCCGATTGGCTTTCAGTTCCGGGTCCAGCCCCCGCTGCAGCTTTTTGTCGTGAGTGGCGATGCCGGTGGGGCAGGTGTTATCGTTGCACTGCAGTGCCTGAATGCAGCCCAGGGTAAACATGAATCCTCTCGCGGATACGATAAAGTCTGCACCCACGCACAATGCCCAGGTAATATCCGACGGGTTCACCAGCTTGCCGGAAGCAATGACCTTGACGCGATCCCGCAACCCGTATTCATTGAGCTTGTCGACCAGTAGGGGCAGGCTTTCCTTCAGGGGCAGCCCTACGGCGTCGATGAGGGGCATGGGAGAAGCGCCGGTTCCGCCTTCTGCGCCATCCAGGGCGATAAAATCCGGCGCATAGTTCTTGCCTTTTTCCCTGATCAGGGAAAACAGCTCATCCAGCCATTGCGTGTCCCCGATGACGGTCTTGAAGCCCACAGGTTTGCCGGTAACCTCACGGATGTGGGACAACGTGTTCAGCAAATCGTTATCATTACTGATATCGGGGTGACGATTGGGACTGATGGAAGCACAGCCCTCCTTGATGCCGCGAATTTCCGCGATTTCCCGGGTTACCTTGTCGGCCGGGACAATGCCGCCTTTTCCCGGTTTCGCTCCCTGGCTGAGTTTGAGCTCAAACATGCGCACCTGCTCATGGGCGGCTATGCTGGCCAGCTTGTGGTCATCCAGAGCGCCATTCGCATCTCTTACCCCGTATTTTGCCGTGCCGATCTGGAACACCAGATCACAGCCGCCTTGTAGATGCCAGGGAGTAAGCCCTCCTTCTCCGGTGTTCATCCAGATGCCGGCTTTCTTCGCTCCCTGGGCAAGAGCCTGTATGGCGGGTTTGGAGATTGCGCCATAGCTCATGCCGGAGAGGTTGAAGAAGGAAGGGGCGATATAGGGTGAGGGGCAGCCCTTGCCGATGGTGACCGGGGTCGATGGAGCTGCATTTTCCCCCAGGGTGGGGTAGGGGCAGTTGACGAACAGTACGCTGCCCGGTGTGCGAATGTCCCTGGTGGAGCCGAAGGCCACGGTGTTGTTCAGATCCTTGGCGGCGCGATATACCCAGGTGCGCTGGGCGCGATTGAAAGGCAGTTCTTCCCGATCCATGGCAAAAAAATACTGGCGGAAGAAGCCGCCCAGTTTCTCAAACAGATAACGGAAGCGCCCGATCACAGGATAATTGCGACGGATGGCGTGGCGTGTCTGGCTGATATCGGCAACAAATACCGCCACCACCCATAGCGCCAACAGCCCGAGAAGCAAAATGAACAGGCCCGACATGATTTCCAACGCGGTGATCAGCCACTGGCTGCTCTGGGAGATGGGAGTCTGCATCTTGATTCCTGTCAAAGTAAGGGATGTTTCGTCCCAATAAGGCCGGAAAACAGCTTGGTCTGCAACAGCTTGTGGTACAAAATGATGGCCTGTGCATAGATATCGGGATTGAATTGATGATAACAAAAAAGACTACCCTTGATGGCAATCAGGCCGTGGCGCATATTGCGCACAAGACCAATGAAGTTATTGCCATCTATCCCATCACACCGGCTTCCCCTATGGGGGAGTTCTCTGATGAATGGTCTGCGCAGGGAAAGAAAAACATCTGGGGGGGCGTTCCGGAAATTATCGAAATGCAAAGTGAAGGTGGTGCTTCCGGTACAGTACATGGTGCGGTGCAGGCAGGGGCGTTGACTACTACCTTTACTGCCTCCCAGGGATTGTTGCTGATGATTCCCAATATGTACAAGATAGCAGGAGAGCTATCCCCGGTGGTTATTCATGTGGCGGCGCGCTCCCTGGCAGCGCAGGCGCTTTCCATTTTTGGTGATCACAGCGATGTTATGGCGACCCGCTCCACCGGCTTCGCCATGCTTGCTTCCGGGTCGGTGCAGGAAGCCATGGATATGGCGCTGATATCCCAGGCGGCAACCCTGCGTGGGCATTTGCCTTTCGTGCATTTCTTTGACGGCTTCCGTACCTCCCATGAGTTGATGAAGGTGGATCTGGTGGATGATGAAATCATTCGCGACATGATCAAAAGTGACTATCTCATCGAACACCGGCGCAGTGCGCTGACGCCTGACAAGCCGGTGCTGCGCGGCACCTCGCAGAATCCGGATGTGTATTTCCAGGGCAGGGAAACAGTCAACCCCTGGTACGAAAAGCTGCCACAGGTAGTGCAGGACTGCATGGATCAGTTCGCCCGGCTCACGGGGCGGCAATATCATCTGTTCGATTATATTGGCGCAGCCGATGCCGAGCGGGTGATCATTATTATGGGTTCTGGTGCAGAGGCGGTGGAAGAAACCGTAGAGGACTTGCTGGTGGCCGGTGAAAAACTGGGCCTGCTGCGGGTGCGCCTGTACCGGCCTTTCTCCGTGCAGCATTTGCTTGAGGCATTGCCGGAAACCGTCAATGCCATCGCGGTACTGGATCGCTGCAAAGAGCCGGGAGCTGCCGGGGAGCCGCTGTACAAGGATGTGGTAACGGCCTTTGCCGAGCATGTGGCGGCTGGCGGTGAAAAGTTCGGCAGCCTGCCGCGCATTCTGGGTGGCCGTTATGGCTTGTCCTCAAAGGAGTTCACGCCGGGCATGATCCGGGCGGTGTTTGACAACCTGGCGGCGAAGCAAGGCAAGAATGGTTTCACCATCGGTATTCATGATGATGTTTCCCACACCAGCCTGGAATGGGACAGGAATGTGCGCAATGCGGATCTGCAGGGCGTTATCCAGTGCCTGTTCTATGGCCTGGGTTCGGATGGCACCGTCAGTGCGAACAAGAATACGCTGAAAATTATCGGTGAAGAAACCGACCAGTTTGTGCAGGGCTATTTTGTCTATGATTCAAAGAAAGCAGGGGCGGTAACCGTTTCCCACCTGCGCTTCAGTCCTCGTCCCATCCGCGCCAGCTACCTCATTGAAGATGGCGAGGCCAGCTTCATCGGCTGCCATCAACCGCAGTTTGTCGAGCGTTTCAATTTGCTGGAAAAGGCTGCGCCCGGAGCGGTATTCCTGCTCAACACCAATGCCGCCCCGGAGCAGGTCTGGCAAACCCTGCCCAAAACCATGCAGCAGGAAATGCTGGACAGGGGTATCAGGCTCTGGATTATCGACGCCTACGCCGTTGCCAAAGCCTCAGGCATGGGGCGGCGCATCAACACCATCATGCAGACCTGCTTCTTTGCCATTTCCGGTGTATTGCCGCGGGAGGAGGCTATCGAAAAGATCAAATACGCGGTGGAACAAACCTACGGGCGCAAGGGGCGCAAGATCGTGCAGCGCAACTTTGACGCCATCGACGCCTCACTGGAGGCATTGCATGAGGTGATGCTGCCGGAGGAAGCGGACAGCGCCATCGATTTCCAGCCGCCGGTTCCTCCGCAGGCTCCACAGTTTGTGCGTGAGATCACCGCCACCCTGATTGCCGGCAAGGGAGATGAATTGCCGGTGAGCGCCATTCCCGCTGATGGTTCCTGGCCCTTGGGAACCGCTGCCTGGGAAAAGCGTGATATTGCCCTGGAGTTGCCCAAATGGGATGCAGAACTGTGTATCGAGTGCGGCAAATGCCCCTTTGTCTGCCCCCACTCGGCGATTCGTTCCAAGGTATTTACCGAAGAAGCGCTAAAAGATGCGCCGGATGGCTTCCTTTCCCGGCCCATGAAAGGCAAGGAGTTTCAGGGATTGCATATCGCCTATCAGGTGGCGCCGGACGACTGCACCGGTTGCGGCATCTGCGCCGATGTCTGTCCGGCCAGGGACAAGAGCAATGTTGGTCACAAATCCCTGGATATGGTGCCCAAAGAGGAAATCATCGAGCAGGATCGGCGCAACTGGGCCTTCTTCGAGCAGTTGCCGGAGTACGATAGGGAGCAGATCACCTGGCCAAAGATGAAATCCGCCATGCTGTCCCAGCCCCTGTTCGAATTTTCCGGTGCATGTCTGGGCTGTGGGGAAACGCCGTATATTCGCCTGGTTACCCAAATGTTTGGTGACCGTATGCTGGTTGCCAATGCTACCGGCTGCTCTTCGATCTATGGCGGCAACCTGCCGACCACGCCCTATACCACCAATCCCGAGGGCCGGGGGCCGGCCTGGTCCAATTCCCTGTTTGAAGACAATGCGGAGTTTGGTCTGGGCTTCCGCCTGGCCGTGGATCAGCACCATCATCAGGCAGAAGTATTGCTGGCGGAACTGGGCGATGCGCTGGATACCGCACTGGTGCAGGAAATGCTGGCAGCCGACCAATCAGACGAACCCGGCATCCACCAGCAGCGCCAGCGGGTAGCGAAGCTCAAGCAGCAACTGGCGAATATCGACAGGGACAAGGCGAGGCGCCTGCTGTCCATTGCCGACTATCTGGTGAAAAAGAGCGTCTGGATTATCGGTGGTGACGGATGGGCCTATGATATCGGCTTTGGCGGTCTGGATCATGCCTTGGCTTCAGGAAAGGACGTCAACCTGCTGGTACTCGACACCGAGGTATATTCCAACACCGGCGGGCAAACCTCCAAGGCAACGCCCAGGGGTGCAATTGCCAAGTTTTCCGCCAGTGGCAAGGCTGCGCCGAAAAAGGATCTGGGCAGAATTGCCATGGCCTACGAGAATGTCTATGTGGCGTCCATTGCATCGGGCTCCAAGGATGTGCACACCCTGAAGGCGTTGATGGAAGCAGAATCCTATCCCGGGCCGTCTCTGCTCCTCGCTTACTCGCCCTGCATTGCTCATGGGGTGGATCTGAGCAATAACCTGCGGCAGCAGAAACTTGCCGTCAATAGTGGCCACTGGCCTTTGTATCGGTATGACCCGCGAAGAAGGGAGAAGGGTCTGAACCCGCTGCAGCTGGACTATAAAAAGCCAGGAATTCCCCTCAAGGAATACTATGAAACAGAAGCCCGCTTCGCCATGCTGTGGCGCAGCCATCCCCAGGAAGCCGATGCGTTTCTCGCGCTGCAGCAGGAAGCGGTTCTGGAACGCTACCATCACCTGAAGCAACTCGCGGCATTGCCCATGGAACCGTCGGAGGAGAAAGCATCATGAATCTGGAAACCACCTATCTGGGGCTGAAGCTAAAAAACCCTTTGGTGCCCTCGGCATCGCCTTTGAGCCGTGATCTGGATACCGCCAAACGTCTGGAAGATGCTGGTGCAGCGGCGCTGGTCATGTACTCCCTGTTTGAAGAGGACGTGCAGGCGGAAGAAGAACAGTTCGCCAGGCTGATGGAATTTCAGGATCTGGGCCATGGTGAAGCAGACACCTACCTGCCGCTGTCCCCGGACTACAAGACCGGTCTGGACGAATACCTGGAGCAATTGCAGGCGCTCAAATCCAGCCTTGGGATTCCTGTCATTGCCAGTCTCAATGGCGCCACGGAAAGTGGCTGGGTGGAACACGGGAAAGAACTGGAACAGGCGGGTGCGGATGCCCTGGAGCTGAACATATATTTTCTTCCCGCCGCCGAAGATTCGGCAGAAGTAGTTGAAAATCGCTACATAAGCATACTCGGGCAGCTGAAAAGTCAGGTGCAGATCCCCGTAACCGTCAAACTCTCCCCGTACTTCACCTCTCTGGGCTATTTTGTGCGCCAGCTGGAAACGGCGGGGGCAGATGGTGTAGTACTGTTCAACCGTTTCTACCAGCCTGAAATGAACTTGAATACACTGGATGTACAGCCAGAGCTGCATCTCTCCCATCCCCATGAAGCCCTGTTGCGCATGCACTGGATAGCGCGCCTGTATGACAAGGTAGATCTGTCCCTGGCTGCTACAGGTGGTGTACATGGCTCGCAACAGGCGTTGAAAATGCTGCTGGCCGGAGCCAGTGTCGTGCATCTGTGTGCGGTACTGCTGCAACATGGCCCGGAAACGCTTGGGGGAATCCTGCAGGAAATGAAACAGTGGATGGAAGAAAAGGAATATGAATCGGTATATCAAATGATGGGTAGCGCCTGCCAGGTGAACGCCATTCACCCCGAAGCCTGGGACAGAATGAACTACATCAAGACATTGCGCAGCTAGTTGGAATTAACACTGTTTGGCTGCAAATCACTGGATGGTGATTAATTCAGCTTATCCTGATCGTCAAATAGCATGCTATTCTCCTCACACGATAAACTGATTTAATTCGCCCCAGTAATTTTCGCTTCAAACGGTTAAGTCCGACAGGCTCCTAGTGTAGACTCCTATACAAAACGTGGAGAAAAGAAATGGCTTGCACATTTAGTTTCCATAAACCCAGGAGGAGAACAAAAATGATACAACATAAATCAAGAAGTCTATTGGCAGTATTCTTAGGTGTTGCGATGCTGTTTGTTGGAAATGCGATAGCGAACGAAGGATACGGAAAACAAAAGGTTGTTTACCACATTAACTATGATAATCCAAAAGCGCAAGCGGGTGCTCTGCGTAATGTGCAAAATCACATTAATGCAGTTGGTCAAGAAAGCCTGGAGCTTAGAATAGTGATGCATGGCAAGGGGCTTTCTTTATTGCTTGAGCCTGATGCAGTGGAAAATACCAAATTAAAACATGGTAATGCAACAGATGAAATGCAGGCAAAAATATCTGGTTTAAAAGCACAGGGAATTGTCTTTCAGGTATGTGCCAATACTTTACGAGGGAAAAAAATTAGTTATGAAGATGATCTTTATGATGTAAGTAAAGCAGACATTGTTCCGAGTGGTGTTGCTGAATTAGCCCGTTTGCAAGCAATGGGTTATGCTTACATAAAGCCTTAGGCATGAATAGCATCCACCTTTAGGGCATCTCGAATAATTCGGTTTTTGTCACACTGGCGCACGCACCCGTCCATGGGTTCGTGTGCCGGAATAACAATTGTAGCGGCACCCCTGCTATTTGCTGTGGTCTTCGCCTTGCTCTTGAGCCTCCCAAGCACATATCTGCTCAAACAGAATTTATAGAGATGCCCTTAAGTAAGCGCCATTCGCCTTAACAGGAGGTTGAAAAATGATGTTTTTTTCAACAGCCTGTTAAATATCATATTTTGACCTGCCTATCCCAACAGCGTGGATTATGTTGAGATAGACGCTCCCAACGCAGTAGCAGGAGGGCTGATTCTCATGCGCTATTGCGTCAGGGCTTCGGACTTGGTCTGGCTGAGGACCTGACAGGATACCTATTATCGAAACCATTGTTTTATTCACTGCTGCTGTGGCATTGACTGCGGGGCTTATCTGGTTGTTCAAGCCGGTGGCTTGCCGTATTGGTCTTGTGGATCAGCCTGGTGGCCGCAAGAATCACAGGCAGGCGACCCCCTTGATTGGTGGCGTGGCGATCTTTTGCGCTTTTCTGCTGCTGTTGCTGACCCTAGATATATCCCTGGGGCAATGGCGTCCCTTTTTTCTGGCTGCTGCGGTGGTATTTATTGTCGGTGTGCTTGATGATTTTCAGGAAACACCCCCCTGGTCACGTTTTGCCGCCCAGATTGGTGCGTCTCTGATAATTGTCTTGTGGGGCAATGTCGAGCTGCAGAATCTGGGGGGATTGTTCAGCAATCGGGATGTATTGCTGGGTGTGCTGGCGGTGCCGTTCAGTGTTTTTTGTAGTGTAGGCGTTATCAATGCCACCAACATGCTTGACGGCTTGGATGGACTTGCCGGCGGCCTGTTGCTGATCTTTTTTGGCGCCCTGGTGGCACTTGCCTGGCAAGGCGGGTTGGTGGTGGATACCCAGATCTTGCTTCTGTTCTGCGGTGTTCTGGTTGGGTTTTTGCTGTTCAATTTTCGGTTTGCTGAAGGCCGGTCGGCAACTGTATTTCTGGGAGATGCCGGTGCTTTGTTTCTGGGCCTGGCAGTTGCCTGGTTTCTGATGCGCTTTACCCAGGAGCCCATCGGCCTGCTTCGTCCGATCACTGCGATCTGGTTGTTTGCACTGCCCATTATGGATGCCGTCGCCATTATGAGCAGAAGGGTGATGCTGGGTCGTTCTCCTTTCTCTCCGGATCGGGAGCATTTCCATCATATTCTGCTGGCTGCCGGATTTAGCACCAGGGCCACGGTGTTTATCATGTTGGGGCTCAGCGTGTTGATGGCTGCAATCGGGCTGGCTGGAGAATGGGGTGGAGTGCCTGAGTTTTTGATGTTCTATGGGTTTTTGCTGCTTTTCGCGGCTTATTTCTGGGGTATGCATCATGCCTGGAAGGTTATGAAGGCATTGCGCCGGGTGCATGACCACAGGTTCCAGCAAACAAAAAAGCACAGGGGCAATGCCAATGTATGATCTGCATTGCCATATATTGCCGAATATCGATGACGGCGCCGGCGATTTGTCTGTCGCGCTGGAAATGGCGCAGATTGCATTGGGTGATGGCATCACGCATCTGGCCTGTACTCCGCACATTTATCCTGGTCTGTTTGACAACACTCCAGAGGATATTGCCGCGGCGGTTCAGTCATTTCACAAGGAACTGGATGCCCAGGGTATTGGCCTGGAACTGACATATGGAGCGGATATCCAGGTTGTTCCTGAACTGGTGGAGAATTTGTGCTCCGGGGCGTTTCCCACTTTGAACCAGTCGCGTTATTTCCTGTTTGAGCCGCCTCATCATGTGCCGCTGGTGAACTTTGACCGATTTGTGTCTGATGTGCTTGGTGCAGGGTTTGTGCCTGTCATTACCCATCCAGAGCGGCTGAACTGGATAAAGGGTCACTATCCGGAATTTATTTCTGCGGTGCAGGCAGGTGCGTGGATTCAATTGACGGCAGGTAGTCTCAGCGGACGTTTTGGCCGGGCTGCAAGATACTGGAGTGAAAAGATGATGGGTGATGGCATCGTGCATTTGCTGGCTACGGACGGACACAATTGCAACAGTCGGCCACCGCTGCTGGCGGAAGGCGAGCTGATAGCACAGAAATATGTGGGGAAGGAGGAAGCGGCGAGGCTGGTGTTGGATCGCCCTCGTTCTGCATGGGAAAATGCTGATCCTGAAAGTATTCCTCCGCCGCCGGGATGCAGCCAGGGCGGAAAGATCGATAGCGGAAAAAAGCAGGGCTTCTTCCGGCGCTGGCTTTCCTGACAGGATATTGAAAAACATCGTTTTTCAATATCCTCCTAAGGGAGCGCCGCAACGGTTTGTAAGCCTCTGTTTCAGGCGGAAAAACATAAAATTTTATGCTGAACATTCGCAGCGTTCCAATGATATTATGAACGTATCCCTGTTTATCTATGGAGCTTAAATCGCCATTCTGGCGCAAGCCGGAATCCATGACCCTGGTTTACCGGGCTGCGTAATTTGCCGGAGTGACGAGTATTGATTTGGTCAGGACTTTCCTAAACAAGATGTTGAATCGGTTTGTTTTTTCTCTTGCAATACTGATATTCCTGGCGTTTACCCAAATGGTAGTCGCCGAGGATATTCTTGACGATATTGCGCTGAGGCAACAGGTTGAAGCTGCCTCCGGGGGGAAGCAGGCAAGTGCGCCAGGGACGGATTCCCCTGTTGCCCAGGGTCTCGGTGCAATGGATTTGGGTTCCTGGGAGTATCGTATCGGGCCGATGGATGTGATCGAAGTGGAGGTTTTTCAGGCCGGGGAGTTGAGTCGCGTTGCCAGGGTGAATACCCAGGGGTACGTGTCATTGCCTTTGATCGGCCCGGTCAAGGTGGGAGGGCTGACAACAGGGGAGGCTGAACGCCAGGTCGAAAAGGTGCTTGGGGAAAAATACCTGCAAGACCCCCATGTGACGGTATTCGTCAAGGAATATGAAAGCCAGAAAATCACAGTCGAGGGCTGGGTGAAAAACCCCGGTGTATTCCCACTCAAGGGCAAGACCACTTTTCTGCAGGCGATTGCCAATGCCAAGGGCATGGACAGGCTAGCGGACTTCTCCGAAGTCGCCATATTCCGCACCGTTGACGGGAAAACCACAGGATATATTTTGTCCTATACCAAAGTGAGGTCCGGCCAGCAGACAGATCCGGTGCTGCAAAGTGGTGACATCATCGTCGTCAACAGAAGCGGCAGCAAAGCCGGATGGGAACTTTTCACCAAAACGCTTACCAGCTTTGTCGGCTGGACAGTACTGTTCTGATGCGCCATGAACCCTGAAAACCCCAAGCCGCTGCCGCGCAATGTGTTGGCCCTGTCAGACGAGGAGCGTGAGCTTGCTTTGTATGAGAGGGTGCAAGGCGGTTTCGATGATGAAGAAGGGCTGAACCTGAAGGATTATTGGCTGGTCATTGTCCGACACAAGTTCACGATTATTCTCTTTACCCTGATTGCGCTAGTAGCCAGTGCTATTGCTACATCCCTGCAAACCCCGCTCTATCGCAGCAGTGTGAAACTGCAAATTGACCGGGAGGCCGCGAGAATCGTCAACTTCGAAGGGGTTACCCCCAGGGAGTCGGCATACAGTTATGATTTCTATGAAACCCAGTACCAGCTACTGAAAAGCCGCGGGCTGGCGAAGCGGGTCGTCGAGCAACTGGGACTGGAATCATCAGACCAGTTCAGGGCAGAAGAAAAACCTTCCTTTTTCCGGGAAGTGAAAGGTTTTTTTTCCGGCGAAAGCCATGGGGATGGTGGCAAGGCGGAAAATACCACTGGCACCGCGGGACTGGAGCATCTCCTGTTGGCGAATCTGACGGTCAGCCCGATAAAGAACTCCCGGCTGGTGGTTGTAAGCTATGACAGCCCGAATCCCGAGCTGGCGGCCAAAGTGGTGAATACACTGGCCAAGAGTTTTATCGATACCACCATGGAGAGGCGCTTCGAAAACTCCTCCTATGCAAAAGCCTTTCTTTCTGATCGCATCAAGCAAGTCCGGGCCAATCTGGAAGGATCGGAACGAAAGCTGGTGGAATATGCCGGTGAAAGGGCAATTGTGGACATGGATGCCAAGCAAGGCATATTGATGCAGAAGCTTCAGGCGCTGAACGCCAGGCTGACGGACGTTGAGGCGGAAAGGATCAAGGCGGAGTCCAGATTTCAAGAGATGAAAAACAGCGGCGCACAGGGTTTTGAGCAGATTTCCGCCAGTGAAGTGATTCAGTCCTACAAGGAAAAACTGGCGGATTTGGAGGGAGAATATGAGGATAATCTGCGTGTATTCAAGCCAGCCTATCCGAAGATGCAGCGACTGAAAGGCCAGATCGAGGAGCTTGAGCGCAAGGTTGCCGAAGAAAGCGCAGGCATCCAATCTTCCATCAAAAGCAGCTATCAGGCGGCGGTGAGAGAGCAGGCCATGCTGCAGTCGCGCATGGCGGATATCAAGGGGCAGATTCTCGACCTGCAACGCAAGAGTACGGATTACCAGGCGCTAAAACGGGACGTGGAGACCAACCGCGAGCTGTATGACGGCCTCTTGCAGCGTATCAAGGAGGTTGGTGTGGCTGCGGGAGTAGGGGCCAATAACATTTCCATTATTGACAAAGGCGAAGTGCCGGGCGCCGCCTACAAGCCCAACCTGATGAAAAATCTGCAGATTGCACTGGTTATTGGTCTGTTGGGTGGCATAGGTCTGGCTTTCCTGTTCGAACACCTGGATGACACGATCAAATCGACATCCGAGCTTGAAAAGCTTGTCGAGCTGCCTGTCCTGGGCGTTATTCCGGAGCTGCGCCTGGAGAATGATGCCGAATCGGTGGCGCTGAAAACCTGCATGGAGCCGAAATCAGCGATTGCCGAGGCCTATCGTTCCTGCCGGACAGCACTGTCGTTTTCCTTACCGTCTGGCTCTCCGGAAATACTGCATGTAACGAGCTCCATTGCCGGAGAGGGGAAAACCACCACTGCAGTCAGCCTTGCCCTGACGTATGTGCAAGGCGGGGCAAACGTGCTGCTGGTGGATGCTGATCTGCGCAACCCATCGCTGCACAGTGAGCTTGATCTTCCCAATGAAGCTGGTTTAACCAACCACCTGGCTGGTGGTTACAAGGCCAGTGAGGTTCTCCAGCAGGGCATTGTGGATGGCTTGTATGTGATGACAGCCGGCCCGCTGCCGCCGAACCCCGCCGAGCTCCTGGGAAGCGGCAGGATGATGGAGTTTTTGCAAACAGCAGAGGAAAAATTTGATCTGGTGATTATCGACGGGCCGCCGGTGCTGGGGCTGGCCGATGCTTTGATACTGGCGAACCTGGCCCGAGCCACCATTGTGGTGGTGGATGCGGGGGTTACCCGCACGGGTGCGCTCAAGGGCGCAGTGCAACGTCTGCGGCAGGCGCGCGCCAAGGTGCTGGGAACGCTGCTGGTCAAATACGGGCAGGGACGCAGCGGCTATGGGTATGATTATCAGTATGACTATAACTACTATGGCTACGCAGATAGTGATGCCAGGGGCCGGCCCAAGCTGGCTTCCTGAGTATTTGCCAGGTTTCCAGCCAAACTGATGCCAGGGGTTACAGAACAGTTTTTCGCCATGGTGCTTGATTATTATCGTGCGCCTCAGTCACATCCGGCTTCCGTTGATGCCACGACACCAGTTCCCGGGGAATTTTCCGCTTTTCTCGATTACCTTACCCGCCCGGAAGAGCGTCTGGCTCCTGTTGCCCACAAACTGGGTTGCCGTACCGATGAACTCCTGGCTGCTTCCTATTTTTATATCCGCCAGCTGTTGTTTCCAGATGGCTGCAATCACTATTGCGTACTGGGGCTTCCAGCCAATGCTGACAACAACGAAATCCGGCGCAGATACCGTTTGCTCATCAGTCTTTTTCATCCAGACAGGAGTGGCACCAAAGAGCATTGGGAAGAACAGTTTGTACGCTGTCTGAATCGTGCTTATGGTGTACTCAAGCGCCCGGAGAAGCGCCGTGCATACGACCAGGAACTAGGGCGTACTACCCAGGGCAGCAAGGCCGCAGGAAAAAAACGCCGGCATGGGCAGCCGGCAGGCTGGAAGGTGTCGCCCCGGGTGATTCCGCGTTCTGCCAGCCCGCTGGAACTGCCATATCGATTCAGGTTTCTGCAGCGGTACCCTAAAATTGTGATCTGGCTGGTGATTTTATTGCTGCTGGGAGCGGTATTGCTGCTGATTTCCCTGGGTGGTTCAGGAAACACCACATTGACCCTGGCAAAACCGGAACGGGCTGGCGAAAGTGTGGCGGATAGAGTGCCGCCCAGCCTGTTTTCTTCGGCAGATGTATGGACAGGCGCCGCGCCGGAGGTTGTGAAGGAAAGCTTGCCGGAGATAGAGATGATTGAACCCAAGGCAGCGCAGCAGCCAGATTCTAAAGTAGCCAGCCAGGAGGCCGTGGTGGAAAGAAGCACGCCAGTGCCTGCCCGGCAGAGCAGTGCAGCTAGCCATGAACAACCTGGCGTAGAGCCTGCTGCACCCGCCACCATGGCCAATCTGCCTTATACGGGTTTTGATGGTGCAGAGATAGCGGCTTCCAGCGCCATTGAAAGACCAAACCGGAACCTGCAGCGGAGAGCCGGGGCGCGCAACGGTGGCGAAACCTTGCCCTGGCTGCAGCCAGAGTATGTGTTTATGCAATATGTGCGCGCCTATGAAGCTGCTGATCTGAACAAGTTATTGAGCCTGTTTACCCTGGAGCCGAGCACGAACCCGGGGCAAGGGCGAAACCTGATCAGGAGCGGCTACGCCTCGGTGTTTCAACAGACCCGCCACAGAAAAATCGATGTGGAGCAGGTTACCATAAGGCAGCTGGGCAATACTGCATACCAGCTGAAGGCCAGCTTGCAAGTGGTAAATGAAGCAAAAAATGGCAACAAAACCCGCTTCCATGGCGAAATGGTGCTTCAATTGATCCGCAAAGGAAAAAAACTGTACATTGCCAGCCTCCTGCACAATGTAGCCAACACGCAAGAGGCGCCCTGAGGAATGAGATTGTCAAAAGCCAAAATGGTTGCCATCAGAATATCGGTCTTGCTGATAGCGCTGCTGGTTGCCTGGAGAATCCTGGCCAGCGGCCTGGGGGAGCATTATGTGCGGCAGGCGCTGTTGGGTAATGAGCAGGCCATAGACCAGGCCTTGCTATGGAATCCTGACCATCCTGTTGCCCTGTATCTTAAGGGGAAAGCTCTGTTGCCGAATGACCGGGACAAGGCTGAGCAGTTGTTGCGTAAAGCCATTGCCCTGAATCCAGGCAATGCAGCCCCCATGGAAGCACTTGCACAGTTGCTGCTGGACAGGGGCAAGCTTCAGGACGCGGATGAAATGATCAGCCTTGCTGTACGCCGGATGCCTTCGCATAAAATTATCAGATTGAATGCGGCACGATACTGGGTGGCGCGTGGGCAATTGGTGCGAGCCATGGAGAATTGGGCCGTGGCGCTGGAGCTGGATCCGGGCCTGGGCAACAGGATTTATCCTGCCTTGAGCAAGATTGCCGGGAATGAACAATCGGTTGGCATGTTCAAGTTTCTGGCTGATGCGCCCCCTCCGTGGTGGGATGCATTCTTCGACTATCTGAGCAGACATGCAAAGAAGCTTGAAACCGTGGTTGCCGTGGCTTCCCTCCGGCATGCCAGTTCCGTGCCCCTGTCCAGGATGGAGAGAAACCTGCTGGTTGAACGTCTGCAACAGGATCAGCAATGGGCGGAAGCTTATCTGGTATGGATCAATGGCCTGGATGCCAGAGAGCGTGAATATCTTGGCAGCGTATTCGATGGCGGTTTCGAATTGCCCCCTGCAAATGCAGGCTTTGGCTGGCACTTTCCTGAAGACAAGGCGTGGGTCATTCGGCGCAAGCATACCTATGGGGCTGAGGGTGAGAAGGCTTTGCATATTTACTACAAGGGTGAAAACACTCCACAGAAGCAGGTATATCAGCCGTTGCTATTGAGTAAAGGGCGCTATGCGATGTCCATGCGTACACGGGTTGATCGTCTGCGTATTCAGGGTGGATTGAAATGGGTTGTCCGGTGTGTAGGAAATGATACAAGGCTACTGGGAGAAGCAGCGTTGCTGGTGGGGGCAAGTGATTGGGAAACCCAGCAGTTTACATTTGAAGTTCCTGATGACAAGGCATGTACCGGGCAGTTGTTGAGACTGGAAATCGTGGGGGAAAACGGTGATGAACACATTGTTGAGGGAGAGCTTTGGTTTGATCGTTTGTCTATCCACAAGCTGGAATGACGACAGGGCATTCTGGGAACCCCTGCCTGGAATAGGGATGAGTTGGGTATCCGATGGGTAGTTATTCACCCCAATGTCATTAAGTTAGGCCTTGATGATGACGTAAGTTCTTGGGTAATAAGCACTATAATGCTAGCATTACGGCGTGGTTCAACTTGTTGTCGAGAGACATTTTTCAGGCTGGAAATCCATATTCGACCAATAGCCCGCCAGGCAGAGTGACAAACAGATTGCGAATGAAAGCGATTATATCAATATTGGTAGTGGCACTTGCGTTGCAGGTAGGCAGTGTGCCGGCAAAAGACACGCAGAATGCCGTGCTGGCTTCTGTGAAGGGTGACGTATTGCTGTTTCAGGGAGACCGCTATTTGCCTGTTCAGACTGGCCAACGGGTATCGGATGGCGACCGCCTGATGATCATGGAGGGGGCAGAGGTCAAGGTGGTTTTTGACAGTGGCTGCGAAGTAGTATGGAAGGGCGCGAAGATTGTTGACGTCGATGTCGAAAGCTGTCCCACGCTGGCGGGTCTGTGGATTCCCTGCATGGGAGGAGGGGCTGGTGGCGCAGATGATGTTGCGATCATCCTCACTCAGGTTATGGGATCTGTTCTGGTAAAACGTGATGGGCAGTTCCATATAGCCCAGGAAGGAGAGGTTCTGAATCATGGTGATCAACTGAAAGTTGATGGCCAGGCAGAAGTAAACTACAAGGGCGCCTGCAGTGTTGTCTATGAAGGAAAAAAAACTGTTGCTGTGGACGAAAACAGTTGCCCCATTGCTGTTTTGAAGGAGCTCAAGGGCGAGGTTTTTGTTGATGAAGGCCAGGGGTTTCATCCGGTTGCCAAGGGTCATGAGCTAAAAAACGGAGTCAAGCTGCGGGTGCCGGAGAAATCCCATGTCGAAATATCCTATTTCAATGGTTGTGATGAGGCCTGGGATGGCCTTGAGGTCATAGGAATTGATGCTGACAAATGCCCTCTCGCGGCGGCTGCCCCCGTCGGTAACTGTACCCCCGCAATCTTCGGCAACCAAACGTCGGTGGATGTGCTTACCTTTATCGGGACGGGTGTCGTGCTCGGGATTATTCCGGGCCCGGATGATCCCGTACCTCCGCCTCCCCCTATCAGTCCCTGAGGTCGGCTTTTCTCCAGTGTCGCAGGAACAGCATGCTGGCGTAGCCATCCTACCCCTTATGGGGTGCTGCAGGTGCAGGAGACTTTGTTGTGGTTCAGCATAGTAAACAAGGCGTTTTCTGGCTTCTATTGCTGATGCTTCTGTTTGCACCCCTGTTTCGTGCGGGCAATCTCCCGGTGCCGCTGTTGCTGCTGGAGCTGTTTTCACTGGGTATTCTTGTTCTGCTGCTGATGCGCCCGTCAGAAATGTCGCAACTCGGAACTGCACATCTGGTTATGCTTGGAGGAATCATCCTGCTGCCCGTGCTGATGCTGATGCCCCTGCCGGCGGTGCTGTGGCAGCAATTGCCGGGGCGCGAGGCTTTTTCCGAAATCTATCGGGCAATCGGCATGAGCGGGGAGCAGGTCTGGCGTGCCATTACGCTGGCGCCACACAAAACGGAAGGGGCGCTGTGGGCGCTGTTGCCGCCCCTGGTGGTGTTTGCCGCTGTCATCAATCAACCGCAACAGAACATTCTCAAGCTGATCTATGTGGCCTTGGGCATGGCTGTGTTTCAGTCGGTGTTGAGCCTCATGCAATATGGGGGAGGAGGCGCCAGCTCGCTTTACCTGTCCAATGAATATGGTATCAAGGCTGCCGCAGGCACCTATCTGAACAGAGATCACCTGGCAGGCCTTCTGGAAATGCTGTTTCCGGTGGCGCTGGCATTGCTTGCGGCGACGGTGGGGCAACACAGGTTTGATTCTGCCCAGGGATCCTGGCGCAAGCGGTTGAGCTTCCTTGCCACAGCCAAAGGGCATCAAGCCAGTATCTATGCCGTTATTGGTGTGTTGATCATATTGTGCCTGGTGTTCACTCGCTCCCGGGCTGGCATCGTCCTGACCATGCTCGGGCTGTTCCTGGCCTTGCTGGTGTTTGCGCGCCGCCTGGGTGGGGGCAATGTATATGGCACTTATGGAACCGTGATTGCAGTGATTGTGGTGCTGACGGTGGAAATTGGCCTTGCCCCCATTCTTGATCGCTTTTCCATGGATCCCATGGAGGATTCCCGCTGGAGCATCTATGCGACATCCATGCAGGGGGCATTGGAGTTTTTCCCTGTGGGTGCAGGGCCTGGAGCCTATCCGGAAGTCTATCCCCATTTTCAGCCCGTCGGCATCGATGCTTTCGTCAATCATGCCCATAACGATTACCTGGAGTGGATATTTGACGGTGGCGTACTGGCGCTGCTCCTTGTTCTTGTCGGGCTGGGTCTGTATGCCCTTGGCTGGCGCAGGTTGTGGATCAAGGGGCGCTGGCGTACCTTCCGTTATGTTCAGGCCGGCGCTGGCATTGGCGTATTTCTCTTGATACTCCATTCTTTCGTGGATTTCAATTTGCACAAACCGGCCAACGCCATCTACTTTGCATTCTTGCTGGCGGTATTCCTGAAAGAAAATACGGAAGAGATGGTGCTCAAGGAAAGGCCGGGCAGAAAGGCCGGAGCCAGGCGCATGCAGGTTCCCGCAGCTTCCACGCCAGTGATTCGTCAGCCGAGAAATGGCGTATCCCTGGATGACTGGTAGGCTATCGACTTAGCCTGCGTCTGGTGTACTCGATCAATCCGGCTGACAACCTGTGTGCATACAGCAAGGGCAGCCATAGCTGATTTTTTCTGCCATAGGATCTCAGTACATAGGCGCCGGGTGGCAATAGGATGTCCTGCAGGCTGTTTCGCAAGGTGATGCTATTTTCCAAAGACCATATGTCGCGGAGTGTAAAGCTGGTGGCATGGCGTTCAAGCATTCTTGCGCTGGGTTCCTGTTGATGGATTTGGCTCAGCTCGTCATGCAGGGTTTCAAGTGCCTTGCAGGTGAATGCCTGCTTTACGGCAGCGATGGCGGCAGCGCAGATCCGGCTGATTTTTTTTTCGGCGGCGCTTTGGACGAACCGCTGCATTTCCCCATCATCCAGTCCTCCGGCGAGCATATGCATATCGTATATCCACAGGGTTCGAATGCTGTCGCCGCTGGCGGTGTGCTTTGCCCAGTGTATGCAGGCGTGCAGCAAGGCGTGAACCGGATTCATGGCGCAGGGGCGGTCGGCCAGTTCGGGAATGCTTATGGCGGAGTCGATGATTTCATCATAGTCCAGCAGGTGCGCCAGCAGCACATAGCTGCTGCTTCTCCAGTGAATGTCCAGCGGTGGGTTTTTTTGCCCGGGGGAGGTGTCTTTAAAACCCAGCTCCTGCCCCAGATAGCCCTGGCGATAGACGTATTCATACCCTTCTGCTTCCAGAATCCGAAAGGCGGCAGGCAAATCCCTGCGAGAGAAAAGAAGGTCGATGTCGCCCCTGGTTCTTGCGCCATGCTGCCGGTAATGAGTGTAGGCGATGGCTGATCCTTTTAGTACAATGGGACGAATCCCCGACGCCTGCAATCTTGTCAGCAGGTGGCGGGTTCTGGTTTCCGCAGCCAGATCACAGGCTGCTTGCTGAAAGGCTGTTTTTTTCGCCCGTTCACGGATGTCGGCAGGCCAGGTTTTCCATGTGGGAGCATTCTTGCACAGATGGTAGACCAGCGGGTACAGGCCCTGCAGATGGAGTTCCTGTTGAAGCGCATCTGCAAAAGCGGTGTTTGCCGCATCAGGCCATGATGGGATTTTCCCGCTGAGTATGGAAAAAATGAAACCATCGGCAGATTGCTGGTGTTGCGGCATATACACAGGATAGGTTTGAAAGCTGGCCGGTACGGCAGGTCATTTTACTCTATTCAGGAGAAGCACAATCAGATGAAAACAGCATTGGTATGCGGCGCGGGTGGTTTTATCGGCAGTCACATGGTCAAACGCCTCAAGCAAGAGGGGTTCTGGGTCAGGGGTGTGGATCTGAAGTTTCCCGAGTTCGGTGAAACAAAAGCAGATGATTTTGCCCAGGGTGATCTGCGTGATCCACATTTCTGCAGCCACGTCATCGACCGGCGTTTCGATGAGGTGTATCAGTTCGCCGCTGACATGGGTGGCGCAGGTTTTGTGTTTGTTGGCGACAATGACGCAGACATCATGCACAACTCGGCGATGATCAACCTGAACGTGCTGGAAGCGTGCCGCAAGCGCAACATCAAGCGCATCTTCTATTCTTCGTCAGCCTGTGTTTATCCCGAGTTTAACCAGCTTGATCCTGAAAACCCCACGACGGAAGAAAACAGCGTCTATCCGGCACAGCCGGACAGCGACTATGGCTGGGAAAAACTCTTCAGCGAGCGTTTGTATCTGGCCTATCACAGAAACTACGGCATGGATGTGCGCGTAGCCCGTTATCACAATATCTTTGGCCCGGAAGGCTCGTGGAATGATGGGAGAGAAAAAGCGCCGGCCGCATTCTGCCGGAAGATTGCCGAAGCCGAGGATGGCGGCGAGATTGAAATGTGGGGTGACGGAGAACAAACCCGTTCTTTCATGTATGTGGACGAATGCCTTGAGGCCACCTTGCGTTTCACCCGTTCCGATTGGACCGGCCCGGTAAATATCGGATCCGAAGAAATGGTCAGCATCAACGAATTGGCGAAAACGGTCATGGACATTGCGGAGAAGAAAGTAAGCATCAAGCATATTCCCGGGCCGCTGGGCGTGCGCGGGCGCAATTCCGACAACAGTCTCTATGAAAAAATGCTTGGCTGGCGTGCTTCAGCATCTTTGCGCAAAGGGCTCGAAGCAACCTACCCCTGGATAAAACAACAGGTCGAAAAGGCGAAAGCTTCTGGATGACGGCGTAAGAGCGCCTCCTCTCCGTGATACTTGAATGAACCTATGTCCAATCCTATCCCCGCTATCGCCCAACTGCCCCATGTGGATATCCTGGGCAACCGTGTTCACCTTATCGAGACAGCACAGGCGGTGGATTACATCGAGGACTGGATCGCTCACCCGCAAGAAAAGCCTGCGCGGATGGTCGTGACCGGCTTTCACGGGTTGCATTGCGCAATGGAAGATCCCGGTTTCAAGGCCATACTGGATCAGGCGGAATTGTTTGTGCCCGATGGCATCGCCCCGGTATGGATTGCCAAACGCTTGGGTAAAAAGGTGGGTGGCAGAGTGACGGGCGCGGATTTGATGCGCTGTTTCTTTGAGCGCGCAGATAGCAAGGGGTACAGTAGCTTCTTCTTCGGCGATACGAATGAAACCCTGGAAAAACTGAAACAGACCCTCGAATCAAACTATCCGGGCCACAGGATTGCTGGCCAGTATTCGCCGCCCTTCAGGGAGCATAGCGCGGAAGAAAAACAAGCCATGATCGATAGAATCAACCAGGCCAGGCCCGATGTTCTTTGGGTGGGTCTGGGCTTGCCCAAGCAGGAACGCTGGATTGCGGAAAATCATCATAAGCTCAATGTCCCTGTTGCCATTGGCGTAGGAGCTGCCTTCGGTTTTCACAGTGGGCAGGTTAAGCGTGTACCCGAATGGGTTGGAAATGCCGGGTTCGAATGGGTATGGCGATTCCTGGCAGAACCCGGGAAGCTGTGGCGCAGGGATGCGATCGACGGGCCGCGATTCCTTTTTTCAATTGCTGTCCATTGGCCACAAATCAAGATAGCAAACCGTTCATGACAGTAGCGTACATATCGTATCTGAGGAATATTCCTGGTATTCCGGTTTCCATTGTGCAAGCGGCATTCTCTTGGAAGGCGCCGCTTTTGATCGTTTTGTGAGCACCAAAAAGCACACCTTTTACAATTTTGTTGGGGGTGTGGTTTCTCTTGGTGTTCTGCTGATCAGTGTTCCCTTATATTTGCAACTTATCGGTATGGAACGCTACGGGGTTCTCAGTATTCTGTGGCTATTGTTCGGTTATTTTGGTTTTTTCGACTTTGGAATAGGGAGGGCAATTGCCCATAAAATTGCCGGTTTGTCCGCTGAGGGTACTGACAAGAAGATAGATGTGTTGTGGGCGGGATTGATTGTAAACCTGTTTCTTGCTGCTTTTGGGGCATTTTTTCTCTACTTTGCACTTGGCTATGTACTAACCTATTGGATAAATATTGGCGCTGGTCTGCAGGAGGAGGTGCGTGCTTCTGTTTTGTGGGTGTCGTTATCCTTGATCCCCTCAATCGCCAGCAGTGCATTGAATGGCGTTGTTCTTGGGAGGCAAAAATTCCTTCTGCTGAATATAGTCGATGTTGCGGGAAAACTGCTCCTCCAGCTTTTGCCCTTGGCAACTGCGTATTTTTTCTCTCCGGATTTGGAGAGTATTACCCAAGCTGTTCTTGTCGCTCGCCTGTTGGCTTTCTTGTTTTGGGTCATTGCCTCCAGAAAAGCATTGCATGGCAGCATGCTGCCACGATGGAAGCCCGATGTCGCCAGAACATTGTGGAAATATGGTAGCTGGATAACATTGGGTATGTTGCTGGCGCCACTATTGTCGGGTGTGGAGCGGTTGGTTATCGGTTATTTGCGGGATGCGAGCTTTGTTGCATTGTACGCAGTGCCATTCAGCTTGGTTGCTCCTGTCGCCTTGCTATCGGCCAGCCTTAGTAACGCATTGTTCCCAAGATTTGCTGCAGAAGGGAAGCATGATGTGCAGCAGCTGGCCATGAATGCAGAGCTTGTGGTGGCCATTTTGGTAACGCCGATCCTGGTGGTGGTGGCCTTCCTGGTGTATCCGTTCACGGCAATTTGGATCGATGTAGAATTTGCGCGCAATACAGTGGGAGTTGCCCAGCTGCTGATTGTAGGTTTCTGGGCCAATTCATTGGCCAAGGTTTTCCATACGAAGCTGCAGGGTGAAGGGCGGCCAAAGGTGATTGTCTGGGTTCATCTCACAGAACTGATACCATTCCTGGTGGTGCTTTATTTGATGACATCGTATTGGGGCATATTGGGTGCTGCCGCTGCATGGTCCATTCGCTCGGTTGCCGATATGCTGCTGTTGGGTAACAAGAGTGGTGCGTGGGTTTTCCCGAGAGGTTATATATTAACCGGCTTCGGGTTGGTCACAACTGCGGCTGCTGCTAGCAGTATCTTGGTGTTCGATGTTGCGCTATTTGTGGTGGCCGGGGTTTTCCTGTTTTTAACAAGCCTGCTTTGGTCGTGGAGGTTGGGTTTGAAAGGGTATGTGCTTTCATTGATGCCACGGGCCTGGCGGAAATGAAGATCGTCAGCAGTAAATCAGGGGTACTTCAGGAGTTGCCTGAGGAGTCAATGCTGCCGTCAAATCCGTCTACAGAAGACCGGCCCTGCATTCTGGGGTGCAATGCTAACGATACCCTGCTCTTTCGCGGGCGAGATTTGTTGCACGAATTGCCTGGCACCTACAACGTCGTTCGATGTGGCAGTTGTGGCTTGATAAGAACAAACCCGAGGCCAACGCCAGAGAGCATGGGCTACTATTATCCGGAGGAATACGGGCCCTACAAAGGAACAATGGCCAGTGCGAATGCCCACATGCGTTCACGTCCTTCATTTATCAGGCGCCTGGCGCGTAGAGCGCTCGAATTGAATGTCCAGCGCTTACCGGCATCGCCTCCAGGCAACTTGCTGGAGATCGGCTGTGCCTCCGGTGCTTTTCTGCAGCAGATGAAAAACAAAGGGTGGAATGTTTTTGGCATAGAGTACTCCGGTTCCGCATCCGACAATGCACGCAGTGCCGGATTGGATGTGTATACGGGTACCGTAGAAAATGCACCTGACCCTGGCCGTCTTTTCGATATGGTCATTGGCTGGATGGTGTTGGAGCACTTGCATGACCCCGTAGGGTCGTTGAAAAAACTTCGCCAATGGGCCGCCAAGGACGCCTGGCTGGTACTGTCCGTGCCCAACGCGGGATCAGCGGATTTCATGGCGTTCAAGCAATACGGCTATGCCCTGCATTTGCCAAATCATCTTTATCACTACACGCCAAAAACGTTGGAGCAAGTGCTTCGTGCCGGTGGCTGGCGTCTTGAAAAAGTGCATCACCAACGCCTGATGAGCAACTGGTTCGGCGGGTTGGGGCAGATGCTTTCTGCGAAGGGCTATGACAACAGGCTGGTTGTCTGGATGAAGAACTATCCGTCCCGGGCAGGAAAACTGCACTATCTGTTCTTGCCAGTATCCATGATTCTCGCATGCTTCGGTCAGACGGGGCGCATGACCATCTGGGCGCGGCGGATTAGTGATGATTGATGTGGCGGCACTGACCTCGGGGCGAAACCTGCCTTCGAGCCGGTATCGCATCCGCCAGCATATAGCTCCCTTGGCCGGGTTGGGGGTGAGTGTGAGGGAGTACTGCCCCGCCATAGACAAATGGGCGGGGGTGCCGGGAAAGCCTCATGGGTTGAGTAACCGGCAGGTTCTGCCCGTTTATGCCTTGTGGCAAGGGGTAAAGCTTGGCGCGCGTTTGCCCGGCCTGTTGAAAAGCCATGCGGCGGATGTGACCTGGTTGAACAAGGAGCTGTTACCAGGCTATCCAACGCTCGAATCATGGTTGGGGAAGCCCCTGATTGCCGATATTGACGACGCAATCTGGTTGACGCCTCCTTTTGGTAATCGTGTTGCTCGTAAGCTGGCGCAACACGCAGATGTTCTGATCGTCGGGAATGAATATCTGGCAAACTGGTTTGAACGATATAACAGGAATATCCATATCGTTCCTACGGCCATTGATACCCGGTTATTTCAACCCCGTGGATCGATGGAGAGAACTGAAAGCGTTTTTACTATCGGCTGGATCGGATCCCAGGGAAATCTCGCGTATCTTGAATCCATAGAAGATGGCCTTGTGGAAGTATGCAAACGATGCGTGGACGCCAGGCTGCTGGTGGTTTCGGACAGGCGTCCCGGCTTTCGGCGGCTCGGGGCGGACAAGGTGGTATACCGGCCCTGGCGGGAAAGCAATGAAGTGGCGGATATTCAGGATATGGATGTTGGGTTGATGCCGTTGCCCGATAGTGAATGGGGCAAGGGCAAATGCGCTTTTAAGATGCTGCAATATATGGCAATGGAAAAACCGGTGGTAGTATCGCCAGTTGGTATGAATGCGCGGATTCTGGAAATGGGAGATCTGGGTTTTCGTGCAGAGAGTGAAGCGGATTGGGTGAATGCGTTGGTGAATTTGTATGAAGATCGTCAGCAGGCCAGGCGTATGGGAATCGTTGGGCGAAAAGTGGTTCAGACAAATTTTGATCTGACCGTAATTTCAGAAAAGCTTGCGGCCATATTCAAATCGGTATGACAGGCGAACAGGAAAAAGATCAATCCCCGGGAAACGAACAGCGGCGATTGCGAGTTGCCATAACGCATGTGCGCCTTGGTTGGGGTGGCTCAGAGAAACGTGTTCTTTGGGGTATCCAGGCGTTGAAAGATTGCCATGATGTAACTTTGATTACAGCAGGCCATTACGATTTAGCGGCATTGAACAAATATTATGGAACGGATCTGGATGCGTCTGACTTCCATTCCATACAAGTGCCGTTACCATTTTTTCTGCGCAGCAACAGCCGGATGGCTGCAATAAGAGGAGCATTGTTCCAGCGTTTCTGTAGAAAGATTGCCAAAGACTACGATGTGTTGATCAGTGGTTACGGGCCGACTGATTTTGGCCGCCCAGCGATTCATTTCATTGCGGATTTTTCCTGGGATAAAGAAATGCGCGAGGCATTGCATCCTTATCCTCCCGGAATGATTTACAACAACAGATGGGTTCGAAGCGTCTATTTAAAACTGGTGCAACTGCTGTCAAAACCTTCGGGGAGAGATTTGTTCGCTGGTGGTGATCTCATGTTGTCGGTATCTCCTTGGGTATCGCAAGTAATGCGAGAACGATTTGGAACAGTCAGTCCGGTATTGCCATCGCCCGTGCCGGGAAAATTTCCACCGATTCCCTGGGAGCACAAGCAATATGGTTTTGTGTGTTTGGGAAGGCTTTCTCCTGAGAAACGCATTGAGGACATCATTGAAATACTGTCTGCCGTAAGGCATAAAGGACATGACATACATTTGCACATAATCGGTGTAGGGGGCAACGAAGCTTACGTTGACTCTATTAGATTATTGGCAAGGCAGCATGGAAGCTGGATCAATATGGAGGGACTAAAACAGGGTAAAGAAAAATCTATCTTATTGTCAGAACATGCCTTTGGTATTCACGCCTGCAGAGGGGATGCGTTTCCTGGAGCGTTGATTGAAATGATGAAGGCGGGATGTGTCGTGTGGGCGCACAACAGTGGCGGGCAACCGGATATATTGCAGGCTTCGGAGTTGTTGTACGAAGACAAGGCGGAGGCAGTGAAAAAAATCGACCAACTGCTCAGTGAGCCAGAACGACTGAAACCGATTCAAGGCAGGTTGCAGCAACTCTCGGAAAAATATGCCGTGGATCGCTATATATCCGATATCAGGCAGATCGTTCAGGATTGGCCTCGTGACTAGTCGAATACTGGCAGTGACCCCGGCTCGAAACGAGGCCAGGCAGATAGGAAAAACCATAGAAAGTGTTTTGCGGCAAAGCCTGCGTCCCTGGAAATACTATCTGGTCAGTGATGGATCAAATGATGGCACGGATGAAGTGATGGAGGAGTATGCTGATATGCATGACTTCATTCGCTACTTACGACGTGAAAAGCCGGGGGAGGAACTCAATCGTGTAGAGCAAGTAGCGCCGGGAAAAGTGGGAGCAATTGAGTACGCATTGTCGAAAGCAGAAAAGGAAAGTTGGGAATATTTGGCGGTGCTGGATGCGGATGTTGTATTGCCCGGCAACTTCTACATGAGGCTGCTGGAAGAGTTCTCAAAGGATAGCAAGCTAGGTATTGCTGGCTGTTTCCTGCGCAGTGTTTTGCCCGATGGAAATGCTGCCCCAGGTGGCTTTATGAATCCGGATTCAGTGGGTGGGCCCGTGCAGGTGTTTCGGCGGGCATGTTATGAAGATATTGGTGGTTACAAGAGCTATGGGCATGAGGATTGTGTGGCGGTGATCCAGGCCAGAGAGAAAGGCTGGAAAGTACGAAGCTTTGCGGATTTGGTTGGTAATCACTATGTCCCTTTTGAGGGGTACTCGCCAAAGATCAAGTATAAAGTGCCGGCCCTG
Organism: Sedimenticola sp.; assembly: GCA_027068915.1. GTDB lineage: Bacteria > Pseudomonadota > Gammaproteobacteria > Chromatiales > Chromatiaceae > Thiolapillus. The sequence goes on along the minus strand of JAMOLT010000008.1, from coordinate 9,742 downwards.
TACAAATTGGGGAAGATGGATTTTGTCATGTATGTACCTTTTTGGTTTGTGTTGATACAAAGCGGAGTTCGTATGCTTTCAAGACCCTATATGGTTGCAGGTGTGGCGCGGTTTGTGGGCTATTTGTCCGGTGTTATTACACGCCCTGAGCGAATTCCACCGCAGAGAAATTGGCTCAATCGACAGAAGATGTATATTGAAACCATTCTCGGCAAATTGAAGCGCATCCTTGGTTGAGTGTTCAATATTCCAATGGTGTATGGATCTTTTTGCCTGATTATTCCAACGCGTGACCGTCCTCGGGATCTACGCGCTCTTTTGCATAATGTATCTTCCCAAAAGATCCAGCCAATGCAAATAGTGATAATCGACTCAAGTGCGATACCGCAGCCAGAGCTGGTACAGGAGTACACTGATCTTCCCATTCAGTACCAGGTTTTCGAGGGTGAACCCTCTGCAGCCGCGCAGCGCAATGCTGGCCTTGCCTGCGTCGATGATGGTATCGACCTGATCGGTTTTGTAGATGACGACATCGTTTTTGAACTGGATGCCTTTGAAAAAATGCTGGCTTTCTGGCGCACGGCCCCGGCTGATGTGTGTGGCGCGGCTTTCAATTTGCAGGAAGAAGAAACCACGGCTACAGGCGGAAAGCTCAAGCATTCCCGTTTTGCAAAATGGTTGGGATTGTATGACCAGGAACCCGGCGCGGTTGCGCCCAGTGGCTGGCACACTCGGCTTGGCGCAGTCAGCGAAAATACAAGAGTGGAATGGCTTATATCTGGTGCTGTTTTGTGGCGTAAACAGGTCTTGTTAAATCATCAGTTCGATGCGTTTTTCAAGGGGTACAGCTATCTTGAGGATCTGGATTTCAGTTACAGTGCGGGCCGGAATGGTCAGCTGGTTGTTGTGGCGGATGCAATGTTTCGGCACCACCATCATCATGAGAATCTCTCGTCTGACTGGTATTGTCGTTTTGGCCAGATGGAAGTGCGAAACCGGCTGTATTTTGTCAGGAAGCATGGGTTGTCTGTGTGGCGTTGCTACCTTGGATTGTGCATACGTTTTGGGCAAACCTTGACGGAAGTTGTTGCCAAACGACAACCGGTGCTACTGTCCCGCGCCAGGGGAAATTTGGCGGGGTTGTGGAAAAGCCTGTTCCTGAGTAATCCCGATGAGTGATGCGCTACATGCGGATAACTGTATTTTTTGCCAGGCCCCTGGTCTGGTGTTTTGGTTTTCAAAACCAGCCGAAACGCGCGCCTATCCTGTTTGCAAATGCAATTGCTGTGGATCAGCCATGTTGTCGCCGCGTCCTGCCCAGCAGGAGATGGATGCCTATTACGCCGCCATGGACTATGGTATGGCGTCGTTGGCGGAATCCGTAGCGCTGGATCTGGGGCATTATCCGGACTCGGTTCAGGATGCAAGACGAATCATTGCGCAACTGTTGGTTTATGCCGAAGGCAAACGCTTTATGGATATTGGAGCCGGAATCGGGTTTTTTTCCCGGGAAGCCGTGCAGCAAGGCTTTTCCGTTACCGCTCTGGAGCCCAATCCCCATTCCGCCGCCGGCTTCGAGGAGCAAGTCGGCTTTGCGCCCCTGCAAGAAGTATTCAATGAGCAAATCGCCGGGCTATATAATGATACGCAGGATGTGGTGCTGCTGAGTCAGGTGCTGGAACATGTTTGTGACGTGGAGAGCATGGTTGATGGATTGTCCAGGGTATTGGTCAAGGGGGGCGTTGCCGCTATCGCCGTTCCCCATTTCGGATCCCTGTTGTCCCGGATGCAGGGGAGACATGACATGTATATTTCGCCGCCGGAACATGTGAATTATTTTTCAATACAGGGACTGAACGCCCTGTTTCAGCGCCATGGCTTTGAATGTATCGCTGTCCACACGGTATCAAAAGTGCCAAGAGAGAAAATCCAAAAAAAACATCCTTCGGTTCTTGGAAAGACCGCCTGGCGGGGAGCGTATGCCTTGTTGAAATTATCTGAGTGGTTTGATCGGGGAATGATCATCAATGCCTATTACCGGAAGAAGTGAATGATGGCAGTGATTGTCCGCAGCGATGGCTCTTGCTCTGTGCTGTTATGCAGGATGCCGATCCCCGGATCGGCGGCATAAAGGTTCTTTTGTGAAGGTGCTGGTCAATGCGTATGCCTGCAATCCCCGCCATGGATCGGAAGAAGGCGTGGGCTGGAACTGGGTCAGGCTGATTGCGCAGTTTGCCGACCCCTGGGTGCTGGTGGCGAGCCATCATCAGCCGGAGATCGAGGACTATCTGCAAAAACATGCTGAGGAGTTGCGTAATGTGCGTTTTCTCTATGTCCCGCACAAGCCCTGGCATTACCAGCCGACTCCAGGGTGGCGGCGTATCGAAGACTCGGTATTCAAGCCCATGATGAATATTGCCTATGCGCTATGGCTGAGGGATGCTTTCAAGCTGGCGAGGCGTCTTCACCAAACCGAACGATTTGATCTGACGCATCAGCTGACCTATGTGGGGTTTCGTTTTCCCGGCCGGTTATGGAAAATGAATCTGCCTTTTGTCTGGGGGCCGGTCGGTGGGCTGGAAAACACACCCTGGCGTTTTCTTGGGGTGCTGGGTTGTCGGGGCGCTGTCTATTATGCGGGCCGAAACCTGATCAATTCTTTTCAAAGGATCACACTGCGTTCCTCCCGCAAGGCGTTCCGGAAAGCGCAAGCGGTGATTGCCGCGACCGGCGGCATTCAACAGGAGATCAAGCGCTGGTATGGCGTCCACAGCCACGTCATTTGTGAAGTGGGGCCTCCTGATTGTATTGCAGAGACGATTCTCTGCCGAAAACCGGATGAGCCACTCCGCCTGGTATGGAGCGGAGAGCATCTGCCCGGCAAGGCGCTGCCGTTGTTGTTGAAGGCCCTGGCGAAGCTGCCTGATGATTTGTCCTGGCAACTGGATATTCTGGGAGAAGGGCCGTTGAGCGGCAACTGGCGCAGGCTGGCCGATGAGCTGGGGATTGCGGGGCGTTGCAACTGGCATGGCCGCCTCGCCAGAGACAGGGCGCTGGCGGTGATGGGGGCAGGGCATCTGTTTGTGATTACCAGTTTGAAGGATCTGACCTCTACCGTGTTGCTCGAGGCCCTTTCATTGGGGTTGCCTGTGGTTTGTCCGGATCATTGCGGGTTTTCTGATGTCGTGGACAGCAGTTGTGGCCATAAATTGCCGCTGAAGTCACCGCAAGGCCTGATCCAGGCCTACAGTGAAGTTATTGAAAAGCTGGCTGGGGATGAACAACAGCGTCAGACACTGGCCAATGGTGCATTGTGCAGGGCCGGCGTCTTTTCCTGGGAACAGAAACAGGTGGAGCTGGAAGCGATCTACAAGAAAGCTTTGACTCTACAATCCAAATGAAAAAGCGAAGCTGGATAGCGGTGATTCGCGATGACTATATCAACCTGTCGGTATTCCTATGGCTGGCGTTGTGGGCGGCGATCAACACCGGGCACTGGAATCTGTCCGGCTGGGCGGATGGCGGTCTGGCGACGGTCAATGCCTTGCGGGCCGGTGCGCCCATGGGGGTAATCCTGGTGGGGGGATTGATCCTGTTGTCCAGCCGATCACCTTACCGTGGCCGGCTGACATTGCCCGAGGCGCTGTTCTGGGTCTACGGGCTGGCCATGCTGGTGGCTTCTTTTCAGGTGACGCCCTGGTTCAATACGGCCTATTGGGGTTTTTCCTTCCTCGCCGTTCTGGTGGGCGTAAGGGTCTTCCTCAGCGGTGATGAACCGTTGCGGCAAATCACCCGCTTGAATTACTTGACCTGGGCAGTGGCGGCTGTGGTGCTGCTCATGTTGTTGTTCTTTGCCAGAGACGTGCTGTTCGAGGACGAATCGGGTTATGGCCTGGTAAACAGAACAGGGGATGTAGCGGGGGGCGCCATGAGCCGGGCGACAGGCATGGCGCGTTTTGCAGCCATTCCAGCGGTGCTGGCATTCGTCATGTTCTGGCGTGTTCGCGGATTGGTGAGTTGGTCAATTGCGGTGGCGGTGTTTGCCGGATCGGTATCTTTGGTCTGGTTCATGCAGTCCCGTGGCGCCCTGTTTTCTCTGGCGGGAACCCTGGTGTTCATCATGCTGTTCATGGGCAAGGTTCCCAGAGTTATCGCCGTGGGCTTGTTCATATTGGGGTTGAGTGGTGGTATCGACCTGATTCCTGAAGAAACCCAGACCTATATCGTTGAACATGCCACTCGCGGCACAGGGGTCGAGGGATTCAAGAGCATGTCGGGAAGGGACAAGATATTCCGTATCGCCTGGCAAAGTATTCAGGAGCAGCCCTTGCTGGGTTATGGCCCACAGGCGGATCGACGGATACTGGGTGAAAACGGGCAGAACGGCTTGCTGTATGCCTGGTTGGCGGGCGGGCTACTGGGAATGCTCGGTTATGTGGGTGGGATGCTGGCATCCTGGTGGTATTTTCTGAGAATCATTTTCGGCAAGTATCAGCTGCCTTCGCGGGAGCGGGATATGCTCATCATGACCGGCGGAATCCTGGCGTTTCTGACCCTGCGAAGCTATCCGGAAAACACGGCGGCCCTGTTCAGCGTCGATCTGCTGGTGCAACTGCCTGCCATGGTTTATATCGCCATGCTGTATCGTTATCTGCAAGTTGCCAGGCGCAACAAGCGCCGCAGGGAAAAGATACGCAGGGCAGGGACCCGGGGCTGCTTTCAGGCGGAACCCGGCACCACATAGAAAAAGATGGAGAAGAACTGCAAAATGCTGCCGGCGAGCACGAACAAATGCCAGATGGCGTGGTTCCAGGTCAGGTTTTCCCAAGCATAGATCAAAGCGCCCAGGGTATAGCTCAAGCCGCCCGCCACCAGCAGGATCAGCCCGCCGGTTTCGAGATTGCTGACGAGGGGCTTGATCGCCAGCAAAACCAGCCAGCCCATTCCCAGATACAAGGGCAGTGACCAGCGTTGCAGGGACGGGCTGCCCGCAAGCTTTACATAAATCCCGAAAAAGGCGATGGCCCAAACCAGGCCAAACAGGCTCCAGCCCCAGGGGCCGTGCAGCGTGATCAAAGTAAAAGGGGTGTAGGTGCCTGCGATGAGCAGAAAGATCGCCGCGTGGTCGAATTTCTGCAGGAGCAGTTTGGCGCGTTCGTGGGGAATGGCGTGATAAAGGGTGGAAGCCGTGTACAGCAGCACCAGGGTGCTGCCATAAACAGCGGTGCTGGTTACATGCCAGACGGTTCCATGCAAGGTGGAAAAGGTCACCAGCAACACCAGGGCGGCGATGCTTAGGGGGATGCCGATGCCATGGGTGATGGCGTGGGCGATCTCCTCGCCGATGCTGTATTCCGCCGTCCAGGTCTGATTGTTCATGGGGTTACTCAAAATGATTCATCCTGTATTTGACAGCAATTCTGTACAAAGGTTTTACCGCCGATGCTTGTGCGGGTCGCGGTTTCTGCCGACCTTCTTTTTCACAGCGCTGTGTTTGGTGCGAAATGGCCGCGGCTTGTCGCCGCCATTGTCCCCTGTGCCCCTGGGTTGCCAGTTGGGAACCAGCTGGTGTTTGCCGTTGCCAATAAGATCGGCGCGGCCCATTTTCTTCAGGGCTTCCCGCAGCAATGGCCAGTTGTTGGCGTCATGATAGCGCAGAAAGGCCTTGTGCAGCCGCCGCTGGCGCATGCCTTTGGGTGAGAATACGGTTTTCTCCCCCCTGCTGATCTTTTTCAGCGGGTTGTATCCGCTATGCCACATGGCGGTGGCCAGGGCCATGGGCGAGGGCAGGTAGGCCTGCACCTGGTCGGCGCGAAAGCCGTTTTGCTTCAGCCACAGGGCCAGGTTGAGCATGTCCTCATCCGTGGTGCCTGGGTGGGCGGCGATAAAGTAGGGAATGAGATACTGTTCTTTCCCCGCTGCCTTGGAATACTTCTCGAACATGGCCTTGAATCGGTCATAGCTGCCGATACCAGGCTTCATCATGTGAGCAAGGGGGGTGGTTTCCGTATGTTCCGGCGCAATTTTCAGGTAGCCCCCCACATGGTGGGTAACCAGCTCCTTGACATATTCCGGGGTCTGCACGGCCAGATCGTAGCGCAGGCCGGAGGCGATGAAGATGCGTTTGATGCCGGGAATGGCCCGGGCCTTGCGGTACAGCTGCACCAGGGGCGTCTGGTCGGTCTTCATGTTCTTGCAGATGTCCGGATACACACAGGACAGGCGGCGGCAGGAGGATTCGATTTTCTCTTCCTTGCAATGCAGCCGCCACATGTTTGCGGTGGGCCCGCCAAGATCTGAAATATTGCCGGTAAATCCGGGAACATTGTCCCGAATGGCTTCGATTTCCTGCAAGATGCTCTTTTCCGAACGGTTCTGGATGATGCGCCCCTCATGTTCCGTGATGGAGCAAAAGGTGCAGCCGCCAAAGCAGCCACGCATGATGTTGATGGAAAAACGGATCATCTCGTAGGCGGGGATCCGGGCGTCGCCGTAAGAGGGATGGGGCTTGCGCTGGTAGGGAAGCTCGTAGACCCGGTCCAGTTCCTTCGTGGTCAGGGGAATGGGGGGTGGATTCAGCCAGAGATAGCGCTTGCCGTGTTTCTGCACCAGCGCCCGGGCGTTGCCGGGGTTGGACTCGAGATGCAGGATGCGTGAGGCATGGGCGTAGAGCAGGGGATCGCTTTTTACCTGCTCATAAGCGGGCAGCAGTATGGCTGTACGCTCCCTGTCGAGGCGTCTGGGACGAGTATGCAGGGTGACGACCTGCGCCGTCTGGGGCTGGACGGCTGGGGGTGTGGTTGGTGTAGCGGAGTAGGGGTTGGTTTTTGGCTGGGCTGGGCCGGGCGCCTCCACATCGGTGGAGTCGATGTAGGTGAAATCATCGGGCAGCGAGTTGCGCAGGATGGCGGTGCCGCGCAGACCGGTGATGTCCCGGATGTTCTCTCCTTGGGCCAGCCGGTGGGCGAGTTCTACGATGGCCCGCTCGGCATTGCCGAACAGCAGGATGTCCGCCTTGCTGTCCACCAGGGCGGAGTGGCGCACTTTGTCCTGCCAGTAATCGTAATGGGCGATGCGCCGCAGGGAGGCTTCGATACCGCCGATCACCACGGGAATGCCCTTGTACGCCTCCTTGCAGCGCTGGCTGTAGACCAGGGAAGCACGGTCCGGACGTTTGCCGCCCCGGGCATCGGGGGTGTAGGCGTCGTCGGAACGGATCTTGCGGTCAGAGGTGTAGCCGTTGACCATGGAATCCATGTTGCCGGCGGTCACCCCGAAAAACAGATTGGGCCGTCCCAGCTGCATGAAATCTTCCCGGCTCTTCCAGCCGGGTTGGGCGATGATGCCCACGCGAAAGCCCTGGGCCTCCAGCAACCGTCCGATGATGGCCATGCCGAAACTGGCCTGATCCACATAGGCGTCGCCGGTGACGATGATGATGTCGCAGCTGTCCCAGCCGAGGTCGGCCATCTCCTCCCGGCTCATGGGCAGGAAAGGTGCGGGGGCGAACTTGTGCGCCCAGTATTTGCGGTAGCTGAAAATATCCTTCGCTTGCGGGCGCATGCTCAGGCCAGCTTTTTCAGGCATTCGAGATAGGTGGTTTCATCCGGTGCGCGGTTTTGCTGCTGGGCTTCCCACAAGGCCAGCCCCAGACATTCCATCATCTGGTGCTCTGCGGCATGTGCATCACCAAGCTTCTTCTTGATCTTCTGGTAGGCATCACGGATGCCTGGAGGTCGGTTGGTGTTGATCTGCTCCGCCAGACTGATGTGCATGCCCATGTGCAGGAAGGGGTTGCTTTGTCCCTGCTCCGGGACAAAATCCTTGTTCAGCGCGTCTTCGGACTGAAGCAGTGAATGATATTCCGGGTGTTGCCCGATAACGCCGGCAATCAGTGCCTCCAGGGGTTCCAGAGCCGTGCCGGCCTGCTGTTTTTCCCAGGCTTGCAGATAATAGCGGCGCAGGCGTGTGCGGTCTTGTCCAAACATCAGCCAAAGGTGCCCCTGTCCCAGCCCCACAAATGCCTGGGGGGATTGGAAAACTCTATATAAATGCGGTTAGCCGGAATGCCAAGCTGCTCGGTGATGGTGTCGCAGAGTGCGGCAGAAAAACCAGTGGTGCTGTCTTCAGGCAGCCCCAGGCTTTTGAGCTGTAAGTATGCGCTGGGTTCATCTGTGCCTCCCATGAGCATGGACTGGTTGTCCTGGAGAATGGTCATGACATAACTTTGCGGTTTTCCCAGTAGTTGGGCGACAAGGGTGGAGAGTGTGGACAGCAGGGGTGTTTGTTGGTCTGCTGTGACATCCAGATTGGTGATGAGGGTAAGTAAAGGCATAGGTCACCTATGGGCAGTTTTTTTGGATGGACTTGTTCAATGCACCAATCTGCGTCTCCCTTTCTTCCACGGTAAACCGTTGGTAGCTTCCGTCAGGAAGCCGCCAAAGCGTACTGGAAGGTCTTTCTTTTATTGTCTGCAGTGCTTTTTTTGCTGCGGTGCATTTTTCCGCCCTGGCTTTGCGCTCCTGTTCCGCCTGTTCCTGTTCTTGCTGCTTTTCCTTTCTTTCCGCAGCAATGTTGTCGAGTTGTTGCTGCAGTTTCTGAACCTTCTCCCTGGCCTCCTGGGGGGCGGCTGCCGGAGGAGGCGGGGGAGCAATGGGCTTTACCGGTCGATTGTCCGGCGGAGGGGTCTGTGAATAAACCACATTGCCCTGGTCATCTGTCCAGCGGTACATTCCCGCCAGCGCCTGTGTGGTCACCAGAGCGATACCCAGGAACAGGCTGAGCGATATGATTTTCCTCAAAATTATGTCTCCTGTTTGAAAAGCCTTCCATATGATAATCCCTATTGATATCTCAGCACAGAATTACATCACAGATTGACTATCATTGCGGCCTTGAGTATCATGCACCGCCTTCGCAGAAGGTGGAAGCGAAATTCGGGGTGGCGCGCCTGCTTTGGGAGCAGGATGTCGGGAGTTCGATAAAAATCGCCGGGAGCGATTTTAGCGCGCGACCCGCAGGGCAAAATGCAGGATGCATTTTGTAATCTCTCTACGGTGTAGAGAGTGAGAATGGATTCAGCAAGGATGGTTTTCGGGGTATAGCGCAGTCTGGTAGCGCGCCTGCTTTGGGAGCAGGATGTCGGGAGTTCGAATCTCTCTACCCCGACCAATATTCGTAATGCGGCAGGATGGATTGAATTCTTTGTGCCAGATGCGATTCTCTGCGCTCGTAGCTCATTTGGATAGAGCATCGGCCTTCTAAGCCGAGGGTAGCAGGTTCGAATCCTGCCGGGCGTGCCATAGAAAAGAACAGCGTATTCCAGAGAATTTGGATATTGTTGTTCAGGCAGGAAGCGAACCTGCGTATCAAACAGTCAGGTTCGACGAATTTGCCGGGAGCAAATTCGAACACGCGCAGCGTGGCCCCGCAGGGGAGAGCCCCAGGGATGGGGCGAATCATCCTGCCGGGCGTGCCATAGAAAAGAACAGCGTATTCCAGAGAATTTGGATATTGTTGTTCAGGCAGGAAGCGAACCTGCGTATCAAACAGTCAGGTTCGACGAATTTGCCGGGAGCAAATTCGAACACGCGTAGCGTGGCCCCACAGGGGTGTGCTCCAGGGATGGGGCGAATCATCCTGCCGGGCGTGCCAAATACGCAAAGTTTATGGTGGATGTAGCTCAGTTGGTAGAGTCCCGGATTGTGATTCCGGTCGTCGCGGGTTCAAGCCCCGTCATCCA
>JAMOLT010000007.1 GCA_027068915.1 Sedimenticola sp. | reverse complement strand
GGTGACAATGTAAAGATGACGGTGAAGCTGATTGCACCGATTGCGATGGAAGAAGGTTTGCGCTTCGCCATTCGTGAAGGTGGCCGTACGGTTGGCGCCGGTGTTGTTTCCAAGATTATTGAGTAAACATTATGGCTAACCAGCGTATCAGAATCAGACTCAAGTCCTTCGATCATCGCTTGATAGATCAATCTACCAAGGAAATCGTGGATACCGCGAAGCGTACAGGCGCCCGGGTCAAGGGTCCAATTCCGCTTCCAACGCGCAAAGAGCGCTACACAATACTGATTTCACCGCACGTCAACAAGGACGCGCGCGACCAGTACGAGATTCGCACCCACAAGCGCCTCATGGACATCATCGATCCTACTGACAAGACGGTAGATGCATTGATGAAGCTGGATCTGGCGGCTGGGGTAGATGTTCAGATTAAACTGAACTGAGGTTTTAAATCATGGCATTAGGATTAGTCGGACGCAAAGCAGGCATGACCCGGGTCTTCAATGATGACGGAGTTTCTGTACCTGTGACTGTTGTTCAGGTAGAGCCCAACCGGGTTACGCAAGTGCGCACACCGGAAACTGATGGCTATAAAGCTATACAGGTTACGGTTGGTAAGCGCAAAGCCAGCCGCGTGAGTAAGCCTATGGCCGGTCACTTCGCCAAGGCGGGTGTCGAAGCCGGACGTGGCTTATGGGAGTTCCGCCTGGAAGATCATCAAGGCGATGTTCCTGAACTGGGTAGTGAGATCAAAGCGGATCTGTTCGAGCAAGGGCAGAAAGTGGATGTCAGTGGCATATCCAAGGGTAAAGGATTTCAGGGTGGCGTGAAGCGTCACAACTTTAAAATGCAGGATGCAACCCACGGCAACTCCATTTCTCATCGTGCTCCCGGTTCCATTGGTCAGTGCCAAACTCCTGGACGGGTGTTCAAGGGCAAGAAAATGGCCGGGCATATGGGTAGTGAAAAAGTTACCGTGCAGACCCTCGAGATCGTTCGGGTGGATGCAGAGCGTGGTTTGTTGTTGATCAAAGGTGCCGTACCTGGCGCTCCTGGCGGTGACGTTATCGTCACTCCCGCGATCAAATTGAAGAATAAGGGCTAAGTCATGGACTTGAATGTAACAGGCGGGGCTTCCCTGCAAGTATCTGACGCCGTATTCGGCGCTGACTTCAAAGAAGCGCTGGTTCATCAGGTGGTTACTGCTTATATGGCAGCAGCCCGTTCTGGTACCAAAGCGCAGAAGAACCGCGCTGCCGTTAGCGGTGGTGGTGCCAAGCCTTTCCGCCAGAAGGGCACAGGTCGCGCACGTCAGGGCACGATCCGTAGCCCCATCATGCGTAAAGGCGGGGTCACTTTTGCCGCACAGCCACGTAGCTACGCGCAGAAGGTGAACAAGAAAATGTATCGTGGCGCGCTGCGTTCCATTCTTTCCGAACTACTTCGCCAGGAACGTCTGGTTGTGGTTGACAGCTTTGCTGTGGAAGCGCCCAAGACCAAGGAGCTGGTTAGCAAGCTCAAGGATCTGGATATGGATGATGTGCTGATTATCACTGCGCAGCTGGACGAGAACATGCTGCTTGCGGCGCGTAACCTCTACCATGTAGATGTGCGGGATGCCGAGCAGTTGGATCCGGTCTCTCTGGTGGGTTATGAAAAAGTGTTGATGACGGCGGATGCACTGAAAAAGATCGAGGAGCAGCTGGCATGAGTAATAAAGAACGTCTGTTGAAAGTCCTGCTCGGTCCCCTGACCTCAGAGAAAACCGCTAACGCAGCGGACAGTGCACGACAGTTCACCTTCAAGGTAACTACTGATGCGACCAAGCCGGAGATTGCGGCAGCCGTTGAAATGCTTTTTGAGGTGAGTGTGGAGAAAGTGCAAACCATCAACGTCAAGGGAAAAAGCAAGCGTTTCGGCCAGATTCCAGGCCGCCGTAAAGACTGGAAAAAGGCCGTTGTACGCCTTGCGGAAGGTCAGGATATCGATTTTGGAGCTGGCGCCTGAGGGCGTTAGCGCAACAAGTTAAGTAAAGCGGAAGCAGAAAGATGCCAATCGTTAAAGCTAAACCGACATCACCCGGTCGCCGGTTTGTTGTTCAGGTAAAAACTCCTGGGCTGCATAAAGGCGCTCCTTACGAGCCCTTGCTGGCCAAGAAGTCCAAAACGGGCGGGCGCAACAACCAGGGGCGCATCACCACTCGTCATCGTGGTGGTGGTCACAAGCAGCGCTACCGGATCATCGACTTCAAGCGTGACAAGGACGGGATTCCGGGTGTAGTCGAGCGTCTGGAATATGACCCCAATCGTAGCGCGCATATTTGTCTGATCAAGTATGCCGACGGCGAGCGCCGTTATATTATTGCCCCCAAAGGTCTGCAAGCCGGGGATAGTATTCAGTCCGGCATCGAGGCGCCCATCGAGGCGGGTAACTCCCTCCCTTTGCGTACTATTCCGGTAGGTAGCACCATCCACTGCATTGAGATGAAAGTCGGAAAAGGTGCACAGATTGCGCGTAGCGCCGGTACTTCCGCGCAACTCGTGGCTCGTGAAGGCGATTATGCCACCCTGCGTCTGCGTTCCGGTGAAATGCGCAAGATCCATGCAGATTGCCGCGCCACGCTTGGCGAAGTCGGAAATTCCGAGCACAGCCTGCGGAAACTGGGCAAGGCGGGCGCCACACGCTGGCGCGGTGTTCGTCCCACCGTTCGCGGTGTAGTAATGAATCCGGTAGATCACCCCCATGGTGGTGGTGAAGGCCGCACTTCCGGCGGTCGCCATCCGGTGAGCCCCTGGGGTGTGCCTACCAAGGGTTACAAGACCCGCAGTAACAAGCGTACCGATAAATTCATCGTACGCGATCGTCGCCGTAAGTAATCGGGTGAGGTAAGAGAATAATGCCACGTTCAATACGTAAAGGTCCTTTCGTCGATCATCATCTGATGAAAAAAGTGGAAGATGCCGTAGCGACCAGCAGCCGCCGTCCTATAAAGACCTGGTCGCGTCGCTCAATGATTTTGCCGGATATGGTGGGGCTGACTATCGCCGTACATAACGGTCGTCAACATGTTCCCGTGCTGGTTTCGGAAAACATGGTTGGACACAAACTCGGTGAATTTGCGCTGACCCGTACTTATCGTGGTCACGCTGCCGACAAGAAATCCAAGCGTTAAGGAGCGGGATATGCAAGCAGTAGCAAAATTGCGTCATGCACGCCTGTCTGCACAGAAAGGGCGTCTGGTTGCCGATCAGATTCGGGGTTTGCCGGTAGAGCGTGCTCTGGAGACATTGCAGTTCAGCAAGAAAAAAGGTGCTGTGCTGATCAAAAAAATTCTGGATTCTGCAATTGCAAATGCAGAAAACAACGAAGGTGCCGATGTTGATGAGCTCAAGGTCACAGCCATTATGGTTGACGAAGGACCTACCATGAAGCGCATCCGGGCAAGAGCAAAAGGCCGTGCGAGCAAGATTTTGAAGCGCACCAGCCATATCACCGTCACCGTTGGCGACGAGTAAGCAGGCAGAGTTATGGGTCAAAAAGTAAATCCAATCGGTATCCGCTTAGGCATCGTCAAGCAGCATACCTCAAAATGGTATGCAGGCAGTGGCGATTATGCGGATCTGCTCAACCAAGATCTGGCGGTACGCGATTTTCTGAAAAAGAAGCTGGCGCATGCCTCCGTATCGCGCATCCAGATCGATCGCATGGCGAACAATGCGCATATTACCGTGCATACCGCGCGCCCGGGCCTGGTGATCGGCAAGAAGGGAGAAGACATCGATGCCTTGCGTCGTGAGGTTTCCCGCATGATGGGTGGCCCCGTACACATCAGTATCGAGGAAATCCGCAAGCCTGAGCTGGACGCCCAGCTGGTTGCCGAAAGCATCGCCCAGCAGCTGGAGCGGCGCATCATGTTCCGCCGCGCCATGAAACGTGCGGTACAGAACTCCATGCGCCTGGGTGCCGGAGGCATCAAGGTAAATATCTCCGGTCGTTTGAACGGCGCAGAGATTGCCCGTAACGAATGGTATCGGGAAGGCCGTGTGCCTTTGCATACCCTGCGTGCAGATATTGATTATGGAACCGCCGAAGCTGAGACCACCTATGGAATCATCGGCATCAAGGTCTGGATCTTCAAAGGCGAGATTTTCGGTGATGAGGCGCTGCTGGAGTCCAAATCCGGCAAAAAAGGCAAGAAATCCGGTGGGAGAGGCTAAATCATGTTACAGCCAAAGCGTACCAAATTTCGTAAACAGCATACCGGCCGCAACCGCGGCCTGGCGCAGCGCGGCAGCAACGTCAGTTTTGGTGAGTTCGGCCTCAAGGCAACCGGTCGCGGGCGCATTACTGCTCGCCAAATCGAGGCTGCACGCCGTACCATTACCCGCCGCGTAAAGCGGGGCGGTAAATTGTATATTCGGATTTTTCCAGACAAGCCCATTACCAAAAAGCCGCTGGAAGTGCGCATGGGTAAAGGCAAGGGTAACGTGGAATACTGGGTGGCCCTGGTACAACCCGGTCGCATGCTCTATGAAATCGAAGGTGTATCCGAAGAGCTGGCAAGAGAAGCATTCAAACTGGCTTCCGCCAAATTGCCTGTGGGAACAACATTTGTTAAGCGGACGATAATGTGATGAAGGCGAATGAACTGCGGGACAAGTCCCTGGATGAGCTGACTAAGGAATTGCACGAAAAACTCAAAGAGCAATTCAGTCTGCGTATGCAGCATGGCACCGGCCAACTGGCGCGTCACCACGTTGTAAAAGAGGTGCGCCGTGATATTGCGCGCATCAAGACAGTAATGAACGAAATGCGGAAGGCAGGTTAGTGATGAGCGAGCAAGGCCAGACAAACCGTACGCTGCAAGGTAGGGTCATCAGTGACAAGATGGACAAGTCCATCACCGTGCAGATTGAACGCCGGGTTAAGCACCCTATCTACGGAAAATTTATTCGGCGTTCCACCAAGGTTCATGCCCACGATGAGAACAATGAATGTCGTGCAGGTGATGTAGTGGTGGTAGAACAGTGCCGTCCGCTGTCCAAGACCAAGAAATGGCGCTTCGTCAAGCTGGTCGAACGTGCAAACTGAGCAAATATTTTCAACCTTCGTTGAAAATACTGACAACATAAGGGTAGTGTCATGATCCAGATGCAAACCATACTGAACGTTGCCGACAACAGCGGCGCAAAGCGTGTTCAGTGCATCAAAGTGCTGGGCGGTTCACATCGCCGATATGCTGGCGTTGGGGATATCATCAAGGTTTCCGTAAAGGACTCCATTCCCCGCGGCAAAGTGAAAAAGGGTGACGTTTATAATGCAGTGGTCGTGCGTACCAAGAAAGGTGTGCGCCGCCCTGACGGCTCGGTTATTCGTTTCGACGGAAATGCAGCCGTACTGCTCAACACCCAACTGCAACCCATCGGCACCCGTATTTTCGGCCCGGTGACCCGTGAATTGCGTGGCGAACGTTTTATGAAAATTATTTCGTTGGCTCCAGAGGTGCTTTGAGGAATAGTCATGGCAAGCAAGATTCGTAAAGGTGATGATGTCATCGTCCTGGCTGGTAAGGACAAGGGCAAGCGAGGCACGGTGCTCCAGCTGGTTGGCGACAATCGTGTCCTGGTTGAGAATATCAACCTGGCAAAGAAGCACGCCAAGCCCAATCCCATGAAGGGTGAGCCTGGTGGTATCGTGGAAAAGGAAATGCCCACGGATATCTCCAATGTCGCATTGTTCAACCCGGTAAGCAACAAGGCCGATCGCGTGGGTTTCAAAACTCTCGATGACGGCCGCAAGGTGCGTGTATTTAAATCCAACGGCGAAGTCGTGGACGTCTGAGGCAGCTAATCCAATGGCTAGGTTACAGGATCATTATAAAGAACAGGTTATTCCCGCGCTGATCGAGAAATTCGGTTATAAAAGCGTCATGCAGGTTCCCCGTATCGAAAAAATCACCCTGAATATGGGCGTGGGCGAGGCGACCGGGGACAAGAAAATCCTTCAGAATGCAACGGGAGACATGGTCAAGATCGCCGGGCAGAAGCCTGTCGTTACACTGGCCAGAAGGTCTGTTGCCGGGTTTAAGATCCGCGAAGGTTGGCCCATCGGCTGCAAGGTAACCTTGCGCGCCGATCGCATGTATGAGTTTCTTGATCGTCTGGTGAATATTGCCATTCCAAGAATTCGTGATTTCCGCGGGTTGAATGCAAGATCTTTCGACGGTCGTGGCAATTACAGCATGGGCGTCAGGGAGCAGATTATCTTCCCGGAAGTGGAATATGACAAGATCGATGCCCTGCGCGGCATGGATATCACTATTACTACCAGTGCTGGTAGCGATGAGGAAGGGCGCGCCCTGCTTGAGGGGTTCAACTTTCCCTTCAAGTAATTGAACAGAGAGTCCAGGATATTATGGCAAAGAAAAGCATGATCGCCCGTGAAAAGAAGCGGGCCAGTCTGGCGGCGAAGTACGTAGCAAAGCGTGTTGAGCTGAAGGCTGTTATCAAGAACCCTGAAAGCAGTCTGGAGCAGGTGGACGAAGCGGTCCTGGCCTTGCAAAAACTGCCAAGGGATTCCAGCCCGGTAAGAAAGCAGCGCCGTTGCCGCATTACCGGCCGGCCCCATGCCGTCTACCGCAAGTTTGGCCTGTGCCGCAACAAATTGCGGGAAGCAGCCATGCGTGGTGATGTGCCAGGACTGAAAAAAGCCAGCTGGTAAAGTTGCCTGTCGTTGTCGGGTGGCGATGACGACGGGGAGATCCGGAATATGCAAAATATTTCTGGATTTTTATAGAAAAATTAGCTAAAGTTATCGGCTTCCTGTAATGGGAGTCGATTTCGTCAATGGGTATCGGACTTCGTGCCAGAAGTTGCCTGACCCGAGGAGCCTTTAAACTATGAGTATGTCAGATCCGATTGCGGATATGCTTACACGCATCCGTAATGGCCAGTCTGCTGGCAAGGTCAGCGTAGCGCTGCCTGCATCAAAGAAAAAGATGGCGATTGCCGGAGTATTGAAAAACGAAGGTTACATCAGCGATGTAAACGCTTCTGATGTCGATGGCAAGCCAGTGATGGAAATTACGCTGAAGTATTTTCAGGGGCGTCCTGTTATTGATATGGTAAAACGCGTCAGCCGTCCGGGTCTGCGTATCTACAAGGGGCGTGATGAGTTGCCCAAGGTGCGTGGCGGACTTGGTATCGCAATTGTTTCCACCTCCCGTGGTGTAATGACAGATCGTGAGGCCCGCAAGCAGGGTCATGGCGGCGAAGTCATTGCCTTCGTAGCCTAAAGCGGGGGGTCGGTATGTCACGTATAGCAAAAGCGCCGGTAACCATCGCGTCTGGCTTGGAAGTCAAGCTGGAAGGGCAGAAGGTCACGGTCAAGGGTTCCAAATCCACCCAGGAATATGAGATCCATCCCTCGGTGGAGGTCAGTTTCGATGATGGCGTTCTGCGGGTGAAGCCCATAGACGTTAACAGCAAGCAAGGCTGGGCCATGGCCGGCACCATGCGTGCGCTGTTAAACAACATGGTTATCGGTGCTTCCCAGGGGTTCCAAAAGAAACTGCAACTGGTTGGCGTTGGATACCGCGCCCAGGTAAAAGGCAAGGTTCTGGATCTGAGTCTTGGTTTTTCCCACCCGGTGGAGTACCCGATTCCCGAAGGCATCAGCATTGAAACGCCTTCGCAGACAGAAATCGTGGTTTCTGGTACCGACAAGCAAAGAGTTGGGCAGGTAGCGGCCGAAATTCGCCGTTATCGTCCGCCCGAGCCTTACAAAGGCAAAGGTGTCCGCTATGCGGATGAGCACGTAATCCGCAAAGAAGCGAAGAAGAAATAAGAGGTTATGACGATGGACAAGAAATCAAGTCGCATACGTCGGGCCCGCCGGTCCAGAGCAAAGATTTGCGAGCTGGGCGTTCATCGCCTGAACATACATCGCACGCCACGCCATATCTACGCACAGGTAATCGCGCCGAATGGCAATACGGTCGTATGCTGCGCCTCTACTCTGGACAAAGACGTGCGTGGCAGCATTGAAGGTTCTACGGGAAATGCCAGTGCAGCATCAGTCGTCGGCAAATTCGTCGCAGAGCGGGCCAAGGCTGCTGGCGTGGATGCGGTTGCTTTTGACCGTTCGGGTTTTCAATATCACGGCCGCGTAAAAGCGCTGGCGGAAGCAGCCCGCGAAGCCGGGCTCCAGTTCTGAGGATTGGATAATGGCAAATTATGAACAAAACGCCGGCGATGATTTCATTGAGAAACTGGTTGCTGTAAACCGCGTTGCCAAGGTAGTAAAAGGCGGCCGTCAGTTCGGTTTTTCAGCTCTGGTGGTTGTTGGTGACGGCGATGGCAAGGTTGGCTTCGGCATGGGCAAGGCGAAAGAGGTGCCTATCGCCATCCAGAAGGCAATGGAAACTGCGCGTCGCAACATGAGAAGCATCAAGCTTGCCAACGGCACCCTGCAATATCCGGTTATTGGGCGCCATGGTGCGGCCAAGGTGTATATGCAGCCCGCATCCGATGGTACCGGCATTATCGCAGGTGGCGCCATGCGTGCAATCTGTGAAGCTGCGGGTGTCCACAATGTTTTGGCCAAGTGTATTGGCAGCAACAATCCCATCAATGTGGTTCGCGCCACAATGAATGGCCTGGCAGACATGGTCAGTCCGGAAGATGTCGCTGCCAAACGCGGCAAGACTGTCGAAGAAATACTGGGGTGATACGGTGGCTGAGTCAAAAATGATGAAAGTGAAACTGGTGCGCAGCATGAGCGGTCGTCTTAAATCCCATAAGGCTTGTGCTCGTGGCCTCGGGTTGCGTCGCATGCACCAGGTGGTTGAGGTGGAAGATACGCCTTCCACTCGCGGCATGTTGAATAAAGTATCCTATATGGTACAGCTCGTGGAGGACGCATAAGATGCGCCTGAATACACTCAAGCCAGCAGACGGCAGCAAAACTGACAGAAAGCGCGTTGGCCGCGGCATTGGCAGCGGACTTGGCAAGACCTGTGGTCGTGGCCACAAGGGCCAGAAATCACGCTCCGGCGGCTTCCACAAAGTCGGTTTTGAAGGCGGACAAATGCCCTTGCAGCGTCGTTTGCCAAAGGTTGGTTTTCGTTCGCGCAAGGCAAAATATACTGCTGAAATTCGTCTGGACGAGCTGGGCAAGGTTTCCGGCGACGTTGTGGACATGAATGCCTTGTACGAAGCTGACATCCTGCCGCGTACGATGAAGCGGGGAAAAGTGATTCTTTCCGGTGAAATCAAACGCGCTGTTACGCTAAAGGGATTGCGGGCAACCAAGGGTGCGCGGGCTGCCATTGAAGCTGCTGGCGGTAAGGTAGAGGACTGATCCGGATCATGGCTCTGAATCCTTCAGCAGGTAGTGGCGTACAGATCGGTCAGTTAACCGAGCTGCGTCAGCGTTTTCTGTTTCTGCTGGGAGCGCTGATTGTATTTCGCATCGGCACCTATATTCCTGTTCCCGGAGTCAATCCCGCATCTCTGGCTGCGCTGTTTGACCAGCAACAGGGAAGCATTCTGGGTATGTTTAACATGTTTTCCGGGGGCGCGCTGGAGCGTGCTTCCATTCTGGCACTGGGAATCATGCCGTATATTTCAGCGTCCATTATTGTACAGCTGATGACCTCGGTAGTGCCAAAGCTGGAACAGCTGAAAAAGGAAGGAGAGGCGGGCCGCAGGAAAATTACCCAATACACTCGATACGGAACCGTGGTGTTGGCTACATTTCAGGCCGTGGGTATTTCCTTTGCGCTGCAGAGCCAATCGGCCGGTGGCATGTCCATGGTTATGACGCCGGGTATGGGCTTTGTTTTTACCGCTGCGGTTTCACTGGTTACCGGAACAATGTTCCTGATGTGGCTGGGTGAGCAGATTACCGAGCGGGGTCTGGGCAACGGCATTTCCATGATCATTTTTGCGGGCATTGTGGCGGGCCTGCCATCCGCCTTTGGTTCCGTGGCGGAGCTTGTAAGAAACGGCGAGATGAATGCCTTGTTTGCATTGTTCCTGTTCTTGATGGCGCTTGGGGTGACAGCGTTCGTCGTGTTTGTCGAGCGCGGGCAGCGCCGCATTACGATCAACTATGCAAAGCGTCAGCAGGGGCGGCGCTTGCTGGCTGCACAGAGCAGTTTTTTGCCCCTTAAGCTGAATATGGCTGGCGTTATCCCGCCAATTTTTGCTTCCAGCATTATCCTGTTCCCCACTACTTTGGCGCAGTGGGCTGGCAGTACACCGGATATGCGATGGTTGCAGGATATTGTGGCAAAGCTGTCTCCAGGGGAGCCAATTTATGTGGCCCTGTATGCGGCGGCGATTATTTTCTTCTGCTTTTTCTATACGGCACTGGTGTTTAATGCCCGGGATACCGCAGATAACCTGAAGCGTTCTGGTGCTTTTATTCCCGGCATCCGGCCTGGTGAGCAAACCGCAAAATACGTTGATGGTGTTATGACCAGATTGACCCTGGTCGGTGCAATTTATATTACAGCCGTGTGTTTATTGCCTGAATTTCTGATCGTTGGCTGGAACGTGCCGTTTTATTTCGGTGGAACTTCGCTGCTGATCGTGGTTATCGTAATCATGGATTTCATCGCCCAGGTGCAGTCGCACCTCATGTCTCATCAGTATGAGGGGTTGATGAAAAAAGCTAATCTTAAAGGCCATGGTGGCGCGGGTATGATCCGCTGAACCTGGTGAGGTATACAGGACCGAGAAAATGAAAGTTCGTGCTTCGGTAAAAAAAATGTGTCGCAACTGCAAGATCGTCAAGCGCAAGGGCGTGGTCAGAGTGATCTGCACTGATCCCAGGCATAAGCAGCGCCAGGGGTAATCAGATATTCGATTGCGCAAGCAGATCGGATAGGCAAAAGTCGATATTGAAAAACTGTTGCAGTTGAGTTATAGTCCCGCGGCTTCGTGGTATGTAATTTGCTGCGACAACCCAAGTTAAAGCATCTGAGGAGATGACAGGATGGCCCGCATAGCAGGCGTAAATATTCCAGACCGTAAGCATACGGTCATCGCGCTGACCGCGATTTATGGCGTTGGCCGCTCACGCGCGGCAAAAATCTGTGATGAAGCCGGTGTGGCAGAGGATCGGAAAATTATCGAGCTTGGCGAGGATGAGCTCGAGAAACTGCGTGCTGAAGTTGCCAAGTTCATGGTGGAAGGCGATCTTCGTCGTGAAATCTCCATGAATATCAAGCGCCTCATGGATCTTGGTTGTAATCGTGGTATCCGTCACCGCCGTGGCTTGCCATTGCGGGGGCAGCGCACGAAAACCAATGCGCGTACCCGTAAAGGTCCGCGTCGTCCGATCAAACGCTAACAGTACAGTTAATTCGAGAGTGTAGGTACAGGCATGGCCAAGTCCACAACCCGTTCCAAGAAAAAGATTAAAAAGACAGTGAGCGATGGTATCGCGCATATCCATGCGTCGTTTAACAATACCATTATCACGATCACTGATCGCCAGGGGAATGCCCTGTGCTGGGCCACTTCCGGTGGATCCGGTTTCCGCGGTTCACGCAAGAGTACGCCATTTGCCGCTCAGGTCGCAGCAGATCGCGCAGGCCAGGCGGCTAAGGAATATGGCGTGAAGAACCTGGATGTCAACGTCAAGGGCCCCGGTCCCGGGCGTGATTCCGCTGTTCGCGCGCTGAATAACGCTGGTTTCAAAATTACCAGTATCACTGATGTGACACCCATACCACACAATGGTTGTCGTCCACCCAAGAAACGTCGGGTTTAATCTCATGGCAAGGTATCTCGGACCAAAATGCAAGCTGATGCGCCGCGAAGGTACAGATCTGTACCTGAAAAGCCGCGCCCGCTCGGTTGACTCAAAATGCAACATGGAGAAGCTGCCTGGACAGACCCAGGAGCGTCGCCGCCGTTTGTCTGATTATGGTGTTCAGCTGCGCGAAAAGCAAAAGGTTCGCCGTCTGTATGGTGTGCTGGAAAAGCAGTTTCGCAACTACTATGCAACCGCTGACCGGCAGAAAGGACCTACTGGTGAAAATCTGCTGCAACTGCTGGAGCAGCGCCTGGACAATGTGGTATACCGCATGGGTTTTGGCGCTACCCGCAGCGAAGCGCGTCAGCTTGTCAGCCACAAGGCGATTGAAGTCAATGGCGGAGTCGTTAATGTTGCCTCCTATCGCGTGCAGGCTGATGACGTTGTAACCGTGGGTGAAAAATCCCGCAAACAGGCGCGTATCGCCAATGCCCTTGCCCTGGCCGAGCAATACGGTTTTCCCGATTGGGTCGAGGTGGATGTGAAAGGCATGAGCGGCACATTCAAACGGGTTCCCGAGCGTGTTGATCTGCCAGCAGAAATCAACGAACAGCTCATTGTTGAGCTTTATTCCAAGTAAGCTAGGAAGGTATGTTCATGGCGGATTCCGTCACAGATTTTTTAAAGCCACGCATTATCGGCGTGGATAAAGTCAATGATCGTCGCTCCAAAGTGTCTCTGGAGCCTCTGGAAAGAGGTTTTGGTCACACCCTGGGAAATGCACTGCGCCGTATCCTGCTGTCATCCATGCCGGGCTGCGCTATTGTCGATGCGGAAATCGAGAATGTGCTGCATGAGTACAGCGGCATTGAAGGGGTGCAGGAAGATGTATTGGAAATCCTCCTTAACCTTAAAGGTGTGGCGATTGTCATGGAAGACCGTGACAATGCAGAGCTGACACTCAAGGTGAAGGGGCCTGCAGTCGTTACTGCCGGTGACATACAGCTCACCCATGGTGTGGATGTAGTGAATCCCGACCATGTGATTGCCCATCTTACCGAAAAGGGTGAGTTGAGCATGCTGCTCAAGGTGCGCCGTGGACGCGGCTATGAAGCCTCTTCCAGTCGCGAGAGTGCTGCCGGTGAAGATCGCCCCATCGGTCATCTGCAGCTGGACGCTTCGTTCAGCCCGGTGTTGCGTGTTTCCTACAGCGTGGAGTCTGCCCGGGTCGAGCAGCGCACCGATCTGGATCGCCTGGTTATCGACATCGAGACCAACGGCACGATTGATCCGGAAGATGCAATTCGCCGTTCTGCGACCATTCTGCAGAAGCAGCTCGAAGCCTTCGTCTATCTGGAGGAAATCGGCCCGGAGGATGATCACATTGCAGAACCTGAAGCGCCTGCCATCGATCCGATCCTGCTGCGTCCTGTAGACGACCTGGAGCTGACGGTGCGCTCCGCCAACTGCCTCAAGGCGGAAAACATTTTTCTTATCGGTGATCTGATTCAGCGCACGGAAGTGGAGTTGCTCAAAACCCCGAATCTGGGCAAAAAATCGCTCAATGAAATCAAGGACGTACTGGCGACCCGCGGCTTGTCGCTGGGCGTTCGGCTGGAAAACTGGCCACCGGAAAACATACAGGAACTGGTAGCGAAATAATCGCTGTCTGTTGAAATTTAACCTTTACTCAGGAAAGTCGACCCATGCGTCACCGCAAAGCCGGACGGCAACTAAACAGAAATAGTTCTCACCGCAAAGCCATGTATCGCAATATGGCGGTGTCTCTTATCGAGCACGAAATGATCAAGACCACCTTGCCGAAAGCCAAGGAGCTGCGCCGCGTTGCCGAGCCATTGATCACTATGGCCAAGCAGGACAGCGTTGCCAAGCGGCGCCTGGCGTTTTCCCGCTTGCGTGATGCCGCGGCGGTGGGTAAATTGTTTGCCGAACTTGGCCCCCGCTATCAGGAGCGCCAGGGCGGCTACCTGCGCATTCTGAAATGTGGATACCGTAGCGGCGACAAAGCGCCAATGGCCTATGTCGAGCTGGTGGATCGCCCCATCAGTGAAGACACCGAGGAAATCTTTGAAGATTGACAGCAAAGGCAGACAGCAGTATCAAAGGAGCCGGGCGTCGTCCCGGCTTTTTTGTGCGTAGGATAAAATAAGAGCATGCCGCTCCCGGTTATTTATTTTTTTACTGATTTTGGCGTCCAGGGCCCCTACCTTGGGCAGATGGAGTCAGTATTGCTCGCATCCTGTCAGGACATCAGGGTTGTCAATTTGATGTGTGATGCGCCGTTCGCCAATCCGCGGGGGGCGGCTTATCTGCTGGCTGCGCTGTCCCGGTATTTGCCGGAACATGCGGTGGTGGTGGCAGTTGTCGATCCTGGCGTTGGCAGCGCCCGCAAGGCCCTTTGTCTGAATATCGGCAGGCGTTGGTATGTTGCGCCGGACAACGGGCTGTTATCGGTATTGTCTGCCACTGCCGGCGATTGTTCCTTGTGGGAGATCGACCCATCCCTTATGCCAGCGGTATCGGCCAGTTTTCATGGCCGTGATGTCTTCGCGCCTGTTGCGGGGATGATTGCCCAAGGGAAGATTCCGCGATTACAACCTGTGGAGAGGGAGGCCATGGTCGGTGCATCCTGGCCATCCGATCTTGAGGAGATTGTCTATATCGACGGGTTTGGCAATGCCATGACGGGGATTTCCGTCAGCAGTGTTCCAGGTTTCCAGGGAATCAAGGTGGGTGGCCATGCACTAAGGCGTGCTACTACCTTTTCTTCTGTGGGGGTTGGAGAGCCGTTTTGTTATGTGAATTCCATTGGCCTGCTTGAAATTGCGGTAAACCAGGGATGCGCTGCGGAAGTGTTGCAATTGTGTATCGGACATCCTGTGAATGTAGTGTGCCAATAGCTCAGTAGTCGGCTGAAAACTACCATTCATCCAGAAGCGCCGAGGGCTTTCTGGTAAAAAACCTTACCCTGGGCTAGTATTTGGCTTATGAGAAGATACGCGATCCTCCTTTTGTTGCTTTTTGTCGCTGCTGCCCAGGCGGAAATCTACAAGTGGGTAGACAGTGCCGGTAATGTTCATTATGGCGACCAGCCTGATGCATCAAACGCGAAAAAAATGAACAAATTACCGGGCTTATCCACCTATGCGCCTCCTGTGGTGCCGGAAAAGCCGATACAAGAGGTAGAAGAAAACCAGCCAGATGCGCCTCCTGTCGAAGTGGTCTCCAAGAAGTTTTCCTATCGGGAAATCACCATTGTAAGCCCGGATGAGGGCGGTACGGTACGCAGCAGCCCGGGAACCGTCTCCGTATTCGTGGCCCTGGCGCCAGTGCTGCGCAAAGGGGATTATCTGAAGGCGATTCTGGATGGGAGCGTGCTGGAGAAAAAATATGGAAGCACGATACTGAAGCTGGAGAATGTTGATCGCGGTGAACACAGTATTGCCGTAGCCGTTTACGACAAGAGTGGCAAGAAACTGTTGCAATCATCAACGGTTACTTTCCAGCTCCATCGTACCATTGCGAAAAAGCCCCCACCCCCACCCCCACCCCCACCTCCGCCCAAGCCGAAGCCAAAACCGCCTTCCTCATGAAGCCAGTATCGCGTATTCTGGGTGTCTGGTTATTTTGAGGCGTATAAAATTCGCAGTTCATGCACAACAAACTTCCCAGCAGTTTCCCCAGTGATCTGGCAAATGCGGTTCTTTCCAACCAGGTGACCTCCCTGGTCTTGTTCGACCATGAACTGAATGTGCGGTATATGAATGCGGCAGCGGAAATGCTGCTGTCCGTGAGTGCGCGCATGGTATTGGGGAAACCCATGGAGCAACTGCTGCGTTGCCCCCAGGATGTCATGACGCAGCACCTGGTAACAGTCATTGAGAGCAATCAACCCCTCAGTGAGCGTGAGGTTGCACTGCTGTTGCCGGATGGCCGCAGCATTACGGTAGATTGCACGCTGATGCCGGTGGAGATAGAAGAACGGCCGGGCATGGCCCTGGCGGAAATCCGGCGTGTGGACAGACAGTTGCGCCTGACGCGGGAAGAGCAGTTGATCAGCCAGAATCTGGCGACCCGGGATCTGATTCGCGGCCTGGCCCATGAAATAAAGAACCCTCTCGGCGGCGTCAGGGGCGCAGCCCAATTGCTGGCCATGGAGCTGGAAGATACCGGTTTAGCGGAATATACGCGCATCATCATCGAAGAGGTGGACAGGCTGAAGTCCCTGGTGGATCAGATGCTGGGTTCGCGCCAGTTGCCTGTGATGCGCACAGTCAATATTCATCATATCCTTGAACGTGTATGCACGATCATCGCCGCGGATCCCGAACATGGTGTGGCATTGGAACGAGACTATGATCCAAGCATTCCCGATCTGCAGGGGGACGCCGACCAGCTAATCCAGGCGGTTCTGAATATCGTACAAAATGCAGTGCAGGCGACGGAAGGGAAAGGGAAGCTCCTGCTGCAAACCCGAATTCTCCGGCAATTCACCCTGGTCAGCGTCCGTCATCGCCTGGTGGTGCAAATCAATATTGTCGATGATGGTCCCGGCATCCCCGAGGAGCTGCAGGAAAGGGTTTTCTACCCGATGGTTACGGGCAAATCGGAAGGCACTGGGCTTGGTCTGTCTCTGGCCCAATCCCTGATCAACCGCCACGGTGGTCTGATAGAATTCACCAGCGAACCCGGAAAAACCGTGTTTACCATTTACCTGCCGCTGGAACAAAACCTATGAGCAAAGCTGCTGCCGTCTGGATTGTGGATGATGACCGATCAATCCGCTGGGTGCTGGAAAAGGCGCTCACCAAGGCCGGGTATGATGCGCGTGGCTTTGAGCACCCTGGCGATTTGCTCAAGGCGTTACAGGCTTTTGAACCCATGGTCATTGTATCTGACATCCGTATGCCGGATATGGATGGCTTGGCATTGCTTGGCAAGATCCATGAGATTCATCCCGAGCTGCCGGTTATCATCATGACTGCCCATTCCGATCTGGATAGCGCGGTTAAGGCTTATGATGTCGGGGCGTTTGAATATCTGCCCAAGCCTTTCGATCTGAAAGAGGCCATCGATCAGGTTGAGCGTGCAGTGGCGAGCCGCAACAAGAATGCCGCCGCCGGCGGAAGTGAGCTGGGGGGAAGTGGCGGCATTATCGGTGAAGCAGCTTCCATGCAGGAAGTATTCCGGGCTATCGGGCGTCTGGCGCGCTCCAATATTTCGGTGCTGATCAACGGCGAATCGGGAACCGGAAAGGAGTTGGTGGCGCACGCCCTGCACCAGCACAGTCCGCGGGCTAAACGATCGTTCATTGCCCTGAACATGGCGGCAATTCCCCGTGAGCTAATGGAGTCGGAACTGTTTGGCCATGAGAAAGGTGCATTCACCGGGGCGCAGGCGCGGCGGGTGGGGCGTTTTGAGCAAGCGGAAGGCGGCACCCTGTTCCTGGATGAGATTGGTGACATGCCGGCAGAGGCGCAGACCCGGCTGTTGCGGGTGCTTGCCGATGGAGAGTTTTACCGCGTGGGTGGTGCCAGCACCGTAAAAGCCGATGTGCGGATCATAGCCGCAACCCATCAGAATCTGGAACAACTGGTTACCCGGGGGCTGTTTCGGGAAGATTTGTTTCACCGCCTGAATGTGATTCGTATTCATATTCCTCCTTTGCGTGAAAGGCGTGAGGATATTGGCTTGCTGATGGGGCATTTCCTGCGCAAGGCGGCGCTCGAGCTTGATGTTGATACCAAGCGGCTAAAGCCGGATGCTCTGGCGCAGTTGCAAGCCTTTTCCTGGCCAGGCAACGTCAGGCAGCTGGAGAATACGGCTCGCTGGTTGACGGTAATGGCATCCGGGAAGGAAATTCATATCCAGGATCTGCCTCCGGAAATTGCCGCCGATGGACCTGATCCGCAGTCATCGCAACAAGCGGCGGGTGACTGGCGATCCATGTTGCAGGGCTGGGTGCAGGCTTGCCATGAAGAGGGGCGAAGCGGACTGCTGGACGAAGTGGAAGCCACCATGATCAAGGCAGCATTGCAGGCCACGGGTGATCGCAAGCAGGAAGCGGCTCAGCTACTTGGCTGGGGCAGAAATACCCTCACGCGCAAGCTCAAGGACATCCGATAGCTGCTGCTACCATTTCCATGGCTTCAACAGGGCGATGACCAGGGCCAGCAACGCTAGAATAATAAACAATTCGATAAACATTTTTTTGAGGCTCAAATAAGGTGGATCTGACCAGCATTGAATTGTCCGGCTCCCGAATTACAGACATCAGGCTCGTTGATGATGAGGTGCGTATTCGCTTCGAACCTGCCTGCCTGATCAAAACCATGACCGGATCCGAAGAGCGTACCAAGTGGCGGCAGAACATTGAACTGGTTTTTGAAAACGGGGAATTGCTGGAAGGTGGAGCCCTGGAGCTTCCCGGGATATGCTGTGGAGGAGATGTGGGAGAAAATATCTATACCTACAGGGATATGATTCCTGTTCCGCTGGAGAGCCGTGGTCGGGCGCATTGTGATCTCGAGATAGAAGGCGGCGTTTCGCGTGTATGCGTACAGGCGGAAGGCGTGCGGTTGGTGTGTGAGGGGATGCCGAAGTACATTGAGCACTTGCGGGGTTGACTATTCAATACCGAGCTTTTGTTTTGTCTCTTCCAGATAATCGTTGGCGAAAGCGCGTAACTCCGTTGCCAGTATGCTGTTTGGCGTGTCCAGCCTGAGTCTTTTCAATGCGGGGATCTGTGGCAAGGGCGGCGGTGGGTTGCTCTCATCCTTGCGGCTGATCTGCACACAGGCACGGGCGGCTATGACGATGTCTGACAGATCGGGTTCCTTGCTGCCGTGGTCGTGCAGCCATTCCGTCGCGTCACAGATGCTCTGTGCCAGGGAGTGGGAAATATTCCAGTGCGAAAACAGCATCCGGCCGGTTTCCTTGCCAAACATCAGCGTACAATTGTGCAGCTCCTGCACAGAGATCTCCCTGTAAAAACTGTAGGCGTAACTGATGATGGCCGTTTCCCCTGTATTGTGCAGCAACCCCGCCAGCTCGGCTTCGGCGGGGTCTTTCTGGCCCAGTTCCCCGGCCAGCCGTTTGGCCACGGCGGCAACGCTGACGCTGCGCTCCCAGGCATTGCGGAAGGCTTCCTGGAGAACCAGGGTGCGGGGATCGCGTGACTCCCGGAACAGGTTCATGAAAGCCAGTTTGCGGGTCTTTTGCGAGCCCATCTGTGATGCGGCCGAGGCGACATTGGGCACGGTTCCGCCTGGCCGGTGTTGAAACTGGGCGGCTTTCATGAATTTGAGAGCGAGCACCGGGTCGAGCATGGCCCATCTGGCAATGGCGGAAACATCTTTTGGCTGTGCCAGGATCTGGCGGCTGACACCCAGGGCAACGGGGTGCCAGGACAGCATCAACAAGACATGTTTGTGTAGGTCATCATAGATGCGGGCAACCACCTGGGTGGAAAAATCCGCGTTTCCCTCACTGGTTTCCTCGACCAGGTAATGGGTGGAAATCATTTCGGAAGAGTCGTCCAGATCCGCCAGTTCATCCAGCAATGCATTGCTGATCTTGATGTATTGCACCAGCGTGAGTGCGGATACGCGATATCTGCTTGGGCGCAGGCGCGAAAGGGGTGAACGGGCCGCCGTATCGGTATGCTTGATGATACGTTGGCGCCCGTCTGTTGCTTCCATGAGGACGTTCCCCCGCAGAAGGAACAAGCTGCTTTCTTCCGTATCGCCCAGGTCCATCAGCTGAGAGCGTTTCTTTGCTTTCAGCCATTGCGCCTTTTCGACAATTTCCAGTAGTTTGTCGTAAGACAAATCCGCAAGCGGCGTAAACCGCTTCAGCTCTTCTACGGACTGCGGGGCTATTGGTTCGGCTGCGCTCATTCGGGGATGCTCCTCAGCCGCCGCACTTTGGTGAAGAAGATTCATTCAGGCGCAGGCTGCCTGTTATCTGTCCGACTTCCGCCAGTTGCTGGCATTCGAGATAGTCCAGAATGCCTGCGTTGATCTTGCTGCAGATCAGCGGATCATAGAACAGTGCCGTGCCTATGCCTACAACACTGGCGCCTGCGATGAGGAATTCCAGAGCATCTTCAGCGCTGGTGATTCCTCCCTGGCCGATAATGGGGATGCTGTGTTCTCTTGCAACCTGGTAAACCTGATGTACTTTGAGCAGCGCAATGGGCTTGATTGCCGGGCCGGACAGTCCTCCCTGATTGTTGCCAATCACTGGTGAACGGCTTTCGATGTCGATGGCCATACCCATTAAGGTATTGATCACCGCCAGGCCGTCAGTGCCCGCTTCGATACAACGTTTAGCGTTGTAGGCAATATCGGTCTGGTTGGGGGACAATTTGGTGATCAGAGGCTTGTCAGTAGCCTTGCGGCAGATTTCCACCACCCGGGCGGACATGTCCGGATCGTTGCCGAAAGCCACGCCGCCTTCTTTTACGTTCGGGCAGGAAATGTTGATTTCGATGGCGTCAACGGGTGAATCATCGAACTTGCGGGTGACTTCCTCGTATTCTTCCAGGGTGGAACCGGAAACATTGGCGATAAAGCGGGTTTCCTCAAAATCCAGTTGGGGCAAGATGGAGGAAATTACCTGGTCAACACCAGGGTTCTGCAGGCCAATGGCATTGAGCATACCGCCGGGGGTTTCGCAGACCCGATGAGGCGCATTGCCGGGGCGAGCGGTGCCGGTGGTGCCCTTCAAGCACACGGCGCCGGCGTCACGATTGGAGAATCCCTCCACACGGGTGTATTCTTCGCCAAACCCCACGCAGCCGGAAAGCAGCACCAGCGGTGTGTGAAACTTTAGTCCACAAAAATCCACGGCAAGCCGGGGGTCGCTCATAGTCGGACTCCAGGAGCAGATAGTGTTCAATCTTGTATTATATCAGCCAGAGATCCCGCCAAACACGGGAAATATCATCCGTTTGTGCGCGAATACCGGTTGCAGTCTGCACTTGGTAAAGCCACTGGGTTTCGCGCTTGATCACAGCCGGCTGAAGCGGGCGGGGCTGGATTATCATGAGTTCGTGGGGGTAACATTGCATGACTCTTACGAGGCCATGCTCGCCAGCCTCGATCAGCCACGGGTGATGGCGTTCAGTACCCGGGGCAACGCTTCCCATGCGAGCGTTGCCTACCAGCCTGGGGATGTGTTGTTGTTTGGCCCGGAAACGCGGGGCCTGCCGGCAAGCATTCTTGACAGTTTGCCGCTATCGCACTGCCTGCGCCTGCCCATGCTGCCGGATCAGCGCAGCCTGAATCTCTCCAATGCGGCGGCGGTGGTTGCCTATGAAGCCTGGCGGCAGTGGGATTTTTCCGGTGCAGGGTAGTAACCCGGCAACAATGTATATCGTGTTCAGCCGCCGTGTGCCTGTTCACGGCAAGGCATCGAATACTCCTACAGCCAGTTTCGATAATGCCGAGGCGACACTTCCCTGGAGCCCTGAACACGACATACATTGTTGCCGGGTTAATAGTTCTCCGGTCAACCCAGCTCAGGCTTCTGTTCGCGGCTCAACAGGGTTTTTACTGCAACTGCCGGATCCAGTCCCTTGTATATAATCCGGTAGACATGCTCGGTAATGGGCATTTCCACGCCAAGGTCTCTGGCCTTGATGCGGAAATCCCTTGCAGCAGCCAGCCCTTCCACTTCCTGTCCAATGCGCTTTCTGGCTTCTTCGATGCCATGACCGCTGGCAAGGGCCAACCCCATGCGCCGGTTGCGGGACTGGTCGTCGGTGCAGGTCAGCACCAGATCGCCCAATCCTGCCAGCCCCATGAAGGTGTCATGCTTGCCCCCCAGGGCCAGGCCCAGGCGGGTGATTTCGGCCAACCCACGGGTGATCAATGCGGCTCTGGCGTTGGCGCCGAAGCCCAGGCCATCAGACATGCCGGCGGCGATGGCCATGACATTTTTAGCGGCACCGCCTACCTGTACGCCGATGATGTCATCGGAGGTATAGGCGCGGAATGTTTCACCATGCAGATAGTCTGCAAGCTTTTTGGCGTATTCCAGGTTGCTGGAGGCGACAGTGACGGCGGTAGGCATGCCTTTGGCGACTTCCATGGCGAAGGTCGGGCCAGATACCACCGCAATATCCGCTTCGGGGAAGGTTTCTCTGGCGACTTCACTCATCAGGCGCCGATGTGCCGGTTCCAGCCCCTTGGTTGCCCAGCTCAAAGAGCGTAGTGAAGGGGCCAGGGCCTTTATTTGTTGCAGTACGCTGGCGAAGGCATGGCTTGGGACAACGATGAGGATTTCGTCCGCACCGCTGATACTTTTCGTCAGGTTGGCAGTAGGAAACAGGGTCTTTGGAAAAGGAACGCCGGGTAAATAGTGTTTGTTTTCACGATCCTGCTCGAGGACGGCCATCTCGTTTGCCATATGCCCCCAGAGGCTTACCTGGTGGCCGTGTCTGGCCAGCAGTATTCCCAGGGCGGTACCCCAGGAGCCTGCGCCTAATACGGAAAGCCTAGCCCGCATGTTTCACCAGGCTCCGGGGAAAGCCGGAGAGTCTCATCGGGGACAAAGTGTGCCCCGGCCATGGTTTATTCAAGCATCTGAATGGTAAAGAAAAACATTCAATACTAGAGCGGCCTGGTGAAATAAGCGAGTTAGCGTTGGTTGTGGGCATCGGCGGTTCTGCTTCAGTGCTCTGCCGGCGCCGCTTCCTGTTTTTGCTGTTGTATCTGCTGGGCATACAGCGCCTCAAAGTTCACTGGCGCAAGGAGGAACTGCGGGAAGCTGCCGCGATTGATCAGGTCGGACAACACTTCCCTGACATAGGGAAAGAGCACGTTGGGGCAATAGACGCCAAGCATGGGCCCCATTTCTTCCTCCGGGATGCTGCGGGCCAGGAAAATGCCTGACTGTGTGGCTTCTGCGAGATAGGCAGTGCGGTCTTCGATTTTTGCGGTAACCGTAACCGTCAGCGACACCTCGAGGTTGCCCTCACCAAGATCCTTGACGGCATTGTTCAGATTCACGCTGATTTCCGGCTTCCATTCCTGCATGAAAATCTCGGGGGAATTTGGGGTCTCGAAGGAGATGTCTTTGGTGTAGATGCGCTGAATGGAGAACTGGCGCTGAACTTCTTCTGTCATGGTGTGGCTCCTGAAATTGTCTGAAAGTTATTTGCGTTTGACCGGCAGCCCGGCGCTTTCCCAAGCCATCATGCCACCACGGAGGTTGTGTACATCCTTGAAATCGGCCTTCATGAGTGTCTTGCAGGCCATGCCGGAGCGTGAGCCAGAACGGCAGGCGACGATGATCGGCTTGTCCTTGTACTTTTCCAGCTGCTGCAGCTGCTTGGCCAGGCTGTTCAAAGGGATGTTGAGCGCATTCGTAATATGACCCTTGTTAAAATCGGCGATTGAACGCACATCCACAACCACGGCATCATCGTGGTTCATGAGTATGGTGCTTTGCAGCGCATCTACCGCCGCCTTGTTTACAGGGTCGAAGAAAATGTTCCAGGTCAGCGCCCCGGCCAGAGCAAGAAAAGTAATAACCAGGAGCAGATGATTGGTGATGAATTCTGCCAGTTGTTCCATCCGAATCTAGAGTCTCGCGGAGAAAAGAGCGTGATTATAGCGTACTTGGGGGGCCTCTGATCAAGTCATGAGTCCTATGCGCACGCTTTCTACAGGTACGCCACGCTGGTGCCCAGGCTTGGTTAGCGCTTCATAACAGGATGTCGAAAAAAAATTTCCATGGCTTTTTCTAACCCGAAAAGACAAAAATATGATTTTGTCTTTTCTCCATGTTCAATGACTTAATGAGCATTGAAAATGGCCGTATGTTCGTGTGCGGCGTACAGCCTGTTAACGGGCGTGGGTACAGAATACCTGGCGCATCATATCGATGAGTTGGAGGGTGCGACTGTCGCTGACCCGGTAGAAAACCCGGTTGGCGTCCTTGCGTGCATCCAGGATGCCTTTGTCGCGCAGAATGGCCAGATGCTGGGAAATATTGCTTTGTGATGATCCAACCTTGGCAACAATGTCATGCACACTGACCTCGTCTTCGCCCAGGGTGCAAAGTATCTTGAGCCGTAAAGGATGGGACATGGCTTTCAGTGACCGGGAGGCGCGTTCAATATCGCCATCATCCTGCATCAACGCCATGTTGTCGCCAAATTCCTGAATCTTGTTTTTTCGGGAGGAAGAAAAAGTCTTCACAAGCCTCTCCAATGCCATTAACGTATGCGTTATTTATTACACGCTAATACAATAATACACTGTTTTACTATGGAAACTGCAAGCAAATCCTTTTTTTTTACCTCGAGTACCCGGCTCGGCTCCAAAGCTGAAAGCCGCCGGGGAAACGGAATGGCAGGGCTTTTTTAGAAACTTGGATCAAGTCATGAATTTGCAGCCGAGGCTACGGGCGGAAGTCTGATAAAATTACACCTGTATATTCATCTTGTACAGTGAGCTTTTTGAAATGAATGACACGCCCCGTCCTGTTGTGCTGATCATCCTCGATGGCTGGGGATTGCGCGAGGAAAAGGAAAACAACGCCATTGCCGCCGCCAGTACGCCGGTATGGGATCGGCTCTGGAACGAAGGCGCGCATACCGCACTGGAAACCTCGGGGTCATCTGTGGGATTGCCCAGCGGCCAGATGGGTAACTCCGAGGTCGGGCATCTGAATCTGGGGAGTGGGCGAGTGGTTTACCAGGAATTTACTCGCGTCAGCCGCTCCGTTCGCACGGGTTCTTTTTTCAGCAATGCCACCCTGACAGGGGCGGTGGATATCGCCGTGGACAATGAATCGGCGGTGCATATTCTGGGGCTACTCTCTCCGGGAGGGGTGCATTCCCACGAAGAACATATTCATGCCATGGTCAAGCTGGCGGCGGAGCGTGGTGCAAAAAAGATTTTCGTACATGCATTTCTCGATGGAAGAGACATGCCGCCAAAAAGCGCCATGGCTTCCCTGCAGGCCATGGATGAGGTGCTTGCAGAAATCGGAACGGGTCGTATTGCCAGCATCATCGGGCGTTATTTCGCCATGGACAGGGACCATCACTGGGAGCGCATACAGAAAGCCTATGATCTGATTACCCAGGGCAAGGCGGAATATGTGGCCGCCA
Source organism: Sedimenticola sp. (assembly GCA_027068915.1). GTDB lineage: Bacteria > Pseudomonadota > Gammaproteobacteria > Chromatiales > Chromatiaceae > Thiolapillus. Next base: position 23,479 of record JAMOLT010000007.1, on the reverse strand, counting down.
GTGCCACAGAAGGTCTGGAAATGGCCTATGAACGGGGGGAAACCGATGAGTTCGTCGAGGCAACAGCTATCGTTCCCGCCAGCGGAGAAAGGGTAGGTGTGCGTGATGGCGATGTGGTGATCAACATGAACTACCGCTCTGATCGTGCACGGCAGATTACCCGCCCGTTTATCGAAAAGGACTTTGATGCCTTTCACCGGGAAGTGACACCCGACCTTGGCATTTTTGTCAGCCTCACGGAATATAACAAGGAATGGGATATCCCGGTGGCGTTTCCCGCGGAGCGCCTGGAAAACGTGTTTGGAGAATACATCTCCAAGCTGGGCCTGCGCCAGCTGCGGCTGGCCGAAACAGAGAAGTACGCCCATGTGACCTTCTTCTTCAACGGTGGTCAGGAACAGCCTTTCGAGGGGGAAGATCATATTCTCGTGCCCTCGCCGAATGTGGCGACCTACGACCTCAAGCCGGAAATGAGTGCGCCGGAAGTGACCGACCATCTGGTGCAGGCGATAGAAGAAGGCAAGTATGATGCGATCATCGTCAACTATGCCAATGGCGATATGGTTGGGCATACGGGTAAGTTCGAGGCCTCCGTGCAGGCGGTGGAGACCCTGGATGAATGCTTGGGGCGGGTGACGCGGGCTATTCACAAGGTTGGCGGCGCCATGTTGATCACCGCAGATCATGGCAACTGCGAGAAAATGCTGGATGAAGAAACCGGCCAGCCTTATACCGCCCATACCACCAACCCGGTGCCGTTGATTTATGTAGGAGATCGCGCTGCCCGTTTTTCCGAAGGTGGCTCCCTTTGCGATGTGGCGCCCACACTACTGAAAATCATGGGGCTGCCGCAGCCCGCGGAAATGACCGGCCATTCGCTTATCGAGTACGAAGATCAGGAACAGGAACCTGAAACTGCCTGATGGTGTCCAGATTGCTTTTCCCTGTCTGTGGCGTGCTGCTGCTTGCGGGGGCGGACGCTTCTGCAACAGCGGCGGACAGGCAAGAAGAGCAGCAGCGCACCCAGCAGCAAAGAGAACAACTGCAACAGCGTATTTCTCGCTTGCGGGAAACCATCAGAAAAACCCGCCAGGAAAAGGATAGTCTGGCCGCTGAACTGGCGGACTCAGAGCAGGAAATAGGCTCCCTGATCGTGCAGCAGCGCCAGCTGGAAGCGCAGCGGGAGCAGTTGCAACAGGAGCTGCAACTACTCCAGCGTCAGCAACAGGACCTGCGGCAGCGCCTCGGGAAGACCCGTGACAAACTGGCGCTGTTGCTGCGTTCTGCGTACATGGCGGGACGCCAGGAGCGGCTCAAGCTATTCCTCAATCAACAAGATCCCGCTGCACTCAGCCGCCTGCTGGCCTATCATGACTACATCAGCAGGGAACGTGCCCGGCAGCTGCAGGTTTTTGATCGGGATTTGAAAGAAAAACGCAGTCTGACAGTACAGATCAAGCGCCAGCAAGCTTCACTGGAGCAATTGCGCGACCGGCAGCAGGAAAAAAAGAAAAGCCTGCAACAGCGACAGCAACAGCGCAGGCAGCTGCTGCAGCAGGTTGATTCCCGGCTGGCGCAGCAGGGTGAAAAGCTGAAGCGCTGGCAGGAGGATGAGCGTCGGCTGGCGGAATTGCTAAAGCATTTGCAAGATGCCTTCCAGGTGCTGAATCTGCCTGAGCAGAAATCCTTTCGGGAGAACAAGGGCAAGCTCATCTGGCCATTGCCGGGGAAACTGCTGAAAACCTTTGGCGCCCAGAAAATCGGTAACTTGCGTTGGGACGGGGTTATAATCAGTGCCAGAGCCGGTGAGGATGTGCGGGCCGTACATGCGGGAAGAGTCGCATGGGCAGACTGGCTGCGAGGCTATGGCCTGTTGACTATCGTTGAACATGGTGACGGCTTTATGACCTTGTATGGCCACAACCAAAGTTTGTTCAAGGAAACCGGTGAATGGGTGGAGGCGGGTGAAATTATTGCCCAAGCCAGTGGCAACGAAGGGCGCAAAGACAGCGGGATCTATTTTGGCATCCGCCATCAGGGCAAAGCGCTAAATCCCATGCGTTGGTGCAGAAAGCGCCGTAACAGGTGATAGTAAGATTTTATGGTCATACACAGAGACGTTGAAATGAGCAAGTGGGCAATCAGAAGTATTTTATGGGGCTGCGTGGTTTTAGCGCCGTTTTCGGCATCGCTTGCCAAGGAAACACCGGCGGAAGAAAAAGGGCTGCCGCTGAAGGAACTGCGGATTTTTGCCGAGGTGTTCGGCCGGGTGCAACAGGATTATGTAGAGCCGGTTACCGACCGGGAACTTCTGGATCATGCCATTCGCGGCATGCTGGAAGGCCTGGATCCCCATTCCGCCTATCTGGACGAAGAGCATTTCAAGGCGCTGCAAGAAGGAACCAGTGGAGAATTCGGTGGCCTGGGCATCGAAGTCGGTGTAGAGGATGGCTTCATTAAAGTCATATCCCCCATTGACGACACCCCGGCGCAGAAGGCGGGTATCCAGGCAGGAGACCTGATTATCCGCCTGGATGGCAAGCCCGCAAAAGGCATGAGTCTGAGCAATGCAGTAAAAATCATGCGCGGCAAGCCAGGAACCGAAATCAAGCTTACGGTGCAGCGTGGTGGCGAACCCAAGCCTTTGGAATTTGAAATTATCCGGGCAGTCATCAAGCAGGCAAGCGTGAAATCGCGGGAGCTGGAGCCTGGGTTTGGCTATGTGCGCCTGGCACAGTTTCAGGCGCCCACTGCAGACGACATGCTGCAGGCCATACGCAAGCTGCAAAAGAAATCCGGCACGCCGCTAAAGGGGCTGGTGCTGGATTTGCGCAATAATCCTGGAGGTGTGTTGCAGGGCGCCGTTGCGGTCAGTGATGCGTTTCTGGAGAAGGGATTGATCGTCTATACCAAGGGGCGGGGCGACAGTTCTGCATTGAAGCTCAGCGCCCGCCCCGGCGATGTCCTGAATGGAGCTCCTCTGGTGGTGCTGGTAAACGAGGGTTCGGCCTCGGCCTCGGAAATCGTGGCGGGCGCGCTGCAAGATCACAGGCGGGCGGTCATCATGGGGCGCACCACCTTTGGCAAGGGCTCGGTGCAGACCATTGTTCCCATCAGTAGCAAAATCGCCATCAAGCTCACTACGGCCAGATATTACACCCCCAATGGGCGCTCCATTCAGGCGGAAGGAATCGAGCCGGATATCGAACTGAGCAAGGTAAAGCTCAAGGAGCTAAAAAAGAGCCTGTTGCAGCTCAAAGAAGCCGATCTGACTGACCATCTGGCTAATCCTAACAAGAAAAAGCCCAACAAGAACAATGGCAACGGCGAGAAAAAACTCCTCGAAGAAGACTACGAGTTGAACGAGGCGCTAAACCTTCTCAAGGGGATCTCCATTCTCAGCCAAAAATAAGCCTGCGAAATCCGGCAAAAGATAGAATACTTCCGGTTTTTCCGGAGCAATCGGGGTTATATTGAAACCGAGGGCATGAATATGGCGCGAGTATTGGTTCCCCTGGCGCAGGGTTGTGAAGAGCTGGAGGCTGTCAGCATCATTGATTTGTTGCGGCGGGCTGGCATCGAGGTGGTTGCCGCAGGCCTGACGGATGGTGCTGTCACCTGTAGCCGCGGAGTGGTGCTTGTTCCTGATACCAGTCTGGACAAAGTGCTGGGTGATGATTTCGACATGATTGTGCTGCCCGGGGGTTTGCCAGGTGCCGATTATCTGGATGAGGATGTGCGCATCCAGCGTATGTTGAAGCGTATGGCGGAGCAGGGAAAATATACAGCCGCCATTTGTGCCGCGCCCAAGGTGCTGGCCAGTGCCGGCTTGCTGCAGGGAAAACAGGCAACCTCCTATCCGGGCGTCATCGATGCCATGCAGCTGGAAGATACCCGCTATGTTGATGACCGGGCAGTGGTTGTCGATGGCAAGGTCATTACCTCTCGTGGGCCTGGTACGGCCATGGATTTTGCGCTTGAACTGATTGAGATACTTGTGGGGTCAGAGCAGCGCAATGCCGTGGAGGCTTCGCTGATGCGCCCGGTCATTCGATAGTTGTGCCCTAAGCAGGATGTTGAAAAAAGCCTTCCATGGCTGTTTTCAACCCGGAAAGACAAAAATGTGATTTTATCTTTCCTCCATTCTCAATGACGTATGGGCATGGAAAATGGCCGCACGTCCTTGTGCGGCGTACAGCCTGCTAGAGTCAGGGGTTTTCCATTAACAGTTAATAAAGGGGACTATGGTGAGAAGAAAGGGAAATATCTGGGTATGGCTGATCGGCATGCCCATCATTTTCTGGGCAATCGCGCATTGGGGATTTTATTATTTTGTAAAATCCAAACTGGATGACGCTATTTTGCAGGCTGCCCCTCATGCCACGATTCATTACCGGGATCTCAATACCAGCCTAAGCGGAAAGATTGATGTCCAGGGCATAGATGTTGTGCCCGCCGGCCAGGAGCAGGGCTTTTCCATTCGTGCCGTACATGTCCAGGGTCCGGATGCCATTTCCTATCTTGCCAGGAGGCTCCCGGCGCTGGGGAAAATCGGTCCGCCGGATACGTTGAGCATTGTGGTAAAAGATGTAGTGCTTGATATCTCCGGTGGCCGGGCAGCGAAGCTGGATCGCTTCGGAGAGCGCGCCGGATACAGAAAAACCGATGGCAAGCAACCGGATGTATGCAGGGCTGGCAGCGGGCCATCGCTGATCCAGCTCCAGGAGATGGGGTTTGAAAGGTTGCAGGGAGACATGAGGTTCGGCTATCAGTATATTCCTTCGGCGCAAAAACTTTACAGCGATTTTTCTGTTGATATCCAGGGCATGCAGCATTTGGCAATGTCGCTGTCTCTGAGCAATGTACCGGCTTTGGAAGCGCAGAAAATGCTGGGTGTCTTGTTGAACAATTTGAAGATCACCTACGAAAACGCCCCGGAGTTCGGGCAGAAAGTAATGGAGTACTGTGCCCAGAAGCGGGGTGTGACACCTGAAGATTTCAAGTTGTTGATGGCGGATGACTTGATCCGCGAAATCGAAAGGAACGGCATTGTGCCGGGTTTTGGCCTGAAGCACGCACTGAAGGAATATGTCACCAGCTGGGGTGCCCTGCTGATTGAACTCAGCCCCCCGAGCCCCATTGGCATGTTTGCATTGATGCAGCTGTCCCGGGAACAAATCGCAGAAAAGCTTGGTTTGCAACTGGCCGTCAATGACCGCCTTGTTACGGATCTGAGCTTCCGCATCCTCGATGGCGTGTCTCTGGTGCGGCGCAACAGCGGGGCGGGGAAGAAGCAGAAGCCTCTGCCGCCAAAAGTGGAGTATATGTGGGAATACCGCAAGATTCCCGTTGACCGTCTGTCAGGCTATCTTGACCGCAGGGTTATCCTCAAGGAGCGCAATGGTAAAATCCACAAGGGAATACTGGTTGAGGCAAAAGGTGGCCGTATCTCCATCCAGCAGCGCATCAGCGGAGGAAAATTTACCGTGCATTTGCAGGCCGGCAATATTGCTTCTGCCCAGGCCCGGCTGCGGGTAAAAGTGCCGGCGCCGGCGTCAGCGGCGCAGCAGGCTGTTTCCCAACAAACCGATGCCAGCGATGCCAAGGCCGCCGCTGAGCAGGGGCAGCAGGCTGGCGGATAGCAACGGAGTTCCCAGGCCGGCCAGAAGTGCGGCGCTGATAATCAGGGCGCTCCCCGCGATGCTTTGCCGGGTGCGGCTCTGTCCCTGCTGGAGGTCCTGGCGCAGCGTCTTGAGTTCCTCTGAATGCCATTCCAGGCGTAGCTTGCCGTTCTGGGCGCTCTTGAGTACCTGATAGGCCAGGCGCGGAATTTCCGGCAGCTCTTCAGACATCTGTGGCATGTTTTCCTTCACCCTGCGCAGGAAGGCCTTGGGGCCGACCTGTTGTGCAACCCATTTTTCCATGAAGGGCTTGGCTGTGGTCCACAGATCCAGCTCCGGATACAGCATGCGTCCCAGGCCTTCGATGTTCAGCAAGGTTTTTTGCAGCAGCACCAGTTGTGGCTGCACTTCCATGTCAAAGCGCCGGGCCGTCTGGAAAAGGCGCAGCAGGAAGTGCCCGAAGGAAATCTCGGCGATGGGCTTTTCCCAGATAGGCTCGCTGACGGTGCGGATGGCCGCTTCAAAATCCTCGATGCGTGTTCCCTTGGGCACCCAGCCGGACTCCACATGCAGCTCCGCCACGCGGCGGTAGTCACGATGGAAAAAGGCCAAAAGGTTTTCCGCCAGATAGCGCTGATCCTCGGCAGTGAGGGTGCCCATGATGCCGAAGTCCACGCTGATGTAACGGCCATTGGGCTCGACGAAGATGTTTCCCGGGTGCATGTCGGCGTGAAAGAAATTGTCACGAAAGACCTGGGTAAAGAAGATCTCCACCCCGCGCTCTCCAAGCATGGCCATGCTCACACCCTGGGCCTTTAGCGTCTCCACCTCATCCACGGGAGTGCCGTAGATGCGCTCCATGACCATCACATTGCGATGGCAGTAGTCCCAGTAAACCTTGGGAACATAGAGCATCTCACTGTCCAGGAAATTACGCCGCAGCTGGGAAGCGTTGGCGGCTTCGCGGGTGAGATCCAGTTCATCGAAAATGGTCTTTTCGTACTCTTCCACCACCTCTGTAGGGCGCAGGCGGCGTGCCTCCCGGGAGTATTTTTGCGCCAGCCCGGCAAGGGTATACATCAGATCCACATCCTTGCGGATGGCTTTCTCGATGCCGGGGCGCACGACTTTGACGATGACCTCCTCGCCACTGTGCAGCCGGGCGGCATGTACCTGGGCAATGGATGCGGACGCCATGGGTTCGGGGTCAAAGCGGGCGAACAGGTCATCTACCTTTCCTCCCAGTGCCTTCTCCACGATCTGGCGGGATTGTTCTGCCGGGAAAGGGGGTACGTCATCCTGCAGTTTTATCAGCTCTTCGGCAATCTCATCGGGCAGCAGGTCGCGGCGGGTGGAGAGAATCTGTCCAAATTTAATGTAGATCGGCCCCAGATCTTCAAGGGTGCGGCGGATTCGGATGCCGTAATTCGGGCGTTGCCCTTTTTGCAGCCAGTAAAATGGCGAAAGAAAGCGGAAAAAACGGATCGGACGAAACAAATGGGCGGCAAGGACAAACTCGTCCAGGCCGTTCTTGAGCAGAACCCAGGTGATGTGTATGACCCGTATTCCCTGGCGTAGCGGAATCATTTCTCCTCCTGTTGCAGCTGGCGTTGCAAGAGGCGGATGCGGGCTTCCAGGCGGTCAGTATGCTCACGCAGCTCATCCACCCGGGTAATGAAATCCTCGACTTCCAGCGGGTGGGGCAGCAGCCTGGCTTCACTGGTGAGATATTCGCCAAGATCGGCTTCCATGCGGGAGCTGGTGTTGCGGATCCAGTGTCCGGCTTTGCGGACGGCGTTGCCGATTTGATGGGCGAGAATGTCGCCGGTGAATTTCGACAGTTGTTCTTCCCAGTCGATCTCCAGTCCACCCAGGGTGGCGCCAAAATCGTGGGCCAGGGCGGTGTTGCCGGTGATGCTGACGCGACCGGCAAACAATTGTGCGCTGCCCTGTTCCTTGTCGCCGCTGCGCAACAGATCCAGGGGGCTGCCGCTCAACAACGCATCGGGGTTGCCTTCAATCTGGCTGAATAACTGCAAATGCCCTTGTTGGTTGGGGATGAAGTAGAGGGTGATTTCCGGCCCGCGCAAGTGAATGCCGATTGCCTTGCCATGGTGGAGCGCCAGTTTTTTGCAGGCAACAGAGTCAAGCTGCAGCAGGGCATTGATGCTGCGCTCCAGGGATTCCAGTGCCAGATCTCGGGTGGACATGGAAATCAGAGTTTGAAGCCGCGATGTACGGCGACGATCCCGCCGGTAAGATTGTGGTAGTCGCAGTTTTCAAAACCTGCCTGCTCCATCATCTCGCGCAGGGTCTCCTGGTCAGGATGCATGCGGATGGATTCAGCCAGATAGCGGTAACTTTCCTCGTCATGGGTGACCAGTTTGCCGATCTTGGGCAGCAGACTGAAGGAATACAGATCGTAGATTTTTTCCAGGGGTTTGACCACCGGCTTGGAAAATTCCAGCACCAGGGCGCGACCGCCAGGCTTGAGTGCGCGATACATGGCGCGCAGCGCCTTCTGTTTGTCGGTGACATTGCGCAGGCCGAAGCCAATGGTAATGCAGTCGAAGCTGTTGTCAGGAAAGGGCAGCGCTTCGGCGTTGACCTGGGCATAGGCCAGGTTGCCGGCGTGCCCCCGGTCGGCCATGCGATCCCTTCCGGTGACCAGCATATTGGCGTTGATGTCGGTCATCACCACCAGGCCTTCCGGCCCCACCAGCCCGGCAAATCGGTCGGCGAGGTCACCGGTTCCCGAGGCCAGATCCAGCACCTGCTGGCCAGTACGCACTCCGGAAAGTTCTACCGCGAAGCGCTTCCACAAACGGTGGACGCCCATGGACATGAGGTCATTCATCAGGTCATAGCGTGAGGCTACGGAATCGAACACGCCCCGCACCAGATCGGCTTTTTCATCGGCATCGACGGTTTTGTAGCCGAAATGGGTGCTGTTGTTCTGACTGTTGCTCATTTGCGCTAGATACCTTTCTAATCAGACCCGAAGCGTCAAGGAAGTCAAGTCCAAATGGTTTGCCGTCATCCCGGCGCAGGCCGGGATCCAGAGTTCTTGGTGCGTATGGATTCCAGCTTGTGCCGCAATGACAATGATACTGGGATGTCTCGTAATGCACCAAGCAATCAAAGACTCAGGAAGCAGGATCCTTGCGTTGGTAGCCCGCTTCTTTCAGTTCGTCCAGATACTGTTGCCAGTATTGATCGTAATTCTTCCCGAGATTATACAGGGTTTCCCAGGAGTAAATGCCGGTGTTGTGTTCGTCATCAAAGTGCAGCACGATGGCGTAGTTGCCCACGGGTTCGATCTGGTCGATATTGACTTTTTCGATGCCCACGGGAACCTTGCGTTGTCCGGGGCCATGCCCCATGACCTCGGCGGAAGGGGAAAAGGCGCGAAGGTATTCTACCGGCAGTTTGAAGTTGGAACCATCGTCGAAACTGACTTCCAGCACCCGCGAGACGCGATGCAGGTTCAGCTCTGTTGGTGTGGGATGAGACATCTTTACTCCTTCCTCGATGAAAACAATATAGCAGGTGATTATGCCTCGATCAGCGTCCCGCTAATGGGTACAGATATTCCGGTTTCCTCCGGTTTACAGAATAAACCGCGTCAGATCTTCATTGTCCGCCAGCTCGCCCAGGTGGGCGTCCACATAGTCCGCATCTATTCGGATGTGCTGCCCCTGCATGTCGGAAGCTGCATAGGAAATCTCCTCCAGCAGCCGCTCCATGACCGTGTGCAGGCGCCGGGCACCGATGTTTTCGGTGCGCTCGTTTACTTCCCAGGCGATCTGGGCGATGCGCTGGATGCCGGAATCGTCAAATGTCAGCTGCACCCCTTCGGTTGCCATCAGGGCATTGTATTGCTCGGTAAGTGACGCATCCGGCTCGGTGAGAATGCGGGTGAAGTCTTCTGCGCTGAGGGCGGACAGCTCGACCCGGATAGGCAGACGGCCCTGAAGTTCGGGAATCAGATCCGATGGCTTGGACAGATGAAAGGCGCCGGAGGCGATGAACAGGATATGATCTGTCTTGACCATGCCATGCTTGGTGGAGACGCTGCAGCCTTCCACCAGGGGTAGCAGGTCACGTTGTACGCCTTCCCGGGATACGTCCGCACCACTGCGATCGGCGCGGCTGGTCACCTTGTCCAGTTCGTCCAGAAACACGATGCCCTGTTGTTCCACCATTTCGATGGCGCGCAGCTTCAGGTCTTCGTGGTTGATACGCTTGCTTGCTTCTTCGTCACGCAGCAACTTGATGGCATCCTTGATGCGCAGCTTGCGTTTGCTGGTGCGACCCGAACCCATGTTCTGGAACATGCTTTGCAGCTGGCTGGTCATCTCCTCCATGCCGGGAGGGGCCATGATTTCCACGCCGATGGGGTTTTCGCTCAGATCCACCTCGATTTCCTTGTCATCGAGATCACCATTGCGCAGTTTGCTGCGGAATTTCTCGCGGGTGGCTGATGCTGGCGCCGGCTCCGGATTGGCGTCTTCCTCCCAGCCGCTGGTTCTGGGGGGGGGGAGCAGGATATCCAGTATCCGGTCTTCTGCGGCAATGGCGGCTTCATCCTGCACTTTGATCAGCTCTTGCTCCTTGACCATGTTCACCGCGGCATCTGCCAGGTCGCGGATGATGGAATCCACTTCGCGGCCCACATAGCCCACTTCGGTAAATTTGGTGGCTTCCACCTTGAGGAAAGGCGCATTGGCGAGGCGGGCAAGACGGCGGGCAATCTCGGTTTTTCCCACACCGGTGGGGCCGATCATGAGAATGTTCTTGGGCGTGATCTCGTCGCGCAGCTCTTCATCCACGCGGGTGCGCCGCCAGCGATTGCGCAGGGCGATGGCCACAGCGCGCTTGGCCTGATCCTGTCCGATAATATGTTTATCGAGTTCCTTTACGATTTCCTGGGGGGTGATTTGAGACATTATTTGGTTTCCAGTTCTTCGATGACGCGGTTGTGGTTGGTGTAGACGCAGATGTCAGCGGCGATGGCCAGGCCCTTTTCCACGATCTCCCGGGCGGAAAGCTCGGTGTTCTCCAGCAGCGCCAGGGCGGCAGATTGGGCAAAGGGGCCACCGGAACCGATAGCCATGAGGTCGTTCTCGGGCTCAATTACGTCACCGTTGCCGGTAAGGATCAGGGAGGCCTCCTTGTCTGCTACGCAAAGCAGGGCTTCCAGGCGGCGCAGCATGCGGTCGGTGCGCCAGTCCTTGGCCAGCTCTACGGCGGCGCGCAGCAGATGGCCGGAGTGCTTCTCCAGCTTGCCCTCGAAGCGCTCAAACAGGGTGAAGGCATCGGCGGTTGCTCCGGCAAAACCCGCAATCACCTGCTTTTTGTACAGCCGCCGCACCTTGCGGGCATTGCCTTTCATCACGGTGTTGCCCATGGATACCTGGCCGTCGCCGCCAATGACTACCATGCCATTACGCCGTACGGAAAGAATGGTCGTGCCTCTGAACTGTTCCACTGTGCTGAATCCGCTATTGGGAAACTGCTGATTTTACCTGATTCGCGAAGGGCTGGCATAGAAACTCCAGGGTGGTCAGGGGCTCATCATCCATATTCGTGTATCCGCCCCTGGCTTCTGCAGTACACTAGTGTTCACCCCCGCAATACAATTGTCGCCATGAAGCAAAACAACAAGATAAGACTATTCCCCATAGCGCTCCTCCTGCTGGGCTGGGCAGCAAGTCCGATGGCTGCCACACACCTGGGGCCGATAGCATCACCATCATCCGGTTACGGAAGCTGGGGAAGCCAGGTCGTTGCGCCGCCCACGGTTTTCTCCTTCAATACGCAGGGGTATGACAATCAGATCAGCATCTATCACCCGGAAGCTGTTCTCGCCCCTGCCGCCAGTATCTTTTTCGCACCGGGCTGGAATGTGAGCTGCGAAGGTTATGGAGAGCTTCTGCGCTTTCTCGCCAGCAAGGGATACACTGCCGTATGTGATGATTATGTGGAAAATGTCGGGCTGATCGGTGCGCAACTGAACAGTGCTTTTGCCGAGGCGGCCGCACGTTACCCTGCCCTGATTGATACCAGCAGGATTGGTCTCATGGGCCATTCGTCAGGAGCGGGCCTGTTGACCTCCGTTGCTTATGATCTGGTTCGCAACCGGGGTTGGGGAAGTAGTGGCGCATTCATATTTTCTTCTGCGCCATGGATTGATTTCGATATTTCCGATGCCATGCTGGCGGATTATCCCCGCGATATAAAACTGATTGTGCAGACTTACGAAGATGATCTGACCACGGATCTGCGCACCTATATCCAGCAATTTGAAAGCCTGCCCATCGCGGATGCGGAAAAGGAATACATCACCCTGCGTTCTGCCAGCATCAACGGTTATGACTACAGTGCCAATCATGCTGTGCCGGGCACTGGTGGCGGCTATGGCGTATTTGACGCCATGGATGACTATGGTGTGTTCCGGATCGTGGAAGCTCTGGCGGACTATACTTTCAACGGCAATATGGAAGGTTGGCGGCAGTCACTGGGGAATGGCATTGCTGCGCAGATCGAAATGGGAGTGCTGCCCGATCTGGTTTCCACCGATGCCCCTCGCCCCATCCCCGGCATCAGCTACGACTACCCCTGTGATATTCCCGGCAACCCACGACGCAGCCACTGTGCGGAGTATGATCAGGAACTGCCGGCCAGCGTACTGCAGCAGCCGGTGAAGCACCAGCGGATCAACCCGCGTTCCCCGCTGTTTGCATGGGAGCCTGTTGTGACAGCACAATCTTATTTTCTGCAGATCCGACCGCTACTGGCCGATGGCGAGCCCGACTGGGACAGCAGCTATGGCGTGTCCGGCATCACCACCTTGGATGCTGGTTGTGAAAGCCCGGGCGAACCGTGCCGGTTTGTCCTGCCTGAAAATCTTCCCTGGGAGCAAAACCTAGTGTGGTGGATAAAGGCCTACGGCGGGGGAAGGGAAGGAGTATGGAGTCGCCGGGGTTACTTTTCCACCGTGGGACAGGGGTTGTTCGCAGACGGATTCGAATAAAGGCCGCTGAAACGCCCCGGTCAACGGCAGGCTTGCAGGCTGTGATCTGTCACCCCCATCCGGGAGAGATTTGTGCACAACCGGGCTATCTGCTCTTTTTCCATGCCGGGGTGCATGGTGGTGCGTACCTGCAGCGGAATGTCAGCGTTTAGCAGGATATCCAGGCTATCCCAGGCTTGATTGCCGCTGCCACCTGCTCCTGTAAGTGCGGGGTAGTTTTCCGGCAGATCCTTGATGTCCAGCCCCACCCAGTCCACCAGGGGCAGCAGGATTTTCAGACGATCCGGGTAGCAGCCGGCGGTATGCAAGCCAACCTTGAAGCCCATGGCCCTGACCTGTTCCATGGCATCGTACAGCGATTTTTGCAGGGTGGGCTCTCCGCCACTGAAAACCACTGCATCCAGGAGCCCCTGGCGTTGGTGCAGTTTTTTCAGGATGTCGCGCCAGTCCAGCAGCTCTGTTGACCGGGAAGTCAGCAGGTGCTGGTTGTGGCAATAGCCGCAGCGCCAGGGGCAACCCTGGCAGAATACGACAGCGGACAGGTGCTGCGGATAATCGATGCTGGTGAAGGGAACGAAACCGCCTATTCGCAAGGCATGCGGCATTCTTCAAAGTTCCTGCGTTCGCTGTATTCGGATTGCTTGCCGGGGTTGAAAGAAGTTACCGGGCGGTGATAACCCATCACCCGGGTCCAGATTTCGCAGCGGGTGCGTTCTTCGTCTTTGAGTGGGATGTTCTGGTCAGACATGGCTGTTCTCCTGTAGGGGTTTTTTCTGTAGCAGTTCCTCGTCGCAGCGAGGGCAGAATTCGTGCTCTCCATCCAGATAGCCGTGCTCCGGACAGATGGAAAACGTGGGTGTAATGGTGATATAGGGCAGGCGGAAGCTCCCCAGGGAGCGCCGCACCAGGCGTTTGCAGGTCTCGGCGCTGGACAGCCGTTCGCTCATGTACAGATGCAGCACGGTGCCGCCGGTGTACTTGCTTTGCAGGGTTTCCTGCTTCACCAGGGCTTCGAAGGGGTCGTCGGTATAGCCCACCGGCAGCTGGGAGCTGTTGGTGTAGTAGGGCTTTTCATCGGTGCCCGCCTGCAGGATATCTGGCCAACGCTTGCGGTCTTCCTTGGCAAAGCGGTAGGTGGTGCCTTCCGCCGGGGTGGCTTCCAGGTTGTACATGTTGCCGGTGGTTTCCTGGAATTCCAGCATGCGGCTGCGGATATGATCGAGAAACTGCTCTGCGAACCGGCTGCCCCAGTCGTCCGTGATGTCATGTGCATCCCGGCTGAAATTGCGGATCATTTCATTGATGCCATTCACACCGATGGTGGAAAAATGGTTGCGCAGGGTGCCCAGATAGCGCTTGGTATAGGGGAACAGTCCGGCATCCATATGCCGCTGAATGATCTTGCGTTTGATCTCCAGACTGTTGCGGGCCAGATTCAGCAGTTCATCCAGATGTGCCATCAAGGTGGTTTCGTCCCCCTGGTAGAGATGCCCCAGGCGGGCGCAGTTGATGGTCACCACACCCAGGGAGCCGGTTTGCTCGGCGGAGCCGAACAGTCCGTTGCCGCGCTTGAGCAGCTCGCGCAGATCCAGTTGCAGGCGGCAGCACATGGAGCGCACCATGTTGGGCGTGAGTTCAGAATTGAGGAAGTTCTGGAAATAGGGCAGGCCGTATTTCGCCGTCATGGCGAACAGCAGCTCGGCGTTTTCGCTTTCCCAGGGAAAATCCGGGGTGATATTGTAGGTGGGGATGGGAAAGGTGAATACCCGTCCCTTGGCGTCTCCGGCGGTCATCACCTCGATGTAGGCACGGTTGATCAGATCCATCTCGTATTGCAGCTCGCCGTAGGTGAAGGGCATTTCCTCTCCCCCGACAACGGGAACCTGATTACGCAGATCTTCGGGGCAGACCCAGTCAAAGGTCAGGTTGGTGAAAGGGGTCTGCGTGCCCCAGCGGGAGGGCACATTGAGGTTGTAAATCAATTCCTGAATCGATTGCCGTACTTCGGCATAGCTCAGTTCGTCCTTGCGTACAAAGGGCGCCATATACGTGTCGAAGGAGCTGAACGCCTGGGCGCCTGCCCATTCGTTCTGCAAGGTGCCGAGGAAGTTGACGATCTGCCCCACTGCCGAGGACATATGCCTCGGCGGCCCGGCCTCCACCTTGCCCGGCACGCCGTTTAGCCCTTCGTGCAGCAGGGTGCGCAAGGACCACCCGGCGCAGTAACCGGCCAGCATGTCCAGATCGTGAATATGCAGATCTGCATTGCGGTGGGCCTGTCCGACCTCTGGTGGATACACATGATTCAGCCAGTAGTTGGCGATGACCTTGCCGGAGGTGTTGAGGATCAAGCCCCCCAATGAGTAGCCCTGATTGGCATTGGCACTTACTCGCCAGTCTGCGCGATCCAAATACTCGTTGATCGATGCAGCGACATCCACCAGGGTTTTCTTGTCTTCACGCTGGCGCCGGTGCTGCTCGCGGTACACGATATAGGCGCGTGCGGTGGCGAAGTGGTTGGCGGAGATCAGAACCTGCTCAACGATGTCCTGGATGCGCTCAACCTCGGGAACGGGTTCGGGAAGATGCGCGAGAATCTTGATGACCTGGGTGGTGAGCAGCTGCGCTTCGGTCTGGTCAAACTCGCCGCTGGCCTCCCCAGCGCGGCGGATAGCGGATAGGATCTTTGCCGAGTCGAATGCAGCAATGCGACCGTTGCGTTTGTGCAGACTGACGGGCAGGGTGGCAACCGTGGCAGGAGTGGGCATGAAAACCTCTTTGTATTAGTCTCATTATGTTGTGCCATGAAATACTATCACCCACAAGATATAGTGTTGCATGGGGTTTTTGACCCAAATCAAACAAATGTGGATATTACACTGAGGAATGTCAGGTTTCGCTTTTTTACAGGACGGTGGTTGGTTGGGCTTGTTGAAATCAGCCCAAAATCGTTATCGTCTGGGGGTGGAAAAATGCCTGCTGCAGGAAGCTGGTAGCTTAGCCGGATATTTCACCCAGTCACCGAGAAATAAAGTTAAGCGCGTGTTATCTATGGATATTATTGAAATATTAGCAAAGTACAAAGTGTAACCGAGCTACAGGTTGAGTCCGCCCTCGCACTGATCTTGCCGCCCAGAGATGGTATCTCCTCAATCATCAATAGCTTAGGCTATTGATTCAATCGGAAATCCGCCTCTGAACGGCAATCTCAGTACGATCATCGGACTCCTGAGTGAAACATCCGGGTTAGGGAATCAGATCACTGGTTCTGGTGCGCATTCTGCCGCCATCCTCTACTTGCAACTGTTGGTTGAGGTTGACCGCTGGCGCACGCAGGTACAGATAGGCACCATCCTGAATGCTTGTGGCGCCATTGGTGCTGATGCTCAGATTGCCGATGCACAGGTATTTGCCTGGGGCGAAACTGTTGGGTAGCACCACATTATCCGGTCCGCTGCTGCAGCCGGGGTCGCCAGTGGGTTGGTCGAAATACTTGTGGGGATCGGTATCGAACAGCCATTCATCCAGAGCGCTGAACTTGTCATCATCGCTGTCGCTGTTTGCGTCGGATGGATCATTTTTGTCCATGCCCATCGCATCTTCATAGGCATCGGGTATTCCATCCCCATCGCTGTCAATATAGTCGAATGCCATGGTTATGACGCTGGACCATTCCCCTTCAGCGTCGCGTACCCGGGCGCCATAAGGATGGGAGCCCTGAGGCAGGTTGAGCATGCTTACATAGCCAGTGGATCGTTCCAGTACCTCATCGAATACTCCGCTGAAGGCGGTTCCACCACCAGGAGAGGGTGGTGGGTGGCCGATGAATCCCTCCATTGCGGCAATTCGGTTGGGTACCGTGGCGGGTGGCTGGTAAATGGGGAAACTGATCTGCGCCGGGGCTGACCACTGGTTCTGGCTGTCCTGGGTGCGCACCGAGAGTACATGGGTGCCAGCGCCGAGTCCGCTTTTCGCCAAGCGAACCACCGGGGGTTGCTCTGCCAGATTGTCGCCGCCGATGCCGCTGAAGGCTGTTCCTGAGCCCTGGCCGGGGTCGGCGTCGATAAAGGCCTCCATGGCTTTCACGTTGTTGCTGCTGGCGGTTGCCGTGGAGTAAACCGCAAAGCCGATTTTTACCGGGTCGGACCATTGACCGCCATCATCCTGAAAGCGCATTGCCAGGCTGTGGGTGCCTGCTGCTGTGGGCTTGTTTAGTGCGCCGCTAACGCCGATCTGGATCACAGGCTCGTTGCTGAGTGAGGCAAGCGTCAGCACC
Organism: Sedimenticola sp.; assembly: GCA_027068915.1. Lineage (GTDB taxonomy): Bacteria > Pseudomonadota > Gammaproteobacteria > Chromatiales > Chromatiaceae > Thiolapillus. The sequence goes on along the minus strand of JAMOLT010000007.1, from coordinate 6,546 downwards.
TCACCATTGCCCTGGCCGGGGTCGGCGTCGAAAAAGACCTCCGCCGCCTGGATTTTTACCGGCTCGGCTGCCAGCAATGGCCCGCATAATATTGCCAGCGAGCTGCATAGCACCCCTTTCTTCAGGCTCCTGAGTTGTTGATGAATACACATGATCGTTGCTCCTCGTATTCGTGAATTACTTGAAGCGTGCCACGCCGATGGCAGTTACTTCGACCTGTGCCCCGGAGAGGGTCTGGATATCTTTGAATACCGGATATACGAAAGGCGCCGTCGCTGCCGGGTTCAGCTGGTTCCTGTATTGGCTGATGGGATGAGGGCCGCCATGAACGCCCATGTCATTGCGGCTGCCGTCCAGATCATTGAGGTGTTCATTGGCCGGGCCGGCATCAATGGCAGGTGATGAGCCCGGAGAAAGAACGTAATCAATGAAATCGACAAAGTCGGGATCGATACTGATGTTGCCATCGGTAGAGCCACAGTTTCCGGCGTTGTTGAAGCAATCATTGTAGGAGGCGTCGCTTTGGGTGCGCTCGGTATCATTGATGAAAGTAATGGCAGGCATACCGTTGTTGCTGCCATTGATCACAATATTGCCCTGAACGGTGGAGTTGCTGCCTACATAGATCATTCCATGGTCACCACCTGTGCTCCACTGGAAGGCTGCGTAGTCAATGATATTGTTGTGCAATTGGCTGCTGGTGGCCAGATTCACTGCTACCATGTCTTTTATCGGGCTGCCAGGAGCGCTGCCCAGGGCGCCAATCACCCTGAAAATGTTGTTGCTGATTAATGGCCATTTGCCGGTCAGGCCGCTTTGCGTGGGTGCATTGAAGACGGCTAAATTATAGTCGGAGTTTGCGTAGGTGGGCGGGTTTGTATCCAGGTCGCGGATGAATTCATTACCGATAACATAGGCGGTATAGAGATTCATGGCAACATTTTGAGCGTGGCTGGTGCTCACTTTGTTACCGATGAAATAACCGGAATAAGTGGTAAAAGTGTGTGTTTTTTCAAAGGTGTTACCCGCAACATAGCAGCTGGCGCCCAGGGTAACGTCGAAGCCACTGGTGGCACCTGCTGAGCGCTGGGCATGGTTGCCGATGAAATAGCAAAAGCTGGAAATGTTGTAGAAGTTCAGACGCGTGTCTGTAAAGTTGTTCTCCAGGATATTGATCGCCTTGGCATTGGAAGTATATACCTGGCCAGCTCCTATGACCTCCAGCTTCTGCAAGGTGGTGGAGCCGGCGGTGTGGTTGAGTAGAATGTTGTAATTGTTCAAGATAATGCGTGGCTGGTGGGTATTGTCTTCCGGGCGAATGGTAATGCCTACAGCCACATTTATATTCGCATTCAGGTTGTAGTTGCCGGTTTGTAGTAACAAGATATCTCCTTCCGCTGCGGCATCAACGGCAGTTTTCAATGTGCCTATCCCCGGTGTAACCACAGTGGTAGCGGCATGAGTTGCTGTAATGCCCAAGAACATGGACAGGAAAAAAATCAAAGCTAGCTTGCGAAACATTGTGAACCTCCTTATGCAATGAAGAACCTGAACCGAGAAGTAATCCGCCAGAGTATTTGCCGAAACAGGGGGTGCGTCCACGGGGTGCTGAGTGCACCAATAGAATAAAATGATACTTGCCTGAATCTGCAGCAAATAATGTTCATTTCCTACTTCCTTTCGAATCGTGGATCCAACTTCAGTCCAGATTGACTACTTTAAATATAGACAATAAATTTGGTTTTGCAGGGTAATTGTTGAATTTGACTGTGGTGGCTATTTCTTCTTCCGCGCCCGGGGATGGGCCTGGTCGTAGACTTCCGCCAGGTGTTGGAAATCCAGGTGGGTGTAGATCTGGGTGGTGCTGATATCGGTATGACCCAGTAGTTCCTGCACGGCGCGTAAATCACCGGAAGATTCCAGCAGGTGGCTGGCAAAGGAATGGCGCAGCATGTGGGGATGCACATGGCGGGGGGAGCCTTGCTCTCTGGCGCGCAGAGCCAGACGGCTTTGCACCGACCGGGCACTCAGGCGGCCACCGCGCTGGCTGACGAATAGCGCTATTTCACCAGCGTTGGCAAGCTCTCCGCGTACCTTTAACCATTGATCGACAGCTTCCAGCGCCTTGCGGCCAACCGGAAGGCGGCGGGTTTTGTTACCTTTGCCGGTCACTTCCAGCATGGCGTCATTGTGGTCAAGGTTGTGAAGGTCGATGGAGACCAGCTCCGCCAGGCGCAGGCCGGAAGAATACAGCAGCTCCATGATTGCCTGATCGCGCAGATCCAGGGGTGTTTCGCCGGGCAGTTCGAGCAAATGGCCGAGCTGGTCCACATCCAGGGTGGCGGGCAGTTTGCGTTTTACCTTGGGCGCACGAACCCCGATAGCGGGATTTTGCTGGCCAAGTCCTTCCCTGTTCAGGAAGCGGAAAAATGACCGCAGGGCCGCCAGTCGGCGCTGCAGGCTTTTTGCGGAAAGCCCCTGGCGGTGGCGTTGGGCGGCGTAGCTGCGTATTTCCGACTGATGCAGCTTGCTCCAGTCCAGTCGGCCTTGGTCCGGGCGCCACTTGAGAAAATCTGCCAGATCCCGGCGATAGGCGTCGATGGTGCGGGGCGACAGCCGCCTTTCCAGGGCGAGGTGCTGCAGGAATTTTTCCACCAGTGGGTCGCTGGTGGCGGCAGTGCTCATGGTGTTTCGCGGGAATCCATGGCCTGCAGGCTAAGGCTGACCAGTTCTCCCAGGCGCACCAGGAAGTCCACGCTCTTGCCGGAGTGGAAGCGTTCCCGATCCTGGCTGCCAATGGCCAGGATGCCGGAAAGGTCGCTGGTGCGGATGGGGATGAGGGCGGCGGAGCCTTCTTCTCCGGCCTGGTTGCCAAACAGGGTTTTGAGCTTGTCTGCCTTGAGGGGGCCGCAGGTGGGCTTGTCGATGTCCATAAAGGTGCGAAACAGGGCCAGCCCCGACTCACTGACCCGGGCTTCTTCCAGCTCGCGGGTGGAAAACAGCTTGAGCTCCACGGCATCGGCATTGAAGCGCTCACGCAATTCATCCTGCAGGATGGCGAGGATGTCTTCCCGGCTTTCCGCCTCGATCAGGTTCAGCGTCAGCCGGTGCAGGCGCTGGTTGAGCTGTTCATTGTCGCGGGCGACTGTGAGCAGCTCCTGCAGCTGCTTCTGGTAGGCTTCTGCCTTGTCCTGGAGCATGCGGATTTTGTGCTCAAGCAAAGAAACGGCACCACCGGTTTTATGCGGCACACGCAGGTCATTGAGTATGTCGGTGTGACGTAAAAAGAAGCTAGGGTGATACAGCAGATAGTCACAAATCTGCTGTTCAAATTCCCGGTCGATATTGCTGCTCATAATGCTATCGTTCCTTCAAAAATCCCTATTGCGGGGCCGCTCATCCATACTGGAGATTGCCCACCCGCCCAGCTTACCACAAGATCGCCGCCGTGAAGGTGCACCTTTACCTGTTCCTCGAGCAGGCCGCGCAATCGCCCGGCAACCACTGCCGCGCAAGCGCCGCTGCCGCAGGCCAGGGTTTCTCCCGTGCCGCGTTCGTATACCCGCAGGTCGATTTCTGTGGGTGAACGCACCGCCATAAAGCCTGCATTCACGCGTTGGGGAAAGCGCTCATGCTGTTCCAGGGCTGGCCCCAAGGTTTCCACCGGCGCCTGCTCCACATCATCGACGACCAGCACAGCATGGGGATTGCCCATGGATACGGCGCTGATCTGCCAGCTTTTTCCGCTTACCATGATGTCATATACGGTCTGTTGCTGCTCTGCAATGAAAGGTATTGCCCGGGGTTGCAGTTCGGGGGCAGCCATATTGACTCGCACTTGCCCGTCTTCCTGCAGAAACAGCTCGATATTGCCGCTGGCCGTTCCTACCCGGATCATGTCTTGATGGCTTAAACCCTTGTCCCGGACGAAACGGGCGAAGCAGCGGGCGCCGTTGCCACACTGTTCGACTTCGGCACCATCGGCGTTGAAGATGCGGTAATAGAAATCGGTGTCTTCCGACCGGGGAGGCTCCACCAGCAGGATCTGGTCGCAGCCCACACCAAAGCGCCGGTTTGCCAGAAAGCGCAGTTGCTGCGTGCTCAACTGAACTGTTTGGTGGATGGCGTCAAACACCACGAAGTCGTTGCCCAGCCCCTGCATTTTGCTGAACTGCAGTTTCATGGCATCCCACCCAGCCTGCCGCGAATCACCAGGTGCCGGTCGCTGACCTGGGCAACCTCCAGCCCCGGCAGGGATGCGGTGGCCAGTTGCTCGCGTACTTCTTCGAGGGTGTAGGCGGCGTACAGGGAGGCCTCGAAATCCCTGCGCAATACTTCGGGAGCATCGCTGGCGTATTCCACCACCAGTTTGTCTACCTGCCGGGGGGATTCGGGGCGCAGCAAATCCATCACCAGCACGGTGGCACCGGGTCGGGCGCAGCTGTATATGGTCTCCCACAGATCCTGAGGGTTGTGCAGATGATGCAGCAGGCTGTTGGAGAGCAGGGTGTCATACTCTTGCGCCAGGCCGGAGGCGGGAAGATGCTGGCAGTGCAAGTGGATGCGCTGCGCCATGCCATTGTCATCGATGGCGGCTTGCGCGAGATCCAGCATGGCCCGGGCGCCGTCCAGGGCGTCGATCTGCGCCTGGGAATAGCGGCGGGCGAAGCGGATGGGGATGTCTGCGGGGCCACAGCCAAGATCCAGCGCCGTTCCGCCAAACTCGCCGGGATGCAGCGCCTCGAACAGCTCGATGAACAGGGTGTTGGAGGTGGAAAAATCCGCTTCGGCATAGGCCAGCGCCTGATCCTGCTGATCCATCAGTTCTTCGGCTTCGGGGATGCGCTTCATGGGATCAGGTGCTCCCCGCGGTAGAGCTCGGCCAGGGTTTCCCTTTCCCGAACGAGATACATGTCAGCCCCATCCACCATTACCTCGGCGGGCCGGGGGCGGCTGTTGTAGTTGGAGGCCATGACGAAGCCATAGGCGCCGGCGGAGCGCACCGCCAGCAGATCACCGGGGGACAGGCTCAACTGCCGTTTCTTGCCGAGGAAATCGCCGGTCTCACATACCGGGCCGACGATGTCGTAACGTCCGTCTCTTCCACCATGATTGTTGTCCACGGGAATGATTTCCTGCCAGCTCTGGTACAGCGCCGGGCGAACCAGGTCGTTCATGGCGGCATCCACAATGGCGAAATCCTTTTCCGCGGTGGGCTTGAGGTATTCCACCCGGGTCAGCAAAACGCCCGCATTGGCGGCGATGGCGCGTCCCGGTTCCATGAAGATTTCATAGGGCTTGCCCTGCAGACGGCCGGAAATGGCCTGGGCGTATTCCGCCGGCGAAGGCGGGTTTTCCCCCTGATAGGGAACCCCCAGGCCGCCGCCCACGTCCAGGTGATCAATGGAGATACCCAGGGCGGACAGCTTGTCCACCAGCAGCAATATCCGGTCCAGGGCGTCCAGAAACGGCGACAGCTCGGTGAGCTGGGAACCGATGTGGCAGTCGATGCCGGAGATTTTCAGCCCCGGCAGCCGGGCGGCTTTCTTGTACAGCTCCACTGCCGTATCGACGGGTACGCCAAACTTGTTTTCCTTCAGGCCGGTGGAAATATAGGGATGGGTCTGGGCGTCCACATCCGGGTTCACGCGCAGGGCCACGGGAGCCTCTACGCCCATGCCCGTGGCGACCTGGGAAAGGCGCTCCAGCTCCGGTTCGGATTCGACATTGAAGCAGCGAATGCCCAGCTCCAGGGCGTGTTGCATCTCGTCAGCGCGCTTGCCCACGCCGGAAAACACGGTCTTGCCGGCTTTTCCGCCGGCCTTGATCACCCGCTCCAGCTCGCCCATGGAGACGATATCGAAACCGGAGCCCAGGCGTGCCAGGATATCCAGCACCGCCAGATTGGAATTGGCCTTTACCGCATAACACACCAGATGCGGGTGCTGGCTGAAGGCATCGTCAAAGGCATGCCAGTGACGCTCCAGGGTGGCGCGGGAGTACACATAGCAGGGTGTGCCGTGGGTGGAGGCGATGCGCTTCAGGGAAACATCTTCGGCATGGAGCTGGCCGTTCTTGTAGTTGAAATGATCCATCTAGTTGCTTTTTTGTTCGGGTTCCGGGGTATACAGGGGGCCCTTGTTGCCGCAGCCGCCAAGCGCCAGAAGCAGCAACACGACGCTGATCAACAGCAGGAGACGTGAATTCATGGGCCTGTTTCCGTCGTTTTTCTTCAGGGCTTGCTAGTATAGCGTTTTTTCTGCGCGTATATGTTTATGGAATATCCACCCTGTATCGAAATCAACCCCCAAGGCAATGCGGAATACACGGTGATCTGGCTCCATGGCCTGGGCGCCGACGGCAACGATTTCGTCCCCATCGTGCCGGGGCTGCGCCTGCCGGAAGAAAAGCGGGTGCGCTTCGTGTTTCCCAATGCGCCCGCCATGCCGGTGAGCGTCAACAACGGCTATGTGATGCCCGCCTGGTACGACATCTATGCCATGGACCTCATGGCGAAGATCGACGTTGAAGGCATTCTGCGTTCCG
>JAMOLT010000006.1 GCA_027068915.1 Sedimenticola sp. | reverse complement strand
GCCGGATGTTTCACTCAGGAGTGCGAGGGCGGACGCAAGCCGTGACCCGGTTACACTTTGTACTTTGCTAATATTCCAATAATATCCATAAATAACAACCGCTTAATCTTTATTTTTTGGTAACTGGATGAAATATCCGGGCAGTACACTACTGCCCGGGTGCTCACCAGGGGATGCGGTAGTTGTCCTGGGTCATTAGATCTACGCCACATTCCAGTTGTTCAATCCAGCTGATAAATTCGGGTATCGCCTTGCCTTTGAATGCCCGCCCATGCTGGGGCACGATCATGGATATTTCAAGCTCCCGAATCATGTTGGCCCATAGGCGGCAAACCTTGTTCCCATTGATGTAGCGCTTATGGAAGCCCTCCATATAGGGTAGGATCTCAGACAGCTTATTAACCGGTTTGTCCAGGTTTTCTGCGGGGCCCATGTTGGCTCCAAGATCGCCGGAAAAAAGTATTTTACTGATAGGGTCGTAAAACTGAAAGTTGCCTTCTGCATGCATGAAGTGGGCAGGTATGGCTTTTAGCTTGATGTCGCCAAGTGCAAGGCTGATGCCCTGGTCGGGCATTGGGATCAAGCGTCCTTCGGTTTTCCCCGGTCTGGTGAAATGAGGGATGAACTTCTCCCATAACTCAGGAACTACTACTTTGCAGTCAGTGCCCATCATCCACTTGTTGATCGAAGCTACGATATCCGGATCCTGATGAGAAGCGACCACATAGTCCAGCGTTCTTACATTGATGTATTCACTGAGCGCCATAAACAGAGCTGTATAGGTCAGCTCGCCACCAGGGTCGATCAGGGCTGCATGGTTGTGGTCATAGATAAAAAACTGGTTGGATTGCACTGCCTCACCCTGCACTAGATCCCGGAATACCACACAGATATGCTCGTTTTTGTTATATAGTTCCAAGTGTTTTACCTCTGGTTATATAGCTTGAAAAAGCTAGTGTACTGCATTGGAATAAAACTCCTTTAATTCTGATGCAGTACACTGGCGGCAGACAGAGCTCAAAGATGCTGTATCATGAACTTTAACAGCTTGCTTCTATCCTCATCAGATAGGTTCTTAAAAGTGATTCCTGTCTTGGAAAAACCCGGTGTGTTTGAGTTGCCAACATAAACTATCATGCAGTTTATCGTCAGAACGTCTGGCCCCAGGGACAGTGATATCTTTCCTCCCTTGAGCGCCTGATCTGTGGTCAGCGGAGGCATGCTGGTTTTCAAGGAAGCGCCACCCAAACTAATATCCCCCGTGTCGCCAACATAGTGTTGGTCATCAAGCGTTAGATTGTACTCGACACATAAGGAGATACGAGCATTTTTCCTTAATTCTGGCAATGATATTTTCTTGTCCACTTCATTTATCCCTGGCTGCGTGAGTGACTGAAAGACGAATTTTTTCCATAAAACATAGATGTGAACTGTTTGTTTCTCTGGTTTCAGGCCATGATCAAAAAAGCATCTTATGCACGATGGTAATGATCAAAATATCAGGTTTCATAAGTATCGATGTCGGACATGGATTTGTTGGGATAATCTCAAGTCAGATGGCTGATCAAATCAGGCGAGCCCGGTTTCTGCAATGGTGTGGCCGGCTCCCAAAACCTTACGACATACAGTATCGACGAGGAGCGGGATAACTTAACAGGTTGTTGAAAAACGCTGTTTTTTCAACAGCCTGTACGCCGCACAAGGACGTGTGGCCATGTTCAATGATCTATAGTCATTGAACATGGAGGAAAGACAAAATTGCGTTTTTGTCTTTCCGAGTGGAAAAAAGCCATGGAGGGTTTTTTCAACATCCTGTTAAGGTCACCCCGAATAATTTGATTTTCGTCACATGAGTGTATTGCGTCGGAATTAAAGGCCCTTTCAGTGAGCCACAATGTGGCCAGATGCAAGCTGTACTCGCGTAGGAAGGGCCGCCCCCTTTCAAGCGGGTACAACACAGCAGCAAGCATTCTCTGGCTTTGCTGAGGAGATGCTTGCTCAGGGCTTCCTATAAATATGGCAAACTTGACTTCTTCACGCTACTCTTAACCATAAGACGAGGAGCAGGAGTATGAATGCGCAGTCAAAAGAGGGGAAAGAGCAAAAAGACCCTGGTGATCAGCCGCACCTCCTGGAGATTATTTCTACCCTTTCCCAAGAGTTGCATCCTCGAATGCAGAGGACAATTCCGGTAGAGCTCGATAGTGCTTTGGCACATGATCTGGGCTTTGATAGTCTGTCACGGGTGGAGCTTATGCTGCGCATCGAGCGCGAATTTGGCATTGGCCTTCCCGAACAACTCCTGTCCACAGCCGAAACCCCGCGTGATTTGTTGCGGGCTATCCAGGCTGCGAGCCGCACTTCCCCGGAGGAAAGGCAGCAGGTGCCGCTACCGGCTGCCGCCGAGGATCTTGCGAGCGTGCCTTACAAGGCAGAAACTCTCAATGAAATGTTGCAATGGCATGTTCAGGAACATGCTGAGCGCACCCATATCTATTTCTATGGAGAAACGGAAGAGCCAGAGCAAATCAGCTACATAGAGTTGTTACAGGGCGCCGAGGCTATGGCAGCGGGTTTGCAAAAGCAGGGGCTGTCCCGGGGGGATGCTGTGGCCATAATGCTGCCTACCAGTCGGGACTATCTTTTCAGCTTTTTCGGCATCCTCTTGGCGGGTGCCGTACCAGTGCCCATTTATCCCCCGACCCGTCCATCTCAATTAGAGGATCATCTGCGCCGACATGTGCGTATTCTGGACAATGCCCGGTCACGGTTGCTGATAACCGTTCCTGAGGCACGGGTGGTGGCAGGTTTGTTGCGCGCCCATGTGGATTCTCTGAAAGCGGTAGTTACGCCTGCTCAACTGCGGGAGGCCGATGCCGGGTTTCTTCCGGTACAAGTGCAGCCTGATGATACGGCGTTTCTGCAATATACCTCCGGCAGCACCGGACAGCCCAAGGGGGTGGTGCTGACGCATGCCAACCTGCTTGCAAATATTCGCGCCATGGGGGAGGCGACAGAGGCTACTTCCAGCGATGTTTTTGTCAGCTGGCTTCCTTTGTATCATGATATGGGGCTGATTGGCGCCTGGCTGGGCAGCCTGTATTACGCCATGCCTTTGGTGCTGATGTCGCCCCTGGCATTTCTTGCCCGCCCAAGTCGCTGGCTATGGCGCATCCACCACCACCGGGGTACCTTGTCTGCGGCTCCCAACTTTGCCTATGAACTGTGCTTGAGCAAGGTTGCAGAAGAGGATATTCAAGGCCTTGATCTGAGCAGTTGGCGCATGGCTTTCAATGGCGCAGAACCGATAAGCCCCAATACGGTGAGAAACTTTACCGATCGGTTCTCCAGGTACGGGTTTGGCGCAAACTGCATGGCACCCGTGTATGGGCTTGCAGAGACCGCAGTGGGGCTGACCTTTCCTCCCCCGGGCCGAGAAATTGTTATCGACCGGGTGCAGAGTGATGCTCTGCTGAGCCGGGGTGAGGCGTTGCCAGCGGAAGCCGATGATGAGGATGTCCAGGAAATTGTAGCCTGCGGCCAGCCCCTGCATGGGTATCAGATTCGCATCGTGGAAGCGGCGGGCCAGGAGTTGCCGGATCGCCGTGAAGGGCATGTGGAGTTTCAAGGGCCTTCCGCCACCAGTGGTTATTACCGCAATGCGGCTGCCACCCATGAGTTGTTCAGGCATGGTAGCTGGCTGAACACCGGTGATCTGGGTTACATCGCAGATGGTGATCTCTATCTGACCAGCCGGGCCAAAGATTTGATCATTCGTGGCGGGCGCAATCTCTACCCATATGAAACAGAAGAAGCCGTTGGAGATATTCCGGGTATTCGCAAGGGCTGTGTGGTGTTATTTGGCGCCCGGGACAAGGAACACGGCACTGAGCGATTGATTCTGGTGGCGGAATCACGGGAGCAGGACAAACCGGTGTTGGCGGATCTGCAACAGAAGGCCATGCAGACTGCGACAGATGTGCTGGGCATGCCGCCGGATGAAGTGATCATTGCGCTGCCACATACAGTGCTCAAGACCTCCAGTGGCAAGCTGCGCCGTTCCGTGGTGCAGGAGCTCTACGAGCAAGGTGAACTGGGGCGTGTCCCCAAAACAGTTGGCTGGCAGCTGGTGCGCATGGCGCTGGCTTCGGTGGGGCCGCGCTGGCGCTATTTGCGACGCAAGTTCAAGGATCTGGCCTGGGCAGCCTGGGCGCATGCGGTATTCTGGATCCTGTCTTCCGTGGTCTGGTTGATGGTGGCTTTGTTGCCAGGGAAAGAGCGTCGTTGGCGAGTGATCCGCTGGGCAGCGCGATTGCTGTTGCGCCTGCTGGGCATTCCCATAAAGGTTGTTGGCCAGGAAAACCTGCCGGTGGGGCAGGCCTGTGTGGTTGTGGCCAATCATGCCAGCTACATGGATGGCGTGGTATTGGCGGCAGCTTTGCCTGTGAACCTGGCTTTTGTAGCCAAGGCGGAATTGCGTCAACAACCCATCGCCCGTATTTTTCTGAATAAGATTGGCGCCCTGTTCGTGGAACGCTTTCACCTGGAACGGAGCATTGCCGATACCAAACGCAGCAAAGAGGTATTGAAAGCAGAGCAGCCGCTGCTTTATTTTCCTGAGGGAACGCTCAGCCGGGCATCGGGTTTGTTGCCTTTTTACATGGGGGCCTTTGTCGTAGCTGCAGAAGCCGGGGTGCCCGTTGTTCCCGTGGTCATCCGTGGCACCCGTTCTGCGCTACGAGGCAGCTCATGGTTTCCTCATCGGGCGGCATTGAGCGTCAGTGTGCTTCCGGCAGTGTGGCCGGAAAGAGCAGATTGGGAAGCGGCAATAAAGCTGCGTGATGCAGCTCGAGCCAGTATTTTGCAGCATCTGGGCGAGCCTGATCTGACGGACAGGGTATTGTAGAAAAATCCGGTCATCTGCGGCATTCCCCGTGCCGCGCAACGATGAGTTGGCACAGGCCTTGAGGTCGGTGCCTGCTGGGATTTTACGCATGGCTTCGTGGGCTGGTTCACATTTTCTGCCACTGTTTTTCCCATGACATGAATCAATCCACTGTTCTGCTGCTGTCAGTGAACGGATTGCTTTTGCCCGTGCCATATTTACTGTATCAATCGGGATTATTCATGAGCATTCGCAACCGTATTTTGCTGTTCGCCGTTCTGGTCACCCTGCTGCCGTCGTTGGGACTGGGCTGGGTCTATTTCCAGCAGTCGGAAAAAACCCTGCTGGAAAACACACAGCAGGAGCTGAAAAGCACGGTTTCCCATGTCGAACGGGAGCTGGCTCTCTGGTTGAAAGGGCGGCTCTATGAAATTCGTGTCTTTTCCAGTTCTTACCTCCTGTCGGATGAGCTGGCCGAATATTATCGGCCACCACCCATGGAGGCCGAGTCCGGGGAAGAGAACAAATCTGACCCCATAGCCGACATGAGCAGCTACCTGGCGCTGGTTCGCAAGCAGTATCAACTCTATCAACGGCTGCTGGTATTCGATAATGAGGGTGCTCTCATCGCTCAGGATCCGGCGGATGGCCAACCTGTGGCATTGCCCGGTGATTGGCTGAAACAGGCCAGTGCGCAGCAGAGGGTTATCGGTGATTTCCATGTTGATGAAGCCGGCCAGGATCCAGTGCTGCTGCTGGGCGTGCCGGTCTCATCAGGGAGTGATGGTGCTCTGGGTATTCTGGGTGCCGAGGTTCGTACCCGCTCTCTGATCCAGATGATGCAGACGGCCCTGATGGCGGGTGAGAAAAAAGGCTCCGGAGAGCAGCTGTTCCTGGTTGATGCGGATGGCAGAGTATTGCTCAGCACAGCTTCGGGCAGGGAGTTTGTGCCTGGCAGCAGGCTGGATCTCGCGAAACTCTCTCAAGTGTCAGGTCAGTTGTCAGCCTACATGCGCGACGATGGTGAGCCAATGGTGGGTACCCTGACCAAGGTGGCTGGATATCCCTGGTTTGTGCTCATGGAGAAACGGCGGGCTGCGCTGTTTGCCGATATCGAGCGCATGCGCAACTTTACACTGCTGGCCGTTCTGGGGTTGGTGAGCGTGATCGGCCTGCTGGCCTACTGGCTGGCCTGGGGGATTATTTCCCCTTTGCGGGAGTTGACGGAGGCTGCCGGGCGGGTGGCGGAGGATGACCTGGAGGTGCAAATCCCGGTGCGGCACAAGGACGAACTGGGTTTGGCTTCACGGGTATTCAATGACATGGTTGTGCAGCTGCAGCAGAGCCGTGAGCGACTGGAGTTGCTCACGACCACCGATTGCCTCACCCGGTTGCCGAATCGCAAGGCGATTATGGAAGAGTTCGCCGCCATGCTGGCGCGCTACCGGCGTCATCGGCGGGCTTTCTCGATATTGCTGATCGATATCGATCATTTCAAGAAGATCAATGACCAACATGGCCATCTGGCCGGGGATGAAGTGCTGCGGCATGTGGCTACCGTACTGGATGAGCAGGTGCGTCAGGTGGACATGGTGGGGCGCTATGGTGGGGAGGAGTTTATTGCTTTGCTGGATGAAACCACCAAAAAGACGGCTCTGGGAGTGGCAGAGCGGATGTGCAGCGCCATTGCCATGTCCCATGTCAGCTATCAGGGGAAATTGCTGAAAGTCACCGTGAGTATCGGTGTGGCTGAGATTGGCGGTCCGGAAGAAACCCAGGAGCAGTTAATCGACCGTGCAGACAAGGCCATGTATATGGCCAAGCAACGGGGCAGAAACCGGGTTGCAATGGCTGGCGAAGAGCCGATGAACAGCAACATCCTCCCCTATCCCAACAGAAACTGATTCAACGTGCCTCCCACCAATAGATACACATTTCAATCTGTTTTCAACAGGCTGAAGTGTACCCAGCCGGTTTTTCCATCAGTAGTCTTGATTTGTACCCACAGTCCATTTCGATCGAGGGCGGAAACTTCCGAGCCATCGTTGAGCTGAAACAGCACCCGCTGCTTTCGGTTGGGGCCGGAGCGCACATTGGCTGGACCCTTTGTCTTCATCTTCAGGGGGACGGGAAAGGCGGAATCCTGATTGGTGATGCCGGTTCCTGGTTTCATCCAGGCCAGAGAACGGCGTGCCTGATCCATGAGATAGGAAGCGCCTTCAAAATTGCTCTTTTCCAGTTCGGCTTCCGCCATGGTCAGATACTGCCTGGCACGGAGCGGGATGCGTGGTTGCGCTCCTGTTTTTTTTGATTCTGCATTTTTCAGGCTCAACTTCAGCTCGGCCAGACTGGCAACTGTTTCGGCTTTGCTGTGACGGCTGCCCAGTCGTGCTTTGGCGCGCACCACTTCCTGGATTGCCTGGTTGTGAGTCTGCAACAGTAGCGCTACAACAGACTGTTTCTCAAGCAGTTGCAGCTGCAGTTCCAGGTTGTGCCTTTTCTGTACAGCGGAATGTTGCTTGAGTTTGGCGATTTCTGCCTGGAGTTTGCCAATGGTTTCCCTGGCGGTTATCAGCTGCGGGTCCGGCTGTTGCGGGGCAGCAGGGGCGGGCGGTTTTTCCTCGATGATTTTTTCCGGTGGGGTTTCACAGCCCGCCAGTATTGCCAGCGCGGCAATCAGGGGTACAGCTTGAACGAATAAGCATCGGATGGCCACGGAAGTGAGGGGAGGGTATCGGTAAGCAGTGATTCCAGTGTAGCATTTCAATCCGGCAGCATATGATGCCGGCTTCGCATAACCACCCCCTCCCTGCGTTTTTCGCGGACTGTCAGGGCTTGAACCTGCGGCTTCCTTTTTTCAGGGCGGCTTCGATACGCATCAACTCCAGAATGTTTTCTATATTCACGATGCCCGCCAGCTGACCATTCCGGGTAACTGCCAGCAGGCGGCAGCCGCAGGTTTGCAGGCGTTTCATCACGGATTCCAGGGGTTCGTCGATGTCGGCTTTCTCGACATTGGTTTGCATGTATTCGCGTACCATCGCCAGTGCACCCTGTTCATGCAGGCCGCGCAAAAGATCTTCCTGGGTCAGGACGCCGATGATTTCCTGGTCCTGCATCACGGGAAAATCCTTCTGTACGCCATCCAGGGTGAGCTGGATGGCGCGGGTCAGGCTGTCGTGGGGCGAGAGGCTTTCAAAATGGGTGATGATGGCATGTGACAAGGTAGTGCCATGCAGCAGTGAACGGATCTCTTCGGTGCCGGCTTCGGCCATGGCGCCAATCCAAACGAACAGGGCAATGAATAGCAGGAACGGGTTGTACAGCAGGCCAACCAGGCCCAGCCACAGGGCAAAGGCCTGGCCGACGCTGGCGGCCATACGGGTGGCGTTGATACGATCCATGCGCATCGCCAATATGGCGCGTAAAACCCGCCCGCCGTCCATGGGGAAGGCCGGCAGCAGGTTGAACCCGGCAAGGAACAGGTTGACTACCAGCAACTGCTGTAGCATGCCTCCCTGGAGCATGGATGACAGTTCATCCGGCATCACTATCTGTTGCAGGCTTAGCCACAGCCAGATCAGCCCGGCGATAACGATGTTTACCGCAGGGCCGGCCAGGGCGACAAGAATTTCCTGTTTGGGATCATCCGGCATTTTTTCCAATGAGGCCACGCCGCCGATGGGCAGCAAGGTAATGTCCCGGGTCTTGATGCCGAAGCGTCTGGCGGTGAGTGCGTGCCCCAGCTCATGTAAAACCACGCAGCCAAACAGCGCCAGAATAAAACCCACGCCTTGCACCACTGCTTGCAGGCTTTGCTCGCTGCGCCAGTAACTCAGGGCGATCCATACCAGCAGAATCAGAAAAGTGGCATGCACATATACAGCAATGCCTGCCAGTGTGCCCAGGCGCATGGACCATTTCATGGTGGGTTGGTTTTTTTCATTGCTATTCATGTGATCTGTCTTCGCCTGTCAGGAAATAACGCAGAAACGCCAATTTGTCGGCGGCTTCCTCGATGCGTTTGCTGGTGGGTTTGCCTGCCCCGTGCCCGGCCCGGGTTTCGATGCGAATGAGGATGGGATCAGTGCTTGCCTGGGCGACCTGCAGTGCAGCGGTAAACTTGAAACTGTGTGCGGGATACACCCGGTCATCATGGTCAGCGGTGGTAACCAGGGTAGCAGGGTATTGAATGCCGGGTTTGATATTGTGGTAGGGAGAATAGGCGTACAGCGCCTTGAATTCCGCTTCGTTTTCCGGAGAGCCATAGTCAGATTCCCAGGCCCAGCCGATGGTGAACTTGTTGAAGCGCAGCATATCCAGCACCCCGACCGCAGGTACGGCAGCGGCAAAAAGATCGGGCCGTTGCAGCAACACGGCAGCCACCAGAAGACCGCCATTGCTGCCGCCGCTGATACCCAGGTGTCTGGAGGAAGTGTAGTTGTTGGCGATGAGCCACTCGGCAGCGCTGATGAAATCGTCGAAAACATTCTGCTTTCTTGTTTTGGTGCCGGCTTCATGCCATTTCTGCCCATACTCGCCACCACCACGCAAATTGGGAACGGCATAGACGCCTCCGGTTTCCATCCACACCAGATTGGAGACGGAAAAATAGGGTGTCAGAGAGATGTTGAAGCCGCCATAGCCATAGAGCAGGGTTGGGTTGCCACCATTGCGTTTCAGGTTGCGGTGGTGGGTGATGAACATGGGTATGCGGGTGCCGTCCTTGCTGTCGTAGAACACTTGCCGGGTAACATAATCTTCCGGATTGAACTTGACCTTTGGTTTTTTGAACAGCGTAGTCTTCCCGCTGACGAGATCCAGGTGGTAGATGCGTGTCGGAGTGTTGAAGCTGGTCCAGGAAAAGAAGGTTTCTGTAGCATCTTGCTCGCCGTAAAATCCCCCGGCGCTGCCGATGCCCGGCAGCTCCAGTTCATGCGCTTTTCCCGTGAGCGGCTTGATCAGGATTTTGTGCCGGGCATGGTGAAGATAGCTGATGATAAAACTGTTGTTGACCATGCTGGCGGTTTCAATGGCATCTTTCGATTCGGCCAGCATTTCCTTCCAGTGTTCCCGGCCGGGATTGTTGAGATCGATTTCCAGAATTTTGCCCCGCGGGGCCTTGTCATTGCTCAGAAACCAGAATTTTGAGCCCTGATTTCCCAGATACGAATAGCTGGCCTGCCAGGTTTCAACGAGGGGTTTGATGCTGCTTTGTGGGTGCTCCAGATCCTGATAGTAGAGCAGGTTTTTATCCTCTGTGCCCCGCCCGACCTCGATCAGCAGGTACTTTCCATCTTTCGTGGCGATGCCGTTGAAGGACCATTCCTTGTGATCCGGGCGATGGTAAATGAGCTGATCCTGCGCCTGGGACTCACCCAGACGGTGGAAGTAGAGCTTGGGGAAATAGTTGATGTCCTTGAACCGGTTGTCACCTTCAGGTGCATCATAGCGAGAGTAGTAAAATCCCCGGCTGTCCGCAGCCCAGGAAACTCCGGAAAACTTTATCCACTTCAGATGATCATCCAGATCTTTTTTGGTGTCGATATCCCTGATGCGCCATTCAGTCCAGTCTGATCCGGCCTCGGCAACAGCATAGGCGTAATATTTCCCGTCAGGACTGACGGCGGAGTCCTTCAGCGCGACGGTACCGTCTTTTGATAGCTTGTTCGGGTCGATAAGGACTTCAGGCTGATCCTGCAAGCTGTGTTGGGTGTAGACTACAGACTGGTTCTGCAGGCCATCGTTGCGGCGGAAGAAATAGCGTCCTGCCCTCTTGTAGGGCACAGAATAGCGCTCATAGTTCCATAGCTCGGTCAGCCGCTTGCGAATGCGCTCACGTTCGGGGAATTTTTCCAGCCAGGCATTGGTCAGCTGATTTTCTGCCTCGACCCAGGCTCTGGTTTCCGCTGAATCCAGGTTTTCCAGCCAGCGGTACGGATCGCTGACCCGTACGCCGTGATAGATATCGAATTGATCCGTCTTTTTGGCGCTGGGGTACTGTTGTGGCTGATTTTTCATGGGCGACTGGCCAGTTGCGGCAAGGGCAAAGGCGATTCCGAAGGTGATTGTTTGCAGTAGCATGGCTCTTTTCTTGTCGGGGTAAAAACAGGATTATAGACCCGCCGGGCAAACAGGCATGAATTCATTGGCGGAAAGGTGCCATGCAAGGTAAAATCGCCTGCTTCCTATATATTTAGTATAAATAATCATTTTTTGGGATGTTTTCCGGGAACACACATTGACCACAGGCAAACCTGTAAATCTGCTGGATCTGAACCGCAAGGCCATGGAGGACTACTTTGTAAGCCTTGGCGCCAAGCCGTTTCACGGGCGCAATGTGTTGAAGTGGATTCACAAGCATGGCGTGACGGATTTCGATCAGATGACCGATCTTTCCAAGAAACTGCGCGCAAGCTTGCATATGGAAGCAGAGGTGCGGTTGCCGAAAATCGTGCTGGAACAGCCGTCTCTGGATGGAACAGTCAAGTGGGTGATGGAACTGGCCAACGGTCAGCGTATCGAAACGGTTTATCTGCCGGACGGTAATCGCAACACGGTTTGTGTATCTTCTCAGGTGGGCTGTGCACTGAATTGCTCTTTTTGCGCTACGGCCCGGCAGGGGTTCAATCGTAATCTCACTGTGGGAGAGATTATCGGGCAGGTCTGGCATGCCACCCGGCGAATGGGCAAGGCGCCTACCAATGTGGTGATGATGGGTATGGGAGAACCCCTGGCGAATTTCGAACCAGTGGTCGACGCCATGGACCTGATGCAGGATGACCTGGCTTATTTACTGTCCAAGTACCGGGTGACCATCAGTACTTCGGGCATCGTGCCCAATCTGTATCGGCTGCGGAAGGTGTCTGATGTGAGTCTGGCTGTTTCCCTGCATGCGCCGGATAACGAGCTGCGCAACGAGCTGGTTCCGATCAATCGCAAATATCCCCTGGAAGAGCTGATTCCCGCCTGCCGTGAGTTTGTCAGGGATGACAAGCGCCGCAAGGTTACCTGGGAGTATGTCATGCTCGATGGAGTGAACGACAGCATTGCCCAGGCGCGGGCGCTGATACGCCTGCTGGAAGGTACACCATCCAAGATCAATCTGATTCCGTTCAATCCTTTTCCGGGAACGGATTATCGAACTTCGCCACCGGAGCGTATAGAAGCCTTCCGCCAGAAGCTGATGAGGGCTGGGATCATGGCCATGTTGCGCAAGACCCGGGGTGACGATATTGATGCAGCCTGTGGTCAACTGGTGGGCAAGGTGCAGGATCGCAGTGGACGCACGGCGGTTTCCAGACACCAGCGGCAACAACAGGGGCTTTTTTCATGAAACGCAATTTACTGGTATTGTTGCTGTCGATGTTTTTGGGGGCCTGTAACACCGGACTGGTTCGGGAGGAAAATGATCCCAATACCGGCAATTTGGGAAAGGCGCAGACCTACAGCTCGGCGGCAGACACCTATGTCAAGCTGGCTTATGAATATATGCGACATGGTGACTACCGCACGGCCTTGAGCAAGGCAAAACAAGCCGTGGCGCGTGATTCCAATAACGGCAACGCCCATCTGGTGCTGGCGCTGATTTATGAAACACTGGGCGAAAATGGTCCCGCCAATGCAGCTTATCAGCGTTCGATAGAAGCGGATGACCGCAACCCTTATGCACTGAACGCATATGGCAGCTATCTGTGCAAACTGGGTGAATATCCCCGTGCCGCTCCTCTGTTCGACAAGGCATTGAAGAACCCCCTGTATGAGACCCCATGGGTAGCGCTTGCCAATGCAGGTTACTGCGCCGGAAAGGCGGGGAATACCTCCGGAGCGGAATCCTATCTGTTGCGGGCACTGGAGCGCAATCCCGGGTATCCCACCGCGTTGTCTCAGATGGCAGAGCTGCGTTACCAACAGGGAGAATACTTCTCCGCCAGAGCCTATCTGCAACGCTACCGAGAGGTGGCAAAGCCAACGGCGCAAGTGCTTTACCTGAGCATTCTTATCGAGCGCAAGCTGGAAAACCTGGATCAGGAAAGAAGTGACGAGCTTCTGCTCAAGTCCGAATTCCCCGATTCAGAACAAGCGCAGAAGCTGGGGTACTGAACGTAGATCATGGCAGCGGTAAAGGTACAAAGGCGACAATCTCCAAAGAAAACCGACCAATCGCCGGGTGGCTTGGTGCCGTCTCCTGGTAAGCGCCTGAAACAGGCCCGTGAAGCGATGGGCATGGAAGTTGCAACGGTTGCAGAGCAATTGCACCTGAGCCGGGTCATGGTTCATGCCCTGGAAGAAGAGAACTACGAGGTGTTGCCCGCCAGGGTGTTTGTGCGGGGCTATTACCGAAACTTTGCACGTCTGGTTGGCGCGCCGGTGGAGGTTGTTCTCAAGGAGTTCGGGCAGCTTTGCCCGGAAGGGGAAGATTGCTCGGTTCCTCCGGCAGTTGCACAGGGGGTTCGAAAGGAGATTCACAGCAGCCATGGCCTGGTGCGTCTTGCGACATGGCTGATCGCTATTGCTTTGATCACGGTATTTGGCTTGTGGTGGAAATCCTATCTGGACAAAGAATCGGCGCTGGAAGAGTCAATTGCACAGACGGTGCCCGCAGTAGAAATGGAGGAGATTGCTCCCGCCGCTGTTGCCGCGCCGGTGCAAACTGCTCCGCAAACGCCGGTGGTTGCTTCTCCTGCTGAAGCAATGGAAAAATCACCGGAGGTCGTGGTGGATGATGCACCAGTCCCGCTAACAGAAACTGAAAACGGGGCTTCTTCTGGAGAAAGTGAAGCGCCAGCTCCGGCCGGGGAAAATGAGCAGCAGGCTGCCGTGCAACCCCGGGTGTTGTTGTCTTTCAGCGGGGACTGCTGGGTTGATGTACGCGACAGCAGCCGCAGTTTCAAGCTGGTGGGGAGGCGTCAGGCCGGCGATAAATATGAGCTCAAGGGCAAGCCGCCATATAAAATGGTGCTGGGCAATGCCCGCAATGTCAGCATCACCATTGATGGCAGACCTTTTGACCTTGCGCCCTACACCAAAGGCAATGTCGCCAAGTTAACCTTCAACCCAACGAACAACTAAATGGCCAAGAAAATTCAGGCAGTCCGGGGGATGCATGACATCCTGCCGGACGAAACTCCTCTATGGCAGTTTCTGGAAGATACCGTGCGCCGGGTCTTTCAGTCCTACGCCTATCGTGAAATCCGCATGCCGATTCTGGAGATGACCGAGCTGTTCAAGCGCTCTATCGGTGAAATTACGGACATCGTGGAAAAGGAGATGTATAGCTTCGTGGATCACAATGGAGATTCACTGACTCTGCGCCCGGAAGGTACGGCCGGCTGCGTGCGGGCCTGTATGGAAAATGGTTTGCTGCACAACCAGATCCAGCGTCTGTGGTACCAGGGCCCCATGTTTCGCCATGAGCGCCCGCAGAAGGGGCGCTATCGTCAGTTTCAGCAGATTGGCCTGGAGGCCTACGGCATGTCCGGGCCGGATATCGACCTGGAAGTGATCCTGGTTACGGTGAGACTTTGGCGCGAGCTGGGTATCCCCGGGCTGGAGCTGCAGATAAACACCCTCGGCATGCCCGACGAGCGCAAGGTCTATCGGGCGCGGCTGGTGGAGTATTTTCAGGAGCACCGGGATCAATTGGACGAGGACAGCCGGCGACGCCTGAATAGCAACCCCCTGCGTATTCTGGATTCCAAGAACCCTGAAATGATGGAACTTATTTCAGCAGCCCCCTCTCTCATGGATGATCTTGGAGAAGAATCCCGGGCGCATTTTTCCGCCATTACCGAAGGCTTGGATGCTGCCGGTATTGACTATGTGATCAACACCCGCCTGGTGCGGGGGCTGGACTATTATTCCCGCACCGTCTTTGAGTGGGTGACGGATCTTCTGGGCGCTCAGGGCACGGTTTGCGCTGGTGGTCGTTATGACGGGCTGGTACAGCAACTGGGCGGCAGGCCCACACCGGCAGTCGGGTTCGCCATGGGCGTGGATCGCCTGGTGGCGGTGCTGGAAACCCTGAGTCAGGCGCGGGTCTCCACAGTCCCTCATGCCTATCTGGTGCTAGCAGGGGAAAAGGCCAGGCAAGCCGGTTTGATACTGGCGGAAAGGCTGCGTAGTGAAGTGCCTGGGCTCAGACTGCAGTGCAATTGTGGCGGCGGTAGCTTCAAGTCCCAATTCAAGCGTGCAGATCGCAGCGGTGCCGCAGTGGCGCTGATTCTGGGTGATGATGAGCTGGAAAACCAGCATGTTGGTGTAAAATGGTTGCGGCAGGATCGGGAGCAGGTTTCCGTTAACCATGATGAATTGGCAGAATTCCTAAAGGAAATGACCGGAGAATAATCGAGTGAGTACCTATCAGACAGAAGAAGAACAGGTTGAAGCCATCAAAAAATGGTGGAAGGAAAATGGTAAATCCGTCATTGGCGGTATCGTCTTGGGCCTGGTGGTTGTTGGCGGTGGCAAGGGATGGCTGGAGTACCAGCGCGTTCAGGCCGAGAATGCTTCGGCCAGTTTCGAAGGCTTTTCCCAAGCGGCCTACAATGGCGACCTGGAAGCTGCAGAGCAGCGTGGCAAAATCTTGCTCGATGAATACAAGGGTTCTGCCTATGCGATGTTTACCGCCCTGGAGCTGGCGCAATTGCAATACCAGTCAGGAAACAAGGATAAAGCCAGGGTGCAGTTGCAATGGGTGCTGGACAACGCCAAACAGGAGGCCATCAGCCAGCTGGCGAAGATTCGCCTGGCCCGGCTGATGCTGGACATGCAGGCATATGATGAAGCCTTTGACCTTACCGCAAATCCCGCCGAAGATGCGTATCAGGGTGAATTTCTGAGTATTCAAGGGGAAGTAAAACTTGCCCGGGGAGACCGGGAGGCGGCCAGAACCGCCTTTTCCCGGGCGCTGGAGAAAGGCGTGAGCAACCCCTCTTTGATTCGCATGAAACTGATGGAACTGGGTGGATAGTCAATGAAACTATTGCTCCGATTGCCACCGCTGTTGCTGCTCAGTGCAGTTCTATCTGGCTGTGGCACCATGGCCGACCCGCGTGAGTGGTTCGGTAGTGATGACCCCGCGCTGGAACCGGCGGAGCTGGTGGATTTTACTGCCATCATCCAGCCAAAGCAGATCTGGAGTATGGATATTGGTGATGCCTCGGATGATCTGAATCGCCTCAAGCCAGCGGTGGATGAAGGGATACTGTATGTCGCCAGTGTGGATGGTGACCTGTTTGCTGTGGAGGCGGATACCGGCAAGCAGGTATGGCGGGTGGAAACCGGTTTGCGGGCGTCAGCCGGTCCCGGTGTTGCGGAAGGTCTGCTTGCAATCGGTACCGCGGAAGGGCAGCTGGCTGCTTTTGATACCCGGACGGGTGAAGAGCTTTGGCGCCGTGATCTGAACAGTGAAATTTTGGCAGTGCCGGCCATTGGCAGTGGTGTAGTAGTGGTGCATGCGGGTGACGGCAAGCTGTTCGGGCTGGATGCCGCCAGCGGCGAGCAGTTGTGGCTGTACGATCACAAGGTGCCCGTGCTGACCCTGCGGGGCAGCAGTTCCCCGGTGATCAGCGGCAGCAGCGTGTATTGCGGCCTGGCTGGTGGAAAAATGATCTCCCTGTCTCTGGAAACCGGCGCCATCGAATGGGAGGGTCATATCACCGTACCCAGCGGCCGTTCTGATCTGGAGCGAATGGTGGATGTCGATAGTGACCCGCTGATCTATAGCGGCACTGTGTATGGCGGCGCCTACCAGGGTGATGTGGCTGCATTGGGAGAAGGCAGTGGCAAAGTTTTCTGGAAACGCAAGATTTCTGTGTACAACAACATGGCGGTGAACTGGCAGCAGCTGGCTGTTACCGATGCCCAGGGGTTCGTCTGGTCTCTGGATCCGGATACGGGTTCTGCCCGCTGGCGGCAAAAGGCCTTGATGAACCGCGGCTTGAGCGCGCCTGCATTGCAGGGAGATTTTACCGTGGTTGGTGACTTTGAGGGTTACCTGCATTGGCTGTCTTCAGAAGATGGATCCATGGCGGCGCGCCAGCGTGTGGGCAATGCCATTGTCGCTGCGCCTCTGGTGGTTGATGACATCCTTTATGTGCTCGCCAGCGACGGAAAACTGACAGCCTTGGGGCTTCCCGAGTAAAACATGCTTCCCGTTATCGCCCTGGTGGGCAGACCCAATGTCGGCAAATCCACGTTATTCAATCGCCTCACCCGCAGCAGGGATGCCCTGGTGGCGGATCAACCCGGCCTGACCCGCGACCGCCAATATGGCGTGGGGCGCATTGGAAATCGTCCTTATGTGGTGGTGGATACCGGCGGTATCAGCGGTAAGCGTGAAGGTGTGGAAGTGCTCATGGACAAGCAGGTGCGCCTGGCCATCGATGAAGCTGACCATATTTTTTACCTGGTGGATGCCAGGGAAGGGCTGGCTGGTGCGGATGAACAGATCGCGGCCGAGCTGCGAAAAACCGGCAAGCCCATTACCGTGGTGGCAAACAAGGCGGAATCTCTCGACAGCGATATCGCCGGTGCCGAGTTTCATGCCCTGGGACTGGGCGATCCCGTGGCCATATCCTCTGCCCATGGTCGTGGCGTCAAACCACTGATCAACAGAGTCCTGGCTTTTCTGCCTCCTGCAGAAGAAGAAGAAGTGGCAGAACAGCGCGGCACGCAAATTGCTGTGGTCGGCCGTCCCAACGTGGGCAAGTCTACCCTGATCAATCGCCTCCTGGGTGAAGAACGTCTGGTGGCTTTCGACAAACCCGGCACCACCCGTGACAGCATTCAAGTACCCTTCGAACATCAGGGAAGGCAATACACCCTGGTGGATACCGCCGGCGTGCGCCGTCGCGCCCGGATCGCAGAGGTCATTGAAAAATTCAGCATCATCAAAACCCTGCAAGCCATGGAGCAGGCGAATGTGGTGCTGCTGGTGCTCGATGCCCACCAGGGTATCTCCGAGCAGGATGCTACTTTGGCAGGGCATGTGGTGGATAGTGGTCGCGCCCTGGTGGTGGTGATCAACAAATGGGACGGCCTGCACAGCGACGAACGGGATCGCATCAAATCTGAACTGGAGCGCAAGCTGCCTTTCCTCTCGTTCGCCGAGGTGCTGTTCATTTCCGCCCTGCGTGGCACCGGCGTCGGGCATCTGATGAAAGCCGTGGATGCAGCCTACCGCGCCGCCACCAGTGATCTCAAGACATCGGATCTGACCAATATTCTGGAACAGGCGATCATGGAGCATCAACCGCCTCTGGTGCGGGGGCGTCGTATCAAGCTGCGTTATGCCCATCAGGGTGGACAGAATCCACCCATCATCGTTATTCATGGCAATCAGACCGAATCTGTGCCGCTCACCTACCAACGCTTCTTGGTGAATCGCTTTCGCAAGGCATTCAAGCTTTGGGGAACGCCGGTGCGGATCGAATTCCGCACCAGCAAGAATCCGTTCAAGGGGCGGCGCAACAAGCTCAATGCCCGTCAGCAGCAAAAGCGCCAGCGCATGATGAAACACGTCAAGCGGAAGTAACGCCCATGCGTATCGGCCACGGTTATGACGCCCATCGTTTTGGCCCCGGCCATCATATAGTGCTGGGGGGCGTATCCATTCCCCATGATCAGGGTCTGGTTGCGCATTCCGATGGTGATGTGCTCATCCATGCGCTTTGCGACGCCCTGCTGGGCGCGGCAGGACTGGGGGATATCGGCAGGCATTTTCCTGATGCCGATCCGGTATTCAAGGACATTGACAGCCGTATCCTGCTGCGCCGGGTGGTGCAGGAATTGCAGCAGCTTGGATTCAGGCCCGGCAACGTCGATGCCACGGTAATCGCCCAGCAGCCAAGACTAAGCAACCATATCGAAACCATGCAAATCCGCCTTGCCGAAGATCTTGGCATTGATTCCATGCAGGTCAACATCAAGGCCACCACAACCGAAAAAATGGGTTTTACCGGAAGGGGCGAAGGCATCGCCGCTCATGCTGTTGTATTGATCCATGCCTGATCCCACAACAGATCTGCCTTTCGCCTGGGGTGGCCCTGTCGGTGAGGCAGTCTTGCGCGCCTCGCCGGAAGACTTCCAGGTGGAAGAGGATCTGGGCGTGGAAGCATCCGGTTCGGGGGAGCATGTGTTGCTCAAGATCTGCAAACGCAATCTCAACACCGCAGAAGTGGCTACCCATATCGCCCGCCTGGCAAGTGTTCGTGCCCGTGATGTCAGCTATGCCGGGCTGAAAGACCGGGTAGCGGTCACCACCCAGACCTTTTCCGTGCATTTGCCAGGAAAGGAAGACCCCGACTGGAGTCAGCTGGAAGGTGAAAACCTGCAGGTACTCGAAGCACAGCGCCACCACCGTAAACTGCGCCGGGGCACCTTGCGGGGAAATCATTTTAAACTGCGCATACGGGAGTTATCCTGCGACCCGCTCATGCTGGAAGAGCGCCTGCAGAAAATTGCCGGGCATGGCGTCCCCAATTATTTTGGCGCCCAGCGTTTCGGGCGTGAAGGCAACAACCTGCAGCGCGCCCAGGCCCTGTTTGCCGGAGAGGCAAAAAAAGTACGGCGGGACAAGCGCAGCATCTGGTTATCCGCCGCCCGTTCCTGGTTGTTCAACAAGGTGCTGACGGCACGGGTAGCCGATGGATCATGGAGGCAATTGCTGGAAGGTGATGTGATGCAACTGGCTGGTGGACGAGGGCAGTTCATGGCGGAGAAAGATGATGCTGAACTGGCTGGGCGCCTGGAAAATCTGGAAGTCCATGTAACTGGCCCTCTCTGCGGCAAACCAGGACGCGCCTTGCAACCTTTCGGGATCGCAGCCGGTCTGGAGCGGGAAGTTCTCGAAGCACATCAGCCCTGGATAGACGGCCTGATACGCTTTGGCCTGGAGGCCGATCGCCGTGCCCTGTGCGCTGCCGTGAGTGATCTGCAATGGCGGCTGGAAAATGACGTCCTGGAGCTGGACTTTGGTTTGAACAGTGGTAGCTATGCCACAGCTGTGGTCAGGGAGCTGTCTAGTGTACTGCGTCGGAATTAAAGGCTCTGGAAGAACCTTTAATTCCGACGCAGTACACTAACCAGGTGTCCTGAATACAAATGGCCGCCGGGCTGACAGGATGTTGAAAAACACCGTTTTTCAACATCCTGTTAATGGCTACCCGGGATCAGTCGAACTCGGGATAGGTGATGGTTGGCTGGGGGTAAAGGGGCATCGGCTTCAGGCGCGGGCGGGCGCTGTAACGGAAATACAGGGCGAAATTATTTGGCGCATAGAAATCTGCGCGCTCGATTTCCATCCGGGCGCCCAGATGGAGATAGGGGTTGACCCGGTACTCCACCGTGCCACCGAGCTTGTAGCCGGTGCCGGGGCCGGAGCTGCCTTCATAGAAAGGGGTGATGCCGGTTACAGGTGCGAATTGTTCCGCTTTGGCTTGCAGATCCGGATCATTGGGGTAGTAGGGGCTGCGCTCAATGCGCGAGTGGGAGTAGGAGACGGAGGCGCGCAGTTCCCAGGACCAGCGGCCCTTGCGGCCGTAGAAGCTCACCGGCAGCGAAAGTGATGCGTAGGATTGCGGGCTGTAGTAGCCGCCATGGCCGAAGGTGAATTCCTCGAGATTTTTGTCGAAGCGCCAGGTCATGAGGTTGAAGCCCCCACGCAATTGATAGTCTTCTTTATCCAGCAGGCGCCAGTAAACGCCCCCCAGGGCGCGAAGCCGTAGATTGTCGGCAACCCGCTCCCCATGCAGGCGGTGGGCGCCCAAGGTGCCCCAGATACCATAAGAGCCACCCTGATCCCAACTGAGACCAAGATGCGCACCTGTGGCTACCACGCTGCCCCAGATCTTGCCGCTTTGCGCATCCTTCATCCCGGCATAGCTGAGCAGGGTGCTGGTGACAGGGCGCTGTGACAGGCCCAGGCGCCAGCCTATGTCGAACAGATCGCCTTCCACCTCTATGCCCCCCAGCAGGTGGGAAACCGGAAAGCCCAAGGGGGAACTGCCCAGGTCAGCCCGCCATCCCTCGCCGCGATAGCCGATGGCAAAAGATGTGCCGTGTTCGACCTGGGGAATCGATGTGCGTACACAGTTTTCCAGGCAAAGGGCACCGGTGCCCTGGAGCCGGCGCGTGCGTTTCTTGCCCAGATCGAGCCGGCCGGCATCCAGCCGCACGGGTGAGACATGGGCGAACAGATTGCCGCCCCGTAGTGGCCACTGCATCTCCAGAGGTGTTTCGTAGGATTCCAGGCTGGAGAGGCCATCGCTGGCATCCCGGCTTCTCAGGTGCAGTCCGGCAAGGATTTTTGGGCTCCGGCTTTGTAACAGATCGGCTACTTCGTCGCGCAGGTTGGCATCGGCGTTGATCCGCGACCAGTGCAGCCACTGCGCATCCTCGCCCTGGCTGCCGGGGAGGGCCAGCGCTATCCCCGCCAGCACCTTATAGTGTGACAATGCAGTATCGTAGTCGCCGGTGCGACTGTGCAGCCTGGCCATGCGTCGCAGCAGTTTTGGCTCTGCTCCGAGGCGCTGCCGGGTTTCGGTCAGGAGTTCGAGAGCCTGGTGGGGCTCGCCCGCAGCCGTCAGTGCATCGGCGTGGCTGATTGTTGCAGCCAGCTCCAGCTGGCGGCGCCTGTACTGCTGCTCGGTGCTCAGGTCAGTGCTTCTTTCCAATTGGAGCAACAGTTGTCGGGCAGATTGGGGTGCATCGATGGCGCTCCAGGTTTCGGCAATCTCCAGCAGCACGCCCGGGTCGTCCTTGAACTGCTGCTGCAGTTGTCGGAGGATCTTTTTCGCCTGCTGTTGTTGCGCCTGTTCGGCCAGGGTTCGGGCCTGTTGCAGCTGGTGGTTTTGTTGCAGCCTGTTTCGATACTGCCGCATACTCTTTGATAGCCGGGCCTGCGGAAGAGCAGCCAGCTGTTGCAATGCCTCGGTGTCCCGATCCAGGCGGGAGAGCAGCAGGGCATAGGCATAGCGCATCTGTGGATCCTGGGGGGCCAGTTCCAGCCCCCGCTCAAACAGCTCGATGGCCTGCTGTTCTTCCTGCTTGCCCAGCAACAAGCGAGCCAGATCGAAGCGCAGCCAGGGGTTGTCCGGCTCGAGGTTGATTGCCCGATGCAGGGTTGCAATTGCCGCGTCGGCATCGCCCCCATGGTGCTGTTGGTCTGCGCGCCGGTGCAGCAGGGAAGCCTGCAAGCTGGCCCAGGAGTCCCCCAGGGCCAGCTTTCGACTGTCCAGCAGCGCAAATGCCGCATCCAGCCGGTCATTTTCGGCATAAAGATTGGCCAGCCCGCGCAATGCTGTACTGTTTTGAGGATCGATGTCGAGAGCCTGTTGATAGAGTTGTTCTGCCTCATTGGTATCTCCCCGCAGTGATCGCAGTTGTGCCAGCAGGGAGGTGCCGTATGCCTCTTGCGGGTCGAGGCGGAGTGCCTCGCGCAGCATTTTTTCCGCTTGCGGCAGCTGTTCGTTGCCCTGCGCTGACTTGGCGCGTTTGATCAGCCCCCAGTAGGTTGCGGTTTGCAACAGTGAGCGCCACTTTCCGGCGTCGTCTATCGCCAGTGCCTTTTGGAACCAGGAAGCGGCTTGCTGGTAGCGGGCCTGCTTCAGCCGCAAGCGACCCATGGAGCCTGCTATATCAGCCTGCCGGGGCCATTTCCGGACAGCGGTGGTGATCAGGGGTTCTGCAGCAGCGAGATCGCCCGCCTCCATACGGGTGAGGCCGCGCTGCAGCCCGATGTACACCGGATCATCGTCGCGCTTTCGTTTGGCGATGGCTGCTGTTTCGATGGTTCGGATTTGTTCCGCGACCACGCTGTCTTTGGGATCCTGTTGCAGGTAGCGGCGCAGCTTGGGCAGTGCGTCCGGTACTGCATCGAGTGCAAGAACGGCATTGCGCCAAGCCGATTGCGCCTCTCTTTGGAGCTGGGAATACTGGCTTAATTCGATGAAGGTTTCGATGCTCTGCAGTGGTGGCGGTTTGCGCCTGGCAAGGTGGCGGGCCAGTGCCATCTTGTAGCGCAGATTTCCGGGGTAGGTTCGGTTCAGTATCTGCAACCCCTGTAACGCCTCTTCGCGGTAGACAGGTTCTCTTCCAAGCAATTGCCAGTACTCGAGAGCCAGGGGGGAAGGGTGTGGAGAGCCAGCAAAAAGTGCTTGATATAGGCGCAGTGCCTCTTCCCGTCTTCCGGTGCTTGCCATCAGTCGCGCCTGCCCCAGCTGTGTTCTCTTGTCACCCGTGATCTCGAGCATTTGCCCTAGGGCCGCGGCGTAGGGAGATTCCGAATGCCGTTGTTGCAGTTGTCGAGAAAGCTCCATGGCTTGTTGGCGTTCGTCCAGATCGAGTGATACAAAGGCCAGGAGTGCCAGGCTCTGCGGGTTGTCTGGCGTGGTGCGCAGTGATTTTTGCAAAGCCTGGCGAGCCAGGTCGGCGCGGCCGAGCGAGCGCCAGAACTGGGCGCGTTCCTGTAGGGAAACGGTGACGTCACTTTGTGCAATGCCCTGCCCGGCGGCCGAGGTCAGCAGGGCAGTGAGCAGCAGTGTCAGGAGTGGCTGGTGGTGGTGCATGGGGATGTCCATCGGGGTAGCAGGTATCCGTGGCGGTCGAACCGGTAACGGCCCTCCATCCAGCCCAGCGCAAACAGCGCCAATACCTGATCATAATAATGATCCGGGTGCTGCAGAACATTCCTTGCCTGGCTTTGCAACTGTGCCACCAGTCGGGGATGATGGAGTGATTGGAGCAGCGGTAGCAGGGCGGCAGAGAACCCCGGTGATCCAGTCATGTCTGCCTGGCCGGTTTTTGTGTCGATGCTGCGGGGCGGTGCTCCAAGTTCCTCAATAAGCCTGGCCATGGGGGCCAGCAAATTCAGTACAGTGGTGCGGGCCGGTTCTTCAGGGTGAAGCATTCCCGCCCACAGATAGACGCGAATGGCATCATAGCTCCCTCTGTTTCCATGCTTTGTGTCTGCCAGGAAGCGGTGTCGTTTGTCATACAGGATCCAGTCGGGAATAAGGCCGAGCCGACTGGCTTGCAGCATGGTGAGGGTATTGTCCAGGATTTCCTGCCAACCCATTTCTGGCAACAGCTGCTCCATGTGGCGCAACAGCTGCAGCGGCAGATAGCTGGGGTTGAGACGCCAGCGGCCGTCTTGCATGACAAACCCCCGGGGGCCGGGAAGCAGCATCAGCCCCAGGCCAGGCAAACGGGCGCTTTCTTCCGCGAGAATACGCCTGGCGAGGGACCTGGCCAGTGTGGTCAGGCGTGGTCGGCTCCAGAGGCGCCCCGCCTCGGCAAGGCTGTATGCGAGCCACAGGTCGGCATCGCTGGCGCTGTTGGCGTCGATAACCCCCCAGCTCTTGTCCGCTTTCCGCCCCCATTGCCAGGCAGGCAAACGGGCATGGAGATCGCCTTGGGCGAGATTGTTTTCCGTCCAGCGCAGCAATTGATCGAAGCGCTCCCGGTCGTTGTTCACTAGCGCCATGAACAGGGCATAGGCCTGGCCTTCAGAAGTGCTGTGCAGGGCCGGGGAGTGGTAATCGATAACCCGGCCATCTTCGCTGACCAGGTGTTTCTGGAAGTTTTGCCACAGCACCCATGGGGGGCAGGTGTCGGCCAAAGCTCCTTGCAGCCAGGCCAGCAGCAACAGCGGAGAAAGCCTTGCCAGCCTGCCCGTCACGGTGTTTTTTCTCCCACTTCCATGCGGCGGCGAGCCACGTTTTTGAGGACACGCCAAAGGGCGAAAGCCACCACCAGCGTTGCTGCGACAGTGAGGAAGATCAGTAGCAGGGGATGGCGCGAAAAGAAGAATTGGATTTGCCTCCAGTGGGAAATCTCGCCGACGAAATAGGTTTGTCCGACCAGTGTGGTATCGCTGCTGGCCACCTTGCCGCCACGGACGAAAGCCACGCTGCCGTGCATCGCCGAGACTGCCTCCGGGTCTTCCAGTGCAGCCAGCAGCTTGGGCAGGTTGTCGGGGGTATTGGACATCAGCGCCACGACACTGCGGTTTGCAGTAACCGGTGATTCGAAGGCTATAATTGCGGCCAGTGGCCCGCCAGGCCTGGCTGTGATACGGGCGGCAGGAGCAGGTTCGGGCGTGGTTTCGAAGCCGAACCAGTCATACTGCGGTGTTACCGTCAGCGTGGCTGTGCTGATGGTTCCCAGCTTGCCCAGTTCCGCGGTGGGGTTGAGTCCCCATTGCTCCATCAGGGGACGGGCGGCGCGGCTGCCGATGATCAGGATTTCCTTGTCTTGCAGCTCCCCGGTTGCCGCTGGCGGCGCTACCCTCAAACGGGTGGCCGGATAGCCGGTTGATTCGCCCAAGCGTCCGGCCAGGGTAAGCAGGGTGGTGATTTCCTCCGGCGTTGGTTGCGAGGCGATAATGGCGACGGTTTCGGATTGATCCGCCAGGCGGGTGAAAGGATAGCCAGAGTTGGCGAAGAAGCGCAGATTGGGCAAGGCTGCATAGTGAGGGTAGCCGGTGAAGTCGATCTGGGAATCATCGTCGATGGTGGCGTGCATATTGTCGATATCATGGTTGCCGCAGCCACCGCTCTGATGATAACCGAAGGTGAACTGGAACTGCAGTTGGTTGTGGCTGCGCATACCGAAGGAAGGCAGCAGCAGTTCATTGGTGCCATCGAGCAGCCCGCCGAGCAGGGGGATGGCGCCCCCTTTTTTGCTGTCCCCCCATCCTTCTTTTTTAAGGTTGAAAGCGGTGAGGAACTGGTCGTTGAACTTGACCGTAAGGCGAGACTCATCTTCCACGCGAGGAGCGGAGTAACGGTATTTGAGGTTGAGCGGAATGCCCTTGCTGCGCCATGTGAATAGGTCAT
The DNA here is from genome assembly GCA_027068915.1 of Sedimenticola sp. Classification (GTDB taxonomy): domain Bacteria; phylum Pseudomonadota; class Gammaproteobacteria; order Chromatiales; family Chromatiaceae; genus Thiolapillus. The sequence continues at coordinate 22,959 of JAMOLT010000006.1, read as the reverse complement.
CGGGGACCCGTAGATCGATATGGATGGCTCCAGGCTGGTGGCCGGAAACCTGCAGTTGATTCCGGTTCTCCACCAGTTCACCAAATTTCATCGGTCGATCCAGTCGCACCCAGCTTGGGGCGTCGTAGGGTTGCCGCTTTGTTAACAGGGTGGAGTCACTGACCTCGACTACAGTGCCGGAGAATACTGCCTGACCCAGCACCAGCGCGTGTACCGCAGTGCGCAGATCTGCCTCATGGCGCCCCAGGATCAGCAGTAGCTTGCCCCGGGGGTTCTGCGGGTGGTTGATGACAGCGATGGTGGGTGCGCTTGCCGGCGGGTGCTTGCTGAGAAAACCGGGGAGCTGTTCGTTGGTGGCAAAAACCACGCCATAGCGTTCCGGCAACTCGTTGATCAGGGTTGGAAAGCGGGCGCCGCGCCAGGCCGCTTCGATGCCGAACCAGGAAGCGAGCTCCGCTGCTGCCGCCAGGGTTTCATGGCTGGCTTCTGTAGTAAATATGAACGGCAGATCCAGGCGCTTCAGATCGCGTGCATCAAAAAACGGCTCGGGAAAATGCGCCAGATCGGTGAGTTGCTGTATTTGCTGCACTTCGAGCAACAACTGGCTGCGGTTGCTGATTTGTGCCCAGAGACTGGAGTGGAGCGGATCATCGCACTCCTCCTTGTAATGGCCCACCATCTCGAAGCGCAGGTTGTTGAAATCGGCGAGGAAGCGCGGATCGAGAGAGACCTCCTGCGTTACCGGTGTACCTGCTTCTTGTTGCGGCATGGGCAGGGTGGCCAGGACTTCGTCGTTCAGCAACACCTTGATGTGGGAAAGGCCGGGAAGCAATGACGGAGAATAGGTATAGGTGATTCTGACCCGGGCGCTGGTGACCAATTCATCGCCACGCACGCCGAAAGACAGAGCCATGCTGCCGCCAGCGCCGCTGAGAGTCAGTGGATGACTGGCGCCAAGCTCCTCGAAGCTGTAGTGGCGCCGCTCCACCGGCAGTTCCTCGTATTCCTCTGATGACTGGGCGAGCGCCAATGGGCTGCACAGACAGATGAACAAGATGGTTGGCAAAAGTAATCTTCCGGTCTTCATGAGGTTTCCAGTGAGGTTCTGTAATTGGTTGAGGTGATCGGCCGGCGCGGCAGATAGGTGGCGAGATAGCCCAGCAGCCCACGAGCATGGTTGACCAGTGATCTGACATGGCGGGGAAAGGCAAAATGAAACATTCGATGATAGCCTTCCATTCCTTTGGCCAATACTTCTTTCAGGCTGCTCAGAGGACGATCATGTGGTCGGCCAGCTGCCCAGTCCAGCCAGATGTCAGCCTGGCTGAAGGTGCATTGCACCAGGTCTGCTTCCTGGCGAGGCGTCAGACCCTGAAACTGCAGTCCCAGCTGCTTGCCCCTGAGATAGACCAGGGTAGCGGGGAAGGTATAGTTGCGCTGTCCCCGCCGCAGGGAGATGTGCAGTTCCATGCCATCTCTCAGGTTGTCGCTTTCCTGGCATTCCAGGCTCATGCCGCCAAGGGAAAAATCCTGGATTTTCGCTTGCAGATGACGGCCGTTTGGCAGCAGCAGGGCTGCCGGTATGCGGAAGGTGACACGATGCGCCTTGCGCACCTGACGGGCTTCCGCTGCGACGGCCAGCGCCGCCCCCAGGATCATCAGGTTGTAGCTGGCCCAGCCCATATTGATCAGTACGGTGCCGACTTCGTGTTCCGGACCCTCGACCAGGCGCCATAGCCCCACCACTGTGCCCAGGAAATTGAGCGCGACCAGAATCAGAAAGGGTTTGGAAATTTTCCAGTCAAAGTGGTCTTCCTGGATCAAACCACCTTTGGCGGTGACGTTGAAACTGCCCTTGTGGGGGTTGATGAGTGCAGTGGTGGTAGGCCGGGCGATATACCAGGCGAGGGCAGTTTCATAGATTTCAGCCCAGAAGGAGTAGCGGTATTTCCCCTGGATGCGGGAGTTGGCGATGCTGGCGTGTAAGATGTGTGGCGCCACATAGAGCAGAATCAGCAGTGCTGGCGCATAGATGATGTAGGCGTGTAGCAAAAGAAATGCCAATGGTGCGCTGAGAAAGACCAGCCGGGGTATGCCGGCGAGGAAATGAAGCATCGCATTGCCGTAACAGAGCCGTTGCGCCAGGCTCAGCCCTTTGCCCAGTAAAGGGTTGTCGAGGCGAAAAATCTGCACCATGCCGCGTGCCCAGCGGATGCGTTGGCCGACGTGAGCGGAGAAGCTCTCTGTTGCCAGCCCTGCAGCCTGGGGGATCTTGATATAGGCCGTGTTGTAGCCCAGCCGGTGCATGCGCAGGGCGGTGTGGGCATCCTCGGTAACCGTCTCTACGGCGATGCCGCCGATCTCTTCCAAAGGCTCACGCCGCAGCACAGCGCAAGAACCGCAGAAGAAAGTGGCGTTCCACAGGTCGTTGCCGTCCTGAACCAGCCCGTAGAACAACTCATTCTCGTTGGGAACCTGACGGAAGTTGCCCAGGTTGCGCTCGAACGGATCCGGGGAGAAGAAATGGTGTGGCGTCTGCATCAGCGCCAGTTTCGGGTCGCGCAGGAACCATCCCATGTTGACCTGCAAAAAGGAGCGGGTGGGAATGTGGTCACAATCGAAGATTGCGACGAACTCGCCGCTGGTTTTCGCCAGGGCGTGATTGAGATTGCCCGCCTTGGCGTGACTGTTGTCGGAGCGGGCCATGTAGCGGGCGCCAGCGCGTTCGGCGAATTGGCGAAACTCCTCCCGTTGCCCATCATCGAGTATGTAGACATTGATTTTTTCTTTGGGCCAGTCCATGGCCAGGGCTGCATATACCGTAGGCTTGATTACATCCAGGGGTTCATTGTAGGTGGGGATGAATACATCCACCGTTGGCCACTTTGTCGGGTCGGCGGGCAGTTCCACCGGTTGGCGTTGCAGTGGTCGGGCAGTCTGGAAGTAACCCAGCATCAGCACCAGCCAGGCAAACAGTTCGGCGCCGAGCAGGACAAAACCGAGAGACAGGTCGAGGAGGTTGTCCCAGTTGAGGGTGTAATTGAAGCGCCACCACAGGTAGCGGCCGGAAGCGATCACCGACAGCAGAATCAGGATCATGGCCGGCAAATTGCCGCGGATGTGCCGAATCGACAAGGCGATGAACCATAGAAGCAGGGTAAAGAGCAATTGGCTGAACAGGCTGAATGGAGTGATGATGCTGATCACCAGGATGCCGATGGCGACCGGATAGGCGACCAGAGCCAGTGGCCGATTCGACCAGAACTTCTGTATGGCGACTTTCTCCAGTTGGCGCCGCATGCGAGAAGGCGCCTGTTGCACCTTCCAGCGTTGTGGCATGATCTTGAGGGGGTGTCGAGCCCAGCGCTTCAGCTGTCGGCGCAGCCAGCGTGCCCGTACCAGCGGGCGGGGCGCCGGTGAATCGACACGAACGATCGCCAGCCAGATGGTCTGGATCAGGATGCGGATCAGATCAGTTGGCCGCAGGTTACGGAAATCGACCTGTGGATAGAGAGGTGCGATGCGCTCACGGAAAAATTCCGGTGGCAGTTTGAACAGCAGTGACTGGCGGGTTTTGCGGGTCTGCTGCTGTGTGCCAGAGTTGCCGCCCATCTCTGCTCCGTCTGCTGGTGCGCCGTTGTTGTTGCTCACGGTGCAGCCGCCCTCCGCTGGGCCGCCTGACTGGCCAACCAGTAACCGAGAGAGTGGAAGCACTGTGCTGCTTCGCAGTCGGGATCAAGAGAGAGAAAACTGCGACCCAGGGCCAGACTGTCGGCGATGCGGCTGTCATAGGGTATTTCCGCAGGCGCCAGATCCACTGGAGAACTGCTGTGCAACAGGGTATGGATGTCCTGCTGCAGCAGGTGCGCGGGATTGAAACGATTGATCAGCATGTGAAGCCTGTCAGCGCCGGATTCGAGTGCAGATGCCGGATCGGCCAGCGCACGGCTGGTACGGGAAAATGCCGCAGGTTCGGTGGTGCAGACCAGCAGGACCTGGTGGGCGATAGAGCGGGCCTGATGAAAAGTGGCCTGTGCAGACCAGGGGCAGTCGATCAGTATCCAGCCGTATGAATCCGGGAGGTGTGCGGGCAGACGGGCTGCCAGCCAATTTGGGTGCCGATCTTCGCCCTGCAACGATGCATGGTCATCCTGTGCTGACAGCACCTCAACCATCGGTTTCCTGTCGTCAGTTCCCGTTTCTCCCCCATGTTTGCCCAGATGGAGGTGCAGATCCTGTCCCGGAGAGAGATCCACTGCCAGAACCTGCTCGCCCTGCTGGCGCAGGGCGCTGGCCAGGTTGGCCACCACCGTGGTGGCGCCCACGCCGCCTGCCGCACCGGTTACCAGCACCACATTTGTTCCCTGTCCAGGGGATGAAGTGGCTGGTGGTGACACAACTGTCTTTTCAGCTGTCAGATCCAGCAGTGGCCAGCGATGCAGTATTTCCTGAACCTGATCGTGGTGGTGGATTTCATGGTAATTGCACAGACCCGGTGCGTGCTGCAGCAGGTTGCAGACATCCTCAGAAAGCCGATTGCCATTCTCGGGGATACAGTGGTTTTCCCGGCTCATGGTATCACTCGCTTTGCTTCGGCAACGGGATAGTCCATCCACGCCTCGCCTTCCAGACGCAGGTGATAGCGGCCGTCATGGCGCATCACAACGGTTCCTTCATTCTCTGCCACAAAATCTGTGCGTGACAGATCGGCCACCAGCCTGGCAGGGTCGTAATCTTTGCCGCCGAAAGTATCTTCCTGCAACAGCCGCTCGATAATGTGGCTGATGGTCAGATAACTGACCGGATCTTCTATCCGCAACTGATCTCCTTGGCGTTCCAGCCCGGGGCCGATTATCTTGATGGCGACGGGGACGCGGGTAATGGCCGGACTGGGAATTTCGCGCAGGCCGGCGATCTGCATCCTGTCACCGCGGATGGCGGCGCCATGTTCTGGCACCAGCACCAGCACCATGCGGCGCCCTGATGTTTCGACCTGGTGCAGGAACTGCTCGAGATCGTCCAGCAGTTGTTGCAGCCGCAGAGGGTAGCTCTCCAGACTGTTCAGTTCGCTGCCGGGGCCGGCTACCAGGCGATTGCCGTCATGTAGGCTGATGCTGTTGTAATAAGTGGCAACGCGGGCTTTCTTGTCCCGTTGGCGCTGTTCTAGCCAGTGACCAAGCACGGCGAGATCGCCATGGATCGGTGAGTCGTCAAAAGAGCGTTGCGCTATGGCTATGTCATCGAGGGGCAGGAGTGAAGCCTTCAGTTTGCCCCGCTCACGCACGACTTCGAGAAAACCATCGAAATGGCCGTCATGATTCATGGCAAGCTGGGGTGTGAAACCTGCCTGGCTGAGGTTCTCGAACAGATAGCAGTGAGCTGGCGCCGGCTGGTAGAGATCATGGTGACTGGGCTGTCCACAGGTGGCACGCAGCAACCGCACTGTGGCGGGGCCACTGTAGGAAGAGGCGCTGTTGAAGTTGGTGAAGAGAAGGTCAAATCGATCGAACAGTGGGTGGTTGGTCAGCCCGGCAAGCGCCAGATCATCCCAGGAGAGTGAACAGACGTGCAGGAACAACAGGTCGAAAGGCACCGAGTCCGGTGCTGGCGCGGGGAAGTTCACCTGTTGTCCTGCTTCCTGGCGATAGAAACCTTCCAGTACCGCGCCCAGTGGCTCCCGGGTGCCGTCGCTGGTGGTTTGAGGTGTCTGCCCCTCGCCCTGGGTATTCGCGGCGAAGGTGGTGGTGGCGGGCAGGGGGATGCCTTGCTGCTCCAGCGTATCCCAGATCAGCATGGCAATGAGGGTAGTAGTGACCAGGGTGCCGATGCGCAGATAGTGGGAGAGGATCTGGGTGCCAGCCCAGATCAGCACCAGAATTGCCAGGATACGGATGTCGATGAAGCGCCCGGCCAGTTCGGCAAGATAGGTCAGGCTGAAGCCCTGCAGATTGGTTGCCTGGCTGAACAGTCTTTCGACTGGCGGCAGCCAGGAGTCATAGTAGAACAGTGCAATGCCAACGGGCAGGGCCAGTAGCTGGCGCAGTATGCGGCCAGTGGCGGATCTGACCGGCACCAGCAGGAAAGCGGCAAATGCCAGGTTTTCCAGGACATGGAAACCGATGTACTGCTTCCAGTAGAGGAAGAATTTGGTGAGAAAATAGATGTTCCAGACACCCAGGCCCATGTATGCAATCGCAGGCAATGGCTGTTCCCGTCTGTGCGCTTGGGGACTCATGGTGACGAGAGTGGACTGCCCGGATTGACGGGAGTCCGAAGCGGCAGGCGTTGTGGAAGATCTCTGCAGAGATTGGAGGTTTACTGACATCCTTGTCCAGCGCTGAAGTGAGCGTTCAGCATGTAAGTGTTTTGCTAGGGCCGCATTCTACTCCGGCGTTTTGTTTCTGTAAATGGAAACGAAGCCAGAAAATGGCTTGGATGATGCAGCAGACGTGCTGCAAACAGATTATCGCTTCAGTGCCCTATCCGCCCCATTTTCGTGAAAGCAAGACATAAGCCGCGCCACTGCCGCCATCCCAGCCCGGGGCAGAACAATAAGCCAGCACTTCCTTGCGTTGCGGCAACCACTGGTTGACCCTTTGTTTGAGCACCGGTTGCTGGTTTGATCCTCGTCCCTTGCCGTGAATGATACGCACACAACGGTGCTGGGCTTTGAGGCTCTGGTTGAGAAACCGGCTCAGCGCCTGACGGGCATCGCTGGCGCGCATGCCGTGCAAGTCCAGGGTGGCTTCCGGGCTCAGTACCCCTCGTTGCAGGTCGGTATACAGTCTGTGCTGAATGCCAGGGCGGCGAAATTCCAGAAAATCCGGCGTTTCCACTGAAGTATCTGCAAACTCATCACCGGGTTGTTCCTGATCGGGAAACTCCAGGGGAAGTGGACGCTTGTGCTTGTGCCAGGGCGATATTTTGTCATGCTGCAAGGGTCTTACGCCCCGCATGGCATTGCGGAATATGCTGGATTCATTCTCCGGATTGTCGTCTTTGGAACTCATGGGGGAATTATACCCCCAGAAACAGCCAATCGGGATGTGGCCAGACCCGCTTTCGGTTAGAATTGCGCGATGCGTATCTTGTTGAGTAACGATGATGGCTACCAGGCTCCCGGTTTGCAGGCGCTGGCAGCCTCTCTGGAGACCGTGGCGGATGTGGTGGTAGTTGCACCGGATCGTGATCGCAGCGGCGCCAGCAACTCTCTGACGCTGGATACGCCGATCCGTGCTCACACTATGGAAAATGGCTATATTCGCGTGGAAGGGACGCCGACGGACTGTGTGCATCTGGCCATTACCGGCCTGCTCGAAGTTGAACCGGATATGGTGGTTGCCGGCATTAACGCTGGCGCCAATATGGGTGATGATGTTATCTATTCCGGCACTGTGGCAGCCGCCACGGAAGGACGTTTTCTCGGCTTTCCGGCAATGGCGGTTTCCATCGCCTCTCACGCCCCTGAACATTTTGATACTGCTGCGCAGATTGCCGTACAACTGATCGAACGCTTGCGGCGCAAGCCTCTGGCTGCGGAGTCCATACTCAATGTAAATGTACCCGACTTGCCTCTTGCAGACATCCAGGGTATACAAATCACCCGTTTGGGACACCGGCACAAGGCAGAGCCAGTGGTCAGGGAGCTGGACCCCAGAGGCCGCCCAGTCTATTGGGTAGGGCCTGCAGGCCCGGAGCAGGATGCCGGGCCGGGTACGGACTTTTATGCCTTGAGGAATTCCTGCGTATCCGTTACGCCGTTGCAAGTGGATCTGACCCGGCATTCCGCCATCGACTCGCTGCAAGACTGGCTGGAGAACTGATCTGTGAAAGCTGATCTGAAAGCTGGGCAGGGAATGACTTCCGAGCGCACGAGGGATCGTCTGGTGCGGCAATTGCGTGATGAAGGTATTCGCGATGAACGGGTGCTGCAGGTCATGCGCCAGGTGCCCCGGCATATTTTTGTGGATGAGGCGCTGGCCAGCCGTGCCTATGAAAATACAGCTTTGCCTATCGGCCGCTCCCAGACTATCTCTCAGCCCTATATCGTAGCGCGCATGACGGAAGCGTTACTGGGAGATGAAACTCTCGATACCGTGCTGGAAGTCGGTACCGGTTCTGGTTACCAGACTGCAGTGCTTGCGCCTTTGGTGCGCCGGGTCTATACCGTCGAGCGCATTGCCCCGCTGCTGGAGCAGGCAAAGCAGCGCTTTCGCCTGCTCAAATTACGCAATATCCACCCCAGGCACTCAGATGGTGGCATGGGGCTGCCGGAATTTTCACCCTATGACGGAATTATTGTCACTGCTGCACCGGAGGGGATTCCCCGTTCCCTGGTAGAACAGCTGCGCCCCGGAGCGCGCATGATTCTCCCCATTGGTGGGGCGCGTGCCCAGGCGTTGGTCAAGGTTACCCGCACGGCAAAAGGGTACGATACCGAAATGCTGGAACCTGTAAACTTTGTGCCATTGCTTGGAGGAGTGGAAACTTGAAACTGTTTTCCGGTTTGTACGCTCGTGCCATGCAATGGGCGCGCCATCCGAAAGCGCCCTGGTATCTTGGGGGGCTGAGCTTCGCAGAATCATCCTTTTTCCCTGTGCCACCAGATGTAATGTTGGCTCCCATGAGCCTGGCGCAACCGGCCAAAGCCTGGAATTTTGCGCTTATTACCACCCTTGCATCAGTGGCTGGCGGGGTTGCCGGATATCTTGTCGGGGTATGGGCTTTTGAGTATATTGAACCCCTGCTGCATGATCTTGGGCATTACGAGAAATATTTGCGTGCCCGTACCTGGTTTGATGCCTGGGGATTCTGGGCGATTCTTATTGCCGGATTTTCCCCTATCCCCTACAAGATATTTACCATCACTGCAGGGGTTATTTCCATGAGCTTCCTGCCCTTTGTGCTGGCCTCCATAGCTGGCCGGGGAGGGCGGTTTTTTTTGGTTGCCGGTTTGATGGCATGGGGAGGAAAGCCTATGGAGGAGAAGCTGCACAGATACATGGATGTGATAGGTTGGAGCTTGCTGGTGGCTATTGTTCTTGCCGTTGTCATGGTCAAACTCTGGTAAATGTGGATAAGAAAAATGTTCATACAGGAGAGAAGGCTGATTAGTACCCGATATGCAGATACTTTGATTCGCACCATCCTCGCCGGATGCATGTTGCTGTTGCTGACAGCGATGATCGGTGGCTGTGCAAGTCAGGGGACTGCGACCGGGTACAAACAGCAACCCAAGGCCCGGCTTCCAGTAAAGAAACCAGGTGGAACCTACCGTGTGCGTAAAGGAGATAGCCTGTATTCCATTGCATGGCGTGCTGGTCTGGACTACCAGACAGTAGCTCGCTGGAACGGTCTACGCAGGCCCTATACCATTTATCCGGGTCAGCTGATCAGGCTTTCTCCGTTAAAAAAAATCGCAAGATCTAATGTTACTCCAGGCAAAACACCGAAAAAAACAGCGCCACCACCAGGTAATAAAAGGAAGCCCATAGCCAGGGCAGCGCCCAAAAAGCCTCCAAAACCGGCAATAAAACCGGCGGCAAAGCCAGCCAAGGCGAAAAAGCCTCCTCCGGTCAGTACTGGGAAACTGCGCTGGCAATGGCCGACGAAAGGCAGACTCTTGTCTCGGTATTCTTCAGCAGATGCCTCTCGCAGCGGCATAAAAATCGGCGGAAAACCAGGCCAGAAGGTGCGGGCGGCCGAGGCTGGCGAAGTTGTGTATGTGGGAAGTGGGCTTATTGGCTATGGACAGCTTATTATCATTAAACACAACAACAAATACCTGAGTGCTTACGGACACAACAGCAATCTTTTGGTAAAAGAGGGGGATGCGGTGAAAAGAGGTCAGCATATTTCAAATATGGGTATTACCAACCAGGGGAGCGCTCTGTTATATTTCGAGGTTCGGCGTTATGGAAAACCTGTAGATCCGCTGGCCTATCTGCCTCGCGGATAGTACACCAGGTGCTTCGTGCAACTGGCAGGAATGGCCGGTAACGCTTGCGGGTGGAAGAGATGACAGAAAATAAGGAGGACGACAAAGTGAATGCCAGGGAACAGGCACAACCAAGCACGGCGGGTGATGAAGCCATGGATGCAACCCGTCTTTATTTGCGGGAGATTGGCGCAGCCAAGCTGCTTACGGCAGGAGAAGAAATTGAACTGGCGCGGGCCATCGGCAAAGGAGATGATGCGGCGCGCAAACGCATGATAGAAAGCAATCTGCGTCTGGTGGTCAAGATTGCAAGGCGCTATATGAACAGGGGTTTGCCGCTGCTGGATCTCATAGAGGAGGGGAATCTCGGCCTGATCCGGGCTGTGGAAAAGTTCGACCCTGAGCGCGGTTTTCGTTTTTCCACCTATGCAACCTGGTGGATCAGACAGACCATTGAGCGGGCGATCATGAACCAGGTGCGTACCATTCGGTTGCCGATTCATGTGGTAAAGGAAATCAACACCTTCCTCCGGGCGGCCCGTCAGTTGTCCCAGAAGCTTGATCACGATCCAAGTGCCGAAGATATCGCCCAGCTGCTGAACAAGCCCTTGCAGGATGTAGAACGCATGCTGGGGCTCAATGAACGCATAACTTCGATGGATATACCCTATGGCAAGGAAGGGGGCAAGCCCCTGGTCGATGCCATAACAGATTATTCCATCGAGGAACCGACGGAATACCTGCAGGCAGAAGATATCCATGCCCACCTGGAGAAATGGCTGGACAAACTGAACAGCAATCAAAGGGAAGTGGTAAGGCGCCGGTTCGGGCTTCAGGGATACGATAATTCGACCCTCGAACAGGTTGCCCGGGAGCTGGGTGTTACCCGGGAGCGGGTGCGGCAGATACAGATTGACGCCCTCAAGCGCTTGCGCGTGATTCTCGAACAGCAGGGCTATGGTGTGGATACGCTGTTTGATTGACAGTAAATATATTTTGAGGTGGTTTCCATGGTTGATGGCAATACTAAAGAACAAGAGATATTGATGGTAATGCGCAAGGTTCTTGCCAGTATCATCAAGGACACGACGCCAGAGTTCAAAACCATGAAGCACCCGCTGTCCGGAAGCACTATTGAGGATATCAGGATGTGCCTGACTCTGATTGCAGCCAGAGAGCGAGAGCTGGCAGAAGCCGCAAATGTTACAGAATCACGGCCGTATTACAGTGATGAAAAGGCAAAGATCGGGGCGGTGCCCGTCAGCGACATTGGTGGTCTTGAAAAAGAGAAAAAGACGGAAAACGAGCAGTAGGTTTTAAGGAAAGTGGGTTTTTTTAATCCGGGGTTTCGTTCAGGATGCCGGTGAGGTTTATTTACCGCGATTCCTTTATTGTTGGATAGGCGGCGCCCTGTGGGCGCCGCTGCACTCTATTGTTGGGTTGCGGGATCTGCGGGTTTTTCGGCTGCAGCAGCAGGATCCTGTTGCGCGCCTTCTACTTTGATTTCTGCAGATTTGCGTAGCTCGGTAACCATTTGTGCCAGTTTTTGCTGCCGGATTTGCAGTTTGAGCTGATCTTTTACCTGCTCAAGGGGAGGTGGTTCCTGGGTGCGGATGTCCAGCACATCGATAACATGCCAGCCGAACTGGGTTTGCACAGGAGAGGTGCTGTGCTTGCCTTTCTCAAGTCCAGCCATGGCATCCCCAAAGGGTTTTACTACCTGACTGTGGCCGATCCACCCCAGCTCGCCCCCGGTTTCTTTGCTGCCGTCCAGTGAATGCTCCTTCGCCAGCTTTACGAAATCTTCTCCCTTTGCAAGGGCATCAATAATATCTTTCGCCTCTTTTTCTTCCTTTACCAGAATATGGCGAACCTTGTATTCCTGCAGGCTGTTGGCAGTATATTTCTGGTCATAGGCAGCCTTGATTTCTTCATCGGTGACTGGAGATTTTTCAAAGAAAGCGTTGACCTGCGCTTCCGCAAGCACCTGTATGGCCGCCATTTTAAGGGCAGCAGCAACCTGGGGCAGTTTGTCTACACCGGTTTTTTGCGCCTGTTGTGCCAAAAGCGTTGTATTGACCAGCTGGTTCAACAGTTGTACTTGTGCCTGTTGGCTGTCCAGCCTGTTTTGCCCGCCTTGCAGGGCATTGAATGCAAGGGTCTCAAGGTCGGTTATGTCCTGCCCGTTGATGGTTACCAGTGTTTGTGGCCCGGCTGGCTGGGGCGCTGCAGGTTGCGGGTTTTCCTGGTTGTCCCCGGCGTGCACACTGGCTTGCAGTGCACCCGCCAGAAACAGTGAAAGGATCAGGGGTTTGGTTTTGCTTTGCGTGATTATTTTCATTCTGGGAATACTTTCCTGAAAGGTTTGACGGAGACGTGCTTGTACACGCCTGATGATACATATGGGTCGGTTGCTGCCCAGCTTTCGGCTTCTTCCAGGCTGGGGAATTCTGCGACAACAAGGCTGCCGGTAAAGCCTGCCTCACCCGGGTCTTCGGCATCGACTGCAGGATTGGGCCCGGCAAGCAGCAGGCGGCCTTCAGATTGCAGCTGACGCAGGCGTTCAATATGCGCGGGGCGTGCGGCCATACGATCTTTCAGGCTGTCACTCCCATCGGTGCCGATGATGCAATATAACATTTAGCTTTGTTTCTCTTCCAGTGGCTGCATGTGCCGGGCCAGATAAAGGCCTTGCAGCAGGATGAAAACCAGGGTCATCCCCAACATGCCAAACAATTTGAAATCGACCCAGGTGCTTTCCGGGAAATTGTAGGCCACATACAGATTGGCCAGTCCTGCACCAATAAAAAACAGCACCCATGCCAGGTTAAGCCTGACCCAGATGTTTTGCGGCAGGTGAATGGCATGATCCATCATGCGTTGCAGCAAGCTGCGCTGCATAAATAGTCCGGAACCGAGGAAAGCGGCTGCAAACAGCCAGTTGACTATCGTAGGTTTCCACTGCATGAAAAGCGGATTCTGCAGTGCCAGGGTGAGGCCGCCAAAAAAAAGCCCCAGCCCCAGGGTTGCCCACTGCATGGTTTCGATCTTTCCGTGCAGGTGATAGGTCCAGGCCATCTGGATCAGTGATGCCACAATGAACACCCCTGTGGCAACATACATGCCCCAGATCTTGTAGGCGACAAAGAATATAATAACCGGGAGGAAATCAGTAAGGAGTTTCATTTTCCAATGATATTCTATTTTAAGAATTATTCTTGCTAGATGGACAAGCATGGTAACAAAAAGTTGCGTCGCTGACATATTGAAGAGGAGCAAAGCATTGCCGAAAGCCACTATCGAGCGTATTTACGACTTTTCGACAGCAGCCCGTCTGGCGAGCCGTGAGCAGCGTGTGATCATGCTCCTGGTATCCCAGGAAGACTGCCCCTACTGCCATCTTATCAAGGAGGATGTAATTCGCCCCATGATCCTTGGGGGCGATTTCAAAGATGACATACTGATTCGTGAGCTGTTTATCGATGAGGGGGAAACCATTGTCGATTTTCGGGGTATGGAGCGTGAAGCAGCGGATTTTGCCTATGGATACGACGTATATGTGACGCCCACCTTGCTTTTTCTGGGGGCTGATGGGCGTGAGCTGGTGAAGAAGATGGTTGGCATCAATACCGTTGAAATGTATTGGTACTATCTGTCTGAATCGATTCGCGGTGCAATTGACAGGCTGAACCGGAAAAAACCGTGAAATTCGGGCTGATGGTAATCGGCGATGAAATCCTCAGTGGGCGCCGCCGGGATACTCATGTGGACTGGTTTCGCAAGATACTGCATAACCACGGCTTTTCTCTGGGTTGGGTGCAGATCCTGCCGGATGATCCCGAATTGCTGGTTCGGCAGTTGAAGCAAAGCATGGGAGCCGGGGAACGGGTGTTTTCCTGTGGCGGAATCGGTGCCACGCCGGATGACTATACCCGCCAGTGCGCGGCAAAAGCGGCGGGGGTGCCGCTGGTGCGCCACCCGGAAGCTGCAGTGCTTATCGAAAAACAGTTTCCTGACAGTGCCTACCCCCATCGCATTCGCATGGCGGATCTGCCTCAGGGCAGCCAGCTCATCCCTAACCCGGTAAACCATGTGCCCGGCTTCTCCATTCACGAACACTATTTCATGCCCGGCTTTCCCGATATGGCTCACCCCATGGGGCAATGGGTGCTGCAGCAATATTATCAGCCGGATGCCGAGCCGGAGCAGGAATTGTCCCTGCGGGTATTTGGCGCATCAGAAAACGACCTGATGCCCATCCTGGAGAAAATGACCCGGAACTGGCCGCAGCTGAAGCTGTTCAGCCTGCCGCGCATGGGAGAGGTGTCTTTCGTCGAGCTGGGATTCCGGGGAAATGGGGAGATGGCAAAAAAGGCTTTCCAGGCGCTGCAACAGGAGCTGAAGCAGGCGGGAATGAAGTATTCATGTGGTCAGGCATTACCCTGATTCGGTTTTTGCCACACCAGTGCAGGCTGGTGTCTAAAGTTTTCAATAGCTTGTGGAACCTGTTTCCCGGGATGGCGGTTTGCGGGTATGTCCGGCTTGTTGCAGGCGATCCAGATAGTCGGTCCAGTACAAAGCCTGCTTGCGCCCCAGGTCATGCAGATAGGCCCAGTCAAAAAGGCCGGAATTGTGCCCGTCATCAAAGAAGATCTTGATGGCGTACTGCCCTACAAGTTTGATGTTGGTGATGTTCACATCCTGTTTGTCCAGCTGCAGCTTTGCACCCTGGCCCCAGTGGCCGCGCACTTCGGCAGAGGGTGAATAAACGCGCAACAGCTCTGCGGGATAGCTGAATGTCTTGCCGTCATCAAAGCTGATTTCCAGGGTATGGGAGCGGGTGTGCATCGTGATATCGACAGGTTTCGGTGTGTCGCTCATTCTATCCATCCTCCCAGGTGGCATTGTGCCAGTTTGGCCAGCATTTGTATGTGCGCTTCAGTATCGTTCAGGCAGGGAATGTATTCATATCGTTCGCCCCCTGCCTGCAAAAACACTTCCCGGTTTTCCATGGCGATTTCTTCCAGGGTTTCCAGGCAATCAGAAGAGAAGCCGGGGCAGATTACCTGCACATGTTTGCAGCCTGCACCTGCCAGTTCCCGCAGGGTGTCGGTGGTGGCTGGTTGTAGCCAGGGATCTTTTCCCAGCCGTGACTGGTATGTCATACGCCATTGCTCAGTGCCAAGATCCAATTCCTTTACTAGCGCCCTGGTGGTTTCTTCACACTGGCGGGGGTAGGGGTCGCCGGCATCCACATAGCGTTGTGGCAGGCCGTGGTAGGAGAGAATCAGTTTTTCCGGCCGGCCGTGCTGTTGCTGGAATGATCGCACACCGGCGGCCAGCGCCCGGATGTAGCCAGGATCGTCGAAATACTGGTTGAGCAGGCGCAGTTCGGGAATCACCCGCCAGGTTTTCAGCACTGTAACCACGGCATCGAAGGTGGAGGCTGTGGTGGTAGCGGAGTACTGGGGGTACAGGGGGAAGATCAGGACGCGCTGGCAGCCTTGGTCGCGCAACTGCTCCAGCCCGCGCTGGATGGAGGGGTTGCCGTAGCGCATGGCGGGAACGACAGAAATGCTGCTGCCCAGCTTCTTCTGCAAGGCCTCTGCCTGCTTGAGGGTATAGGTCAGCAGGGGAGAGCCCTGTTCCGTCCAGATTTTCTGGTAGGCTTTGGCGGAGCGTGCCGGGCGGGTGTTGAGGATGCTGCCATGAAGTATGAGCCACCACAGGACGCGGGGCATTTCCACCACCCGTGGATCCCAGAGGAATTCACTCAAATAGCGTTTCACGTCTTTGGGCGAGGGAGAATCGGGAGTGCCGAGATTGACCAGCAGGATGCCAGCGCTGCAATTTCTTTCAGGTTCTGTCATGCAGGTGATGATCTCATGAGTAGCTCAGAAAATAACCGGCAGAATCCAGATACTTTGCTTCGCGCTCCAGCTCGGCTGTGGTGAGAGGGTGTTCCTCCAGCCAGCCCATGGGAAAAGAGAGAATAATATTGCTCTTTTCTGCCATGATACCCAGTTTGGGGTTGCGCCGGGGGCTGCGGCCGCGATGCAACAAGACGGCCAGACGCAAAAGGATGGCGAGGCGTTTGCTGTGCTCGTGTAATTCGTCTCCCAGATCATTGAATTGTGATGAGGGGAATTTTCGCCGGTGGGCGCGCACCAGCATCGCCAGCATGCCCTGGGATTGGCGGGAAAACCCTGCCAGATCGGCGTTGGCAAGAATATAGGCGCCGTGTTTGTGGTAGCTGCCGTGGGAAATGGCAACGCCGATTTCGTGAAGAACAGCGGCCCATCGCAGCAGCAAACGCAGTTCCGGGCTATCCAGTCTCCAGGTTTCCGCTACCTGATCCAGGAGCAGCATGGCGGTTTCCGACACCCGTTGCCCTTGTCCCTTATCCAGGCCGTAACGTTGCACCAGGGTACCGACGGTGCGTTCACGGACATCATGATGCTGGATGCTGCCCAGAAGTTCATACAACAGACCTTCACGCAGGGCGAGGTTGGAAACCAGCATCTGTTCAATATCCAGTGCCTGGAAGACCGCGCTGAGCACAGCCACGCCTCCGGCAAATACCGGGCGGCGGTTCTCGCTCAGTCCTTCCAGCTCGAGGCTGCCTGTATCTCCAGCATCGATAATTGCCTTGCGCAGTTTTTTCAGGGATTTGCGAGTGATGCCCTTGTCAGCCCAGCCCTGGGCCCGCACCACATCGCGGATGGAACGGATGGTGCCGGAACTGCCTACCGCCAGCTCCCAGTTCCCACTTTCGTATACCGTCTGCACCGGGCGCACTTCCAGGCGTCCGGCAATGACTGCCGCATCCATGAGCTGCCGGGTGATTTTCTGGTTCGGAAAAAAACGCTGGCTGAAGTTGACGCAACCCATGAACAGGCTTTCCCGGTTCAGGGTTTCCATGCCGGTGCCGACAATGAGTTCGGTGCTGCCGCCACCGATATCCACTACCAGGCGCTTTTCCTCGCCGCCGGCCAGGCCATGGGCCACTCCAAGATAGACCAGGCGGGCTTCTTCGTGGCCGGCAATGATTTCAATGGGGTGATTGAGTACCTCTTCCGCCCTGTTCAGAAATTTACCACCATCGCGTATCTGTCTGAGGGTGTTGGTGCCCACGGCACGAACGGCGTGTTGGGGCAGGTCGTGCAGAAGTTCTCCAAACCGGGACAGGCAGTCCAGCGCGCGTTCCTGCGCTTCTTCTGAGAGGCGTTTTCTGTTGTCCAGACCAGCGCCCAGGCGTACCATCTCCTTGAGCCGATCGATCACCTGTAGCTGGCCGTTTTCGATTTGTGCAACGATAAGGTGAAAACTGTTGGAGCCAAGGTCAACGGCAGCGATGGTGCGGGGCGGGGCAGTAACTGATTCTGGCATTGATGCGGATCTGGATACGACGGACAGAGTCTGCTAGTTTACCTCACGCAGCCAGAATAGAGGAGAGAGAGAAGTGAAATTCTGTAGCAGTTGCGGCGCCTGTGTGGAGCTGGGCGTCCCCCCTGGAGATAATCGCCAGCGCTTTGTATGTGTCTCCTGTGGTGAAATCCACTATCAGAATCCAAAAGTGGTGACTGGCTGCATCCCCGAGTGGACGAACAAGCTGCTGCTGTGCCGCCGCGCCATAGAGCCGCGCCATGGACTCTGGACATTGCCCGCGGGCTTCATGGAAAACCAGGAAAGCGCCCAGCAGGGTGCGGCGCGGGAGACCCTGGAAGAAGCCAATGCCCGGGTGAGCATTGCACAGCTCTATACCACGTTCAATCTGCCGCATATCAGTCAGGTCTATCTGCTGTTCCGGGGTAGCCTGGACGACCTGGATTTTTCCCCGGGCCCGGAAAGCCTCGAGGTGGCGCTGTTCAGTGAAAAGGAAATACCCTGGGATGAACTGGCCTTCCCCGTGATCCGCGAAACCCTGCGGTATTACTTTCAGGACAGAAAGAAGGGCGTTTTCGTGCCCCGCGTGGGCGACATCTACTGGCGTTCCCGGGAGTCGGGAGAATACAGCGTTTCCATGCTTGAAGAGCATTCCTGAAGCGGCTGGGGCTTTCCTCTCTTTTTCCTCTTTCGTCATTCTGCTGGTTTGCATTTCCCACCGGCTGTCCCCATGTAGCTGAACTAAACCGGGAAATACCCTTCTAAATCGTCAAAAACAAAGCGGAGAAAAAAATGACAGCAACGACCAGCAAAGAGCAACAGGCTTTCATGGCCCTGCAGGAATATATGCAATTGCATATTCTGGGCCAGGAAAAGCTGGTGAACCGTCTGCTGGTGGTATTGCTGGCGGATGGCCATCTGTTGGTGGAAGGCGCTCCCGGCCTGGCCAAAACCAAGGCCATCAAAGTGCTCAGCGACGGGATCGAGGGGAGTTTTCACCGTATCCAGTTCACCCCGGACCTGTTGCCGGCGGATCTTACCGGAACCGATATCTACCGCCCTCAGGACGGCAGTTTCGTCTTTCAGCAAGGCCCGCTGTTCAACAACCTGGTGCTGGCGGATGAGATCAACCGTGCGCCCGCCAAGGTGCAGTCTGCTCTGCTCGAAGCCATGGCGGAGCGTCAGATCACCGTAGGCAACGCATCTTATCCCCTGCCGCCGCTTTTTCTGGTCATGGCCACCCAAAATCCCATCGAACAGGAAGGGACTTATCCTCTTCCCGAAGCCCAGCTGGATCGCTTTCTCCTGCACGTCTTTATCGACTATCCAGCGCTGAAGTACGAAAAAAAGATTCTGGATCTGGCGCGTGGCGAGGCGAAAGGAGAGCTGGGTGAACAACAGCAACAGGCACCGGAACTGTTGCGCCAGGAAGATCTGTTCGAAGCGCGCCGCCAGGTGCTGGATATTCATATGGCGGAGCCGGTGGAGGAGTATCTGCTGCAACTGGTGCTGGCGACGCGCAGTCCCGGCGCATACAGCGAACAACTGGCGGGCTGGATTGAATACGGAGCCAGCCCGCGTGCATCCATCGGGCTGGATCGCAGCGCCCGCGCCCACGCCTGGCTGGCCGGACGGGACTACGTCTCGCCGGAAGACGTCCAGGCTATGGCCTTTGATGTGTTGCGCCATCGTCTGATTCTCAACTATGAAGCCGAGGCGGAAGGCGTCACCCCGGATCGCTTTATTTCGGAATTGATCGCCCTGGTTCCCGTTCCCTGAGATGTTCAAAGCCCCCGAACCCAGCAGCGCTGCCGTAGCGGTAAATCTGGTTGAGCTTGTTGCGTTGAGCAACAATGCGCGCCAGCTGCGTTTGCGACCCCGTGTCGCCCGCGCCCGCCATGGTGGTCAGTACATATCGCGGATGCGCGGTAGAGGGATGGAGTTTGATGAGTCCCGCCTTTATCAGCCCGGAGATGATGTGCGCAACATCGACTGGCGTGTGACGGCGCGTACCGGCAAGACCCACAGCAAGGTATTCCGTGAAGAGAGGGAGCGCCCGGTGCTGATCAGTGTGGATGCCCGCCAGCCCATGTTTTTTGCCACAAAAGGCCGTTTCAAATGGGTGCAGGCGGCTCGCCTGGCCGGTCTTCTGGCCTGGACAACGCACCAGGCGGGTGATCGCGTTGGCGGAGAAATTCACGCAGAGGGCGGTTTCGCTGAGTTTCGCCCCAGTCATGGCAAACAGACTGTGCTGCGCTTCATTAAATCCCTGGTGGATGTTGAACCGTCTGCCGGGGTGGATGCTGCTCCGCAATCGATGGAAAAGGTATTTCGCCGCATGCGGCGCACCGCCCACCCCGGCAGTCTGGTGATCTTTATCAGTGACTTCCGTGGCTTCGATGAAGCGTCGGAGCGCCAGTTGGCGCGTATTGCGCGGCACAACGACGTGCTGTTGCTGCATGTCTACGACTGGCTGGAGGCCAGCTTGCCGCAGCGGGGACACTATCGCCTGGGGGATGGAAAAAGAACGCTTGAGCTGGATACGGGAAAGGCCGCATTGCGAGCCAGCTATCACCTGCAATACCAGCAGAGGATCGAACGATTGCAAAAACTCTGCCGCCAACAACATATGACCTGGCTGCAATGCGCCACCGATGATGATCCCGCTCTGGTGTTGCGCAATGTCTTTGGCAAAGGGAACGGCGCATGAACGATCCCCTCTCCCGGCTCCATGATATTCATCTGCCCCCGCCGGTGGGCTGGTGGCCGCCGGCGCCCGGCTGGTGGCTGTTGCTGCTGCTTGTCATTGCAGCCGGCGTCTTGCTGGCATGGCTCCTGCGCCGGCGCAGCAGACGTCTGGCGCTGTACCGCGATACCAGACAAGAGCTGGAGAGGATCCGCCGCCAATTTGCGGCGCAAGGGGATTTTCCCCGGCTTGCGGCGGAATTGTCCCGCCTGCTGCGCAGAACGGCAATCACCCTGGAGCCGGAGGAAGAAGTAGCGGGGCTGACGGGAGAGGCCTGGCTTGCCTGGCTGGATTCCCGCCTGGGAAGCAAAGACTTCACGACAGGGCCGGGACGGCATCTGGTGGAAGCGGCTTACCGGCAGGCCGGCCAGACGGAAGATGCGCAAGCATTGTTGTCTCTGGTGGAAACCTGGCTGGAGAAAGTCACCAGGGAGGTGTCCCGTGTTTGATTTTGCCTGGCCCTGGATATTTGTCCTGTTGCCGCTTCCCTGGCTGATCCGGCGCTTTCTGCCGGCGGCAAGCCAACAACAGGCGGCGCTGCGGGTGCCTTTTCTGCAGGATTTTGAAGCCCTGCAGGAGCAGGGCGTCCGCGCCAGCGGGGGAACGAGGCTGGCATTGCTGCTGGCGGCGCTTGCCTGGCTGCTGTTGGTAACCGCGGCTGCGCGTCCCCAGTGGCAGGGGGAAGCCGTGCCGCTGCCCATGCAGGGGCGGGATCTGATGCTGGCCGTGGATCTGTCCGGCAGCATGGCGGAGGAGGACTTCGTTATCGGCAGGCAGCGGGTGGATCGTCTCATCGCCACCAAGATCGTTGCCGGCAACTTTATTGAAAAACGCCAGGGTGACCGGGTGGGATTGATCCTCTTCGGTCAGCAGGCCTATTTGCAGGCGCCCCTCACCTATGACCTGAAAACCGTGAAAACCCTGCTGGAAGAGGCCTTCATCAACATGGCTGGACAAAAGACTGCTATTGGAGACGCTATCGGACTGGCGATCAAACGTCTCCGGGATAAAAAGGGCGAGAAAGTGCTCATCCTGATGAGTGATGGTGAAAACACGGCCGGAGAAATGGATCCCCTGAAGGCGGCGGAACTGGCGGCGCAGGAGAATCTGAAGATATACACCATTGGCATAGGCGCCGATCCCGAAGCGGATTTTTTCGGCATGGTGCGCGGTCGCAGCGCCCTGGATGAAAAGACCCTGACCCGCATCGCCGAGATTACCGGAGGCCGCTATTTTCGCGCCAGGGACACGGCCCAGCTGGTGGCGATCTATGACGCCATCGATGCAATGGAGCCGGTGGAAAATGAAAAACGCTTTTTCCGCCCGGTGGATGAACTGTTTCACTGGCCTTTGGCTATGGCGTTGATACTGGCATTGGGCTTGCTATACCGGAGGCAGGCATGAACTGGCAGGACTTTCACTTTATCCGTCCCTGGTGGCTGTTGCTGCTGGCGCCCGTAATAGCGGGGCTGGTGCGGCTATGGTGGCGCAGGGGCAGTGACTCCTCCTGGCGCAAAATCGTTTCACCGGAGCTGTTGCCGCATCTGTTGCTGGAAGAGGAATCAAGGCTTTCTCGCTGGCCTCTGATGCTGGCGTTCACGGGGTTTCTGCTGGCGGTTGTCGCGCTTGCCGGCCCCACCTGGGAACGGCTGCCCCAACCGGTGTTCAGCAGTCAGTCGTCTCTGGTGATCGCCCTGGATCTGTCCCGTTCCATGGATGCGCGGGATCTCAAGCCTTCGCGCCTGCAGCTGGCCCGTTTCAAGGTGGAGGACATCCTGCACCAGCGCAAGGAAGGACAGACGGCATTGATTGCCTTTGCCGGCGCTCCGTTCACGGTTTCCCCCCTCACGGATGATGCGAAGACCATTGCCGCGCAGCTGCCTGCGCTGACGACGGATATCATGCCGGTGCAGGGCAGCAACACGGCTGCGGCTGTCGATCAGGCCTTGGAGCTGTTGCAACAGGCCCAGGAGAAAAGCGGACATATTCTGTTGCTGACGGATGGGGTCAACCTGGCCCCCAGTATCGAGGCGGCAAAGAAAGCCGCCGGGCTCGGGTTCAAGGTTTCCGTGCTCGGGGTGGGAACAGCGCAAGGCGCTCCGATCCCCACCACCCGGGGCGTGCTCAAAGATGCCCAGGGGAACATCGTCGTGGCGAAAATGGATGCTACAGCCCTGCAGCAGGTAGCGGAAGCCGGTGAGGGTCGCTTCGCGCCCATCAGCCTGGATGACAGTGATATACGCGCGCTGGGCCTTCTGGATGCGCAGCAACGCCAGCAGGCGGAAAAATCTGACCGGGAAACCGTTCAATGGCGGGATTTTGGTCCCTGGCTGCTGTTGCTGGTGTTGCCCCTGGCGGCGCTGGCGTTTCGCCGCGGCGTGCTGCTGCTGGCGTTGGTCATGCTTGCGCCCCTGCCGGGGGAAGTGCAGGCTGATTGGTGGCGGGATCTGTGGGTTCGCCCGGACCAGCAGGGGCAACAGTTGCTGCAGCAAAATGAGGCGGAACGGGCTGTGCAGAAATTCAGGAACCCGGACTGGAAGGCCAGCGCCCTGTACCGCAATGGCGAATACGAGGCTGCGCGCAAGATCTGGTCCCGGCGCCAGGATGCAGATGCCCTGTACAACCAGGGAAATGCCTTGGCGCGTGAAGGAAAACTGGAACAGGCCATTGCCGCCTATGATGCCGCCCTGCAGAAGAAGCCGGATATGGAAGACGCACGCGCCAATCGTGAGCTGCTGAAAAAAATGCTGGAAAACGAGCAGAACCAGCAGAACCAGCAGAACCAGCAGAACCAGCAGAACCAGCAGAACCAGCAGAACCAGCAGAACCAGCAGAACCAGCAGAACCAGCAGAACCAGCAGAACCAGCAGAACCAGCAGAACCAGCAGAA
>JAMOLT010000005.1 GCA_027068915.1 Sedimenticola sp. | reverse complement strand
CGAGGAGCCAGTCGAGGAAATTGCTGCCGCAGAAGAGGAAGTAGTGGCTGATTCAGAGCCGGCAGTGGTTGAGGAAGAGCCGCAGCCAGCCCCTGAGCCCGTTGCAAAAGCTCCGGAGACACCTGCAAAGCTCTCTCTGGTGGATGCCGCGCTGGCCTGGGTGCAGGAGAACTGGCAACTGGCTGCTGCGGGTGGCGGTGCGTTTTTCCTGGCATTACTGGCCCTGGTTTTTGGCAGAAGAAAGAAGAATTCCGGCAGGTCTGTAATGCCGGCCTCGCAAATGAGGGAGCAATCTGTTGATCAGGAAAGTATTCTGCTGGAAGATGAGTCCAGCCTGACCGATACCGTTGCAGACAGTATGGCGGCGGGATCCGTTGGTGATACCTCTTTCCTGAGTGAATACTCCACAGAGGAATTTAAAGGGTTGCAGGAAGATACCGCAGAGGTGGATCCGGTCTCGGAGGCAGATGTATATATCGCCTATGGCCGTTACCAGCAGGCGGAGGAAATCCTGCGCGAGGCGATGGCGACGGGGAATGACTCAGCGGCAGTGAAATACAAAATGCTGGAAGTCTATTATGCCACGCAGAAGAAGGATGCCTTTGCTTCCCTTGCGGAAGAAATGGTGCAGAGTGGCCAGCATGAGGAAGATCCCAAGGCCTGGGAGCACATCCAGACCATGGGCAAGGATCTGGACAAGACGAATCCGCTGTTTATCGCCGGTGTTTCCGCTGCCGTTGCTGCTACTGCCGCTGCGGCGACAGAGGCGACTGACTATGCAGGGGACGACAGCGAGTTGTCTCTGGATTTGAGCACCCTGGCCGAGGAAGTGGACTCTGCCTTGAGTGTAGACAGCGAGTCCGTGGAAGGCTTTAGTGAACTGGATCTGGATTTTTCCAGCCTGCAGACCGAAGAAGGCAGCGCTTCCGGAAAATCTGATGACAGCATCAGCACAGACCAGCTGGCAAGCGCAGATAACCAGGCCTTGTCGGAAACGGAATTGCACACGGAAATGCTCGATATCAATGATCTGGGTGATCTGGAGGTGGGTACCACGAATCTGGATGAGGCGCTGGCTGACCTTTCCGGTGACCTTGAAGGGGTCATGGCGGATTCGCAGATACTGGATGAACCCCTGGACCTGGAAGACGATCGCTTCTCCAATCTGGATGAAGAGATTACCCCGGACAGCCAGATTTCCGGGCTGGAAGACGATCTGGAAGTGTCTGTTGGCGAGGATTCCGTTATTGGTGATGAAGTAGAAACCAAGCTGGAGCTTGCCAAGGCATTTATGGAAATCGGTGATGCTGACGGCGCCCGTGGAATTCTCCAGGAAGTCGAGGAAGACGGCACACCGGAACAAAAAGACCTGGCTTTGCAGTTGCTGGATCAGCTCAAAGACTGATTTTTCTGTATCGAATACTTCCTAAAGGGCGCTTCGGCGCCCTTATTTTTGCTAGTCCGGCTGCCGGTCTTGGAGGAAAAGTGAGAATTGCACTGGGGATTGAATACAATGGTAGCCGCTTTCATGGCTGGCAGACCCAGAAGAGTGGCGTACGCAGCATACAGCTGGCAGTGGAACAGGCGCTTTCCTCTGTGGCGGATCATAAGGTTCAGGTTTTTGCTGCAGGCCGTACGGACACGGGCGTACATGCCGATGCACAGGTTATTCATTTTGATACAGATGCCGTGCGCCCCCCGCATGGTTGGGTAATGGGTGCCAATATCAAGTTACCCGCAGATGTCAGCGTACTCTGGGCGAAAGAGGTGCCTCAGGAGTTCCATGCGCGTTTTTCCGCCCGTGGGCGAACCTACCGCTATTTCATTTTGAATCGCATGAGCCGTCCTGCAATCCTTTCCGGCCTGGCGACCTGGATACATCGCCCCCTGAATGCCGTACTAATGCACCAGGCAGGACAAATGCTGCGGGGCAGGCACGATTTCACCAGTTACCGCACCGTGCGCTGCCAGGCGAAAAGCCCGGTAAGAAATCTGCATTCATTAACCGTAAGCCGCCATGGTGATTTCGTGATCATGGAAGTCCATGCGGATGGTTTTTTGCACCATATGGTGAGAAACATTGCCGGTGTGCTCATCGCCATCGGCTCGGGAGAGCGTGATCCGGATTGGGCCGGGGAAGTCCTGGTGCACAGAGACAGGAGGCTGGGGGGCATGACGGCCGCGGCGGACGGCCTGTATTTCCATCAGGTGGACTATGATGCAGAATACGAAATACCCGCGAATACCCGGGATTCCGGCTTGCTGATGGTATAATCCCGCCCTATGCGAACCCGAGTCAAAATCTGCGGCATCACCCGTTTGGAAGATGCCATGGCGGCTGTAAATGCCGGCGCCGATGCCCTGGGCTTTGTGTTTTACCCACCCAGTCCAAGGTATATCGACGTGGAGCAGGCCAGGCGCATCGTGGCGGAACTTCCCCCATTTGTAACCACTGTCGCCTTGTTCGTGGATGCGGACAGAGAGCGTATTGCGGAAGTGGTGCAGAACCTGAGGATCGACCGGATCCAGTTTCACGGCAACGAAATCCCGGCGTACTGCGCCCAACATGGACGCCCCTGGATCAAGGCCATACGCATGAAAGACGATGTGGATCTGATGCAGATGAGCCGGGATTATCAGGGTGCTGCGGCACTGTTGCTGGATGCTTACAAGCCCGGAATCCCCGGTGGCACTGGTGAGGGTTTTGACTGGAAACGTATCCCGGTTGAGTTGGCCGGTCGCATCATTCTGGCCGGTGGCCTGGACGCAGGGAATGTCTCCTCGGCAGTGCGCAGCGTACGCCCCTATGCCGTGGATGTAAGCGGGGGTGTGGAAATTTCGAAGGGAGTCAAAGATCAGGAAAAGATAGAGCAATTCATGCGAGGTGTGGAACTTGGAGAAAAATGAATCATTCATGAATATGCCCGACGAGCGTGGGCATTTCGGCCCTTATGGCGGCATATTCGTGGCGGAAACCCTCATGGAGGCATTGCAGGAACTGCGCCAGGCCTATGAGAAATATCTGGCTGATCCGGATTTTCTCGCAGAACTGGACGCCGATCTGCAACACTATGTGGGCCGTCCGTCCCCCATCTACCACGCACAGCGCCTGAGCCGGGAAAATGGTGGTGCGCAGATCTATCTCAAGCGCGAGGATCTGAACCACACCGGCGCCCACAAGGTCAATAACACCATCGGCCAGGCTCTGCTGGCCAAGCGCATGGGCAAGCGCCGTATCATTGCCGAGACCGGGGCAGGGCAGCATGGTGTGGCCACGGCTACGGTTGCCGCCCGCCTGGGTTTGGAATGCGTGGTATACATGGGCGAGGTGGATGTGGCTCGCCAGGAAGCCAATGTGTACCGCATGCGTCTTCTTGGTGCTGAAGTGCGACCTGTATCTTCCGGTTCCAGGACGCTCAAGGATGCGCTCAATGAAGCCATGCGTGACTGGGTGGCAACGGTCGATGACACCTTCTACATCATTGGCACCGTAGCGGGGCCCCATCCCTATCCTGCCATGGTGCGGGACTTTCAGACCATCATCGGCCGCGAGGCGCGCCAGCAGATTCAGGATATGAGCGGTGGCCTGCCGGATGCTCTGGTGGCCTGCGTGGGTGGTGGTTCCAACGCCATCGGCTTGTTCCATCCCTTCCTGGAAGATGAAGGAGTGGCAATTTATGGTGTGGAAGCGGCTGGAGACGGCCTGGAAACCGGACATCATGCAGCGCCTTTGTGTGCCGGATCTCCCGGTGTGCTGCATGGCAACCGCACCTATCTCATGGAAGACAAGGATGGGCAGATCATCGAAACCCATTCCATTTCCGCCGGGCTGGACTACCCCGGGGTTGGTCCGGAGCACGCCTGGCTGAAGGACATGGGTCGTGCCAACTATGTGGCCATCGATGATCAGGAAGCCCTGGCCGCCTTCCATCTGCTCACCCGCACCGAGGGCATCATCCCCGCCCTGGAATCCAGCCATGCCGTTGCCTATGCGTTGCAGTTGGCCGCAACCATGAATCCGGATCAGAAAGTACTGGTAAACCTTTCCGGAAGAGGGGACAAGGATATGCATACCGTCGCAGCCATCGAGGGAATAGAAATATGAGTCGCATTGCCGGCTGTTTTGCCGATCTCAAGGCCCAGGGGCGCACCGCCCTGCTGCCCTTTATTACTGCTGGGGATCCACATCCCGATCTGACCGTCGGATTCATGCATGACCTGGTGGAAGCCGGGGCGGACATCATCGAGCTTGGTGTGCCATTTTCCGATCCCATGGCTGATGGCCCCGTGATCCAGCGCGCCAGCGAGCGGGCGCTGGAACATCATGTATCCCTGCGCGACGTGTTCGGCATGGTCGAAGCCTTCCGCCAAACCAATGACCACACGCCGGTCATTCTCATGGGCTATCTCAATCCCATCGAGGTTATGGGGTATGAAGCCTTTGCCCGCAGCGCGGCGAAGGCCGGCGTGGATGGCGCTCTGACGGTGGATGTTCCCCCCGAGGAAAGCCATGGCTTGGTGCGGGCGCTGCGTGCAGAAGCGCTGGATGCGGTTTTTCTGGCCGCACCCACCAGCCATCGCCGGCGCCTGGAAATGATCGCCGATGCCGCCAGCGGGTTTGTTTATTATGTCTCCCTGAAAGGTGTAACCGGTTCCGCCAATCTGGTGCTGGAGGAAGTGGCGGCAAAGCTCAAGGAAATCCGGGATGTAACCGATATGCCCCTGGGCGTGGGTTTTGGCATCAAGGATGCCTCCATGGCTGCTGCCATGGCAAAAATTGCCGATGCGGTGGTGGTGGGCAGCGCCCTGGTTTCCAGAATAGAGGCAAATATCAGCAAACCTGATAAGATAGGCGCAGAACTTAAGCAATTGCTTCAGGAAATGCGCACGGCCATGGATGCCGTCTGAGCGCTGTTTCCGAATCATTTGAGGTATCCCATGAGCTGGTTTGACAAACTTCTCCCCAGTGTTATCCGCACCGAAGGCAGCGCCAAGAAAGCCGTGCCCGAAGGCCTGTGGAACAAATGCCCTGGCTGTGGCGCTATTTTGTATCGTGCGGAGATGGAAAGAAACATGGATGTCTGCCCAAAATGCGGGCATCACAATCGCATTGGTGCGCGGCGCCGTCTGGAGTTGTTTCTGGACAAGGAGTCAAGGGAAGAGATTGCCGCAGACCTTCAGGCGGAAGATCCGCTGAAGTTCAAAGACAGCAAGAAATACAAAGATCGTCTCACGGCGGCGCAAAAAGCCACGGAAGAAAAAGATGCATTGATCGTCATGCGCGGCAAACTCAAGGGCATGGATCTGGTGGCGGCCGCCTTCGAGTTCAGGTTTATGGGCGGATCCATGGGTTCCGTGGTGGGTGAGCGCTTTGTGCGGGGCGCCAATATCGCGCTGGAGAAGCGCATTCCCTATGTTTGTTTTTCTGCCAGTGGCGGCGCACGTATGCAGGAATCCCTGTTCTCGCTGTTTCAAATGGCCAAAACATCTGCGGTGCTCAAACGCATGGCGGACAAGGGTGTTCCCTTTATCTCCGTCATGACCGATCCGACCATGGGAGGCGTGTCCGCCAGTCTGGCCATGCTCGGCGATGTGAATGTGGCCGAACCCGGTGCCCTCATCGGTTTTGCCGGGCCACGGGTTATCGAACAGACGGTGCGGGAAAAACTGCCAGAAGGTTTTCAGCGCAGTGAATTTCTTCTCGAACACGGTGCGATCGACATGATCGTGCCGCGGGAGCAGATGCGCGAGCGGCTGCATAATGTATTGGGTATCCTGAACCACGCTGCTGCTTGCTCCTGATCTACTGCTGAGGAACCCGGCGTGAAATTTACCCGGCTGGATGACTGGCTGAACTGGCAGGAAGGCCTCAACCCGAAAACCATTGATCTGGGACTGGAGCGGGCGCAGCAGGTTTGGCAAAAACTCATCCCTCCGGATCTCACCTCCAGCACGGTGATCAGCATTGCGGGCACCAACGGCAAAGGCTCCACCGTTGCCCTGTTCGAAGCCATACTCGGGCAGGCGGGCTACAGCGCCGGCAGTTATACATCCCCCCATTTGCTGTGTTACAACGAGCGTATCCGTCTCGATGGCATACCTGTTTCTGATGAGAAGATCGTCGAGGCTTTCCAGGCTATCGACGAAGCCAGGGCAGACATTCCTCTTACCTATTTTGAATACGGCACCCTGGCAGCCCTGTATATTTTTTCCCGGGACATGCCGGATGTGGTGCTCCTGGAGGTCGGGTTGGGAGGTCGCCTGGATGCGGTGAACATCATCGATGCGGATCTGGCCATGATTACCAGCATCGCCCTGGATCACCAGGAATGGCTGGGCAACGACAGGGAAAGCATCGGCAGAGAGAAAGCCGGGATCTTTCGTTCGGGAAAGCCAGCAGTGTTTTCCGGCAGGGATATGCCCGGGAGTATCGCCAGGGAGGCGGAGAAGCGGAAAACCAGGCTGCATGTGAATGGCCGGGATTTTCGCTCAGAAGAGGAGAAGGGGCACTGGAGCTGGCACGGTTCAGCACGGTCGCTGCGTGACTTGCCGTATCCCGCCTTGCCCGGCCAGCATCAACTGGACAATGCCGCTGCTGTTCTGATGGCTTTTGAAGTGCTTTCTCACCGTATCCCCGTGAGCCAGACCGCCATTCGCCAGGGTCTGGAATCGGTTAGCTTGTCCGGCAGGCAACAAGTGCTGGAAATGGATGGCGTACAGTGGGTTCTGGATGTGGCGCACAACCCTCATGCTGTAGGGGCATTGCAGCGCCGGTTGCGGGAAAGCCCCATACCTGGACGCACTTTGGCCGTACTGGGCATGCTGCGTGGCAAAGATGTTGCCGCTGTACTGGGGTTGATGCAGGAACAGGTGCAGGAATGGCATTTGGCCACCATTGGGAACGACCGGGGCCAGACGGCAGAAATGCTTGCCAAGGTGGCGAGGAAGATGCCGGGAGCTTTCTCTCTGAAGACACATGCGACCGTGGAAAAAGCGATGCAGGCAGTG
Organism: Sedimenticola sp.; assembly: GCA_027068915.1. Lineage (GTDB taxonomy): Bacteria > Pseudomonadota > Gammaproteobacteria > Chromatiales > Chromatiaceae > Thiolapillus. Next base: position 43,562 of record JAMOLT010000005.1, on the reverse strand, counting down.
GCCAGGGAGGCTGCCACAGGAGACAGGGTAGTGGTTTTCGGCTCCTTTCACACCGTTGCTGATGCACTGAAAAACGCTATGATTAAGGAAGTTCTGATCAAGTCGTGAACTCGCATCTTGCAATTGAAACGTCCGATAACTGTGTGGCCTGCAGGGATGTAGATCAGGGGCAGGGGCTTTGAAGATCTTGGCAATTGCTCGACAAATGCTCCTGCGTTGTTCTACTACGATACATCCCTGCATCTATCCTGCCTTGCGCTACCCTTCGCCTTGTTCTTGAATGCTTCAATCACAATCTGCTTCGTCCAGACGGAATCAGAGCTTCCAAACAGGCCTGGTAACTTTACCCAACTGTTGGGTTTACTGTTCGAGCCGAAAAACACACGCGGGTGAAGATCCGTGATTGATTGTGGATACAGAGTGCAAGATATTGATTTGGATCGCGTAATGAAAAATTGCAGCCATGCACATAGGCCTGGTGAGATTTTTCATAGAGCGGGACAGCTCAAGAGCTTGTGCTATGCGCCGCCATCAATCGCGGATCTTGGGTTATAATGTGAACTTTACATTCCTGGGTCTGGATCCAAACTGTGGATGAACAGTTAAAGCGCCGCCTTATTGGTGCCTCGGTGCTGGTTGCTCTGGCAATCATTTTTCTGCCTATGTTGCTTAGCCACAAGCCGGTTGTCAGGCACCCGGAAAAAATGGCTTCCATCCCCGAGGAGCCGGCGCGGAACTTTGACCCTTCCCTGTTGCAGGATGCTCCCCCGAAGGATGAGCTCCCCACTCCCGAAACCCCGCCAGCAAGCCATGCGCCGGCCCCGGATGTCACCGCCGCACCCCCGGCGCCTGTTGCAGTGAAGCCTGAGGTCAAACCAAAGTCAAAGCCCCCCGTGGTTTCCGAAACAAAGCCTGAGATAAAAATCGGGCAGAAAGCCGAGAAAAAGCCTGTCGTCCCCAAACCCTCATCTTCTCCTTCCGCCTGGGTGGTGCAGGTGGCCAGTTTCTCTTCCCGCGCCAGTGCTGAAAAACTGGTGAAGAAGCTACGCAAGGCGGGGCTGGATACGATGAACCCTGCGGCGGTCACTGTCGCTGGAAAGAAGTATTTTCGGGTTCAGGTAGGGCCGGAGCTTGACAAGAAACGTGCGCAAAAGCTGCTTCCACGCATCAACAAGATTTCCGGCGTCAAAGGCCAGATTGTCCGGTATCCCTGAGCATGGCTGATACGCAGCTCATCTGGGTGGATTTTGTCATACTGGGCATTGTTCTGATCTCGGCCTTGATCAGCCTCATCCGTGGCTTTGTGCGGGAGGCTTTTTCTTTGGCCGTATGGGTGCTGGCGTTCTGGATCAGCTGGACATTCTTTCGTGATCTTTCCTTGCGCATGGAGCCTTTTGTCACCACACCATCGGTGCGTCTGGGTGTGGCCTTTGTTATCCTCATGGTGCTGTCCCTGGCGGTGGGTGGGTTGTTGAACTATCTGGTGATTCGTCTCATCAACAGCACCGGGTTGAGTGGTAGCGACCGTTTCATCGGCATGATTTTTGGTCTTGCCAGAGGGGTGTTGCTGATGGCGATTCTGGTGTTGCTGGCCGGATTGACGCCCCTGCCGCAGGATCCCTGGTGGCAGCAGTCTGTGCTGATACCCTATTTTCAGGAACTGGCGCTGTGGTTGAAGGAACTGCTGCCGCCGGAGGTGGCGGACAAGTTTCAGTTTTTGACCGCCGGTTTGCCGGATTTGCCGAAGCCGGAAACTGTCGTTCCCGTGCCACCAGCGCCGCCGCTGGCGCAGTAACTGCTTGTGCAGCTTGCCGGACAGGAATTAGTATGAACAGTTCATTGTTGATGATGTACTTCAGGAAGCTCTGACTCATGTGTGGAATTGTTGGTATCGTAGGTACGGGGCCTGTCAACCAGTCCTTGTACGATGCATTGCTGGTGCTGCAGCACCGTGGTCAGGATGCTGCTGGCATCGTTACCTGTGAAAACGGGAAGCTGCATTTGCGCAAGAACAACGGCCTTGCCAGTGATGTGTTCAAAACTGACCACATGATCCGGCTGCGGGGAAATATGGGTATAGGGCATGTGCGCTATCCCACCGCTGGCTGTTCTTCTTCAGCGGAAGCACAACCTTTCTATGTGAATTCTCCCTATGGAATTGTTCTTGCCCATAATGGCAATTTGACCAATGCAGACGAGCTGAAGCAGGATCTTTTTCGTGAAGACTTGCGCCATATCAATACAGAATCTGATTCAGAGATTCTGCTGAATATCTTTGCCCACGGGCTGAGTTCTTATCCGCCACATCTGACGCTTGACGAAGAAGATATTTTTCGCGCTGTGGAAACGGTGCACAAGCGTTGCCGTGGGGGCTATGCTGCTGTCGCAATGATTCCCGGCTATGGTGTGATTGCCTTTCGGGATCCTCATGGCATCCGTCCCGTGGTGTTTGGCGAACGTGACACGCCTGACGGCAAGGAATTCATGATCGCTTCCGAGAGTGTTGCCCTGGATACCCTGGGTTTTCGGCTGGTGCGGGATGTAGCCCCCGGGGAAGCAATTATCATCACCCGTACCGGTGAGTTTCATGCCAGGCAGTGCGCAGAAGAGGCGGTACGCTCGCCCTGCATCTTCGAGTTTGTGTATTTTGCCAGACCCGATTCCATCATCGATGATATTTTCGTACACAAGGCGCGGTTGCGCATGGGCGTTAAGCTGGCAAAGAAAATCCGGAACGAATGGCCGGATCATGATATCGATGTGGTCATTCCTATACCGGATACCAGTCGCACTGCCGCCCTGAGCCTGGCGAACAAGCTCAAATTGCCCTATACGGAAGGATTCATCAAGAACCGCTATATCGGCCGCACCTTTATCATGCCGGGGCAGACTGCGCGAAAAAAGTCCGTGCGCCGCAAGCTCAATCCCATTGATGTAGAGTTCAAGGGCAAAAATGTGCTGCTGGTGGATGATTCTATTGTGCGCGGTACCACCTCCAAGCAAATTGTGCAGATGGCCAGGGATGCAGGTGCCAACAAGGTGTATCTGGCCTCGGCGGCTCCCCCGGTGCGTTTCCCTAATGTCTATGGCATCGACATGCCTGCGGCGTCGGAACTGGTTGCGCACAACCGCACCACGGCAGAGATCTGCCAGATCATCGGTGCGGACAAATTGATCTATCAGGATTTGCAAGACCTGATTGATGCGGTGCAGAAAAAGGGTATGGTCAAGGTTGATCGCTTTGATGCTTCGGTTTTCAATGGCGAGTATGTTACCGGTGACGTGAGCAGCGAGTATCTGCAAGTGTTGGAAAATGATCGTAACGACCATGCCAAAGCCGAACGGGATACCAAATCAGATGTGATCGATTTGCACAATGGAGCCTGAAATGGACGATTATTCTGACTGGAAAATGGCAACGCTGGCGGTTCGTGCAGGTCACCATCGAACTGCCGAGGGAGAACATTCCCCGCCCATTTTTACGACTTCTAGTTATGTATATAAAAGCGCAGCCCAGGCTGCCGCCCGTTTTTCCGGTGATGAAGCCGGTAACATCTACTCGCGCTTTACCAATCCCACCGTAAGAAATTTTGAGGAGCGCCTGGCAGTTATGGAAGGGGGTGAGGTCTGTGTGGCTACGGCTACGGGCATGGCGGCGATCATGACCACCTGTGTGGGGCTGTTGGAGCAGGGCGATCATCTGCTCAGTTCCCGCAGTATTTTTGGCAGTACGGTGATCTTGTTCAACAAGTATCTGGGGCGTTTTGGCATAGAAACCTCCTATGTCCCCCTGACTGATATCGATGCCTGGCGAGCCGCCATTCGACCCAATACCAGAATGCTGTTCGTGGAAACACCGTCTAATCCCCTGGGGGAGCTGGGCGATATACAGGCGTTGGCTGATCTGGCTCATGAACATGATTGTCTGCTGGTGGTGGATAACTGTTTCTGCACCCCTGTGCTGCAACGTCCGCTGGATTTTGGTGCCGATATTGTGATCCATTCCGCTACCAAGTATCTGGATGGCCAGGGGCGCTGCATGGGAGGAGCGGTTGTCGGGGACAGAAACAAAGTTGGTGAAGATGTCTATGGCGTGTTGCGCACCACAGGCCCCAGCATGAGTCCTTTCAACGCCTGGGTATTCCTTAATGGCCTGGAGACCCTGGATTTACGCATGAAAGCCCATTCCGCCAATGCCGCAGAACTTGCCGGATGGCTGCAAGAGCAGCCCGGGGTAATTCATGTGCATTATCCGGGACTTGAAAGCCACCCACAAAAAGCGCTGGCAAACAAGCAGATGAAACTGCCTGGCGGCGTGCTTTCCTTTGAAGTCGAAGGCGGCCAGGCTGCTGCCTGGAAAGTGATTGATGCCACGCGACTGCTGTCTATCACGGCCAACCTCGGGGATACCAAAAGCACGGTGACTCACCCGGCCAGCACTACCCATGGCCGTGTTGCGCCAGAAGAGCGGGCTGAGTCTGGCATCAGCGATGGGTTGATCCGTATTTCCGTGGGCCTTGAGGATATTGCAGACATCAAGGCGGATCTCGCCCGCGGGCTGGGCAGTCTTTGACTCCTGGGGATGTTGTCGAGAAATGGAACCAGCGGCATCAGGAGGCTGATGGCCAGGGCAGCGCAGCCCAGGTATTGTTGAGAAACAGGCATCTGTTGCCGCATTCCGGAAAAGCGCTGGATCTTGCCTGTGGGCGCGGGGCGAATGCCATGCTTCTGGCGCAATCCGCTCTTGAAACCCACGCCTGGGATTTTTCCTCCGTCGCCATTGCGCAGCTGGAGGAACATGCCCGGGAAAACGGCTTGAAGATCGAAACACAGGTCAGGGATGTGACGGCTTGTCCTCCTGAAGCAGCCAGTTTTGATCTGATTCTGGTATCGTTTTTCCTTGAACGCACGCTCATACCACGGCTGATTCAGGCACTGCGGCCAAAGGGTATGATCTTCTACCAGACATTTGTGCAGGATGTGTGTCTGGACAGAGGGCCATCAACGAATGCCTGGCGCCTGGAAAAGAATGAGCTGCTGCACTTGTTTCAGGGGCTGCAGGTGCACTATTACCGGGAAGACGGGGGAATCTGTTTACAGCCCACAGACATATCGGATCTGGCCATGATTGTTGCATCAAAGGGAGCCTAAACATGCCACAAAGACTGACTGCAACCATCGTCGCCCTGGCCGCAGTAATTGCTTTCCTGGTGATCGGCAAGTCACTGCTGGTGCCTTTTGCCATCGCGTTGATTATCTGGTACATCATCGATGCCATTTCCCTGAAAATCCACGGCCTCTCCATTTATGGTATCCAGCCTTTTCAGCATGTGAGCCTTTTCCTGGCGCTGGTGGTGGTTGTCCTGCTGTTGAGTGGTATGGTGCAAATGATTGGCGATACCGTGGAACAGGTCAAAATTGCAGCGCCGAATTATCAGGACAATGTTACAAAGATTCTGGAGCGTTTGGCCTCGTTAACCGGCGTAGAAGTGGCTCCTGCCATCGCGCACTGGGCGAAAGATCTGGATCTTGGCGGGATCATCGGTAGTTTTGCAGCCGCAATCATGGGGTTGGCCGGGAATGCGGGACTGGTTGCTATCTATGTAGTATTCCTGCTACTGGAAGAGCGCTATTTTGGCATCAAATTGCGCATCATGTTTCCGGATGCCGACAGGCACAGGAAAATCACCCAGATGCTGGATGCCATACAGATCCAGATCCGCCAGTATGTGTATATCAAGACCATGGTAAGTGCCCTGACCGGGATTCTCAGCTATGCTGTTTTGCTGTGGGTGGGGGTGGACTATGCACCGTTCTGGGCATTGCTGATTTTCATGCTGAACTACATTCCAACTATTGGGTCCATGATTGCGGTGCTGCTGCCGACAGCACTGTCGCTGGTGCAGTTCGATACTTTCGGGCCTTTCATTACCTTGCTTGTCTCACTGGGGACGCTGCAAGTGCTTATCGGAAACGTGCTGGAGCCGCGCTTGATGGGGTCATCGCTCAATCTTAGCCCGCTGGTGGTGATTCTTGCGCTGTCGTTCTGGGGACAGATGTGGGGCGTGACCGGCATGTTCCTGAGTGTGCCCATTACCGTGATCAGCATGATTGTTCTGGCGAATTTCCCTCAGACCCGGGCGATTGCCGTGGCCATGTCGGAAAATGGCCGGCTGAAGATCAGCACCTGAGCTTCTTTTCCCAAAACAGAGCCTGGCCCAGTCCAGGATCCAGTTCATAGCTGCAAAAGCCGTATTTCCTGTAGGCATTTTTTGCGGTCTGATTTCCCTCCAGCACTTCCAGCGTGAGTTTGCAGCAGCCGCGCTGATATGCGATCTCTTCCACTTTTTCAAGCATCATCTGGCTGACGCCTTGTCCGCGATATTCTGCCATAACGGTGACATCGTGAATATTGAGCAATGGCCTGGCCTGAAATGTAGACAGACTCTGAAAGCAATTGACCAGTCCCACGGGCATATCTCCGTCAAACGCAAGAATACTCAGGGCACCTGACTGAGCAATCAGTGCAGGAATAAGCCGCTGCCTGGCACTGGCGCTCAGCGGGTTGTTGCCGCCCATGGGATCACGGGCGTAGGCATCGAGCAGATACAGAATGGCCTGTTGATGAGCCGGGTTTTGATAGTCAGCAATGACAATTTCAATCATGGGGCGCTAACCTGTATTTCTCACCGGGGTTCGGGAATTCCGGTTGATCTGGCAAAATGCGCCGCCAGATCGGGTGGAAACCCGGACAGGGCAGGGTGAAGATACCGGCAATTATCTGATTATTGGTAATGGATTGAATCATTGTTTTTTTTCCATAAGGAGCTTCCGATCCGGTGAGAAATGCGGGCTAACGTTTGCTGGAGACGTAGTTGTCAGGAATCAGGATGGTAGGCTGGCGTTGGTTTTCATCTTGCCAGGGGTAGTCCCGGTTGAAATGCAGGCCGCGGCTTTCCCGGCGACGCATGGCTGAGAGAATGATCAGCTCCGCGACATCAGCAAGATTGCGCAGCTCCAGCAGATCATTGGTCACGCGGAAATTGCTGTAATATTCCTGTATTTCATGCTGCAGCAGATTGATGCGGCGTCTTGCCCTGGCGAGGCGCTTGTTGCGGCGGACGATTCCTACATAATCCCACATGAATCGCCGTAACTCATCCCAGTTGTGCGCTACCACCACAGCCTCATCTGAATCGGTAACCCGGCTTTCGTCCCAGTGCAGCCGGGGAGGGCGGGGTGTTTCCTCCTTTTGCAACTGGCAGCTTATGTCTGCAGCGGCAAGTTCACTGAATACCAGGCACTCCAGCAGGGAATTACTGGCCATGCGGTTGGCGCCATGCAGCCCGGTATAGGCCGTTTCGCCAACCGCGTACAAGCCAAGAATATCTGTATGGGCTGTCTTGTCTGTCCAGATGCCGCCGCAGGTATAGTGGGCGGCGGGTACAACGGGAATGGGCTCACGGGTGATATCTATTCCCAGCTCCAGACATTTGCTGTAAACGGTCGGGAAATGGCTGCGAATGAAATTCGTATCCCTGTGGCTGATGTCCAGAAAAACACTGTCCAGGCCATGCTGTTTCATTTCGTTGTCGATGGCGCGGGCCACGATATCCCGGGGTGCCAGTTCTCCCCGTTTGTCATAGGCATCCATGAAGCGTTTGCCGTTGGGCAATATAAGGATGCCACCTTCTCCACGCACGGCTTCCGTTACCAGGAATGATTTGGCATCTGTATGATAAAGGCAGGTGGGATGAAACTGGATGAACTCCATATTGGCGATACGGCAGCCTGCGCGCCAGCCCATGGCAATACCGTCGCCCGTTGCCACATCGGGGTTGCTGGTATAGAGATAGACCTTGTTCGAGCCGCCTGTGGCCAGCACTACGCAGCGGGCGCCGATGGATTTCACCCGGTCGTCCTTGAGGTTCAGCAAGTAGGCACCATAGCAGCGTCTGGGCTGCTTGCCGTTGCCTCGCGGGGTGCAGATGAGGTCAATGGCAATATGGTATTCCAGCAGAGTAATGTTGGGGCGTTTGCGTACCTGGTCCTCAAGGCTCAGCTCCACCATTTTGCCTGTTGCATCTGCTGCATGAACAACCCGGCGGTGGCTGTGGCCACCTTCCCTGGTCAGGTGATAGCCCGATGATCCTGTAGATGGTTGCTGGGTGAATTCAACACCCTGATTCAGCAGCCAGCGGATGTTCTGTGGGCCATTCTCCACCACCAGCTTGACGATTTCTTCATCGCACAGGCCTGCACCGGCGCGTAAGGTGTCCTGGATATGGGATTCGAGAGAATCAGCCTCATCCAGGACTGCAGAGATACCGCCCTGGGCATATAGCGTGTTGCCCTCTATCAGTTCCCGTTTGGCAACCACAGCGATACTGGTGTCGGAAGGCAGGCGCAGAGCCAAGCTGAGGCCAGCTGCGCCGCTGCCAATAATTAAAACATCATAATCCGTTTTTTTTGACATAATAGGGGGTAATCTTTTGGGTTTCGACCACAGGGTTCAGACCAGTCAAGTATTCATGAAACAGAACTTTATAACAATAAGAATGTCACATTGGCATAAGATTCAAAAGCCATGGGTGTGTGGCTCAGGAAGTGAGCCATGACTTCGAATGCCGAAGCCGACCTCAAGTTGGTGGAACGGGTAAAAAATGGCGATAAAAAGGCTTTTGATCTGCTGGTTTTGAAGTACCAGCAAAAGGTGGCAAATATCATCTCACGCTATATACACGACAGCAGTGAGGTGCTTGATGTCAGCCAGGAGGCTTTTATCAAGGCTTATCGGGCACTGCCGAAATTTCGCGGCGACAGCGCTTTTTATACCTGGTTGTATCGTATTGCCATCAATACCGCAAAAAACCATCTGGCTGCCAAAGGACGCCGACCGCCAACAGATGATGTGGAAGCGGTAACCGCAGAGCAAATGGACTCTGGTGCAAGGCTGAAGGAGTTTGATACACCAGAGCATTTGTTGTTGCAGGATGAAATTGCCCGTACCATTCGGGATGCGCTGAATGAGCTGCCGGATGATTTGCGTACCGCTATCAGTTTGCGGGAGCTGGAAGGACTCAGTTACGAAGAAATTGCCCAGGCAATGGATTGTCCAATCGGCACCGTCCGGTCACGTATATTCCGCGCCCGTGATGCGATTGACAAGAAATTACGACCTTTATTGAATTGAAACCGGGAATGCACCATGTCTGAATATGGAAACAACAAAGAACAGAGCTGGCTGTCTGCTGTTATCGATAATGAACTCAGCGAGTCGGAAATGTTGCATGTGAGCCATCAGATCGGCAAGGATCAGGATCTCAAAGAAACGCTTGTTCGTTATCAGCTGATCAGTGACAGTCTTCGTGGTGAGGAAATCAACCTTTCTTCCATGGATCTGGTTAGTGCCGTCAACCAACGTCTTGCATCGGAGCCTACAGTTCTGGCTCCGGGAAAAAGCCGTATGCGCATGCCCAAATGGGTGCAGCCGGTAGCGGGTACAGCACTTGCCGCTTCGGTAGCTGCTGTGGGGATTCTGCTGGGGCCGCAATTCATCAATGGCACACAGATGCAGACGCCAGCAAGCAGCGGGTTGCAGGTGGTGGCGCAACCTGTAGGTGAAGTGACACCAGCCCCCACACTGGTGGTGCAGAAGGAAAATCACTGGAAAACCATTGAAGGCAAAACCCGCACCCGCCTGGATCGTTATCTCGAGCAGCATAGCCAGTATGCAGCGCCTGGTGGAGTACAGGGGGTGATGCCCTACACATCCTTTGTTGGTTACGGCGAGCCACAGAAATAAGCCTATGAGAAGTGGATTTCTGGCGTTGCTGTTCTGTCTGTCCGGCATCGGGCTGGCATCTGCTAATAACGGTAATGATGCGGCTGTGCAATGGCTGGAAAAAATGAATCTGGCAGTCACCAGCATGAATTACGAAGGCCATTTTGTATACCAGTGTGGCGATTCGCTGGAAGCCATGCATTTGCGCCATCATATTGGGGAAGATGGCCCCAGAGAGTCGCTTTCATCACTCACCGGTGTACCCAGGGAAGTGATGCGAGATAGTGAATCCATCACCATCATCACCAACAGAAACGGCAAGCTGCAAATCTCCCAACAGCCTGCAGCAGGAAAATTTTCTCCTCTGAAATCTATCCGGCCTGAAAAACTGCTACAGAATTACCGTATTGCGCTGGGCGGAATTATGCGGATTGCCGGGCGGCCCGGAGTGACCATCAACCTTATGCCCAATGATGATTTGCGCTATGGCTATCGCCTTACCCTGGACAAGATGAGTGCTTTGCCGTTGGATCTCATGGTTTTGGATCGTGAGGGGGTGATACAGTCCCGGATCATGTTTACCGATCTCAAGATAACCGATGTGGACTTGTTGTCGCTGCATCATCCGGATGAAGAGGACAAGGAAGCGGCAAAATCGCTGATGTTGGCAAAGCTGGGCGCTGGTGCAGGGAGTCCCGCCCCAGTTGCAAAAAGAGCTGCATTACCCCAGGCGAAACCAGAAGACGCCGCCTGGAAATTTCCATCCCTGCCGACCGGCTTTTCTTTGATCGATTACCAAAAATCACCGCACACCGGTCTTGAGCATTTTGTGTTTTCAGACGGTTTGGCCACAGTTTCCGCCTACCTTGAGCCGCTGGATAATGACAAGGCTTTTGAGGGCAATACCAACCTTGGTTCGGTGCGGGTGTTTGGCCGTCGGTTAAAAAACTATCAGCTAACGATTGTTGGCGAGGTTCCTCAGAAAACCCTGGAATTGCTGGCCACCAGCATTCAGTATCACGAGCCCTGAGGAAGTCCCTGATCAAGTCATGAATTCCTATCTTGCGCCCGAAATGCCTGGCTCCTGGGTTATTAAATGCCGCCCTGCCATGCATGGAGCCAGGCAAAGCTTTCTTCATCGGCAGGCAACGGGGGGCTGAAAGAATGCTGGAAGAAGAAGGAATGGTTTTGTCTGTCAATGGCAATATTGCCGAGGTTGTTGCCGAGACGAAATCAGCCTGTGGCTCTTGTGCGGCAAAAAACGGTTGTGGCACTTCCCTGCTTGCCAGCCTGTTTCCCCAGCGTAAACGCTCTTTCCAGGCAAGCAATCCCGTGCATGCCCGGGTTGGTGATCGGGTGCTTGTTGGTCTGGATGAATCGGCATTGCAAACTGCGTCGTTGCTTGTGTATATTGCCCCGCTGCTGGGTTTGATCGGTGGCGCAATGGCCGGAAGCTGGCTGGCTTCACGGTCGATGCCGGGAATTGCCGAGGCGATCAGTATCGGGGCTGGCATCGGCGGTTTTGCCCTGGCGTTGCTGGTGGTGCGGAAAACCGGCTTTCGCTTGTCTGCGTATGGTCGCTATCAAGCAAGGATTCTGCGTGTTTTACATCCGCAAACCTTCTCTGTTGACGCTATAAAACTACTGGAAATACAATCAAATGAGAGATAAATCTAAACAAATTACTATCTTTCTGCTGTGCTTTTTGTTCCCCTTGGGGGAGGCATTGGCGCAAGGCTTGCCGGATTTCACGCAGCTGGTGGAGCAGAATGCTCCGGCGGTGGTCAATATCAGCACGGTCTCTCATGGCAAACAAAGCTTTCATCAATTTCATGGGCCGCGTAATGCGCCCCCTCTGCCGGAAAACAACCCCTTCAGTGATTTGTTCCGGCGCTACTTTGAAGAGGGGCGGGGGGGTGAAATGCCTCCTGAAGAGAGTGAATCCCTGGGATCCGGTTTTATCATCACTCCGGATGGTTATGTATTGACCAACCATCATGTGGTGGATGGCGCAGACGAAATAATCGTGCGCCTGAACAACCGCAAATCCTATGAGGCGAAAGTGATTGGTTCTGACAAGGGCAGTGATATTGCCTTGCTGAAAATCGATGCTGAAAATCTGCCTGCAGTGCAGATCGGCAATAGCGAGAACCTCAAGATCGGTGCATGGGTGTTGGCCATTGGCTCGCCATTCGGTTTCGATGCTACTGTAACAGCTGGCATTGTAAGCGCCAAAGGCCGGAGTCTTCCCAGTGAAAACTATGTGCCCTATATTCAGACGGACGTTGCCATCAATCCCGGCAATTCCGGTGGGCCGTTGTTTGATCTTCAGGGCAAGGTCATAGGCGTCAACTCCCAGATTTTCAGCCGTTCCGGCGGTTTCATGGGGCTTTCCTTTGCGGTTCCCATCGAACTGGCGATGAATGTAGTGGAGCAATTGCGAAAAGACGGACATGTAACCCGTGGCTACCTTGGGGTGCTGATCCAGGATGTTGACCGCAATCTTGCCGAATCTTTTGATATGAACCGTCCCAGGGGAGCGCTGGTCGCAAGGGTACTCAAGGATTCTCCGGCGGAGAAGGGCGGATTGCAGGTTGGAGATATTATCCTGGCTTTCAATCAGCAGCAGTTGCATGATTCCTCACAATTGCCTCCTTTGGTCGGAGCGACAACCGTTGGTGAAGAAGCAGAGCTGAAGGTGCTGAGAAACGGCGTGGAAATCAGTCTCAAGGTTCGCGTAGAGAAACTTCCCGCGGAAGATGATCAGCAGCAGTCTGAGAAACCAAAGGCGCCAGAGGCAGGCGAGAGCAACAAGCTGGGCCTGGTGTTTTCTGAACTTACTGCAGAAGAGCGCGAACAGTTGGGCTTGTCCGCTGAAGAAGGCGTGCGGGTCAAAGAAGTTCAGGAAGGGCCTGCCGCGGCTGCGGGGGTGAATCCGGGTGATGTGGTGCTGATGGTGGATGGAAAGAAGATTGCAATGCTATTGCAGCTGGAGAAAATCATCCGGGAGATGCCAAAAGGCAAGACTGCAGCCTTGTTGCTGCTGAAGCCGCAAGGTCCGGTATTCATCGCAATACGTGTGCCAGAATAGCGTCCAGTAAAGGACATCGCCGCCTTTCTGCGGCTTTTGGATTTGGTCCATTGGGGAAATCCACCGGGAAATAATTGTCGATCCGGAGTATCATTCGCCGTTGCTGATTTTTCCGGGAATCCCCTGATTCTGCTGGGTGTTTTACCGAGCCAGAACTCCATCAAATCCGAGGACTGATGTCTAAACTTGACCACATTCGAAACTTCTCCATCATCGCGCATATCGATCATGGGAAATCCACCATTGCAGACCGCTTCATCCAGCTTTGCGGCGGTTTGACAGAAAGGGAAATGGAAGCCCAGGTGCTGGACTCTATGGATCTGGAACGCGAGCGCGGCATTACCATCAAGGCGCAGAGCGTAACCCTGAACTTTACTGCCAAGAATGGCGAAACCTACAAGCTCAACTTTATTGACACTCCCGGGCATGTGGATTTTTCCTATGAGGTGTCGCGTTCCCTGGCGGCCTGTGAGGGCGCATTGCTGGTGGTTGACGCCGCGCAGGGCGTTGAAGCCCAGAGTGTGGCGAATTGCTATACCGCGATTGAACAGGGACTGGAAGTCGTGCCGGTATTGAACAAGATTGATTTGCCGTCCGCCGAGCCGGAAAGGGTGATTACCGAAATCGAGGAAATTATCGGTATCGAGGCTGAGGACGCCTTGCGCGTCAGCGCCAAGACCGGGCTTGGTATCGAAGAGCTGCTGGAAAGCCTGGTGGAACGCATCCCATCCCCCAAAGGAGATCCCGATGCGCCGCTGCAGGCGCTGATCATCGATTCCTGGTTTGATCCCTATGTGGGTGTTATCTCCCTGATCCGGGTGATGAATGGCAGCCTGAAGCGTCGGGACAAGTTCGTGATCATGTCTACCGGCCGCAGCTACCAGGCCGAAAAAGTCGGCGTATTCACGCCCAAGCGCACAGATACCGAAATTCTGGATACCGGAGAAGTCGGCTACCTGATTGCCGGCATGAAGGAGATCGATGCCGCGCCTGTGGGAGACACCATTACTCTTGCAGACAACAAGGCGGTGGGGCCTTTGCCTGGATTCAAGGAAATGCAGCCCCGGGTGTTTGCCGGGCTGTATCCTATCAGCTCGGACGACTATGAGAGTTTCCGCGAGGCCCTGCACAAGCTGCGCCTGAATGATGCCGCATTGCATTTTGAGCCGGAAACTTCCCAGGCGCTGGGGTTCGGGTTCCGCTGTGGCTTTCTAGGCATGTTGCATATGGAAATTATCCAGGAGCGTCTGGAGCGGGAATATGATCTTGATCTGATCACTACAGCGCCGACGGTGATCTACGAAGTAGAGAAAACTGACGGCGAAATCCTGATGGTGGACAACCCCGCAGATCTGCCGGATCCCGGTCAGATCGAAGAAATCCGTGAACCCATCATCGAGGCGCATATTCTGGTTCCCCAGGATTATCTGGGAAATGTAATTAGCCTGTGCATCGAAAAGCGCGGGGTGCAAAAGAACATGCAATATCTTGGTGGCCAGGTGCAGCTGGTTTATGACCTGCCCATGAATGAGGTCGTGCTGGACTTTTTTGACCGGCTCAAATCCGTCAGCCGTGGCTATGCCTCATTTGAATACGAACTGGATCGCTTTCAGGCGGCCAATCTGGTCAAGCTGGATATCCTCATCAACGGAGAGCGCGTGGATGCCTTGTCGCTCATTGTACACAGGGACTACGCCGAAAGCCGGGGTCGGGAACTGACGGACAAGATGAAGGAAATCATCCCCCGGCAAATGTTCGAGGTGGCCATTCAGGCAGCTCTGGGAAGCAAGGTCATCGCCCGCTCCACGGTTAAGGCCTTGCGCAAGAACGTCACTGCCAAATGTTATGGCGGCGACATCACACGCAAACGCAAACTGCTGGAAAAACAGAAAGCAGGAAAGAAACGCATGAAACAGGTAGGCCGGGTGGAGATTCCCCAGGAAGCCTTCCTCGCTGTATTGAACGTGGGAAAAGACAAGTAACTCCTCCTATTTGGAACTGAAATCCTTATGAAAGAACAAAAAGAAACACCATTGTATGAATTTGCTGCGATGATAGGAATCGCCGGGGTTTTTATCTGGGTGCTGTATGCCTTTGGCATAGAGTCCGCGCTGGCTTTTGCGACCGTGGTTTCCGGCCTGATCTGGGGGCTGTACCTGCTGCTCAAGCGCAAATCCACACAACAGGACGCAAAAGAAAAAGCAGCGAGAGAACCACTGATGGTGGACTACGCCCGCTCGTTTTTCCCCATTTTCCTTTTTGTACTGCTATTGCGTGCTTTTGTTGTCGAGCCTTTTCGTATTCCTTCCGGATCCATGATGCCAACCTTGCTGGTTGGAGACTTTATTCTGGTCAACAAGTTTGCCTATGGTTTGCGGGTTCCGGTTACCAAAACCAAGTTTCTTGACGTGGATACACCAGAGCGGGGTGATGTGGTGGTGTTCCGCTACCCTGAAGACCCGAAGCTGGATTACATAAAGCGCCTGGTTGGATTGCCGGGAGATCGTATTGCCTACAGGAACAAGGTGCTCTATGTGAATGGTAAAGCCGTACCCCAGACCAGGGTTGGAGTCTATGAGGGTGTTGGATCCGGTGAAGGAATGACCGGCAGATGGGAGCTGAAAGAAAACCTGGATGGTGTCGAGCATTCCATACTGATCAATCCCCGCGCACCAGATTTTCCGCCTGGCTGCAGGGTGCTGGCCAACGGTGAAATCACCGTGCCGGAAGGGCATTTTTTCATGACGGGAGACAATCGTGACAACAGCAATGACAGCCGTTGCTGGGGATTCGTACCGGAACAGAATTTGGTTGGAAAAGCCTTTGTGATATGGTTAAGTCTTGATTGGAATCGCTCTGGAATATTCGATTGGTCACGCATTGGCGAAGTTATTGAGTAGAGGGGAACAAATATGCAATATCTGAAGAGGCCGCAGCAAGGACTCAGCATTACAACCTGGATTTTTCTTATAGCGATCACGCTGTTCTTTGTTTTGCTTGGCGTCAGAATGGTGCCCAGCTATCTGGAATTTCACTCCATGAGCAAAATTCTTGAGAGCATCAAGGAAGACCCGAAATACCGGCAAGCGCCCCCCAAGGAGCTGCGCAAGATATTCAATCGGCGTATCAACATCAATAGTATTTATGATTTTGATCCAAAGAGTCTGAAAATAGACCGCAGTAAGGGAAAAACCAGCATGATACTGGGTTATGAAATACGCAAACCCGTGGCTGGCAATGTGGAAGTTCTCATGACTTTCCACAAAGAGGTGGATTGGAACTAGATACGGAACTGGCCGGGTGCTGGATCTCAAGCGTTTGCAGCGTAACCTGGGTTATGAATTCAGGGATGAAACCCTGCTTGTTCAGTCCCTCACCCATCGAAGTGCTGGCGCCAGAAATAATGAGCGGCTGGAGTTTTTGGGTGACGCGATCCTGGGATTTGAGATTGCTGAAAACCTGTGCCGCGAGCACCCGAACGCCAGTGAAGGTGAACTCAGCCGGGCACGGGCTCAGTTGGTCAAAAGAGAAACCCTGGCAGGCGTGGCCAGACGATTGAAGCTGGGGGATTACCTGATTCTGGGCACCGGAGAACTGCGTAGCGGAGGACAGACCAGAGACTCCATTTTGTCAGACGCAGTAGAGGCCATTATCGCCGCCGTGTTCATGGACGCGGATATGGAGTCGGCGCGAGCGCTGGTTCGCCGCATTCTGCGCGAGGAAATCGCAGAGATTTCACCGGAAGCCCAGCCCAAGGATTCGAAAACCCGGCTACAAGAGTATCTTCAGGCGCAAGGGAAGTCACTCCCTGTATATCAGGTTATCTCTGTAGAAGGCAGCGCCCATGAGCAACAGTTTGTTGTTGAATGCCGGGCCAGCAACCTTGGTATCACCGAGCAGGGAGAAGGGGCGAGCAGGCGCAAGGCAGAACAGCAGGCCGCTTACAAGGTGCTTGCCAAAATCGGAGTATCAGATTCGTGAAGCATCGAGCAGGGCATGTGGCGCTGGTAGGGCGTCCAAATGTTGGCAAGTCCACCTTACTGAATCGTCTGCTTGGGCAGAAACTGGCAATTACCTCTCACAAGCCGCAAACCACCCGCCACAGCATACTGGGCATCAGTACGCAGGATGATGGGCAGATCGTCTACATCGATACACCAGGCATCCATCAGCGCGGTAACAAGGCCATGAATCGTTATCTGAACAGGACTGCTACCAGCACCCTGTCCGGGGTGGATCTGGCGGTATTTATTGTCGATAGCAAGTATTGGACAGATGAAGATGAGATGGTTCTGCAGCGGATTGGAAACTGTGGACTTCCGGCAATCCTGGTTGTGAACAAGATCGACACGGTTCAGCGTCGTGAAGAACTCTTGCCCATACTCGCCAAACTGACGGAGCGAACCGGCCTGACTACCGTGATTCCGGTTTCGGCCCGAACCGGGGATAACTGTGACCAACTGCAACAGGCCATTCTGGAATTACTGCCGGAAGGGGAGCGTTTTTATCCCGAAGATCAAATTACCGACCGCCCGGAACGTTTTTTTGCCGCCGAACTGATCCGGGAGCAAATAACCAGGCGCTATCACAAGGAATTGCCTTATTCTGCAACGGTCGAAATCGAAGAATTTGATGTACAGCCCCACATCTATCGTATTGGAGCTGTTATCTGGGTAGAGCGGGACAACCAAAAAGGCATCCTGGTCGGAAAAGGTGGACTGGCGCTCAAGGAAACAGCAACGGAGGCGCGTAAACAGCTGGAGATTTTTTTCCAGACTAAGGTTTATCTGCGGCTGTGGGTGAAGGTGAAGAAAAGCTGGTCTGCCGACCAGGCCAGCCTGAGCCGATTGGGATACTCTGAATAAAGGGTAAATCTATTGCCCAATGAACTCACGCCCGCCTATGTCCTGCATTCCCGCAAATTTGGGGAGCAACATCTTTTGGTGGATGTGCTCACGCTTTCTGTAGGCAGGATTCCCCTGATGGTGCGTGGGGGGGCATCTGCCAAAAGCACGCGGCGGGCGATGTTACAGCCTTTCAATCCCCTGTTGATTGCCTGGTCGGGACGAGGGAGGATTGCCAACTTGAAGCAGGTAGAGAGCCGTTCCTGCTATATGCTTCCCCGTGGCAAGGCGTTATTCAGCGGGTTTTATTTGAATGAATTGCTGATTCGACTCATTGATCAGAATGAGCCTGTGCCGGAATTGTTTCTCAGCTATGAAAAAACTGTCGAGAGCCTGGGGGGCGGATCCGATCCTGATTTGCCGCTTCGTGATTTCGAACTGGAACTGCTGCAAACCCTCGGTTATGGTGTTGATTTACTGCATGAAGGCCGGTCTGGCGCAGCAGTCAGTGCAGGGTTCTGCTATAACTATGAGGCGGAAGCGGGACTGAAGAGAGTGCAGGCAGATGCTGAATTTCTGGCAAAGGGGGATACACTGATCGCTTTGGCCCGACGGCAGATGCTGGATCCGTGCCAAAACCGGGAGGCAAGGGAGCTGATGCGGCACATATTGGGCTTTTATCTGGGGGACAAGCCGTTAAAAAGCCGGGAATTTTTCTACACACCAGGCCAGTAACAGGATGCTGAAAAAAATCTTCCATGGCTTTTTTCAACCCGGAAAGACAAAAGCGTAATTTTGTCTTTCCTCCGTTTCCCATTGAAAACGGCCGCATGTCCTTTTGCGGCATACAAGCTGTTAACCTGATAACCAAATATACCGGAGGGCATTCACCATGCACCAGGGAAAACTGCTCGGTGTCAATATCGACCATGTAGCCACACTGCGTCAGGCCAGAGGGACACGTTATCCGGATCCGGTTCAAGCCGCCCTGATTTCTGAGCAGGCGGGGGCCGATGCCATTACCCTGCATTTGCGCGAAGATCGGCGGCATATCCAGGACAGAGATGTAGCGTTTCTGAAAGACATCATACAAACACGCATGAACCTGGAAATGGCTGCAACAGATGAAATGCTGGCCATTGCAACGGGCATACGGCCTGCAGACTGTTGCCTGGTGCCGGAGCGGCGAGAGGAACTGACAACCGAAGGCGGGTTGAACGCAGCTGCCGACATCCCGCATTTACAAGAGTATTGCGCACAGTTGGCGGCGGCAGATATCCGGGTGTCGCTTTTCATTGATGCAGACCCTCAGCAGCTGGAGGCAGCTGCAAAGATCGGGGTGCCAGTGGTAGAGATTCATACCGGACATTTTGCTGATGCTGAAACCCCGGAAAGAAGGACAAGGGAACTGAGCAGAATTGTAGAAGCCGTAGAACTTGGCGCGTCACTGGGATTGCAGATAAACGCAGGTCATGGGCTGGACTATCACAACGTAATGGATATCGCAGCTATCGAAGGCATACAGGAGCTTAATATCGGTCATGCCATTATTTCCCGGGCGGTATTCACCGGGCTGGATCAGGCAGTTCGAGAAATGAAGAACCTTATTTACTGCGCTTCTGCGTGATAGTGGATAAGGCGCAGCATTTCTGATCTGCTTTCTTCCAGCTCGCCCTCTGTTGCATCGGTGTTCTCGTTTTGGACAGCCAGCTGCAGGCGGTTCAAAGCGGCAGAAAAAGCCGGTACCGCGCACACAGCTACTGCTCCCTGCAGTTTGTGAATGCTTTGCCACAATGCTTTCCAGTCCTCATCATCCGCAAGCCGGGATATCTCCTCCATGCTGGAAGGAAGCGTTTCTATTAACTGATTGAGCATGGTTACAGCAATGTTTGGGGAATTGCCGGTGATGCGCATTGCCTGATGCCGGTCATAGACGGGGAGTTCATGCCTGTTTGTGAGGGCTTTCTGCTCGGCATTCCTGAGGGCAAATGCACCTGATACTTCCTTGTGAAGAAACTCAGCGATTGTAGAAAGCAGCTCTTCTTCCTCTATGGGTTTGATCAGGTAGGCATTAAAGCCGCTATGCTTGATCTCGGTACGATTTCTGCCCATGGCATCCGCGGTCATGGCAATCAAGGGAAGATTATCTCCGCGGGGCTGCTGCCGAATTTGCTTGGCAGCATCAAAGCCGTTCAGCACCGGCATATGTATATCGATGAGGGCGATATCGATTTTTTCTGTCCTGACAGCTTCCACAGCCTGTTTTCCATCTTCCACGCTGAAAATCGTTGCCGCATAGTTGTGCAGCAGGCTTTCCATCAGCTTGCGATTGATCGCATTGTCATCTGCAACCAGTATTCTGGTGCCGGCAAGCCAGTTTTCGGGATGAGAGGAGGAGTGAGCAGCGAAATCTGATTCCTGTATGTCGCTGTCGGACAGCAGAACATCGTTTATTGCCTGGGCCAGAACCCCCGGTTTTATCGGCTTGCTCAGGCAGCGGGTGGCTCCGAGATCCAGGACATGATTGATCTCCCCCTGATCAGAACTTCCCAGAAGAACCAGGACCGGTGCCACCGAATACTGAATGATGATTTCGATTTCTTCCGCGATGTTTTCAATGGCGAGCTTCCCGGCCGCTACCGCAAGTATAACCAGCTCAGGTGTTTCGCCCTGCTTGAGCGCGGCGATTGCTTTTTGATAGTGGGAGAATTCATGGGTTGCCATCCCAAGGTCAGAGAGCATGTTTCTCAGTGCCATCCGATAGCTGGAGTTTGGTTCTACCATCCAGATATTTCTGCCCGAAAGCAGGCTGCTGCTGTCGATGGCCGAAACCGGCGGAGTATCTTTTTTCAGTTCAATGTAAAACTCGAAGCGGCTACCGGCACCGGGGCTGCTGTGTACAGATATGGATCCGTGCATGGCTTCTATCAGTCGCTTGCATATGTTCAGGCCAAGACCCGTGCCACCAGTGGTTTTTGTACTGTATGTTTTTCCCTGGGAAAAAGCGGAAAATATCTCTGCCTGCTCTTCTTCCGGGATGCCGATGCCTGTATCGGTAACCGCGATCTTGAGAACGACCGTGGTTTCGCTTTCAGCTTCAACCATGATACGCAACACCACTTCACCTTGATCTGTAAATTTGATGGCGTTGTTGACCAGATTGGTGATGATCTGGGCAATTCGTGTGGGATCGCCCTGCAAATGATCGGGTACATCATTGTAGATAAGGGGAATCAGCTCCAGTTGTTTTAGATGAGCCATGGGCGCCAGCAAGGAGGTGGCATTGTGCAGGCACTGACGTAAGGAAAAGCTGCGTTTTTCGAGAATCAGTTTGCCGGCTTCGAGCTTGGACAGATCCAGGATGTCGTTGATGATCATCAACAGGTTGTTGGAGGAGATCTGTATCGTTTCCAGATATTCGGTTTGTGTTCTGTCCAGCTTGGTATTGCGTAACAGGTTGGTAAAACCAAGAATCCCATTCATGGGCGTGCGGATCTCGTGGCTCATATTGGCCAGGAATTCCGACTTTATGCGGCTTGCCTCCACGGCCCTTTTGCGCGCCAGATCCAGCTCCACGTTTCTGATTTCCAGTATCTCCATGCTTTCCTGCAACTCTATGGTTGCCTGATCAACCTGGGCGTGCAGGTTTTCGCTGGCGATACTGATTTCCCCCGCCATCTCGTTGAAGGCCGCCTGCAACTCACCGATTTCTCCGCTGGTGTAGACCTTTACCCGGGTATCCAGCTTTCCTTGCCGTAAATTACGCACAGCATGGGTGAGTTGCTCCAGCGGTTTTGCCAGGCGCTTGCTGAGAAATGAGGCAAGCAGGGCAGTCAGAAACAGCCCCAAAAGGGTAAGTGCCAATGTGGTGGTTATGATTTCCCGCTTTTTATTCTGCAGGGGTGCTGGATCGAGCCAAAGCATGACCTTGCCCAGGTTCAAATGGCCGTTTTCCGGTTGAGGCACAGGTTGATCAGGAAAATAGTAATAGATGCCCTGAAGGTCGTAGGTGGTTGTGATTTTTGCTTCAAATACATTGTTGATAGAGGGAACAGGGGTGGATTCTTCCCCTGACTGGAGCAAGACCAGCCCGTGGGAATCCAACATCCTGATGCCCAGGATATCCGGGTGCAGGTGCCGTGTTTCTTCGGACAGCATAACCAGCGTATTATGTTTATTGGATAGAACGCCGCTAATGGAGGCGGTTGCCAGTTGCCCCGCAAGCACATCGCCGCGGGCGTAGAATTGCTGCTCCAGATCTTCCAGACGTGTAAGCAGCAAATAGATGGACAGCACTGCAGTAAGCAGCAATGCCGGCAGCAGTGCGATAAAGAGGATTTGTTGTCGGATATTCTGCATCAAGCATTTCCGGGAAGCAGGAAAGTTTGTTGATCAACCGTTCTTCCATGAGATAATTGGCAACTACTATAACAACTTATGCGGGATTCTTGAACTGCAGTGAAAACCGGCCTTGCAGTTTCGCCAGTTGGGCCAGGGACGCAAAAGGCAGTTCCTATCTGCGTAAGGCGCGGTAAAATACCAGCCGGTATCATCTATCCTTGACTAGTCATGAAATTCCAGACCCTCTCTTCTACTATTGGAAATACGCCGCTGATAAGGTTACAGCGCATGCCCGGCCAAACCAGCAATACATTGTTGGTGAAGCTGGAAGGAAATAACCCTGCCGGTTCGGTGAAAGATCGCCCTGCGCTATATATGATCGAGCGGGCCGAGCGACGTGGTGAGATCCGTCCGGGGGATACCTTGCTCGAAGCGACCAGTGGCAATACAGGCATTGCCCTGGCCATGGTGGCGGCCATAAAGGGTTATCATATCAAGCTCGTCATGCCGGATAACATGACCATGGAGCGCAAGGCGGCGATGGCGGCTTATGGTGCGGAGCTTGTTCTGGTCAGTGGGGAAGAAGGCATGGAAGGAGCGCGGGACCTGGCAATAGAGATGCAGGCAAAGGGGCAGGGAAAACTGCTGAACCAGTTCGATAATCCGGATAATGCTCTTGCCCATTACCTTGGCACCGGCCCCGAACTGTGGCGGGATACCAAAGGAAAAATCACCCATTTCATTAGCGCCATGGGCACCACAGGCACGATCGTAGGCGTCTCCAGGTTTCTCAGAGAACAGGATGTGCAAGTGCAGGTTATTGGTGTGCAGCCGGAAGAAGGAGCGCAAATCCCCGGCATTCGCCGTTGGCCAAAGGAATATCTGCCTGGCATCTTCGATCCCGCTCTGGTGGATCGGGAGATGGACGTGTCGCAGCAGGAAGCAGAAGAGGTCACGCGCAGACTGTCCGCCGAAGAGGGTATCTTCTGTGGCGTATCGTCTGGGGGGGCGGTTGCCGCCATGCTCCGGCTTTCCCGTGAGCTGGAGAATTCCATGCTGGCAGCCATTATCTGTGACCGCGGGGATCGCTATTTGTCCACCGGCATCTTTGATCCCGGCCAACACTGATATGGCACGCAGAAGGCGCAAGCAAAAGCTGCCCCAGGAACCGGTTGAAGCACAGATTGCCTCCCTGAGTCATGATGGGCGCGGAGTGGCGAGAATCGATGGCAAGGCGACCTTCATTCACGGTGCCTTGCCGGGTGAACGGGTCATGTTCCGCTATACCGGCAAACGAAAAAGCCATGATGAAGGAGACGTTGTGGAAGTGCTGGAGGCCAGCGACCAGCGGGTAGTTCCGGAGTGTGCCTTTTTTGGTTTGTGCGGTGGCTGCAACCTGCAGCATTTGCAGGCAGGTGCGCAAATCCGCTACAAGCAACAAACCCTGCTGGATGCGTTTTCTCGCCTTGGGAAAGTAATGCCGGAACTGGTTTTGCCTCCCCTGACGAACAAAACTCCCTGGGGATACCGCCGCAAGGCGCGTTTGGGGGTAAAGCATGTACTGAAGAAAGGAAGGGTACTGGTAGGTTTTCGTGAGCGCAGCGCCAGCTTTGTGGCGGATATGAACAGCTGCGAAGTGCTGCACCCGAAAATTGGCCATGCGCTTGCCGATTTGTCCACGCTGATCGGGGGGCTATCCGTTTCAGCACGGATTCCACAAATTGAAGTGGCTATGGATGATCAACGCTGTGTGCTTATCTTCCGGATTTTGGAGTCACTGGCGGATGCTGACAGGGAAAAGCTGCGTGATTTCGCCCGCAATCAAGGCATTATCATCTATTTGCAGGAAGGTGGCCCGGATACCGTAAAGCCGCTGGATGAAGAGGCAAATCTGCAGTATATGCTGCCGGAGTTTGGCCTGGAGCTGCATTTTCAGCCGACGGATTTTACCCAGGTCAATACCGATATCAATCGGCAAATGATCAGCCAGGCGCTTGATTTGCTGGCGCTGGAAAAACAGGATCAGGTGCTGGATCTGTTTTGCGGTATCGGCAACTTCACCTTGCCAATGGCTACCAGGGCGGGGAAGGTAACTGGTGTGGAAGGTGCAGAGGAACTGGTTGATCGCGCCAGAGGCAATGCGCAGCGTAATCAGCTGCACAATGTCAGTTTCTATACAGCCAATTTATATGAATCTCTGGAACATGAACCCTGGTTGCAGCAGCAATTCAACAAGGTACTGCTGGATCCTCCTCGCAGTGGTGCATTCGAATTGCTCGGGCATTTGCCGCGAATGGGCGCGGAGCGCATTGTCTATGTTTCCTGCTATCCGGGGACACTCGCCAGAGATGCGGGCGAGCTGGTGAACAACCTCGGATACCGCCTGGTTTCCGCGGGTGTCATGGATATGTTTCCACACACTGCCCATGTGGAATCTATCGCGCTCTTCGAGAAAAGTTGATATGGGAATTGAAATAGAAAGGAAATTCCTGCTGGCATCCGAGGCCTGGAAAGACGGGGTGGAAAAATCAATGCACATGCGCCAGGGCTACCTGAGCCGGGACGCCCAATCTTCTGTGCGTATCCGCATTTGCGGCGATCAGGCGGATATCAACCTGAAAAGTACAAGAGACGGAATCTACCGCCTTGAATACGAATACTCTATCCCCATGACCGATGCCCGGGAGCTGCTAGGCAAGGTTGCCCACCGTCCCCTTATCGAAAAAACCCGTCATATCTTGCATATTGCAGGCCACTGCTGGGAAATAGATGAATTCCATGGGGAGAATGCTGGATTGATCGTGGCGGAAATCGAGCTTGATTCTGTTGATGAGGTGTTTCATCGCCCCCGGTGGCTGGGGGAGGAAATTTCAACAGATGCACGCTATTACAACAGTAACCTGAGCAAGCTTCCCTATTGCTGTTGGATTGACGATTCATGAGCCTGCACTTGCAAGTAAAACTGGCGGCTCAGGAGTTGACCCTCTGGGAAGGCAGCAAACTGCTTGCTGCCTATCCCGTATCGACTGCGAAAAATGGTTCTGGGCAACTTTCCGGCAGCGAATGCACCCCTCTCGGCAGACATCGTATTCGCCTGAAAATTGGTGAAAAATGCCCACTGAACACAGTCTTTGTCGGGCGCAGACCAACGGGGGAGATCTATACCCCGGAGTTGGGGCGGAAATACCCGGACAGGGACTGGGTGCTGACGAGAATCCTGTGGCTGGACGGGTTGGAACCGGGGAAAAACCGGGGAGGAGATTGTGATACGCTCAAACGCCTTATCTACATTCATGGGACGGATCAGGAACTGCTCCTTGGTCAGCCCGTATCCCATGGGTGTATTCGCATGAATAACAATGATTTGATTAAGTTATTTGATGCTGTTTCTAGAAATTACATCGTAAACATTCACCAGTAACAGCCGGTACTGCTTATGACTCATGGACCATTGATGCTCGATCTTGAGGGTGCAGTTCTGACTGTAGAGGAACGGGAGCTCCTGTTGCACCCCGGTACAGGAGGGGTAATACTGTTCAGCAGAAACTATGAAGCGCCCCAGCAAGTTCAACGCCTGATAAAAGAGATCCATGCTTTGCGCTCGCCGGCTCTGCTGGTAGCGGTAGATCAGGAAGGCGGACGGGTGCAGCGCTTTCGCGATGGCTTTACCCTGCTGCCGGCAGCATCGAAGTTGGGCGAGTTATATGACAGCCACCCACAAAAAGCCGTTGATGCAGCACATTCTATCGGATGGTTGATGGCGGCAGAACTGCGTGCAGTCGGTATTGATTTCAGCTTTGCACCAGTACTGGATCTGCAAACCACACTCAGCCAGGTAATTGGCGACCGGGCATTTTCCGCAGATCCACTGGTTGTGGGCAAGCTGGCTTTCAGCTGGGCTGCAGGGGCGCGGGAAGCCGGGATGCCGTCTGTGGGCAAACACTTTCCAGGGCATGGTTGCGTGGAAGCAGATTCGCATTATGATCTGCCCGTGGATACGCGCCGTTTTTCTGAAATCTGGAATCAGGATCTGCAACCCTTCAGGCACATGGTGAACAACCAGATGGAAGGACTCATGCCTGCGCATGTTGTGTATTCGGCAGTCGATGACGTACCTGCTGGTTACTCATCTTACTGGATCCAGGAAGTGTTGCGTCAACGCATGGGCTTTGGTGGCGTGGTGTTCAGTGATGATTTGAGCATGGTTGCCGCCGATGCCGCTGGCTGCTATGCAGAAAGAGCGGCAGCAGCGCTGCGTGCGGGTTGTGACATGATTTTGGTGTGCAACAATCCGGAAGGCGCGCAGGAAGTGCTGGAATCCCTTGCGGATTACTGCGAGCCTGTTAGCCAGGCGCGCCTGGCTCGTATGCACGGGAAAGGGCGCTTCACGGTAAAAGACATCCGGGAAGATCCCCGCTGGCTGCGCGCCATGGAATACCTGAATCTTCTGGAAGCGGAAGAATCCCTGGATCTGGAGTTGTAGGCAATGAGTAATTCTGTGCAAAACATGCAAGAAATCAGAAACAATGCACAGCTGTTGTATTCCCGTGAGGAAGTGGAAGCCGCCCTGGATTGCATGGCTGTAAAGCTCACCGAAAAGGTCGCTTTCAGCAATCCGCTTTTGTTGGCAGTAATGAACGGAGGGTTGATTCCTTTGGGCATGTTGCTGCCGCGCCTGGATTTCCCCTTGCGCGTGGATTACCTGCATGCGACCCGTTACCGGGAACGCACCTTCGGCACAGATTTGCAGTGGAAAAAAACACCCGAGTATTCCTTGGTCGGAGAAACTGTTGTCGTTGTAGATGATATTCTCGATGAAGGCTACACTTTGCAGGCCATCGTGGATTACTGCAGGGAAGCAGGTGCGAAAGAAATCGTTTCTGTCGTACTGGTAAGGAAAATTCACCAGCGCTGCAACGGCATGCAGGCGGATATCATCGGCCTGGATACGCCGGACGAATACCTGTTTGGTTACGGGATGGACTACAAAGGCTACTGGCGCAATGCTCCGGGCATATACTCATTGACCCGGCGCTAATATATGTCCGGTTCAGCGCTTCAGGCGGCTGAACCGGACATATATTATTGCCGGGCTGATAATACAGGAACAACAGTATGACTGATCGAATAGCAATTGTGGGTGGCTCGGGACTTGCCTGGCTGGAAACGCTGGAAGTGGAGCGCCAGAAGGTTGTGGCTACACCCTACGGTGAACCCTCGGCGCCACTGACCTTTGGCCACTTTGGTGAATTGCCGGTTGTGTTTCTGCCACGCCATGGTGGAGGGCACACCATTCCGCCACACAGGGTAAATTATCGTGCCAACATCTGGGCTCTTGATTCCATCGGCGTCAAAAGCATTATCAGTGTTGCATCTGTGGGAGGAATTACCATGGAGCCAGGCATATTGTGCATACCCGACCAGATTATCGACTATACCTGGGGCAGGGAGCATACCTTTGTTGATTGCTGCGATGTGTCGCCGGTAAAGCATGTGGATTTTTCCCAGCCATATTGCGAACAGTTGCGGGCTATCCTGATTCAGGCGGGCAGACGCGCCAGTGTGCGGATCAAAACCGAAGGAACCTACGGAGCCACCCAGGGGCCGCGCCTTGAGTCCGCAGCCGAGATTCAGCGCATGCATCGCGATGGCTGTGATCTGGTGGGGATGACCGGCATGCCGGAGGCAGCGCTGGCGAGAGAGCTTGACTTGTGCTTTGCTCACCTGTCCCTGGTTGTCAATTGGGCGGCGGGGCTTGGAAGGGGCGCGATTACCATGCAGGACATACAGAAAAATCTGGAGACATCCATTGAATCAGTGAAATTGTTACTCAAGAACATAGAAGCCGACTGGCCATGATTTCCATACAAAAAATGCTGCATTTTTTACTTCTTGCGGGAGTCTTTGCTTCTTCATATGCTGCCGCCGCTGTTTCTGCGAATGGAATACAGGAAGGAGAAACAGAGGAAAAGGGTGTATCTGATACTGTTCCGGCATCCTCATTGGTTGCTGCGGAGCTTTTGGATGAGCCAGCCGGGTCAGGCCGGAAAACCCGGGGCCTGATCAACGGCTTCGAACTGCTGGGAGACCTGGATGGAGATGGAAAGGACGAAATTGTGCTGGCGTTCTGGGATGCCCCAGGAGGCAGTGGGGTTTTCAATTACCTGGTAGTTCTGGATCTGGAAAAAGACAAGATGTCCAGTCAATCCATTTTCGTTGGCGACAGGGTGCAGATTCTTGGCGGGGAAATTTATGGCAACAAAATTGTTGTTGATCTTGTTGAGCATGGGGCCACTGATCCTGCTTGCTGCCCGGCACAGAAAGCAACACGAACCTGGGTCTACGAGAATGACGGAAGCTTCAAGGAAATGCCAGTGAAGCTGAAGGGAAGGTTGTCAGTTGAAGATATTGGCGGAACAGAATGGATCTTGACCATGCTTAATGACGAAGCCGTGCCGGAAGATCTACGAATAAGCCTGACCTATGAGGATGACCAGGTCAAGGGGAATGCAGGCTGCAACAGCTATTTTTCCCATATGAAAGACCTGGAAGATGCAGGCGGCATGGTAAAGCTAGGCCCGGTAGGCAGTACTCGCAAGGCCTGCCCGGATGACGTCATGCATGTGGAAAGCAGCTACTTGCAGAGCCTGGGAAATACTACCAGCTTCAGCCTTGTCGGCAGGCAACTGGTGCTGTCTTGGAGTTCTGCTGATCGCAGCGGCACCCTGATTTTCATTCCCGGCAAGAAGGTCGAAAAACACTTTTTACAATAGCTGCGGATTTTCTGCCGAGCCATTGCTGGTGGCATTCCAGCAGCAGGAAGGGTTTGTATATGAATACACCCACACCAAAGGGCAACAGCAATAACCACCAAGACCAAAGCATTGCTTATGCTTTCTATCAGTGTGACTTCAAAAGCAGTCGCCGCTGGCTGAACAGCAGCTCGGCGATGATGACAGACAGATAAATAATCCCTATCCATAGCAAGTTGCTGGTGTTGGTGTTCCACAGATAGACAACCAGCGCCACCCAGGAAACAAGAGACAGAAACAGCCCGGTCAACGGCAGGATGGCTCCAGAGGAGATTTTCTTGCGCAGCCGCCATGCAGAAAGGTTGATGGCGGCAAAGATCAACAAGAAGGTCGAACTGGCGAAAGAAGAGATAATAGTCAGGTTTGCCAGATTGACAAAAGCCAGGGTAACCAAAGTAATGGCCACCAGACTCACCCAGGGAATATTGTTTTGTTTTCTTCTGAAGCCAAAGACCGTGGGCAGCGCCTTCTCTTTCGCCATGATCATTCCAAGGCGCGCCGTACCGAACATGGTTGCATTGATTGCAGAAGCGGTGGAGAACAGGGCGGCCAGGCCAATCAGCAGAAAACCCGCCTGCCCCAGAAAAGGCTTTGCTGCAACCGCCAGAGCATATTCCTTGTACTTGCTGACTTCATCGGGAAGCAGATTGCCTACAGCCACCAGGGAAACCAGTACATAGATGGCAATGGTTACACCGATAGACCACACAATGGCACGCTTGAGGTTACGTTGTGGATTTTCCATTTCATTGATGGCATTGGGAATCAGCTCAAAGCCTTCATAGGCGACAAAGATCAGTGCAGCCGCCATGAGAACGCCGGTATGACCCTGATTGAATACCGGCAGCACATAGTCGGCCTTGATATAGAACAGCCCGATGGCCGCAAATAGAAATAAAATGATGACCTTGACCGTGACGATCAGCAATTCGCTGGTGCCGCTGGCCTTGATGCCATACAGATTGATCCCGAGAAAAGTCAGCAGAATCAGTGTTTCCAGCAGATGATGCATGGCCGGGGATGAGCCATTGTCGCCCAGCATGGCGCTGCCATATACGCCGAAGGTGTAGGAATACAGCGCCATTGTTCCCACATAGCCCACCAGCAGCAGCCAGCCGCCCATGGCGGCGATATTGCGGTTCCTGAATGCATGCTCCAGAAAGGTAAAGCTTCCACCGCTGGACTGAAACGCCAGCCCCAGGTGTGCATAGGACAAACCGGTAATCAGGGCGATGATGCCGCCAATGGCAAAAGCAATGGGCGCCGCATGACCTGCCTGGGCAATGGCCAGCCCCAGCACAGAAAAAATACCGCCCCCCACCATGCCGCCTATACCCATGGCGATGACTTCCTTGAGGGAGAGTTTTTCGCCGTTGCCCTTTGGTGCAGGTGTATTCATATACAAACCCTTTCTGCTGCTGGAGCGTCGCTGCTCAGCGATTGTCATACCGGCAACCAAGTATTCCAGCTGCCGGTGCGATAAGCTACGGCCCATCGCTCAATCCGTTTATTCTACCGGACATGGCGGCCAGGTACTTGCAGAAACCGGGGAATCCCGTGTATAGTTCGCCCTCGCAACAGGCGCGTAGCTCAGCTGGTTAGAGCACCACCTTGACATGGTGGGGGTCGGCGGTTCGATTCCGTTCGCGCCTACCAACTAAGTAGTCTCAAGAAACCCCAAAATGTCCCTAAGCCTGCATTCTCGCGGGCTTTTTTTGTCCTGTCACCATTCTATTAACCCGGCACCAATATATGCCATATTCAGCCGCCGCGTTAATAATGGGTTCCTATGCTGTTCTGCCCATTCCCCTCAACAATCGGTGAAGCGTTGGGGGCAACTTTGGAAAACCAGGGTGAGATATGGGGCATACAGGGGGCTCCAGTATTGGTGTTTTCTTCATGCCATCCCCGATGTTCTCTGCTGGAGTAATGCCTGGACGAGTGGCCGTCTTGTCCTGATCCCGGTCTGTCCTTCCGGAGAAATCCAATACAGCCCGAATGTCTGCGGGATTTTGACCCGTGCAGAAAAGCGCCATATGATGGTATACTATTCTCCATATGGTAGTAGTAAGGAGGTCTGTCATGACAAGTTCGACTGCACGGGTATTTCACCCATCACGCCGCCGTCCCAAAGACAAAGGGCAAAGCGGCTTCGATCCAGCAGGGATTTTTACCCGTCTTGGTCTGGCGACCGGTAGCAGGGGAGGGCTTGTTGTCGAGATCCGGCAGGGGTTCCCCGTGAATGTGATTGACAAGCTGACCAGGGAACTGGCAATTTCCCAGCAAGCGCTTCTCCGGATCATCGCCCTGCCGACGGCCACCCTGACACGTCGACGTGTACAGAAACGCCTGACACCCCAGGAAAGCGACCGGGTGTACCGAGTGGCGACAACCTATCGTGCCGCCCTGCAATTGTTCGAAGGTGATTTTGAGGCGGCCCGCCATTGGCTCAATGAACCAGCCAAGGCGCTTGGAGGAAATACTCCCCTGGAGCACCTCGATACCGAAGCTGGCGCTGATGAAGTTCAGGATCTGATCGGTCGCCTGGAACATGGGGTCATCACTTGATGCGGGTCTACCGCTTGATCAAGGCAAAATACGCTGACGACCCGCTGGATCCCCAGGGAGCAAAATTATACGGCGGACGATGGAACAGCAAGGGCATGGCTGCGGTATATGCTTCTGACTCGATTGCCCTGGCTGCGCTGGAAAAACTGGTTCACTTGCATCAAAATGACGTGCTGAACCATTTTGTTCTTTGTGAAATTACCTTGCGGGACGAGGCGGTAATGACCCTGGCCGGGGATGCGCTGCCAAAAGACTGGAGAGACGATCCTCCGCCTTCTTCGACTGCAGCCATCGGCGATGAATGGCTGGCCAGTGGTGAGTCATTGGCACTGGCAGTTCCCAGCACTGTCGTGCCACAACAGTTCAATTTGCTCATCAACCCCAGTCATCACGGTTTTGGCAAACTGGAAAATGCGATGATTGTTGAACCGTTCGTGTTCGATCGCCGGCTTGCAAAATAGGCCATCCATGATGCAGTACACGAGCTGTCTTGGGGTGTTCAGCTATGTATCGAACAAAGGCAGAGTAACGATAACACGCAGCCCCTTGAGATCCGGGGATTGATCCAGTTGCATGTCACCCCCATAGAGCTGCGCAATATCGTTGACAATGGCGAGTCCCAGCCCGTATCCGGGCCGGTTTTCGTCCAGGCGTTTTCCCCGCGCCAGCAGGGCTTCGCGCAGGTGGGGTTCGATGCCCGGGCCGTCATCTTCCAGCAGTAGCACCAGCCTGTGGTTTGCGGTGAGCCGCAGGCGCAGTTTGTGCCTGGCCCATTTGGCGGCGTTGTCGAGAAGGTTGCCCAGCAGCTCCAGCATATCGTTCTGATCGAAGGGAAGGGAGCAGGGCGCATCGATGTCCACTTCGATTTGCAATGCTTTCCGGTGATGCAGGGCCTGAATGGTATCGACAAGATCCCCCAGATCCTCTTCGGGACAGAAATGCTTGCCCACCACTGCGCGGCTGCTGATCCGGGCCCGCTTCAGCTCCCGCTCGATAAGCTGCTGCATTTGCTGCGCCTGGTCCACCAGCTTTGCTTCTCCACTTTTCTCCCCGTGCCGATAGATCATGTTCAGGGGTGTTTTGAGGGCGTGGGCGAGATTGCCCAGAGCGTTTCTTGAACGCTCCTGGTGTTCTTTCCAGGCCTGTAAAAGCTGGTTGAATTCAACCACCATAGGCTGTACTTCTTCGGGTGCGTTGGTTCCTATCTGGGTGCGGGCGCCGCTTTTTACTGCTCTTAAGTCCTCACGAATGGCGTCCAGGCGGGCGAAAGCGCGCCGGATGGCCAGGCGCTGCACCAGCAATATGAGCAATACCGCGGCCAGCGATGCCGCCACGCCAATCCAGAGAAAACGCTTGATGGCGGAGAGCAATGGCGCCACGTCTTCCGCAATGGCGATGGAAAGTTTCCGCCCGTCTTTTTCATAGGTGCTTTGCCAGAAGAGCAGTTGCTGGTTCTGGGGGCCGGAGGTAAGCCAGTAGTTGGTTGTCTCCGGGTGTTTTTCGGGAATCACCAGTTTCTGATCCCACAGGGAGCGGGAAACCAGGGGCTCTCCATCATCGAAATATACGACAAAGTAGTGCCCCGATAGGGGCTGCCTGTAGATGGGAGGCAGGGAACGCACGATTTTGCGTTCCGTCACATCCATGCTGCTGAGAATGGCCTCGGCGTCATGATGCAGGCGCGAAAGGGCGAACTGGATGGCGCTCTCCCTGCCGATCCAGGCGGCGATTCCCAGCAGTACCAGCAGCACCCCGAGCAACAGGATGCCCATCATCCAGCTTAGTGAATGCTCCAGAGAAGCGGGGCGGCTATGCCTTGAAAACATAGCCTTGTCCGCGCCGGGTTTCGATGTGCTCCTTGCCGATCTTTTCCCGCAGGCGGCGTACATAGACCTCGATGAGATTGCTGTCCCGGTCAAAATCCTGCTCATAGACGTGCTCGGTAAGCCGAGTCTTGGAAAGCGGCTTGCCGGGGTTCATCATGAAATAGCGCAGCAGACGAAATTCCGTGCCGGTGAGGGGCAGGGAAGCGCCGTCATCCAGCAGGATTTGCTGGTGTTCCTCGTCCAGCACCATGCCTTTCCCATGCAGTCGGGTCGCCACCTTGTCATGGCTGCGGCGCAGCAGTGCCTGCAGCCTGGCCAGCAGTTCCTCGAAATGGAAAGGTTTGGTGAGGTAGTCATCGGCCCCTGCTTTCAGGCCATCCACCTTTTCCCGCCAGCTGTCCCGGGCGGTGAGAATCAGCACCGGCGCCTTGATGCCGCCGGTGCGCCATGTGCGCAGCACCTCCAGGCCGTTCATGACAGGCAGCCCGAGATCGAGCACCACCAGGTCGTAGCTTTCGGTTTCGCCCAGAAACAGCGCCTCCTGCCCGTCGGTTGCCAGATCCACCGCATAGCCTGCCTGGCGCAGTTCCGGCATGAGATCTTCTACAAGCATTTTGTCATCTTCCACCAGCAGCAGTCTCATGGGCTTCCTCCGCTTCCACCACCTCGGCAGTGTA
The DNA here is from genome assembly GCA_027068915.1 of Sedimenticola sp. Classification (GTDB taxonomy): domain Bacteria; phylum Pseudomonadota; class Gammaproteobacteria; order Chromatiales; family Chromatiaceae; genus Thiolapillus. Next base: position 9,619 of record JAMOLT010000005.1, on the reverse strand, counting down.
GGGATCTACATGCAGCTTGTAAATCCTGCCCTCGGCCGTGACCAACTCAATATCGTAATGTATGCTGCGGCCCGAGTGTTCCTGCTCTACTTCCAGGATGCGGGTATCCGCTGGCAATCGTAGCTGCCGGATAATCTCCTGCAGCGGTAGCAGCCCTTCTGAAGCCGCATCTCCTGCCCGCATTTCCAGCCGTGGGATATGTTCGCCACCATGCTTATAAGATACCCATTCCTGATTAGCCATCCATAAGCTGGCAAGACCCAGAAATAGCGCCAGCAAAAGAATGCCGGTAATGATGTAGCGCATCATGATTTGATTTTGTTTGTGGTCAACATCGATTCGTCCAGACTAAAGCATGGAGATGAAACCAAGCTGAATCTCCACAGAATTCCCTTTCCTGTGCGTGGTTGAAGGCGATAGCAACCGGGCAGGATGTTCAGCTTCGTTTAAGGAAGCGCCAGTATACTTGCCCGCCATCTGGAGTCCCACGAATGAGAGTGCTGATGAATAACAGATTCATAGGACGTATTACCTGCATTACTTTGCTGGTGGTTCTGTCCCCCACGGCCATGGCGGTCAGCCTGGCGGAAACCGTGCAGGCTGCTGTTGAGCGGCATCCACAATATCCTTTGCACCAGGCGCTACGCAAGGTGGAATCAGGGTACCGCCAGCAGGCGGAGAGTCTTTTTGGTGGTGATCCATCGATTAATCTTTCTGCGGTGGGTGACTCCCTGGGCAGTGATTTTGGCTCCGGGGAATATGTGGCTGGTGTTTCCCTGCCGGTATGGCTTCCTGGTCAGCGTGAAGCGCGACGGATGATTGCAGACAACCTGGCCACCCAATCGGTGCTGGAACTGTCGCGTCTTACCTGGGAAGTGGCGGGGGATGTGCTGGAACGTGGCTGGCAGCTGCGCATTGCCCAGGCGGGAGTAAAACAGGCTCTGAAACAATGGGCGGCAGCACGGGCGCTGGAGAAGGATGTGGTTCATCGGTTCGAGGCCGGGGAGCTGACCCGCAATGATTTGTTGCTGGCGCAGCAGGACGTGGTGGAAACCGAGGCCACTTACCAGGAAGCCCTCAATGGCTTGCAACAGGCAAAACTTTCCTGGAGCAACTATACGGGTTTAGAGGAGCTGCCCGAAGATCTGGATCTGTTTGCGCAAGCGGAAGGAGCGCCGGTGCCGCTTGTTCAGCATCCCCAGCTGCGGGCAGCGTTGGCGTTGGCGCAGACAGCGCAGGCCAGAGTCAATGACACCCGCATGCAGCGCCGAGCTGCACCGGTAGTGTCTGTCTATGCCAAGCGCGACCGGGGCGCCCGCAATGAGGCCTACACCGATTCATTGGGTATCGAGCTGACAGTGCCCCTGGGCACCCGCTCCCATATTGCCCCGGCGATTGCAGAAGCAGAAGCCGAACTGACTGGCGCAGAAACAGAGGCGGCGCTACTGAAGCGGCAGCTGGAATTGGGCATCGCCAACGCAGAACAGGAACTGCTCAAAGCAAACCGGCTGCTGGATCTGGCGCAACAGAAAAACGGCTTTTCCCACGCCCGCCTGCAGCTGTCCCGGCGTGCTTTCGAGCTGGGTGAGATGGGTCTGTACCAACTGTTGCTGGCTCGGCAACAGGCTGCTGCCGCCGCCAGGGATCTGGAGATCCGGCAGCTGGAAAAACAATATGCTATGACACGAAAAAATCATTTACTTGGAGTGACCCCGCGATGAAAAAAACTCTGCTTGGCCTGGCTCTGCTGTTGGCAACCAATCTCCATGCCGCCCCTCTTGTGAAGATTGAGCCGATGCAACGGGAGGCGCTGGGTATTCGTACCATTGCCGTGGAACCGGTCTCCCGGGCCTGGGGTAGTGCTTATCCTGCCGAGGTGCGCGTGCCCAATGCCCAACTGATGGTAGTCAGTGCGCCCCAGGAAGGGCTGCTTACCCATTTGCATGTAGCGGAAGGTGAATCGGTGCATAAAGGGCAATTGCTGGCAGTTATCCAGAGTCCAAAACTGGTGGAAGAACAGCGCCTTTATCTCGAGGCATTGAGCCGATTGGGGTTGGCGCGGGCCAGCCTGGATCGGGACAAGCAACTGAAGGCAGAAGGCATTATTTCTGAGCGCCGTTTCCTTGAAACCCGCGCGCGTTACACCCAGACACGCACCGAGGTAGAACAACGCCGACAGGTATTGTTATTGGCGGGCATGGGTAAGGCCGCCATCAAGGAGCTGGAAAGAAAGCATAAGCTTTCCGCCAATCTGGAGGTGCGTACGCCCATGGAAGGAGTCGTGCTGGAACAAATGGCCATGCCTGGCCAAAGGGTGGAAGTAGCAAGCCCTATTTATCGTATTGGGCAGCTTGATCCTTTGTGGCTGGAAATCCATGTTCCCCTGGAAAAACTGGGTGAGGTAATGGTGGGAACTGCAGTAAGGGTGCTAAAACCAGAGATTGAGGGACGGGTCATTACCGTCGGCAGCATGATTCATGGTAAGGATCAGGGCGTGCTGGTGCGTGCCGAAGTTGCCAACCCGAAACGTGCATTGCGGCCCGGGCAGTTTGCCGAAGCACAGCTTGCCCAGCCGGGTGATAAAAGCTCCTGGCGCGTTCCCCGCCAGGCGCTGTTGCGGGTGGAAGGAAAAGCCTGGGTGCTGGTGGAGCGGGATGGTGGTTTCCAGCCGGTAGCAGTTACGGTCGTTGTCGAGGAATCTGATGCGCTCATCATCAAGGGTGAGCTCAAGTCTGGTGACAAGGTGGCAGTCAGCGGTACCGCCGCCCTCAAGGCCACCTGGCTCGAAGGAGAAAGCTGATGCTGTCCCGGTTGATACAGTTTGCCCTTACCCAACGGCTGCTTATGCTGCTGGTGGTGGCGCTCCTTGCCGGTGGTGGCTGGATGGCGTTCCAAAAAACGCCCATCGATGCCTTTCCTGATGTCTCTACCACCCAGGTGAAGATCATTATCAAGGCGCCGGGAATGACACCGGGAGAGGTAGAGTCACGCATTACCGCGCCGGTGGAAGTGGAGATGCTTGGCATTCCCAATATGAGTATGTTGCGTTCCATCACCAAATATGCACTTACCGACATCACCGTGGATTTTGAGGAAGGCACGGATGTCTACTGGGCGCGCCAGCAGGTGGCCGAGCGTCTCTCCGGCATCTGGGGTGATCTGCCTGCAGATGTGAATGGCGGCATTGCGCCACTGACCACCCCCCTGGGAGAAATGTTCATGTTTTCCCTGGATGGTGGTGATCTTGACCTGCGGGAGCGGCGTGACCTCCTCGACTGGATAATCCGCCCCGCCTTGCGCACCGTGCCAGGTGTGGCGGATGTCAATTCCCTGGGCGGGCTGGTGCGCACCTTTGAAGTGGTGCCGGACAATGCGCGCATGACTGCCCGCGGCATCAGTCTGATGCAGCTGCGCGAAGCGCTGGAGAATAACAACCGCAATGATGGCGCCGGACGCCTCAACGATGGCGAGGAAGTGCTGGTGGTGCGCACCGAAGGAGCCATCACCAATCTGGAGGATATCCGCAATATCGTGGTGCGCCCTGATCCTGTCCAGCCGGTGCGCTTGAATGACGTGGCGGAAGTGCGCATTGGCTCTCTTACCCGTTACGGCGCTGTTACCAAGGACGGCAAGGGTGAGGCCGTGCAAGGGCTGGTGCTGGGGCTGCGTGGTGCCAACGCCAATGAGCTGGTGAAAGGGGTGCGGGCCAAGCTGGAGGAACTAGCTCCGGGGCTTCCCGAAGGCGTGGAGATCAATGTCTTCTACGACCGCGGCAAACTGGTCTCCCAGGCTGTGGGAACCGTGACCAAGGCCCTGGGAGAAGCCATTGTACTGGTGATCATCCTGCTGCTGCTGTTTCTCGGCAATCTGCGCGCCGCGCTTACCGTGGCCCTGGTGTTACCCCTGGCTGCGCTGGTGACTTTTATCCTCATGCGGCAGTTTGGCATGTCCGCCAACCTCATGTCCCTGGGTGGGCTGGCCATTGCTATCGGTATGCTGGTGGATGCCGCAGTGGTGGTGGTGGAAAATGTGATCACTCATCTGGCGCGCAAGGGTGAAAGCCGTCTGCCGCGCATTCATCTTATCTATCGGGCCGCACGGGAAGTGGCGGTGCCCATGACCGCAGGCATTCTCATTATCATCATTGTCTTCCTTCCCCTGCTTACCCTGCAGGGACTGGAAGGAAAACTCTTCATTCCGGTGGCCCTCACCATTGTCTTTGCGCTATCCGGATCCCTGCTGTTGTCGCTTACAGTAATCCCTGTATTCGCCTCCTACCTTCTGGGCAAGGTGTCGCATGAGGAGCCATTGCTGGTGCGCATATTGCAGCGGATCTACATGCCAACGCTCCAATGGAGCCTGCAGCATGTGAAGCTGGTGGTGGCCGTGGCGCTGGCGCTGCTGGTGGGTGCGGGATTTCTCTATACCCAGGTGGGCAAGACCTTCATGCCCACCATGGATGAAGGGGATCTTATTGTACAGCTGGAGAAGCTCCCTTCCATTAATCTGGAACAGTCGCTGCAGATCGACATGGCCTTTCAGCGTGAGCTGATCAAGCGGGTGCCGGAGGTAATCAGCGTTATTGCCCGCACCGGTTCTGATGAGCTGGGGTTGGATCCCATGGGTCTCAACGAGACTGACAGCTTCCTTGTGCTCAAGCCTGTTGAGGAGTGGACGGTGCCTGACAAGGAAGCACTGAAGGAGAAGATCCGTGCCGTGCTGGCGGATTTCCCCGGCGTTGCTTATGCTTTTACCCAACCCATAGAGATGCGTGTCTCCGAGATGCTTACCGGGGTGCGTGGTGATCTTGCCATCAAGATCTTCGGTGAGAGTCAGGATGACCTGAACCGCACCGCCGATGCGGTGGTAAAGGTGATTCAACAAGTCGATGGTGCCTCGGATGTCTATACTCCACGCAATGAAGGTGCCCAGTATTTCCGCCTGGTGGTGGATCGCCTTGCCATTGGTCGTCTGGGGCTGGATGTAGAGGCCCTGGAAGATGCCCTGCGCGCCCAGATCGAAGGGCTGCACCTGGGTACCGTCTATGAAGGCACCCGCCGTATACCGCTGGTGATCAAGGGCCCGGAAAATCTGCGTAACTCCTCGGCTACCTTTGCCGGCCTGCACCTGGCTCTGCCTGATGGCCGTCGTGTGGCCCTGTCCAATCTGGTGAGTATGGAGCGTATTGAAGGCCCGGTCTCCGTGCAGCGTGAGAAAGGCAAGCGCATGTCCGTGGTCATCGCCAATGTTTCTGGTCGTGACCTGGTGAGCTTTGTGGAAGATGCCAAGCAACGGGTGGCTGAACAGGTAAAACTGCCCACGGGCTTTTACCTGGAGTGGGGCGGTGAGTTCGAGAACCAGCAGCGTGCCGCCCAACGCCTGTCCATCGTAGTGCCGGTAGCTGTCGGGCTGATTTTCCTTATTCTGTTTTCCACCTTCCGCTCCGCACGTCAGGCGGTTCTGGTGCTGAGCAATATTCCCTTTGCCATGATTGGCGGTATCGTGGGCTTGTGGCTCACGGGCGAATACCTCTCCGTGCCCGCCTCGGTAGGCTTTATCGCCCTGCTTGGTATCGCGGTGCTCAATGGCGTAGTGATGGTTACCTATTTTAACCAGCTTCACGCCATGGGCAAGCCTCTGCAGGAAGTGGTGGTGGAAGGAGCCAAAAGACGGCTACGCCCGGTGCTCATGACCGCCAGTATCGCCGCTTTCGGCCTGGTGCCCCTGCTGTTTGCTACAGGCCCTGGTTCTGAGATACAACGTCCCCTGGCCATCGTGGTAATCGGCGGCTTGATTTCGGCAACCTTGCTGACGCTTATCCTGTTGCCCATCCTCTACCGGCGCTTTGCCTTTGGCCCGGTTTCCCAGGAGCATGCTTCATGAACATGAACAAACTTGAGAATAGCCAGGGAGAAGAGAGCGAAGCCCTGCTCTCCCTGGTGTTGCCCCCCGCCCTGTCGGATATGTTGGTGGATTGGCTGCTGGAACAGCCGGAAGTGGCAGGCTTCATCAGCCTGCCGGTGAATGGTCACGGCGGCTTGGAACACACCATGAGCGCCGCGGAAAAAGTGGCGGGTTACCGGCGCGGCTGGATGATACAGACCCACATGCCGCAGAAGAGCGCCTGTGAATTGCTGAAACGGCTGAAGCAGGAATTTGCGGGAAGTGATATACACTACTGGATGACGCCGCTGGTCGTGGGAGGGCATCTGGCCTGACAGAAGCGGCAGTAGACTGGAGCACCAGGGCCACAGGAGAAATTGCAAATTACGCTTGAGCAAATGATCTTGATGGCCGGTATTGTCGCCGGCATTGCCATCGTGGCCGCAGCCGGCTGGCTGCGGGAGCGCGCCAGGGCCAGGGCATTGCAAAAAGCGCTGCTTGGAAATGCCGCCAATTCCCAACCTGTTGACTTTGCCGCGCTGGAAGAGCTTCCGCCTCCTGTTCGGCGTTATTTTTTGCATGTGCTGCCGCAAGGGCAGAAACTCATCCGTATTGCCGCAATACAGCAGTCTGGCAGATTGCGAACCGGAGCAAGGAGCAAAAAATGGTTGCCGTTTAGGGCGCGCCAGTATTTTGCGCCGATAGCCAAAGGGTTTGTCTGGGATGCCCGGGTAAAACTGCCTTTTGGCGCACATATACGGGTTCTGGACAGCTGTATTTTCGGCATCGGCTCGGGCCGGGTCAGCTTCCTGTCCGCCTTTCCCATTGCTGCGGAAAACAATGTGCCGGAATTGAATGCGGGGGCGTTGCAGCGCTATCTGGCGGAGGCCGTGTGGTGCCCCACTGCATTGTTGCCCCAGTCCGGCGTGGCGTGGACGGCAATCGATGAACAGTCGGCCCTGGCTACCTTGGGTGTCCATGATCTGAGCGTCTCCCTGGAATTCCGCTTCAACGAGGCGGGGGAAGTAGTCGGCGTCTTTACTCCCGCTCGCTTTGCCCGCATTGATGGTGAATATCGACAGTTGCCCTGGGAAGGGTGCTTTGCTGATTATCAGCTTGTATCGGGCATCCGCGTTCCCCGTTATGGAGAAGTGGGCTGGCATATGGATGGCGCCCTGGAAATGGTCTGGAAAGGGGAAATTATTTCCATTCAATATGATGCAACAAGAGCAGAGACGAAAGAATAAAAATTAGGGTGTTTTTTTGCGCCATATGTTCTATATTTGTTCTCTATCCGGTTTTTTTGGGGAGAGGATGAAACATGAAGGCGGAAGCACAGGCAGGGCTTGGGGAGTTGCTGCGCCAGGGCGTACTCTGGCGGGGTTCCTCGCCCGGACAGACACAAACTGCAGTGGTTTCCAGTGGTTTTACAGCGCTGGATGAGCAGATTGGCGGCGGCTGGCCAGAGGGTGCATTAACGGAAATCCTTTCCCGGCAGGGCTTGGGTTTTTCCCTGCTGTTGCCCTTGCTGGCCCACTTGAGCCGCCGGCAGCAGTGGCTGGCCTGGGTGAACCCGCCCCATGTCCCCTATGCCCCCGCGCTGGAGGCGCGGCGGATAGATACAGCCAGAGTGCTGCTGGTGAGGGCAAGACAGGGGGAGCAGGGGCTGTGGGCGGCGGAACAGGCCCTGCGTTCGGGAAATTGCGCCCTGGTCATGCTGTGGGCGGAGAGGATATCCGTTGCGCGTATCCGCCGGTTGCAACTGGCGGCGGAAGAGGCCGGCTGCATGGCTGTCTTGTTCCTCCCCTTGCAGCACCGGCAGCAGGCATCCGTGGCGGCGCTGCGTTTGCAGATCACGCCGGCGGGCAATGGCTTGCAGGCGCAGGTGCTCAAGCGCCGGGCGGGTTGGGGCGGCAGATCCCTGTACATCCCATGCTGTGGCTAGGCTTTTACTTTCCGCAACTGCCGCTGGACGTATTTGCCGCTGACGGAGAAGCTGTGCCCCTGGCGGTCACCCGCCGTGATGGCGGACGGGATGTAATCGACCGCTGCAACAGCCTGGCGCGGGAAGGGGGAATTTGCGCCGGCATGCCTTTGCCGGGGGCGCTGGCCCTGCTGCCGGGCTTGCAGGTGCGGCAGCGGGACAGAAACCGCGAGCGGCAGGCAATGGAGGCATTGGCGGGTTGGGCCTGGCAATACAGTTCCCGCATCAGTTTCGACCCTCTGTTGATGCTGCTCGAAGCAGGGGCCAGCCTGAAACTCTTTGGCGGCTTTTCCGCCCTGCTGGAGCAAATGCGCCGGGATCAACCCTGTATGGATTGCCTGCAGCACTGGGCGCTGGCGCCTTCTCCCATGGCGGCGTCCCTGCTGGCGCGCGCCCGGCCGGGCGCCTGCATCCATGACCGGGGGCGGCTGGTAGAGCAGCTGGCGGATATTCCATTGCAAAACCTGACCCGGAATTCCCAGGCGCGGGAGCTGATGCGGGGTATCGGCCTGTCCAGCATTGGTGATTGTCTGGGGCTTCCCCGGCCCGAGCTGGCGAGGCGGGCGGGGCCGGAGCTGATGTTGTTGCTGGATCGGCTGCTGGGGCGGACGCCCGATCCCCGCCCCCTGTGGCGTCCGCCGGAAGTTTTCAGCCAGCGCCTGCTGCTGTTGTCCGAAATCAGTCATGCCAGCGCCCTGCTGTTTCCCGCGCGCCGCTTGGTGGCCTCCCTGTGCGGTTTTCTGCGTGGCCGGGGAGGCGCAGTGCAGCATTTGCAATGGCGGTTTTTGCACCGGGATGCCGAACCCACGCGCATGGAGCAAGGGTTGCTCAGGCCCAGCCGGGAGGCGGAGCATATCCTGGAGCTTTTCCGGCAGTCCCTGGAACGCCTGGAATTGCCCGGCGCAGTGGTGGAAATGGAGTTGCAGGTGGCGGATTGGCAGGTGCTTCAGGAAGAGGCCGGTGATTTGTTCCCCTGTGGGCAGGGTGCCCGGGATGAGAAGTTTCTGGAGCGGTTGCGCGCACGTCTGGGCAATGAGGCGGTGCGGGGAATACAGGTGCAGGCGGATCACCGCCCGGAGCGCGCCTGGCGCTATTGCAAGCCCATGGAAACCACAGAAGCCGGAGGGCGGATTTCCGCCTGGCATGCCCGGCAACCCGTCTGGTTGCTGCCCGGGCCGCAGTTGCTGTCCCTGCGTCATGGACGGCCCTGGCATGAGGGGGAATTGCAGTTGCGGGAGTTTTCCCAGCGCATGGAAAGCGGCTGGTGGGACGGGAATGATGTGCAGCGGGATTATTACCGGGCCAGCAACCCCGCCGGGCGGCAATTGTGGATCTACCGGGAACGGCGTAGCGGCAACTGGTTTCTCCAGGGGTTTTTCGACTGATGTCTTATGCCGAACTGCACTGTATTTCCAATTACAGTTTTTTGCGCGGCGCATCCCGCCCGGAAGAGCTGGTGGCCCGGGCGCATGCCCTGGGATATGCGGCCCTGGCGATTACCGATGAATGCAGCCTGGCCGGGGTGGTGCGCGCCCACGAACAGGCAAGGGAAACGGGCCTGAAACTGATCATCGGCACGGAGCTGCGCCTGCATGACGGCCCGCATCTGCTGTTGCTGGCCACCAGCCGCAAGGGTTATACCCAGCTGTGCCGCTTGATCACCAGGGGCAGGCGCAAGGCGGCCAAGGGCGCATATGAACTGCGCCGCAAAGACCTGGAAGATGGCCTGGCGGATTGCCTGGCGCTGTTCAT
>JAMOLT010000004.1 GCA_027068915.1 Sedimenticola sp. | reverse complement strand
AAACGGCTAAATTTTAATAGACCGGACTAAACATGTAGAGCCAAAGGCGGAGGATTCGCGGACGCGGGTTCGATTCCCGCCGCCTCCACCATTTCAACATCCAAAGCCGTCTTAGGACGGCTTTTTTATTGCCTGTAACCAGTAAGTTGCTTACATATCTTATCTATTACAGTCCAATGCCATCAATTGACATCGGGGGGCGACTGGGGGGTAAGTGGTGGTGACTCATGCAATAAGGATAATCAGCAGATTGGAGTGTGCGTCACAGCACTTGGAATATAAGGGTATCCGGATTATAGGGTTGCTATCACCAGAAAGTGATCAAATCACAAGCGTTATTAAAACCGGAGGATCAGGTTGTTTTACCTCCAATTTCATCTTCTCACAAAAAAATGGATGTCAGCTTTGGGGCGGATCAGTGATCCATAATTGCGAATATTTCTTCCGCTCAGTGCTCAAGAGACATGAGAAACTCATTCATAATAACCTGAAAAGCGACTTTAAGTTGACGTTGACGAAGTTGATCATTGGAGCAGCGGAGAATCCACGAAGCGGACTTTAGACAGCGCGGTGTTCCTGCCCTGACAATACAAGCTTCCAAAAAAACCGGTAACTGTCAGATCGAGTCTGAACCACTACAAATAGGAGAGCATTTTCACTTACACTATTCTTGCGTCAGCAGGATAGTGAATGCAAATATCAAGACTTCCCCCTCTGCTTCCTCAGAACAGGCGGCGGGCCTGCACATGCGTCAAGAGGCGGCTGTAGAAATCTCTGATGCCGATCAGGACAACTTCACCAAGAACCTGGTCACGATCCGGACAGAAACCCACGTGGGGCTGGCTGTGTATATTCCTGCCGGGGTGCAGGCTGGCGCATTGACCACCTAAACGGTCTTCAAAAGGTATCCTGGGCATGATGTAAAACTGCCCTTTTTGGGGTCTCTCTCTGTTTTTCTGTTGGTGCTTTATCGTTTACAATCGATTGGGCTAGTAGAGTACAAATGGAGTTAGACCGCTATGCAGTGGAATCCAAATATCCTGAACAAGTTTATCGCTCCCGGAATAACCGAGTTTACGGAGGCGGATATTCCGGATCTAAGCAACGACTATCCCCAGGCACCTTATTGGCTGGTGAATCATTTCCTGAACAATGCGCTGGGAAGTTGCTCTTTTAAGAACCGATGGCGCCAGGTCGTACTTGCCTACCTCAGACGGGCACATAATGCATTCCATGCGTACCACGAAGCTCGTGCCTCGACTTTTGGTTATTTGGAAAATAATAATCCGCTCCACCCACAAATATCCAAGTACTTTAAAGCACTCTCCTGTTGGGAGAATTTTTCGCTTCAAATGTCGATGGCCATGGATCTGTTTAAAATGCTAAATGAAGATGTGGGCGCATTCAAAAAAAACGATGGTTCTAAGGAGCAGCGCCTGTATGGGATTGCAAACATGATAAAGCATACAGCGAGCGCGGTGAAATCTGGCCAATGCAAGGAATCTGATACGGTGCCGTTGTGGCTTAGCAATCATGGGCTTCACTCATTTGATTCGGTGATCAGCTATGTAGAAGTATCAGAAGTGCTCGGTGACGCATCGAAGTTAGCGGAAGACTATCAGGATCCATATTCACTTCGAGAGAAGTGGACCAACAATGCGTAACACACTGCTATATAGTCAAACGAGAGTGATGTGATCGCGTCGTGGAAAGTCGTTGCAAGCCTATCCACTAGCGGGGCTACCGGCAGATATGGCCGTAGCGGTGGCAGAAGTACCTCACGCAAATCTATTACAGCCTCAAGTGAAGCAGCTGCATTGTGTGCCGGGATGCCTGAAAATTGGTTTTGTGCAGCGACTGCAAAATGGGGTGATCTGGATGCAGCTAAGAACGCTCTTGTACAGTTGTTGACCATTGAGGTGCAAAATATGGCTGCCGCCAATCAATAGCGCAAACGATCATCCCAAAGAGTAGAAATCCTGGCCCAGATAGCCATGGAAGAGTTTCTGTTGCCTGCGCGACCTGACGGACTGCCAGCAAGAATGCAAAAAACAGAATGTGCCCGGCGTTTTGGCGTGTCGAGTACTAGCTGGCACAAAACCTGGCAACCACGCTATGTGCCAATTGCAGCCCTACTGGAAAGCTGGTTATCCAATGCGGATTCATATATTCGGCGCAGGCAACACTAAAATATTGGGGTGCCATTTGAGGTATCCTGCCAATAGATATACAATAATTAATAATAAAAACAAAATGTTATCTTGATAATTTGAGTGACGCCGCCCCACCATTTCAACATCCAAAGCCGTCTTAGGACGGCTTTTTTTGTACCTATTGTCAGTTACATAATCAGCCTTTCCTAGCCCATCATGTTTGATGATGTAGGCATCCAGTTCACTGAGAGCTTGCAGCGCATCCTCTGTCAAATCAATTTTCAGAAGCGAATTGCCTCGACATTGTCAGAAAAGCCGGCCTCCCTCCGTCGCATTCGGAAGCGCTACCAGCAGGCCAAAAAGGGAATGAACAAATCATTTTTCAAAACCATGTCAAAAGCACCTGGGAGTCCTAAGGTAGGTTGGGCAAAGCGCAGCGTGCCCAACATTCCCGAACATTCCGCCGGGCGTGGGTTATTGCATCACGCTATTCGGGGCAAGACACGCCGTTTCCTGATCTTCTGCAGCACCAGTTCCGTGGCGCTGGCCGCTACCACAAAGCCAATCAGCACCTGCACGATATGCCCTGACTGATGGCTTGCATATACCAGGGCAAGTATCATTGCCAGCAGAGACAGGGCGGCGGCAAGAAACACCAGTACCCGCGATCCACCGGTTTCCTTTGCCAGCTTCAAATGGCCAATATGGGTAACTGCATGGACGAAGAGGATGGAAATAGAGCCGATGGCTGCAATCTCTGACAAATCAAACAGCAAGGACAGAACAACAATAAACACTCCGCTGATTACCAGCCCTTCCCGGCTATGGCCAATGGGTTCGCCAAATACCTCCGGCAACTCGCCATCCTTTGCCAGTTGGTAGGTCACATTGGTTACGGCATATAGATTTGCATTGATCGATGATGCTGTTGAAATCAGGGCAGCAATAGCAACTACGGTAAATCCTATATGGCCAAAAATCGGCAATGCCGCTTCGGCCAAGGCAAAATCCTTGCTGTCGATAACCTTGTCTGCAGGCAGATTCCCAAAAACAGCAAAAGAAACTGCCACATAGAGCATCATAACCAGCAAGATGGATGTCATCATCGCACGGGGCAGCGTCTTTGCCGGGTCTGGCATATCTTCTGCGGTATTGGTAATAACCCGAAATCCTTCATAGGCAAAAAAAGTAATCGCCAGACTGAAAAAAATATCTTTTGCAGGCGGATACAGTGACGGAGACAAAAGCGAGGGTTTGAGATACAGAATTCCGGCGACAGCCAGAGCGCTCAACACAGTAAATTTGATGGCGACTGTCAAGCGCTCCCAGATTGCCACATCTTTTGCGCCCTGGAGGTTGATTCCAACGAAGAAGACCACGATCCCGATGGAAAAGACATGGTGCCATAGCAATGAAGATCCTGCGGGTAAAAAGGTAAACGCATAGTTGCCAAAGGCTTTGGCGATCAGACTAAGGGATACAACCGCTGCGAAGTAAAGCATTATGCTCATGGAGCCGGTAAAAAACCCTGTCCCATACGCCTGCGCCAGATATTCCACGATTCCCCCTGCAGAGGGGTAGCGCGCACCAAGCTTTCCCAGGGAATAACCGCTGAACAGCGCGATCACGCCACCAATAACAAACGAAATATAGACCGCACTGCCGGAAATGGCGCTTGCTTCACCCAGCAGAGCAAATATGCCCGCCCCGACCATTGCTCCAATTCCCATTGATACGGCTGACCAGAAACCAATGGGCTTGTTTGATTTGTACATATCGCTCCAGCATTACCACAGGAAGGAAACAGCCATGCGCTCTGCTTGGCGCTGATTTTTCCCTGGTTTTCCCGGTTTACCCTTCGGGAAGTTTCACCACAATCACGTCGCATCCTGCCCCATGCACAATTCCGCCAGCTGTGGAACCCAACAGCCTTGCAATACCGTGTTTCCCATGAGAGCCGGCAACGATCAGGTCTGCATTTTGCGCCTCAGCGTAAGACAACACCGTGGACTTTGGCGTCCCCCACAAAACTTCATGCTGAATATCCGGGTAATCCAGGTTGTCCGCCAGCTTTTTGATCCGGGCTACAGCATAGTCGTGCACCGCTTGATCCATCTCCATAAAATCCACAGGATTTATCATCAGGGGATCTAAATCCAGATTGGGGTAGAAGATACTTTCAACCACATGGAGCAGCAATAGCTTTGCATTGTAATGACGTGCAATTTCCACTGCCCGTGCCAAAGCCAGATCAGAATTTGGGGAGAAGTCCAAAGCAACCAACACCCTCTCATACGGCATGAGCTCATGAGGAGCCGGTTCGCCAAGCACCTTCGCTGAAGGCTTTTCTTTCTTGCCACCTTCACGCAGCCAGTTCCAGGCTTCCTGAAGATCGTCACTGTAGAAAAAGCGGATTTTGGTTTCGCTAAATGCACTCCCGATCATGGTCATCCATTTGTGCCAGGATTTTTTCCCGACAATGGCGACACGCTCGAAACCCTTCTCATGTTCTTTGCCAAACGCGAAATCATCCCACGCTGCTTTCGGTTCCCAGCCGCGGAAATCCTCCAGTTCCACCAACAACGAGATCGGGCCATATTTATGGATCAATGTTGTAAGTTGTGGCAATAACTCCTGATAATCTTCATCAGTCAATTTCCCTATGGCCTTGATCGCAAAGATATTGCCCTCAGTAACTGGAATAAACTGAAACATATGTATACCTCCTGATAATTCATCAATTCAAGGGCTTCTATAAATTGTCATCCCAGCACACGAACCCATGGATGGGTGAAGGTAGCGCAATGCAGGGGCAATTGCCGAGGCCAGAATCTATAACTTCCTGAAAGCTTTAGACGCCGACCTGCACCGGTGTGATGAAAACCAAATTATTCGAGGCACCCTTTCAGCAATAATTTTATCTGGTGCTATCATTAGCAATATTGAGTCAAAAATCTGTCATCCAGGTGACAAAAAAACCGAACACCAAGGGGCTGAACACTTTACCAGGCTTAGTCTGTAAATTGTTCACACAATGAGACAATTCTGCTAAAGATTATTGATGTATTTCCGATACGCTACTCGATAGACACTGCTCCTGCAACATTGGCGATCTGGCTGGTGAAAGGCCTCCTCTGGAGCAGAAGGGTTTACGACAAAAAACTTCTGGAGAAGCAGATGAAACGTATTGATAGATGCAATGGCTTTTATGAACAACTTTGCAGGCATGGTTCCAGCCCTGCTATTCAGACTTCTCTTCACCCCTCGCAATCTTTCTCCTCCCCTTTCTGCTTTGAGGAGACAGACCGATGAAACCCTTTACACTTCTTGCCTCGGCCATAGTTCTGGGTTTACTTGCAAGCCCTGCGGCGTCAGCCAGCAATTTTGGTGACTCATTCCGCGACTGGGTTCTTGGCTCAGATGCCCAGGCCGCTGCCGGAGGTTTGGAATTCGCCCAGCTTGATGCCATCACCCGGGGATGCATGGAATGCCATAATGGAGAAGGAGGCGCCCGCCATATTACGCTGAAAAGCGCCGATACCCCTCCACAGATTTCAGGAGCCCATGGCGTCAATCACCCTGTCGGTATGGAATACGATGCGTTTGCATACCGTGAGCCATACAGTTTCCAATCCAGCGATTCACTTAATCCCGAGATACTGCTGGTAGATGGGAAAGTCGGATGCGTGTCATGCCACCAGCTCAGGGCGGGGGAATTCCAGAAGCTGGTATCGGTTCAGATGAACATATCTCGCTGCAGCGCCTCCGGGCAACTTACCACCGGCCCCAGGGAAACTGATCTTTGCTTGTCCTGCCACCTTTTCTAGTCCGTTTTGCCAAGGGCTTCAGGCTGTTGCCGAAGTGGTAAAAGCAGATATTTTCCACATCCCCATGAACATAATTGTGTATACGCCGCCTATTTGCCCCATGTTTTTATAGCGGGCATTCAATCCGGCGATTGCCTGCAGGTGACTTTTTGCAAACAGCCCGGGGGGGATCCTGAAAGGGTCTTTAATTGCGACACAGTACGTTAGGGTAACAGGCCACTAACAAAAGGAAAGATATGCCGAAAATACACAATGTTAATAACCTTCCCGATGAGTATGTGGAAGATCCCCTGTTCGAATCCGGTCTCAAAAGCAAACACCTTGGTGCCGCAGCTGGAAGTGAACAAATTTACATCAATATAGACTATGTCAAACCCGGCGCAAAAAGCGCTAGATACCACTCCCATTCAGCACAGGAAGAGTTTTTTCTTGTTCTGAGTGGCAGTGGTACGCTCCGGTTTAATGGCAAAACCATGCCTGTAAAACAGGGAGATTTTATCTCCAAACCAGCAGGAAAGGGCCTTACGCATCAGTTCATTAACGATGGCAAAGATATTCTTGAAATTCTTGACTGCGGAACCCGAGAAGAAAACGATATCATCACCTACCCTGATGAAAACATGGTTCTGGACAAGAAAACCGATACGGTTTTTTCCATTGGGAACAAGAAAGCAGAAGATTTTTCTTCAGACCCAAATAGCCAGGGAACATCAAACTCTTGATCGGCAGTTGGAAAAAATCAATTGAACCGATACCGCAAATGCTGCTCTTCCGGGTGATAGTAGCGCATCATTCGCGCCGCGAGACGGCGCAGGCGTTGTTCCCGGTTTGATGCAGAAGGATGGGTGCTGAGGAATTCCGGCGGCACGGCCTTGTTCACCTGCCCCATTTTGCGCCACAGGCTTGCGGCCGCATAGGGATCGTATCCGGCTTTGGCGGCAATCTCGATGCCGATGCGATCCGCCTCTTCTTCCGCGGCGCGGCTGTATGGCAGGGAGATGGCGACAGTGGCGGCAAGGGCGGCCCCGGTGAGTGCCGCAGTGCGATATCTGCTGTCTTTCAGCGCCGTGGCGGAGAGCGCCGCCAGCCCCAGCTGCGAGGCCATGGCCACGGACATCTGTTCCGCTACATGGTTGGCCAGGGCATGGCTGATCTCATGTGCAATGACCTGGGCCAGCTCGTCATCCGTGGGCTGGATCTTGGCGATCAAGCCGGTGTAAACCGCCATTTTGCCGCCGGCCATGCACCAGGCATTCACCATATCCGGTTCGTCGATGAGGGCGATCTGCCAATCCCAGTGGCGGGATTCCGGATACATTTTTTCCGCCTCGACGATCAGCCGCCCGGCGATGTTCTTCACCCGGGCAAGCAGCCGGGGATGGTTATTGAGCTTTCCCGCCTCGGCATACTCCTTCAATTTCTCCGGGTAGGCGGTGGCGGACGCTTTCACCGCCTGATCGGGACTCACCAGCATCAGCTGGGTTCTTCCCGTGGGACTGGTGGCGCAGGCGGCCAGAAAGATGGCTGCAACAACGAGGAATATAGCGGAGCGAAGCATGGCTGGGGACAACAAATCAGAGTAATGGCAAGGTTGGATTTGTTATTATAACCAGGAATACGAAGCGCAATCACCCAATCATCAACAAAAGGTATTTTCTTGAACAATCCCGCTTCCGCCAGCCGCTGGCAAAACTACATGCGGCTCATGCGCCTGGACAAGCCCATCGGCATTTTGCTGTTGCTCTGGCCTACCCTGTGGGCGCTGTGGATCGCCGCCCAAGGCCAGCCCAGACCCTGGCTGGTGGCTGTGTTCATTGCCGGCGTGGTGCTGATGCGCTCCGCCGGCTGCGTGATTAACGACTATGCCGACCGCAACATCGATAGCCATGTCAAGCGCACCGCCCAGCGCCCACTGGCCGCTGGACTCGTCAGCAAGAAGGAAGCGCTGACGCTTTTTGCTGCCCTTGTAATCCTAGCATTCCTACTGGTTCTCACCCTCAACCCGCTGACCATAGCCCTGTCCATGGTGGGCGCTTTTCTCGCCACTAGCTATCCCTTCACCAAGCGCTTTACCCACCTGCCCCAGGCCTATCTGGGGGCAGCTTTCGGCTGGGCCATACCCATGGTGTTCGCCGCCCAGACCGGCGCTGTGGATCCCCACTCCTGGTGGCTGTTTGCGGCGGTGCTGGTGTGGGCCCTGATCTACGACACCATGTACGCCATGGTGGACCGGGATGATGATCTGAAGATCGGCGTCAAATCCACCGCCATTCTGTTTGGCGATCATGACCGCCTGATCATCGGGCTGTTGCAGCTGCTGTTTCTGGGGCTGATGCTCTGCGTGGGCTGGTCGTTCGGACTGGGAGGCTACTATTATATCGGCCTGGCGGCGGCAGCGGCCTTGATGCTGTATCACCAGTGGCTGATCCGCGACAGGCAGCGTGAGCGCTGTTTCCGGGCCTTCCTGCACAATCATTGGGTCGGAGTGGTAATCTTCGCCGGCATTCTCGCCAACTATTACCTGTGATGAATAACGCTGCCGAACTGCTGGCCGCCGATGCCCGCTTCCTCTGGCATCCCTACTCCGCCATGAACGGGCAGGCTGCTGCATTTCCCGTCGCTTCCGCCCGGGGGGTGCGCCTGAAGCTGGCAACGGGAGAGGAACTCATCGACGGCATGTCGTCCTGGTGGTGCGCCATCCATGGCTACAACCATCCGCTGTTGAACGCGGCCATCGAATCCCAGTTGCAGGACATGGCCCATGTGATGTTCGGCGGACTGACCCATGCGCCCGCCGCAACCCTGGCGGAGCAACTGGTAAAGCTGACGCCGCCTTCCCTGGAAAAGGTGTTTTTCACCGATTCCGGCTCGGTGGCCGTGGAAGTGGCGATGAAAATGGCGATCCAGTACTGGCATGCCCGGGGGCGGCCCCGGCAGCGCTTCCTCAGTTTGCGCAACGGCTATCATGGCGACACCTTCGGAGCCATGTCGGTATGCGACCCCGTCACCGGCATGCATGGCCTGTTCTCCGGCATTCTGCCTTCCCAGCTGTTCGCTCCTGCGCCGCAACCTGGTTTTGGCGAGCCGTGCCGGGAGGAGCATATTCGGGAGTTCCGGCATCTTCTGGCGGATCACGCCCATGAGCTTGCGGCGGTGATCCTTGAACCCGTGGTGCAGGGTGCGGGGGGAATGCGTTTTTATTCCGCGGATTATCTGAAACAGGTGCGCAGTCTGTGCGATGAATACGATGTGCTGTTGATTGCCGATGAAATCGCCACCGGCTTCGGCCGCAGCGGAAAACTGTTTGCCTGCGAATGGGCGGACATCAGCCCGGATATCCTGTGCCTGGGAAAGGCCCTGACCGGCGGCTACCTGACCCTGGCGGCCACCCTGACCACCAGCGCCGTCAGCCAGGCCATCAGCGACAATCCGCCCGGCGCGTTCATGCACGGCCCCACCTTCATGGCCAACCCCCTGGCCTGCGCGGTGGCCAACGCCAGCATCGCCCTGTTGCTGGACAGCCCCTGGCAACAACGTATCGAGCGCATTGCACAGGGCCTGGAACAGGGGCTGGCCCCCTGCCGGGCGCTGCCGGGCGTCGCCGAAGTGCGGGTGTTGGGCGCCATTGGCGTGGTGGAGCTGGAACAGGCCGTGGAGTTGCGCGCCATTCAGCCCGCTTTCGTCCGGGCCGGGGTTTGGGTGCGCCCTTTCGGCAAGCTGGTGTACCTGATGCCCGCCTTCATCATGGAGGAAGAAGACCTGGCGCAGCTATGCGCCGCCGTGGTGAAGGTGCTTGCAGGGCGCGCATGAACCCCAGCGTTGCCATTACCGCCGAACCCGGATGCGAGCACCAGGCCCGCAGGCTGGCGCAACGGCTGGGGCTGGAATACATGGATCACCATGACCCTGCGCCCCCTTTTCTGTTGCAGTTTGCAAAGGGGCGGTTGCAGTTGCAACAAACCGGCGACAAGGCGCCCGGCCCGGTCTATGTGGAGTTCGCCCAGGGCAAGGCGGCCCACCGGCGGCGTCAGGGAGAAGGACGCAAGACCCCCCTGGCCCGCGCCGCGGGCAGGAAGGGCGGCTTCCTCCCCGATGTGATCGACGGCACCGCCGGCCTGGGGCAGGACGCCTTCGTACTCGCCACCCTGGGCTGCCGTGTGCGGCTGGTCGAGCGATCCCCCATCATTCACGCCTTGCTGGAGGATGGCCTGCGCCGCGCCGCGGCTTCACCGCAAACCGGGGAGATCGTCAGCCGCATGTCCCTGGTGCTGGCGGACACGGCGGAATATCTCCGCTCGCTACCCGCCCCGGCCCGCCCGGATACCATCTATCTGGATCCCATGTACCCCCACCGGGGTGGAAAGGCCCTGTCGAAAAAGGAAATGCAGGCTTTGCAGAAGCTGCTGGGAGAAGACCGCAGCGGCCCCGGGCTGTTGCATGTTGCACGACAAACCGCGGGAAAACGGGTGGTGGTGAAACGCCCGCGCAAGGCGCCTTTCCTTGGCGGGCAGCGCGCGGATTTTCAGATTTGCGCCCCGAACACCCGCTTCGACGTGTATCTTACTGCGCCCCCAGCAGATAGCGCCTGAGGAACATCACCACCACCTGCTGATAGATGTCGCGGTTTTCCTTCTTGCGGTAGCCATGCCCCTCGTTGAGGGCATTCATGTACCACACGGGCTGCCCCTTGCTGCGCAGGGCCTTGACGATTTGCTCCGCCTCGGTCACCGGCACCCTGGGATCGTTCTGCCCCTGCACCACCAGCAAGGAAATATTGATCCTGTCCACCTGGTTCAGGGGACTGATGGCCTGCAGATGCGCCCGCATTTTCGGGTCGCGCTCATCGCCGTATTCCACCCGGCGCAGATCCCGCCGGTAGGCCTTGGTGTTTTCCAGGAAGGTGACGAAGTTGCTGATGCCCACGATGTCCACCGCCGCCTTCAGCCGGTCGCTGTAGTGCACGGCGCTGGCCAGCACCATATAGCCGCCATAGCTGCCGCCGAACACCGCCACCCGTTGCGCATCCAGGTCTTTCTGTTCGGCGATCCAGTCCAGCAGCGCGCCGATGTCCTTGACGGAATCCTCCCGCTTGTAACCGTTGTCCAGGGACAGCCAGGTCTTGCCATAGCCGGAGGAGCCGCGCACATTGGGCACCACCACGGCCACGCCCAGCTTGTTCAGCCACATCTGGTAGGTGCTGGAAAAACGCGGGCGGGACTGTCCCTCCGGACCGCCATGTATGGAAATGACCACGGGAAAGGGTCCGGAACCCCTGGGTTTGTAGACAAAGGCCGGGATCATTCTGGGCTTGCCATCTACCTGATCGAAGGTCGGATAATGGATCAGCTCCGGTTCGATAAATGAAGAAGTGTCCAGTCCCCCCACTTCGCTGAAGGTCCAGCGTTCCAGCTTGCCCGCCTGCAGCGGCTGCTCGCCCAAATGCAGGACAAAGCTGTCCGTGGGGGTTTTCGGCGTGTTGAGGCGCATGGCCAGTTTGCTGCCGTCCGGACTGAAGTTCATGCCGGAAACCAGGCCCATGGGAATATCCTCCACCTTGCGGTAGGTCAGGCTGGCGGTGTCCAGCAGATACAGCTCGGAGCGCCCGTCCGCATTGACGGTAAAGGCGGCGCGCTTGCGGTCCTTGCTCAGGGCCAGCCCGTCCACGTTCCAGGGGATATCGGCGCTGATGAAACGCGGCGTACCGCCCTCCAGGGGCTGCCAGGCCAGTTGCATGAACTCGCCATCACGGTCCGTGAGCAGGAAGAAGCCCTTGCCGTCCGCATCGAAGGCCTGGGGGAGATTGACGGAATCCCCGCCAGCGCCGGCGAGCACCTGCTGCTTGCCGCTCTTCAGATCCAGCAGCACCGCCCGGGATATGGCGGCGCTGATGTAGTTCAGCACCAGCAGCTTGCTGTTGTCGGCGGAAAAGTCCTGCGGTCCCCACCAGCTGCCATCGGGGGATTCCAGTACCAGCCTCGCCTGTTGGGGATTGTCCAGGGACTGCATCCATATGTCGTTGGAACGGCCATTGCGCCGGGTGCTCTGATAGGCCATGGATTTGCCGTCCCTGCTCCAGCGCACGGCGCCATTGCGCGATTTCCCGTCACTGAGCATTTTCCAGTCGCCGGATGCCGGGTCGAGGATGAACAGCTGGGCATATTCACTTCCCCCCGCGTCCATGGTGAAACTCAACAGGTTGCCATCCGGCTGGCGCTGGACGCTGCCCACCGGCTCGTCGAAAAAGGTCAGTTGGTAGCGCGCCGCGCCGGGAAAGGCGACCCGGTGGATCTGCGCCACATCGCCAAAGCGTGTGCTGATGTATATCTGCTTTCCGTCCCTTGTCCAGTCCAGAAAGGCCCCGGAGCGGGTGCTCTGGTAGCGCTTGAGATCCTGTTTGATCTGCCCGGGAACAGGTGGAATACCTTCAAGCAGCAGATTTCCGTTATTCAAGGCAAGCGCCTCCACAGCATGAGCGCCACCAATCGGGCCCAGCAACCACGATACAAGTACAACGGATTTCAGATTCATAGCATGATCCACAATTCCCAAGACAAACAACAGAAAGCCATTCGACAGCAGAGCTGCAAGCTGTTCATTATAGCAATATTGGCATTGCTGGCCCGGGCAGAATCGAATCGGGGCTTCTCTGCTTTTTTATCTCCCCATCAGATATATTGCGCCTGCAAGAATGCCCCTGGCCAGATCGTTGTTATACAATGCGGGACTGTTTGGCCTGTCGAACCGGATCACGGGAAACCACACCAACGAGGAGCAGATCGCCCCATGAGCTTTCCAGAATTGCTTGTCCGCCTGCGGCAGATGCTGATTCCCACCCTGTATCAGGTTGGGGAGCTCAAAAATCCAAGTGTGCTGAAAGCCGATCTGATCGCAGGTATCACCGTGGCTCTGGTGCTTGTGCCGCAATCTATGGCTTATGCCCAGCTTGCAGGATTGCCACCTTATTTCGGCCTGTATGCCTCTTTCCTGCCGCCCATGGTGGCAGCAGTATTCGGCTCTTCACGACAGCTGGCCACCGGGCCTGTGGCTGTCGTTTCCCTGTTGACTGCAGCATCGCTGGAACCTTTGGCCGCCGCCGGATCTGAAGGGTTTCTGGCTTATGCCGTTCTGCTCGCGATCATGGTTGGTATCTTCCAGCTGTTTCTGGGGCTGTTCCGCCTTGGCGTACTGGTGGATTTTCTGTCTCATCCCGTGGTTGTCGGATTCACCAATGCCGGAGCCATCATCATCGGCACCTCCCAGTTGAGTAAACTATTCGGGGTGACGGTGGAAAAAGCCCCACGCCACTATGAGACCGTGTACAACATTATTCTGGAAGCCACCGAGAGTACGCACCTCATTACCTTTGCTTTTTCGGTGCTGTCCATCGGCATTATCTGGGGCACGAAGAAGTACCAGCCACGACTGCCGGGCGTGCTGATTGCTGTAGTGGCCTGCACCCTGCTTTCCTGGATGATCGGCTTCGAGGAAAGAGGCGGTTCCATCGTTGGCGCCATCCCCGCCGGGCTTCCCAGCATGACCATTCCCGTGTTTGACTGGGAGGTGATAAAACAGCTGATCGCTTCCACCATCGTGATTTCCCTGATCGGCTTTATGGAAGCCATTTCCATTGCCAAGGCGATGGCTGCACGCACCCGGCAGCGTATCGACGCCAACCAGGAACTGGTAGGACAGGGACTTTCCAATATGGTATCCGGCCTATTTGGCGGCTATGCCGTATCCGGCTCTTTCTCCCGCTCCGCGGTCAATATAGAATCCGGGGCCATTACCGGCTTCTCCTCCATCGTCACCGGGGCTGTAGTAGGCATCACCCTGCTGTTCCTGACACCGCTGCTCTATCACCTTCCCCAGGCTACTCTGGCGTCGGTGATCATCATGGCGGTCATCAACCTGATCAAGATCGAACCCATCAAGCACGCCTGGAAAGCAGAAAAGCATGACGGCATAGTGGCCGTGGTTACCTTCGTACTGACACTGGCGATGGCCCCACATCTGCAAAACGGCATCATCATCGGTGTTGTCCTGGCCATGGTACTGTTCATCTATCGCACCATGCGTCCCCGCATCGCCATCGTTTCCCGCTATCACGATGGCACCTTCCGTGATGTAAGTGTTCATCCGGAGCTGGATCGGTGCAAGAAAATCCTCATGTTCCGTTTCGATATGTCCCTGTACTACGCCAATGCCGGCTATTTTGAAACCAAAGTGCTGGAAATGGTTGCAGACAACCCGGATATCGAATACCTGATTCTGGATGCCGAAGGCATCAATACCCTGGATGCTACCGGCGAGGAAGTACTGCTGCATCTGAGTGAACGGCTGCAAAAGATAGGCATCACCATCATCATTGCGCGCATGAAGAAACAATTCATGGATACTGTGCGAAAAACAGGAACGCTGGAAAAAATGGGGGGAGATAACCGCCGCTTCTTTTCTCGCATCACCTTCGCCCTGGCTCAGGCCTGGACCAATGTCGAGTGCGACAAATGCGGCAATGGGAAAAATTGCCCGCTACGCACTTCCGTAGCCATACAGCAGGCCAAAGAGCGTGGGGAACTGGAGCCGGACAAGCCCAAGCCGGTAGAGATTGCCTGAACCTTTCAGGCGGGTAACTTGATCTCCCGTGCTTCCTTCATGGTCTGTATGGCCTGCTCAAGATTAACCTGATCAGGATTTTCCAGCGGCTGGCCTTTGATGCGCTCGTACAGCTCCTGCTGCTCCCAGGTTTCATGGCTGCCATCCTTGTTGAGATGGCAGGCGGCCCAGGGTATGAACTTGGTCAGAGGGAAAAGCTGTCCGGCCTGCGGTGATATATCCACATGCAGGCCGGAGACAAACAGCAGGTTCTTCCCTTCATATTCCGGTTCACGGAGGATACTGCGAAAAGTACGGTCAAACTCCACTTGGGTGTTCACCTGCGCAGCGGTAAGCGCCGGCCACTTTGAGGCCACAATCAATGGCATGGCATCAATGAGATTCTTGTCCATGCGATCATTACTGTCCTTGCGAAAAAAGAACAGATCCGGAGTAAGCCTGTCGCCTATGGGCTGTGACTTTCCAGCTGCATATGTTTCCAGGCCCAACTTTTCGCACAGGGATGCGGGAACCTTGAAAACCTTTGAAGTGGAAAGGCTGCGCAGGGGCTGCAACTCACCGGATGATCCATGCTCGAGCAGTCTGTCCAGCTTCAGTATCAGGCCTTCTGGGCGTTCCCGGTGAAGCAACTGGTTGTCGATGACAATGTGTAGACCGTCTGTTTCCCCAAGCAGAAAAATATTCTCTTTTGCAAACCGGTATTCATGCAGGTACCAGTCCAGCGTCCCGCAAACCTTGCCACAGCTGACGGTAAAATCCTGCCCGGCTGTTTGCACCCGGCGGTAAATGCCATAGTTTCCGGATTCCGGATCATAGCCCACATGACTGGCATGAATAATCACCAGATCCTGTCCATGGTGGGCATGGGGAGCATGCCGCTCGTTGGAGACAATGCCTCCCACCTGCCCATGATTGAAAGGGAATGTGCCAAAATGCTTGGCAATGAGGATGATGGGATAACCCTGACTTTCATCAGAACAAAAAGCCCTTGAGGGCATGATCTTTCCCGCCTCGAATCCCAAAGATTTCGCCAGATTGTAAAATCTGGGAACAAACTCGCTGTAGCGCATGGCGACTTCCGCCACACGAAAGGAACCCAGCAACCCGGATATCGAACCCGTTACCCCGTACAAAAACCCTCTCCCCAAGCAGCATGGTATCAGGCAAAGAGCATAAAACTCTTTTTCCCGAAAAGGAACTGAAAATACCGGCTTTCCCGGATAATCACCCTCTTCGGGCGGTAAAAACCAGGCTTGACTGTAGGGCATCTCGAATAATTCTATTTTCGTCACACCGGCGCAGGCCGGGGTCTAAAGATACCAAGAACTTATGGATTCCGGCATGCGCCGGAATGACGATTATTAGAGGCACCTTGCACGCGACCAACCCACCAATCTGCATGAAGAGGTACAAAGCTATTTGCAGGAACGAGACACAGTAAAGGGAGACAGGTATTATTCAACTCGTTAGCGGAATACTCCGACATAACCAACTCGATTCCGGCCCTATAGATCCACCATGGATCTGGGGAAAAGCTTAGCGCAGAATAGCCGGGTGTTTTCTCGCTTGATTCATTCTCCATCCAATCTGTGAATCTGCTCGATCACCGACTTGTTTCGCAGCTGGCGGCGGCGGATCAGATGCCACCAAAGCCCCCTCAGATACCAGAAGGGCAGGCTCTGCACATACGCCATTTGCGTCTCAATGGAATGTAGGATCATTTCCTGTAACGGGAGGGTGGGCACGATGGGTGCCACACCGAAGCGCTCCTTGAAGAATGCCAGAGTCTTCTCGTGTTTTTCCAGCAACTCATCCAGGGAGTCATCCTCGAAGACCTGCACAAACATTTTGGGCGGGAAAGGCAGATTAAGAGAATCAACTGACTTGCTGCTGGTAAGGCTGTAGTCCCCTTCCAGTCCGGTAACGAATTCGTAATAGAATTTGTCCAGGACATGATAGTGCATCAGAAACAACTTCTTTGACGGCAAAAACCAACCTTCCACGGCCATTTTGATATCACCTGCGCCAATGATCCCGGAAAAATCGAACTGGCTGTCCAGCTCGAATCCCTGCGCCCTGGCCCAGGCGGTGATGCCCTGTGGATCATCCAGACGCTCCGGGTCGCGCACTTCCTCCAGCAAGCCTTGCGGGTGGCGCATCTTGCGTACCGAAAGCACCACCATCACCGTGACAAACAGGCAGTAGGTACCTGCAGCAATTACAATAAAGTATAACCAGTTACCCATACTTGCTCCTTGTCTTTACGTTTTGCCACACCCTGTGCCCAGGGATGCTGCGGAATTGTTATCACGATAAGTGATGTTGGTGTGCTGCGTTGGAAGTAACACTGTTTGGCTGCAAATCACTGGATGACGAGTAGCTCAGCTTATCCTGACCGTCAAATAGCCCTGCTATTCTCCTCACACGATAAACTGATTTCATTCGCCCCCAGTGATTTTCGCTTCAAACGGTTACCTCCAACAGGCTCCTTGGTAGGCTATGGCAGTCCCGTGCCAGATCGAATATATATCAACCAACCAGCTGGTTTTGTTGATGAAATCACGGATTACCACACTCATTTCCAGCACACTGGGCAAGCACCGCACCAACGGCCACGCCAATGCTGATGCGTGCAGGGTATCGTGCCGCAGGAAATCGGCAAGCCTGTCTCCTTAACCCCACCCCCTGTTACCCCGCATAAAATCCCTCTCCCTTAGTTGGCGTCGGGCAAAGCGCATAAAACCCTTTTTTCCCAAAAAGCAGCCGAAGAAGCCGGTTTTCCCGGAGAATCACCGTCTTGGGCCAGACACTTGACTTGCTGAACAAAACCCTACTGATGTACAATGATTAGCTTTCCATGATCTTCTTATATTCTGCCGAGAAGGCCGTTATGTCAGATAAGCACCTGCCCCTGCGACAGATCGTTACCGCTGCCATGTTTGCGCTCATTGCCCTGGGATTGAGCATGGTAAGTCCGACTACGGAAATTGCATGGGTAAGCGCCATACTGGTTCTCACCATTTATCTTTTCGCCTTTGAGATTGTGGATGTGGATGTGGCTGCCATTTCCATCATGGTGCTGTTGGGCCTGACTTCCCTTTTGGCTCCCCTTATGGGGCTGGAGCAGGGACTGGTAGACAACCAGAAGTTGTTCAATGGCTTTTCCAGCAATGCGGTCATGTCCATCATTGCGGTCATGATCATCGGCGCCGGCCTGGACAAGACCGGGCTGATGACCAAAGTTGCGGCCTTTATCTTGCAGGTTGGCGGCACCACGGAAAAGCGCATCATCCCCATTATTTCCGGTACAGTGGCCTTTATTTCGTCCTTCATGCAGAATGTGGGCGCTGCTGCCCTGTTTGTTCCCGTCGTTTCTAGAATTTCCGCTCGTTCCGGCATTCCCCTGTCACGTCTGCTCATGCCCATGGGCTTTTGCGCGATTCTTGGCGGCACGGTGACCATGGTGGGTTCTTCACCCCTGATTCTGCTCAATGACCTTATTCTGACCTCCAATCATGCCCTGCCCCCGGATCAGCAAATGGAAACCTGGGGGCTGTTTTCGGTAACACCCATCGGTGTAGTGCTGGTCGCCACCGGCATTTTATACTTTGTCATTGCCGGCCGCTGGGTATTGCCCACCGCAAAGAAGGATGCAAAAAGCAGCTCCAGCACCGCTTCCAGCACCATGGATTATCTACACAACACCTACGGCATCGACTATGCCCTGTATGAAGTTGTAGTGCCGGAAGGCAGTGAGCTGGCGGGCAAGAAGCTGGATGACGTGGAAACCAGCTACCGTGTACGCATCATCGCCAGCAAGCGCAGTGGACAGGAAACCCGCATTGGGCCAAACACCCTGGCCCGCGACACCGAGTTCGAGCCCGGCATGGTGCTGGGCATCGTCGCCGCCCCGGAACACCTGAATCATTTCGTGGAAAAGTACGGACTCAAGAAAAGGGACGCCCTGCGCACCTTCGCCGAATCCCTGGCGGCCACCAAGGCCGGTATTGCCGAGATCGTTATTCCCCCCGGCTCGAACCTGGTGGGCAAGAGCGCCAGGGACGTATGGATGCGCAAGGTATACGGCATCGCCATGGTGGCCTTGCACCGCAATGGAAAAACCCTGGGCGAAGGCGACAACATCCGCGATCTGCCTTTGCAGGCCGGCGATACCCTGGTGGTGCATACGGCCTGGGACAACCTCACCCGCCTGAAGAAAGACCGCAATTTCGTGGTGGTCACCACCGAGTTCCCCCAGGAAGAGGAGCGTCCCCACAAGCTGGGTTGGGCGGCCCTGTTTTTCGGCATTGCCCTGTCCATGGTGTTGTTCACCGACCTGCGCCTGTCGGTAGCCCTGCTGACCGGCGCTGTGGGCATGGTGCTGTCCGGCGTGCTCAAAATCGAGGAGGCCTATGATGCGGTTTCCTGGAAAACCGTATTCCTGCTGGCCAGCCTCATCCCTCTGGGCCTGGCGGTGGAAACCTCCGGCACGGCGAAATGGATCGCAGAACAAACCCTGTTGGTGGTCGGTGACATGCCAGTATGGGTGATACAGGCAGCCGTGGCGGTATTGGCCACTTTCTTCACGCTGGTAATGTCCAATGTCGGGGCGACGGTATTGCTGGTTCCGCTGGCGGTCAATATTGCCCTTGGCGTGGGCGCCAGCCCGGCCCTGTTCGCCCTGACGGTCGCGATTGCCACCTCCAACTCTTTCCTCATACCCACGCATCAGGTAAATGCCCTGATCATGGGCCCGGGCGGCTACAAGGTAACAGACTTCATGCGCGCCGGCGGCATCATGACCATTCTGTTCCTGGTTGTATCCTTGTCCGTGATGAACCTTATTTTCTGATGCAGACGAACTGGATCAATGGCCTGCGCTTTCTGTTTCCTTTCCTGCACTGGTGGCCGCTGGTTACCAAAGATACTGTAAAAAAAGATTTTCTGGCTGGCCTGACCGGCGCAGTTATCGTTCTTCCCCAGGGTATCGCCTTCGCCACCATTGCTGGCCTGCCCCCCGAATATGGCCTCTATACCGCGATGGTCACGCCCATTATCGCGGCATTGTTTGGCTCATCCCGGCATCTGATATCCGGCCCCACTACCGCAATTTCCATCGTGGTATTCTCGTCCATCAGCCGGTATGCAGAACCTGGATCACCTGAATTTATCCAGATGGCGCTGACCCTGACTTTTCTGGCCGGGGCCTATCAACTGGGTTTTGGTCTGGCGAGACTCGGAACCCTGGTCAATTTTGTATCCCATACCGTAGTAGTGGGCTTTACCGCCGGGGCGGCAATCCTCATCGCCACCAGCCAGGTGAAGCATGTGCTGGGAGTGGATGTTCCCCGGGGGGAGTCCTTTGCCCATACCTGGCTGGATATTTTTCATCAGCTGGGCAGTATCAACTGGTATGTCCTGGCTATCGCTGGCGGAACGCTGATAACCGCCATTGTGGTCAAGAAGATCTCTCCCCGCCTACCTCATCTGCTGCTGGCGCTGGTCACGGGCAGCATCATTGCCCTGGTGCTGGATGCACAACGGCATGGCGTGGCACTGGTGCCTGCCATTCCTGCACATTTGCCTCCCCTGTCTTCTCCTGACTTTTCCCTTGCAGCCATTCAACAGCTTGCACCGGAAGCATTCGCCATTGCCCTGCTGGGATTGATTGAAGCGGTCTCCATTTCCAGGGCAATCGCCACTAAATCCCACCAGCGCATCGACAGCAATCAGGAGTTCATCGGGCAGGGTCTGTCCAATATGGTAGGCAGCTTTTTTTCCAGCTATGCCGGATCCGGCTCTTTCACCCGCTCCGGGGTGAACTATGCTTCCGGCGCCGTCACTCCCCTGTCGGCGATTTTTTCCGCCGTTTTTTTGATGCTCATCGTGTTGCTGGTGGCGCCTCTTACGGCCTACATTCCCGTCGCAGCCATGGGGGGTGTAATCCTGTTGGTCGCCTGGAACCTGATCGAGTTCAAGCAAATGAAGGTGCTGGTGCGGGCCAGTCGCTCAGAAACCGGCATCCTGATCGTGACATTCCTCGCCACTCTGTTCCTGGAGCTGGAGTTTGCAATCTACATCGGTGTCCTGCTGTCTCTGGTGATATTCCTCAGTCGCACCTCGCACCCGGATATCGTCACCCTGGCGCCCAACCGGGATGACGCGAAGGGCAAGCTCATTGACATCGAAACCAAGCCGGTTCCCCAATGCCCCCAGCTGCGCATCATTCGTGTGGACATGTCCATCTATTTTGGATCGGTCAATCACATTGAAAACAAGCTTGCAAAAATCTCGGAGGAACAAGGTATCCACCACATTCTGCTGGTGCTGTCCGGCGCCAACTTTATCGATGTGGCCGGTGCGGAAATGCTTGTACATGAAGCCAGGTCGCTACAGGAAAAAGGGGGAAACCTGTATTTTTGCGGCATGAAAGGCAAGGTCTGGCAGTTTATGGCCCAGGGTGGGTTCATCCGTGAAATCGGTGCTTCACAGTTCTTTGATACCAAGCCGGAGGCCATAGCCGGCATCTACAAGCGCCTGGACAAGCAGCGCTGCGAAACCTGTGTAACACGCATTTTCAAGGAATGCCTGGAACCGGAAGAAGAACCGAAAAAGAGAGTCTGAGCGGGCACCTCAACACTGCGCTCCAAACAATCAGCTCCAGTTTGGTGCATGCACCTTTCAGGTGCACCGATTTGAATCATGGCTTCTTCCAGGAAAGCACCGGACAATAGCTGGCTCCGGCTTTGTTTCCCAGAATTCCACTCATGTAAACCACAGAAACCCCACTATTTATCACAAAAAAAAGCCTGTTCCTGGTGCCGGCACCCCAGGGAGGAAAGGGCACGCAAAATATAAACCCCACCTGGCATGGGGCTTGCCTGATCTCTGGCGAGACTGAACAAAGCTCAAGCCCGGGCTGCGCTGGATTTCAGCGGGCGCGGGAGCGAAGGAAACGGGCTGGTTCAGAATTTCACTCACATAAATCATATTTACGGAGAATCTTCTGATGAAGAGGTCGGTTTCAATTCTGGGCGTTCTGTCCCTGCTTTTCCTGTCCACTGCCTTTGCGGAACCCAGCGGCTGGTGGAAAGACAAACAACTGCCACTTGCCGCACCACAGGAGGCGCAGGCAGCGACACCGGCAGCGCCGGAAGAAGCTCCCGCATCGGCCAGCCAGCCAGCACAGGAACAGGCGCCCGCCAGGGAAAAAACTGCCATGAACAACAACGAGCCGGTGAAGATCCTCTCAGGCTTCAACCAGCTGAGCCGGGAGAGCGCCACCTGCATGTCCTGCCACCGGGAAAAGACGCCCGGCATCTACGGGCAGTGGGGCAGCTCCAAGCACTTCGGCGCCAACGTGGGCTGTTATGAATGCCACAAGGCGGATCGTAGCGACAAGGACGCCATCATGCACAAGGATTTCGTCATCTCGGTCATCGTTTCCCCCAAGGATTGCGGCCAGTGCCATAAATATGAAGTAGACGAATTCGATCGCAGCCATCACGCCACTGCGGGTGATATTCTCGGCTCTCTGGACAATGTGCTTGCCGAAGTGGTGGAAGGCGCACCGACCCTGTCCGGCACCTCACCGGTCACCGTCATGGGGTGCGCTGCCTGCCACGGTTCCATTGTTCGCGTGAACTCCGACGGCACCCTGGACAAGTCGAGCTGGCCAAATACCGGCATCGGCCGCATCAATCCGGATGGCTCCAAGGGCGCATGCAGCGCCTGTCATTTCCGGCATGAATTCTCCGCCGCCCAGGCGCGTGAGCCAGAGGCTTGCAGCCGCTGCCATCTCGGCCCCGACCACCCACAAAAAGAGGTCTATGAAGAATCCGCCCACGGCATCGCTTACAAAGCCCACAAGGACAAGATGAACATGGACTCCAGCAAATGGATCGTGGGCGAGGACTATGATTCGGCGCCCACCTGCGCCACCTGCCATATGTCACGCACCAAGGATCTGCCGGTGACCCATGACGTGGGCGATCGTATCTCCTGGAACCTGCGCGCACCGGTGTCGGTGAAGATCGACGAAAAGGCGATCAAGCAGGGCAAGAAGGTCAAGCCCTGGCTGGAACGCCGCCAGGACATGAAGTCGGTCTGCCGCTCCTGTCATGGCAACAACATCGTCGATGCACATTTCGAGCAATTGGATGTCTTCGTCACCACCTTCAACGACAAGTTCCTGATCCCGTCCAAGAAGCTGTTTGTCGCCATGCTGGAAAACGGTCTGCGTGACAAGACCAAGTTCAACGAGTCCATCGAGTGGAACTACTTCTACCTGTGGCACCATGAAGGACGCCGCGCCCGCCATGGCGCAGCCATGTTCGCTCCTGACTACGTGCACTGGGAAGGCGTGTTTGAAGTGGCGCACCGTTTCTATATCGAAATGGTGCCGGAAATCAAGGAAGCCATCGCACATGCCCGCAACAACGGCAATGCAGAAGGCGCGGACAAGATGGAAACACTTCTCAACGAGATCCTTGATTCGCCCATGCATCGCTGGTTCAAGGGAGGCAAGCCACCCAAAGCATGGCGTCCCTCAGACGATGACAATCATGGCTTCAACATCATGAAAGATCGCATGAAGGCCGAGGCGGAAGCCGCCAAAGCCGAGAAGTAAGCAGTAAGCAATCGCGGGGCGTCACGCTGCTGGCTGGCGCCCCGCTTCTTGTACATGCAAAAAACAACAAACCGAGTAGCACCATGGAAATCACCCTGATTGAACTGATTTATTCCCAGGACACCTTCTTCCTGCTCATGTCCGGCGCCCTGGTGATGTGGATGGCCACCGGCTTCGCCATGCTCGAATCCGGCATGGTGCGCACCAAGAGCGTGGCCGAGATCCTCACCAAGAACATCGCCCTGTACTCCATCGCCTGCATCATGTACATGTTCATGGGGTACAACATCATGTATGGCGCAAGCGACAGCGCCTGGTTTCCTTCCCTGAGCTTCTTCCTCGGGCTGGATCACAGTCTGGCCGAAGTGGTGGATTCCGGTGGCGACACCCGCCACTCCTACTTCGCTGATTTCTTCTTTCAGGTTGTTTTCGTCGCTACCGCCATGTCCATTATTTCCGGCACCGTGGCCGAGCGCATGAAGTTGTGGGCTTTTCTCATCTTCGCCGTGGTAATGACCGGCGTCATCTATCCCATACAGGGCTACTGGAAATGGGGCGGCGGTGTTCTTGACCAGGCCGGTTTCCTGGACTTTGCCGGCAGCGGTGTGGTGCACCTAGCAGGTGCTTCCGCCGCCCTGGCCGGGGTGTTGCTGCTCGGCCCACGCAAGGGAAAATATGTAAAGAAGCCGGGTGGCGGCCTGCAGCCCATGGCCATTCCCGGCTCCAATATGACCTTTGCCACCCTGGGCACCATGATCCTGTGGCTGGGCTGGTTCGGCTTCAACGGCGGCTCCCAGCTTTCCATTACCTCGGTGGCAGATTCCAATGCCGTGTCTCTGATCTTCGTCAACACCAATATCTCCGCCGCCGGCGGCTGTATGGCGGCGTTGCTCCTGTCGCGTTTCTGGTTTGGCAAAACCGATCTGACCATGGGACTCAACGGTATTCTTGCCGGACTGGTGGCCATTACCGCCGAGCCTTACACCCCCACGCCCGGACTGGCCACTTTTATTGGCATCGTCGCCGGCCTGCTGGTAGTGGTCTCCATTATTCTCATGGATCGCTGGGCGCATATCGATGATCCGGTGGGCGCCATTTCGGTGCATGGCATCGCCGCCATCTGGGGCTTGATCGCCGTGGTGTTCTCCAATCCGGACGCCAGTTTCTTCGCCCAGATCGGCGGCATTCTGCTGATCTTCACCTGGACTTTTGGCGCCAGCTATGTGGCTTGGCTGGCACTGAAAAAGACCATGGGCATCCGGCTTTCCGAGCTGGATGAATATGAAGGGGCGGATATTGCCGAAATCGGCCTGGAAGCCTATCCGGAATTTACCCAGAAGCTATGAGAACGCTGTACCTGCATCTCACCGCCAGCCTGCTGCTGGCGGCCTTTTCCGTGGCTATGGCGGCTGCCCCAGCATCTTCTCCAACAAAGGAAAAATTGCTGCCAGGTGAAAAGCCCCTCGCCCGGGAGGAGATCACCGAAGCGGACTGCCTCTCCTGCCATGGGCAGAAGGGCTTTTCCGTTCCTCTGGGCAGGAACGGCGCACCACCCTACCGCCACCTGGATGTGGATGCGGGCACCCTGCACGCCAGCGTTCACGGCAGCTATAGCTGTCTGGATTGCCATACCGATATCGAGCAGCTTCCCCACAAGGTGGATCTGCAAACCGTGGATTGCATCAGCTGCCACATCCAGCAGGGGGAAGGGGCAGCGCCGGAACGCACTCCCTGGCTGCACAGCGACAGCCTGGATCTCGTCATCCAGACCAAGCAATACACCCGTTCCGTGCATGCCGAACAACAGGATGCGAAAAACAACGCCAGTTGCGCCGACTGCCATACGGCGCACTACGTCTTTCCTTCATCGGATCCCCGCTCTACGGTCTACAAACTCAATTCACCGCAAACCTGCGGCGCCTGTCACGAAAAAGAGCTGGAGGAATATCGGCAATCCATTCATGGCGCAAGCCTGAAAACCCCCTGGAAGGGAGAAAGCGCCACCTGCACGGACTGCCATTCCGCCCATCAGATCGCCAAGTCCGGCGTACTTTCCGCCCATCGGGTCATCACCGAGGAATGCGGCAGCTGCCACGCCAAGGAAGTGCGCAGTTACAAAATCACCACCCATGGCCAGCTCGCATGGCTGGGGGACAAAGACGCGGCCCAGTGCAAGGATTGCCATGATCCGCACAACACCCACAAGGTGGACTCCCCCGATTCCCTGATCTCCGAAGAGAACCGGCTGAAAACCTGCCACAAATGCCATGAGGATGCCGGGCCGGATTTCATCCATTACCGCGCCCATGCGGATATCGGCGATTTCGAGCGCAACCCCGAGCTGTGGTGGCTGGGCGGCATAATGATCGGCATCATCATCCTTACCCTGATCTTCTTCTACAGTCACTCCATGCTCTGGTTCTGGCGTGAACTCAAGTCACGCCCCTATGAATGGGTGGTGGTGGACGGCAAGCGCTTCCGTGTGCGCGCCAAGCGCATCAAGCACAACAGCGGCAAGAACTTCCAGCGTTTCTCCTGGCAGTGGCGGCTCAACCACTGGGCACTGGCCCTGTCCGTGCTCACCCTGGTGCTCACCGGCATGGTGGTGATGTTCCCCGACACCGGCTGGGCAGAGTTCATCATCGGCCTGTTCGGTGGTCCCCGGGGCTTTGGCTTGATTCACCGCAGCGCCGCCGTGGTATTCCTCATCGCCGTCTTCGGTCACGGGATCGCCGTGCTGTGGAAAGTATCCCGGGACAAGGATTTCGATTGGTTCGGCCCCGATTCCCTGTTGCCGCGGAAGAAGGACTGGGAAGACATGAAGGGCCAGTTCCGCTGGTTCTTCGACAAGGGAGAGCCCCCCCGCTTCGACCGCTGGACCTATTGGGAGAAATTCGACTACTGGGCCGTCTACTGGGGCGCCTTCGTTATCGGTGTGTCCGGCATCATTCTCTGGTTCTCACCTTTCTTCAGCCGCTTCCTGCCGGGATGGGCCTTCAATCTCTCCAGTCTGGCCCATGGCCTGGAGGCTTTCCTGGCGGTAATGACCCTGTTCGTGGTGCATTTCTTCAACAACCACTTCCGTCCCAGCAAGTTCCCCCTGGACACGGTAATGTTCACCGGCAGCTGGGATCTGGAAGAGTTCAGGGAAGAACGCCCCGAAGAGTACGAAAGGCTGAAGGCCAGCGGCGAACTGGAGAAACGCATCGTGCCGCCTCCCTCGAAGGAGTTCAAAACCGTCTCCTATGTATTGGGCTTCACCCTGCTGGGCATTGGTTTGATCCTGCTGGTGCTGGTGACCGTTGGTTTCTTCCAGCGGGGACTGGTGTAAATACCCGGCTTGCGGGATTTATTAACCCGACGACTAACTATGTCGTCCTCAGCCACCCCGAGCGCATTCGTGGCAAGGCACCGCGCCGCCGGCAGGGCATTCCCTGTCGAGGTGCGGCAATGCTGTCCACGGGTGCGCTCAGAGTGGCCTAACATCATATTTTTCAACAAGCTCGGGACGTCAGACGCGAACCATGCCTTTGTTGCGCTTCCCGGCTTTGGCATCCTGCGTCGCTCTACCTCCTGCATCCATGCAGTCGTTGCCAATGGAGCGAGGAGCGCGTCGCGGCCTAGCTCGCGTCTGACGTCCTGAGAATGACATAGTTAGTTGCCGGGTTACTATTGCGCTGCGAGTTTCCAGGGCAGCATTTGTCCTGCGCCCAGGGGCACCAGCTCGCCGTTGCCGAAATGAAAATGCTCCGGCACCCGCCATGACTCCCGCACCAGGGTGATTTTGCCCTGGTTTCGGGGCAGGCCGTAGAAATCCGCGCCGTGGAAGGAGGCGAAGGCCTCCAGGCGGTGCAGGGCGTCTGCCTCGTCAAACACCTGGGCATAGAGTTCAATGGCGGCATGGGCGCTGTACATGCCCGCACAACCGCAGGCGCTTTCCTTGGCGTCCCTGGCGTGAGGGGCGCTGTCGGTGCCGAGGAAGAAACGGGGATCGCCGCTGGTGGCGGCCTCCACCAGGGCCTGGCGATGCTCTTCTCGCTTGAGCACGGGCAGACAATAGTGGTGCGGGTTGATGCCGCCCTGGAAAATGGCATTGCGGTTCATCAACAGATGCTGAGGGGTGATCGTGGCTCCCAGGCGTTGCGGCGTCTGTTTCACCAGCTCCACCGCGTCCCGGGTGGTGATGTGCTCGAACACGACTTTCAGCCCGGGTATATCCTGCAGCAAGGGCAGTAAAACCCGTTCGATGAACACAGCTTCCCGGTCGAACACGTCCACCTGCGCGTCCACCACCTCCCCGTGCACCAGCAGCGGCATCTGCTCTTGTGCCATCACTTCCAGTACGGGGTACACCCGGGTCAGGTCGGTCACGCCTGCATCCGAGTTGGTAGTGGCCCCGGCGGGATAGTATTTTACCGCCTGTACCAGGCCGGAAGCGTGCGCCAGGCGGATCTCTTCGGCGCTGGTGCTCCCGGTCAGATACAGGGTCATTAAGGGATGGAAATCGCTGTGAGCGGGTGCAGCAGCCAGAATACGTTGCCGGTATGCGATGGCCTGTGCGGTGGTGGTGACCGGCGGCTTGAGGTTGGGCATGATGATGGCACGGGCAAACCGTCTGGCCGTGTGCGGCACGATATCCGCCAGCACCTCGCCATCGCGCAAATGCAGATGCCAGTCGTCGGGGCGGGTTATGGTGATGCTGTCTGTCATGGCAGTCGGCTCTGGGGCTTCGATGCCTCTATTCTACCGGGAATGCAGGCACAAAAAAGGCGCAATACCTTCCGATATCGCGCCTCGTGAGTTGTATGCGGCAATCAGCCAACCCGCACTTCGATCTTTTTCGGCTTGTGCTCTTCCCGCTTGGGGATGCGCAAGGTCAGCACACCATGTTTGAGGCTGGCCTCGACTTTCTCCGTGTCCATTTCACTGCCGAGGGTAAAGCTGCGTTGGTAACGGGTAGCCCGGATATCGGCGTACAAAGGCTCCATTCCTTCCGGCATGGGGATTTCCGCATCACCTTCTATGCTCAGGGTATCACCCTCGACCTTTACCTTCAGATGGTCTTTGGAAACGCCTGGCATGTCCGCATGCAGGGTAATGCCACCTTCATCTTCAAAGATGTCCACCGCCGGGCGCATGACGGGTTCGTTCTTTTTCATGGCCGGCTGGATTTCGCTGTCGGTCTTCTTTGCAAGTTCTGTTCTTTCGGTCATTTCGTTTACCTCCTTCCGGTTCAGCTGACCTGGATCTGCCTGGGTTTGCTGGACTCCTTGCGCTGCAGCCTTACATGCAGCACGCCGTCCTTGTAAGTGGCGTCCACCCGCTCCGGATCGATATCCTCCGGCAGGCTGAAAGTGCGGCGGAATTCACCATCGAAACGCTCCTTGCGGTAGTAGCTTGCGCCTTCCTCCCGGATGATGTGCCGTTCACCGGCGACACTCAGCACGTTATTCTGAATGGATATGTCCAGGGAGGTGGGATCCACCCCGGGGGCGAAGAAATATACGTCTACCTCTTCTGCAGCCGTGCCTACATTTACCGGGGGAAAAGAGCTGGTGGAAGAGCGTATGCCGTTGGCCCATGGCGTTGCGCCAAACACAGCATCCATTTCCTGCTGGATGCGCTGCAATTCGTCGAACAAAGCTGTGGTTCCAAACATATCAGTACCTCCTGATCTTGGTAATCTCTATGTTATCTGACGTGTGGACTGCCAGCGAAATTTCAAGGAACGGAGGAGGATTTTTTTCGGTCAGCAGCCACCCATGCGCCCCAGTTGCTGCCGCAGCATCTGGATCTCATCCAGAAGATCCACGACCAGGGCGGCACCGGACAGGTTCACACCAAGGTCTCTTTGCAGATGCATAACGGTGCGCGCACGAAGCAATGCCGGGGCAGTAAAACGCCAGTGGCTCATTTCCTCGCCACTGGGTTCCAGTATGCCCTCTTCCACCAGCTCCAGGATCCATTCGGCATGCATGGCGCAGGCGCGGCTCATTTCGCCCAGGGTCAGGGTGCATTCCTCGTCCAGCAGCAAGCCATTCAGGATTTCGTCATTCATGGTCTATACTCCCAGGGCCGCCCGCGGACTGAACGGCAGCTCCTGTTTCATCTTTTCGTAAAAAGCCCGGGCCTTTTCCGAATCCGAAGGCGGCAGGACAATCTTGAGCTGCACATAGAAATCGCCAGGCTGCTTGCCGGGTATGCCCTTGCCCTTCAGACGCATTTTCTTGCCGCTGGTAGAGCCGGGGGGGATTTTCAGATCCAGCACGCCGGCAGGCGTGGGCACTTTCACCTTTCCACCCAATGCCGCCTCCCAGGGCGCGACAGGCAGCTCCAGGTAGACATCCCTGCCTTCGACCCGGTAAAAGGGATGGGGCTTGAACTCGATTTCCAGATACAGATCACCACTGCCGCCCTGCCCCACCCCGGGCGCACCCTGTCCGGTGAGACGAATCTGCTGCCCCTGTTTCACCCCTTTGGGGATACGCACCTTGAGGGTGCGCTTTCGGGTGACGACATGGCCGCCAGGATCTACCTCCGGCACCTGCAGGGTGATATGCCGGGTGGCGCCTTGGTAGGCATCCTCGAGGTCGATGAGCACCTTGGCATGATGATCCTGTCCACGCATGTGGAAATCCCGGGGGCCGGCACCGGCATAACCGCTGGTTCTTCTTCCAAACAGGGATTCAAAAAAATCACTGTAGGCCTGGGCATCGCCACCACCGCCGGTAGAGCCACTGCCACTGAATTCGAATCCGGCATCCCATCCCGGGGGGGGATTGAAGTCCTGCCCTGCCTTCCAGTTCTTGCCCAACTGGTCATAAGCAGTCCGCTTTTCCGGATCTTTGAGAACCTCGTAGGCTTCTCCCAGGCGTTTGAATTTCTCTTCGGCATCCGCTTCCTTGCTAACATCAGGATGGTACTTGCGCGCCAGCTTGCGGTAGGCGCGTTTGATTTCATCCTGTGTGGCATCGCGCTTGACGCCCATTATTTCATAGTAGTCTTCAAACTCCACTTCCTGCTCCCGACTAGCGAATCACGATAAACAGGGCGCCATTGCCCCGCACAATGTTCAATAATAACCCTTTCTTGCCCGCCCGGGCGGCCAATGCAGATAGATCCATCAATGATGATACTCGCTGCCGGTTTACAGAGATGATGACATCTCCAGGTCGCAGCCCGGCTCCCCATGCGGGGCTGTTTCTTTTTACCTGCAGGACTTCAACACCACCAGATTGGAATAGCGGATGTTCTTCATCGAGGTTCCCCAACAATGCGCCCTTGAGGCGATCATTCAACTTGCCGCCTTCTGTCTTGGCATCCCTGGGCAGCGCAATGGTGGCCTGGATGTTCTTCTGCTTCCCATCACGAATAATCTTCAGCGAAATGCTGCTCCCGGTACGCAGCATGCCAATGGCATTGCGCAGGGCTCCACCATCCGCCACTTCCTTGCCATCGATGCTGACGATGATATCTCCGGAAACCAGACCCGCCCTGTCTGCAGCCGATCCCGGCAGCACCTGGGTTACCACCGCTCCCCGGCGTTGCTCGATACCAAAGGCAGCCGCCAGGTCTTGGGTCATATCCTGCATTACCACGCCCAGCTGGCCGCGCTGCACCTCACCATAATGGGCAAGCTGGCTTACGATGGCCTTCACCATGGTTGCAGGGATGGCAAAGCCAATGCCAATATTTCCCCCTGCACCCATGATGGCAGTATTGATGCCAACCAGTTTGCCCCTGGTAGTCACCAAAGCACCACCGGAATTTCCGGGATTGATGGAGGCATCGGTTTGAATAAAATCCTCATAGCCTTCAATCCCCAGGCCGGTTCGCCCAAGGGCGCTGACAATGCCATAGGTAACCGTTTGCCCCAGACCAAATGGGTTTCCGATTGCTACGACAAAATCACCTACGCGCAAATTCTCGGAATCTTCCAGCGGCAAGGCGGAAAGATCATCTGCATCTATCTGCAGCAGGGCAATATCCACAGCGGGATCTTCGCCCAGAAGTTTTGCTGCAAAACTGCGTTGATCCCGCAAGGTTACTGTAATCTCATCCGCACCCTCCACCACATGATGATTGGTGATCACCCAGCCTTTTTCTGCATCCACAATTACTCCAGATCCCAGGCTTTGGGACTTCTTGCGTACAGGGCGGTCACGATATGCATAGGGTTGATGAAAAAACGGATCGAGCAACAACTGCCGCTGCTTCAGCCCCACTAGCTTGCTGGTTGAAATATTCACCACCGCAGGCAGCACCTTTTCCAGCACGGGGGCAATGCTGTGTCCCGGCGGGGGCGGCGCAGCCGATATCACTGCTGGCAGCAGAAACAGCATCATTGCCAGCATCAGCGCAGAGGTTCCCGATTTACGGATTTTATTGGTCAACATGAAACATTGCTCCTTTTGGCCAGCGCAAGTGGTGACCACAGAATGATATTGATAAAAGCGGCATATTCTACCGGTCACAAGAGCGCCCTTCGGGCGCTCCTGCAAGATCGTCAATGCACCTGCACATCGATCCTGCGGCGGCGGGCCGCTGCCGATTTGGGCAGCTCCACCCGTAGCACACCACGTTTGTAGCTTGCCTTGGCCTTGTCGGCAACCACATCCTCGGGAAGAGGCAGGGCGCGTTCGAAACTGCCGTAGGCGCACTCCAGAATATGATAGCGCCCGTCTGTGCGCTCACGTTCGATGTTCTTTTGACCATGAATCACCAGATAGTTCTCCACTACCTCGATGTCGAAGTCCGTTCCTTCCATCCCCGGCGCTTCCAGGCGCACCACGACCTTGTCTTCGTCATCATACACCTCGGACGCCAGCACTCCCCAGCCGCTGCTGCGGGCCGCAAGTTCCCGGCTCTGCTCATCATCTTCCTTTCCCCGGGAAAAACGGGTGATGGCGCTGGCGGCACGGCGATACAAATGTTGCCAGCCATCGACCAGACTATCCCAGGCCTGACTCATGCCGCTCCTGATTTGTTGTAAGGTTGACATTGCAATACCCTCCGTAATAAGTACATATAAATCGTCCCCAAAGACATCGGGGAAGCTCAGATCAAACCGTCATTTCGGCGCATGCCGGAATAACGTAAACAGACTTGTTCAGCGCTTCCCTCGTCACGCATTGAGACATCTACCTGCAGCGAATGTGGGTATCTGGAGGGAGAAATTCAAGAGAAGCGGCAGCAATCACCATCCTCAGGGTATACCGGCAAACAAAACTGTTGAAAAGCATGCTGGCCATGCCCACATACAATACATTACCAATTTTATTCCCAGACAGAATGGAGAATGCAATGAAAAAGAAATACCTGATACCTTGCCTGGCAGCTGCTCTGACTCTGCCTGCAGTTGCTGTGCTACAGGCGGAAGAGCCAAACCCACCCGCCGACGAGCAACAGCAGCAAAGCGATGCGCCTGTTTATCTGGGCGTGGTTGTCGGCCCCGTACCCCAGGCCGTACAAGCTCAATTGCCCGAAGACATTACCCATGGCCAGGGACTGATGGTGATGCGCGTTGTGCCTGAGTCCCCAGCGGCGCTGGCGGGATTGAAGCCCCATGATGTGCTGCTTGCCTTTGATGGAAAGATTTTGATTTCGCCAGAAGACCTGGTCAGTAGCGTCCGGAAAACCAAGGCTGGTGAAAAATCCAGTGTGCAAATTCTGCGCCACGGGAAGGTAACCGATGTGGACATCACCATGGCGGCGCAAGTGAAAAACCAGTTTGCACCCATGCGCCCCGGGAATTTTCCACCCCACATGACGCCCTGGCCAGGCTATCAGCCGGCTCCCCGTGGTGCAGTCCAGGTTCAGGAGAGCTTCCAATCCATGGCGGTAAACAAACTGCCCGACGGAAAATACAAGGCCATGATTGAATTCCTGGATCAGGACGGGGTTACAAAAAAGTTTGAGTACGAAGGCTCCCGGGACGAACTGCGCGAGCAAATCAAAAAGGAAGAGGGATTACCCGAACCGCAGAAGCAGCAATTGTTGAACGCATTGAGCGGCAATGCACAGGGCTTGCCCATGCAGGGTTTTCCCATATTTCCGAACACGCAGGATATCGAGCGAGAGTTTTTCCACCCATCTCCTTGGGCACGCCCCTATCGGCCAGGATTCTGGGACTGATGCCATGGTTCCCCCGGACAGGTATTTTTCCTGCCCGGGGGGAACTCTACAAATGCGCTTCCAGATTGTCGATTAAGCGCGCCATACCCACAAAGGCCGCACCCAGTATCACCAGCTCCCGTTCGTCCTGTTTTGGCTCCCCCAGGTCAGATGCCCGGCGAATGCTGAAATAGTCCGGCTTTAATCCAGCGCTTGCCATTTTCCCGGCGGCAGCCTGTTCCAGTGCCGGAAAATCTCTCGCGCCCCGCTCCAGAGCATCCACTGTATTTCTCAGGGCACGGTATAAGGCAGGGGCAATCTGCCGCTGGCGCGCATCCAGGTAGTTGTTGCGGGAACTCATGGCCAGGCCATCTTTTTCTCGTACCGTATCCACACCAACAAGTTCCACGGGAATGGCCAGATCCTCCACCATGCGCTTGACAATCAGCAGCTGCTGAAAATCTTTTTTACCAAATACAGCAATCCGGGGCTGCACCATATTAAACAGCTTGCACACGACGGTGGATACGCCAACGAAATGCCCCGGCCTGGACTGGCCGCAGAAAGTATCGGAGATACCAGGCACTTCCACCCGGGTATGCACCGCCATGGGTTTTGGGTAAATGACCTTTTCCGCCGGGGTGAAAACCAGATCCACCCCTTCGTTTTGCAACAGCGCCAGATCCTGTTCCAGGGTGCGCGGGTAGGCCTGCAGATCCTGCTTGCGGTCGAACTGCATGGGATTGACGAAGATGCTTACCACCACATGCCGGGAAAGTTCGCGGGCATGCCGCACCAGAGCGAGGTGCCCATCATGGAGGTTACCCATGGTGGGCACCAACGCCGTTT
Organism: Sedimenticola sp.; assembly: GCA_027068915.1. Lineage (GTDB taxonomy): Bacteria > Pseudomonadota > Gammaproteobacteria > Chromatiales > Chromatiaceae > Thiolapillus. Next base: position 17,681 of record JAMOLT010000004.1, on the reverse strand, counting down.
CACCAGCAAAACAGGAAACTGCCTGGCGCAGTTGCACAACAGTTTCAACCTGTTTCATTGAAAACAGTGTTCCCGGGCAGGGAAGCTGCCGTTGTGTACAGCCTCGACATAAGCGCACATGGCCGCCTCGACAGAGCCGGTGTCCGCCATGAAATTCCTGCTGAATCCCGGCGCTTTTCCGGGAGTGATGCCGAGCATGTCATGGAGCACCAGCACCTGCCCGTCACAACCACGCCCGGCACCAATGCCGATCACGGGAATATCCAGAGCCAGGCTGATTTCCTTACCCAGCACTTCCGGTATACATTCCAGCACCAGCATCTGCGCACCGGCCTGCTGGAGTTCGCGGGCATCTCTGAGAATGCGCTCGGCACTGCGGCTGTCCCTGCCCTGCACCTTGTATCCGCCCAGTTGGTGAATGGACTGGGGCAGCAGGCCCAGATGGGCGCAAACCGGCACGGCGCGGTCGGTAAGGTGACGCACGGTTTCCACCTGGGCGTGCCCGCCTTCGAGCTTGACCATGTGGGCGCCGCCTTCCTTCATCAGTTTTCCCGCCGAATCCAGGGCCTGGCGCGGGGTGCCATGACTCATGAAAGGCATGTCGGCAACCAGCAACGGCAGGCTGCAGCCCCGGTTCACCATGGCGGTGTGATACACCATTTCCTCCACGGTAACCGGCAGGGTACTGTCGTGGCCCTGCACCACCATGCCCAGGGAGTCGCCGACCAGAATTACCTCCACGCCGGCGGATTCTGCCAGTCGGGCGAACGCCGCATCATATGCGGTAAGCACAGCGATTTTTTCGCCTGCGGCTTTCATGCGCTCCAGAGTGCTGAGAGTGATTTTGTTCTTCATTTGATTCGTCTCACTTGCCGGTCTGTACAGGCTGCTGACAGTTCCTTTATCGCCCCCAGCTCTGGCGCCAGCAGGCCGGGGGCAATTTCTTCCAGGGGTTTCAAAACGAAAGCCCGCCGGGCAATGCCCGGATGTGGAACCGTCAAGCGCTGCTCCTGAATGACTCGATCTCCATACAATAGCAGATCCAGATCCAGAGTTCGTGGCCCCCAACGCTGCCCCCGAATGCGCCCATGCTGGTCTTCAATACGCTGCAACTCATCCAGGAGCACCAGCGGCGCCAGTCCGGTTCTGATTTCTGCCACGGCATTGAGATAATCAGGCTGGTCCTGTGGCCCCATGGGCGCGCTCACATACAACGAGGAAGCGCAATGCAAACGGGTTTTGGGAATGCCATCCAGTTCCTCCAGGGCTTGCAGAAGTTGCCGTTCGGGGTGGTCGAGGTTGCTGCCGAGACCAATATACGCGCTGATCATTGCGCCTGGCGTTTGCGGGGCCTGCGGCGGCGACGTTTGCTGCTGTCGGCAGCCCTGCTACCACCTTTAGGATCCAACCCCTGTTGCTCCTGAAAACTCGTCCACCAGGCGGCAAGTTCGGGGTCGGCCTCACCGGACTCGGCCCGCAGCAGCAGGAAATCATAGGCGGCACGGAAACGTGGGTGCACCAGCAGGCGATGGGGGCGCTGGCCTTTGGTATTGTGGAAGCGGGCCTGCAGAGTCCAGATCTCCCGCATGGGAGTGGAGAAGCGCCGGGGAATGGCAACCTGTTGCACCTGACGCCCGATAACCACATCACCCGCCTGCTGCAATGCCTGGTAAAAAGGCAGACCGTCTGCTTCCAGTTCCCGGGCGATGCGTCGCAATGGCTCCCACAGCAGCACCGCAAACAGGAAGGCCGGGGTGACGGGCTTGTCCTGAGCCAGGCGTTTGTCGGTATTTTCCAGTCCCTTGTGCACCAGCACCAGAGGGAATTCATGTTCCTCATGAGTCAGCGCTTCTTCCGTCTGGGGAAACAGCTGCGCAAACAGGTTGTAATGACGCAGCTTCTCGAAAGCGCTCACCGCATAGCCGCTGATAAACAGCTTCAGCACTTCTTCATAGAGACGCGCCGATGGCACATCCCCCAGCAAATGCGCCAACCGGGTAATTGGTTCTTCGGTAGAAGCCTCGATGTTGAAACCGAGCTTGGCGGCAAAACGCGCTGCCCGTAACATGCGCACCGGATCTTCCCGGTAGCGGGTTTCCGGATCCCCGAGCAGCCGCAACAGCCCGGATTCCAGATCCTCCATGCCGTTGCTGTAATCCACCACGGAGAAATCCGCGATATTGTAGTACAGGGCATTGACGGTAAAATCGCGGCGCATGGCATCTTCTTCGATACTGCCGAATTCGTTGTCGCGCAGAATCATGCCTTCATCAGATTGTTTTTCCTGCTGAAACTGCATGCTGCGAAAAGTGGCGACCTCGATGACTTCCCGGCCGAAACGCACATGCACCAGGCGAAAGCGCCTGCCGATGATGCGCGCATTGCCGAACGCCGCCTTGATCTGTTCTGGCGTGGCGTCTGTGGCTACATCGAAATCCTTGGGTTCCCTGCCCAACAGCAGATCGCGCACCCCGCCCCCGACCAGATGCGCCTGATAACCACTTTTTTTCAGACGATAGAGCACCTTCAGAGCAGCTTCTGAAATATTCGCCCGGGAAATATTGTGTTCAGGCCGTGAAGTGATTTTTGGGGTAACGATGGTCGGAATGCTCTGATCAATTCAACAAGGGCGCAATGATAACGCTTTTTTTGAACAGAAACGATTTTCAAACCGTATAATTAGCTCTTTTTGGCCAAGCGCTCCAAACCATGGATAAAACTTTCGACCCCACAGCCATCGAGCAACGCTGGTATCAGACCTGGGAACAAAACGGCTGGTTCGCCCCACAGGGACGTGGCAGTGTCGCGGGAGGCAGGACGCCGGGAGCGACCGCCCCACAGGGACGTGGCAGTGTCGCGGGAGGCACGACTGCAGGGAGGCAGGAGGTAGAGCAACGCATGGAGCAGTTGCCGAGGACGCCGGGAGCGACCGCCCCACAGGGCGGCGAGAACAGCTACTGCATCATGATTCCTCCCCCCAATGTGACGGGCAGCCTGCACATGGGCCACGCCTTCCAGGACACCATCATGGACGGCCTCACCCGCTATCACCGCATGAAGGGTGACAACAGCCTGTGGCAGCCCGGCACGGATCACGCGGGCATCGCCACCCAAATGGTGGTGGAGCGCCTGCTGGAGGCCGAGGGCAAGACCCGCCACGACCTGGGCCGGGATGCCTTCATCGAGCGCGTCTGGCAGTGGAAGAAGGAATCCGGCGGAACCATCACCCGCCAACTACGGCGCATGGGCGCATCCCTGGATTGGGAGCACGAGCGCTTCACCATGGACGAGGGGCTGTCCGAGGCCGTGCACGAGGTCTTCGTGCGCCTATACGAGGAAGGCCTGATCTACCGGGGCAAGCGTCTGGTGAACTGGGATCCGGTACTGCACACAGCGGTTTCCGATCTGGAGGTACTGTCCCGGGAAGAAAACGGCCACCTGTGGCATATGCGCTACCCCCTGTCCAACGGCACCGGCCATCTGGTGGTGGCCACCACCCGCCCGGAGACCATGATTGGCGACTGCGCGGTGGCCATTCACCCCAGTGACGAGCGCTACAAGCACCTGCTGGGAGAGTTTGTGGAGCTGCCGCTGACCGGCAGGAAAATTCCCATCGTGGCCGATGAGCATGTGGACCCCGAATTCGGCACCGGCTGTGTGAAAATCACCCCTGCTCATGACTTCAATGACTATGATGTGTGGAAGCGCCACCGGGATGAAATCGCCATCAGCGAGCAACCCCATGGCGGCCTGATCAATATTTTTACCGTGAATGCGGCCATCCGGGCCAACGAAGAAGATGATCAGGAGCTGATTCCAGAGAAATATATTGGCATGGATCGCTATGTGGCGAGAAAAACCATGCTGGCCGATCTGGAAGCACTGGATCTGCTGGAAAAAACCGACGATCACAAGCTCATGGTGCCCAGGGGAGACCGCTCTGGTGCTGTTATCGAACCCTTTCTCACCAACCAGTGGTATGTAAAGATCGAACCTCTGGCAAAACCGGCTATCGAGGCGGTGGAATCAGGAAAGATCCGCTTCGTGCCAGACAACTGGAAAAACACCTATTTCGAGTGGATGCGCAATATCCAGGACTGGTGCATCAGCCGCCAGATCTGGTGGGGCCATCGCATTCCCGCCTGGTATGACGACCAGGACAACATCTATGTGGGTCGCTCCGAGGAAGAAGTGCGGGAGAAACACAACCTGGCCGCAGATTATCCCCTGCGCCAGGACGAAGATGTGCTGGACACCTGGTTCAGCTCTGCCCTGTGGCCTTTCTCCACTTTGGGCTGGCCAGAGAATACCGATCGCCTCAAGACCTTTTACCCCACCAGTGTGCTGGTCACCGGCTTCGACATCATCTTCTTCTGGGTAGCACGCATGATCATGATGGGCCTGAAGTTTATGGACGAAGTGCCCTTCCATGAGGTCTATGTCCATGGCCTGGTGCGCGACGCCGAAGGCCAGAAAATGTCCAAGTCCAAGGGCAATGTCCTCGATCCCATCGATGTCATCGATGGCATCGACCTGGAATCCCTGGTGGCCAAGCGTACCTCCGGCATGATGCAGCCCCATCTGGCGAAAAAGATCGAAAAGCAGACGCGCAAGAACTTTCCCGACGGCATTCCCGCCTACGGTACAGACGCCCTGCGTTTCACCTTCGCATCACAAGCTTCCACCGGGCGGGACATCGTATTGTCCCTGCAGCGTATCGAAGGTTACCGCAACTTCTGCAACAAGCTGTGGAACGCCTCCCGTTATGTGCTGATGAATACCAAAGGCGAGGACACCGGCACAACCGGCGGCAAAATGGAACTGTCCGTGGCGGATCGCTGGATACTCTCTCGTCTGCAGCACACCGCCAGTGAAGTAGCCACCGCCATCGAGAGCTATCGCTTTGACCACGCCGCCCAGGCCATCTACGACTTCACCTGGAACGAGTATTGCGACTGGTACCTGGAGCTGACCAAGCCCGTACTCAACTCGGGCAACGCCAGCGACGCCAGCAAGCGCGCCGCCCGGCACACGCTGGTGAGCGTACTGGAAAGCCTGCTGCGCATCACCCACCCCATCATGCCCTTCATCACCGAGGAAATCTGGCAGCAGGTGAAAGGGCTTGCAGGCGTACAGGGGGAAACGATAATGCTGCAACCCTTCCCCACGGCCAAAGACAGCCTGCAGGACAGGAAGGCAGAGGACGAGATGCGTTGGGTAATGAATTTCATCCTCGGCATTCGGCGTATCAAGGGCGAAATGAATATCGCACCGGGCAAGGCTATTCCGGTTTTGCTGGACAATGCCAGCGACCTGGATCAGTCCAGGCTGACAGCCAACCGGCACTATCTGGATTTTCTCGCCCGCACCGAATCGGTGATGATTCTTGGCAGTGGCGATGAAGCACCAGAAGCAGCAACTGCTCTGGTCGGCGAAATGAAACTGCTGATTCCACTTGCTGACCTTATCGACAAGGATGCAGAATTGAAACGTCTGGAAAAAGAACTGGGCAAGTTGCAATCAGAAGTGGAACGCGCCGAGAAAAAACTGTCCAACCCCGGTTTCACCAACAAGGCTCCCGAGCCTGTAGTGCAAAAAGAAAGGGAAAAGTTGGAAGCGGCACGCACTGCCATGCACAACCTGGCAGAGCAGGCAGAGCGAATTCGATCGCTATAGTCATCAATGTGCTGCGCCAAAACTAACAGGCTGTACGCCGTACAAGGACGTGCGGCCATTTCCAACGAAAATAGAGGAAAGATAAAATCACATTTTTGTCTTTCCGGGTTGAAGATGCTTTTGGGGCGCTCCCTTCGGGTGCGCCACAATGCGGCCATCTGCGGTGTTGGATTCGCTTGAAAGAGCCTTTAATTCTGACGCAATATACTAGATAATCATGGCGTTACAGTGATAAATTAATGAATAATATCAAGGAGACAGATATGAAGAAATTAAAAACTGTGTTTATTGCATCCCTACTCATCACCAGCAGTAGCTGGGCGGGCTTTGGCGACATGCTCAAGGATTCAGCAGGTCAATTCCTGAAAGGTGATGGCGCAACTGCCGCCGCCGGCAGCCTGTCCCAGGGGCAGATCGGCGCAGGCCTGAAAGAAGCATTGAGTATTGGTGCAGAACGGGCTGTTGATTACCTGGGAAAGCCTGGCGGCTTCCTGAATGACTCCAATGTCCGCATACCCCTGCCCGGCGCAGTGGACAAGATCGCTTCGGGCTTGCGCGCTGTTGGCCAGGGCGCACTGGTAGATGAGTTTGAAACCACCATGAATCAGGCGGCAGAGGCCGCAATTCCAAAAACCCTGGACATCGTCAAGGACACGGTGCAAAACATGACCCTGGACGATGCCGCCAAAATCCTGAACGGCGGCGATGATGCCGCAACCCGGTACTTACGGGAGAAAGCCGGGCCCTCCCTGGAAAAAGCCATCAAACCCATCGTGTCCCAGGCTACGAACCAGGTTGGCGCTACGGCCAGCTACAAACAGCTCACCGCCAATGCTGGCGGCAGCATGCTGGGCGGATTGCTCGGTGGGGATAGCAACCTGGACCTGGATTCCTATGTTACGGAAAAAACCCTGAATGGCCTGTTTTACAAACTGGCCCAGGAAGAGAAGGCGATTCGGGAAAACCCGGTAGCCCGCAGCACAGATCTGCTGAAGCAGGTATTCGGCAAATAGCCTTGGAAATCATCCAGATAAAAACACTGGTTTCAATGAGTTACAGAGATTAATTCATGGAAATTGGCTATCTGGGTGCTTTTCTCATGGGGCTGTTCGGCGCCCTGCACTGCGTTGGCATGTGTGGCAGCATCATGGGAGTGCTGACCTTCAGCCTGCCCATGGAAACACGCAAGAGCCCGGCGCAGCTCATGGGCTATCTCAGTTACTACAGCCTGGGGCGCATCCTCAGCTATACCCTGGCAGGCGCTGTTGCAGGTGGATTTGGAGCCGGGTTATTGTTCCAGATCAGCCCCCAATACGGCCACAGCATATTGCTACTCACGGCCACCTTGCTGATGATCGCAGTGGGGCTGTATCTGGCGGGCTGGTTCCCCGCCTTCGCCCGGATCGAAAAGGCCGGCGCACCCATCTGGAAGAAACTTGAGCCCCTGGGCAGAAAACTGCTGCCTGTTTCCTCTCCCCTGCAGGCAGTTTTGTATGGGATGATCTGGGGCTGGCTGCCCTGCGGCTTGGTATATTCCGCCCTGTTTATTGCTCTAGGTCAAGGCAGCATGCTCCAAGGCGGGGTATTTATGCTCTTGTTTGGTTTGGGCACCTTGCCAGCCATCATGGCAACAGGTATCTTTGCTGACCAGATATTGCGTTTTTCCCGCAACCCGCAATTGCGCATGTTTGCAGGGGTGCTGTTGATCCTGTTTGCACTAACCGGACTGATCCTGAATTGGTAAAACCATGAATAAACCATCCAAATACGAAATACTGGGAAAATCACCTGAGTTTGAAACACTGTTACGCTCACTGGACATCGCTTCAGCGACAGATGTAACGGTTATCCTTACCGGGGAAAGCGGCACAGGAAAGGAATTGCTGGCACACCATATCCACAAAAAAAGCAGACGACATGATGCGCCTTTTGTTGCCATCAACTGCGCCGCATTACCCGAAGGCCTGGCAGAGTCCGAGTTCTTCGGCCATATCAAAGGAGCCTTCACGGGAGCGGTTTCCAATAACCCGGGGCGCATCAGCATGGCCGAAGGCGGCACCCTGTTTCTGGATGAAATCGGGGAAATGTGCCTGGACATCCAGGCCAAGCTGTTACGCTTTCTCGAGTCCGGAGAATATCAGCCGGTGGGAAGCCTGAAACAGCGCCACGCAAATGTGCGCCTGGTGGCTGCCACCAACGCCGATTTACGCAAAAAGGTGGAAAACGGGAGCTTTCGTGAAGACCTCTATTATCGCCTGAACATCATTCCCTTCCATGTGCCGGCATTGAGAGAGCGCTCTGGCGATGTCGAATTGCTGATACCGGAGATCAGCAAACGCCTCGCCAGTGAATATCAGCTGCCGGCTCCAGTCTATAACAAGGCGGCCATGGATTGTCTGCGGCGCTATTCCTGGCCCGGCAACATCCGCGAATTGCGCAACCTGTGCGAACGCATGCTGATCCTGTTCAGCGGACGCGAGATCCACGATGGCAATCTGCCCCGGGAGATTCGTCACCAGCAACAGAGCCGCTGGACCTTCTCCCTGCCGGATTCCGGCATCAAGCTCGACGAGCTGGAGCAGGAATTACTGCAGCAGGCCCTGGAAAAAACTAACGGCAACCAGAGCAAGGCTGCACGAATTCTGGGGCTCACCCGGTACGCCTTTATGTATCGTTTGAAAAAGTATCAGTTGCAATAGGCGCTAACGAGCCAAGCCCGGCTCCCCCGGCACAACGGAACAAAGCAATAAAAAATCCGCAAGCGCTCTGCTTGCGGATTTTCTTCTTCGGCTAAGACATGCCCCGCCGGCTTAAGCTGCAGCAAAAGCCAGCAGGCAGCTGGGGTTATCCGGGCTTAAAACTTGTACGCCGCATTCAAATAGAAGTAGCGCCCGGGTTCGTTCATCAAAATCACTTCACTACCACCACTTTCCAGCAAAGTGAGGTCTTTGTAGGTATTGCTGACGGCATAGGTCTTGTCAAACAGATTATCAATACCAGCGGTGATCTTGATACTATCTGTCAGTGCATGGCGGACTTTCAGGTTCAGCACCGCCCAACTATCCAGCTCCTGCTCGCCATTGTCTTCGTCGTAGCGGGTCCAGCTATCAGAAGCAACCACTTCCACCTTGGCCAAGCTATCATCCATATATTCCCAGTTCAGTGACATCACGCCCTTCAAGGGGGGGATTTCCGGAAGATCTTTATCGTTCTGCCCAGGCTGGGCTTGGTCTTTCTCACCGCGCTGATAGGCCAGGCCAAAATCAAGATACAGTTCATCGGTGAAGTTGTAGGACCCATCCACGGAGAAGCCATAGATAGTGGCATCCACATTATCAAAACGGCGCATCATCTTGCTGTCGTTATAAACAATGAAATCACCCAGCCAGCTGTAGAATATCTTGGGTTTGAGATAGAGGGAGCCGGCATTAATTTCCATACCCAGATCCACTTCGGTATTGGTGGTTTGATCCAGATCGGGGTTGCCGATCATCATCGCATTATCCATCATGGGCATAATCATATAAAGCTCACGTGCATCAGGAACGCGTGCGGAACGACCCAGCCCGCCAAATACCTTCAACCCGTCTTGCAGGCTGTAGGTACCAAAGGCAAAGGCGCTGAAGGCGGTGTAATCATTATCCGGCTGCATACCCGCCGTCTCGATAGTGGTGTCATCGTAACGTGCGCCAAGCTTGAGGTTAAAATTGTTGAAGTCTTTTTCCGCTTCCACAAAAATGGCGGCATTGTCCGTATCCACATCATCGATGCTGACGAAACCGTCGGTCATGGCCATCATGCCTTTGGCCTGGAATACCCCGTCCCAATTGCGGCGGCTAAAATCCAGCCCAACCGTCATATCAGTTCCATCACCAAGCTCAAAACTGTTTTTTATCTTGGCGCCCTGCATTTCCGTTTCCAGGTAATGCGTCATTTCATTCATTGAATTCGGGCCGGAAGACAACCGGTAGCGGGTGGACATGGGGTGCTCCACCTGGGAGTTATAGTACTGAAAGCTCAACTCCCGGGAAAACCAACCCAAGTCTTGAATGGTATAGCCAACGTCAAAAATATCGGAGTCATCGTAGAGGGCATCCATTTTGCTGGACGGGTACAGGATGTCATCACTGCGGTTGGCTGTGTAACTTAGCTTCAACTCCTGGTTTTCGGTAACGTCCACATACAGCTTGCCCATGAAAGTGCTCTTGTCATAAGCGTCCAGGTCTTCGTATTCTTCTTTGTACCTGGCCGTAGAAGTGGGATCATAATTTTTAATCTGTTCTGCAAAAGTGTTCCCGTCACCATCTTCATACTGACCACTGCTTTCCTTGGAAACGCTGACCATGGCCCGAACCCGATCTGTACCACCACTGAGGGTTGCTGCACCTTTACGGTAATCCCAGCTTCCCACATTCAGACTCACTTCACCATGGAAGCCCTCTTCCGGCTCCTTTGTGGTGATTTTTACCGCACCGCTCAAGGTGCCAAAGTTCTCCACATCATAAGGACCCTCAGTAATCTCCACTGATTCGATATTATTGGTCAGAATATGGGAAGTTGGCGGATCCATACGGTTGGGACATGCGCCATAGATTTTTCCACCATCAATAAGAATATTGATGTTGTCTTTCTTTTGCCCACGCAGAATGATGTCGTTGGCGATGCCGCTGCGGCGCACGACAGAAATACTGGCGGCTTTCTTTGCCAATGCTTCTGCCAGATCAGCAGATCTGACTTCTTTGCCACTGACATCCTCCAGCCTGGTGCCTTCCACGATAATGGTAGGCATTTTTTCGGAGTTGTCCTTATCTGTTTTCTGCTCGGCAGCAAGCGCTGTCGTACCGGTGCACAAACTGCAGATAAGAAGAGGTAAAAGCTTTCTTTTTTTCATTCGGAGACTCTCGGTTGGCTTTGATTTTAAGTTTGAACCTCAGCGTAATGAGCAATTCCTGTGCCAGCACCCCATTGCTCCGAATATCAACCAGTTGAAATGCCAGCCACCGAATCAGCAATTGTTTTGTGTGTGATATGGCACAACTGTTGCGCTATATCACACACATTCAAAACCGGAAGGCTTGCGTTTCCAGGCTACATCATTTTCCTGTTTTTCATGACTTGTGCAGATGAATGCAACAGCCGATACAATTACAAAACAGCAGATGACCGCATTGCGGCTCACCCGAAGGGAGCCCCCCTGAAGGAGCCTTTAATTCCGACGCAATACACTAGAACATGAAAACCATTGATATCCACACCCACTTGCTAAATCCCCAGGTACGCTTTGATCGCCTTTTCGACAGAATAGCCGTTCGTTTTTTTGCCAAAAGCCTGGGCATTGACCCTGTTAAGCTGAAACAGCAGCCCTGGAAAGCCTATGTGGCTGCAATGGCGCATGCAGTGAGCACATCAGAAACGGTGGAACAGACTTGCCTGTTTGGTGTGGACAGCCGCGTTGATAGCAAAGGAAGAGAAACACACCGCGACAAAACCGTATGCGCCATGAATGCGGACGTGCTGGAAGTGGCAGGCCGTTATCCCCTGCAATTCATTCCATTTTTCTCCATCAACCCTTTGCGGCCAAATGCCCTTGAGCGAATTGAAGAATATTCTGAAAAGGGCTTCCGTGGGGCTAAATTTTTGCAAAACTACTGGGGATTGGATCTCAATAACCCGACTTTTATCCCCTACTACGAAAAGCTGCGGGACAAGAACCTGCCTCTAATCATCCACATCGGCAGTGAAATAAGCATTCAATCAGAAAAACGCTATGAAGGCAGTGATATGTTGGAACTGCCTTTGCAAACTGGCGTGACTGTAATAGCCGCCCACATGGGCCTGGGGCAAATCAATCACAAATGGCTTTTCTGGCGCAATCTGTCCAGAAACCCCACATGGTTCGATAAGGATTATTTCCATATTCTGGAAATGCTCGAACAGCACGACAATTTATACGGTGACCTTTCAGCCATGCTCATCCCCCTTCGCGCCAGAGCCCTGGAACATCTGGCAAGCCAGAAGCAGGTACACCACAAAATCCTATTTGGCACCGACTATCCCGTGCCATTGATGATTCGTTTCAATACTCACGGGATAAATTCGGCAGATACAAAGCGCATTGCAAGCATTCAAAATCCGTTTGATCGCTATGCTGCAGCCATGCTGCAATTTTTCCCGAAAGAGCATCCACTCTACACGAATCACCAATACATACTGACAAGTCCGACACCTGCCTGAAGGACAGCCATTTCCTCTATGAGGGGGTGGTTCTCTCCCGGTAATGTCCACTTCCTTCATTCACATGAAATTTCCTTTTTGTCCCAGCCCACTTGCATTATATTGCTTTGTTCCCACTCCAACCTCCCTTTCTCCAAAATTTTCCGGTGCAGGAGATAACATCTGTCTTCCCTTCCAAACATCTGAACCCGTTTCACATGTGCTCCACCATGCAGATCATATTCCTGCACCATGTAGCCTGCTTTCGTCATTGCATTTGCCACAAACGCTTCTGCATTAATGTCCTCAGGCAGAGCAATATCAAAAGGGTCCACCTCAACAATGTCCTGATCCTGATAATTTCTTATAGATTGCCTCAATTGAAGAACACTTACTTGTTGTTTTTTCTGTTGGGTACCTGCTCTGGTTTCAGCAGGCTCTTGCTTTTTCCCTGTATTGCGTTCAAGAAACCTGGGTTCTGATTCCTTTTTGGATAGCGGTTCAGCAGCAACTGATTTTTCAGATTTGGGGTTGGCATACTCATCCACAGGCACCATTGCGGGCGGCAACTTCAGCGTTACTTGTATGGACTTGGGATCTGTTGGCAAGTGTTCAAGCGGCCAGAACGGCTTCAGAGGCACTGGCAGGTATCGGATAAAAAGTAGATGTGCCAAGCTGGCAGTCAACAACCACCAGAGCATGTGTTGTTGCATTGTGATAGTTTATCCTGACGCTCTTCCGTTGGCATTAGTCTATTGACTGCAGCAACAGTTTTGAGTTCCACCGGGGACAACAAAGAATAAAGAAAACTAAGCCGGCTGGTTTACGAACAGCCGGGGAACAATGAGTGTGGATTTAAAGGCAGCAAGGTCGGCCACGGGGCCAATTCTCTTTATATTGAATGGATCAATAATGCTTCCATAGTTAACACCGGTATTGAATGAAAACCCAATACTGTACCCCGCCCGGCGCGCATTATTTTTTGTTCTGTCACTGAATGTTTGATAGCTGCCCACTGGATACGCTATGGATTTTATTTCATACCCCAGCTTCTGCTGCAGGAAAAACCTGGAATCAACCAGCTCCCGCAGTTCATCTTCATCTGAGACGGTGCTCAATACACGGTGGGACATGGTGTGCGAACCAATACTCAGGAGTTCTGATTTTCCTATCTCCATAATTTGATCCCAACTCATCAATTCCTCTCGCTGCGCTTCCTTAGATGGAAAATCCACGCCGCAAAGAAATGACAGTTCAGCAAGAAAATTCCTGGACTCCTCTGCCCTCGCTGATTTCATGTAATCATGCAATACCACTATAGCGCTTTCTTTCTCTGTCTTTGTACGCAAAAATAATTTGCTGCCATTGAAAGGAAGGTCTTTTTTTCCTGTGCGTTTGATGAAATAGGCAATAACATCCCACCATCCCACTCTGGATTTTTCAATGCTCTCAATGGGTATAAAAAAAATGGCCGGCACAGAATACTTTTTGAGCACTGGCGCAGCAAACAAATAGTTGTCTCTGTAGCCATCATCAAAGGTGACCAATGCACTTCGCTTTGGTAGCGGCTTGCCAGATTGCGCTAACCTTACGACCTCTTCTTCAGTTATGAGGTTGGCATGCTTGCTAAGAAAAGCCATCTGCTGATCAAATTCCTCCATAGACGGGCAAAAAACACCCGAATCAAACTCTGTTGCCAGCTTGTCATGGTACACCCTGTGGTAGTTCATAATGATTAGCGCTGATGCAGGAGCCAACTCAAGCATGTTAAGCAGCCGGGTTCTCTCCAGAAAACCTGACAATATGCGTTTCTTGTCTTTCATTTTCCCCCCTTGCTTCTACCAAGGATACACTGCCACATACTTGTCTACTGTGTTCTTTTCAACTTCCTGTAAGCGCTGCGCGCACTACCTTCTACCCAGCTGCGGATGCTCTTTTTTTTCAGCCGAACCCACATCATACGTTCTGCATTGGTTGCCAGACTTTTCTTGTACTGGGAATCACCGGCGAGAAAGTCATATCTCCCATGGCCAAGCTCAGCATTCAGTAATACTGCAAAATAGTGTGAAACCAAGCCAGGTCTGGCATGGTTGCTCTCCATATAGTTAAAGCCACTCTGATAAAAAAGCACGTTGCCCTCATGAATGAAGTTATACAGATAGCCTATGGTTACCTGATCTGTATGAATATGGACAAGTTGAATAATGCCACTGTCAAAATATTTCTGTATTAAAGCGCTATGAAAATCATGGAAATAGCTGTTGGCAAACGCACCTTCCTTACCTCTTTGTATCCATTCCCGCTGATGCAGCTCAGCCAGAGCCTCCAGCAGTTGCGATGCCTCGCCTGAGGTTTGTGCCACATTGACCCTGATTTCACTACTTTTACTATATTCTCGTATGGATCTTCTGATCTGTTGCCTTCTGTTTGAACTAAGCAGACCAGCATAATCCATATTGGCACTTCGAACTTTATCCAGCTCTACATAACGTGACTTGCTATCTTTTTCTATATCGATGATAAAATATTGCTCGGCATCGTTCCTGAGACGGTCTATCTCAGCACACAGATCACCTGCCAGCCCCGGAAGATATAACTCATCCCATTCACCAACATCCCTATTGGCAATCTCCTGGATCACATCAATCCGTAACTGAGGAATCACCAGTACACCATTGTATTCCACAGTCAATTCATCCAGATATTCATCTCCTGTTGCATTTAGCGAGGCCAACCTGTAATGAAAGAAGCCTCGCCGGGTAAACTGTCTTTTCCCAAGAAAATAAGCCAAAACCGGCTCATCATTTATATAGCCGGTAATCAGATCTATCCTCTCATCACCTGGGAGTGTTTCCAGCCAGGTTGAAATCCATTCCCAGGAAAGAAAAAAAGATGCCTTACTCTCCGGCAGCACCTGCTTCCAGATCCTTTCAACCTCTTCCCGATCCAGAAGCGCATCCAGCAGCTTGTATTTCACTCTTCCTGTAGCTTCTTCACCGGACATGCCAAGATGATTATGCTTGATCGACAACATTACTCATTTTGGCGTGGAATAACTGGTTTGTACAGCGCTAAAGTACACCTGCCACATGCAGCAACCAGGGCAACATCACGGCAGATGTGAACGCTGATAACGCCATGGCCAAACCTGAAAAAGCGCCCATTTCCTTATTTTCCTGGAAGGCACGCGCAGTACCAATGCCATGCGCAGCAATGCCCATGGCCACGCCTTTTACTGCATCATCCTTAATGCGCATCAGCCGGAAGAGCGTGGTACCAGTCACCGCACCGATAATGCCCGTGGCCACAACCAGTACTGCAGTGAGCGAGGGCAACCCGCCAATCTGCTCCGATATTCCCATGGCGACCGGCGTGGTCACTGATTTTGGAGCCAACGACATTTGCATTTCCAGACTGGCGCCAAGCATCCAGGCAATGCCAACGGAGCTGCCAGCCCCCACAATTGCGCCAACAACCAGCGTGATCACCAGCGGCAGCAGACGTTTTTTGATCTTTGCACACTGTTGATAGAGAGGCACAGCCAGTGCAACTGTAGCGGGGCCAAGCAGGAAATGCACAAACTGCGCCCCCTCGAAGTAGGTTGCATAGGAGACACCCGATATTTGAAGAAAAGCGATCAAAGCCGCTATTGCGGTCACCACGGGGTTCAGTAAAGGGTTGCGATTTGCATACAGGTACAAACGATACCCGAGACTATAGGCAATCAGTGTGATCGTCAGGCCAACCAGCGGAGAAGCTGAAAGATATACCCATAGAGTTGTCAGATCACCATCAGCCATCCCTGTATGTCTCCGGTGAAAACAGGCGGCTGGCCCCCTGCATTACCAAAGCGCTGACGGCCATGGTCACAACCGTGCCGAGCACCAGCGCAACAACAATCGGCAGCCACTCCTTTGCCAGGTGCTCAAAATACACCATCATACCCACCCCGGCCGGAACGAAAAGCAGGGACAAGTGACTCAGAAGGGCGGTGGAAGCAACATCAGCAGAAGGCAGGGCCCCCTTGCGCAACAAAAGGGTCAGAAACAACAACAGCATACCCAGCACCGGGCCGGGAATAGACCACTGTAATAGTTGTACGCCGATTTCTCCCACAAGCTGGTAAATCAGCAACAGAGTCATGCCATTCAGAAATTTCATCAGCTATCCTTGGATGCTGGTTTTTGCAGACTGTATACCATATAAGCAACAACATCCTGGGATAGCTTTTCTGCATTGGTATTAAACAATCTAGTGTAACGTATAAAGGACACTACACCAGGTTACGGGCACCCCTATAAGCTATCATTTCAGCACACAAACCCATGGATGGGGGGAGGCAGGGCAAGCCTGAACCACTACAACTACACTTGAGGTACCGGCCTGCACTGGCGTGGTGAAAACCGAATTATTCGAGGTGTCCTTATGTTCTCCGATTCTGCATCAGATCAGCGCTAAAAACTCGTGCGGTACACCAGGGGTTATCTGCAATAATCAGTATATCCCGACATACAGGGCCGTAACATAGTTCATCTGTGAGAGAATGCTGTCCAGCGATCGCGTTACCAGAGAAGGAATAAACGTTTTCTTCTGAAGACTGAAACTGATCTTGAAAATCTTCCAGTCAGATTCCACTTTTTTCAGGGCAGAATTAATGTCCGAATTGTTCTCAGGCGCTTTTTGTAGCTCCCCCAGCGCATCGCTGAATTCCTTTACCGCCTTATCATATTCAGCACTATACTGCTCATTGTCCAGCCCCCATGCTTTGAATACATAGTATTTTGCTATCCTTTGTGACAGCATTCTCTGACGATCCGAAATATTGATCAAACGCCCTTTGCTGGTGCCGGAACGTTTTTCCAGCAACAACACAAACTGATCAGAGTAGTTCAGCATCCGGTCTGCAATCGCATTCACCTGGGGAGCTTGCTGCAAGTTGGGTTTGGTTCTTATCAACAACCTGTATGCCTCCCACAGCCTGTTGATTTTTCCCAGTATTTTTATCTCTTCTGAAGTTTTGGCGAAAAGCTTCAATTGCTGGAGATTTTGATCAAACTGGTTGATGGTGTCGTCCATCTGTTTGACCGCACTCAGCATTGTCTTTTGCCCCACGAGCGCATAGGCCTTGACCATGCGCTGGCTCAACATCCGCTGCTGTCCCGACTTGCTGATCGCATCACTCATGGACAATGCCATTGCAGAAACAGGAGCCGCAATCAGACAACAGAAAAAAATGCCTAGAAAAATAATCTTGTTTTTGTTATTCAAAGAACCGTTCCTTAATCGAAGCATACGGCAGAAGTGCCATAGATGGCGCGATTGTAGCAACAGTCAAATCTGAACACCACCATCCAATTGCGGTTTTCTGATCATCTCCACAAAACATTTTCTGGTGTACTGCGTCAGAATTAAAGGCTCTTTCAGCGTCCGCCAAAAGTGCCAGGGCAAGGCGGGGTGCGCAGGCAATGGTTGCTCCCTTGGCAAGTACCCCAACACCGTCCTGGCGCTTTTGGGGGACTCCCTTCGGGTGAGCCACAATGCGGCCATCTGCGGTGTTGTACTCACTTGAAAGGGGGCGGCCCTTCCTGTGTGAGTACGCCTTGCATCTGGCCGCATTGTGACTCACTGAAAGGGCCTTTAATTCCGACGCAGTACACTAGGTGCTCGGAACGAACATGGGATCTTCATCCGGAAAGCGCAAGCATAGTTTCAAACCACTTTCCCCAGCCTCCATCGCCTCCAGCACACCTCCATACAAAGTGACAATTTCATTCGCCACCGCCAATCCGATG
>JAMOLT010000003.1 GCA_027068915.1 Sedimenticola sp. | reverse complement strand
CATCGAGAGGATGTGGGGGCCAGTGCAGCACACCCCGAACTGTGTGGTCGCTGCGTAGAGAATGTGGATGGCGCGGGAGAAATCCGGCGTTATGGCTGACCGTCTGAAAGCCCGTCCGTATCTGTTGCTGGCGCTGTTGCTGGTGGTGGCGGATCAGCTCACCAAACTCTGGGCACTGTCGGTATTCGAACCCTATGAGGTGCTGCCCGTATTGCCGGTGTTCAACCTGACCTTGGTTTTCAACCCGGGAGCGGCTTTCAGTTTCCTCAGTGATGCAGGGGGCTGGCAGCGCACATTCTTCATTGTACTGAGCAGCCTGATATCGATTGGCCTGGTGGTGTGGCTGATGCGCTTGCGTAGCGGGGAGCGGCTGACCGGCATCGCGCTGGGCATGATTCTCGGCGGGGCGCTGGGTAATCTAATTGATCGTGTGCGCTTGGGTAAGGTGGTGGATTTTCTGGATTTTTACTGGCGGGAGTGGCATTGGCCGGCCTTCAATGTCGCGGATAGCGCGATTACCGTGGGTGTGGTGATTATGCTGCTGGCATCCTGGACGCAAGCTGATCGTAAATAACAACAGTAGGGCGTTTCCTATACATTGTCATTCCGGCGCAGGCCGGAATCCATAAGCTGGGTGCTGGCCCGTGCCGGCATGATGAAAACCGAGTGATTCGAGGTGTCCGATACCTTGCCCACCGATCCGGGGTGCTGGAAGAATTTACTGTCGGTGCCAGTTTGGACAATACTGCTCCTGCGCATCCTTGCGCTCGCAGCATAAGCACGTCCGTGTGCAATACTGCTCCTGCGCATCCTTGCGCTCGCAGCATAAGCACGTCCGTGTGCAATACTGCTCCTGCGCATCCTTGCGCTCGCAGCATAAGCACATCCATGTGCAAAAAAAACCCCGATCACATCCTGTTGTGATCGGGGCTGTCGCCTGGCTTGGCTTGTTCAATCCTTGATTCTTCCTTGATTGTTCTTCCTTGTACGATTTCTTCCCTAGCACATCCTTGTTTTTGGCGACGGTTGTATTCTGCCGGTTTTGTTGTTCCAGGTCTGTAGGGAAGGGTGGAAGTGCTTGTAGGAATATCCCTACAGCTGCCGGCAAAGCTGCTCCAGCCCTTCTGCGATGCGTGGGCCTGGCCTTCCCAGTGCCGGGCTGGCGAATATGATTCTGGCGTTGGTTTTCCGGCGTGCTGTTTCCGGCTGGCCGGTGACAATCACTTGCGCGGGGTTGGCCAGCAGACTTTCTGCAGAAACTGTAAAAACCGCTCGCGGCACGAAGGAGTAAATATTCTGAAGACGGGCCAGTTGCAGAACTTCATTCAGCCAGTGTCTGCCGCCAATGGTCATGGGTGGGTTTTGCCAGACTTCGTAATAGACTGTTTCCAGCGGTGCCCCATGCCTTTGCGGGCAGGCATCAGACAGTCGTTTGGTAAAGCTGTTTGCGGCATGCTCCCCCTTTTCTGCTTCCCCGACCAGCACTCCCATCTTTTCAAGGGTAGTGGCGATGGCTGACAGGCTTGCCGGTTCGCTCATGAATACGGGAATGGCGGAATCCGCCAGCCATTGCAAGTCTCCCGCGTGGTTTCCTGATGCCCAGGCGATAATCAGATCGGGTTTGTAGCCGAGAAGAGCTTCTTTGTCCAGCCCGCCAAGGGTATTGATTGCAGGAACATCCTGCAGGGAAGCGGGGTAGTCAAAAAATCGGGCTGCCGCAACGATCTTATGCCCGGATCCAATGGCCAGCAGCATTTCTGTGGCATGGGGGGACAGGGTGATGATGCGCTCTGCCGGGGCAGACAGGGTAATCTCCCGATCCAGGTCGTCCCGTACACTGATTTCGCAGATCGCCGGATTCGACAATGCCAGGACGGTGAACAGGATTCCCTGTTGCAGCAAGCTGCTCATTGGCGTTCCAGCAGAGACAGATACCGGGGCCAGTCGAAAGCCGGGCCGGGATCGGTTTTTCTGTCTGGCGCAATATCCTCGTGGCCTGTGATGTGTTCTTTGCGGATTGCCGGAAATGCTTCCATGACGGCTCTGCTGAGCCGGGCGAGGTTTTGATACTGGCTGTCTGCATAGGGGATATCATCAGCACCCTCCAGCTCGATGCCAATGGAGAAATTGTTGCAGCAACTGCGTCCCTGAAAACAGGATTCACCCGCATGCCAGGCGCGTTTGTGCAAGGGAACAAACTGCAGGATCTCTCCGTCTCTTCTGATCAGAAAGTGGGCAGAAACCCTGAGATGGTCGATTTCCTGGAAATACGGGTGCTGCGAAGGGTCCAGCCTATTGAGAAAAAAATCCTCGATCCATGGTCCGCCAAACTGCTTTGGAGGCAGGCTGATATTGTGAATCACCAGCAAATCTACCGGCGAGTCTGCCGGCCTATCATCACAATTTGGTGAAGGGCAGCGACGAGCGTTGGGCAGCCAGGATGGGGAGATAGTCATAGTCAGGGCGATTGCGAACAAAGAGCGGTATTTATGAGGTATAATCCTTTTGACTCAATGGGTTGGAAAAATGTTTTATATTTAACTTTAAATCAAGCTGTGTTTCACTAATAAAATTAGGATTCTGTGCGTTGCTTGACCAAGTCTGCAAACCTGTACATGGTGATTGAATATATCCTATATTTAGGTGGCAGGTTAATAACAGTTTGACAGGTATATGTTGGTTTGCAACAGGAGCAATTTGGCCGGACTCGGCTGCCCTTATGTCGCAATTTAGAAAAACTTCTCTGACGCTGGCTCACAAGAGACAGCTGCATGCCCAATTCAGCGAACGCCTGCGGTACTGGATGGAAGCCTGTATGGACGGCTTTTTTGAGCATCTGGACGAGCATTTTTTCAGCCTGGCGGAGAAGGCGGTTAGTGATAGTGCGCAGAGAAGTTACATCGATGCTATCCGTGAACTGCGGCAAAGCAGGGCAGCCTTGGGGCAACGCTACCAAGATCGTGTGATTCTTGCATCCAAGCAGTTTTTCCTGGAGTTTAAATCCTACCAACATGAATTCCTGCGCACCCGGATACACATTGATGAAGACCAGAACTCCATGGAATTGATCAATCAGGATGTGCTGGAAGAAGACCTGGCGGTAATGCGCGTTACTCATGATGCGGAAAACAGGCACCTGTCGAGATTGAAAACCTTAAATGGATTGCTGGCCGGGATTGTTCCTGCCAAACCCCTGAAGCGTGCTGATGTGCCGGTATCGCCGGGCATCCTGAGTAACGCCTTGCAGCATACCTTGCAGGCATGGCCAGGAGATTTACAAACCAAACTGTCTTTTTACGAGCTTTTCGGAAAGTACTGCCTGTCCGGTCTGGACAAGCTATATCCGGAGTTGATTGCTGTGCTCGAAAAAGCAGGCTTAAGCCCTGTGCGCAAGCCGGTGCAGCAGCAAAGGAAGAGGCCGAAGGCGGTAAAAATTCCGCAGCGCTCCGCCAACCCGGATGAGGGCACCTTGTTTGGCATTGTGGCGCTGGTACGGCAGCTTCAGGAAGAACAAAGGGAATCCCTTGGTCTGGCTGGCCCAAAAATCGACCATCTTCCTGAAGAATGGCCTGTAGCAAGCGCAAAAACAATAACCAGCGTTATCGAAATTTTGCAGTCGGAACTTTCCATGAATCCACCCAGGGATATACGCCAGGCGCGGGTGACCCAAAATGCCCTGAAAGGGCAGCTGATCACCGAGCTGGGAAAGACCATTGTCGATCAGAAAGTTCGCCTGCAGCGGCTTGACCGGCACATCATAGACGTTGTGAACATGCTGTTTGAGTATATCCTGGATGATCCGGTTATACCGGCGCAGATGAAAGTGTTGCTGGTGCGCCTGCAAATGCCTGTGCTGCGCATTTCTGTGGAAGATAAAAGCTTCCTCACTGACCGTTCCCATCCCGTCCGGGATTTGCTCAATAGCCTTGCAGCAGCAGCTGCACGCTGGGCGGATGAAGGCGATTATGCCGGTAACAGTGTTTATGGCCATATTGAACAGGCGGTACAGCGTGTCCTGGCGGATGCGGAAGGAAATGTGGACTTGTGGATAGAGGTCAACCGGGAATTTGAAGCCTATGTCCTGAATGAAGAGCGTGGCGCCCGGGTGGCGGAGGAGCGGTTGGCCCAGGTGGCCAAGGGAAAAGAACGTCTGTCGCTGGCCAGGCAGGCTGTTGACGGACATCTGGCCAATCTTTTGCCGGCGTCGATTCCGGCCCCCGTCTATCAGATTATTGACGAAGTATGGCGCGATGTCATGACGCTGATTTTGTTGCGGGAAGGAGAAGAAAGCGAGGAATGGAAGGAATCGGTGCAGATTCTGGAGCGCCTGATCGACAGTGTCATTCCCCGTGCAGACCAGGAAGAAAGGCAGGCGCAAATGGCAAAAGTCCCCGTGCTGCTGACAGATTTGCGGCGAGGGTTTTCATCCATTTCCTATGATAGCGGCCGTGCTTCGATGATGTTCAAGCAGTTACAGCACTGCCATGTAACCAGCCTGCGGGGGCTGCAGCCTGCAACCATGAAATATAAGCCGGAGGATCACAGGTCTTCGGCGGAAGAGACCATCCAGAATATTCTTGATGATGAATTCATGCAGCAAACGAATGAACTCAAACAGGGGCAATGGATAGCATGGAATACCCCCACGGGAAAGGAATTGCGTGGCAAGCTTTCCTGGCGTAGCGAGGTTACAGATCTGCTGATGTTTGTGGATTTACGCGGCAGGCGGGTAGCGGAAATGTCCAGCAGTGAGCTGGCGGATCTATTGCGCAGCGGGCGGGCGACGGTTTTGACAAGTATCGACTGTCCCATGGTCGAACGTGCCCTGGCGGCAATCTACAAGACCCTTTCCCGACAATTTCCAGGGCATGTTTTGCCCGCCTGATGTTCGTCCCTGCCGCACAGGCCATAGTTCTCTGACCTGTCCCCACTATCTTTTCTTGCCGCCCATCCTGTCTGAAGACTTGCTACAATCCTCCCCCATTCTAATGAATTGCAGTTGATTGGAGAGACATATGACAGAAAAAATGACTGATTCAGGGCTGAAGTATGATGACCTGGAAGAGGGCGCCGGCGCCGAAGCCGTGGCGGGAGCCCAGGTGACTGTGCATTACACTGGCTGGCTGGCGGATGGCAGCAAGTTCGATTCCAGCCTGGACAGAGATCAGCCATTTCAGTTCGCGCTGGGAAAAGGCCAGGTTATTCGTGGCTGGGATGAAGGTGTGCAGGGCATGAAAATCGGCGGCAAGCGCAAGCTGACCATTCCACCCCAGTTGGGTTATGGCGCTGCAGGCGCTGGTGGTGTGATACCGCCCAATGCCACCCTGGTATTTGAAGTGGAACTGCTGGAAATAAACTGATGCTGCCGGATCGGGAACTGATCAGGGAAGATGTGCGGCGGGCGCTGGCGGAAGATGTCGGTGATGGTGATCTGACGGCTGCGCTGATTCCCTCCCGGAACCGGCTGCAAGCCCGGTTGATCTGCAGGCAGCAGGCGGTTCTTAGCGGTACAGCCTGGGTTGATGAAGTGTTTCTCCAGGTAGACAGCTCAGTAGACCTGCAATGGCATCTGGCCGACGGCGATTCCCTGCAGGAAAACAGCCTGGTGTGCACCATGCAGGGAGCCGCGGCAAGTATACTGACGGCTGAACGGACGGGGCTGAATTTCCTGCAAACCCTGTCGGGCACTGCCACTCTTGCGGCAAACTATGTGGAAGCCGTACAAGGTGCTACGGTGAATATCCTCGATACCCGGAAAACCCTGCCGGGCTTGCGTCTGGCGCAAAAATACGCAGTGAGCTGTGGCGGTGGGGTCAACCATCGCATGGGATTGTATGATGCAGTCCTGATCAAGGAAAATCATATCGCGGCTGCCGGTTCCATCCCGGCTGTGCTGGAGCAGGCCCGGAGCTTGTATCCCGAGGCACCCATAGAGATTGAAGTGGAAAATCCGGATGAGCTGGAAACAGCGCTGCAGGCCGGAGCCAGGTGGGTGCTGCTGGATAACTTCAGCTTGCAGCAACTGCGTGAGGCAGTTGCCCTCAACCAGGGAAGAGCCCGTCTGGAAGCGTCTGGTGGAGTCAATCTGCAAACGGTTCGTGCCATAGCTGCAACCGGGGTAGATGACATATCAGTAGGGGCGTTAACCAAAAATTTGCAAGCAGTGGATTTTTCTCTGCTGTTCATTTGATAAAGACTGAACTTTTGGTTTTTTTGTTGTCAAATTCAGGATGTTTCGTCCAAAACCGAGGAAAATAGTAAATGAAGAAAAAAAGAATTGTATTGATGTTGGCGGCAGCTGTTCTGGCTGGCCAGGTACAGGCGACCGAGCTGAAAACCTTTGATCAGCGCTACAGCTACACCTTGGGTACGCGCATGGCAAAGATGCTGAAGGCACAGGGAGTCGGTGAGCTGGATGGCGCAGCCTTCGGCGCAGCAGTGGCGGACGTGATCAATAGCAAGCCGCTGCAACTGACGGATGAGGAAATGTCTGAAGTCCTGAAGCAGCGCTCTGAAAGGGCCAACAAGGAACGCGAAGGGCAAGCCGCCAAGGCACTGAAGAAAGCCAAGGAGTTTCTGGCGGAGAATGCCAAAAAGCCTGGCATCACCGTACTGGAAAGCGGCCTGCAATACAAAATCATCAAGCCGGGGGCCGGTGAACCGCCAACGATGGCAGATACGGTTAAGGTGCATTATGAAGGCCATACCATTGAGGGAAAGAAGTTCGACAGCTCCTATGATCGTGGCAAGCCGGCAGAGTTTGCGCTCGAAGGTGTGGTAAAAGGATTTTCTGAAGCGCTGATCCACATGAAGCCCGGGGCGAAATGGAAGGTGGTTATTCCGCCTGAGCTTGGTTATGGCGCACGGGGCGCCGGAAGTTCCATTGGCCCCAACGAGGTGCTGGTGTTTGATCTCGAGCTGCTGGATGTTACCAGGGCGGTGCCACCAGCTGACGCAAAATAACGGCTCCGGTCACAATCCTGTGATTGGCCCAATAAAAAACGCCGCTGAATGCGGCGTTTTTTATTGGGCTTTCGAGGTACTGGTCAGCCTTTGTCCAGCTCCAGATACTCCCAGATCCTTTCGGTAAGGGTTTTGTCGCCTTTTTTCAGTTCCGGGAAATTACCTTTTTGTTCATTCAGTGCGAGAACACGCAGGGCATCCCGATACAATTTTTCCATGCCCATTTTTTCGTATGCAATGATCATGATGGTCAGGCCATCTTTCACCGAGGGCGTGTACTGATAATTTTTTACCACATATTGCGCCCGGTTCGCGGCTGCCAACCAAGCGCCGCGATCCAGGTAATAGCGGGCCACATGGATTTCGTGGCGGGCAAGCTGGTTGCGCAGGTAAAGCATGCGCAACCTCGCATCCTGGGCATACTCCGTGTCCGGGAAGCGGCGTACCAGTTCGGCAAAATCATCGTAGGAATCTGCCGTGGAGCCAGGATCCCGTTGAGAGTTATCTGTTGGCAGGAAGCGTGAAAAGAATCCCATGTTGCGGGTGAAGTTCACCAATCCCTTCAGATACAGCGCATAGGCGACGGCCGGGTGATCCGGGTGCAGCTTCATGAAGCGCTCCACTGCCGCCAGGGTGGAGTCCGGTTCGTCCGCCCGGTAATAGGCGTAGGCAATATTCAGCTGGGATTGCAGGGCATACTTGCCGAAAGGGTATCGGGATTCCAGCTTCTGGTAATACTTGATGGCGCGCTGGTAGTTGCCGCCCTGCATGGCTTCTGTCGCTTCTGTATAGAGCTTCTGTGCGGACCAGCCGGTGGTTTTGTCCACCTGCTTGGGTAACAGGCTACATCCGCTGAGCAAAAATGCGACAATAAAAACAGGCCAGAGAATTTTAGGCATGGGTATTACCATCCCGACTTTAAGTAGGCAGGATTATACCTCACATTGGCAGCAGGCAATAAAAACCGTGGAAGAAATACAGTATCAGGGGGTTGTTGATCAGGAACTGTCCGGGCTGCGTCTGGATCAGGCGCTGGCTCGTTTGTTTTCCGATTACTCCCGCAGCCGCCTGCAGGGCTGGATCAAGGCGGGGCGGGTGCAGGTGGATGGTGAAGCGCGCAAGCCCCGGGACAAGGTATGGGAGGGTGAGCGGATCAGCTTGCAGGCGCTGCTGGAGACTGATCAGCGTTGTGAACCCGAAGACATTCCTCTGGAGATTGTGTACGAGGATGAGCATCTGCTGGTCATCGACAAGCCTGCCGGGCTGGTGGTACATCCCGGTTCCGGAAATCGAAGTGGGACGGTGCAGAATGCTTTACTGCACCATGATCCCGGAATGGCCGGCCTGCCCCGGGCGGGGATCGTCCATCGCCTGGACAAGGATACTACCGGGCTGATGGTGGTGGCACGCAGCCCTGTGGCGCACAAGCGCCTGGTGGACGCCTTGCAGGCCAGGGAAATCAAGCGTGAATACCTGGCGCTGGTGGTTGGTCTGCCCACCGCCGGTGGCAGCGTGAATGCGCCCATCGCCCGCCATCCGCACAAACGGGTTTGCATGGCCGTTGTGCAGGGTGGAAAGCCTGCCTGTACCCATTACCGTATCAATGAGCGTTTTCGCATCCATACCCTGCTGGATGTGCAGCTGGAATCCGGCCGTACCCACCAGATTCGCGTCCATATGGCGCATATCCGCTATCCGCTGGTGGGTGATTCCATATACGGTGGTCGCCTCAAATTGCCCCGAAATGCCAGCGAAGCCACAGCCTCTTCCTTGCGGGCTTTTCCCCGCCAGGCCTTGCATGCCCGCCGTTTGAGTCTGCAACACCCGGTAACGGGGGATCTTCTGGTATGGGAGAGCCCGATTCCAGCAGATTTGAAGGGACTGATTGAGCAGTTGCGAGAGGATGCCGCCCAACATGCCGGCTGACTGGATTATTCCTGATTGGCCAGCCCCCGGACGGGTGCAGGCCCTGAGCACTTTGCGTACCGGTGGTTTCAGCCAGCCGCCATGGGACAGCTTCAATCTGGGTGATCATGTGGAGGACAAGCCGGATCTCGTGGCGCAAAACCGAGCCAGGCTGGTGGCGGATGCGCACCTTCCTGCCGAACCCCTGTGGATGGAGCAAATCCATGGTTGCGACGTGCTGGCAGATGGTGATCGCGGCAGCCGTGGGGATGCTCGCTTCAGCAACCAGCCGAAGAAAATCTGCGTAGTGATGACCGCAGACTGCCTGCCTGTATTGTTGTGTGATACGCAGGGAACTGCTGTGGCGGCAGTGCATGCCGGCTGGCGGGGATTGGCCGGTGGCGTGCTGGAGCAGGCATTGTGCTGTTTTGATCAACCCGCCTCGGCTATCATGGCCTGGCTGGGCCCGGCTATTGGCCCGACAGTTTTTGAAGTGGGTGACGAAGTGCGGGAGGTGTTCATGCAGCAGCAGACCCGGTCAGAATCGGCTTTTCAACCTCATGCACAAGGGAAATGGCTGGTGGATATCTATGAACTGGCGCGTCAGCGCCTGTATGCCCAGGGCCTGGCGCAGGTGCATGGCGGCGGTTTTTGCACCTATACAGATAGCGAACGTTTTTTTTCGTACCGGCGCGATGGCCGCACCGGCCGGATGGCCAGTCTGATCTGGCTGGAGGAATAAATGAGCAACTGGTATATGCTGACCCTGACAGGAGAAGACCAGCCGGGCATTGTCGCCCGTGTTAGCCGGGCGTTGTTTGAGCGCAATATGAATCTGGGGGAGACCTCCATGCTGCGCCTGGGGGGGAATTTCACCATTATGATGATGGTGACCGGTGAGATGGATGCCGGTGCGCTGCAACAATCCCTGCAGGACGTATCTGCAGAACTGGGCCTGAGCCTGCATGTTGACCCCATGCAGGGCGGTCTGCATCGCCATGTGCCGCCAAATCTTGTGGTGCGGGTCAGTGGTGCCGATCAGCCGGGCATCGTCGCCAAAGTGACGGGGGTGCTGGCGGATGCCGGATTCAACATCCTGGATCTGGAATCCGATGTGGCGGGCAGTGTGGATCAGCCGGTGTACATCATGCAAATCGCCGGTATCGCAACAGTGCCCCTGGAATCACTGGAACAGGCGCTGGACGGCCTGCGTTCGGAAGGCATCGACGTTAATATCTCGCCCGTCGAAATGCTGGTGGGCTAAGCTGTGAAACCGTTGGAGATCCTCACCATCCCCAATGAACAGCTGAAGCAGGAATCGGAAACCGTTACCTGCTTCGACGCTGAATTGCAGGAATTCGTACAGAGGCTGGAGCTGACCCGCCAGCACGGGCCGGGGGCTGTTGGCATTGCCGCTCCCCAGGTGGGGCATTTTCAGCGTATCGCCATCGTCGATTGTTCCGTCACCCGCAAGCCGGTTCCCAATCATGGCAACCTGGTGCTTATCAATCCCGAGATCACACATTGGGACGGCCATGAGATTGGCAGGGAAGGTTGCCTGTCCGTGCCTGACTACACAGGCAATGTGATTCGTGCCACCCGCATCAGGCTCAAGACCCAGGATGCCCATGGCGAGGAACATGAATACGAGATGGAAGGTTACGAGGCGCGCGCCGTGCAACATGAAATCGATCATCTCGATGGCATTTTGTTCATTGATCGGGTTGTCAGTCGTCGCACGGATTTGTTCAAGAGAAAGGTATACCGCTGATGAATGTTCTCGAAGCTATCGAAGGCCGCATCTCCACCCGCGCCTATCTGGACAGGCCGATGGAAAAAGAGGTGATTCAAAAAATACTGGATACGGCACGCTGGAGTCCCTCCGGCGTCAATACCCAGCCCTGGCAGGTTGCCGTAGTGCAGGGTGAGGCGTTGCAACAGCTCAGTCAGACTTTCCTGGATCGAGCGCGGGAGGGAGTAAAGCCCAATCCGGATTACGACTATTATCCTGGCGAGTGGGTGCAGCCCTACAGGGATCGGCGCTTCCAGTGTGGTATGGATTTGTACAAGGCGCTGGCCATCGGTCGTGAAGACAAGGAAAAGCGCCTTGATGCGGCCCTCAACAACTACCGCTTTTTCGGTGCGCCGGCGAGCTTGTTCTTCTTCATGGACAAGCGCCTGGGCATGGGTTCCTGGCTGGATATGGGCATGTTCATCCAGTCGGTGATGTTGGCTGCCCGGGAATACGGCCTGGGCAGCTGTCCCCAGGCTTCGACGGCAGATTATCCCGATGTGGTGCGCGAGGCGCTCGGTGTTTCGAGTGAAAATCTTCTCATCTGCGGCCTGGCGTTGGGGTATGCAGATCAGAGTCATCCGGTCAATCAGTACCGTACCGTGAGGGAATCTGTGGAAGCGTTCAGCACCTGGCACGACTGACCTGCCGGGGAAGCGGGGTGTTTGTTGAATTTTGCAAGATCACCCCCATTTCAAAGCCATCAAGAATTATTGGGAGCCGACCGAAATGCGGATGGACAAACTTACAAGCAAATTCCAGATGGCCCTGGCCGATGCCCAGAGCCTCGCCCTGGGCAAGGATCACCAGTTCATCGAGCCGGTACATCTGATGATCGCCATGCTCGATCAGGAGGGTGGAGGCGTACGTCACCTGCTTACCCAGGCGGGTGTGAATGTAAACCAGCTGCGCTCCAGCCTTGGCGAAGCACTGGATCACATGCCCAGTGTTTCCGGCGGAGATGCCGATGTGCATGTCTCCAACGACCTGAACCGCCTGCTGAACCAGACTGACAAGCTGGCGCAAAAGCGCAACGACCAGTACATCTCTTCCGAGTTGTTCGTGCTGGCGGCGGCGGAAGACAAGGGCAAGCTGGGTGATTTGATGCGCAAGGCCGGCGCCGCAAAAGCTGCCATCGAAAAAGCCATCGAAAATGTCCGTGGTGGTCAGTCTGTGGATGACCCCAATGCCGAAGACCAGCGCCAGGCCCTGGAGAAATACACCATCGACCTGACTGAGCGAGCGGAGCAGGGCAAACTGGATCCGGTCATCGGTAGAGACAGTGAAATTCGCCGCACCATCCAGGTGTTGCAGCGACGCACCAAGAACAACCCCGTGCTCATCGGCGAGCCTGGTGTGGGCAAGACCGCCATCGTCGAAGGCCTGGCCCAGCGCATCGTCAATGGTGAAGTACCGGAAGGGCTGAAGAACAGGCGCCTGCTATCCCTGGATATGGCGGCGCTGATTGCTGGCGCCAAATTCCGCGGTGAATTTGAAGAACGCCTCAAGGCTGTGCTCAATGATCTGGGCAAGGCGGAAGGGCAGATCATCCTGTTTATCGACGAAATCCACACCATGGTGGGTGCGGGGAAAACCGAAGGCTCCATGGATGCCGGGAATATGCTCAAGCCTGCGCTGGCGCGGGGTGAGCTGCATTGCGTGGGAGCCACTACTCTGGATGAGTATCGCAAGTACATTGAAAAAGATGCGGCTTTGGAACGGCGTTTCCAGAAGGTGCTGGTGGAAGAGCCGACTGTGGAAGATACCATTGCCATACTGCGCGGCCTGAAAGAGCGTTACGAAGTGCATCATGGCGTAGAGATCACTGACCCGGCCATTGTGGCGGCGGCGACGCTCTCCCATCGCTATATCACAGACCGGCAACTGCCGGACAAGGCCATTGATCTCATCGACGAGGCGGCTTCGCGCATCCGCATGGAGATCGACTCCATGCCCGAGGAGATGGACAAACTGGATCGGCGCATCATTCAGCTCAAGATAGAGCGCGAGGCGCTGAAGAAAGAAACCGATGAGGCCTCCAAAAAACGCCTGGATACTCTGGAGGAGGAAATGGCCCGTCTGGAGAAGGAGTTCTCCGACCTGGAGGAAATCTGGAAGGCGGAAAAAGCTGCAGTACAGGGCACGACCCATATCAAGGAAGAGCTGGAGCGGGTGCGCATCGAGCTGGAAACCGCCCGCCGGGCCGGTGACTTGCAGCGCATGTCCGAAATTCAGTATGGCATCATTCCGCAACTGGAGCAGCAGCTTGCGGTGGCGGATGAGGCTGAACACATGGATTTCCAGCTTTTGCGCAACAATGTCACCGAAGAGGAGATTGCCGAAGTGGTCTCCAAGTGGACCGGCATCCCTGTGAGCAAAATGCTCGAGGGCGAGCGCGAGAAGCTGTTGAAGATGGAAGAGAACCTGACCAAGCGCGTGGTGGGCCAGGACGAGGCGGTCAAAGCCGTGTCCGACGCCATCCGCCGCTCCCGGGCAGGGATTGCCGATCCCGACCGGCCGAATGGCTCCTTCCTGTTCCTCGGCCCCACCGGGGTGGGCAAGACCGAGCTGTGCAAGGCACTGGCGGAGTTCCTGTTTGACACGGAAGAGGCTATGGTACGCATCGACATGTCCGAGTTCATGGAGAAGCATTCTGTGGCGCGTCTCATCGGTGCGCCTCCCGGCTATGTGGGTTATGAAGAAGGTGGTTATCTCACCGAACTGGTGCGGCGCAAGCCCTATTCCGTGATCCTCATGGACGAGGTGGAGAAAGCCCACCCGGATGTATTCAATGTGTTGTTGCAGGTGCTCGATGATGGCCGTCTCACCGATGGCCAGGGGCGTACCGTGGATTTCCGCAACACGGTGATCGTCATGACCTCCAATCTGGGTTCCCATCTCATCCAGGAGATGGCGCACACCAACGACTACGAGGCCATGAAAACCGCCGTGATGGAAGTGGTGGGACAGCATTTCCGTCCCGAGTTCATCAACCGGGTGGACGAGACCGTGGTGTTCCATCCCCTGGGACGGGAACAGATTCGCAAGATTGCCGGGATTCAGATTGAACATCTGCGCCAACGGTTGGAAGAGCGTGAACTGGCGCTGGATATCAGCGCCGCAGCCCTGGATCTCCTGGGAGAAGCGGGATTTGATCCGGTATATGGCGCAAGACCCCTCAAGCGAGCCATTCAGCACCAACTGGAGAACCCTCTGGCGCAGAAGATACTGGCTGGCGAGTTTGCGCCGGGCGATACCATCAAGGTGGATGTTGCCGATGGTGAGCTGGTGTTTGTCCACGGTTGATGAAGCATTTGTTGTGGCCGGATTTCCCGGAGAAAGAGGTTCAGGGAGGCAGGGATTTCAGATGTGCGCCGCAGCGTTTACGGCAATCGCTGGCGCCAAATCCTGAAACGGGAATCCCGCCACTCAATTGCTGGTTCCATTGGCATTCCGGGGTGCTCGATGTATCCACGCCAATGATTTCCACATCTGGATCGGCCAGCAGGTAATCGATGTGCCAGCGCAGTGTTTTGCTGGCGGACAGATGGCGCTTGATTCGTGCTGCAAGGTTGCGCCGGGCGCTGCCGGTGTATACATAGCCGCCAGCGGTAAAATTGCAGCTTCCCAATGCACCTGCCACAATCTGGACATCCTTGTGTATGCGGATACGTAACTGATAGGAAATATGATTCGGCGGAAAGGCGTTTACTGAAATCATGGCACATAAAATCGATGAACTGCTGGACATCATGACGCGCCTGCGCGATCCGCGCAAGGGGTGCCCCTGGGATCGGAAACAGACCTGGGAGACGATTGCGCCGTACACCATCGAAGAAGCCTATGAAGTGGCGGATGCCATTGAAGGCAAGGACTTTTCCGAGCTGAAAAATGAGCTGGGAGACTTGTTGTTTCAGGTGGTCTTCTACGCGCAGATGGGCAAAGAGCAGGGACTGTTTGATTTTGATGCCATTGTGGATGGTATCTGTGAAAAGATGATGCGCCGTCATCCCCATGTGTTTGCCGATGTGATACATGATGATGAAGCGGCGTTAAAAGAAGCCTGGGAACGGGAGAAGTCCAGAGAAAGGGCGCAGAAGGGTGTCCGGAACAACCTGCTCGATGGCGTCGCCCGGGCCTTGCCGGCACTGGTGCGTGCGGACAAACTGCAGAAACGCGCCGCCGGGGCGGGCTTTGATTGGCCGGATGCCACTGGCGCCATGCAGAAGGTAGAAGAAGAGCTGGAGGAAGTGCGGGAGGCCGTCGCAAACGGGAATCTTCAGGTGGTGGAAGAGGAGGTGGGTGATCTGTTGTTTGCCGCAGTCAATGTGGCCCGCCTACTGGGAGTGGATGCAGAACAGGCGTTACGCCGGGGCAACCGGAAATTCGAACGACGTTTCCAGCAGCTGGAAAAATATCTCCAAGGCCATGGGCAGAAAGATTTGCGCAAGCTGACGCTGCAACAACTGGGGCAGGCCTGGCGGAAAATCAAGGAAGAGGAGGGCAGAACAGGTGAGTGAACGGGGTTATCTGCGTCATATCTATCGCTGCAATCCCCCGATTACTGAGCGGTTCATTCCCTGGCTCATCGACAATCAGGTGGTAGGATGGTTGAGACCCTGGCTGGTTGAAAAGCTGAATGAATGTCCCAATGTGTTCAAGGTTGGCAAGAAGCAGGTCGCTTTGGTTGCGCAGCTGGATGATTTCCATCGCCGCAGTGCTGCTTTGGCAGATGTTATTCAGTGGTTGGCGCAGCAGAAACTGATTGCATCACCCATGGGTGAACCCTACCCTGTGACTTCAGAGGGAAGGGAGGCGGCTTTATGTATCATGGATCGTTCTGCCGCAGCTTATTTTGGCGTACGTGCCTTTGGGCAGCACCTCAATGGCTATGTGCAGAAGAAGGACGGGCTGTATATGTGGCTGGGAAGGCGGGCCAGTGACAGGCTTATATTTCCCGGTGCACTGGACAATATGGTGGCAGGTGGGTTGCCCTGGAATGTCGGCCTGGAAGAAAATCTGCGCAAAGAGTGTATGGAAGAAGCCGGGCTGCCGGAAAATGTGGCTCGTCAGGCAGTTCCCGTTGGCCTGGTCAGCTACAATCGGGTAGCGGAAAGGGGCTATAGACCGGACATACTGTATTGTTATGATTTGGAACTTTCTCCCGGCTTCCAGCCTCAAAATACCGACGGCGAAGTAGAGTCCTTCATGCTGCTGCCCATAGAAGAGGTAGCCCGTCTGGTTCGGGAAACAGATGAGTTCAAGCTCAATTGCAACCTGGTTGTTATAGATTTTCTGCTGCGACATGGTTACATTGGGCCGCAGAATGATGAATACCTGGAACTGGCTATTGGCCTGAGGCCTCCCTTGGGTGCTGGCCTGGCGGTACACCTGCAATAATAGCGGATATTGTTTATGAAAAAAGTATTGATCCAATGGTTGAGCGTTTGTTGTTTGCTGGCTTTCAGTACAGCTGCGCTCGCGGTAGTAAAAGAGGTTTCTCCCGGTGCCCTGGTTCCTGACAGCGTTCAGCGCCAGACTGCGCTGATCATAAACAGGGTGCTGGAGAAATACCACTACCGCAAGGTGGTGTTGGATGATGCGCTGTCCAGCAGGATACTGGATCGGTATCTGAAGGCCCTTGATCCCAACAAGAGCTTTTTTACCCAGCAGGATATCAATACCTTTGAAAAGTACCGCCACAGGCTGGATGAGGCCATTACCAGTGGCAGGCTGGGGCCGGCATTCGAAATCTTCCGCAAATACCGCCAGCGCGTTGACCAGCGCCTGGATCTGGCATTGAGTCTGCTGGAAAAGAACGCCTTTGATTTTACCCGGGATGAAACCTATCGCTTTGACCGGGAGGATGCACCTTGGGCGAAAGATGAAGCAACAATCAGGGATTTGTGGCGCAAGCGGATGAAGAACGATATTCTGGGATTGCGCCTGGCGGGCAAAGACGAGAAAAAGATCAGGGAAATGCTGGAAAAGCGTTATAAAACCTTGCGCCGCAGGATTCATCAGTGGGATGCAGACAGCGTGTTCCAGACTTTTATCAACGCCTATACCCTCAGTATCGAGCCTCATACCGCCTACATGTCTCCTGAGCGTTCAGAAAACTTTGATATCTCCATGCGCCTTTCCCTGCAGGGCATTGGCGCAGTGTTGCGCAGTGAGGATGAATACACCACCGTGCAGAAAGTCGTTCCTGGTGGCCCGGCGGATAAGAGTGGCCAGTTGCATGCGGGTGATCGCATTGTCGGCGTGGCTCAGGGCGAGGATGGTGAAATGGAGGATATCGTTGGCTGGCCGCTGCAGGATGTGGTGGAAAAGATTCGCGGCAAGAAGGACACCATTGTGCGTCTGAATGTAACCCCGAAGGCTGCTGGCGTTGGTGCACCCGCGAAGACCATTTCCATTTTGCGAGACAAGATCAAACTGGAAGACCAGGCGGCCAAATCCAGCATCATCGAAACAGATGGTATGCACTTCGGTGTCATCGACGTGCCGGCGTTCTATCGGGATTTTCGTGGCCAGGCTGCGGGGGCCAAGGATTTTCGCAGCACCACCCGGGATGTGCGCAAACTGATTGCCGAATTGCAGAAAGAAAAGGTAGACGGAATTGTTGTGGATCTGCGCAATAATGGTGGCGGCTCACTGACAGAAGCCACGGAACTCACTGGCTTGTTTATTCCTTTTGGCCCGGTTGTGCAGGTCAAAGACTCCCGAGGAAATATCGACGTGGAGCGTGATACCGATCCGGAAGAAGTATACAGCGGCCCATTGGCGGTGCTGGTAAACCGTAACAGCGCTTCTGCCTCGGAGATTTTTTCTGCAGCTATTCAGGATTATGGCCGGGGATTGATTGTCGGTGAGCCGACCTTTGGTAAAGGTACAGTGCAAAGCCTGGTGGACTTGAGCCGGTTTGCTCGGGGAAAAGATGATCTGGGGCGCCTGCGTCTGACCATCGCCCAGTTTTTCCGGGTGCAGGGTGGCAGTACACAGCACAAGGGCGTGGTGCCGGATCTGTTGTTCCCGACCGCAGATGGATCAGGAAAACATGGTGAACGTTCGCTGGATAATGCCTTGCCCTGGGCAGCGATCAAGCCCGTGAGATACCGCCAGCTTGGCCATCCAAAACTGTCCATGCTGCAACGCAAGCATGAGCAACGAATGGAACACGATCCGGCTTTCCGCTTCCTCATCGAACAGAATCGGGAAATCAATAAAATGCAGGAAAAGAATGAAGTTTCACTATTGGAATCTGTGCGCAAGGAGGAATGGGAGCAAAGGGAGCAGCGTGCGCTGGAACGGCGCAACAAGCTGCGCGTCTTGCGTGGTCTTACGCCTCTCGCCAAGCTGGATGAAGAAGAGGATGAAGACTTGGACGCCGATCACGAGCAGGATCCCGAAGGCATCAACCGCATCATGCAGGAAGAGACTGCGAGGATTCTTGCAGACTATATTCGTCAGAGTCAGCCCGTAACTGCGCAGGCGAACTGACCTGCATGCCCTCGGGTTCGCCATCCATAGAGGATCTGCTCGCGCTGATTTGTGAGCAGGGTGATCCGGCTTTGCTGGCCAGCGGCCGGTTCGGACTGGAGAAGGAAAGCCTGCGGGTGGCCCAAAGCGGTGGCATTGCGCTCAGCCCGCATCCTGCCGAACTGGGCGCGGCGCTTACCCATCCCCACATCACCACGGATTACTCCGAAGCATTGCTGGAGTTCGTCACCCCCCCTTTTCAGGAGTTTTCCGAGGCGCTGGACTGCCTGCAGAATCTGCACCTGTATGTGCAGGAAAATCTGCAGGATGAACTGCTGTGGGCGACCAGCATGCCTTGCGTGCTGGCGGGTGAGGACAGCATTCCCGTAGGCAGGTACGGAACCTCTAATCGTGGTCTGATGAAATACATCTACCGGCTGGGCCTGGGGTATCGCTATGGCCGGGTTATGCAGGTCATCGCCGGCGTGCATTTCAACTATTCCATTGCCGGGGATTTCTGGCCCATGTTTCAGGGGTTGCTTGGCAACCAGGACGACCTGAGAGACTTCCGTGACGCCCGCTATATGGGCATGGTGCGCAACCTGCAGCGCTATGGCTGGATCATTCCCTATCTGTTTGGTGCATCACCGGCGGTTTGCCGGTCGTTCTTTACCGGCAAGGAGCCTGACCTGCTGGTATTCGATGACACTACCTACTATGAACCCTATGCCACATCCTTGCGCATGGGGGATATCGGCTATCAGAACCGCCGGGAAGAGGGCATGGGTATCAAGGCCTGCTATGACAGCCTGGGTGATTATGTGCAAAGCCTGGCTTGTGCCACCAAGACCCCCTGTCCGGTATGGCAAGAGATTGGCGTGAAAGTGAACGGTGAATACCGGCAGCTGAACGCCAACCGGTTGCAGATCGAAAATGAGTATTACAGTTCTGTGCGCCCGAAGCAGCCTCCCGTCGATATGGAAACCCCCAGCCGGGCGCTGATGGAGAAAGGCATTCAATATGTTGAACTGCGTTCCCTGGACGTAAACGCCTACCAGCCGCTGGGTGTTGACAGCCAGCAGTTGCG
>JAMOLT010000002.1 GCA_027068915.1 Sedimenticola sp. | reverse complement strand
AACCACTTTTTCAGCATCCGCTTTTCGATGCCCAGCGGGTTGTTGGTGTTAAATCGCATGCTGGCTGTGCTTCCAGGTGGCATGCTTTTCAGGTTTTCGCTGCCTTGTTTCAGTACGTTGCCGTTGCTGTCCAGCAAACGGTATTGAAATTGGATTTTTGCGGGGTACATGTCTTTTACTACGCGGATGTCTGAGTATCCCCGGAGGGTGTCGGATGTGCGCAGATAGCCGGCGAGATCCAGGTTGGTTACTGTCATTTCCAGTTTTTGGCCGTTTGGCAGGGAGGCGGCCAGTTTCTGCATGTAGGCTTCCAGTTCGGCAAAGGTTTGTTTCTGGAACTGCTCCTGAGTGCCAATGGCTGCCTTGATATCCTTGTAGCTGGCGGGGTCTGACCAGTTGATGATGGCGCCGCCTGTGGCCATTGTGGTGGTGGGGATGAGCAGGATGCCGAAAATGAAGGGCAAGAGGGTTTTCATGTTTGGTCACCAGTTAGGGTGTTGTAATCATTCTGTTTGGGCAAGTCCGGACAAGAGAGGTTCCTTGCTGATGATACACCGATAAGCGGATTGATGAAGGTGCAGGAATGCCCTGGCAAATTCCCTGCATATCATCTACATTTACCCCGAGACCGGGGTGCTGTGCACCCGCAGGCATAATTGGAGGGTATTTCCATGCAAAAACGAAGAATCCTGTTTTCATTTGTGGCTGGCGCCTTGTTGGGCATGTCGGTGCTGGCCCAGGCGGTATAGGGGAAGCTGGTGGTGGTGACTTCTTATCCGCCGGATACCACCACCACGTTCAAAAAGGCTTTTGAAAAGAAATACCCCGGTATCAAGGTCGAAATGCTGAAGAAGAAAACCACGGCCGGGGTGAAGTATCTGCAGGAAACTGCAGGCAACAATACTTCGGATTTGTTCTGGGCGTCGGCGCCGGATGCGTTCGAAATACTCAAGGGCGATGAACTGCTGCAAAAATATGAGACCAAGGTAAAGGGTATTCCAGAAAAAGTGGGCGCCTTTCCCATCAATGATCCGGATGGGTATTACAAGGGTTTTGCTGCGTCTGGTTACGGCATCATGTGGAACACCCGCTATCTGAAGGCCAAGAAGATTCCCGTCCCCCGAGAATGGGGGGATTTGACCAGGCCTGTCTATCACAAGCATGTGGGCATGAGTGCCCCCTCGCGTTCCGGCACCACGCATCTTACCGTGGAAACGGTATTGCAGGGCGAGGGCTGGGACAAGGGTTGGGCCACATGGAAGGCCATCGCCGGCAACATGAAAACCGTTACCGAGCGCAGCTTTGGCGTGCCGGATGGCGTCAATAGCGGCCAGTTTGGAATTGGCATCGTCATTGACTTCTTTGGTTTGTCATCCAAGGCTTCGGGTTTTCCCGTGGATTTTGTCTATCCTTCCGTGACCACCCTGGTGCCGGCCAATATCGCTATTGTAAAGAATGCACCAAACAGGGATGCCGCTGCCGCGTTCATCGAGTTCCTGCTTTCTGATCAGGGCCAGGCGTTGTTGCTGAACCCGAAAATCATGCGCCTGCCGGTCAATCCCAAGGCCTATGCAAATGCGCCTGCGGATTTTCCCAATCCATTCCAGGACAATTCCATCGGTTCTGGCGTGAAGTTTGATCTGGCGCTGTCCAAGTCCCGTTATAATGTGGTCAACTCGTTGTTTGATGTGATGATTACCTACCGGCTGAAAGACCTGCGCAAGGCGGTGAAAGCCATACAGGATGCGGAAGCCGCCCTTGAGGGCAAGAGCAATGCGGCGGCGCAGAAACTGATCGCCGAGGCAAAGGCGCTGGTGAACGCCATGCCCATCGACGCGGCGAAAGCCAGCGACAAGGAATTCAACGCGATTTTCAAGAAGAAGCGCAAGAAGGCCGCCACCAAGGTTACGGGGCGGCAGGCGGAAATCGAGCAGCAGTGGGATCAGATGGTCAAGGCAAATTATGCCAAGGCCACCCAGTTGGCGGAAAAAGCCAGATCCATGCTTTGATTTATAGAGAAGGCCGGTGTAATGCCGGCCTGTTG
>JAMOLT010000001.1 GCA_027068915.1 Sedimenticola sp. | reverse complement strand
TGCCGGCCTGTTGATTGCGTTTATTCTTCTTGCCTTCCTGGTTATCCCGGTAGTGCAGGTGATCTATGTGGCGTTTCAGGATCCCGCTACTGGCCAGCTGACCCTGGTCAACTTTATCGATTTCTTCCGTTCTTCCCTATTTCAGGAGTCGTTCTTCAATTCATTCTATGTGGCCGCCATGTCGGTGGTGGTGGCGACGATGATCGCCTTGCCCCTGGCTTATTTTACTTCCCGTTTCAATTTTGCCGGGGCCGCTATTATTCAGACCCTGGGGTTCATCCCGCTGATCATGCCGCCCTTCGTCGGGGCGGTGGCCATGTAGTTGCTGTTTGGGGAAAACGGCTCCATCAATCTGCTGCTGGATGAGTATTTCGGCTTCACCATCCCCTTCATGGAGGGCTTGAACGGGGTGATCTTCGTGCAGAGTATTCATTACTTTCCGTTTATCCTCATCAACCTGTCCGCGGCGCTGAACAATGTGGACAGATCCATGGAAGAGTCGGCGCAGAACCTTGGCGCCAGCGGCATGCGCCTGTTCCGGCGCATCGTCTTTCCCCTGGCCATGCCGGGGTATGTGGCCGGGGCCGCCCTGGTGTTCCTCAAGGTGTTCGATGATCTGGGCACGCCATTGTTGCTGAATGTGAACACCATGCTCGCGCCCCAGGCCTATCTGCGTATTTCCTCTATTGGTATCGCAGATCCCATGGGCTATGTGATTTCGGTGATTCTGGTGGTGTTCTCCCTGTTTGCCCTGTGGACCTCCATGCTGGCGTTGAAGGGAAAGGATTATTCCACCTTGCAGAAAGGTGGGGGCGGCATGCTCAAGCGGGAGTTGCGCGGCGGGCAGAAAGTTGCCGCCTATGCCCTGATCCTTTTCATCCTGCTGCTGGTACTGTCGCCCCATATCGGCCTGACCCTGCTGTCCTTCGGTACGGTGTGGTCCTACAGTCCCTTGCCGGATGCCTATACTCTGGATCATTACCGCACCGTGTTTGGCTCGGCCTCGGAATACATCACCAACACCCTTTTGTATGCGGGATTGGCAGCGACTTTTGACGTTATTCTGGGCACCACCATTGCCTATATCGTCTATCGTACCGGAATCAGGGGACGCAAATGGCTGGACTATATCGCCACGGCTGCCCTGGCGGTGCGGGGGGTGGTGCTGGGGATCGGTTATCTGCGCACCTACAATGATTTCGATGTGCCCTTCCTGGACAAGCCCCTGGCATCCTGGTGGGTGATCATCGTCATTGCCCTGACCATTCGCCGTTTGCCCTATGCGTTGCGGGCCTGTGTCGCTGCCTTGCAGCAGGTCAGCGTGATGCTGGAGGAAGCGGCGCAAAATCTCGGGGCCACCCGCTCCCGCACGGTATGGCGGGTGGTGGTGCCGCTGATGAGCGGTGGCATGATTGCCGGTTTCGTCACCAGTTTCGCCACGGCGTCTGTGGAGCTGTCCGCCACCATCATGCTGGTGTCCCAGGAGTCCGATGCGCCCCTGGCCTTCGGCATCTATGAGTTTATGCAATCCGCTTCCGGGCGCGGCGCCGGGGCCGCGCTGGGCATTATTGCCGTGGTGATTGTGGGGCTGGGCACCTATTTCTCTCATCGGGTGATCGAACGCAGCCACCAGCAGCGTACTGCGGAAAGACAAATTGCAGAGGAAGTGAAATGAGCACAGAGCCAGTGGATATTTCCATCAGAAACCTGGGCCTGGCCTTCGGTGACAACGAGGTGCTGAAGGATATCAGCCTGGATATTGCGCCGGGTGAGTTTTTCGCCTTTCTCGGGCCTTCCGGCAGCGGCAAGTCCACCTTGTTGCGCGCCGTGGCCGGGTTTGGTCCCAAGCCCAGTGGCCAGATTCTGATTGGTGGAGAGGATGTGGTGAATCTGCCTCCCTGGGAGCGCAACCTGGGCATGGTGTTTCAGAGCTATGCCCTGTGGCCGCATATGACCGTGCGCAAGAATGTGGCTTTTGGCCTGGAGGAGCGACGCCTTGCGGCTGCTGAAATCCGTCGCAGGGTAGATGAGGCGCTGGAACTGGTAGGGTTGGTGGATCTTGCAGATCGGCGGCCCTCCCAGCTTTCCGGTGGCCAGCAGCAGCGGGTGGCCATTGCCCGCACCATCGTGGTGGAGCCCAAGGTGTTGCTGCTGGATGAGCCGTTGTCCAATCTTGACGCCAACCTGCGCATCCAGATGCGCCGGGACATCCGCGCCCTGCAACAGCGCCTGCAGTTGACTACCATCTTCGTTACCCACGACCAGGAAGAAGCGAACACCACCTCCGACCGCATGGCGGTGCTCAATGATGGTTACTTGCAGCAGTTGGGAACGCCAATGGAACTGTATGACAACCCCGCCAACCTGTTCGTGGCGCGGTTCCTCGGCACGGCCAATATCCTGCCGGGCAATATCATGGAAGAAAACGGACGCAAGGTATTTGTTTCAGACAGCGGCGTGACCTTTCCCATGGATATCGAAGGTCGGGGCCAACGCTCCATTGTCTTCCGCCCGCAAAATGCCAGCATCCATTGCGGCAGGGTGGTGTCGGATGATGCTCATATCGAGCTGCCGGGAGTCATCGCGCACACGGAATTTTTGGGCAGCATTGTGCGTTACGGTGTCAAGGTGGGCAATGAAACCCTGTTGCTGGATCAGCCCCACATTCAGGGTGAAGGGTTGATATCAGAAGGCACGGAAGTTACGGTGCTGGTGGCCAGGGAACGCATTCTGGCTCTTGCGGGCTGAGCGCCTGCAGACTACAGGTACAGAAAGCCCAGAATCACTGTGCCCAGAATCAGCCTGTAGATAGCAAAAGGCGCCATGCCGATGCGTTCGATGAAGCGCAAAAAGAAATGGATGGTGGTGTAGGCAGCGACGAAGGACAGCAGTATTCCCAGTGCCAGGTCGCCCCAGTTCACAGCTTCCGCTGCGGTGAAAAGATCCTTGCCCACCCAGAGTACCGATGCCAGGATCGTGGGAATGGAAAGCAGGAAGGAAAAGCGTGATGCTGCTTCCCTGGAATAGCCCAGCATCAGGGCTGCGGCCATGGTGATGCCGGAACGGGAGGTGCCGGGGATCAGGGCCAGAGCCTGGGCTGCGCCGA
This sequence comes from Sedimenticola sp., assembly GCA_027068915.1. GTDB lineage: Bacteria > Pseudomonadota > Gammaproteobacteria > Chromatiales > Chromatiaceae > Thiolapillus. The sequence continues at coordinate 14,809 of JAMOLT010000001.1, read as the reverse complement.
TGAACAAGGCGTGCTTCAGGTTCATGCTGGTGATATCCAGGTTGCGTTTTGAATAGCGGTCTGCCCACCACAACAGCAGGCCGATGATGATGGTGGTGGCGGCGATGACTTGTGGCGCACGCAGTTCGTGCTCCACCAGATCCTTTATCAATACGCCAACCAGCATTACCGGGATGGTGGCGAGGATGATGGCCCATCCGAGGCGGCTGTTGGCGGTGGGCTTTCCGGAAGGGGCGAGGGACGAAAACCAATCCTGCAGCATCAATATAATTTCCTTGCGGAAGTACAACACCACGGCGAGCAGGGTTCCCAAATGTACGGCCAGGTCGAAAGCCAGTCCCTGGTCTGCATATCCAAACACATAGGGTGCCAGAATCAGATGGGCGGAGCTGGATATGGGCAGGAATTCGGTGAGTCCCTGAATCAGTGCCAGAAGGACAATCTGTATCAAATCCATGATGGTAGGTGCCGTTGTCTTGGGAGCAAATCAGGCAGCATCATACGCCGTTCTGGGGCTGTTGAAAAATCGTGGTATCGGCTTTTCATGGGCAGATTCTGTCGCCACCGCAGCCACAAAACCCCGGTCTGCCATGAAATGCTGACAATGAATGGCGTCGGCAGCTACGGGAGTATCGAAAATTCCCCGTCCCAAGGTTTTCTGGCGGGCTTCCATGGCTGTCCATTGCTGAAAAAACAGCAGCTGCTGGTTATCGCCGTCCATGTCTGACAGCTGCTCCCGAATGTTTTTTGGGAACAGTCGTTTGGCGATGTTTTGGGCGTACTTCAATGGGCGGATTTTCTCCAGATCCACTCCCACGGGATGCTGTGCGCTGACGGCCAGCAGCCCCAGGCTATGGCTGTGAGAGAGGTTGAACTGCAGCCGGGGGTGTTGAAGATGAGGCTTTCCTCCTGCCTCGATGGAAAACTCCAGCACAGCAGGCTCTGCGCCCAGATAGGAGGCAAGAATACTGCGCAGATAAAATCTGGTGCTTCGATAGTGGCGGGCTGCCCGGGGACGTTTGATTGAGGCAAGCCGCTGTTTTTCCTCCGGGCTTAGCGAACTGCTGGATAGCTCAAGATCCAGTGGGAAGCGCCAGATATGCACTTCTCCATCCACGAGAGTGTTTGCCGTGGCGAAAGAGTGTTCTGACCATTGGGGAGTGTACATGTCTGAGAGCTGTGTCCGGATGGTTTGCATGGCCAGGAATTGCTGAATCCAAGCCGTAACAAGTGTATCATTTCCAGCCATGCAAAAGACCATTGTTTCCCGCGCAGTGTTGGCGCCGGAGGGAAAGCTGCTGCCGGATCTGCACCCTGTTCTCAACCGGGTATACGCCAGTCGCGGAGTGCAGAGTGCGGCCGAGCTTGATCTTGGGCTGCGTTCCTTATTGCCTGTGGAATTGATGGACGGAGGGGAGCAGGCGGCGCAGCTGATCTTTCATGCGATGCAGGAGGGGCAGCGCATTCTGGTGATTGGCGATTTCGATTGTGATGGCGCCACCAGCACTGCCCTTTGTCTCCTTGCCTTGCGCGCCATGGGGGCGGAGCAGGTGGATTATCTGGTGCCCAATCGTTTTGAATGTGGCTACGGATTGACCCCGGAAATTATCGAACTGGCAGCGCAGAAAGCGCCGGATCTGATCATTACCGTGGACAACGGCGTTTCCAGTGTAGATGGCGTAGCAGCCGCCAATGCACTTGGCATCAAGGTCATTGTCACGGATCACCACTTGCCCGGCCCGGTGTTGCCGGAAGTGGCCGCCATGGTCAATCCCAATCTCCCCGGTAGCGATTTTCCGGCAAAATCAACGGCTGGTGTGGGTGTCATCTTCTATGTGCTGCTGGCACTGCGCGCCTTGTTGCGGGAGCAGGGATGGTTTGAAACGCGGGCCAAACCGAATATGGGGGATTATCTGGATTTGCTGGCCCTGGGTACGGTCGCCGATGTGGTTCCCCTGGAGCATAACAATCGCATTCTGGTGCACCAGGGGCTGGTGCGCATCCGTGGGGGCCGCTGCCGTCCCGGCATTACCGCCTTGCTAGAAGCGGCCGGGCGTAATCAGCAACGGGTGCAGGCGGCGGATCTTGGTTTTGCCGTGGCGCCACGACTGAATGCCGCCGGTCGCCTGGATGATATGTCGATTGGCATCGAATGCCTGTTGGCGGAAGATCTGTCCGTTGCCAGAACGCTGGCGGCAAAGCTGGATCAGCTCAATCATGAGCGCCGCCAGATAGAAGACAGCATGCGCCAGCAGGCAGAGACGCTTCTTGAACAGCTGTTGCTGAAAGAGGCGGATCTTCCCCACGGGCTTTGTTTGTACGACGATAGCTGGCACCAGGGAGTGATCGGCATTCTGGCGTCGCGCATCAAGGATCGTTATCACCGGCCGGTGATCGCCTTCGCCCCTGGTGAAGATGGTGAAATCAAGGGCTCCGCCCGTTCCATTCCGGGGGTGCATATCCGCGATGTGCTGGATGAGATTGCCGCTGCTTCACCGGGCTTGTTGTCGAGATTTGGCGGTCACGCCATGGCTGCGGGCCTGACCTTGGAAGCGCATCGTCTGGATGAATTCAGGAGCTTGCTCAACAGCGTCGTGTGCAAATTGCTTGGCGGGAAAGGGTTTGAAGCAGTGATAGAATCTGATGGGGAAATTATGCCGCAGGACATGAACCTGGATCTGGCTCATCTTGTAGCGCAGGGCGGCCCCTGGGGACAAGGGTTTCCGGAGCCGGTTTTTCACGGCGAGTTCGAGGTAATCCAGCAGCGCCAGTTGCAGGACAAGCACTGGAAACTGGTCGTGCAACCCCGAGGCGGCAGCCGGCTTGTCGATGCTATTGGTTTCAATCTGGTTATGGTTTGCCCGCCACCTTTGCCAAAAATGCTGCTGATGGCTTATCAATTGGATATCAACGAGTTTCGTGGCAATAGCAATCTGCAGCTACGCATTGCCCATATGGAGGCGGCATGAGAGAGGTGGACGAAGATGGCCTGGCCATTCGCCCCAACAAAACCCAGTTGAAACGTGAGTTGGCCCGGCTGCAGAAGATGGTAGTGGAAATCATCGATCTTGGTGAAGGCGACCGTGCCAGGCTGAGGCTGGACGATAAGTTTCTAGCCGGTGTGCAGCGTGCTTCCGCGATGAAGGCCTCCAGCGGCCGCAACCGGGAAATCAAATATTTGACCAAACTGCTGCAGAAACAGGATCTGGAATACATTTGCAACTGGTTTGACACCAGAAACAGCAAGCACTCTGAAGAGAACCGGCATTTCCATGTGTTGGAAAAATGGCGTGACCGCCTGATCTCCCAGGGAGATGTGGCCTTGGAGCAGTATTTGCAGCAGTTTCCTCATGTGGACCGGCAGCAGATCCGCAGTTTGATCCGCGGCGCCATTCGGGAAAAAGATACTGGGAAACCCGCAGGCGCCGGCAAAAAACTGTTTCGGCTATTGCGGGAAAATGCAGCAGAATCTGTGAACTCGTTACAGAACCTCTGATCAAGTCCGGACACAAGATGCGAATCCGTGACTTGGTCAGAGGTTTTTATAACATGGCAACCCAATACATCGGGCTGCCGGGTTAGTATTACTCAACAAGACCGATAGTGGACACTATGATGCCAGGCGAGCCCAGACCCGTATTTCTCAATCTGTTGCAGATCCGTTTGCCTGTTGCCGGCGTTATGTCTATTGCCCATCGTGCCGCGGGAGTACTGCTGTTTCTTGCGCTTCCCTTTGCCATTGCGCTGCTGGCCCTGGCGCTGTCGGATCAGGAGGGCTTTGCTCAGGTGCAGGTGCTATCGCAGCAGCCATTGATGCAAGGGGGGTTGCTTTTGTTGCTGTGGGCGCTGGCCCACCATTTCCTTGCGGGTATACGTTATCTGTTGATCGATATTCACCTGGGGGTGCAGGCTCCCTGGTATCGCCAGACGGCATGGGCAGTGCTGGCAGCCGCCCCCGTCCTGGCCTTGCTGCTGTTGTGGGGGCTGTCATGAGCCGTCACCTATCCGGCTTCCGCGCCTGGATGTGGCAGCGCGCCAGTGCCGTCTATCTGGCGGGGTTCTTCATCTATGTCCTTGCCTACCTGATTGCTGCCCCCCCTGTCGACCATCAGGCGCTGAAGGGCTGGGTGGGAAATCCGGGCATGTGGTTGGCGACGGCGCTGTTTTTTCTTTTCCTGCTGCTGCATGCATGGATTGGTGTGCGGGATGTGATTCTGGACTATATCAAGCCGGCAGGCCTGCGCCTTGGTATGCTGGCGGCGGTATTTGTGTTTGTACTGATCTGTGGGCTGTGGGTTCTTTCAATACTGATGGGCGTGCTATGAGTTTAATACGAAGAAATTTTGATGTGCTCATCATTGGAGCCGGCGGCGCCGGGCTGAATGCAGCAGTACAGTTGGCGAAGGCGGATATGCGGGTGGCGGTGGTGTCCAAGGTTTTTCCCACACGCTCCCATACCGTGGCCGCCCAGGGGGGAGTCAATGCCGCCCTGGGGAATGTAAATGATGATAGCTGGCACTGGCATATGTTCGACACCGTAAAGGGTTCAGACTATCTTGGTGATCAGGATGCCATTGAATTCATGTGCCGGGAAGCCATCCCCACGGTGTATGAGCTGGAACACAATGGTGTGCCTTTTTCCCGCCTGGACAGCGGCAAGATCTACCAGCGCCCCTTTGGTGGGCAAAGCCGTGATTTTGGCAAAGAGCAGGCGAGCCGCACCTGTGCAGCGGCAGACCGCACCGGCCATGCCATCCTGCACACCCTCTACCAGCAGAACATCAAGGCGCGCAGTCATTTTTTCACAGAGTATTTCGCCATTGATTTACTGCAGGATGCAGAAGGCGGCGTGACGGGCGCGTTGGTGATGGATATCGCCTCGGGCGAGCCCATGATCCTGAACGCCCGTGCGACCCTGCTCGCCACCGGCGGCTGTGGCCAGGTGTTTCGCACCACCAGCAATGCGCATATCAACACCGGTGACGGGATGGCCATGGCCTTGCGCGCCGGTGTCCCCTTGCAGGATATGGAGTTCTTCCAGTTTCATCCTACCGGCGTTGCCGGGCGGGGGATGCTGATTACCGAAGCCTCAAGGGGTGAAGGCGGCTACCTCATCAACAGCGAAGGTGAGCGTTTCATGGAACGCTATGCCCCTAGCGCGAAAGACCTCGCCAGCCGTGATGTGGTGGCCAGAGCCATCGTCACCGAGGTGCGGGAAGGCCGGGGCTGCGGGCCGAACAAGGACTATGTGTTGCTCAAGGTCGATCATCTGGGGGAGGAAGTGGTCGCCAAACGCCTGCCAGGCATTCGGGAAACCAGCAAGATCTTCCTCGGTGTGGATCCCGCCTTTGAACCCATCCCCGTATATCCCACCGCGCATTATGTCATGGGCGGAATTCCTTCCGACCGCTTTGGGCGAGTGGTGGCTCCCGCGCATCACGGGCCGGAAGAAGTGGTGCAGGGTTTATATGCTGCCGGGGAGTGTGCCTGTGTGTCTGTGCATGGCGCGAATCGTCTTGGTGGCAACTCGTTGCTGGATATTCTGGTGTTCGGGCGGTTGTCCGGGCTGGATATTTTGGAATATCTGGGGGAACACCCCCGTCATCGCCTTACTGACAGCAGCAGCGAAGAGTGCGCCATGGCGCGCTTCCAGCGCTTCGATATATCAGGAGAAGGGATAACAGTGGCCGAATTGCGCAGCGAATTCCGCAAGGTCATGGAAGATCATGCAGGTGTTTTTCGTACCGATGAAATCATGCGGGAGGGTGTGGACAAAGTCAGGGATATTCGTCACCGCCTGGAGGATGTGCGCCTTGCCGATACCAGCCGCACTTTTAATACTGCCCGTATCGAGGCTTTTGAGCTGGAGAACCTTATTGATGTGGGCATATCCATTGTCACTGCGGCGCTGCATCGCAAGGAGAGCAGGGGGGCGCATTCCCGCCCGGACTACCCGGAGCGTGATGACAGGAACTGGATGCGTCACAGCCTGTATTTTCTGGAAGAAGACAGGCTGGACTACAAGCCTGTGCGTACCAAGCCCCTGAGTGTCGATAGCTTCCCGCCAAAGCCGAGGGTGTACTGATGGAATTTCAGATCTACCGTTTCAACCCGGATGTGGATCAGGAGCCGCGCATGCAGTCTTTTGCGGTGGAAGTGGAAAGGGGCATGATGCTGCGGGATGTATTGCTGGAGATCAAGAGCCGGGATGAGTCCTTTGCTTTTCGCCATTCCTGCGGTGAAGGTGTATGTGGCTCGGATGGTGTCAATGTCAATGGCAGGAACCAGCTGGCCTGCATCACGCCGGTCTCGGACTATGAAAATGGCCCGGTAGTGATTCGCCCTCTCCCGGGCCGTCCGGTAACTCGAGATCTGGTGGTGGACATGAGTGATTTCTACCATCAGTATCATGCGGTTGATCCCTGGTTGAAACGCAAGGATCCGGTGCCCGAACAGGAAAATCTGCAGACTCCGGAGCAGCGTGCCAGGCTGGACGGGCTGTGGGAATGCATCCTGTGCGGCTGCTGTTCCACCTCCTGCCCTTCTTTCTGGTGGAATCCGCAAAAGTTCCTGGGTCCCCAGGCACTGCTGTCATCCTGGCGCTTTCTCGCCGATAGCCGGGACCAGGCGGAAGATGAGCGCCTGGATGCTCTGGATGGGCCTTACAAGGTATTTCGTTGCCACACCATAATGAATTGTGTGGACGCCTGCCCCAAGCACCTGAATCCTACGCGGGCAATCGGGCATATTCGCAACCTGATGCTGAAAAAATCCGTGTGAGCAAACTTCCTTTCAAGGAAAAGGAACGGCTGAAATGGCAATGTCGGCGAGGTATGCTGGAGCTGGACTGTCTGCTCGAGCATTTTTTGCATGAACGCCACGACCATCAGACGGAACAGATACAGATCGCCTTCCGCCACCTGTTGCGGGAGGCTGATCCGCATATTTTTCACTGGCTGATAGCAGCTCCTGAAGATGCCCCTGACAAATACCGGGAGCTGCTGCAGCTGATTCGCTTTTGAAGTAGTTACAACTGCCGTTGTTCAGGCTCCTTGGCGGCTTCTGACTCTTCTGGCTCCTCTACCTTGATCCCACTCACATAAAGCGCCAGTGCCTCGATCTCCAGTTCGGTCAGCTTGTTGGCGATGGTATGCATGATGGTGTTGTCGTTGGTTCTGATGCGCTCACCAAATGCATGTAGCTGATCGGCGACATAGCGCTTGTGCTGTCCCGCGAGCCGGGGCAGGTCATCGCTGCCTTGACCGAGTTCCCCATGACAGGATTTGCAGGAGGGAATTCCGGAGTACTTGTTGCCTTTCTTGTACAGGTATTCGCCTACTGCGGAAAATCCCTTGTCCCGTACCCGGTGCGAGAGTGCGGGTTTGGCGCTGAAATACTTCGCAAGCGCTTCTATTTCCTCATCCAGAAGACCTTTTGTCATTTCGTTCATGGTGTCACTTTTTCGCTTGCCGTCACGAAAGTTTTTCAGCTGCTTGACCAGGTAATTGTGGTTTTGCCCGGCCAGACGTGGATAGATGGCGTTGGAGGACTCTCCTTCCATGCCATGGCATAAGTGGCATTTTTCCTTGATGATGGCCTTCGCCAGCTCCGGGTCGGCGGCGTTGACGCTCCAGGCAGTGGCCAGCAGGCCCAGGGTAAGCAGGGTCTTTTTCATTAGTGAATGTCCTCATAAGCAGTTTTATGGGCGCAAATATACCATACAGCGGTGCGTTTGGAATGGCTGCAGACCCCTGATCCGAATAGGGTATAATTCCCGCCCTTTCAGAATTACAGAGATCGACATGGCCGATATAGCGAGCGAGCTTGGCAAGCGCAGAACCTTTGCCATTATCTCGCACCCGGATGCGGGCAAAACCACGCTCACGGAAAAACTGCTGCTGTTTGGCGGCGCGATTCAGCTTGCGGGTACGGTAAAGGGGCGCAAGGCTGCGCGCCATGCCACTTCCGACTGGATGGAGATGGAGAAGGAGCGGGGCATTTCCGTCACCTCGTCCGTAATGCAGTTTCCCTACCGGGAGCGCATTGTCAACCTGCTGGATACGCCGGGCCATGAAGATTTTTCGGAAGATACCTATCGCACCCTGACGGCTGTGGATTCGGCCCTGATGGTTATCGATGTGGCCAAAGGCGTCGAGGCGCGCACCATCAAGCTCATGGAAGTGTGCCGCATGCGCGATACCCCCATTCTCACCTTCGTCAACAAGCTGGATCGGGAAGGGCGCGATCCCATCGAAATCCTCGATGAAATTGAACAAGTGTTGGGCATCGCCTGCGCGCCAGTCACCTGGCCCATTGGCATGGGCAAGCGGTTGAAAGGGGTCATCGATCTGCGCACGGAGACCACCCATTTGTTCAGTGCCTCTCACGGTGATCATGTGCTGGAAGGGAAAACCATTACCGGTCTGGACAATCCCGAACTGACCGAAGTGCTGGGCGTACATGAGATAGAGGAGCTGAAGGAAGAAATCGAACTGGTGCGCGGCGCCAGTCATGAACTGGATCTAGAGGCCTATTTGCGTGGTGAACAGACGCCGGTGTTTTTCGGTTCCGCCATCAACAATTTCGGGGTTCGGGAGTTGCTGGATGCTTTCGTGGAATATGCGCCTCCCCCCCAGCCGCGCTGCACCCAGCAGCGCCTGGTCGATCCGGGAGAAGAAAAATTTACCGGCTTCGTTTTCAAGATCCAGGCCAATATGGATCCGGCCCATCGTGACCGCATTGCTTTTCTGCGCGTCTGCTCGGGCAGCTATCGTAAAGGCATGAAGATGAAGCATGTGCGGATCAACAAGACCGTGCAGGTTTCCAACGCCATCACCTTTCAGGCGGATGCCCGGCGCCAGGTGGAAGAGGCTTTTCCCGGCGACATCATCGGCCTGCACAATCACGGCACCATTCAGATTGGTGATACCTTTACAGAAGGCGAGAACCTGAAATACGAAGGAGTACCATACTTTGCGCCGGAACTGTTCCGGCGGGTGGTGCTGAAGGATCCACTGAAGATGAAGGCATTGCAGAAAGGCGTGCTGCAGCTGTGTGAAGAAGGCGCGACTCAGGTGTTTCGTCCCCTGCGCAACAATGACATGATTCTCGGCGCTGTGGGGGTGTTGCAATTCGAAGTGGCGGCGGCGCGGCTCAAATCCGAGTATGGTGTGGAAGCCATTGTTGAGCCCATCAATGTTTATACTGCACGTTGGGTGCAGTGTGATGATGAAGCCGTGATGAAACGCTTTCGCACCAAGGCGCATGATAATCTGGCCCTGGATGGGGATGATCAGCTGGTCTATCTCGCTCCCACCAGGGTGAATCTCAATTTGACTGAAGAACGCTGGCCGGAAGTGAAATTCCTGGCAACACGGGAGCTGTAAACATGGAAACAAGCAAAATCGAAGAACTGATCAAGGCCGGTATTCCGGATGCCCAGGTAACTGTGAGTGGAGATGGCCGTCATTTTGAAGCCGCCATAGTGAGTGCCGTGTTTGAAGGGAAAAGCCTGATACAGCGTCATCGCCTGGTGATGGCAACAGTGCAAGAGCAAATTGCTTCGGATGAGCTGCATGCATTGTCCATTTCTTCTGCAAAAACCCCTGGGGAAGAGAAGTGATTGCGCTGTCACATTCCGCCTATTTCTGAAATCCTGATGCGCCATTCGGCGGGACCGCTCTGGTGGACGGACTCCCCGTTGCTGTCTACCGCTACCAGCACCGGCATGTCTTCCACTTCAAATTCGTGGATCGCTTCCATGCCCAGATCCTCGAAGGCCAGCACCCGCGCCTTGCGTATGGCCCGGGACACCAGATAGGCGGCGCCGCCTACGGCGATGAGGTAACTGGCCCCGTGCTGCTTGATGGCGGCGATGGCCTCCGGCCCGCGTTCGGCCTTGCCGATCATTCCCAGCAGCCCCAGTTCGCCCAGCATCATGTCGGTGAATTTGTCCATGCGCGTGGCGGTGGTGGGGCCGGCAGGGCCGACGACTTCGTCATCCACCGCCGCCACGGGGCCGACGTAGTAGATAAGCCGGTTGCGGAAGTCCACGCCGGGAGGTAAAGGTTCTCCGGCGTCCAGCAGTTCTTTGATGCGCCTGTGGGCCGCATCCCGTCCGGTGAGCATCTTGCCGGACAGGAGCAGGCGGTCGCCAGGTTTCCAGCTCGCCACCTGTGCCGCGTCGAGGTTGTCCAGATCGACCTTGATGGCGTCCGGGCTGGCCTTCCAGGCCACCTTGGGCCAGTCTTCCAGGCGCGGGGGGATGAACTCCGCGGGGCCGCTGCCATCGAGAGTGAATTCGATATGGCGGGTGGCGGCGCAATTGGGGATGAGGGCAACCGGCAAGGAAGCGGCATGGGTCGGGTAGTCCAGGATCTTTACGTCAACCACCGTGGTCAGCCCTCCCAGGCCTTGCGCGCCGATGCCCAGGGCGTTGACCTTGTGATAGATCTCCAGGCGCAGTTCTTCCAGATAGTTTTCTGCCCCCCGGTCTGCCAGCTCCTGAATGTTCACGGGGCTTAGCAGCGACTCTTTTGCCAGTAGCATGGCTTTTTCCGCCGTGCCGCCGATGCCAATGCCGAGAATGCCAGGGGGGCACCAGCCCGCGCCCAGGGTGGGAACTGTATCGACCACCCAGTCTACCAGGTCGTCATTCGGGTTGAGCACGGCGAACCTGGCCTTGTTCTCCGAGCCGCCGCCCTTGGCGGCCACGGCGATTTCTACCTTGTCGCCACTGACGATCTGTGTGTGAATGATGGCTGGCGTATTGTCCCCGGTATTCTTGCGCGCACCATAGGGTGGATCGACCATGGATGCGCGCAGGGTGTTGTCGGGATCAGTATAGGCGCGGCGCACGGCCTCGTTCACCATCTCTTCCACATCCAGCTCGCAATGCCAATGTACATTCATGCCGATTTTGAGAAACACCACCACTACGCCGGTGTCCTGGCAGACCGGGCGGTGCCCCTGCGCGCACAGGCGGGAATTGGCCAGTATCTGCGCCAGGGCGTCCCTGGCCGCCGGTGCTTGTTCTTTTTCCCAGGCATCACCCACCGCCTGAATAAAATCCAGGGGGTGATAGTAGGAAATGAACTGCAAGGCGTCCTGAATGCTCTGGATGAAATCTTCCTGGCGTATGGTGCTCATCTCAAATGTCCAGCAGCAACCGTGCAGGATCTTCCAGGTTTTCCTTGATGGAAACCAGGAACTGCACGGCTTCCTTGCCGTCCACGATGCGATGATCGTAGGAAAGGGCCAGGTACATCATGGGGCGGATCACTACTTCGCCGTTTTCCGCAACCGGGCGCTGAATGATGTTGTGCATGCCGAGGATTCCGCTTTGGGGCGGATTCAGGATGGGGGTCGAGAGCATGGAGCCATATACGCCACCGTTGGAGATGGTGAAGGTTCCGCCGCTCAGTTCTTCATAGCTGAGGCTGCCGTCCTGGGCCTTTTGCCCATACTGTCTGATGGATTTTTCGATTTCGGCGAAAGACAGCTGGTCGGCATTGCGCAGAATGGGAACCACCAGGCCGCGGGGAGAGCCTACGGCGATACCGATATCGTAATACCCGTGATAAATGATGTCTGTGCCATCCACACTGGCGTTGAGCAAGGGGAATTTCTTCAATGCTTCGATGCTGGCCTTGATGAAGAAAGACATGAAGCCCAGGCGCACCTGATGTTGCTGTTCGAACCTTTCCCGGTACTGGCTGCGCAAATCGCTGACCGCCTGTAGATTGACTTCGTTGAAAGTGGTGAGAATTGCTGCGGTTTGTTGCGCCTGCACCAGGCGTTCGGCAATGCGGGCGCGCAGACGGCTCATGGGTACGCGTTGCTCGGCATGCATCTCGCTCTGCGGCTGGGGCGTGTCCAGGGTGCTGGCCACGGTTTCGGCATCGGGATCCTTGCTGGAAGTTTGTTTGTCCAGGTATGCCATCACATCAGACTTGAGGATGCGTCCATCCTTGCCGCTGCCGGGGATTTGCGCCGGGTCGAGGTGCAGTTCCTTGACCAGGCGGCGTACCGCCGGCGTGAGGACGGGTTCTGCTGCAGGAGCGGCCTTGGTGTCCGCCTTCTCCGGTTCCTCGCTGGGGGAGGGGGTGTCGCGCACCGCTGGCTTCCCCGGCGTGATGATCGCCAGCACATCGTCGGCTTCCACCAGATCGCCTTCTTGGGCATGAATTTCCGCCACTACCCCGTCTATGGGGGATGGAACTTCGAGTACCACCTTGTCGGTTTCCAGATCCAGCAGGTTCTCATCGCGCTGTACGGCGTCTCCGGGTTTTTTTCGCCAATTCAAGACGGTGGCGTCAGTGACGGATTCCGGCAGGGTGGGAACACGAATCTCGATATTGGACATCTATATCATCCTCTGGTTTATTTCCGGGTCGAAGTGCCCGCTCAGGGCATCGTCGATGATCTTTTTCTGCTCTTCCACGTGCACGGGATAATAACCCGTAGCGGGGGCGGCCGCCGCTTTACGCCCGACATAGAACACCTGTTTCTTGTTGTCCCGAATGATGCGGGAGAAGCGGTGCTTGATCTGATCCCAGGCGCCCTGGTTCTGGGGTTCTTCCTGGCACCAGACGAAACTCCAGGCGTTGGGGTAGCTGGCTACCATGGCGTCGAAGTCCGCCCGGGGAAAAGGGTAGAGCTGCTCGATGCGCACCAGGGCGACATTCTCCAGTCCCCGGGCCTGCCTGGCCTCCAGCAGTTCGTAGTAGATCTTTCCGCTGCACATGATCACCTGGGTGATGCTTTCCTTATCCAGTAAATCGGTTTCGTTGATTACCGTATGGAAGCCTCCCTGGGTGAAGGCGTCCAGAGGCGAGGTTGCCATGGGGTGGCGCAACAGGCTTTTGGGCGTCATGACCACCAGGGGGCGCCGGTAGGGGCGGATGGCCTGGCGTCGCAGCAGATGAAACATCTGCGCAGGTGTGCTGGGAATACAGACCTGGATATTTTGTTCGGCGCAGAGCTGCATATAGCGTTCGATGCGGGCGGAGGAGTGCTCCGGCCCCTGGCCCTCGTAGCCGTGGGGGAGCAGCATGGTCAGCCCGCACAGCAGTCCCCACTTGGAACCGGCGGAGGCGATGAACTGGTCGATGACCACCTGGGCGCCGTTGGCGAAATCGCCGAACTGGGCTTCCCAGATGGTCAGGGTGTTGGGCTCCGCCGTGGCGTAGCCATATTCAAAAGCCAGAACCGCTTCTTCCGACAGCAGGGAATCGACGATGCCGAAAGCGCCTTTGTCGGGATTGATGTGCTGCAGGGGGATGTATTTCTCGCCGGTTTCCTGATCCACCACCATGGCATGGCGGTGGAAAAAGGTGCCCCGGCGGCAGTCCTGGCCGGACATACGCACCGGATGGCCCTGGTCCACGAGGCTGGCGTAGGCCAGGTTTTCCGCAAACCCCCAGTCGCTGAGCTGTTCTCCCTGCATCATGTGCTGCCGGTCTTCCATGATGCGCTGCACGCGGGGGTGGAGCTTGAATCCGTCGGGGAAATCCAGAAGCTTCTCATATAGCCGCTGTATGTTATCCAGGGAGATGCAGGTATCCGTCGGGTGGTCCCAGCGCGTGTACTGAAAGGGGCGCCAGTCCACGCGGTAGGGGTTGTTGATCTCGCAGAATACCGGGCGGCTGACGATCTCGCCCTTGTCCAGTTCGGAGCGGTAGTATTCGATCATGTGCTCCGCCTGCTCGGGAGTGACCACGCCTTCGGCCAGCAGCCGCTCCGCGTACAGGGTGCGGGTGGTGGGGTGCATGCGGATCTTCTGGTACATGACGGGCTGGGTCACGGCCGGTTCATCGGCCTCGTTGTGCCCCTGGCGGCGGTAGCAGACCAGGTCGATGACCACGTCCTTGTGAAAATGATTGCGGTAGTCCAGGGCCAGGCGGGTGACGAAGATGACGGCTTCGGGGTCATCGCCGTTGACATGGAAAATGGGCGCCTGCACCATTTTCGCCACGTCGCTGCAATAGGTGGTGGAGCGGCTGTCCAGGGGGTCGCTGGTGGTAAAGCCGATCTGGTTGTTGATGACGATATGCACCGTGCCGCCGGTGCTGAACCCCCGGGCCTGGGACATGTTCAGGGTTTCCATGACTACGCCTTGTCCGGCGAAGGCGGCATCGCCATGAAGAACGATGGGCAGCACCTTATCGCCATGGCTGTCCCGGCGGCGGCGCTGGCGGGCGCGTACAGAACCTTCCACTACCGGGCTGATGATTTCCAGGTGGGAGGGGTTGAAGCCCAGCACGACATGCATCAATCCTCCTTTGGTCTCGATGCTGCTGGAAAATCCCTTGTGGTATTTGACGTCGCCGGAGGTCATCACGCCATGGCTCTTGCGAGTGCCCTGAAACTCGTCGTAGATGTCTGCGGGAGGCTTGCCGATGATGTTGGTCAGTACGTTCAGGCGACCCCGGTGGGCCATGCCGATCACCGCTTCTTCGATGCCGTCACGCCCGGCGCGCTGGATGAGTTCGTCCAGCAAGGGGATGAGGGATTCCCCGCCCTCCAGGGAGAAGCGTTTCTGCCCCACATAACGGGTATGCAGATATTTTTCCAGGCCTTCGGCGGCGGTGAGCATGCGCAGTATCCAGCGCTTGTCGCCTGCGGACAACTCCGGGCGGGTGCGGTAGGTTTCCAGGCGTTGCTGGATCCAGCGTTTTTCCACCGTGTCGGTAATGTGCATGTATTCCGAGCCGACGGTGCCGGTATAGACTTTCTGCACCAGATCCAGAATCTCTTTCAGGGGCAACCGTTCAGGAGCAAACAGGGAGCCGGTGTTGAAAACCCGCTC